>NZ_JACYMI010000018.1:0-524 GCF_020858075.1 Janthinobacterium sp. EB271-G4-7A
GCGTAATAGCTCACTGATCGAGTCGTCCTGCGCGGAAGATGTAACGGGGCTAAGCCAGTCACCGAAGCTGCGGATATATAGCAATATATATGGTAGGAGAGCGTTCTGTAAGCCTGCGAAGGTGTCTTGTAAAGGATGCTGGAGGTATCAGAAGTGCGAATGCTGACATGAGTAGCGATAATGGGGGTGAAAAGCCTCCACGCCGTAAGCCCAAGGTTTCCTGTTCAACGTTCATCGGAGCAGGGTGAGTCGGCCCCTAAGGCGAGGCAGAGATGCGTAGCTGATGGGAAGCAGGTTAATATTCCTGCACCGTCGTATGATGCGATGGGGGGACGGATCGCGGAAGGTTGTCCAACTGTTGGAATAGTTGGTTTTTGGCTCATAGAAGGCACTTAGGCAAATCCGGGTGCGCAATTCAAGGGGTTGAGACGAGTGAACTTGTTCACGAAGCAATCGGAAGTGGTTCCAAGAAAAGCCTCTAAGCTTCAGTCATACGAGACCGTACCGCAAACCGACACAGGTGG
>NZ_JACYMI010000002.1:0-616972 GCF_020858075.1 Janthinobacterium sp. EB271-G4-7A
CAGGACCGTGAAACAACTTTGCGCCGATGATAGTGCTGCAACCAGTGTGAAAGTAGGTTATCGTCAGGCTTGTTATTTGCAGTAGAGAAAAACCCCGCCAGCAATGGTGGGGTTTTTTTTCGTCTGGACATTGACGGGGCAACCCAACAGCAAAGGCTGGGGTCAGACCCCCTCCTGCGTTGGCGTCGAATCTGGCGTTGGCGGTGTGGAGGGTATGACCCCGGTGGTTCGGTTCAGCAGGCGAAAAAAAAGGCAGCGCTGCGCGCTGCCTTTTTTACTTAACGTCGCTTAACTCCCGCGATAAGTCGAATACGACCACGGCGATACCACCAGCGGCACGTGGTAGTTCTCGTCTGTATGCGCAATGCCGAAGGACAGGGTGACCAGGTCGATGAAGCGGGGGGAGGGCAGTTCCACGCCTTGGGCGGCGAAATAGTCTCCTGCATTGAAGACCAGTTCATACTGGCCCGCCTTCATGCTGTCGCCTTCCAGCAAGGGCGTGCTGCAGCGGCCATCGCTATTGGTCATATCCATCTTCAATAACACTTTGCCTTCCTGCGCGACTGAAAACAGGGCCACCTTGACGCCGGCTCCCGGCCTGCCGTGGGCGATATCGAGTACATGCGTGCTGAGTTTTCCCATTTGCTATCCTGTATATAGGGTGAGTGAATGTGCTTATCGTGCAAATCATATACCGGTGACTGCGCCGGGCTATATGATTGGGCATATAGCCAACATTGTCCTCCCATAGGCGCGCCTCCGCATGAACAATTACGAACATTATCCACGCGACTTGATCGGCTATGGCCGCACGCCACCCCATCCGCAATGGCCGGGCAAGGCCCGCATCGCGCTGCAATTCGTCCTCAATTACGAGGAAGGGGCGGAAAACAGCGTGCTGCATGGCGATCCCGCCTCGGAAACGTTTTTGTCGGAAATGATCGGGGCGGCCGCTTTTCCTGCGCGCCACCTGAGCATGGAGTCGATTTATGAATATGGCTCGCGCGCCGGGTTGTGGCGCCTGCTGCGCATGTTCGAGGAGCGGCGCCTGCCGCTGACCGTATTCGGCGTCTCGATGGCATTGAAGCGCAATCCGGAAGCGGTGGCCGCCTTTCAGGAACTGGGGCATGAAATCGCCTGTCATGGCTTGCGCTGGATTTCCTATCAAAACATGGACGAGGCAACGGAACGCGAACACATGCGCGAAGCCGTGCAGATCATCCGCGAATTGACGGGTTCGGCCCCGCAAGGCTGGTACACGGGGCGCGATTCTCCGAATACGCGCAAACTGGTGGTCGAGCATGGCGGTTTCCGCTACGACGCCGATTATTACGGCGATGATCTGCCATTCTGGGACAAGGTAGCGTACACGGATGCCTCCGGCATGCCTGCCGTGCAGCCGCAACTGATCGTGCCTTATACACTGGACACGAACGACATGCGCTTTGCCGCCATGCAGGGCTTTAATTCGGGCACGCAGTTTTTTGATTATTTGAAGGATGCCTTCGATGTGCTGTATGCGGAAGGCGATCCGAATGGCTTGAATCAGCCGAAGATGCTGTCGGTGGGCTTGCATTGCCGCCTGGTAGGACGGCCTGGCCGCGCGGCCGCCCTGGCGCGCTTTCTCGACTATGTGCAGGGCCATGAGCATGTGTGGATCACGCGCCGCATCGATATTGCCGAACATTGGCACGCGACGCATCCCTGTACCGGTTGATAGGTATTGAAATTGGATGATAAGTAAAATCAGTCTTTGCATATAGTTGTCCCATATGCCGGTGTTAATCTCCTATACTGGGACTATACCGAGGCCAGCATGTCAGAACCGATCCGCTTTTACTACCGTGGTGCCGTACAGGAAGTACGCAACGCCGCCCCTACGCAGACTGTGTTGCAGCACCTGCGCGAGGATTTGCATTGCACGGGCACCAAGGAAGGCTGCGCCGAAGGCGATTGCGGCGCCTGCACCGTCGTCATCGGCAGCCTGGTGGATGGGCAAATCGAGATGAAGGCCGTCAACGCCTGCATCCAGCTCACGCCTACACTCGATGGCAAGGCCCTGTTTTCCGTGGAAGACTTGCAACAGCCCGACGGCGCCCTGCACCCGGTGCAGCAGGCGATGGTCGAGTGTCACGGTTCCCAGTGCGGTTTTTGCACGCCCGGTTTTGTCATGTCCTTGTGGGGCATGTATCTGAAAAAAAACGGCGAGACACCCACGCGCGGCGAAATCGACGATACCCTGTCGGGCAATCTGTGCCGCTGCACGGGCTACCGGCCCATCATCGATGCAGCCAGACGCATGGGCGACTTGCCGCACGTCACGTTCGATCGCGATGCCGTGGCGCAGCAATTGCAGGCGTTGCAGCGCAGCAGCCTGACTACGTATGAACATGGCGGCCAGCAATTTCACGCGCCGCGCAGCATCGATGAACTGGTGGCACTGCGCGCGGCAAAGCCGCAAGCCTGCCTGCTGGCCGGTTCCACCGACGTGGGCTTGTGGGTGACCAAGCAATTGCGCGACCTGGGCGACATCATTTATTTGGGCAACGTCGCTGCGCTGAAAACCATCGCCGTGGACGATGGCAAGTTGCACATCGGCGCCGGCGCCAGCCTCAACGATGCCTATGCGGCCCTGTGCGGGCATTATCCGCAGGAATTGTCGGAACTATGGCAACGCTTTGCTTCCTTGCCGATCCGTAACGCCGGTACGCTGGGCGGCAATGTGGCCAATGGTTCCCCCATCGGCGACTCGATGCCGTGGCTGATTGCGCTGGGCAGCGAGATCGTGCTGCGCGGCCCAGGCGGCCAGCGGATCATGCCGCTGGAAAACTTCTATCTGGCTTATCAAAAGAAAGATATGCAGCCAGGCGAATTCGTCGAAGCCGTGCGCGTGCCCTTGCCGCGTGCCGGTGTGCAATTTCGCACCTATAAACTGGCGAAACGCTTCGACCAGGATATTTCGGCCGTGTGCGCCGCGTTTGCTTTTGAGCTCGACGGTGAGCGCATCGTCGATGCGCGCATCGCCTTTGGCGGCATGGCGGCCACGCCGCAGCGCGCCGCGCAAACGGAAGCGTTTTTGCGCGGACAAGCATGGATGGAAGACAATCTCGTCATCGCCATGCGCTTGCTGGCCGACGATTACGCGCCCCTGTCGGACATGCGCGCGTCGAATACTTACCGCATGACGACGGCGCAAAACCTGTTGCGCCGCTTCTGGCTGGAAACACGCCCCGGTGCGCCGCTGTTGCGCACTGCCGTCAACGCCTACGCTTGCCGCGCCTGAAAGGACCAGCATGAACCATCCTGCCACGCCCGAACTGCAAGCGGCCGCCTGGGCCGCCGTGGGCAAGCCCAGGCCGCATGAATCGGCGCAATTGCATGTGCTGGGGCAAGCCACATACACGGACGATATCGCCGAGTTGCAAGGTACCTTGCACGCGGCGCTGGGCCTGTCGCAAAAGCCCCATGCACGCATCACGGCCATGGATTTGTCGGCCGTGCGCAGTGCGAACGGTGTCGCCGCCGTCTACACGGCGCAGGACATTCCCGGCACCAATGACTGCGGCCCGATCATCCATGACGATCCCATCCTGGCTGCGGAACTGGTGCAATACGTGGGCCAGCCCATCTTCATCGTGGTGGCCGATACGCACGACCATGCGCGCCGCGCCGCCCGCCTGGCACAGGTATCGTACGAGGAATTGCCCGCGATCATGACGCCGCAAGCGGCCAAGGCCGCGCAATCATACGTGCTGCCGCCGATGCAGCTGACACGCGGCGATTATCAGGCGGCGTTCGAGAAGGCGCCGCATGTGGTCAAGGGCCAGCTGTATGTAGGTGGCCAGGAACAGTTTTATCTGGAAGGACAGATTTCCTACGCCATCCCGAAGGAAGCGCAAGGCATGCTGGTGCTGTGTTCGACCCAGCATCCGAGCGAGATGCAGCACGTGGTGGCGCATGCGCTGGGCGTGCATTCGCACAACATCACCGTCGAATGCCGGCGCATGGGCGGCGGTTTTGGCGGCAAGGAATCGCAGTCGGCCCTGTGGGCGGCGGCAGCATCGATTGCGGCGGCCAAACTGAAGCGACCCGTGAAATTGCGCGCCGACCGCGATGACGACATGCTGGTGACGGGCAAGCGCCACTGTTTCTACTATGAATACGAAGTGGGCTACGACGATGAGGGCAGGATACTTGCCGCCAAGGTCGATATGACCACGCGCGCCGGTTACTCGGCGGACTTGTCCGGCCCCGTCGCCACGCGCGCCGTCTGCCACTTCGACAACACATATTACCTGTCCGACGTGGATATCCGCGCCGCCTGCGGCAAGACGAATACCCAGTCGAACACGGCTTTCCGGGGCTTTGGCGGGCCGCAGGGCGCCATTGCCATCGAGTATGTGATCGATGAAATCGCCCGCCATTTGCAACGCGATGCGCTCGATATCCGCCTGCTCAATTTCTATGGGCGCAACGATGCCGAGGGGCGCAATGTCACGCCGTATGGGCAGACCATCGTCGACAACGTCATCCACGATCTCGTCGCTGAGCTAGAGGAGAGCAGCGACTACCGCGCGCGCCGCCGCGCCATCGACGCCTTCAACGAGGCCAGCCCGATCCTGAAGAAGGGCCTCGCGTTCACGCCGCTGAAATTCGGCATCGCCTTCAACGTCACGCATCTGAACCAGGCCGGTGCCTTGGTCCATGTGTATGTGGATGGCTCCGTACTGGTCAACCATGGCGGCACGGAAATGGGACAGGGTATCAATACCAAGGTGATGCAAGTGGTGGCCCACGAACTGGGGCTGGACCTGGAGCGCGTACGGGCCACGGCCACGGATACCAGCAAGGTGGCGAACACGTCGGCCACGGCGGCGTCCACCGGCGCCGACCTGAATGGCAAGGCGGCGCAGGATGCGGCGCGGCAGATCCGTGAACGCCTGGCCGATTACGCGGTCAAACTGTACGGCGGCGACGTTGCTGCAGTGCGCTTCTTCAATAACCATATCCACGTGCATGGCCATGTCGTCGCGTTTGCCGAGCTGGTGCAGAAGGCTTATCTGGCCCGGGTGCAACTGTGGTCGGACGGCTTTTATGCCACGCCTGGCCTGTCGTGGGATGCGAAGACGATGACGGGCCATCCTTTTTCCTACTATGCGTATGGCGCGGCAGTGGCTGAAGTGGTGGTCGATACCTTGACGGGGGAATGGAAGCTGCTGCGTGCGGACGCCTTGTACGATGCTGGCCAGTCATTGAATCCCGCGATTGATCTGGGTCAGGTGGAAGGCGCATTTATCCAGGGCATGGGTTGGCTGACGACGGAGCAGCTGTGGTGGAACGCGGCGGGCAAGCTGATGACGCACGCGCCATCGACATACAAAATTCCCGGCATTTCGGATTGCCCCGAAGATTTTCGCGTCAAGCTGTTCCAGAACCGCAATGTGGAAGACAGCATTCACCGCTCGAAAGCCGTGGGCGAACCGCCGTTGCTGCTGCCGTTCTCCGTCTTCTTCGCCATTCGCGACGCCATTTCCAGCGTGGGCCATCACGCCGTGCAGCCACCGCTGAATGCCCCCGCTACCAGCGAGGAAATCCTCAAGGCGGTCATGGCCGTGCAAGCGGCGCATGCCGGCGCCTAGGAGCAGAGGATGAGCGACTGGCTGACAGCAATCGAGAATGACACGCAGGCATCCGTGCTGGTGACGGTCGCCCTGGTGGAAGGCTCGGGGCCGCGCGAGGCGGGCGCGAAGATGCGCGTCACCCTTGAAGGCCAGGCGGACACCATCGGTGGCGGCCACCTGGAATTGCGCGCCGTGGAAATCGCCAAGACCATGCTGGCCACGGCAGAGACCCATGCGCGGCTCGAGCGTTTTGCGCTCGGCCCCAGCCTGGGACAATGCTGCGGTGGCGTCGTCCACCTGGCGTTCGAGTATGTCGATGCCAGCTTGAACGAATTGCTGGCCGCCTTGCGCGAACGGCGCCAGCATGACAGCTGGAAAGTCACGGCGCTTGACGGCGATGCCGCGTCGGCCCTGTTCGATGCTGCCGGTAAACTGATTGCCGGCGCACCAGGCCAGGCACCCAATACGTTCGCGCGCGAACGCAGTACCCATGTCGCTCAGGATGGCAAGGGGCGGCGCTGGCTGGTCGACCCCTGCCTGGCGCCGCGCGCGCACCTGACCTTGTTTGGCGCCGGTCACGTGGGTGCCGCCATCGTGCGCGCGCTGGCTGATTTACCCTGCAATATCACCTGGGTTGATGAGCGCGAAGACATGTTTCCCCTGCAAATGCCGGATAACGTGCGCATCGCCGCCACCGACACGCCCGAGGAATTTGTCGCCATGGCGCCGCCGGGCGGCAGTTTTCTCGTCATGACGCACAGCCATGCGCTCGATCAACGCTTGACTGAAGCGATCATGGCGCGCATGGACGTCGGCTGGTTCGGCTTGATCGGTTCGCACACGAAACGCAAGCAATTCGAGCACCGCCTGCAGGCGCGCGGCGTACCGGACGAACGCATTGCCGCCATGGTCTGTCCGATCGGCATGCCCGGCATCCGCAACAAGGCGCCGGCCGTGATCGCCGCTTCCGTTGCCTGTCAACTACTCATGGTGTGGGAGGAAGCGGCCGCGGCCGCCCTGGCCGCACCGCTGCGGCTGGCTACTGCCAGTGCGCCACCGCGACGCGAGAAACGCGCCGCCATTCACCCGTTATAGAAAGAAGTCATGCCGATAGTTCCTGCCACATTGCAAGCTTACAGTGCCAGCTTGCTGCACTTTCACGCCGATCCCGCTTTCACCGAGGAGGCGCACGCCTGGCATGCGGACGGCTTGCTGATCGTGGCCGACGGCAAGGTCGTGGCCGCTGGCGATTATGCATCGCTGCAACCGACTTTGCCGCCAGGTACCGAGATCGTCGATTACCGCGGCAAGCTGATCGTGCCCGGCTTTATCGACACGCATCTGCATTTTCCGCAGACGGAAATGATCGCCTCGCCTGCCCCGGGTTTGCTGCCATGGCTGGAGACGTACACCTTCCCTACCGAGCGGGCGTTTGAGAATCCCGAGCACGCGCGCAACGTGGCCGAGTTTTTCCTCGATGAACTGCTGCGCTGCGGCACCACCACGGCCATGGTGTATGGCAGCGTGCATCCGCAATCGGTCGATGCCTTCTTTGGCGCCAGCGATGCGCGCGGCTTGCGCATGGTGGCGGGCAAGGTCATGATGGACCGCAACTGCCCCGAGTTCCTGCGCGACACGGCCGAGTCCGGCGCACGCGAAAGCGAAGAGCTGATCCGGCGCTGGCACAAGCACGGCCGCTCGCTGTATGCGATCACGCCCCGTTTCGTGCCGACGTCCACGAATGAGCAGATGCACCTGGCGGGCGAACTGGCGCGCGCCTATCCGGATACGTATTTGCAGACCCACGTATCGGAAAACGAGGATGAATGCCGCTGGGTGCGCGAACTGCATCCGCAGGCGCGCAGCTACCTCGATGTGTATGACCAGTACGGCATGCTGCGCCCGCGCGCCATGTTTGGCCACTGCATCTGGCTCGACGAGCGCGACCGCGCACGCATGGCGGAAACGTCGTCGGCGGCCGCCATTTGTCCTACGTCAAACCTGTTCCTCGGTAGCGGCCTGTTCGATTTCGAGCGGGCCGATGCGGCGAAAGTGCTGCTGTCGCTGGCGACCGATGTGGGCGGCGGCACCTCGTTCTCGATGTTGCAAACCATGAACGAAGCCTATAAAGTAGCACGCTTGAAAGGCAGCTATCTGCCCGCCTTGCGCATGTTTTACCTGGCGACCTTGGGCGCCGCGCGCGCCATGCAGCTGGAAGGCACCCTCGGCAATTTTACGGCAGGCACGGAAGCGGATTTTATTGTGCTCGACAAGCAATCGACGCCGTTGCTCGAACGCCGCACGGCCGGCTGTCAAAGCCTGGAGGAATTGCTGTTTGCCTTTGCGCTGCTGGGCGACGACCGCGCCGTGGCCGCCACCTATTCAGGCGGGCAATGCGTGCATGTGCGGGGGCAGGGCTGACCTACCCGTTGTTCAACACGAATTATCCTGAGCGAGAACGCGAATGCACAAGAAACTCACTGGCCTGGCGCTTGGCGCCGCGCTGGCATTGACTGGAACGGCGCAGGCCGCCAAGGCGCAGGCCACCCCGTCTTCCAACGAAGCGGCCACCGCGCGCCATTTTGCCGCCCTGGTTGCCGGTGCGCAGCCGAAGACAGCCGAGTTGAGCCTGTTCTTTTCCATGATGCCCAAGGGCGGTGATCTGCATCACCATTACTCGGGCGCCATTTACGCCGAGCAATTCCTCGACTGGATCGACAAGGAAAACTATTGCGTCAACAAGACGACGTACCGCATCGAAAGCAACAAGGACGTTGTGGCAGCCGAGCGCGCCAAGCCGGCCGCGCAGCGTGGATGCCTGTCATCCACGGAAGTGTTTGCCGATGCGGGCCTGTATGCGGAATTGCTGCAGCGCTGGTCGACCAAGGATTTCTATAATCACGGCGCCATCCAGACGCCGCCTGACCGTACCTTTTTTGATACCTTCGGCTATTTCGGTCCCGTGGCGTCGAGCAACACGGCTGACGGCTTGAAAACCCTGAAGCAGCGCGCCATCGCGGAAAACCTCAGCTACATCGAGACGATTTTCGAACTGTCGCCATTCGTGCAGAATGCGCAGTTCGACCAGCAGGTGCTGGCGCCCGGCTTGCAGCCGGCAGCATTGCAAGCCGTGCTGGCCAACTGGACAGGCAGCCTGGAGCAGGATGCCAGCTTCCAGAAAAGCATCACTGCCTATAACGACAACGTCAACGCCAGCAGCGCCGGCATCGACGATGCGAACTTCACCATGCGTTACCAGGCGTATGTGCTGCGTTTCCTGTCGCCATCGCAAGTGTTCTCGTCCATGGTGGCCGCGTTCAAGGCAGCGAGCCTGAATCCGCTGCTGGTGGGCGTGAACATCGTGGGCCAGGAAAGCGTGAACGTGTCGATGCGCGATTACAGCCTGCACATGGAAATGTTCAAGTTCCTCAAGGCAAAGTATCCAAACGTCAAGATCGCACTGCACGCCGGCGAGCTGGCGCTGGGCATGGTGCCGCCGGAAGGCATGACTTTCCATATCGCCGAAGCCGTCGATGTGGCAGGCGCCGACCGTATCGGTCACGGCATGGATATCGCGTACGAAAACAATGCGCTGGCAACCATGCAGAAAATGCGCGAGCGTAACATTCCCGTGGAAGTGAACCTGACCAGCAACGATTACATTCTCGGTATCAAGGGCCAGGCGCATCCGATCACCCTGTACCGCAAATATGGCGTGCCATTCGTGATTTCTACCGATGACGCGGGCGTATCGCGCAATACCTTGTCGAATGAATACGTGCTGTTTGCCAGCCAGTACAAGACGGATTATGCGGAAATCAAAAAGCTGTCCTACAACAGCCTGCGCTATTCCTTCTTGGCGGAAGCGGACAAGCAACGTTTGCTGAAAGCGCTCGATGCCCGTTTCACCCGTTTCGAAGCCTTGATCGCAAATAGTGATCGCAAAGCAACTGTTGTAAAACCGTAAAAGTATTTCACCTCTCTTCCTTGCCACGCGACCGCGACTAGCGGTCGCGTAACCTCCTGTTCTTCATAGTTACAAAACCCTCCTTTTATCCTTTTTGTTGTGCCTTTACGACAAAAAATGATGCGCTAGTAGTGCTTTCTTGCAATTATTTTCTGAAACAATTTCCAAGTCTTGCCGCTCATCTATAATTTCGCCCCGATGAGGTGAGCTTGCTCGGTTGATACAAAAAATGCGGCTTCCAGCGGTGATTTATATTTTTTATATATAAATTACTAAAAAAAAACGTATTTGTCAGCCTACAGACCTTAATGCATAGTTGGACGGCGAAGAATTGAATAAGTCATTTTTGATATCGCTTTTGTGACAATTCAGGATGTCTAGCGGCTCCTGTCACATTGCGGTCATATCCGTGTAATGGATTTGAAATATTCGATCTTTATACTGCCGTGTCTAGTTGGATAGTTTCCGTGTTTCACCACAATATAAGCAAGTCAAAATCTTGTAAGTTACAACACACTCTAGGGGGTTCAAATGCAGTTCATTCAACAACCAAAATTGCGACTAAGTATGATCGCAGTGGCATGCCAACTGGCTTGCTTCGGCATCTCTACTGCGCATGCGCAAACCGACGGCGAAGCCGCAAAAGTGGTCATTACCGCGAAAAAAACCGGTATGGGCCTGATGGTGACGGAAGATGCTCCAAAGGCACGCAGCACGATTACGGCAGAAGAACTGGAAAAGCAACGTCCAACGGGCAATGCGTACGAAGCCCTGGAGATGTTGCCAGCTGTTAATAGCTACAACTACGATGCAACTGGCCTGTTCGGCGGCGGCCTGACACTGCGCGGCTTTAACTCCGACCAGATCGGCGCCACGATCAATGGCGTGCCGGTGAATGACTCCGGTAGTTTTGCCATCTACCCACAAGAATATGTTGACCAGGAAAATACCTGCTCGCAAACCGTGACCCAGGGTTCGACCGATGCCGATTCGCCACAAGTGGGCGCCACCGGCGGCAACTTCGGTATCAACACCTGCAATCCTGAAGACAAGCACCGCCTGCGCATGATGCAGACCATCGGTCAACTGAACATGAAGAAAACCTTCGTGCGCGTCGACACCGGCCTGTTCTCGGACAAGCGCACCAAGATGTTCGTGTCCGCTTCGCATGCGGAAGCCGACAAATGGAAAGGCAAGGGCGGCGCCAAGCGCGACCATATCGATGCCGGCATCAACTACGACTGGGATCGTTTCAACTATATTCACGCCACCTTGCTGTACAACGAGGCGATGAACAACAACATCAATAACCTGACCTTGGCTGAAATCAACAAGAACGGTTATAACTTCGACTATGCCGATACCTTCAAAGGCCATCTGAAGCCGGTCAAAGGCACTGCCCAAGTGGAAACCACGCAGTCGCCAGCCTTCTACAAGCTGGGCATCAACCCGTTCAAGAATGCCATCGCATCGGCAACGGCCAAGTTCCGCCTGAACGAGAACCTGGACTTGAAAGTACTGCCATACATCTGGTACGGCTATGGTAATGGCGGCGTGCAACAGCGCGCCCAGTCGGAAAAAGCTTTCTATGACGCAGCCACTGGCATGCGTAATGGCACCGTGGACTTGAACGGCGACGGCGACACCCTCGACACCGTCCTGGTCGCTAACGCCAGCGTCACCAAGACCTTCCGTCCAGGCGTGACCGCGTCGTTGAACTGGTCGTCCGGTAACCATGATGTGCTCGGTGGCTTCTGGTACGAGCGCGCTCGCCATCAGCAAACGGGCCCGATGCTGGCATTGAGCAATGATGGTATCTCGCAAGATCCTTGGCTGCAAAACGGCCAGATCCTGCGTCCGGATGGCACGCCAGCGCAAAGCCGTAACTGGATGTCGATTTCGACCGCTTATCAGTTCTTCCTGCAAGATACGATCAGCCTGAACGATGACAAGCTGAAGATCAATATCGGCGTACGTAGCCCGAACGTGAAGCGTGACTTCACCAACTACGGCGACGAAAACAACAACGTCAAGCCGTACAACCTGATCAAGAAATACAACACCCTGCTGCCGCAACTGGGTGCCCGTTACCGCATCACCAACGACGATCAATTGTTCATTTCGGTCGCCAAGAACGTCAAAGCACCACCTAACTTCGTGTTCGGCAACATCGGTACCAGCGTAAAAGTGGTCAATGGCGTTGCCAACTTTGTTGGTGATGTGAAACAAGAATCGTCGTGGAATACCGATATCGGCTATCGCCACCAGGATGACAAGTTCATCGCTTCGGTGACGGCGTTCTTCGTCGACTTCAAGGATCGCCAGGCAACCACCTTCGATCCAATCACGCAGTCGAGTAGCTACACCAACGTGGGCCGCGTCAGCAACAAGGGTCTGGAATTTGAAATCGGCAATACGCCGATCAATGGCTGGGCAATGTACGGTTCGCTGGGTTTCAATAACAGCAAAATCAAGGACGACATGCTGTCCGCGACGAATGTGTACCTGCCGACTGCTGGCAAGGAAATGATCAACACGCCGAAGAAGAAAGCCGGCCTGTCGATCGAGTACCAGAATGGTTCGTTCTGGACCCGCGTGAAAGCGCGCGCCACCGGCCAGCAGCAAGCATCGATGGTCAATGATGAAACGGCACCAGGCTACACCACCTTCGGTATCGATGGCGGCTACACCTTTGCCAACTTCGGTTACATCAAGCGTCCCAAGCTGACATTTAACCTGAGCAACATCACGGACAAGCAGTACCGCAATCCGTCCTCGACCACCGTCAAGAACACCCAGCCTATCGCTGGCGTGACGACGTCGGTTGATACCCAGCGTTACTACCTGGGCGCACCACGCTTCGTATCGGTCACCCTGTCGATCGATATCTAATCGACGCTGACGCGCAGCCTGCAGGCCAGGCTGCGCGCGATGTGTTGCAACGGGCCTCAGGGCCCGTTTTTCTTTTCTGGCGGCGTTGTGCAGCCGGACCTTGTTTAACCCGTTTGCGCAATGCCGTACCCCGGCCGTTGCGCTATGCTGCGAAGCCTATGAAAACACTGCCCTTATCCCTGATCGCGGTGGCCATCGCCGCCGCCATGACCGGTTGCGCCACCCATCCCGTGGCGCCCGTCGATATCAACCTGGTCGCCCTGAACGATTTTCACGGCAATCTCGACCGCAGCAAATTTACCTACACGAGCGTCGCCGATGCCGAGCGCAAGACGGTGCAGGCCGGCGGCATCGATACCTTGTCCGGCGCATTGACGGCGTGGCGGCGCGAAGATGCGCAGCTGATCTTTGTCGGCAATGGCGACCTGGTCGGCGCCAGTCCCGCCATGTCGGCGCTGTGGGCGGACGAGCCGAGCATCGTCGCCATGAACATGCTGGGCATGAAGGCCAGTTCCGTCGGCAACCATGAATTTGACCAGGGCAAGGCGGAATTGCTGCGCCAGCAGCGCGGCGGCTGTGAATCATCGCGCGCCGACAAGGCGTGCAAATTCACGCCCGACTTCAAGGGCGCCAGCTACACCTATATGGCGGCCAATGTCATCGACACGCAAACGGGCAAGCCCCTGCTGCCCGCCTACCGCATCGAAGAGGCGCATGGCGTCAAGGTGGGCCTGATCGGCGCCGTGCTGAAGGATACGCCGTCCGTGGTGACGGCCGCCGGCATTGCCGGCCTGCAGTTCGGCGATGAAGCGGATGCCATCAACGCCACCTTGCCGCAACTGCGGGCGCAGGGCGTGGGCGTGTTCGTGGTGCTGCTGCACCAGGGCGGCGAGACCAAGGAAGCCGTCGACCGGCCCGACTGCAGCCACCTGAAGGGCGAAGTGGTGGATGTCGTGAAACGTCTCGACCCGGCGATTCAGCTGGTCATCAGCGGCCATTCGCACCAGGGTTATCTGTGCCGTGTCGATGGCCGCCTGGTGACCCAGGCGCAGATGGGCGGACACATGCTGACGCGCATCAAGCTCAAGGTCGATCCCGTCAAGAATGCGGTGATCGATGCCAGCGCGCAAAACGTCGTCATGCTGCCAGGCATGTATGAGCCGGACCCGGCCGTGGCAGCCTACCTGGAATCGGTCAAGCAGCGCAGTGCGGCTGAATTGTCGCGTCCCGTGGCCAGTATCGCCGTGCCGAACGTGGGCCGCAGCACCAAGGGCGGCGGCGCTTCCCCGCTGGGCGACCTGGTGGCCGACAGCACCCTGTTCGGCGCGCGCGCTGCCGGTGCGCAAATCGGCCTGATGAACAATGGCGGCATCCGCAAGGACCTGGAAGCGGGTGCCGACCTGATGACGAACGCGGGCCAGAACCAGGCCGTGGTACCGTTCGGCAATACCCTGATCGTCGTGAGTCTTTCCGGCGCGCAAATCCGTACCTTGCTCGAGCAGCAATGGCCGGGCGAAGAGGCAGGCGAGGGCAACCTGTTGCAAGTGTCCGAAGGTTTTAGTTACCGCTGGGACAGCACGCGGCCGCAGGGCCAGCGCGTGCTGCCGGGCAGCATCATGCTCAATGGCAGCCCTCTTGAAGACAATCAACAATACCGTGTCGCCGCCAACAGTTTCCTGGCCGGCGGCGGCGACCGTTTCACGGTGCTGGCGGCCGGCACGCGCCGGCTCGACACGGGCGTGCGCGACATCGACGCCTTCAGCAATTACCTGATCGACCGTGCGCGCGTCGGCAAACCGGCTGGCAGCGCCACGGCGGCCGGCCGCATCGTGCGCGTCCAATAATCTTTACAAGGAAAAACCATGCGTCGTTTATTTGTTTCCCTGCTCGTCACTACCCTGTTCGCGGGCACGGCCCACGCCGATTTCACTATTCCCGGCTTTGAGCTGGTGCACACTTCGCCCGTGGAAACGAGCTTGACCAATCCCGACCTGCGCGAACCCGTCGCCGTGTGGAGCGAGCTGTTTGATTCGGCCAAGAAAGAAATCGTCATCGCCCAGTTCTACGCCGTCAGCAAGCCGGGCACGGCTTTTGAAAAGGTGCTGGCCAGCCTGACGGCCGCCGGCCAGCGCGGCGTGAAGATCCGTTTCCTGCTGGACCAGAAGGGCGTGGGCCTGTCGGAAGCGGCCACCATTGCCCGGATCAAGGCGATTCCGAACCTGGACTTGCGCCTCATCGACTTCAATAAAATCACGGGCAACGGCATCGTGCATGCGAAATACCTGGCCGTCGATGGCCAGGTGGCGTACATCGGCAGCCAGAATTTCGACTGGCGCTCGTTCGAGCACATCCATGAGACGGGCTTGAAGATCACGGATCCGGCCATGGTGAGCCAGGTGCAAGCCATCTTCGAGCAGGATTGGCAGGCCCAGGCATTGACGTCGCAAGGCAGCCGCGCCACGGTGCTCAACAGCAAGGTCGTGCCGGCCAACTACGCGCAAAACGCTTTCCTGCTGGCCAGCCCGAATGCCTACAACCCGGCCGGCGTGGGCGACTCGGAAACAGGCTTGCCCGCCTTGCTGGCGGAAGCGAAAAGCGAAGTGCGCATCCAGCTGCTCGACTATGCGCCGCTGTCCTATGGCCCGAACCGCACGCGGCCGTATTACGCCGTGATCGACAACGCCGTGCGCGCAGCCGCCCAGCGTGGCGTGAAAATCAAGCTGATGGTGTCCGCCTGGAATACGGAAGCGCCGGCCATCGCCTACCTGAAAAGCCTGGCCCTGGTGCCGAACGTGGAAATCCGCATCGTGACGATACCCACGGCGTCGACGGGTTTTATCCCGTTCGCGCGCGTGATCCACAGCAAGACCATGAGCATCGACGGCAAGCTGGCCTGGGTCGGCACGAGCAACTGGGCGGGCGGTTATTTCGACTTGTCGCGCAACCTGGAAGTGGTGCTGCGCAACGAACAGATGGCGCAGCGCATTGCCGCGCTGCATGAGCAGACGTGGAGCTCGGCGTATGCGCAGCCCATCGACATCAACAAGCAGTATCCGAAACCAGCCAAGGCCGCGCCGCAAGGCAAGGAGTGAACATGAAAAAATTACTGTGCGTGCTGGCGCTGGGTGCCGCTTTCGCTTCCGGCAATGTGCTGGCGTGGGGTAATGACGGCCACCGCGCCGTGGGCGCCATTGCCGATCAATTGCTCAAGGGTAGCGCGGCCCAGGCACAGGTGGCCAAGTTGCTGTTGCCTGGCGAAAGCCTGGAAAAGATCGCCAACTGGCCCGATTGCGTGAAGGGCACGTATTGCGGTCCGCAATCGCCGGAAATGCTGAGCTATGTGGCGGCGAATCCGAAACATGGCGAATACCATTACACGAATGTGCCGTTCCAGAACGCGCACTACCATGACCATGGCGTAGGCACGGCCGACGACGATATCGTGCAAACGCTCAAGCAGGCGATCCTGGTGTTGCAAGGCAAGGCTGACGCGGCCAGCAATCCGCACGGCTTCAGCCAGCGCGAAGCCCTGATCCTGATCACGCACCTGGTAGGCGATATCCACCAGCCACTGCATGTTGGCAATGCGTTTCTCGGCAAGGATGGCCAGTTCTTTGTGCCCGCCACGCAGGCGCAGATCGACGACATCGCCATTTTCAATGCGCGCGGCGGCAACGATTTGCTGCTCGACGATGCGAAGATGACGGCGCTGTCCGATGCCGTGATTCCCGCGCCGCTGCCGGCGGAAGAGGGCACGGCCAAGCCAGCCAGCGCGTATCCGAAGTCGCCCACCAAGCCCCTGCATTCGTACTGGGACACGACCGTGGTCGACTATGCCATGCGCCGCCTGAGCACGCGCACGCCGCAGCAGTTCGCCCGCACGGTGATCGCCAGCGCGCCTGTGGTGAGCGCGAATAGCGGCGACCCCGCCACCTGGCCGTATCAGTGGGCCGATGCCTCGCTGGCGGCGTCAAAGATTGCTTTCACGGACGTGGTGGCTGGCCCTGCCACGCAGCAGACCAGCCGCAAGGGCGAGGTCTACAACGTCTGGACCTTGACGGTGCCCGATAATTATCCGGTGCCCAGCTCGGCGCTGGCGAAGCAGCAGCTGATCGAGGGCGGCTATCACCTGGCGGCCGTGCTGCAGGCGATCTGGCCGCAGTAAGATGGCATTCGAAAGCGGCCTGCGGGCCGCTTTTTTCATGCCAGGATGACGGCGATTCCCATCTCGCGGTAGGGCGCGACCAGCGCATCATCCACGTCGCGGTGCACGATGATGTCGTTGACCTGGCTCAAGGGGGCGATCTGGAACGGCGAGGCCGTATTGAACTTTTCCGGCGAAGCCAGCACGACAGTGCGGCTTGACGCCGCGCTCAGTGCGCGCTTCACGCATGCTTCCTCATAATCGCCGGTGGTGATGCCCGCTTGCGGATGCAGGCTGGACACGCCCATGAAATACAGGTCGGCGCGGATGCGGCCGATGGCTTCCACGGTCGCCGCGCCGACGCCCACGATCGAGTGTTTGTACAGGCGCCCGCCCAGCATCAGCACTTCGATCGATGGGTGATTCACCAGTTCGACGGCAATCGACGGGCTGTGCGTGACGATGGTGGCGCGCAAGTCGCGCGGCAGCTGGCGCGCCAGCTGCACGACGGTCGTGCCGCCATCGAGGAATACCACTTGTCCCGTTTGTATCATGGCGCCCGCCGCGCGGCCGATGGCGGGCTTGGCTTCGGGGGAGATCTGTTCGCGTCCCGCAAACGGCGCCAGCGCGGGCGAGCGCGGCAGCAAGGGCAGGGCGCCGCCATGCACGCGCTCCAATAGTCCTTCTTTTGCCAGCTCGCGCAGGTCGCGCCGTATCGTGTCTTCCGACAAGCCCAGGCTATCGCTGACGGCCTTGGCGACGATCTGTCCTTCGCGCTGGAGCAAATCCAGCAGATATTGCTTGCGTTGATGTGTCAGCATGGTTTTTCTTGTTAATTCTTGATATTGCACGAGTTTGCATGATAAAGTCGAAAAATACAAGCACAAGGAGATGATATGCGCGAAGACAATTTGGGGCAGGAGAGGGTACGCATCCAGCAGGTGCAGACCCTGTCACATGACTGGTATCTATTGCAAAAGACCACGTTCGACTATCTGCGCCACGATGGCGAATGGCAGACGCAGACTCGGGAAACCTATGACCGCGGCGATGGCGCCACCATCCTGCTTTACAACAAGGTAAAACGCACGGTGATTTTGATCCGCCAGTTCCGTTTTCCCACCTACCGCGAAGGCCATGATGGTTTCCTGATCGAATCGGCGGCCGGCTTGCTGGAAGAGGTCAGTGCTGAAGAGCGCATCCGCGCCGAGGTGGAAGAGGAAACCGGTTACCGGGTGGGGCAGGTGCAAAAGATATTCCAGGCCTTCATGAGTCCCGGTTCCGTGACGGAGCGCTTGCACTTCTTTGTCGCCGAATACGACCCCGCCAGCCGCATCGGCGACGGCGGCGGTCTGGCGCACGAGGGCGAGGATATCGAAGTGCTGGAACTGCCCCTGGCGCAGGCGCTGCAGATGGTGGCCGATGGGCGCATCTGCGATGGCAAGACCATCATACTGCTGCAGCATGCGCAATTGCAACTGATGCCGGTCAAACGTGGCATGCAGATACTGGTTGCCGGCCCCTACCGTTCAGGCACGGGCGACGATCCGCTCTTGATGCAGCGCAATGTGGACGCCATGCAAGCCGCTTGCCTGCCGCTGTATGCCATGGGGCACATGCCCGTGCTCGGTGAATGGCTGGCTCTGCCCATGCTGGCGCTGGCCGGTTCCACCCGGGTGGGCGATGCCGTGTACGAGCAACTGTTCCACGCGCATGCGACGCGTTTATTGAGCCATTGCAATGCCGTGCTGCGGATCGGTGGCGCGTCGCAGGGTGCCGACCAGATGGTGGCGGTGGCGCAAGATCTTGGTTTGCCCGTGTATTTCTCGCTGGACGAGATTTCGCAGGCGTAAAAAAAGCGAAGCCCGCGGGCTTCGCTTTTTTGCATCAAGTCACAGCCAGACTTAACGAGACTTGACGAAGGGAATGCCGATCGCTTTCGGTGCGATGGATTTCGCCATCAAGCCCGCCAGCACGATCACGGTGACGACGTACGGCACCATCTGGATCAGCGAGCCGGGGATACGGCCCACGACCGGCAAGTCCACGCCTTCGATTTGAATCTGGATGGCGGCAAAGAAGCCGAACATCAGGCAGCCGAGGAAGGTGTAGACGGGGCGCCAGTTGCCGAACACCATGGCCGTCAAGGCCAGGTAGCCGGCGCCGGCCGACATGTCGCGCAGGAAGAAGCCGCTTTGCACGATGGCCAGGTAGGCGCCCGAGAACGAGCACAGGATGCCGGCCACCAGCATGGCAAGGTAGCGCGTCGCTTCCACGCTCACGCCGGCCGAATCGGCCGCGTGCGGGTTTTCGCCGCAGGCGCGCAGGCGCAGGCCGAAGCGCGTGTGGTACAGCAGCCAGTGCACGAGCGGGATCAGCAGGAACGCCACATAGACGAGGATGGAATGGCCGCCGATCAGATGGGCATATACCCAGCCGATGAAGGGAATGTGCTCCACGTACTGCGTGCCCGGCAAGACCACGTCGAACAGCCGCGCCGAACCGAGGTCGGGCGTGCGGCCGCCTTGCTGGAAGAAGAACTGCGCCAGCACAAACGTCAGCCCGCTCATGGCGATATTGATCGCCATGCCGGCCACCAGCTGGTTGCCCTTTTGCGTAATGCTGACGTAAGCCTGCAGCAAGGCCAGGGCGACGCACACGAGCATGCCGGCAGCCATGCCGTAATACGGGTTTTGCGTCGTGTAGGCCACGGCGGCGGAAGCGAATGCGCTGGCCAGGATCTTGCCTTCCAGGCCGATGTCGATCATGCCGCTGCGTTCGGCAAACAGGCCGGCCATGGCGGCAAAGATCAGGACGGGCGCATTGCGCACGGTCGATACCAGGATGCTGGCGAATTGAAAGTCGTCGAGTGTCATGGTGTTAGCCTTTGGTGCGCTTGAGCAGGGCGGAAATGGCCGGTGCGTAGAAGTTTTCCATGGCGCCGCAGAACAGGATGATCAAGCCCTGGATGAAAATGAAAGTTTCCGTCGGGATATTCGGTTTTTCCAGCGACAGGTCGAAGCCACCCTGGATCAGCGCACCGAACAGCACGGCCGACAAAAAGATGCCGACCGGATGCTGGCGGCCCATCAGGGCGATGGCGATGCCGATGAAGCCGGCGCCGCCGACGAAATTGAGCGACAGATAATGCGTCGAACCCATGATGGAATTGACGGAACCGAGGCCCGCCAGCGCGCCGGAGATCAGCATGACGATGATGATCATCTTGCTGATCGACACGCCAGCATAGTGGGCCGCATGCTTGTTCAAGCCCGTGGCGCGCAGTTTGAAGCCCCATGACGAGCGCCACACCATCACGCCATAGATCACCAGCGCGGCGATCGCCAGAATAAAACTGATGTTCAGCGGCGTGTCGCCCAGCGACGGGAACCAGGTGGAGAGGCGCGGCATTTCGCCGCTTTCCGCAAACACGCGGCTGGCCGTATTCTGTTCGCCAGGCGGGATCAGGTATTTCACGATCACGAAGTTCATCAGGCTGGCAGCGATGAAGTTGAACATGATGGTGGTGACGACGATGTGGCTGCCGCGCTTCGCTTGCAGGTAGCCGGGCAGGAAGCCCCACAGCGCGCCAAACAGGGCCGCGCCGATCATGGCGGCTGGAATCAGGAGCCATGCGGGCAGGGTCTGGTCGAAGGCCAGCATGGCCACCGTCAAGCCCAGGCCGCCGATATACATCTGGCCTTCGGAACCGATATTGAACAGCCCGGCCTGCATCGCCACGGACACCGACAGGCCCGTGAAGATGAAGGTGCTGGCGTAGAACAGGGTGTAGCTCAAGCCTTCCGGATTGAGGACGGCGCTGTTGACGAGGATACCCAGCGATTCGGCGGGATCTTCGCCCAGCATATAAATCACCAGGGCTGCGACCAGCAAGGCCGACAGCAGGTTTAACATGGGCATGACAAAGGCTGTCGCCCAGCGTGGCAAGTCGTTATTCATGATTTATGCATTCCCCCCATCAACAGACCGATGCGGGTGGTATCGAATTCTTCAATTTTCAGTTCGCCGGTGATGCGTCCGCCGCACATGACGAGAATGCGGTCCGCCAGCGCCCGCACCTCCTCCAGTTCAACGGACACCAGCAGGATCGCCACGCCCGCGTCGCGCAGGGCCAGCAATTGCGTATGGATGCTTTCGATGGTGCCGATGTCGACGCCGCGCGTGGGCTGGCCCACGAGCATCAGTTTCGGCTTGGCCAGCACTTCGCGCGCGATCACCACCTTTTGCTGGTTACCGCCCGACAGCAGGCCGATGCGCAGGTCCGGATTGGCCGGGCGCACGTCGAAAGTCTTCAGCAGTTCCGCGCAGCGGGCGCCGATGGCCTTGAAGTTGAACAGGCCCCAGCGGTTTTTCAGGTGATCCTGGTAGCCGAGGATGGTGTTTTGCATGACGGAGAAATTCTTCACCACGCCATCGCGCAAGCGGTCTTCCGGAATGTGGGCGATGCCCAGCTCGCGGAAGGCCAGCGGCAAGCCGTCGGCATCGTGGCGCTTGGCAAACGGCAAGTCCTTGTCGAGAAAACGCAGCTTGCCCGAGGTGGGCAAGCGCATGCCCGACAGAATTTCCAGCAGCTCGCTCTGGCCATTGCCCGAGACCCCCGCGATGGCGACGATTTCGCCGGCGCGCAAGTTGAAACCAATGTCGGCCAGCAGTTTGACCTGTTGCTCGTCGGCCAGTTGCAGACCGTCCACTTCCAGCACCGTGGCGCCCGGATTGTACGGGGCACGCGGCAAGTGGCTCTGGATGGGGCGGCCGACCATCATGTTGGCCAGTTCCTCTTTCGAGGTAGTTGCCGTGGCAACGGCGCCCACCACCGTGCCGCCGCGCATGACGGTGACGTTGTCGGTGATTTCCAGGATCTCTTGCAGCTTGTGCGTGATCAGGATGATGGTCTTGCCCTGCTCCTTGAACAGGCGCAGGATTTCAAACAGCGAGGCCGTTTCCTGGGCCGTCAGCACGGCCGTCGGCTCGTCGAGGATCAGGATATTGGCGCTGCGGTAAATCTGCTTGAGGATTTCCACGCGCTGCTGCGCGCCGACTGACAGGTCTTCGATCTTCGCCAGCGGGTCGACGTCGAGGCGGTAGCGCGCGCAAATCTCGCGCAGCTTGGCTTCCGCTTCCGTGCGGTGGCTGGCCAGGCGAAAGCCGCCTTCCGTGCCCAGCATGATATTGTCGAGGACGGTGAAGTTCTCGACGAGCATGAAATGCTGGTGCACCATGCCAATGCCGAGGTTGATCGCTTCCTGGCTGTTGCGGATAGGCTGTACTTTTCCGTCGAGCAGGATTTCTCCGCCGTCGGCACGGTAATACCCGTACAGGATGCTCATCAAGGTCGATTTGCCTGCACCATTTTCCCCCACCAGGCCATGGATACTGCCCTTGGCGATGGAGAAGCTGACGTCGGCGTTCGCCTTCACATGTCCAAACTGCTTGGAAATGCTGCGAAATTCTACTGCTGGCTGCATAGGTTCATAACTGGATAGTTTCATGGAAACGCGCCGCGCGGAGACTGGCCCCGGCGGCGCGCTAAAAGATACGGAGAAAAATTAAACCGGGCAGCTGCTGCCGACGCGGTAATCGATCACTTTGATCTTGCCATCGATAATGTCCTTACGCGCACCCAACACGCGCTTTTCGATTTCCGGCGTGATCAGCTTGCGGTTGTTCGCGTCGAGCGCCCAATCCACGCCGCCTTCTTTCAAGCCTTTATAGCTGACGCCGCCCTTCCAGGTGCCGTCCTTGACTTGCATGAAGCTGTCGTAGACCGTGTTGTCGACGCGCTTGACCATCGAGGTCAGGATGCTGCCTGGATACAGATGATTCTGGTTCGAATCGACGCCGATGGCCAGCTTGCCTTTTTCCTTGGCCATTTGCAGGGTACCCATGCCGCTGCCGCCAGCGACGGCGAAGACGACATCGACGCCGCGCTCGAATTGCGAGCGGGCCAGTTCGCCACCCTTGGCCGGGTCATTCCAGGCGCCGGACGTGGTGCCGACCATGTTTTGCGTGATTTCCATCTTCGGATTGACGGCCTTCGCGCCCTGCGCGTAGCCGCAGGCAAAGTTGCGGATCAGTGGAATATCGATGCCGCCGATGAAGCCGACTTTCTTGCTCTTGCTGGCCATGGCCGCTGCCACGCCCACCAGGTAGGAACCTTCTTCTTCCTTGAAGACGACGGAATTGACGTTGCTGCCGGCGGCCTGGCCGTCGATCAGCACGAATTTTACGTTCGGGAATTCCTTGGCGACCTTTTGCACGGCTTGCGTTTGCGCAAAGCCGATGGCGGCGATCATGTCGAGTTTCTTGCGGGCCAGGCCACGCATGACTTGTTCAGCCTGCGTATCGCTCGATGCCTGCACTTCGATGAAGGAAATGCCCGTGTCTTTTTTGAAGCGCGATGCGCCTTCGAAAGCGGATTGGTTGAACGACTTGTCGAACTTGCCGCCCGCGTCATACACGACACCCAGTTTTGGGGTAGCCGCGGACGCTTGAGCAGTCAGAAATACGGCTGCGATCGTCAAACTAAATTGTGTAAGTTTCATGAATTGGCTCCTGGAAGATCGATATTGTATATTTTTTATAGGTGAAACATATAATTTGGGGCCGATTTAGCCTGTTTTTGATGCACGAGGTGATAATTCCTTATCAACATTGCACTGTATTGCACAAGATCATTGCTGGCCTCGTGTGCTTTTATGTCGTCAGTGTGATGCTCATGCAACAGTCGCGCCCCGTCTATAGGTACAACATCGAATGGGGCTGCCGGAGCGGGCTGGGATGCGCCGTCAGTTGACGGGCAGGGCAAGCACGGGACCGGCGCCGCGATGGGCGTCCGAATCACTATGCATCATGCCAGATATGTATGACAAATACGTTTTTGTTTATGTATTTATATGCAGTGCATATAAATAGCTAGTGCCGCAGCTTAGACGGCCGGGGGATTGAGGATATTCAGGAAGGCCCGCACGACGGGAGCGTCGTCCAGCGTGGTGTAGCTGATGTACAGGTTGGCCGACGGGGGATTCGTCTTGATCGGCAGAAACACGACGCCGGGCCAGCCGATGCGGCTTGTCGTTTCCGGCACCAGGGTCACGCCCAGGCCCGCGCCGACCATGGCCAGCAGGGTTTGCGGCTCGCTCGCTTCCTGGAAGATTACGGGTTCGAAACCGGCATTGATGCAGCATTGCACCAGGTAGCGGGGAAACGCGGATTTATCGAGGTTCAGGGTGAGCATCGGCTCGTGGGCGATGTCGATCAGCTCGATGGCCGTGTTTTTCGCCAGCGGATGGTGTTCATTGACGGCCACGCAGACATTTTCGCGGAAGCACAGTTCCTGGCGCAGATTATCGTGACGCAAGTCGTCGTCGTTGAGCTTGGGTTCGCGCCAGAAGCCCACGTCGATCTGCTTGGCGCGCAAGGCTTCGTATTGCACCGTGGGACCGAATTCATGGATGGTCCAGGTGACGCGGGGGAATTTGGTCTGGAATTCTTCCAGCAGGCTGGGGATGGGCCCCCACATGGCCGAGCCAACGATGCCCACGCGCAAGCGGCCCACTTCGCCGCGGTCGATCTGGCGGATGGTGTCGATGGTCATGCGCATCTTGGCCAGCAGGTCGGCCGCCTCGTTCATCAGCGCCTTGCCCGCCACGGTCAGCTCGAACGTGCGCGTGGTGCGGGCAAAAAGGCGCACGCCCAGTTCGCTTTCCAGTTTCATGATCTGCTGGCTCAGGGGCGGCTGCGAGATATGCAGGCGCTCGGCGGCGCGGCTGAAGCTTTTCTCCTCGGCAACGGCAAGAAAATACTTTAACTGTTTCAGATCGATGGACATGCTTTCCTTGGCGTTGCGTGTTGCTAGGCGATGGAACGGCGCGCGGACCCGTAAAGGCGCGCGCGCTTTCTTTACAGCAGTCCTATTATCGTGCCACGACTGCCTGCATGGCAATGGCCAGCGCGGTGCCGACCTGGGCATTGTGCTTGACCAGCGCGATATTCGTCGCCAGGCTGCGGCCATCCGTCAGTTGCTTGATGCGCGACAACAGGAATGGCGTGACTTGCTTGCCCTTCACTCCGCCCGCGTCCGCTTCCTGCAGCGCTTGCGTGGTGATGGCATCGATTTCTTCCTTGGGCATGGCTTGCGCGGCTGGCACGGGGTTGCTGACGACCACGCCGCCTGTCAAGCCCAGCTGCCACTTGGTGCCGATGAAGGCGGCTTGTTCGGCGGCCGTGTCGAGGCGGAAATCGGCCTTGAAGCCGCTTTCGCGCGTGAAGAATGCCGGAAAACCTTCCTGGCCCACGCTGATGACGGGCACGCCGTGGGTTTCCAGGTATTCCAGGGTCAGGCCGATGTCGAGGATGGATTTCACGCCCGCGCAGACGACGGCCACCGAGGTTTGCGCCAGTTCCTGCAGGTCGGCGGAAATGTCGAAGCTCGTTTCCGCGCCGCGGTGCACGCCGCCGATACCGCCCGTGACGAACACGGAAATACCGGCCAGTTCCGCACAGATCATGGTGGCAGCCACGGTGGTGGCGCCCAGTTTGCGCTGCGACAGGACGAACGGCAGGTCGCGGCGGCTGACCTTCATGGCGTCGGGCGAGGTGCCCAGCAATTCCAGCTGTTCGGGCGACAGGCCCACGCAGATCTTGCCGTCGATGATGGCGATGGTGGCCGGCACGGCGCCGCCGTCGCGGATGATCTGCTCCACTTCGCGCGCCATTTCCACGTTTTGCGGATACGGCATGCCGTGCGAAATAATGGTCGATTCCAGCGCCACGATGGCCTTGCCGGCGGCGCGCGCGTCGAGCACTTCTTGCGAGAACAAGAGGAAATTCTGTAATTGGGTCATGTTTAATCCTGTTGAAAGAGGGTAGGGGGAGGCGGCGCCAGGTCGGCGTCGTCAATGCTGTCGAGCGCGCCGGCGGAAATCTGGGGGGAGACGGTGGCAGCCGATTCCAGGGTCATGGCGGCCAGCTTCAGGCCGCGCCGGCAAGCCAGTTTCAAATCGCTGCTGTCGTGGTAGAGCGACCAGCAGACGGCGGCGGAAAACGCGTCGCCGGCGCCCGTCACGTCGACGGCGTCCACTTCGCGCGCGGCCAGGTGGACGATAGGCGCGTCCGGGCTGTCGCCATCCGTGAAGTACACGCCTTCGCCGCCGCAGGTGACGATCACCTGGCGCGCGCCCTGGCGCTGTACTTCGCGGCAGGCGGCGCGCAGGTCCGCTGCCGTGGGCAGGGTCCGCGCCACGCGCGTTTCCAGTTCGCCCCGGTTCAGGATCAGCAGGTACAAGCCCGTCAGGTCTTGCGGCAGGTGCGCCATCTTCGGCTGCGAGACGGCGACGATGACGAGCGGCGTCGCGTGGGCCGCATCCTGGCGCGCGTCGGCCAGCAGTGCCTGCACGCTGTCGTGGCCCAGGTTCAGGTCGCAGACGGTGAGGGCGGCGGCGGCGCGCTGCGGCTGGCGGCTATGCAAAAAGGCCGGTGTCAGCTGTTCATAGAGTTGCATGTTGGCCATCGCTAACAGCATTTCGCCATGTTCGTCGAGCACGGCCGTGTAGGTGCCGCTGCTGGTGTTGCTCAAATGTAAGCTGCCGCGCATGTCGATGCCGGCGTCTTCCGCATGCGTCTGCAGGGCGTGGCCGGCCGCATCGTCGCCCAGCGCCGTCAGCAGGGCCACGGGGATCGACAATCGGGCCAGGTTTTCCGCGATGTTGCGGCCCACGCCGCCAAATACTTCTTCCGAGCGCACGGGATTTGAGGTGCCCATCTGCAAGGTCGCCAGGGTGCGCATCTTGCGGTCGAGATTGGCGGCGCCTATGCACAGCACGGGGCGGCTGTCGGGCAGCACGTAGGCGCGTCCCAGCAGGCGCCGCTCGCGGATCAATCCGGCGATGTGGCCGGCGACGGCCGAGCGCGACAAGCCCAGTTCGCTCGCCAGGTCTTGCTGCGAGATGAAGGGGTTGTTGCGGATCAGCGTATACAGCTGGTCTTTTTTATTGGTATCGGTCACTGGGTTTTAGTCGAAGGGTTAAACATTTGTCTGAAACTGTAAACATTTGTCTTGTCGGTGTCAAGCGTGTGTGAAGTTCGTGTCGGGCATGCGCCAAAAGTGGTCGTATGGAGCTTGTATGCAAGCATTTCCCGGGCATGGCGAACCTGGGCTTGTCTCGACTATAATATCGGCCATTTATATTTGAATTGTATAAATGGGCAAGAAAAATGGTATTTGCCATACATATTCCGTTTGATGCATAGTGGCGGCAAATAGAGGCAATACGCATTTCGATATACCTGTAACACCATACTTACCCGATACCTGGGCCGCAGTCCTTCACCGGGCCCGGCCGTGCAGGCAGCAACCCATCATCATTAGTCAATCAGAGGATAACCATGTCGAACAACACCCCTTTCCACGCCGCCGAAATCATCCGTGCCCGCGCTCCTGAAAATTTCAAGCCGCGCGTGGCGATGATCCTCGGCTCCGGCCTGGGCGTGTTGGCCGAGCAGATGACGGACGCCGTCAGCATCAGCTTTGACGAATTGCCAGGCTTCCCGATCAGCACCGTGCACGGCCATGCCGGCGAACTGGTGATCGGCACCCTGTCGGGCGTCGCCGTCGTCTGCATGAAGGGCCGTGGCCACTTCTACGAAGGCTATGGCATGGGCGTGATGACGAGCGCCATCCGCACCCTGAAACTGCTGGGCTGCGAAATGCTGTTCGTCACCAACGCCGCCGGTTCCCTGCGCCCTGAAGTGGACGCCGGCAGCCTGGTGGCCATCAGCGACCACATCAACCTGTTGCCAGGCACGCCGATGGTCGGCCCGAACGACGACCGCTTCGGTCCGCGCTTCTTCAGCATGGCCAACGCCTACGATGCGGACCTGCGCAAGCTGGTCGCGGACACGGCTGCCTCGAACGGCATCACCTTGCACGAAGGCGTGTTCGTCGCCTACCCTGGCCCGAACTTCGAGACGGCCGCCGAAATCCGCATGATGGCCCGCCTGGGCGCCGACACGGTCGGCATGTCGGTGGTGCCGGAAGTGGTCTCGGCCCGCCATTGCGACCTGAAAGTGGTGGGCGTGTCCGTCATCACCAACCTGGCCGAAGGCATGTCGCCATTCGCCCTGTCGCACGAGCAAACCCTGAAATACGCGGCCATCGGCGCGAAAGACCTGGTCAAGCTGATCCTGGCTTTCCTCTCCAAAGTAGCTGAAAAACCGCAAGCCTAAGCACTTTTTTACGCAGTAGCGGCGCGCCGGCCACCGGCGCTGCCGCGCGGCAGGCCGGGAAAAACCGGCCTACACTGTCCGCATCACCCCGCATCAATCCATAAAGCGAGCCTTATCATGTCACGCGCATTTATCCTCCTGCTTGATTCCTTCGGCCTTGGCGCGACGCCAGACGCCGCCAAGTATGGCGACGCAGGTGCCAATACCTTTGGCCACATTGCCAGCACTGTCGCCAAAAGCGGCAAGACCTTGAAACTCCCGAACATGGAACGCCTGGGCCTGGGCGCCGCGGCGCACCTGGCCAGCGGCGAATGGGCCACGGGCTTCGACCAGCGCGACGGTTTCACCGGCGCCTACGGCGCGGCGCGCGAGCGCTCCACCGGCAAGGACACGCAGAGCGGCCACTGGGAAATCGCCGGCGTGCCCGTCGAATTCGACTGGGGCTACTTTCCACGCACCACGCCATCGTTCCCGGCCGACCTGACCGACAAACTGAAAGCCATGTCGGGCGTGCCGGGCTTCCTCGGCGACTGCCATGCCTCGGGCACGGACATCATCAACAAGCATGGCGACGAGCACGTCGCCACCGGCAAGCTGATTATCTATACGTCGGGCGACTCGGTGATGCAGATCGCCGCGCATGAAGAATCGTTCGGCCTCGAGCGCCTGTACCAGGTGTGCGAAATGGCCTTCAAGCTGGTCGAGCCGTACAACATCGGCCGCGTCATCGCCCGCCCGTTCACTGGCAGCAATGGCAACTACACGCGTACGTCGAACCGCCACGACTACGCCGTCGCGCCGCCCGCGCCGACCCTGCTCGATCACGTGAAGAACGCGGGCGGCGAAGTCGTCGGCCTGGGCAAGATCAGCGACATTTTCGCTACCCAGGGCATCTCCAGAGTCGTCAAGGGCGTCGACAACATGGCGCTGTTCGAAGCGCTGTTGAAAACGGCCGATGAAGTGCAGGACAAGTCGCTCACCTTTGTAAACTTCGTCGATTTCGACCAGGCTTTCGGCCACCGCCGCAACGTCGAGGGCTATGCCGACGCGCTGCGCGAAATGGATGCGCGCCTGCCGGAATTCATGGCCAAGCTCAAGGAAGGCGACCTGGTCGTGATCACCGCCGACCATGGCTGCGACCCGACCTGGCACGGCTCCGACCACACCCGCGAACATATACCGATGATCTTCTTCGGCCCCGGCGTCGCCCCGCGCACGCTGGGTATTTCCGAGACCTTCTCCGATATTGGCCAAACCCTCGCCAAGCACCTTGGCGTACCACCACTTGCTAATGGAACCAGCTTGTTATGACACTCATGCACCCCGAATTCAAGCGTAACGAGGCCGTCGGCCTCGACCTGGGCTGGATCAACCAGATCCGCGTCAACCGCGCCGCAACAGACCGCCGCGCGGCCAGCCTGGCGAACCGCCGCACCGTGAAAAAGGAATACCAGGCCGCCTGGCTGGTGAAAGCCATCCAGATGATCGACCTGACCACTCTGGGCGGTGACGATACGCCGGGCCGCGTGGAACGCCTGTGCATGAAGGCCATGCGCCCGCTGCGCGCCGACCTGATGGACGCACTGGGCTTGACGGAACTGAGCACCGGTGCCGTGTGCGTGTATCACGAGATGATCCAGCCGGCCGTGAAGGTCATCCAGGGCCGTTTGCCCATCGCTGCCGTGTCGACGGGTTTCCCGGCCGGCCTGACGAGCATGGAAACGAAGCTGCGCGAGATCGAACTGTCGGTCGCCGCCGGCGCTTCGGAGATCGATATCGTCATCACGCGCCAGCACGTCCTGAACGGCAACTGGCAAGTGCTGTACGACGAAATGCTCGCTTACCGCAAGGCTTGCGGCGAAGCGCACGTGAAGGCGATTCTCGCCACGGGCGACTTGCTGACCATGGAAAACGTGGCCAAGGCGTCGTGGGTCTGCATGATGGCAGGCGCCGATTTCATCAAGACTTCCACCGGCAAGGAGGGCGTGAACGCCACCATTCCCGTGGCCCTGACGATGGTGCGCACGATCCGCGAATACCACGAGCAGACGGGCTTCCAGGTGGGCTTCAAGCCGGCCGGCGGCGTCAGCTCGGCCAAGAGCGCGCTGCAATACCTGACCCTGATGAAGGAAGAACTGGGCAACGAATGGCTGCAGCCGCACCTGTTCCGCATCGGCGCTTCCAGCCTGCTGACCGACATCGAGCGCCAGCTTGAGCACTACGTCACCGGCAGCTACTCGGCCAATCATCGTCACGCACAACCTTAAAGAACAATCGTCATGCCAACAATTAACGAGATTCTCAATACTATGGACTACGGCCCTGCTCCCGAAAGTCAAAAAGAAGCGCAGGCGTGGCTTGATGGCCACCAGCGCACATTCGGTTTGTTCATCGACAATGCCTGGAGCGAGCCTGCGGAACTGTTCGCCTCGACCAATCCTGCCGACGGCACGCAACTGGCGGAACTGACGCAAGCGAGCGATGCAGACGTGGAACGCGCCGTGGAAGCGGCGCGCCGCGCGCTGCCCGTATGGCAAGGCATGGGTGGCCACGGCCGCGCGAAAGTCATGTACGCGCTGGCCCGTCTGCTGCAAAAGCATTCGCGCCTGTTCGCCGTGCTGGAAACCCTGGACAACGGCAAGACCATCCGCGAAACGCGCGATATCGACCTGCCGCTGGCCGCGCGCCATTTCTATCATCACGCCGGCTGGGCGCAGCTGCAGTCGGAAGAATTCGCCGACTACCGCGCCGTGGGCGTGGTGGGCCAGATCGTGCCGTGGAATTTCCCCCTGCTGATGCTGTCGTGGAAAATCGCCCCGGCCCTGGCGGCCGGTAACACGGTCGTCTTCAAGCCGGCCGAATTCACGTCGCTGACCGCCATGCTGTTCGCCGAACTGTGCGTGCAGGCGGGCGTGCCGGCTGGCGTGGTCAATATCGTCACCGGCGATGGCCGCGTGGGCTCGGCCATCGTCAACCATCCTGGCGTCGACAAGATCGCGTTTACGGGTTCCACCGAAGTGGGCCGCCTCATTCGTGAAGCGACGGCCGGCAGCGGCAAGAAGCTGTCGCTGGAGCTGGGCGGCAAGTCGCCGTTCATCGTCTTTGAAGACGCTGACCTGGACGGCGCCGTGGAAGGCCTGGTCGATTCGATCTGGTTCAACCAGGGGCAAGTGTGCTGCGCCGGTTCGCGCCTGCTGGTGCAGGAATCGATCCAGGAGCGCTTCCTGAACAAGGTGCGCGCGCGCATGGAAAACCTGCGCCTCGGCTCGCCCCTGGACAAATCGATGGACGTGGGCGCGCTGGTCGACCCCGTGCAGCGCCAGCGCATCGCCGCGCTGGTCGATTCGGCCCGTGCCGAAGGCTGCGATGTATGGCAGCCGGCGTGTGAATTGCCTGCCGACGGTTCGTGGTTCCCGCCCACCCTGATCACGGGCGCGTCGACCTCGGCCGCCGTGGCGCAGGCTGAGATCTTTGGCCCCGTGCTGGTGGCCATGAGCTTCCGCACGCCGCCTGAAGCGGTGCAACTGGCGAACAACACGGTGTACGGCCTGGCCGCCAGCGTGTGGACCGAGTCGATCAGCCTGGCGCTCGATATCGCTCCCGCCATCAAGGCTGGCGTGGTGTGGATCAACAGCGCCAACCAGTTCGACGCCGCGTGCGGCTTCGGCGGCTACCGCGAATCGGGCTTCGGCCGCGAAGGCGGCCGCGAAGGCATGCTGGAATACATGACTGCCCTGGCCGAAGATGCGCGTCCGGCCTTGCCGGTGGTGGAAGCGAAAGCCAAGGGCAATGTGAAGCCGGCGGCAGCCGATCCGTTCGCCATCGACCGCACGGCCAAGATGTACATCGGCGGCAAGCAGGCGCGCCCTGACAGCGCCTACAGCACCCCCGTGTTCGGCGCGAATGGCACCCTGCTGGCCGAAGTGGGCGTGGGCAGCCGCAAGGATATCCGCAACGCCGTCGAAGCGGCCCATAAAGCGTCCGGCTGGACCGGCGCCACGGCGCACAACCGCGCGCAAGTGCTGTACTACATCGCTGAAAACCTGGCCGCGCGCGCCGACGAATTTGCCGCCCGCATCGCCGCCATGACGGGCAGTAAAAATCCTGAGAAGGAAGTACAGGCATCGATCGAACGCCTGTTCTACTACGCTGCCTGGGCCGACAAGTACGACGGCCTGGCGCACCAGCCGCCAACAAAAGGCATCACCGTGGCGCTGAACGAAGCGGTCGGCGTGATCGGCATCGTTTGCCCGAATGAAGCGCCTTTGCTCGGCTTCATTTCGCTGGTGGCGCCGGCCATCGCGCTGGGCAACCGCGTGGTGGTGGTGCCGTCGGAAGCGCATCCGCTCTCCGCGCTGGACCTGTACCAGGTGTTCGATACGTCCGACTTGCCGGGCGGCGTCGTCAACATCATCAGCGGCAACGCCGATGAACTGGCGCGTACCCTGGCCACACACGCCGACATCGACGCCGTCTGGCGCCATGACGGTTCCGCCGAAGGTTGCGCGGAAGTCGAGCGCCTGTCGGCCGGCACCCTGAAGCGCACCTGGGTAGGCGGCGCGAAGGGCCGCGACTGGTACAGCGCCGCGCAAAGCGGCGGCCGTGCCGTGCTGGCGCATGCGTCGCAAGTGAAAAACGTGTGGATTCCTTACGGCGTCTGATAAGTCACCAGCGTTACAAAGCTGGGGTCAGATCCGCAGGGACTGACCCCAGATCTCATGATTGGAGTTATTCCATGTTGTTAACCCAGGAAATCATTCGCAAGAAACGCGACAAGGGCGTGCTGAGCGCCGAGGAAATCCAGTTTTTTGTGCGCGGCATTACTGACGGCAGCGTCAGCGAAGGCCAGATCGCGGCGCTGGGCATGGCCGTCTATTTCAACGACATGAACATGGACGAGCGCGTGGCGTTCACCCTGGCCATGCGCGATTCCGGTCAGGTGCTGGACTGGCGCTCGCTGAACCTGCCGGGCCCCATCGTCGACAAGCATTCGACGGGCGGCGTGGGCGATGTCGTCTCCCTGCTGCTGGGCCCCATGGTCGCCGCGTGCGGCGGCTACGTGCCGATGATCTCGGGCCGCGGCCTGGGCCACACTGGCGGCACGCTCGACAAGTTCGACGCCATTCCCGGCTATTGCACGGTGCCGGACAATGAACTGTTCCGCAAGGTAGTGCAGGAGATCGGCGTGGCCATCATCGGCCAGACGGCGCAGCTGGCGCCGGCCGACAAGCGTTTCTACAGTATCCGCGACGTCACCGCCACGGTGGAATCGGTGGCCATGATCACCGGCTCCATCCTGTCGAAGAAACTGTCGGCTGGCCTGGATGCGCTGGTGATGGACGTGAAAGTGGGCACGGGCGCCTTCATGCCGACCTACGACAAGTCGGTGGAACTGGCCGAAAGCATCGTCGCCGTCGGCAACGGCGCGGGCATGCAGACGTCGGCGATTCTGACGGACATGAACGAGTCGCTGGCGCCGTATGCGGGCAATGCGCTGGAAGTGCGCGGCGCCATGGATTACCTGACGGGCCGTTCGCGTCCCGCGCGCCTGCATGAAGTCACCTTGGCGCTGTGCGCCGAGATGCTGGTGCTGGGCGGCCTGGCTGCCACGGAAGAAGAAGCGCGCGTGAAATTGATGGCGGCCCTCGATTCGGGTGAAGCGGCCGAGCGCTTTTCGCGCATGGTGTCTGCCCTGGGCGGCCCGGCCGACCTGGTCGAACATCCGGACAAGCACCTGGAACAGGCACCATTCATCGTGCCGGCACCGGCGCTGTCCGCCGGCTTTGCCAACGTGCGCGATTGCCGCGCCATCGGCCTGGCCGTGGTGGCCCTGGGTGGTGGCCGCCGCCGTCCGACGGACAGCATTGATTTCGCTGTCGGCCTGACGGACCTGGTCGGCCTGGGCGAGCAGGTGGCTGTCGGCCAGCCGCTGGCCATGGTGCACGCGCGCACGGAAGCGGCGGCGCAGCAAGCCGTCAGGGAAATCCAGCAAGCGTATGCCATCAGTGCGGTGGCGCTGACGGCCAATCCGGTGATTTACCGTACCATTCGACCGTAACTATTTTTAGCCCCAAAGCAGAGTCCGGGGTCGTACCCTGAGGGTACGACCCCAGCCCTTGCGGGTTTTACAGGTAAATAATCAAATGAACAACCAAGAACTGATCGCCGAAGCCAACGCTGGCCGCGAACTGGCCTACGCGCCATACTCGCGTTTCAAGGTGGGCGCGGCGCTGCTGTGCAAGGATGGCCGCGTCTTCCGCGGCTGTAACGTGGAAAATGCCGCGTATGGCCTGTGCAACTGCGCCGAACGCACGGCGTTTTTCAGCGCCATCGCGCATGGCTGCAAGCCGGGCGACTTTGCCAGGCTGGCCGTCACGGGCGACACGGCGGAACCGATCTCGCCATGCGGCGCCTGCCGCCAGGTGATCTTCGAGATGGGCGGCGCCGACCTGCCGGTGATCCTCACCAATCTGAAAAACGATGTCATGGAAGTGACGGCGGGCTGGCTGCTGCCGCACGGCTTCGGCAATTCCGACCTGGACATGAAGTAACAGGATCCGCTTGAACAAGACGATCGACATCCAGGCCGCCGTGGCGATTGCCGCGGCCGAAGCCATGGCAGCCAAGACGCAGGGGACCTTCGGCGTGGGCGGCGTGCTGCTCGATGGCGCCGGCAACGTGCTGCAATCGATGCACAACAACGTCGTGCGCCAGGGCCTGGTGTTCGACCCCACCGCGCATGGCGAGCGCCAGCTGGTGGATTGGTATTTCGCCGAACGGGCCAAGGGCACGCCCTTGCCGCCGCCGGGCGAACTGACCATCGTCACCTCGCTCGATCCGTGCTGCATGTGTACGGGGGCGATTTTGGCGGCCGGTTTCAACGTGGTGGTGGCCGCTCCCGACGTCAAGGCGGGCATCAATTACGATGGCAGCGCCAGTTTTACCGCCTTGCCGGCGCCGCTGCAGGCGCAGGCCGGCCGCAGCTTTTGCTATCCGGCCGTGCGTGGCGCCACCGAGTATGCGCGCCTGCCTTCCGGCGCCGCGCCCAAATCTTTTTTCATCGGCAAGAGCATCCACGAGGCGACGCAGGCACTGTGCTCGCTCGTGTTCGAGTCGACATCGGCGCAGGTGATGCAGTTGCTGAACGCCGGCGACGACGTGTACTTGCGCGATCCCGCCACCTTGCCGTCCGAGCATGCCGTGGTGCGCGCCCTGCGCCGCCGCTATCCTGATGCCCTCACTTACCGCTGCGCGCCGCATGCGCCGGATGCCGGCCTGGCGCCATTTTTGCAGGCGGCCATGGAGCAGGATGTGCGCGATGGCGGGCAGGGCGACGCGGCCGCCTTGCTCGATTCCTTTGGCAATCTGTTGTTGTGCATGCCGGGAAAATTGGCGCAGTCGGTCATCCGCACGCCATTCATGGAATGCACGCGCCAGTACGCGCAGCTGCGCTTTGAGTTGATGGCGAACGCGGAGCCGGCGCTGCAGGAAGAAATCAAAAGCTACCTGGGGCATCCCAAGCATGGCACCTTCGTGCTGGCCATCGGCCCGGACGACAGCGCCGCCAGCTTCATGACCCTGGGCGCCTACGGCTCCACCATGGAGGGGGCGCTGCCGGAAAATAATCCCGCGCAATTCCAGTATGTGCGCCCGGCCATGGATGAAGACGCGCTGCTGGCGCTGTGCGAGTCGATGCCGCCGTTGTACCGCAAGCTGATACGCATCCGGCCACGCCAGGTGGCGGACCATGCGTTGATCAGCGCACTCGGTTAGGCGTCGTCGTCCGGCAGGTTCTTCAGCAGGAAGTCGCGTACGTTTTCGCCCGCCACGCGGCGGATCTGCGCTTCCGACAGGCCAGCGTCGAGCAGCGCCTGCGTCAATCGCGGCAAGCCCGTCGCATCGATGGCCGTGGTGACGGCGCCGTCGAAGTCCGAGCCATAGGCCACGTGTTCGGCGCCGATCAGTTTGACCGTGTACTTGATGGCGCGCGCGATGGACGCCACGTCCTTGCCGCAGACGGCCGTGTTCCAGAAGCCGATGCCCACCAGGCCACCCTGGGCGGCGATGCGTTTCAACTGGCTGTCGCTGAGGTTGCGGCCGTTGGCGCAAGTGCCGCGCACGCCCGTGTGCGAGACCATCACGGGGCGTTTCGCCATCGTTAACACGTCGTCGATGGTGGCCGGCGAGGCGTGCGCCAGGTCGATGATCATCTTGCGCTGCTCCATGGCGCGCAGCCATTGCCGGCCCAGCGGCGTCAGACCGCCTTTTTTCAGGCCGTGCTGGGAACCGGAGAGTTCCGTGTCGAAGAAATGCGTGGGCGCGGCCATGCGGAATCCGGCCCGGTACAGGGGATCGAGGTTGTCCAGCTTGCCTTCGAGCGCATGCGCGCCTTCCAGTGTCAGCCAGCCGGCCAGCAGGGCGGGGTCTTTTTCGCGCGCGGCGATGAAGCTGCGCAGCTGGGCGCGGCTGCCGATCACCCGGACCTTGCCATGGCTCTTGGCCGCTTGCTGGCGCAGTTCGTCGGCCTGCCAGGTGGCGCGCGCCAGCAGGCTGCTCCAGGTAGCGGGCGGCAAGCCTTGTGCCACCACCAGGGCCGTGATGTTGTCCGTGTCACTGCCATTGCGCTCGATATTCATCTTGCGCGGCGTCTTGGTCACGACGGAAAAGGCTTGTAGCGCCACGTTGGCCCGTTGCAGGCGCGGGAAGTCGACATGCCCGCGCTGGCTGTCGCGGTTCAGGTTGCGTTGCCACAGCAGACTGTCCGCATGCAGGTCGGCGATCCACAGGCTCTGGTGCAGGGCCACGGTGGCTGCCGATGGCGCCTTGCCGGACGGAAGGTGGACACGGTTGAGGTGCTCGTCGACGAGGACGGGAGCGGACAGGAAACCGCCGATCAGCGCAAGGCTGGCGGCGGCGAGGGTACTGATAATCATTGTTCTCCGTTTTACCATGGATCGTAGGTGCCCAGGCTCCAGATATGGCCTTCCGGGTCGCGGCAGGTAAATCCCCGTCCGCCGTAATCTTCATCCTTGATGTCGAGCACGATCTCGGCGCCGGCTTCGCGCGCGCTGCGGTAGACGGCATCGGCATCGCTGACGACCAGGTAGCAGCTTTGCGTATTGGCGCCGCCGATGTCGCCAGGCAGTTTCATCAGGCGGCCATAGTCGCTGTCGAGGGCCGGTGCTACCATGACCATGCCATTGCCGAAGCTCAGCTGCGCATGGGCGACGCCACCGTTGCCGTCAGGCACGATCAATTGTTTTTCAAAGCCGAGCGCCTTGCACAGCCATTCAATGGCGGCGGGCGCGTCGCGGTAGCGCAGGCAGGGAATGGTCGTCGCTGCTGTAGCTTTTGCTGTCGTGGTCATCAGAAAACTCCTATGGCGGTGGGGGAGTAGCTTCGATCATGGATACTGCGTGGCGTTCCGTACCCATACCGTCCATCGGGATGGGTTTGATGCCTGTCAGTGCTGTGCCCATCCATAGTGCCATAGAACAATCATTGCACTCTTGCCACGGCGCAAATTTTTATTGCGGCGACTGCTGCGAGCCCGGCGCTTTTTCGTCTGCGCCGGCATCATCGCTGTTGCTTGCCCATTTCAGCAGCATGACGAGGGCAAACAGCATGATGGCTAGCGGCAAGATGGTAATCAGGAACGCCAGGCCCAGGCAGCACGCCAGCAGCATGGGCCACGACATGGCCCGCAAGGCGGCCATGCCCTGGCGCGTGTAAGCGCACAGCTCGTTCCAGAAAGCGCTGAAGGAAGTGCTGCCCGGTGCGGAATTGATGTCTTTCATGCCGTTCTCCTGTCGTGTGGGTGCCGCTGCCGTATGCATGCTGGCGATGAGTCCACTATAGGCAGAACTATACTGCCGGGCATCGCGTATGCGACGAATGGCAGGAATGGCGGACCGAACGGCGACAGGGCGGGACAAACGGTCAAGTAACCCCCAATAAATTTTTGTGATTTCTGACTTCCATAACCGGCGCTCTACGGCGTTACCCGCTACTAGCAGTGCTCGCACTGCGTCGCAGCGGGTGCCTTGCATAGCATCCAGTTCTGTTCGTCATAACTTCACAATAATTTCCTGAGGATTACTTACTCAAACACCTTGAGTTTCAGCTGGAAACTGAGGGCGCCATACAGGCGGTCCTTGTAGGAAGGCACGACGGCGATATTCACGCCCACGCGCTGGTATTCATAGCTGATGGTGGGGACCAGGGCCGGGAACCAACCGCCATCGCGCATCTTCGGATAGCCGCTGAAGCCGCCAACGACGGCGCCGACGCGCAGCGGGCCTACCTTGATCGGCTGGTAGTACACGCCCAGGTAGTTCGAGTAGGCACGGTCGCTATTGTAGAAGCGGCCCGCCGTGACCGACGCGACCGTGGAAAAGCGGTATTCGGCGCCCAGGCCCGGATTGCTGTCATTCAGGTTCTTGTCGCGCTGAAAGTGGTACGAATAAAAGCCCGCGTTGAGCCAGGTTTCGCTCAGCGGCTGGTTATCGATCATGTTCACAACATCGGCGTGTGCGCCGCAGGCATATGCCAGCATCAGTGCGCCTAGGGACAATCGTTTCATGCGTGCTTCATCCTTATGATTTCGTATTCTGTGGCCTGGCCTGTCTGGCGCTGCCGCGATCGTATCACCAAGTTGGCTGCGCTTCTAAGCAATATTGAAAGAGCAGAACAGACGGCTGTTTTCCCATCTGTTCAAAGCGCCATCCGGATGGCTAAGGCCTTCTCCGGGCAGCGACAGGAAAATAATTTCCATTGTGCAACTGTGTTTGCATAATCGTTACAAAAGTTGTTGATTTGCGACATCTCAAATCAACTAGATATGATATTCTGGCGTCAAGTTAATTTTCTTTTTGGAAATAAAAATGCCAAGCATGCCTAAATTGCCACTCCTTCTCGTTCTGTCGACCGTGTTCGCTGCCGGCGCCGCGCAAGCCGGTGTTGTCGATCTGGGTATCGGTGGCGCCAATTTGTATTCCCTGAGCAACTTCAGCGCGTCCGGCAGCGATGTCGAAGGCGGCGTGCTGGTTGCCGGTAACCTGTCCGCGTCGAGCTATTCGATTAATGACAAGAACAAGGACGCCTACGTCACGCACGGTAATACCGGCTATGCGCTGGTGGTTGGCGGCAACCTGAACTACAGCTCCGGTTCGATCAAGAACGGCAACTATTTTGTGGGTGGCAGCACGACGACGAGCAGCGTGGGCCTGAACACGGCGACCAAGACCACGGCGTCGCCCGTATCGTTTGCCTCCACCTCGGCCCAACTGAAAAGCACCTCGACCTCGCTGGCGAAAGTGGCGTCCACGGGCAGCAGCTCCGTGGCCTACGGCGGCATGACCCTGAAGGGCGGCACGGGTAGCGTGCAAGTGTTCGATCTGACTTCCGCGGCGTTGGGTTCGGTGAACAACTTCAAGTTCAGCAACCTGCACACGAACGACACCCTGATCCTCAATATCAGCGGCAAGAATGTGAACCTGTCCGGCGGCTACGGCGATTTCAGCAAATACAATGTGCTGTACAACTTCTATGAAGCGCAAAACATCACCTTGAACGGTGTGGGCCTGTATGGCAGCATTCTCGCGCCGCTGGCGACCCTGGCCGGCGGCAATGGCCAGATCAACGGCAACGTGGTGGTGGGTAACTGGGCTTCGAACATCCAGGTCAACGCCAACCATTATTTCAACGTCACCAACGTGGCCGGTTATGTTTCGGCCGTGCCGGAACCGGAAACCTATGCGATGTTGTTGGCAGGCCTGGGCCTGGTTGGCTTCATGGCGCGCCGCCGCAAGGGCAAGACGGCAGCATGAGCGTTTGCGCTGTTCAGGAAACCGCCTTGCAAGGCGGTTTTTTTTCGCCTGCGGGCGGCATGGACACGGCCGCCAGCACCATGTGCGCGATCAGGATTTCCGCATCCTCGTAATCCTTGCGCGTGAGCTGCTTGCGCTCCAGCACCAGGGCCATCTGCGCTGAAAAATCCGCATACGATTGCGTCATGGCCCAGATGGCGAACATCAGGTGCGTGGCGTTGACGGGCGCGATCCTGCCGGCCGCGATCCAGGCTTCGAAGACGGCGATATCCTTGCGCAGCAGGGGCACGACCCGGTCGCGTATCTGCGCGCCGTACAGGGGCGCGCCATTGATCACTTCCAGCGCATACACGCGCGAAGCCCACGGCTGTTCGCGCGAAAAACGCAGCTTGGCGCCGATGTAGGCGCGCAGCACGTCGCGCGGCTCGTCGTGTTCATTGGCCAGCGACTCCATGCGCGCCAGCCAGTCGTCGAGCACATCGTCGAGCACGCGCTGGTACAGCAGCTGCTTGGACGGGAAGTAATACATCAGGTTTTGCTTCGACAGGCCGGCCCGTTCGGCGATGGTGGCGATCGACGCGCCCTCATAGCCGCTTTCCGCGAACGCGCGCACGGCTTGTTCCAGGATGTCCGCTTCCAGGCGGTCGCGGTTTTGCAGGCGCCGCCCGCCGGCATTTTTCACGGGAAGGGCAGGGGATTTTTCGCTGGCCATGGCAGGTTCTTTAGCGTGGGCGGATCGATTGCAGGAACGCTTGCAGCACGGGGGTATCGGTGTAGGCCACGTTGAAGCGGAACCACACCGTCTCGGGCGCGCGCAGCATGAAAAATTCGTTCGGCGAGAGCAGGATGCCGGCCTTCAAGGCCATGTCGGCGATGATCTTGCCATTCCATTCCGGCGTTTGCACGTCGGGCCAGCCGGCGCTGACGAACATGCCGCCGCGGGGCCGTGCCACGGGCGCCATGCCCGCCTGCGCCAGGCAGTCTATGCTGCGCTCGCGGGCCGCATCGAGCTGCGCCACCAGCCGCTCGACCATCCGCTTGTAGGGCCGCGCGGAGATGGCGTGGTAGACGGCGCGCTCGTTGATTTCCGACGTCGTCAGTCCCGCCAGCATTTTCACGCGTACCAGTTCGGCCACCAGCGAAGGCGAGGCGCAAATCGACCCCACGCGCAGCACGGGCGACAGGGTCTTGGAAAAGCTGCCCACGCGGATCACGCGGCGCAAGCCATCCATGGCCGCCAGCGATGCGTCGCCGCGCGCCGCCATTTCGCGGTAGATATCGTCCTCCACCAGCCAGAAATCGAATTGCTCGGCCAGCGCCAGCAGCCGGTGCGTCTGCGCCTGGCTGAGCGAGGTGCCGAGCGGGTTTTGCAGTACCGTGTTGACGAACATCAGCTTGGGCTGGGTGCGCGCAGCCTCGCTGGCCAGCGCATCGAGGTCGAGGCCCGCCTCGCCGCGGCTGATGCCGACGGGGATGCAGCCGTGGTGGCGGATCAGCGACTGCAGATTGCTGTAGCCGGGGTCTTCCACCAGCACCGTGTCGCCCGGCTTGGTCAGGCTGCGCAGGATCAAATCGAAGGCATGCGTGGCGCCATGCGTCAGCAAGACCTGGTCCGCCTCCACCTGAAACAGTTCTTCCGACAGGCTGGTGGCCAGGTGCTGGCGCAGCGAGGGAAAACCGAGAGGATGGCCATAGCCGCGCAGCCTGCTGGCGGGAATGCGCATGGCCTGGCGCACGGCATCGAGCACGGTCGCTTCGCCATACATCTCGGGCGGTAGCCAGCCCGCCCCCACGGGCAGGGCATCGGACACGCCCGAATACAGGTCCGGCGTGAGGGCGTCGATGGCGGTGGGACTCGCGTGTACGGCCGCGTGCGGCGAGGCGGCGATATCGTGGCGCGCGACGAAATAGCCGGAACCGCGGCGCGACGACAGCAAGCCCAGGTTGACCAGGCGGTCGTACGATTCGACGACGGTAAACGTCGACACGCCATTGCAGCGGGCGAACTGGCGCACGGACGGCATGCGTGTGCCGATGCGCAGGGCGCGGCTGCCCACCATGACGCTGATGGCGATGACGATCTGCTCGACGAGGCCGCCCTTTTTCTGGCGGTCGATGTCCAGCACGGGCCAGCCGCTTGCTTGCTCGGGGGCATCGTCTGTGCTGTCGCTGTGCTTCACGGTGGCTCCTTATGCTGCCTTGCACAAAACTGTAGTGGTTTTCCGACCTGTACGGTTGGGGTACTTTGCCGTTTGTGTATCTGTGCCATTGGGGATGGCCTGTCTATTATTACATCAGCTTTTTGCCAACTGGTAAATTATTTTACGCTTCGTCAAAAACGATCCTGGCCCCGCGCCAGCCCATCCCAAGGAGAAGGTCATGAACGAAACAAGGCCGGAATCGATGTCGGCATTCTGGATGCCGTTTACGAACAACCGTGATTTCAAGGCCAACCCGCGCCTGCTCGTGTCGGCTGAAGGCATGTACTACAAGGACGTCGATGGCAACGCTATCCTCGATGGCACGGCCGGCCTGTGGTGTGTGCCGTGCGGCCATGCGCAGCCGAAAATCGTCGCTGCCATCCGCGACATGGTGGGCCAACTGGACTTCGCGCCGACCTTTCAGATGGGCCATCCGGCCGCTTTCGACCTGGCGGAAAAGCTGATGGACTACACGGGCCACAAGTTCGGCCACGTGTTTTATACGAACTCCGGTTCCGAAGCGGTCGACACGGCGTTGAAGATCGCGCTGGCCTATCACCGGGCGCGCGGCGAGGGCGCGCGCACCCGCCTGATCGGCCGCGAACGCGGTTACCACGGCGTGGGCTTTGGCGGCATTTCCGTGGGCGGCATCGGCGGCAATCGCAAGACCTTCGGTCCCCTGCTGCCGGGCGTGGACCACCTGCCGCACACGCATAACCTGGACAAGAACGCCTACACGGTGGGCGAGCCCGAATACGGCACCCACCTGGCCGATGAACTGGAACGCATCGTCGCCCTGCACGACGCCTCGACGATTGCCGCCGTCATCGTCGAACCGGTGGCCGGTTCCACGGGTGTGCTGATCCCGCCGAAAGGCTATCTGAAACGCTTGCGCGAACTGTGCACCAAGCACGGCATCCTGCTGATCTTCGATGAGGTGATCACGGGTTTCGGCCGCATGACGACGCCGTTCGCTGCCGACTATTTCGATGTCGAGCCGGACCTGATGACGACGGCCAAGGGCCTGACCAACGGCATGGTGCCCATGGGCGCCGTGTTCAGCAAACAATACATCCACGACGCCTTCATGGACGCGCCGGCCGGCATCGAACTGTTCCACGGCTACACGTATTCCGGCCACCCGCTGGCTTGCGCCGCCTCGCTGGCGACCCTGCAAGTGTTCGAGGAACAGGACATCCTGGGCCACGCTAAAGCGATGCAGGGGTATTGGAGCGACGCCGTGCATTCCCTGAAGGGCCTGCCGCACGTGATCGACTTGCGCAGCATCGGCCTGATCGCCGGCATCGAGCTCGATCCCATCGCCGGCAAACCCGGCACGCGCGCCTTCAACGCCTTCAAGCAGGCGTTCGCCGACGGCGTGCTGATACGCACGACCGGCGACATCATCGCCCTGTCGCCGCCGCTGGTGCTGGAAAAACAGCATGTCGACGAGCTGTTTGGCAAGCTGGCCAAGGTACTCAAAAATCTCGATTGAACTGCGACCCCAAGCAAAACCTGGGGTCGGACCCTGAGGGTCCGACCCCGGCACTTGTTTTTGGGTTTGAAAAAGGAACACCATGAACACTCTCGACACCATCACCCACTTCATCAACGGCGCCAAAGTCGACACCCAGAGCGGCCGCTATGGCGACGTGTATAACCCCGCGCTCGGCGAACCCGTCGCCCGCGTCGCGCTGGGCACCGTGGCAGACGTGGACGCTGCCGTGCAGGCCGCCGCTGCCGCCTTTCCCTCCTGGTCGGCCACGCCGCCCTTGACGCGCGCGCGGGTGCTGTTCCGCTACCTGCAACTGTGCCAGCAGCACACAGACGACTTTGCCGCCATGCTCACGCGCGAGCATGGCAAGACCTTTGCCGATGCGCAGGGCGAGGTGGCGCGCGGCATCGAAATGGTGGAATTTGCCGTCGGCATTCCGCAATTGTTAAAGGGTGAATTCACGGACCAGATTTCGCGCGGCATCGATGCCTGGTCCATGCGCCAGGCGCTCGGCGTGGTGGCCGGCATCACGCCGTTCAATTTCCCCGTGATGGTGCCGATGTGGATGTTCCCCGTTGCCATCGCCTGCGGCAATACCTTCGTCCTGAAACCATCCGAGCGCGATCCATCCGCCTCCCTGCTGCACGCGAAACTGCTGAAAGAAGCGGGTTTGCCCGACGGCGTCTTCAACGTGGTACAGGGAGACAAGGTCACGGTCGATGCCTTGCTCGACCATCCCGTGGTGCAGGCGATCAGCTTTGTCGGCTCCACGCCGATCGCCGAATACATCTATGCGCGCGGCAGCGCCAGCGGCAAGCGCGTGCAGGCGCTGGGCGGCGCGAAGAACCACATGGTGGTGATGCCTGACGCGGACATGGACATGACGGTCGATGCGCTGATCGGCGCGGCCTACGGTTCGGCGGGCGAGCGCTGCATGGCCATCTCGGTGGTGGTGGCCGTGGGCGACGCGGGCGATAAGTTGATCGACGCACTGGCAACGCGCACGGCCGCACTGAAAGTGCGCGACGGCATGGCCGACGGTGCGGAAATGGGGCCGGTCGTATCGCTGGCCGCCAAGCAGCGCATCGAAAAACTGATCGCCTCGGGTGTGGAGCAGGGCGCAACTTTGGTGGTCGATGGCCGCAACCATGTGGTGCCGGGACGCGAGAATGGCTTCTTTGTCGGCGGTACTTTATTTGACCATGTGACGCGCGACATGAGCATCTACAAGGAAGAGATTTTCGGCCCCGTGCTGTGCGTGCTCCGGTGTCCTGACGTGGTGCATGCGGTGGAGCTGATCAACGCCAACGAGTATGGCAACGGCGTGGCTATTTACACGCGCGACGGCGGCGTGGCGCGTGAATTCGTGCGCCAGATCCAGGTCGGCATGGTGGGCGTCAACATCCCCTTGCCCGTGCCGATGGCCTTCAACAGCTTTGGCGGCTGGAAGCGCAGCATGTTCGGCGACCACCATGCGTATGGCCCCGAAGGCGTGCGTTTCTACACGCGGCACAAGGCCGTGATGCAGCGCTGGCCGAATACGGCAAGCGCTGGTGTGGAATTTGCTTTTCCCCAGATGAAGTAAAGGTTTCAAACTACAAGCCGGCCGCACATAACAAGAGGAATACGCGATGATCGAGTCTTTGAACTATTTGCCGCATCCCGCCCTGCCCAACGAGGAACTGGCAGGCCATTTCACCGACCTGGCGCCTCCCTTGAGCGCGCGCCAGGCGGCCATCGAAAGCGCCCGCTGCCTGTACTGCTATGACGCGCCGTGCAGCCGCATCTGTCCGTCGGAAATCGACGTGGCCAGCTTCATCCGCAATATCCACGACAAGAACATCAACGGCGCCGCGGCAGGCATCCTGAAACAGAACATCCTGGGCGGCAGCTGCGCCCGCGTCTGTCCCACGGAAATCCTGTGTGAAGATGTCTGCGTGCGCAACCACGACGCGGAGGGGCAGCCCGTCAAGATCGGCCTCTTGCAGCGCTACGCCATCGACCACATGCATTTCGCAAGCCACCCGTTCAAACGGGCTGCAAGCACCGGCAGGACGATAGCCATCGTCGGCGCGGGGCCGGCGGGCCTGTCATGCGCGCACCGCCTGGCCATGCTGGGCCACGACGTGGTGATCTTTGAAAAGGAAGGCAAGGCAGGAGGCCTGAATGAGTACGGCATCGCCAAATACAAGCTGACGGACGATTTCGCGCAAAAGGAAATCGACTTCCTGCTCGATATCGGCGGTATCGAGATCCGATGTCGCCAGGCGCTGGGCGAGAACCTGCAACTGCGCGACTTGCACGCGCAGTATGACGCCGTGTTCCTGGGCCTGGGCCTGGGCGCCAGCCGCAAGCTGGGTCTGACAGGCGAGGACGCACCGGGCTTGCTGGCCGCCGTCGATTACATCGCCGCGCTGCGCCAGGCCAACGACCTGGCCGCGCTGCCCGTGCCGAAACGGGCGATTGTGATTGGCGCCGGCAATACGGCCATCGACATGGCCGTGCAGATCCAACGCCTGGGCGCCGAGGAAGTCACCCTCGTCTACCGGCGCGGCTTCGACGCCATGACGGCCACCCACCATGAACAGGAGATTGCCAAGGCCAACCAGGTGCGCATGCTGACGTGGGCCCAGCCGCAGCAGGTGCTGCTCGATACTGACGGCAAGGTCGCCGGCATGCGTTTCGAGAAGACGCGCATGCAGGGCACGCGTTTGGCGGGGACGGGTGAAACGTTCGACGTGGCGGCCGACGCCATCTTCAAGGCCATCGGCCAGAGCCTCGACACCGACGTGCTGCATGATCCGATGGCGTCGCTGCTGCAGCGCGAAGGCGACAAGATCGCCGTCGATGCGGGTTTTCGCACGGTGCTGCCGGGGATCTACGCGGGTGGCGACTGCGTGGCGCCGGGGCAGGACCTGACGGTGCAAGCCGTCCAGCATGGCAAGCTGGCCGCACTGGCCATCCATTCCGATTTGTTGAATAAAGTGGAGGCTGCATAATGGCTGATCTCAGCATCGAATTTTGCGGCATCAAGGCGCCGAATCCCTTCTGGCTGGCGTCCGCACCGCCGACCGACAAGGCCTACAACGTGGTGCGCGCCTTCGAAGCGGGTTGGGGCGGCGTCGTGTGGAAAACCCTGGGTGAAGACCCGGCCGCCGTCAACGTCTCGTCGCGCTACTCGGCCCTGTATGGCAAGAACCGCGAAGTGGTCGGTTTCAATAACATCGAGCTGATCACCGACCGCTCGCTGGAGATCAACCTGCGCGAAATCACGCAGGTGAAAAAGGATTGGCCCGACCGCGCCATGATCGTCTCCCTGATGCTGCCCTGCGAAGAGCACTATTGGGCCGACATCCTGCCCAAGGTCGAGGCGACAGGGGCGGACGGCATCGAGCTCAATTTCGGCTGCCCGCACGGCATGCCGGAACGGGGCATGGGCGCGGCCGTGGGCCAGGTGCCCGAGTACGTGCAGATGGTGACCGCCTGGTGCAAGAAGCACAGCCATCTTCCCGTCATCGTCAAGCTCACGCCCAACATCACGGACGTGCGCATGCCGGCGCGCGCGGCCAAGGCGGGCGGCGCGGACGCCGTCTCGCTGATCAACACCATCAATTCCATCACCTCGCTGGACCTGGACCGTATGGTGGCCTTGCCGATTGTCGGTGGCGCCAGCACGCACGGCGGCTATTGCGGGTCTGCCGTCAAACCGATCGCCCTGAACATGGTGGCGGAAATCGCCCGCGATCCGCAGACGCGCGGCTTGCCCATTTCCGGCATCGGCGGCATCGGCAACTGGCGAGACGCGGCCGAATTCCTCGCCCTGGGCGCGGGCTGCGTGCAGGTGTGCACGGCCGCCATGTTGCATGGCTTCCGCATCGTCGAAGAGATGAAGGATGGCCTGTCGCGCTGGATGGACGAGAAGGGCTACGAGCGCATCAGCGACTTTGCCGGCAAGGCCGTGCCCAACACGACGGACTGGAAATACCTGGACATGAATTACCAGGTCATCGCGCAGATCAACCAGGACGACTGCATCAAATGCGGCAAGTGCTACGTGGCTTGCGAAGACACATCGCACCAGTCGATTGCGCAACTGATCGACGCCGCCGGCACGCGCACGTATGAGGTGATCAAGGAGGAATGCGTGGGCTGCAACCTGTGCGAAATCACCTGTCCGGTGCAGGGCTGCATCACGATGGTGCCGCAAGCCACGGGCAAGCCGTACATGAACTGGACGCAGGATCCGCGAAATCCAAGAGCGCTGGCGGAGACGGCATAGGGCACGGTTATTGCGTGCGTTTATTTTTATAAACAGCGGCGCGTCTTTGCAGTAAGCTAGATTACTTAAAAGCCGAGCCGTTTCCACATTGCCGTATCCCTGGCGCCTTCGCGTGCCAGCGGTCTAACCGATGGAGCAACCCTGTGAACCACGACTATTCAGGCAACACGCAACTCTGGAATGAAGACCTGGCGCCCACCACGGCGGCACAGCGCACCTGGCGCTGGTATCACTTCGCCGCGCTGTGGGTCGGCATGGTGATGTGCATTCCCGCCTACACCCTGTCGGCCAGCCTGATTGACAGCGGCATGTCCGGTTACCAGGCCGTGCTCACGGTGTTTCTCGCCAATGCCATCGTGCTCCTGCCGATGCTGCTGATCGGCCATGCGGGCACCAAGTACGGCATCCCGTATGCCGTGCTGGCGCGTGCCTCGTTCGGCACCATGGGCGCGCGGTTGCCGGCCCTGATGCGCGCCATCGTCGCCTGCGGCTGGTATGGCATCCAGACCTGGTTCGGCGGGCAGATGATCTATACCCTGATGGGCGTGCTGGTAGGCCATGAACTGGGCGGCGAGAAGATCGCGGGCCTGGGCATCAACGGCAGCCAGCTATTGTGCTTCCTGGCTTTCTGGGCCATCCAGTTCTATTACATCCTGCATGGCATGGAGTCGATCCGCAAACTCGAAACCTACACTGCGCCGCTGAAAATCCTCATCTGCTTCGTACTGCTATACTGGGTGCACAGCAAGGCCGGCGGCGTGGCCAGCCTGCTGGACCAGCCATCGCAATTCATCCCCGGCGGTAAAAAGGCGGGCCAGTTCTGGAGCGTCTTCTGGCCGTCGCTGACGGCCATGGTGGGTTTCTGGGCTACCCTGGCCTTGAACATCCCCGACTTCACGCGCTTTGCCAAGACGCAGCGCGACCAGGTGATCGGCCAGTCGATCGGCTTGCCGGTGCCTATGGGATTGCTGGCCATGCTGGCCGTGATCGTCACTGCCGGCTCCGTCGTCATGTACGGCAAGGCCATCTGGGACCCGGTCGACCTGGCCAGCCGCATGACGGGCGCCGCCGTGCTGATCGCCTTGATCATCCTCCTGATCGACACGGTCAGCGTCAACCTGGCCGCCAACCTGGTGGGCCCGGCGTACGACTTTTCCTCGCTGGCACCGAAGCAGATTTCCTACAAGATGGGCGGCTACATCACGGCTTTCATCGCCATCGTCATGATGCCGTGGAAGGTGCTCGAATCGACGCAGGGCTATATCTTCACATGGCTGATCGGCTACTCGGCCCTGCTGGGCCCCATCGCCGGCATCCTCATCGTCGACTATTATTTTGTGCGCAAGACGCAGCTCGACGTCAGGCAGCTGTACCGCGACGACGGCGTCTACTCGTATGGCAATGGCTGGAATATGGCGGCGCTGATCGCCTTTGTCATCGCCGTGCTGCCGAATATCCCGGGCTTTTTGAACGCGGCCTTTCCCACGGCGTTTCCCGACGTGGCCGAAGGCTTTAAAACCATCTACACCTACGCCTGGTTCGTGGGCGTGGCCATCGCCGCCGTCGTGTACGGCGTCATGATGAAGGGCAAGGCCGTGGCGCACGTGCAGCAGGCGCCGCAGTCGTAATCACAAAGGAGACAAGATGGCTACACTGATACGTGGCGGTACCGTCGTCAACGCCGACCGCGCATTCCGCGCCGATGTGCTGATTGAGGGCGACACCATCGCCGCCGTCGGCGAGAACCTTTTGGCACCCGCCGGCGCCACGGTGATCGACGCGGGCGGCCTGTACGTGATGCCAGGCGGGATCGACACGCACACGCACATGAACCTGCCCTTCATGGGCACCGTGACGTCCGACGATTTTTTCACGGGCACGGCGGCGGGACTGGCCGGCGGCACCACCACCATCATGGACTTCGTCATCCCGGCACCCAAGCAATCCTTGATCGAGGCCTATCACCAGTGGCGTGTATGGTCGGCCAAGGCGGCTGGCGACTACACCTTCCATGTGGCGATCACATGGTGGAGTGAGCAGGTACATGAAGAGATGGGCACCCTCGTGCGCGAGCATGGCGTGAACAGCTTCAAGCACTTCATGGCGTATAAAAACGCCATCATGGCCGACGATGAAACCCTGGTGAAAAGTTTTACCCGTTCGCTGGAACTGGGCGCGCTGCCCACCGTGCATGCGGAAAACGGCGAGCTGGTTTTTCAATTGCAGCAAGCTTTGCTCAAGAAGGGGATTACCGGGCCGCAGGCGCATCCGCGGTCGCGCCCGCCGGCCGTGGAAGCGGAGGCTGCCAACCGCGCCATCGCAATTGCCAACGTACTCAATACCCCCGTGTACATCGTGCACGTTTCGTGCGCCGAGTCGCTCGACGCCATCACGCGGGCGCGCGCCAATGGCCAGCGCGTGTATGGCGAAGCGCTGGCGGGCCACCTGGTGATCGACGACAGCGTCTACCAGAGCGACGATTTCGACTACGTGGCGGGCCACGTCATGAGCCCGCCGTTTCGCGGCAAGCACCATCAATCGGCGCTGTGGCACGGCCTGCAAAGCGGCAACCTGCAGACGACGGCCACCGACCACTGCACCTTTTGCGCCGAACAGAAGGCGGCGGGCAAGCAGGACTTTACGCGCATCCCGAACGGTTGCGGCGGCGTAGAGGAACGCATGGCCGTCGTGTGGGACGCCGGCGTCAATTCCGGCATGCTGACGCCCTCCGAATTCGTCAAGGTGAGCTCCACCAATGCGGCGCAGATCTTCAATATGTATCCGCGCAAGGGCGTCATTGCCGCTGGCAGCGATGCCGACATCGTGCTGTGGGACCCGCAGGGCACGCGCACCATTTCCGCCGCCACGCAGTTCGCCAAGGGAGGCTTCAACGTCTTCGAAGGGCGCACCGTGCGCGGCATCCCCAGCACCACGATTGCCGCCGGCAAGGTGGTCTTCCACCAGGGCGAACTGACGGCCGTCGAAGGGGCGGGGCGCTATGTCGAACGGCCCGCCTTTTCCGTTACCACCGCATAAGGAGTTGACGATGGATGAATTGCGTATCAATGGCGAGCGCTTGTGGGCAGCCCTGATGGAGCTGGCGCAGATCGGCGCGACAGCGAAGGGCGGCGTCAAGCGCCTGGCCCTGACGGACCTGGACAAGCAGGGGCGCGACCTGGTGGTGGGATGGGGCCGCGAAGCGGGCATGAGCATCACGATCGACCAGATCGGCAATGTCTTCATGCGCCGCGACGGCGCCGACAACAGCCTGCCGCCCGTGATGACGGGCAGCCATATCGACACGCAACCCACGGGTGGCAAGTTTGATGGCAATTACGGTGTGCTGGCGGGCCTGGAAGTGGTGCGCACCCTGAACGACTTGAAAATAAAGACGCAGGCGCCCATCGAGGTGGCTTTCTGGACCAACGAGGAGGGATCGCGCTTCGTGCCCGTGATGATGGGGTCCGGCGTATTTTGCGGCGCCTTCTCGCTGGAGACGGCGTATGCGGCCAAGGATACGGAGGGGAAAACCGTGGGCGAGGAACTGGCGCGCATCGGCTACAAAGGCGAGCAGGTGCCGGGAGACCATCCCATCGGCGCCTATTTTGAAACGCATATCGAGCAGGGACCCGTGCTGGAAGACGCCGATAAAGTCATTGGCGTGGTACCGGCCGTGATGGGCCTGTCGTGGTACGACTGCGTGGTAACGGGCATGGAAGCGCATGCTGGCCCCACCCCCATGGGATTGCGCAAGGATGCGCTGCAGGTGGCCACGACGATCATGCAGGAAGTGGTGGCGATTGCCAACCGCTACCCGCCGTATGGCCGCGGCACGGTGGGCATGGTGCAGGTCTTCCCGAACAGCCGTAACGTGATCCCCGGCGAAGTCACATTCAGCATCGACCTGCGCAATGTGAACGACGAACTGCTCAACACCATGCATGGCGAGATCACGGCCTTCATCGATGCCACGCGTATTGCTACGGGACTGGATATATCTCTTGAACGTGTTTCCTATTACCCGCCATGCCCGTTCCATCCGGACTGCGTGGGCGCCGTGCGCAACGCCACGGAAAAGCTGGGCTACTCGGTGATGGACGTGGTGTCCGGCGCCGGACACGATGCCATCTACGCGGCCCGGCTGGCGCCGGCCGGCATGATCTTCGTGCCGTGCAAGGATGGCATCAGCCACAATGAAATCGAAGACGCCAAGCCCGAGCACCTGGAAGCGGGCTGCAATGTCCTGCTGCACGCGATGCTGGAGCGGGCCGTGGCCGTGTAGCTCCACCGGCCCATGCCCGCTTCAGGGCTTGGGCTGGAAGTTGCGCAGGAACGCCAGCAGCGCGCGCGCCGCGATGTCGGCGTCGTCCGCCGTCATGGTTTCCAGTGGGTTGTGGCTGATGCCGCCATTGCCGCAGCGGGTAAACAGCATGGCCACGTCGGTGATGGCGGCCATGGCCATGGCGTCGTGGCCGGCGCCAGACAGCAGCGCATACGGTTCGATGCCGACCGATTCCACGGCCTGCGCCAGCTGCGCCATCAGCCATGGCGCGCATGGCGCGGCACGCGCCGACAGCAGCAGTTCCAGCTGATAGTCGATCTGGCGCCGCGCGCAGATGGCGGCGATGCCATCGAGAATATCGTCGACGGCCGCCTGGCGTACCGCGTCAACGGCCGCGCGGATGTCGAGCGACAGGGTGCAGGCGCCGGCGATCACGTTGACGGAGCCGTTGGGCACGTGCAGCTGCCCTACGGTGCCCACCAGCGCCTCGCCCTGGTTGCAGCGCTGTTCCACCAGCAGGATGATTTCGGCTGCCGCGCTGGCGGCATCCTTGCGCATGGTCATGGGTGTGGTGCCCGCGTGGCTGGCCACGCCGCCAAGATTGACCAGGTAGCGCGAGCTGCCGGCAATCGCCGTGACGATCCCCAGCGGCAGGTCGCGTTCCAGCAGTACGGGACCCTGCTCGATATGCACTTCCACATAACCGAGCAAGTCGGCGGTATCGCGCGCGATGGCGCCGATGGCGCTTGCCTCGTGGCCGGCGGCGGCCAGCGCGTCGCGCATGCTCACGCCATCCGCATCCACCTGTTCCAGCAGCGATACGTCGAACTTGCCCGTGACAGCCGTGCTGCCCAAAAACGTGCTCTTGAAGCGCACGCCTTCTTCCTCGGCGAAGCCGACGATCTCGAAGTGGAAGGGCAGTTTTTCGCCCCGCTCATGCAGGTGGCGCACGACGGCGATGGGCAGCACGATGCCCAGGCGGCCATCGTACTTGCCGCCGTTGCGCACCGTGTCGTAATGCGATCCCGTCATCAGGGTTTTTGCGTCGGGCGCGTCTGACAGATAGCGCCCGACGACATTGCCGACGGCGTCGATGTGCACCTGCATGCCCGCATCCCGCATCCATTCGGCCAGCTGCGCGGCCGTTTTCTGGTGCGCCGGCGTCAGGTAGGCGCACGTCAGGTTGTAATCGCTGTCGCTCCAGCCAGCCAGCGTTTCCGCCTGCTGCATGATGGCCGGGCCGAAGTCCAGGCGCACGTCGAACAAGTCGTTCAGGCGCAGCTCGGCGATGCGCTTGATCTGCCGCAGCGACTCGGCCAGTTCATCGGCGCGCCGGTTTTTCAGGCGCCGCGCAAACGTGGCGATGATGTCCTGGCGCGTCAAGCCTTCACCCGTCGGGCCCTTGACGGCCAGGATGAAGGGAAAGCCGAACTTGGCGTTGTAGTCGTCGTTCAGGCGCTGCAGGGTGGCGAATTCATCGGCGCTGCACAGGTTCAGGCCGGACTTGGCCTGCTCGCGCGTCGATTCCGCCGTCAGCTGCCCTGCGATGGCGGCCTTGCCGGCCAGCTCCGGGTGGGCGCGTATCAGCCCCAGCTGCTCTTCGGGCGAGGCATGCGCCAGCACGCGCTGCAGCTCCGTCTTGAGTGCCGTCAGGCTGGCAAACGGCCGGGCGGGGGCCGCGCGCTGGGCGATCCAGGGCGAGTGTTCGTAGATGCCATGCAGCCGTGCGATAAAGTCTGCCGGGCTGCCGGCGTTCAGGTCTGAAAGGGTGGTCATGGTTTTCCGATCATGCAAGCGGTGATGATAGCGCCCCGTTCCTGCGTCCATTATATGCGCGTGCTGATAGCGGCTATCGCTGCACCAGCGCCTTGGCGGCCGCGCTGACCTGGTCGCGCAGCCATTTGTGCTCGGGCGCCTGGTGTACGCGCTGGTGCCACAGCTGGTAAAAGCGCATCGGCGGGAATTTCAGCGGCACGGTATACGTTTTCAGCGGCAGCGTCTTTTCATAGAAGCGCATGAATTGCCGGCCCGTGGTGAGTACCAGGTCCGTCTGCGTCAGCATGTAGGGGATCAGGCCGAAATACGCCGATTCCACAACCACGTTACGCTGCAGGTTTTGCCGCTCGAGGAAGGAATCGATCACGCCGTGATAGCCGGGCATCATCTGCGACGGCGCCACGTGGGGCAGGCTCAAATAGTCGTCGAGGGTCATGGCGTCGCTGGCCGTGCGGCGCGCATAGGCATTTTCCGCATGCATGGCGCAGATGATGGGGTCTTCGAACAGCTTCGAAATGTGCAGATGCGCGGGCGGCTCGTCCCAGTTGGCGATGACCAGGTCCAGGCCCCCGTCGGAGAGTTGGCGGATATGGTCGATGCCCGGCCCCAGGCTATGCAGCACGACGCGGCTTTTCGGCGAGCCGCGGCGCAGCAGGGCCACCACGTTGGGCAGGAACTGGCTGTCCAGGTAATCGGGCGCGGCGATATGGAAGGTGCGTGCCTCTTCCTGCGCCACGAACGGCGTCTTCTTGACGAACAGGCTCTCCGTCTGGTCGAGGATACGCTTGGCCGGATTGAGCAGGCTTTCGCCATGCTGGGTCGGCACCATGCCGCGCGCGCCGCGCACGAGCAGCGGGTCGCCCGTCAATTCACGCAGCTTGCGCAAGGAGGCGGAAATCGATGGCTGCGGCTGATTGAGTTTCAGCGCCACGCGCGAGACATTCTTTTCCACCAGCAGCAGGTAGAGGATGCGGATCAGGTGCAGGTCGAGGTGTTGCGGCAGGCTGGACATGTGGCGGCGCCTCTGTTGTATATCGATTTGAATATGTCAAATATACGATATTTTTCATGTGGTGAGCGGTAAATCCGTTTATCTTGTGTAGATTGGCACGAATATTGGTTCGGTCTGACTAGAGGAAATTTATGGAAGTATTTGCCTACCTGATCCCGTACGGCCTTGAGTGGCTGAACCTGATCGTCCGCTGGCTGCACGTCATCACGGGCATCGCCTGGATCGGTGCTTCCTTCTATTTCGTCTGGCTCGATAACTCGATCCGCCCGCCCGCGCCCGGCTCAGAGCTGGCGAAGAAGGGCGTGTCGGGAGAACTGTGGGCCGTGCATGGCGGCGGTTTCTACAACCCGCAAAAATACCTGGTGGCGCCCGCCGAACTGCCGAAGGAACTGCACTGGTTCAAATGGGAAGCGTATTCGACCTGGCTGTCCGGTTTCGCGCTGCTGACCATCGCGTATTATTTCAATGCCCAGGCCATGATGATCGACAAATCCGTGGCGGACATCTCCAGCGGGCAGGCAGTCGGTATCGGCATCGCCACCCTCGTCATTGGCTGGACCGTGTACGATTTGCTGTGCAGGTCAACATTAGCGCAATATGAACTGTGGTTCGGCGTGACCGTGTTCGCGCTGATCGTCGGTGCCGCCTACGTGCTCACGCATTTGCTCAGCGGACGCGCCGCCTATATCCATGTGGGCGCCATGATCGGCACCATCATGGTGGCCAATGTGCTGATGCTGATCATTCCCGGCCAGCGCAAGATGGTCGAGGCCATGGCCGCCGGAAAGCTGCCCGATCCCAAGCACGGCCTGAAAGCCAAGCAGCGCAGTGTGCATAACAATTATTTTACCTTGCCGGTGCTGTTCATCATGATCAGCAACCATTATGCGATGACCTACCGGAACGACCACGCGTGGCTGGTGCTGGCGCTGATCATGGCGGCCGGCGTCTTCATCCGCCACTTTTTCAACCTGCGCCACAAGGGAAGAGTGGAATGGCGCTATCCGGCCATCGGCGTGGCCCTGTTGCTGGCCGTAGCTATCGCCATCGCGCCGAAAGCGCCCGTGGCCGTGGCGGCCGCGCCGGCGGTGGATCCGGCGGCGCAATTCAAAAGCGTGCATGCCATCATCGCCCAGCGCTGCGCCACCTGTCATTCGGCCCAGCCCACGCAACCGGGTTTCGCCACGGCGCCGGCCGGCATGATGCTGGATAATGAAACTGAAATCCGCCAGCACGCGGCGCAAATCTACAAGCAGGCCATCGAATTGAAGGCCATGCCGATCGGGAACCTGACCAATATGACGGAGGCCGAGCGCAGCGAACTTGGCGCCTGGCTGCAACAGACCATGCAAGGAGCAAAATGACAACGCACGCAGAAAAAATCACGGCCTGGATCGATGATCACTTCGACGAGGAAGTCGCATTTTTACAGAAGGTGGTGCAGCAGCCGACGGATACGCCGCCCGGCAACAACGCGCCCCATGCGGAACTGGTGGCGCAGCTGCTGCAGGCGTATGGCTGGCAGGCGGAAAAGCACGCCGTCCCAAACGATCAGGTGGAAGCGTACGGCATGCAAAGCATCACCAATTTGATCGTGCGCCGGCCGTATACGGCAGGCGGGCCGACCGTGGCCCTGAATGCGCATGGCGACGTGGTGCCGCCCGGCGACAACTGGACGTATCCGCCGTATGGCGGCCAGATAGACGGCGGCTATATGTATGGCCGCGCGACGGCCGTCTCGAAAGGCGATTTCGCCACCTATGTATTTGCCGCCCGCGCGCTCGAAGCGCTGGGCATTCCACTCAAAGGCCAGCTTGAGCTGCACTTCACGTATGACGAGGAATTCGGCGGCTTGCTGGGGCCGGGCTGGCTGCTGGAACAGCAGCTGACGAAGCCCGATTTCGTCATCGCCGCCGGTTTCAGCTACGGCATCGTCACGGCGCACAACGCCTGCCTGCAGCTGGAAATCACCGTGCACGGCAAGGCTGGCCATGGTTCCATGCCGGAGACGGGCCATGACGCGCTGCAGGCGGCCAACAAGATACTCAACGCCATCTACGGCCAGTTGCCGGAGCTGAAAAAGATCAAATCCAAAGTGGCCGGCATCGACTCGCCCACCATGCTGGTGGGGCGCATCGACGGCGGCACGAATACCAATGTGGTGCCGGGCAAGGTCGTCATGAAGATGGACCGCCGCATGATTCCCGAAGAAGATCCTGTGGCGGTGGAAGCGCAGGTGCGCGCGCTGATCGAAGACGCCGTGCGGGGCGAGCCTGGCATCCGCATCGAGATCCGCCGCCTGCTGCTGTCGCACGCGCTGCGACCCTTGCCCGGTTCCGAACAACTGGTCGGCAGCCTGCAAAAGAATGCGCAAGCCATCCTCGGCGAGACGATTCCCGCCGTCGGCACGCCCCTGTATGCGGACGCGCGCCTGTATGGCGAGCGGGGCATCCCCGCCGTGCTGTATGGCGCCGGGCCGCGCACGGTGCCCGAATCGAACGCGAAGAAGGCTGACGAGCGCCTGGCGCTCGATGATTTGCGCAGGGCCAGCAAGATCGTCGCCCTGACCCTGCTGGACTTCCTGGGCCAGAAATAAGGCAGCGCGCTTTGGCTTACAATGGGGCGACCACATATTCTGTGAAGAAGTGCCCCCATTGATTGAAGAGCCAAATTGAATACCCGTTTTCTCGAAGCGTTTGTCTGGGCAGCGCGGCTGGGCAGCTTTCGCACGGCCGCCGACAAGCTGCACATCACGCAGGCGGCCATCTCAAACCGCATCGCTTCGCTGGAGCAGGATTTCGGCACGCGCCTGTTCGACCGCGACGCGCGTGAAATCCGCCTGACCTTCGCCGGACGCAACCTGCTCGTGTATGCCGAACGCATGCTGGAACTGTGCCGCGATATGTATGCGGCCAATTCCTCGCCCGCGCAGATCACGGGCGAAGTGCGCATCGGCGTCATCGAAACCATCGTGCATACGTGGCTGATCCCGTTCCTGCAGCGCGTGCAGGAGCGCTATCCGGGCATCGAGATTCAATTGACGTCCGAATCGACGCGCCGCCTGCACGAACAGCTGCAGCAGGGCGAACTCGATATCGCGCTGCAGACGGACATGCTGACGGGCGACCATATCCGCAGCACGGGCAGCGGCGCCATCGCCATGGGCTGGGCCGGCAGGGCCGCCGACTGGCCCGATACGGGCGCGCCATTCACGGTGGCGCAACTGGCGCAGCACCCCATCATCACCATGAACCGCGGTTCGCAGCCGCATTCCGCCTTGAAGGCGCTGTGCCAGGACGAGGGCGTGCAGCTGGGAAGGGTCCACTGCGTCAGCTCGATCTCCGCCATCGTGCGCCTGGTCAAAGCGGGCTTCGGCATCGCCGTGCTGCCGCTGGCGCCCCTGCGCGAGGAAATTGAACAGGGCCACATCGCCCTGATTCCCTGCACCAGCAGCCTGGCGCCGCAGCGCATCGTCATCAGCTACAGCGAAGACATCACGACGGAAGCGATCCAGCTGGTGGCCATGTTGGCGTGCGAGGAGGCGGCCAGGTTCACTTTGGCGCTGGGTGAGGAATATGGGGCAGGGTGATGTCGGCTTACGCTGGCGCTAAGCCGACCTACGATGCCGTGGTCGAGGTGAGTCGCGTAGGTCGGATGAGCGCCCAGGCGCGTAATCCGACAGCATTGTTGGCTCCACCCACAAGAAAAACTTATCAGTCGCGTTCAGAATAACCCGTTTGCCAAGTGACGGCGCGCCACCTATTCTGGGTTGGCACACCATCCATCACGCAGAACGGAACCATCATGACGACGTCCCCCACCTTGCCAGGCATCCTGTTTGTCTGGACCAGCGCCGACCCGGAACACGAGCTCGATTTCAACCGCTGGTACGACCGCGAGCACGTGGAAGAGCGCGTGCGCATTCCCGGCTTCGTCAGCGGCACGCGCTACCAGAGCGTGCGCGGTTCGCGCAAATACCTGGGCCTGTACCGCACCGATTCGCTGGGCGCCTTCCAGACCCCCGACTATTTCAAGGCCTTCGGCCAGCAGACCCCATGGTCGGTGACGAATCTGCAGCGCATGCTCGATCCGATGCGCCGCGTCTGCGCCATCGAGGCGGAAACGGGCATGGGCACGGGCGCCTGGCTGGCCGTGCTGCGCTTGGGCGCGCCCGCCATCGGCCAGGATGCCGCAGCCGTGGCCAGCATGGCAGCGCTGGGCGCGCAGCTTTTGCAGATCGATGGCGTCATTGCCACGCGCTTGCTCACGCCTGACGCGAATCTGTCCGGCCCCCTGCCGGCGGAGCAGAAGGAGGGCCGCGTGCTCGACCCGATCTTCCTGATCGACGCGTCCTCCGAAAGCGCCGCCTTGGCGGCGGCCGATGCCGCCAGCGCGGCGCTGGGCCTGGACGCTGAGCAGGCAGCCATCCTGCAACTGTCCTGGCAACTGCGCGAGGCCGACCTGCACGCTGCCTGACACGGCGGCGCGCATCTTGCCGGCACTGATAACACGAGACACGGGCCACGGCGCAGGGCAACGCATCCTGCGCCGGGCCTGCAATAAAACTGACGAGAGAGGTAGGCAATGACCACATATACAACGGCAAACGCTGCGCATCCGGCGGCCCAGGCGCCGGGCGACAAGCCGAAAACGGGCCGCCTGGCCACGGCCAGCATGGTCGGCACGACCCTGGAATGGTATGACTTCACCGTCTACAACACCATGGCCGCGCTGATCTTCAACCATCTGTTCTTTCCCTCGTTCGATCCGCTGACGGGCACCATCCTGGCCTTTTCCACGTATGCCGTCGGCTATATCTCGCGTCCCATCGGTGGCGTGATCTTCGGCCACCTGGGCGACAAGCTGGGACGCCGCTGGGTGCTGGTGGTGACCCTGATGCTGATGGGCGTGACGACGGGCCTGATGGGCCTCTTGCCGACTTACGCGACGGCCGGCATCTGGAGCCCCATCCTGCTGGTGGCGCTGCGCTTCGTGCAGGGCATCGCTTTGGGCGGCGAATGGGCGGGTGCCGTGCTGATCTCCGTCGAACACGGGGCAGCGGACAAGCGGGGCCGCAACGCGTCGTGGACGCAGGTGGGACCGTCGTTCGGCACCTTGCTGGCGACCGGTTGCATCGGCCTGATCACCTACCTGCTGCCGCATGAAGCGTTCATGGACTGGGGCTGGCGCATGCCGTTCATCGCCAGCCTGCTGCTGGTGGCCTTCGGCATGTGGATACGCAGCGGCATCGAGGAAACCCCGCTGTTCAAGGAACTCGACCAGCAGGATGCGAAGGCGGAAGCGCCGATCGGCGACGTGCTGCGCATCTACTGGCGCCGTCTGCTGATCGCCGGCGGCGTGCGCATCGGTTCGGACGTGCTGTATGCGCTGGTGGTGGTGTTCACGCTCACGTATGTGACGACGGTGCTGCACCTGTCGTCGACGCTGGCACTGACCGCCATCATGATCGGCACGGCTTGCAATGCGCTGGCGGTGCCCGTGTTTGGCGCGCTGTCGGACAAGATCGGCCGCCGTCCCGTGTATGCGCTGGGCGCCATCCTGGGTCTCGTGTGGGCGTTTGCCTTCTTTACCTTGCTCGATACTGCCAGCCCGGCTGCCATCGTCACGGCTGTCGTCGTGGGCCTGGTCATCCACGCCATCATGTACGGCCCGCAGGCCGCCTTCGTCATCGAGCAATTCCCGACCAAGGTGCGCTATGCGGGGTCCTCGCTGGCCTACACCCTGGCCGGCGTCATCGGCGGCGGCTTCGCCCCGCTCGTCATCGCCAGCCTGTACCGCTCGTACAACAGCAGCATGGCCGTCTCGCTGTATGTGGCGGCGGCCTTGCTGATCACCGGCGCCGCCGTTTTTGCTGCACGCGAAACGGGCCGCGGCCCCCTTGAGGAATAAAATCATGACGACATTGAGTTTTCAACTGGCCGGCCACGGCCCCGTCACCTTCGATATCGATCAGTTGATTATCGCCGGCTGGACGGGCCGCGACATGGCGATGGTGGAACACCATATCGCCGAACTGGAAGCCATCGGCGTGGCGCGCCCGAAAAGCGTGCCGACGTTTTACCGGGTTTCGGCAGCGCTGCTCTCGAGCGACGCCGCCATCGAAGTGCCGGGCCTGGACTCGTCCGGCGAGGCGGAATTCGTGCTGTTCTCCACGGAATACGGCTTGCTGGTGGGGATCGGTTCCGACCATACGGAACGCAGGGTGGAAAGCTATGGCGTGACGGTGTCGAAGCAGATGTGCGGCAAGCCCGTGGGCGATACCTTGTGGCGCTATGCCGACGTGGCCGGCCACTGGGACCAGTTGCAGATGCGCTCCTGGCGCGAGCGCGCCGGCGTGCCGGCCCTGTACCAGGATGGTCCCGTGACGCGCATGCTGTCGCCGGAAGATTTGATTTTGCGCTACACGGGGCAAGCGACCCTGCCAGTGGGCAGCGCCATGTTCTGCGGCACGCAGCCCATCATCGGTGAAATGGGCCACGGCGACGCCTTCGAGCTGGAGCTGTATGATCCAGCCTTGCAGCGCCGCTTGCAGCACCGCTATGCCGTGCAAACCCTGCCCGTGGAAGGATAAGAGAATGACCCAGTTGACCAAGACTATCCGCGAACTGGCGGCCGACCTGGCCGCCGGACGCATCACCAGCGTGGAACTGACGCAGCGCATGCTGGCGCGCGCCGAGGCGCACCGGGCGCAGGGCGGCCATGCGTATGTCAGCCTCGATGGCGAACAGGCCCTGGCCGAGGCGCGGGCCAGCGATGCGGCGCGCGCGGCCGGTATCGTTGCCTCGCCCCTGGCCGGCGTGCCCATCTCGATCAAGGACCTGTTCGACGTCGAGGGGCAAACCAGCAGCGCCGCTTCGCTGGCGCTGGCCGACTCCCCGCCCGCCGTGGCCGATGCGGGCGCCGTGGCGCGCCTGCGAGCGGCCGGCGCCGTCCTGCTGGGCCGCACCAACATGAGCGAATTCGCGTTTTCCGGCCTGGGCTTGAATCCCCATTACGGCACGCCGCGCAATCCGCTGGACCATGAACGTGTGGCGGGCGGCTCCACTTCGGGCGGCGCCGTCACGGTGGCTTTGGCAATGGCGGCCGGCGCGCTGGGCACGGACACGGGCGGCTCGATCCGCATCCCTTCCGCCTTTTGCGGTTTGACGGGTTTCAAGCCGACGGCCGCTTCCGTGTCGCTGGCGGGCACGGTGCCTTTGTCGCGCTCTCTCGACTCGGCAGGGCCCATTGCCCGCAGCGTCGACTGCTGCGCCATTCTGTACGCGGCGCTGTCGGGCCATGACATCGGCGTGCAGGCGCCAGCACTGAAAGGCTTGCGCTTCGGCTTTACCCTTGACTATGTCGGTACGCACGTGGAGCCGCAGGTGCAGCGGGCTTTCGACGCCGCGCTGGACAAGCTGCGGCAAGCCGGCGCCCTGGTGGAACAGTTCGATTTCCCCGAGTTGCTGGAACTGCCGGAGATCAATGGCGGCGGCGGCCTGGTGGCGGCGGAAGCCTGGCACTGGCATAAGGTGCTGCTTGAAGAGAAGGGCGCGCAATACGACCAGCGCGTGGCGGCGCGCATCCGACGCGGCCAGCAGCAGGGCGCGGCCGATTACATCGATTTGCTCGATGCGCGCGCGCGCCTGATCGCCGTCGCCCGGCGGCGCCTGGCGCCATTCGACGCCTGGCTGATGCCCAGCGTGGCGATTCTGGCGCCGCAGGTTGCGCCCCTGGAAGCGGATGACGCCACCTTCTTTGCCACGAATGGCCTGGTGCTGCGCAACGCCAGCGTGATCAACTTCCTCGATGGCTGCGCGCTGTCGCTGCCGTGCCATGCCGAGGACGAGCTGCCCGTGGGGCTGGGCATTTGCGGCCTGGCCGGCGCGGATGAAAGAGTGCTGCAAATTGGCCGTGCGGTGGAGGCACTGTTGCTCGAACGTTAACCTTGCAGTGGCGCAAGGGGGGCCTTTGTAATATGATGGCTGGCACTGATATGGAATAGGCACGCACTGTGTACCGGTAAACTTCACACTGTGTTCTGAAACAAGCTGATCATTTGTCATGAATGTGGCTGTTGTAGCGAAAGCGCCCGCTGCGTCTGAGTGAAAATCCGCAAAAGTAACGTGGTCTGTAACATACGCGGATCGCGACGTTGAATGACATTGAGTGTCTTCCACTGTCCTGTGCCCACATACTTTATGCAAAAATTTGTTTCGGGTGCCGGAATTTATCCAAAAAAATCATAACGCCGGAGTTTATTCATGCTGAGAAGTAATTGCGTAGACTTTTACAAGGGGATGTTGATTTTTCTGGTGTCGATCGGACATGCGGTGCAATGTGCAGCATATCAGGAAGAGGGATTCTTCCAAGACCCTACCTTTAAAGCTATCTACATGTTTCACATGCCGTTGTTTATCGCTATTAGCGGTTATGTGAGCCGTAATAGTGTACTCCGCACACCGCCTTTGGAGTTCATTAAATCGAAAATATTTTCCTTACTGGTTCCTATTGCCATATGGGAGATTTTATTTCGGGTTGCGCTTACCCTTGTTTTTAAAAAAAAGATTGACCAGGATTTTCCTTTCTCCTTGCTTCTCAGCATACTGCAGAGCCTTTGGTTTCTATGGGCGTTGTTCGCTAGTCTCGTATTGGTGACGATTGCCAATGTCTTTGGCCGCTATTCGTTCTGGGTATCGTTGATCCTGTTTTTTTTCAGTCTGTTCATTCCGGACTGGGGTATTTTGCCGTTAATTAAATATACATGTCCTTTTTTCTTGGCCGGCTATTATCTGGCCGCTGGCTCGTATGTTGAAAAATTGATGCCATATAAAAATGTAATTTTTCCTGTTTCAGGTGTTCTTGCGCTGATTTGTTTCTTCTTGTGGAATAATCAGACTTATATTTATGTTACAGGAATGGAGTTAAGTTCTGAAAACTTTCAAAATATTGCGCTGCGTTATATTGCCGGTGCAATAGCCTCTGTATTCGCATTGTGTGTGTTTTATGTAGCCTACTTGAAGCTTGGTGAGAGGATCATCCAAGGGTTTATTATCTTTGGTAAAAATTCATTGTATATTTATATCATCGGCCAGTATGCTTTTATCGGTGTCACTAAAATTTCGGTGCGCTATTTTGAGCCGGTGGCGTTTGCGCCGCTTGCCACTCTGGTGGGGTTCAGTATCGGCTTGCTGGTCACATGTATTTGCTGCGCGACTGGTGTCTTGCTGGCAAAAAATAAAATCGCCGCCAAACTGCTTTTTGGCAAAGTGAGCAAGCCGGCGCCAACAGTGGCGACTATCGCCTGAGGCTGCTCGTCTGTCTTCTTTTGCCTGCGGTAGAAGGTTGCTTTGACGTATGATGCAGGGGACTCAACTGCTCATCGTGAACCTGTGCACCGATACGACCTGATTAGCTGTCATGACTGTGGCGTGCTGTACCGCAAACGTCCGCTGCGTCCCCGCGAAAAGGCGCGCTGCATCCGTTGCCGCTCGGTGCTGTACCGCGGCTCGCATGCGCGCGGCGCATCGGCGGAATTGAGCAAGGTGGTGGCGCTGACTCTGGGCGCCGCCTTTGTCTTCCTGATCGCCCAGTTTTTTCCCATCGTCGAACTCGACGTCAATGGCCTGACGTCCAGCGCCACCTTGCTCGGTTCCATCCGCGTGCTGTGGTCCGAGCAGATGCATATCGTGGCGACGATGGTCTTCCTGTTTACCATACTCTTTCCCGCCATCGAACTCGGTTCGCTGCTGTATGTGGCGCTGGGCTTGCGCGGCGGCGTCAAGGTGCCGGGTTTTAACCGCGTGCTGCGCGCCGTGCAGACGGCGCGCGAATGGGGCATGACGGAAGTGCTGATGATCGGCATCTTGATCACCGTCGTCAAGATGACCAGCCTGGCCACGGTGCTGCCACAACCGGGGCTGTTCGCGTTTGGCGCGCTGACCTTGATGCTGGCCATCGTCGTCTCGTTCGACCCCAAGGCCCTGTGGAACCTGGGCGACGACCTGACCCGGCAAGCGCTGCCCGGCATCCGCTACAAGGCCTTTGCGCCCGGCGAGAAGGTCGTGCCCTGCCATGCCTGCGGCCTGGTGGCGCCGCCCTTGGGCAAGGGCAAGCACCTGGCGTGCGTGCGCTGTGGCACGGCCCTGCACGTGCGCAAACCGGACAGCATCAACCGCACCTGGGCCTTGCTGATCGCCGCCATGATCCTCTATATTCCCGCCAACCTGCTGCCCGTGATGGTGACGTATTCCCTGTTTGGCGCACAAAACGATACCATCATGAGTGGCGTGGTGCTGTTCTGGACCAGCGGCTCGAAGGGCCTGGCCATCATCATTTTCATCGCCAGCGTGGTCGTGCCCATGCTCAAGCTGGGCGTGCTGGCGCTGCTGGCGTTCACCGCGCAGCGGCGTTCGCGCTGGCGCCCGCGTCAGCGCACCATTTTGTACCGCATGGTCGAGTTCATCGGCCGCTGGTCCATGCTCGACATCTTTGTCGTCACCCTGACGGTGGCGCTGGTGCGCTTCAAGTCGCTGGCCGTGATCACGGCCGGACCCGGCGCGCTGGCGTTTGGCGCCGTGGTGGTGCTGACCATGCTGGCGGCGATGCAGTTCGACCCGCGCCTGATCTGGGACCCCGTCGACGGGCAGGTGCCTGGCGAGGAAGAACCCGTGGTGGTGGCAAATACCGGAAACAATACAGTGATTGGAGAACAGCATGTCTGACAAAGAAGCGGGCGGCCTTGCCGAAACGGGTGGCCGTCCATTGCCGGAACCCGATGTGGAACAGGGCAGCCGCTGGCTGCCGTCGCTGGTATGGCTCATTCCGCTGCTGGCCGCCCTGATAGGCGCCGGCCTGGCTGCCAGGTCCATCCTTGACCAGGGGCCCACGGTGACGGTCAGCTTCAAGAGCGCCGAAGGCCTGGAGCCGGGCAAGACCAAGGTCAAATACAAGGATGTCGATATCGGCCAGGTGCGCGCCATCACCCTGGGCGACGATTTGAGCAATGTCCTCGTGACGATCGACATGAGCAAGGAGGCGCGCCGTTTCGCCACCGCCGATTCGCGCTTCTGGGTGGTGCGCCCGCAGATCGGCGCCAGCGGCGTGACGGGCCTGGGTACCTTGCTGTCGGGCGCCTATATCGGCGTCGACACGGGCAAGTCGGAAGCCAAAAAGGAGAATTTCGTCGGCATGGAGAGTCCGCCCGCCGTGGCTGGTGACCAGAAGGGCAAGCTGTACACCCTGCATGCGGAAAGTCTCGGTTCCGTCGACGTGGGTTCGCCCCTGTTCTTCCACCGCCTGCGCGTGGGCAAGGTGGTCAGCTTTGCGCTGGACAAGGATGGCAACGGCATTACCATGTCGGTCTTCGTGAACGCGCCATACGACCAGTTCGTCGGCAAGAATGCGCGCTGGTGGCATGCCAGCGGCGTCGATGTGCGCTTGGATTCCAACGGCTTCAAGTTGAACACGCAGTCGCTGGCCGCCATGCTGGTGGGCGGCATCGCCTTCGAGGCGGAAAATGGCCGCAAACCCGAGGAACCGGCGCCGGCCAATACCAATTTCCGCTTGGCGGCCGACGAGGCCAGCGCCATGCGCGAGCCCGATGGCCAGGCGATTACCACCGTGTTCTATTTCGACCAGTCGCTGCGCGGCTTGCAGCCTGGCGCCACGGTGGATTTCCGCGGCATCGTATTGGGCGAGGTGCGTTCGGTCGGCATCGAGTTCGATCCCGTGAAGAAGAACTTCCGCATGCCGGTCACCGTCAATCTGTACCCGGCCCGCCTGGGCATGCGCTTCAAGGCCGCCGTCGACGATGAGGAAGGCTCGGCCGGCCACCAACTGCTCGAACGCATGGTCAGCCGTGGCTTGCGCGCCCAGCTACGCACGGGCAACCTGCTCACCAGCCAGCTGTACATCGCGCTGGACTTCTTCCCGAAAGCGCCGAAGGTGGCGCTCGATCCGAACAAGTATCCGCTGGAAGTGCCGACCGTGCCCAATACCCTCGATGAACTGCAGACGCAGATCGCCAGCATCGCCCGCAAGCTCGATCAGGTGCCTTATGCGGAGATCGGCAATAACCTGAACGCCACCATCAAGCAGGCCAATACCCTGTTCAGGCAGCTCGATGGCCAGGTGGTGCCGGAAATGCGCGATACCCTGACGGCGGCGAAACAGACCTTCGGCACCGCCGAACAGGTGCTGCAAAAGGATTCGCCACTGCAGTCGGACGTGCGCCAGGCTTTGCAGCAGCTGACGCAAACCCTGCAATCGCTGAACGCGCTGTCGGATTACCTGGAACGTCATCCCGAGTCCCTGATCCGCGGTAAAAAAGGAGATGAAAAAAAATGATGAAACCAATTTTTTCCGCGCTGCTGGCGGCCAGCCTGCTGGGCGCCTGCTCCACGCCCCAGCCCGAGCATTTCTATACGCTCAGCGGCGGCGCCGACGCGCAGCCGGCCAAACCCGTCAAATACTATGTCGAGGTGCTGGCCGTCAGCGTGCCGCAGCAGGTGAGCCGCAACCAGTTTGTCGTGACGGGGCCATCGGGGCGCATCGAACTGCTGGAGCAGCAGCGCTGGGCCGGGCCGCTGGCCGGCGAGATCGGCCAGGCCCTGTCGACGGCCGTGACGAATGACCTGGGCGCCATCGATGTGTTCCGCACGCCGCATCCGGACAACCTGCCCGTGTACCGTATCAGCACCAATGTGCAGCGTTTCGAGTCGGTGATGGGCCAGTATGCGCTGATCGATGCCGTGTGGAGCGTGCGCCAGCTGGCCAGCAGCAAGGTGGTCACTTGCCGCACGATAGCCAATGAAAAGGTGGGCGCCGGCTACGATGAACTGGTGCTCGGTCACCGCCGCGCCGTGAACCGTATCGCCGCCGATACGGCGAGCGTGGTGCGCGCTTTTGACAACGGCAACGCCGCTTGCCCGGCCGCCTGAGCCGCTTTCCGCTACCCAGTCCCGGCGGCCGCTGGTAAAATGCGGCCATGGGAATGACCTTGTTCACGCGCCGCTTTGCCGCCTGGATCGCCTGTTTCGCGATCCTGCTGGCGGCGCTCGCGCCGTCGATTTCCCAGGCTGTCGCCAACGCCAAGCAGGAGTCCGGCTCCGGCTGGGCGGAAATCTGTTCGGTGGCCGGCATCCGTTTCGTCCAGGTCGACAATGACGGCGCCGCCGATGAAAAATCCGGCGGCAAGGCCATGCAGATGGAGCATTGTGCCTTCTGTTCCACGCACGCGGGTTCCGTCGGCCTGCCGCCCGCCAGTCCCGTGCTGCCGCTGCTTGTGGCCAGCGGCACGGCCATTTTCCCGGCCCTGTACTACCAGTCCCCGTCACCGCTGTTCATCTGGTCCACCGCGCAGTCGCGCGCGCCGCCCGCTCTCGTCTAGGTTTTTGCATTTTCAATGCTGGCGCTGCCCACCTTGCGGTGTGACGCGCCGCATCCGCACACTTATACGAGAATCACATGAACAAGAAATTATTGGTGCTGGCCGTCGCCATCACCCTCGCTTACCCCTGCGCGCAGGCGCAGCAAACTGACCAAACCGACCACGCCATCGACACCGTCGTCGTTTCCGGTTCGCGCGCGCAATCGTGGCTGTCCGAGACGCCGCAGGCCATCGGTGCCGTCAATGCCAAAATGCTGGAACGCGACAAGCCCAAGACCATGGGCGATATCCTCAACCGCATCGCCGGCGTGTACTGGAATGACCTGGGCAACGAGCAGCACAGCATGAGCATCCGCCAGCCCATCGGCACGAATGCCGTCTACCAGTACCTCGAAGACGGCATTCCCATCCGCCCGCTGGGCGTCTTCAACCATAACTCGCTCAACGAGATGAACATGGCGGGCGCCAGCGGCGTGGAAGTGGTGAAGGGCGCCGCCTCGTCGCTGTACGGCAGCAATGCCGTCGGCGGCGCCGTCAATTTCCTCACGGCCGGCGCCAGCGCGACACCCACGGCAAGCGTGGGCGTGCGGCGCGATAACGTGGGCGGCTACACCCGCTACGACACTTCCGCCAGCGATACCTGGGGTCCGCTGGGACTGCGCTTTTCCCATTACAGCTCGCGCCGTTCGCGCGATAACTGGCAGGAGTACAGCTATGGCGACAAGGATTCGTTCTCGCTGCGCGCCGACTATGCGCTCAGTTCCACCTCGCAGCTGCGCGCCACCATCGTCCACACGGATCTCGATGCGGCCATGACGGGCAGCCTGTTCGAAAACGATTACCGCAGCAATCCCGGCAAGAGTCTGAACACGTTTACCTACCGCAAGGACAAGACCACGCGCATGAACCTGGCGTGGGAAGGCGCGACGACAGCCAATGGCACGAGCACCGTCACCGTGTTTACGCGCAAGAACGACCATGGGCAGATTCCCGCGTATTCCATAGGCAGTTGCGCGGGCATGCTGTGCAAGGGCGTCATCAACAACAACCACGTCGATTCGCTGGGGCTGGACGTGAAGCACCAGCAGGAATTCGCGTGGCTGCGTTCGCGCCTGATCGCTGGTGTGTACGTGGACAAGAGCGACAATCCCTTTGTCAGCGACAATCTGTCCATCGTGCGCGATGCCGCCACGGGCCGCTACCTGCGCTACTCCCTGGCCAATGCCAGCAATCCGCAGGGCGTGCGCGACTACCAGACGGATATCCTCAACACGGCCGTCTTCGCGCAATGGGAATTTTCTCCGCTGGTGGGCACGCGCGTGGTGCTGGGTGGCCGTTCTGACGCCATCCGCTACGACTACCATAACAAGCTGGCGCCCGGCGGCAGCGTCAATTACGGCGCGCCCGACGAGTCGCGCAGTTTTTCGCATGTGAGTCCGAAACTGGGCGCCACCTACGCCATCGGCCATGCGGGCAGCGCGTATGCGAACGTCAGCCAGGGCTTCACGCCGCCGGAAGTGAGCCAGTTGTATGGCAAGACGGGCATCGCCAACTTGCAGCCGTCCGTCTACAACAACTATGAACTGGGCCTGCGCTGGGCCTTTTTGCAGGGCCGTTTGAAACTCGATACGGCCCTGTACCGGCTCGAAGGGCGCGACACGATCGTCAGCTACACGCTCTCGCCGGGCAACAGCGAAAACCGCAATGCGGGGCGCACGCGCAGCGAAGGGCTGGAGCTGGGCCTGAATTACGACAGCGGCCCGTTCGACGCGCGCTTCGCCACGGCCATCGCGCGCCACCGCTACCTGCGCTACCAGCTCTCCAGTACTCTCGATTACAGCGGCCGCGCCATGCCGCAGGCGCCGCGCGACATCACCTCGTTCGAGATCGGCTACAAGCTCGTGGCCGGCGCGCGTATCGCACTTGAAGCCGTGCACCAGGGGCGCTACTGGATGAACAATGCCAACACGGTGGAGTACAAGGGCCACGCCTTGCTGAACCTGCGCGCCAGCTATCAGGTCGCGCGCGGGCTGGAAGCGTGGGCGCAGGTGCGCAACCTGGCCGATAAACGCTATGCCGATTCGGCCAGCAGCAGCTATGCGGGCACGGGCAGCTATGCGCCGAACAGCCAGAACCAGTACACGCCTGGTGCGCCGCGCAGCGTGATGTTGGGCCTGTCCTATACCTATAACGCACTGTGAGGATGGCCATGGACGATTTCACCTTTCTCATCGCGCGGCGCAAAAGCCTGTACTGGCGCATCCACTTCTGGGCCGCGCTGATCGCCTCGCCGTTTGCCCTGCTAGCTACCCTGACGGGCATTTTGTACGTGTTCACGCCGCAGATCGAGGCAAGGCTGTACCAGCACCTGGACCATGTGGCGCCGCAAGCGTCCATGCTGCCGCTGGACGCCGCCGTGGCGGCTGCGGAGCGGGCTGCGCCTCGAGGCTGGGCGGTGCAGCACGTGGTGCCGCCGTTTCAACAGGATGATGCGGTGCAGGTGGCGTTTGCGCCGCCCGGCGGCGCGCAGGATGAACATGCGGGCCACGGCGGACATGCAGCGCCGCTCACGCCCGCCAGGCCGAAGTTCGGCCTGCCCGCGCAGGCCATCGTCGTGTATGTGAATCCCCATGACGCGCGCGTGCTGGGCAGCCTGGCCAGCAGCGAGCGCTTCGGCAACTGGGCGAAAAAGCTGCATTCGCGCCTGCTGCAAAACGATGGCTGGCGCTGGATGATCGAGCTGGCGGCCAGCTGGCTGATGGTGATGCTGGTGACGGGCGTGGTGCTGTGGTGGCCGCGTGGCGCGCAATCGGGCTTGCCGAAGCGGGGCGCGCGGGGCCGCAATGGCTGGCGCCAGTGGCATGCTTTCCTGGGCGTGGCGCTCGGCATCGTCAGCGTTGTGATCCTGACGACGGGCCTGACGTGGAGCCAGCAGGCGGGCGGGCGCATCCGCGCGTTGCGCGACGTCAGCGGCCAGGCGCCGCCGCCCGTGCCACGTGATTTGCACTCGCGCGAGGAGGGCGCTCCGCTCGACTGGCAGGATGCGTGGCAGGTAGCGCGCAGCCACGCGCCCGCCATCGCCGTGCAGCTGACGGCGCCGGCCAGCCAGGACGATGTGTGGCGCGCCACCATGGCTGACCGCAGCCAGCCCACCTTGCGCTTCGACCTGCAATTCGATGCCTATAGCGGCAAGCCCCTGTATTACGCGGGGTGGGAAGCGCAGACGGCGTTCGGCAAGGCCACCGCCATCGGCATTCCGTTTCACCGCGGCGAATTCGGCTGGTGGAACCAGGCCGTGCTGCTGCTGTTCGGCGCCAGCGTGCTGTTCTCGCTGGTGTCGGGCTGGGTGATGTTTTTCAAACGGCGCTTGCCTGGCTCGCTGGGTTTACCCAGGCTGCTGCCGGGCGCCTGGACGTCGCCTTCCGCGCTGGCCTGGCTGGCGGCAGCCGCCATGTGCGCGCTGATGCCGCTGCTGCTCGTTTCCGGCGGCATGCTGTTGCTGCTGGAGCTGTTCCTGGCACGGGCTAGCCGCCGACGATGGGCTGCGCGATGATCCAGAGACTGAGCAAAGTGTAGGCGATCATCAGGGCCAGCATCGGATACTGGCTGCGCAGGGCCGCGCGGCGACTGGCGTACAGGCGCAGCGCGCAGACATGGGCCAGCCAGACGGCCGCCACGTGGCCTGCGACGATGGCGAACAGGGATACGTACCACACCACCTTGGCGTCGATGATGCCAAGGCGGATGAAGTACAGCTTCGTGCCGAACAGGTCCCAGTCCAGGCCCAGCGGGTCCGACGCCAGCGGAATCAGGTACTGGCCCGCCATCGCCAGGAAAGACAGGTAGTGGGCGAAATGGTAGGCGATGGCGATCGGCACCAGGGTCAGCACGAAGTGGCCGGCCACGCGCAGCAAGGGTATGGCCGGCTGGCCATCGCTGGCGCCGCAGCGGGCGATCAGCGCGCAAAACAGCAGGAACACCAGCAGGAACAGGGCCGGCATCAGCAGCAGGGCGGCCGTGGTGATACATGCCAGTGCACCAGGCGCCACGGCGAGGACGGCGTCGACGATGTCGTACCACGTTTGCGTTTCCATCATGCCGTCGAAGCTGACGGAGGCCAGCATGAGGATCACCAGCACCAGGCAGGCAGGGCGCACGGGTTCCACCGCCAGCAGGCCCGCCGCATACGGGCGCACGTAGCAGGCGCCGTCGCGGAATGTCACGGGCGCGAAGCGGGCCAGCAGACCGAAGACGACGTTGAAAACTTCCGCATGGCGCAGCCAGGCGGCGCGGCCGAACAGCGCCATGCCTGCCCACGTGCAGGCGGAATACAGCAGCATGGTCCAGGCCAGGCTGGCCGGCTGCTCGCTGCCTTCCCAGTTCAGCTCCATCCAGATAAAGCCGAAGAACAGGGCCGCCGCCGGCCAGCTGTCGAGCCAGCGCGGCCACGCCAGCGGTGCGCGCCAGCGGGGGAACAGTTGCTGGGCCGCGCGCGCCACGCTGTCGAGCGGATTGACCAGCGCCCACAAGTCGCCCAGCAGCGCCGACACGTAGGCCATGCCGACCCACCAGATGGCCCACACCATGGCGGGCGCGATATTTTTCACGGGGTTTTGCACGCCCACCAGTCCCGCCACGATCACCAGGATATACAACGCCAGCACCAGCAGGCGCAGTGCGAAAGCGATGGCGCGCGCGCCAGGAACCTGCCGCAGGACGAGGCGCGCATAGTCGCCCTGGCAGGCCGCTGTGCCATCCCGGCGCCACAGTGCCAGGAAGGCAAACGACAGCGCCACCGTCAGTCCCGCGCCCAGCAAATATAGCCAGAGCGGCAAGGGCAGGTCGTAGCGCTGGCCGAAGCCGTGCGCATGGGCGATGCCTGGCGCGGCCAGCAGGACGAAAGCGATGGCGCGCCGCATCATCGCGGCAGCACTTCCAGGTACATCAGGGGCGCCTCGCGGTGATGCTTGTGCTGCTTGCCCTTGCCCTCCGTTTGCGCGCCATAGCCGTGCGCGGAAACAGGGAAGCGTCCCGGCACCGTGGCGTCGATGCGCATGGCTTTTGTCTCGCCCGGCTTGACCTCCAGCAGCTGATCGTAGCCATGCAAGTGGATACTGACTATTTCGTCGGTACTCCAATCCACGGTGATCCGGGTGTCCTGCCGGACCCGTATCGTCGGTGGCTTCGCGGCGATTTTGCGCTGCGCGATGGCCAGCGCCACATGCTGTTCCAGTTGCTGCGGTTTTGCCGCAGAGCCGCCCTGCGACTGGCTTTGCGCCGATATGCACAGCAGGAAGATGGCCAGGCCCAGGCTGGCAAGCGGAGGGCGGACTGAGTATTTTTTCATGCTTAAATTTTAGGAAAGATTTCCAGCATTGGCCATCTGAAAAAAAACGCCAGTTTGAAAAAGTGCGGCCGTAGAATGATCGGCGCGGATCCGACGACACTTGGAAAAGGTGGGGGAGATGATGAAAAAAGCGATGTTTGCATTGGCCGTGACATGCCTGGCGGTGTTGCCTGCGTCGGCCGAAATCCTGGCCATGGTCAATTACGAGAGCAAGGCGCCCGAGTCATTGAAGTCGCTGAAAAGCCCTGTCGCGCCGCCGTCGCGCAAGGAGGGCATCGCCATCATCGATGTCGATCCCGAGTCGAAAAACTTCGGCAAGATCGTGCGCGACATCGCCCTGCCGCCGGACCTGGTGGCGCACCATATCTTCTACAACCACGACATGAGCAAGGCTTACATCACGGCGCTGGGCAAGACGCAGCTGCGCGTGATGGACATGCGCCACAAGGACTTTCCCATCAAGGTGATCGAGGTACCGACTTGCCAGGTGGGCGAGGACATCGTCTTTTCGGATGACCACAAGCGCTGGTATCTGAGCTGCATGGGATCGCAGGCCATGCTGGAAGGCGACGCCGTGCACGACAAGCCGGGACGCACCGTCAGGCTGCCGGCGCCATATCCGCATGGCCTGGCCGTCCACGATGGCATCGACCGCACCCTGCTGACGAGCACCATCCGCCCCACGGACCTGGGCGACGCGGGGGAGGTGATCAGCGTGCTGGAAACGAGCACGGGCAAGGTGCTGGGCACGCACAAGCTGTCGAAAAAGCCGTCGCCGTCTGGCGAAGCGCCGGTGGAAGTGCTGTTCGTCCCGGGCAGCAAACCGCCTGTCGCCTACGTCGCCAATATGTACGGCGGCACCGTGTGGACCGCCACGTGGAATCCGGCAACCAGGGATTTCGACACGGCCCAGGTGCATGACTTTGCCGAACAAAAGGCGGGCGTGCCGCTGGAGCTGTATTTCAACAAGGGCGCGACGCGGCTGTACCTGACGACGGCCAAGCCGGGCCACCTGCATATCTTCGACCTGACGGGCGGCATCGGCAAGCCCCGGCTATTGAAATCGATCACTGCCGCCGAAGGCGCGCACCACGTGGCGTTCACCAGGGATGGCCGCTATGCCTTCGTGCAGAATGCGCTGCTCAACCTGCCGGGCATGAGCGATGGCAGCATCACCGTCATCGACATGAAAAAGGAGGTGGTGGCGGGGAGTGTCGACACCCTGAAAAACAAGGGGCTCAATCCGAACAGCATCGTGCTGCTGCCGAAGTGGAATGACTTCATGGGGCATTGAAAGATGCATTCCGCTAGAATGAAAGGGCGCGGCCAGGCTCGTTGCCACAGGCCGCACCTTTGCAATGGCTGAACATGATATTCCTCGACTTTCCCGCCTTGTCCGCGCTGGCCACCGCTTCGGCCACGATCACCAAAAAATGCAGCTGCTGCGCCGTCCCGCTGCACGCCTGGCAGCGCCTGCCTACTTCGCTGGAGCTGGACCGCTTTGAAGAAATCGGCACCCTGCGCGAAGATCCGTACGAGGAACCGACGTTTGCCGAATACCACCCGCACGGCACGCGCTACGACAGCATCGATGCGCCCATCGCCCCGCGCTACTATCCCGCGAACCTGAGCCAGGTGGCCCGCTGCCTGAACTGCGGCCGTTACTACCTGCGCTACAACGAGGCGGGCGGCTACTTCACGGAACTGCGCATCCGCGCGCTGCGCCCGGAATTGCTGGCCGACGCGGCGTAGTCACTGCTACAGGCTTTCCTTGACGTGCGCGATGCCGTGTTCATCGTAGATCGAGTACACGGCGGCGAGGATGTTTTCCAGTTCAGGCGAGCGGTCCATATGCCGCATGCTGAATAAAATCGGCGAGAACGCATGCTTGTCGTCCAGCTTGCGGTATACGACGTTCCGGTGATGCATGGCTTGCACGCTTTCCGGCACGATGGAAATGCCCTGGCCGGCCGCCACCAGTCCCATGGAAATCTGCAGCTCGCGCACTTCCGTGACGGGGCCGGGCGTGACATTGCCTTCGCTGAACATGGCCAGCACCTGGTCTGCAAAGCTGGGGCGGGGCGCTTTCGGATACACGAGCAGGGTTTCGTGGATCAGGTCAGTGAGGCGCAATCCGCCTTCCCCCCTGGCCAGCCGGTGGCCGGGCGGCAGGGCCACCACCAGCCGCTCCTCGCGCAGCAGGATGCGGCGGATGCTGGGGTCTTCGCTTTTCAGGCGCCCGAAACCCACGTCGATGCGGCCTTCCTTCAGGGCCTTGAGCTGCTGCACCGTCGTCATTTCATGCAGGGTCACGTCGACCTCGGGATGGCGCTCGCAAAAGCGGTGCACGATGTCTGGCAATTCCCCATACAGGGTCGACGCGACAAAGCCGATCGACAGGGTGCGTTCCAGTTTGCCGACACGCTGCGTCATCGCCTGCAGGTCGCGCACCTGGTCGAGCAGTGGCCGCGCATGGGCGAGGAAAAACTCGCCCGCTTCCGTCAGGCGCAAGGGACGCGAACCCTTTTCGATCAGCGCCACGCCCAGGATTTCTTCCAGCTGCTGCATCTGCCGGCTCAGCGGCGGCTGCGCGATGTGCAAGCGCGCGGCGGCCCGCGTGAAGTTTCTTTCCTCCGCGACCGCAACGAAGTAGCGCAAGTGCCGTAATTCCATCTTCATACCTTTCAGGTATAGGTTTGATACCAACTCGGTGTTGGACGTGGGGAGATTCGGGGAATATCGTGTCACCACTCCACAGAATTATACGGAATAAATATGATTCAAAATATCGAGACCTACCTGGTCGATGTGCCAACCATTCGTCCGCACCGGATGTCCGTCGCCACCATGAATACGCAAACCCTGGTGCTGGTGCGGCTGCGCTGCGCTGACGGCATCACGGGCTGGGGCGAAGCGACCACCATCGGCGGCTTGAGCTACGGCGGAGAAAGCCCGGAAAGCATCAAGACGAATATCGATACCTATATCGCGCCGCTGCTGGTCGGCATGGAAGCGAGCGAAGTGGCCAAGGCCATGGCCAGGGTGCGCAAGGTCATACAGGGCAACCGCTTCGCCAAGTGCGCGATCGAGACGGCGCTGCTCGATGCGCAGGCGCGCCGCCTGAACGTGCCGCTGTCGGAATTGCTGGGCGGCCGCGTGCGCGATGCACTGCCTGTGGCCTGGGTGCTGGCCAGCGGCGACACCGCGCGCGATATCGCCGAAGGGGAAAAAATGCTGGACTTGCGCCGGCACCGCATCTTCAAGCTGAAGATCGGCATGCGCGACGTGATGGATGACGTGGCCCACGTGCTGGAGATCAAGCGGGCGCTGGGCGAACGGGCCAGCGTGCGCGTCGATGTCAACCAGGCCTGGAGCGAGACGGACGCCGTGCGCGGCATCGCCGCACTGGAAGCCGGCGGCATCGATCTGATCGAACAGCCCGTGAAAGCCGGCAACCGCGCCGCGCTGGCGCGCCTGACGCGGCGCTTCGACGTGGCCATCATGGCCGACGAAGCCTTGCACGGTCCCGCCGATGCGCTGGCGCTGGCCCAGGCCGATGCGGCCGATGTGTATGCGGTGAAAATCACCCAGTCGGGCGGCTTGCTGCCCGCGCTGGAAGTGGCCACCGTGGCGCGCCTGGCTGGCGTGGGACTGTACGGCGGCACCATGCTCGAAGGCGGCGTCGGCACCGCCGCCACGGCCCACGTGTGCTCCACGTTCGCGGAACTGGCCTGGGGCACGGAGCTGTTCGGGCCACTGCTGCTGACGCAGGAAGTCCTGCGCGAGCCGCTGGTCTACCGCGATTTCATGCTGCAAGTGCCGACGGGGCCGGGCCTGGGTGTCGAGATCGATATGGACAAGCTGCGTTCCATGCAGCGCGCCTGAGGACGCCTATCAAAACCTACTGCGCGTCGTGATTTACGGTCTGCGATGCTCACTGTACCTTCGTACAGTTGCGCTTCTCGACCGCAACTCTCTTCCGCTCGCTACGGTTTTGTTTGGCGTTGTAAGTGCCTATAAAAATCTTAAGGAGAAACCATGTTATTCCATGTACGCATGAACGTGAACCTGCCATTGAGCATGCCCGCCGAGCAGGCGGCGCAGCTCAAGCAGACGGAAAAGGCACTGGCGCAGCGCCTGCAGCACGAAGGCAAGTGGCGCCACCTGTGGCGCATCGCCGGCCAGTACGCCAACATCAGCGTCTTCGACGTGGACAGCGTGGAGGAGCTGCACAACTTGCTCACCTCCTTGCCGCTGTTTCCCTACATGCAGATCGACGTGATGCCGCTGTGCCGCCATCCCTCGTCGGTGCGCGACGACGATTCCTGAGGAGACATGCGATGACGGATACAGGCAACGACACTGCCGGGAAAATGTGCGAGGTGGACGGTATCGGCCTGCATCACCGCACGGATGGCGAGCGCAGCAAGCCCTGCCTCGTCCTGTCGAATTCCCTCGGCACGGACCTATCCATGTGGGATGCGCAAGCGGCCGCGCTGGCCGGCGATTTTTTTGTCGTGCGCTACGACACGCGCGGCCATGGCCGGTCGGCCAGCGGCAGCGCGCCGTTCGGCATCGGGCGGCTGGGACTGGACGTGGTGGCACTGCTCGACCACCTCGATATTGCCCGTGCCGCCTTCTGCGGCATTTCCATGGGCGGCTTGACGGGCCAGTGGCTGGGCATTCACCAGCCGCAGCGCCTGACGCAGCTCGTACTGGCAAATACGGCGGCGCGCATCGGTGGCGCCGCGCCGTGGCAGCTGCGGGCGGAGCAAGTGCGCCGCGACGGCATGGCTGCGGTGGCCGGGAGCGCCGCCGCGCGCTGGTTCACGCCGCCGTTCATCGCGCGCGAAGCGGCCACGGTGGCGCGCCTGGCCGGCATTTTGCGCAGCCAGGATGCCGGCGGCTACGCGGCCTGCTGCGACATGCTGGCCCAGGCGGACTTGCACGCCTGCGTCGGCACGATCGCCTTGCCGACCCTGATCATCGCGGGCGAGCACGATCCCGTGACCACCGTCGACGACGGGCGCTGGCTGCAGCAGCAGATCGCGGGCGCCCGCCTGGCAAGCCTGCCCGCCTCGCATATCTCGAACATCGAGGCGGCGGACTTGTTTACGGCGCAGTTGCGCACTTTTTTAGTGTGAGGCTTGCTGTACCGTATCGGTACGGCAGGAATGTGGTTTTCCTCTGAGCACCGCCGCCGGCTGGTCCGGCGTGCGGCAGGGGAAGCTTTCTTGAAAAATAATAATAAGAAAAGCAGACTTGGAGTAGACGGATGGAAAACAGATTGATCATTATCGCGGCAGTCACGGTGGGCTATTTCGCCCTCATGTCGTACATTACGTATAGCGTGCGCAAGCATGCCAACAGCGCCGAGGGCATGACGGCGGGCGGGCGCAACTATCCCGCCTACCTGATCGGCGCGCTCTTGTTGTCGGAATTTATTGGCAGCTCCGTCAGCATCGGCACGGCCCAGAAGGGTTATGAACTGGGTATTTCCGCCGCCTGGAATCTGGTGGCGCTGTCGCTGGGCTTCTTGCTGCTGGCCATCGTGCTGGTGAAAAAATACAAGGAAAGCGGGCAGTCGACGATTTCCGGCATCCTGGCGCAAACCTACGGCGAACCCGTGCGCTATGCGGCGTCCATCCTCACCATCGTTGCGCTGAGCATCGTTGCCGTGGCCCTGTACGCGAGTGGCGGCGCCGTGCTGGCAGCCGTGCTGCATATCAACAAGACCGTGGCCATCTTGCTGGTGGGCGCCATTACCGTGATCTATGTCAGCCTGGGCGGCATGCGCTCGGTGGTGTACACCAATTTTGCCCACTCCATCGTCAAGTACCTGGGCGTGATCCTGGCGCTGGCGTATGCGCTGGAAGCCACAGGCGGCATCGGCGCGCTGCAGGCGCAGCTGCCGGCCAAGATGTTCAACTGGGTCGAGATTGGCTGGGGCCAGATCATCGCCTGGATGATCGGCGGCATCGGTTCCATCTTCGCCACGCAATACGTGATCCAGGCCCTGGTCAGCACGGACAATCCGGCCGTGGCCAAGCGCGCCTGTTACTACGTGTCGTCGCTGATGATCCCGTTCGGCCTGATGGCGGCCCTGATCGGCATGTGCAGTGCCGTGCTGTATCCGGGCATGAAGTCGATCGACGCCTTCCCGACCCTGATCGCCCACATGCCGGCGTTTTCCGCCAGTATCATGATCGTCGGCCTGGCCGGCGCCCTGTTCGGCGGCATTTCCGCCACCACCCTGGCATCGGCCACCCTGGCCATGAAGGATTTTTATGATCCCTGGTACAACAAGGCGAAGAACGACGCGAAATCGCTGATGTTCCTGCGCATCGCCATCGTCGTGGCCGGCTTGCTGCCGCTGGTGCTGGCGCTGTATGCGGAAAAACTGCTGATGATCGCCTTCCTGGGCAAGGCCCTGCGCGCCACCCTGGCCGTGCTGGTGCTGATGGCCTTCTATGCGCCGAAGTTCGGCACGCCGCGCGGCGCCTTCGTTGGCGTGATCGTCTCCGTGATCGCCACCATCGGCTGGTTCCTGGCGGGCAATCCGTACGGTGTCGACAGTTCCTACCTGGCGCTGGCCGGCCCGCTGCTGACCATGGGCATCAGCCATCTGTTCAAGCCGGCGCAAGCGTTGGCGAAGCCGGCATCGTCGTCGCGGCTGTAGCTTGCCCAACCCTCACACCAGTCCCGTCATGTAATAGATGGCAATGACGAGGAACACGGCCACCGTCTTGATGACGGTGATGCCGAAAATGTCGCGGTAGGACTGGCGGTGCGTGAGGCCCGTGACGGCCAGCAGGGTGATCACGGCGCCATTGTGCGGCAAGGTATCCATGCCGCCGCTGGCCATGGCCACCACGCGGTGCATGACTTCGAGCGGAATGTGCGCCTGCTGCGCGGCCTGGATAAAACTGTCCGACATGGCCGCCAGCGCAATGCTCATGCCGCCCGAAGCCGAGCCCGTAATGCCGGCCAGGGTCGTCACGGAGACCGCTGCGTTGACGAGCGGATCGGGCACGCTGCGCAAGGTGTTGCTGACGGCAAGAAAACCGGGCAGGGCGGCGATGACGCCGCCAAAGCCATATTCGGATGCCGTATTCATGGCCGCCAGCAGGGCGCCGCCCACGGCCGCCTTGGTGCCTTCGGCAAAGGCGGCACGGATACGCCCGAAGGCCGTCACGCACACGAGCAAGATGCCCAGCAATAAGGCGCCTTCCACGGCCCAGATACCGGTCACGGACGCTATCGACGTCGACACGGGTGCATGCAAGCCGGGCAGTGCCTCGGCGGTGAGTACGTAACTGTCGCCATACCAGTGGGGAATCAGCTTGGTCAGCGCAAAGTTGGCCACGCCCACCAGCACCAAAGGCGCCACCGACAGCAGCGGATGGGGCAAGTCGCCACCGCCGGTCTTGGCCTGTTCCGCTTCCACGCCATAACCTTCGCCCGTCGCCATGACGGACCGGCGGCGCCATTCCAGGAAGGCCAGTCCCATGATCACCGTCAGCACGGCGCCGATGGTGCCCAGCCATGGCGCGGCCCAGCCGGTCGTATTGAAAAAGGTGGTGGGGATGATGTTCTGGATTTGCGGCGTGCCGGGCAAGGTATCCATGGTGAAGGAAAATGCGCCCAGGGCGATGGCGCCCGGCATCAGGCGCTTGGGGATATTGCTCTGGCGGTACAGCTCGGCCGCGAACGGGTACACGGCAAACACCACCACGAACAGCGACACGCCGCCGTACGTCAGGGCGGCGCACACGGCAACGATGACGGCATTCGCGCGCGAACTGCCGATATAGCGGATGGCGGCCACGACGATGGACTGTGAAAAGCCGGACAGCTCGATCAGCTTGCCGAACACGGCGCCGAGCAAAAAGACGGGGAAATACAGCTTGATAAAGCCGACCATCTTTTCCATGAAGATACCGCTGAAGACAGCCGGCACGGCGGACGGATCGGTGAGCAGCACGGCACCCAGCGCGGCGACCGGCGCAAACAGGATCACGCTGTAGCCACGGTAGGCGGCCAGCATCAGGAAGGCCAGTGCGGCCAGAACTATCAGGAAAGACATCGGTCAGGCCCTTGCGCGAGAAGTGATCAAGATATTAATAATGCAGTTAATATCATACTTCCCGGCAACCTGCCAACGCGCAGATCAAGGTGACGGCAGTTCACGTCAGCCTAGTAAGGAAAAAGCTGGTCGGGGTGAGAGGATTCGAACCTCCGGCCTCTGCGTCCCGAACGCAGCGCTCTACCAGGCTGAGCCACACCCCGCTCCTTCATTACAGCAGATGGTGGCACGGCTTTCAAGCGGCTGCATCAAGGTCTATTTCTTTTCCTGCTGCGCCTTCCTGATTTCCGCTTCGCTCACTTTCTTGGCTGGCGCATTCGTCGCAGGCGAAGTCGGGGCTTTGCGGGTGGCGTTGGCTTGCGCCATGACGGCGGCGCAGTCCGTGTCGGGGGCCTTGTCGACGCTGACCAGCGGCAGCAGGGCGGCCAGCGGCGTGACGACGGTGGCCAGGGCCACGGCGGCGCCGGCTTTCAACGCCAGCGGGCCTTTCTGCGGGCCCACGTCCGGGTTCTTGAACGTGCCTTTCGCATACAGCGGCGTGCGCAGGGTGATGATGCGGGCGCCCTTGGTACGGGGGCGCACGTCGAGGTCCAGGGTTTCGCTTGCCAGGTTGACGTTGCCCGTGACATTCACGACGGCGCTGTCCGTGTCGAGCACGAAGCGGCGCACGTTGGCCTGGCCATTCGTGACGGCGAAGTCGCTGGCCAGGCAGTTCAGGTGGACTTGCTTGTCGCCAAAGATTTTCACGAAAACGGCGTTGGCCAGGTTCAGGCCAGCCAGTTCCAGCATGAACTGGCTGACGGAGCCTTCGCTGACGGTGGCCGCCAGCTCGCCATTCGCGCTGGCCAGCATGGCCGAGACGGAATTGCCGTGGCCCGTCAGCGCCGCATCGCCATACACTTCGCCGAAGCTCGCTTGCATCGATTGCAGCTTGGGAAACAGTTCGCGAATTTTGAGGTGGCGCGCTGCCACCTTGGCTTGCGCGGCGATGGTCTTTTGACGGCCATCGAGCGTGATGTTCGAGGTGATGTCGCCGCCGGCCATGCCGAAGTTGAGCGGCGTCAGACTCAGCACCTTGTCTTTCATGTGGATGTTGGCGACGACATTGTTGAGCGGGATATCGTGCGTGCGCACCAGTTTCTTGCCCGTGAATTTCACGTCGGCGTCGAGCGCATTCCATTTGGCTGTATTGAACTGTTCCACGGGCAAGGCTTTGTTGTCGGGCTGCACAGGCGCCTTGCCGCGCGCCTGTTTCTGCGCATTGCTGTCGGCGCCGATGGTAGGGCCCAGGTCTTCCAGGCGCAATTGCTGCGACGTCACTTCGCCGCGCAGCAAGGGACGCGGCTGGCGCGGCAAGTACTGCAGGGTACCGGCCAGGTCGCTCTGGCCCACCGTGCCCTTGAAGTTTTGATAGGTCCAGTTCCAGATGGCGCCGTCCTTCTTGCCCAGCAGGCGGCCTTTGGTGGCGTAGTCCGGGGTTTCCGGCAGCAGTACACCCGTCAGCGGATACAGGTCGGCCATGCTGGCGCCGGCCAGGCTCAGCTGCAAATCGATGCCCGACAGCGAGCGCGGGTCCGTCAGGGTGCCATCGATGCTGGCCTTGTTCTTGCCCAGCACGGCATGCGCCTGCACGGGATAGACAGTGTTGTTGTCGGTCAAGGACAGCACGGCACCGGCCTTGCCTCCACCCGTCACGGGCGCCTTGCGGTAGCTGCCGCCCAGGGTGAATTCGATGCCGTATTTCTGCACGGGCGCGCTGCCTGGCGCGTCGCCCGGCGTGGCGTCGGGCGCTGTCGAGCTGACCTTGGCGCGCAGGTCCAGCGCGATGCCCTCGTCGAGGTAGCGGATGGCGCCGTCGCCGAAGGCCATGCGCTGGATTTCCACGTCCCATGCCGAAGGGCCGTTATCCTTCAAGGTCCAGCTGTTGCTGCCATCGGCGCGCCGCTGCAGGGCAATATTGGGAGAGTCGAGCGCCAGGTCCGTCAGCACCAGCCTGTGTTGCAGCAGGGGCAGCGGATGGATGGCCACGTCGATGCGTTTCGCGCTGGCCAGTTGCGGGCCGGCCGTCGCCCAGTCCGGGTTGCTCATGCGCACGTCCTGCGCGCTGATGATGGGACGCGGCACGTAGCGGCGCCAGCCCGGCTCCGTTTTCAGCCCTTGCTTCCATTGCACCTGCAAATCGCCACCGATGACGAAAGTGCGGCCCGTGCTTTCCGACACCTTTTCGTTGATGTAGGGGCGGGCGCGGTTCCAGTCGAAGGTCAGCACGAAGATGACCACGATGGCGATCAGGGCCAGCAGGGCGGCCAGGCTCCAGCCGAGGATTTTCAGGGGTGTCGAGCGTGTCATGGGGATGCCAATCGCAGTGATTTTTTCATCAAGATAGACCGATTGATCATGACAGTCGGTGCGCTGGGTTACGTACGCATCGTGATTACTGGCATTGATTCCATAATTCGAGTATTATTGAATTATGGAAAACAACAATACTATCGCAACGCAGGCTGCGCCGCTGACAAGCACGGCCGCCATCGCTGCCCTGGCTGCGCTGGCACAGGAATCGCGGCTGGCCGTGTTCCGCCTGCTGGTGCAAGCGGGGCCGCAAGGCATGGCGGCGACGAAAATCGCCGAAGCGCTGGCGATCGCACCATCGTCGCTGTCGTTTCATTTGAAGGAGTTGGCGCACGCCAACCTGGTGACGGCGAGCAAGGCGGGCCGCTCCATCATCTACGCCGCCAACTATGCGGGCATGAATGGCTTGCTGGCCTTCTTGACCGAGAATTGCTGTGCTGGCGCCTCTTGTTGCGTCAATGAATCTCATTTACTCAAGGACATCACGACATGACGATCACGATCTATCACAACACGGCGTGCGGCACCTCGCGCAATACCCTGGCCCTGATCCGCAACACGGGTGTCGAGCCCGTCATCATCGATTACGTCAAGCATCCGCCGTCGCGCGACGAGCTGGTCGACCTGATCAGCCGCGCGGGCCTGTCCGTGCGCGCGGCGATGCGCGACAAGGGTGCCCTGTATGACGAGCTGGGCCTGGCCAATCCGGACTTGCCGGACGCGGCCCTGCTGGACGCCATGCAAGCCCATCCTATCTTGATCAACCGCCCCATCGTCGTCACGGAACTGGGCGTGCGCCTGTGCCGGCCGTCGGAAAAAGTGCTGGACATCCTGCCGCTGCCGCAGCAAGGGGCCTTCGTCAAGGAAGACGGCCAGGCCGTGGTCGGCGCCGACGGCAAGCCGGTGGCCTGAATGAATGATTTGCCGAATATCAATGCTGCGCACCTGGACGTGCCGGACCTGGACAAGCTGGCGCCGGCCAGCGTGTCCACCCATGCGCCGCGCATCCTGCTGCTGTACGGTTCCTTGCGCGAGCGCTCGTACAGCAAGCTGCTGACCCTGGAAGCGGAGCGCATCCTGCGCCACTTTGGCGCCGACACGCGCGTGTTCGATCCGCATGGCTTGCCCATGGTCGACAGCGTGTCGCCCGAGCATCCGAAGGTGCAGGAATTGCGCGCGCTGTCGCTATGGTCGGAAGGGCAAGTGTGGTGCAGCCCGGAACGCCATGGCGCCGTCACGGGCGTGTTCAAGTCGCAGATCGACTGGCTGCCGCTGGAAACGGGCAGCGTGCGGCCCACGCAGGGCCGGACCCTGGCCGTGATGCAAGTGTCGGGCGGTTCGCAATCGTTCAATGCCGTCAACGGCTTGCGCGTGCTGGGACGCTGGATGCGCATGGTGACGATACCGAACCAGTCTTCGGTTGCCAAGGCGTATCAGGAATTCGACGATGACGGCCGCATGAAGCCATCGCCGTATTACGAGCGCCTGGTCGACGTGATGGAGGAGCTGTATAAATTCACCCTGCTGGTGCGCGACCGCCGCGATTACCTGGGCAGCCGCTACAGCGAGCGGCTGGAAGCGGCGCCGGCCATCGTCCAGGCATTGGCGGGCGCCGCGATGGAGCATGAGCGCAGCAAATAAGCGGCACATAAAGAAAACGGCGCCAGTGGCGCCGTTTTGTATTGCATGGGATGAAACGCGATCAGTGATTGCGGTCCACGGCAAACGAGCACAGCTGCAGCATGGATTGCTTGTAGACGCTGTCCGGCCAGCCGGCGATGGCATCGGCGGCGCGCTGGCCGGCGATTTCCGCCTGCTTGCGCGTGTAGTCGAGGGCGCCGCTGCTGGTGATGGCCGTCAGGACAGCGTCGAAATGCTGTTCGTCGCCTTGCTCGATGCAGCTGCGCACCAGTTCGCGTTGCTCTGGCGTACCGTTTTCCATCAGCCAGATCAGCGGCATGGTCGGTTTGCCTTCGCGCAAGTCGTCGCCCACGTTCTTGCCGATTTCGGCGGCGTCGCCTGCATAGTCGAGCACGTCATCGATCAGCTGGAAGGCCGTGCCCAGCGAGCGGCCGTATTCGGCTGCCGCTTCGATATCGTCTTCGCTGGCGCCGGCGATCAGGGCGCCCAGTTGCGCCGACGCTTCGAACAGCTTGGCTGTCTTCGAGCGGATGACGTTCAGATAGCTTTCCTGTGTCACGTCCGGATCGTGCATGTTCAACAACTGCAGCACTTCGCCTTCGGCGATCACGTTGGTGGCGTCGGACAGGATTTGCATGACGCGCATATTATTCAGCGATACCATCAGCTGGAACGAGCGCGAGTGCAGGAAGTCGCCCACCAGCACCGAAGCGGCATTGCCGAACAGGGCATTGGCCGTCTGGCGTCCGCGGCGCATCGACGATTCATCGACGACGTCGTCGTGCAGCAAGGTGGCGGTGTGGATGAATTCGACCACGGCGGCCAGTTCATGGTGCGCCGTGCCGCGATAGGCGTGGGCATTGGCCACCAGCAAGATCAGCACGGGACGGATGCGTTTGCCGCCTGCGCTGATGATGTATTCAGCGATCTGGTTGATCAGAATCACATCGGAGTGCAACTTTTGGCGGATCACCGTATTGACTGCGTCCATATCGGCGGCAATCGTTTGCACGATGGTGTTTTGGTTAACGTGTTTGTTAGCGTCAGACAAGGCGAACCTGCATTAGATTGTGGGTGCCGCGATTATACGACAAGGCTTGCGCGTGCGTGACGTTTGCCTATGACTGTAGAGCAATTGATTGACCTTGTTGGCACTGGCGCGCGTTTTGCTGTCCGCCTGGCGCAAGCCTGACATGATGGTCAGGTTGTCGACATACCACGATCATCAAGCTTTGTGAATAGTTTTTGACGCAATTTCTCAGTCCGTGTATAATCGCTGGTTCCCCCTGTTGTGCACGGCTTGCTTTTCATGGCAGTGGGACAAATTCTTTCAACATTTGATGAGGTTTCAAATCATGTACGCGGTCATAAAAACCGGTGGCAAACAATACAAAGTTGTCGCTGGCGAAAAACTTAAAGTAGAACAGATACCGGCAGACATTGGTTCCGAAATCACCATCGATCAAGTTCTCGCAGTAGGCGCGGGCGACAGCATCAAGTTTGGTGCTCCATTGGTCGAAGGTGCAACGGTACTGGTTACGGTTGTGGCGCATGGTCGCCATGATAAGGTCAAAATTTTCAAGATGCGTCGTCGTAAGCATTACCAAAAGCATCAAGGCCATCGCCAGAATTTTACCGAAATCCAAATCGTTTCGATCAACGGCTAATCGCCGCTGTTTGAATTAATCAGCTATCAAGGAGTCTTAAATGGCACATAAAAAAGGCGGCGGCACAACGCGAAACGGCCGTGATTCAGAATCAAAACGTCTGGGCGTTAAAGTCTACGGCGGCCAAGCTATCAATGCTGGCGGCATCATCATTCGTCAACGCGGCACCCCAGTGCGCGCTGGCGAAGGCGTAGGCATGGGCAAGGACCACACGTTGTTCGCGCTGATCGCGGGCAAAGTGAAGTTCGTTGTCAAAGGTGCTGGCTCGAAGCAATTCGTGACCGTTGTACCTAACGCAGCAGTACCAGCGTAATTCGTCGCGGAGCGCCAGTTCGCTCCGCAATGATCGCATGATGTAAGGCGCAAGCCTTCAATCGAAAGGCTCTGCCCAAGGTAGAGCCTTTTTAGTTTTATGGCGGCAAAATTATGAAGTTTATCGACGAAGCAAAAATCGAAGTCATCGCGGGCGATGGCGGCAACGGCTGCGCCTCTTTCTGCCGTGAAAAATTCCGGCCTTTCGGCGGTCCCGATGGCGGCGATGGCGGCAAGGGCGGCACCATTTGGGCAGTCGCCGACCGCAATATCAACACGCTCGTCGATTTCCGCTTCTCCAAAATGCACAAGGCTCGCAATGGCGAGCCTGGCCGTGGCGCAGATTGCTATGGCAAGGGCGCCGATGACATCCACCTGCGCATGCCGGTCGGCACCTTGATCATCGACAACGCGAGCGGCGAAATCCTGGCCGATCTGACCGAGCACGGCCAGACCGAAATGCTGGCCAAGGGCGGCGAAGGCGGCTGGGGCAATATCCACTTCAAGTCCTCGACCAACCGCGCACCGCGCCAAAAAGGCGAGGGCAAGGAAGGCGAACGCCGCGAACTGCGCCTGGAACTGAAAGTGCTGGCTGACGTGGGCCTGCTGGGCATGCCGAACGCCGGCAAGTCGACCTTCATTTCGGCCGTCTCGAACGCGCGTCCGAAAATTGCCGATTATCCATTTACCACCCTGCACCCGAACCTGGGCGTGGTGCGCGTGTCGCACGAGAAGAGCTTTGTGATTGCCGACATTCCCGGCTTGATCGAAGGCGCTTCCGAAGGCGCGGGCCTGGGCCATCAATTCCTGCGCCACTTGCAGCGCACGGGCTTGCTGTTGCACATTGTCGACCTGGCGCCGTTTGAAACCAACGTCGATCCTGTCAAGGAAGCCAAGGCGCTGGTCAAGGAATTGAAAAAGTACGACGAGTCGCTGGTCGACAAACCGCGCTGGCTGGTGTTGAACAAGCTCGACATGGTGCCGGAAGAAGAGCGCAAGAAGATCGTCAAGGACTTCCTCAAGCGTTTCGCCTGGAAAGGTCCCGTCTTCGAGATCTCCGCGCTGAACCATCAGGGTTGCCCGGAACTGGTGAATGCGATTTACCAGCATCTGGAAGAGAAGAAACACAGCGAAAGCCGTGCCGAAGAAACGCAGATGACCGAAGAAGCACGCGGTATCTCGTCGATCGACCCGGATGATCCGCGTTTCAAGATCCTCGACTAAGGCTTTACCCTGATGTCGGTACAGACGGCCGCTGTCGCGCCAGCGCGCAAGCAAGCGTGGCAGCGCCGTGTATTGCATCTGATCGCGTATGCTTACGGGCTGAGCGCGGTCGCCTGCCTGTTGTTCGCCGATGAAATGGCGGCCGGCATGGGCATCTTCCTCAATGGCGTCAACGGCTACAGCCAGTTCTACGCTACTCATGTCGGTGTCTGGGGCGCTACCGCGCTCCTGGCACTGTTCGCGGCACGGCAGGGCGAACCGCCTGTCCTCGGCGATATCACTGCAATGTTGGTCCTGGCGCAGCCCGCCGGCCGTTTATTCGCGGCCATCAGCTTCGGCTTGCCTCAGGGTTTTGTGTTGTTCATGTGCGCAATGGAGCTGACGGCGGGGCTGGCCTTGCTGCTGCTGCGTCCTGCGCGCTGACGTCTATTAAGTGAAGAGCGCCGCCCCATGGATTCCGTGATTCAAAAAGCTACCCGCATCATCATCAAAGTTGGTTCTTCGCTGGTCACCAACGATGGCCGCGGACTCGATCATGCCGCCATCGCGCGCTGGGCCGCGCAGATTTCCGGCTTGCGCGCCCTGGGCAAGGAAGTCGTGCTGGTGAGCTCCGGCGCCATCGCCGAAGGCATGCTGCGCCTCGGTTTCGAGCAGCGCCCCACCGATATCCACGAATTGCAGGCTTGCGCCGCCGTCGGCCAGATGGGCCTGGCGCAAATCTATGAAAGCAGCTTCCGCGCCCACAGCCTCGGCACGGCGCAAGTGCTGCTCACGCACGCCGACCTGGCCGACCGCGAACGCTACCTGAATGCCCGTTCCACCCTGACGACCCTGCTGCGCCTGGGCGTGGTGCCGATCATCAATGAAAACGACACCGTCGTCACCGATGAAATCAAGTTCGGCGACAACGACACCCTGGGTGCCCTGGTGGCCAACCTGATCGAAGCCGATGCGCTGGTCATCCTGACGGACCAGCACGGCCTGTTCTCGGCCGATCCGCGCAAGGACCCGGACGCTTACCTGATCACGCAAGGCATCGCCGGCGATCCGGCCCTGGAAGCGATGGCCGGCGGTGCCGGCAGCAGCCTGGGGCGTGGCGGCATGCTGACGAAAATCCTTGCCGCCAAGCGCGCCGCCAAGTCCGGCGCCCATACCATCATCGCCTGGGGCCGCGACAGCGACGTGCTCAGCCGCCTGGCACAGGGCGAAGCGATCGGTACGGAGTTGCGGGCGCAAACGGGGCAATTGACGGCGCGCAAGCAGTGGATGGCCGATCATTTGCATACGGCCGGCGCCGTCGTGCTCGATGCGGGCGCCGTGCAAAAGCTGCGCCAGGAAGGCAAGTCACTGTTGCCTATCGGCGTGACGGGCGTGAATGGCGAATTCGGCCGCGGCGCCGTGATCACCTGCGTCGATGCCGATGGCGCGCCCGTGGCGCGCGGCCTGTCCAATTACACGAGCGGCGAAGCGCGCCGCATCATGCGCAAGCCTTCCACCGAGATCGAGTCCATCCTCGGCTATATGGAAGGCCATGAGCTGATTCATCGCGATAATATGGTCTTGCTGTAAGCTCCCGCTTGCTGCGAATCAAAAAACGGCCCTTGCGGGCCGTTTTTTTTTGCTCTATACCACGGCCGGCATCGGCGACTTGTCCTTGTAATCGCACAGGTCGGCAATCATGCAGTTCCAGCATTGGGGCTTGCGCGCCGTGCACGTGTAGCGGCCGTGCAAGATGAGCCAGTGGTGGGCGTCGTGCAGGAATTCCTTGGGGATGAATTTCAGCAGTTTTTGCTCGACGATATCGACATTCTTGCCCGGCGCGATGCCGGTGCGGTTCGAGACGCGGAAGATATGCGTATCCACGGCCATGGTCGGTTCGCCAAACGCCGTGTTCATGACCACATTCGCCGTCTTGCGGCCCACGCCGGGCAAGGCTTCCAGCGAGGCGCGGTCGCGCGGCACTTCGCCGCCGTGCTGCTCCAGCAGTATCTGGCAGGTGGCGATGACGTTCTTCGCCTTGGTGCGGAACAGGCCGATGGTGCGGATGTAGCTGGCCAGCTCGTCCACGCCCAGGGCCAGTATCGTGGCCGGCGTATTGGCGACCGGATACAGCAAGCGGGTCGCCTTGTTGACGGACACGTCCGTTGCCTGCGCCGACAGCAGCACGGCGATCAGCAGCTCGAACGGCGTCGTGTAGTCGAGTTCCGTTTTCGGGGAAGGGTTGGCGGCGCGAAAGCGCGTAAAGATTTCCAGGCGTTTGGCGGCGTTCATGCGTCTTTTTTCGGGGTGATGGTGGCTGGCTGGGCGGTGTCCGTGCTGGCGGCAGCGGCCTTGGCGCGCGCGCGCTCCATGGCGGCGGCGATGATGGCGCGCTTGCGTTCCTTTTCGGCCTGTTCGTCTGGCGTGACGGGCACTTCCTGCGTCACTTCATGCATCTTGGCGACGGCCTTGGCGGCCAGGCGTGCTTCATTTTCCTCTGTTTCGCGGCGCAAACGCTGCGTGCGGAAATCGTGGCGCGCGCGCGCGTCGTCCGCCTCGGCCTGGCTCCAGGCATCCCAGCCCGTGGCGTCGCCGCTGACCGGGTACATGACGATGCAGTCGACGGGGCAGGGCGCCACGCACAGGTCGCAGCCCGTGCACAGGCTTGTCACCACCGTATGCATCTGCTTGGCGGCGCCGACGATGGCGTCGACGGGACAGGCCTGGATGCACAGGGTACAGCCGATACACAGCGATTCGTCGATATAGGCGACAGATCGCGGACGTTCGAGGCCGTTGACGGGATTGAGCGGGATGACTTTTTTGCCCAGCAAGCCGGCCAGACGCACGATGCCTTGCGCACCGCCCGGTGGGCACTGGTTGATGTCGGCGCTGCCGGCGGCAATCGCTTCCGCATACGGGCGGCAACCGTTGTAGCCGCATTTGGTGCATTGCGTTTGCGGCAGCAAGTCTTCGATCTGGTCGGCAAGTGAGGGAGGGGCAGGGTGCGGCACGGTCATCTTCCACGGTAAAACGCCATTATCGGCCATCCGGCGCGCGCACAAGTAAAAACCTGTTGCGCGAGAGGGGATAGCCGGCGCCATGACAGCCTGTTGCAGGCGCGCCGCAATCGTATTTTATTTCCCATGGGAATGTCAAAGTGCAAATAAACAACTTTGCAATTTCTTTTTTTTGTGGGAGCATGATTTTTATCAAGCCAGTGATCAAAAAAGCCGACCGCCAGTCCTGTTGCCGCGCCTGCATTGCAAGGTGCGCCAGGCCATAGGAGCCAAACATGCGTTTCCTCCGGACAGTTGGTTTGCCCTTCTGTTTGTTCATGCACGCTGCACTTGCCCTTGCACACGGGCAGGCTGGCTCCCCCATGGCGGCGCCGGGCGCTGCCAGCTCGCGCATCGTCCGCTTCGCCGCGGAAGACTGGCCGCCCTTTATTTCCCGCAGCCTGCCTGCCGACGGCATGTCCGGGGCGATGGTCAGCGCCATCTTCGAACGCATGGGCTATGTCGTCAAATATGAGTATTTCCCGTGGAAGCGTGCCATGCAGTTTGGCCTGGCCAGTTCCCGCTATGCGGGGTTTCTGGCTGTCTGGCGTACGCCAGAACGGGAAAAACTCTGCCACTTTTCTGTTCCGGTTGGCAATACGCAAGGCGTGCTGGCCTACCTGAAGGAGGATGGCGTGCCCGGTACCGCCCTGGCCGACCTGGGCAAGCTGCGTATCGGCACCGTGGCCGGCTATTCGAATGGCGAGCAGTTCGACGGCATGGTGGCGCGCGGCGAGTTGAAGACGGAAGAGGGCTTGAACGATGCGACGAATCTGAAGAAACTGCTCATCAAGCGTTACCGCGTGATCGTCATCGAACGCCATGTCCTGCAGCACTTGCTGATGGGACGCAACTTCAGCAAGGCCGAGCGGGAGCGCATCGCCATCATCGATACCGTCTTCAAGGAGCGTCCCGTGCACGTGTGCTTCCAGCGCGACACGGAAGGGGCGGCGCGGCAAAAGCGCTTCAACGAGGCGGCGCGCGACATCGATACGGCCCGGCTGGAACGCGATTACTGGAAGCGGCTCGACCAGAGCCTGGCGACCGCCCCGCCCAGTCCCTGATACGGCGCGCCGCTGTTGTTAGTTGCCAAAACGAAATATCTAAATACGAAACCATTCGTTCTTGTTTGTTTGTCCATCCTTTAGTCTGCAACCACTGTGTTGACGACTTGAAAAGGATGTTTCCGTATGCTGGAATTGATTCACAAGCAAGACCCCATCCCGCGCCTGCGGCAACTGGCGTACGCCGTCTCGGTGGCCGTGCTCGTGCTGGGGGCGCCTGGCGTGGTCCACGCGCAGGCCGCCGCGCCGTTTGACACCGTCATTGTCACGGGGGCGCGCGGCACGGGCCGCACGGTGGCCAACAGCGCCGCACCGATCGACGTGATCAGCGCGCAGCAATTGCAGGCCACGGGCAAATTGAACTTGCTCGATGCGCTGGATACGGCCTTGCCGTCATTCAACTTGCCGGCCCGCGTGCAGCCGGACCTGGGCAGCATCGTGCGCGCCGGGCAGCTGCGCAACCTCGATCCATCGCATACTCTGGTGCTGGTCAACGGCAAGCGCCGCCATACGACGGCCATCGTCAATGAGGATGGTTTTCCGGGTTCCGTCGCCACCGACCTGGCCCTGATCCCCACGGGAGCGATTGCCCGCGTGGAAATCCTGCGCGACGGTGCTTCCGCCATCTACGGCTCGGACGCCATCGCCGGTGTCATCAACATCATCCTGAAGTCGGATGACAAGGGCAATTTCAGCACGCAACTCGGTTCCACCTACGAGGGCGACGGCACGAACGGGTCGGCGCGCATCGATGGCGGCATGCGCCTGGGCGAACACGGCTTTGCCCACTTCGGCGCCGAAGTCCAGCGCCAAGGCATCGCCGTGCGCAATTTTGGACTGAATCCCGCTTATCTGTCGTATCCGGCCGTGCGCAACAGCGATGGCCAACTGGTGAAATTGGGACCGAACAACAGCTTGCCGGCCGGCGCTTCGCCGAACCCGGCCGAAGCAAACCGCAACAGCAATCCATGGCGCAATACGGGCGTGCCGCAAAGCACGACCGCCTCGCTCAGCGCCAACCTCGGCTATGACGTGTCGAACGAGGTGCAACTGTATGGTTTCGGCACCTATGCGCACCGCAATGCCCGCTCGGCGCAGAATTTCCGCCTGCCCAATACCATTTTTAATAACAACAAAGGTTTGCTGGCCGTGTATCCCGACGGTTTCACGCCATATGAAACGACGAGCGAAAACGACTTTTCGCTGACGGGCGGTGTCAAGGGCGAGACGGCGGGCTGGTCCTGGGACCTGAGCACGACGTATGGCCGCGACGATATCGACGTGGGTGTCGAACACTCGGCCAATTACTCGCTGACCTATCCCGGTGGCAAGACCGATTTTACTATCGGCAATCAGCGCTACAGCCGCTCGACCACGAATGCCGATGTGCGCCGCCCCGTGCAACTGGGCTTGAGCGAGCCGGCCGACCTGAGCCTGGGCCTCGAGTATTCGCATGAAACGCAGCAGCGCAGCCCCGGCGAGCCCGCTTCCTGGCAGGGCAGTGGCTCGTCGGCGCTGGCCGGCTATCTGCCCGTCGATGCATCCGACACGGCGCGCCACAGCCATGCGGCGTATATCGGCCTGGGGGCGAAACTGACGCCGCAATTGCTGCTCGACACGGCTCTGCGCGCCGAGAAATATTCCGATTTCGGCAGCAAGACGACGGGCCGCTTGTCCACCCGTTATGACGTGACGTCCACGGTCGCCGTGCGCGCTACCGTCAGCAACGGTTTCCATGCACCTAGCCTGGTGACGCAATCGTATTCGAACACGTCCGACCATGCGGGCGTGCCGTACACCCTGGCGCAGCCCAATTCCGCTGCCGCACGGGCCCTGGGTGCGCAAGCATTAAAACCGGAAAAATCGACGAATCTGTCAGCAGGGCTGACCTTCAATCCTACGCCCACCCTGCGCCTGGCCGTTGACGCGTATCAAATCAAGGTCAGCGACCGCCTGGGCGTGTCGTCGAACATCGGCATCGACCGCAGCTCGGGCGTGGCGCTCGACGGCAGCGGCCGGCCATTGACGGGGGCGCAAGCGAGCGTCATTGAAAACCTGCTGCGCTCGGCGGGGCTGACGGTAGGCAATGGCCTGGTCGCGCATTACTTTGCCAACGTGGGCGACACGCGCACGCGCGGCATCGACTTGACGGCCGAGGATGTCCTGCGCGTGGCCGATGGGAAGCTGCGCTGGACGGCGGCCGCGAATATCAACCATACGAGCCTGGTCGGCAAGGCGGCACTGCCGGCCGTGCTGCAAGGTTTGCCGAACATCGGCACCTTGAGCAAGTCGGCCGAGTACGACTTGCTGTACCGGGCGCCGCGCGACAAGGAGATCGTCACCCTGGCGTATGAAAAAGCCGGCTGGACATTCAACCTGCGCGAAACGCGCTACGGCAAGCTCAAGCGCCTGAACGCCATCACGGGCGGCGACTACCAGCTGAAGGCCGCCTTCGTGACGGATGTCAGCGTCGGCTACGACATCAGCAAGCGCATCAACGTGACGGTGGGCGCCAACAATGTCTTTGACCAGAAGCCCAGCCAGGTGCCGCGCGCAGCGCGCAGCGCCGCGAATCTGGCGCAGTACACGGGCGCCTACGACAATTCGGGACCATTGGGCGTATTGGGCGGTTACTACTACGCCCGCGCCACTGTTCACTTTTGATCTGCCTTCGCTCTCTCCATACTTATCATCAAGAACAGGAACGGATATGTCTGACAATACTCAACACGCGGCCATCGATCTGGAATGGGCCAATCTCCTCTCACCGCAGCGTCGCACGGTCTTGCGCGGCGGCGGTCTGGTGGCGGCATTGGCCGCATCCGGCTTGGCGGGCACAGCCCTGGCGCAGGAAGCCAAACCGTCGCGTGTGAAACCAGCGCCCGGCAAGAGCCCGTGGGGCGAGCATACGGACAAGGCGCCCACGCCGCGCCCCGTCAGCGTGCGGCCCGGCGAGGAAACCTTGCCGTCGACCCCGCGCGCCTACACGGATATCGAGAGCTATCACGCGCATATCTATTTTGACGAAGACAGTTACCAGAAAGCGGCGCTGATACGCAAGTGGGCGGCCGAGCGTTTCCAGATCGAGCTGGGCGACTGGAACCTGGAGCCGCGCGGCCCCCACGTGACGCCGTCGTTTTATTTTGGCTTTACCAATGATCTGCTGCCCGTGATCGTGCCGTGGCTGCAGCTGAACAGCCTGGGCCTGACGATACTGATCCACCCGAATACGGAAGATCCGCGCGCCGACCACCTGTATTACGCGCTGTGGGTAAACCGCTCGCAGCCTGTGAATGGCTATGCGATGAAGAAGCCGGGACCGGGCGAGCCGAGAGTCGAGCAGATCTTTGTCAATACGCGTCCGACGGTGAAAATCGAGCGCGCATGAAAAAAAGCCACACCAGTGTGAACTGGGGTGGCTTTTTGATGGATATGCCGTGTATTAGCCGTGTTTCTGGATGAATTCGCCGATTTTCGGGCAAATGATCTCGCGCCAGCGGCGGCCCGAGAAGATGCCGTAATGGCCGCATTTCGGCGCCACGAAGTCTTGTTGCATCTCGGCAGGGATGCCGGAACACAAGTCATGCGCCGCCTGCGTCTGGCCGGCGCCGGAAATGTCGTCCAGTTCGCCTTCCACGGTGAACAGCGCCACATTCGTGATGTCTTGCGGACGCACCAGCTGGCCGCCCACTTTCCAGGTGCCCATCGGCAGGCTGAATTCCTGGAAAACCGTTTTAATGGTTTCCAGATAGTACTCGGCCGGCATGTCCAGTACGGCGTTGTACTCGTTGTAGAACTGGCGGTGGCCTTCCGCCGGCTCGTCGTCGCCCGTCACCAGGTGCATGTAGAACTCGCGGTGGCTTTGTGCGTGGCGGCCCGGGTTCATGGCGATGAAGCCGGCATGCTGCAGGAAGCCCGGATACACCTTGCGGCCAAAGCCCGGGTAGTTCGGCGGCACCGCGTAGATCACGGTGTTTTCAAACCACGAGAATTTCTTTTCCGTCGCCAGGTTGTTCACTTGCGTGGGCGAGCGGCGCGGGTCGATCGGGCCGCCCATCATCGTCATGGTTTTCGGCATGTGCGGATCTTTGGCTGTCGCCATCAGCGAGATGGCGGCCAGCACGGGCACGGTCGGTTGACAGACGGAAATAACGTGCAAGTCAGGTGCCAGCAGGCGGATGAATTCCTGCACATAGTAAATGTAGTCATCCAGGTGGAACGGGCCTTCCGTCAGCGGTACCATGCGCGCGTCCGTCCAGTCGGTGATGTAGACATCGTGCTCGGCCAGCAAGCCGCGCACGGTATCGCGCAGCAGGGTCGAGTGGTGACCGGACAGGGGGGCAACCAGCAAAACTTTGGGCTGTTGCAAGCCAGTGGCTTCTTTTTTGAAGTGAATCAGGCGGCAAAACGGTTTTGTCACGACAACGTGTTCGCGGATGTCGACGCTCTCGCCTTGGACGAGAACGGATTGGATGTCGAATTGTGGTTTTTCGTAGTCTTTGCCAAGGCGGTACATCAGCTCGTAGCCGGCTGCGATGCGTTGCGAAAACGGGGTGTGGGCCAGTGGAGAAACCGGGTTGGTAAATAACTTGGAGGACATGTCTGCCCATTGCATCACCGGAGTGAGGAAAGAGCGTTGCAGTTCGTGCAGTTGGTAAAGCATATAGAGTCCTTGTTTAATTCCAAGCGCCAATATCGGCTCAAATATCATAATCCAATTCTACGATATTTGTTGAGGACAAAATGTGCTTTACCGCGCACAGGTCCACAGTTTGCGCTTTGGTGTGACAGGGCGCCACACTTGCGTGGATAGAGCTGCAACGATGCTTTAAAAGCAAAAAAAGCAGCGTTTCCGCTGCTTTTCGTCTGTTTTTTCGCCGCCCCGCCCCTGCGGAGAGGAGTCTCTCCGCCAGAACGGCCGCGGCAAGTGCCGTGCGCTTAGCGCACCAGCATGTCGAGCTTGTCCTTGACGTCCTTGAATTGCTCGGCTTCCGGCAAGGCAGCCTTCGTCTTGGTGATCGAAGGCCAGTTACGGGCCAGATCGACGTTGATCTTGATGAAGGCTTGCTGGTCGCCCGGCACGTCTTCTTCCGCGAAAATCGCGTTCACCGGGCACTCTGCCACGCAGACTGCGCAGTCAATACATTCGTCCGGATCGATTGCCAGGAAGTTCGGGCCTTCCCGGAAACAATCTACCGGGCAGACATCGACGCAGTCGGTATAGCGACAGGCGATGCAGGATTCGGTGACAACGTGGGTCATAACAGTCCTATCAATTTGGGGGAGGTGCTGTAGCGCCTGCAGGAAACTCGGCGGCGCATACTAAAGCAAAGCATTGTATTTTAAGGCAATTCGCTATTTCTCACAAATCCCGCTTATATACAATACATATAAGCAAATTCATTTTTTGACAGTGCCGTTGCCGCGCAGAGCGGGTAATTCAGCGACTATCCGGGACGTTGCCATAAAGAACGCGGCAAGAAAGCGACAGTCACCCGATGCGGCAGGGTGCAGGGTGGGCGGTGTGCTGGCTTGCCGTGTGGTGTTTTTGTTTTACTCAAATCAAGACCGGCACAAAATAAGCGCCGGAACAATCAGGCCAAGTGTCGGAACATTCAGGCGCTGGCGCGTATTTGCGTCAGTAACTGTTGCCAACGTGCATTTTCAGCACTGCCATCCTCGGCAAATGTGATGGTGCGGCGCGCGGTGGGCGCGTCGACGGTGATCTGCCATTGGGGGATATCGGCACCCACCTGCTGGCCCGTCGCCTGCGAGTGCGTGAAAAAGCCGCTGCTGGCCAGTGCCGCTTCCAGTCCGGGGCCGGCCGGATGGGCTTGCGTATCGATGTCGTACTGTTCGCTCAGGCCGGCAAAGCCGCCGCTGCTGCGGGCTGAAATTTTCATGCTGCTCCTTCTGGTGGACGGTGGTGGGGACGTGGTGCGGCATGTCATCGCCTGCTGCTGACTATTGACTGGCTTGCGGCGTATGGCATTTATCGGGGCGCGTAGCTGCGGCACCAGGCCGCCAGCGCTTCGCGCTCCGCTTCCAGCAAGTGGTCCGATTCGCTGTATTCCGCATGGTTCATGGTACCGCAGCAGGCGCGCCTGTCTTGCACGGCACCCTCGTCATCGACGATGCCTGCGGCAAAGGTCATTTGCCCATCTTCCGTCATGGAATTGTTCTTGAGCACTTCGCGCACGGTAAAACTGTTGCGGATGAAGTCCAGGTAGGCGGTATAGCCGTCGGCCTGCGCCAGGGTCAGCATCTGGCCGGCCACGTCGGCATACGTGGCCGCATGGTCGGGAGACGCCACCAGGGCGCGCAAGACCAGGCTGCGCAGGTAGTCGCCGCAGCGGTGCAGCACGGCAGCGTCGTCTTCCAGCTGGGGCTGGCGTTCATGGGCAAAGATGTCGGCCAGGATGTCGTAGATGGCGCCTGTAAACACTTGCGAGATGGCGTGCACTTCCGTGCCTGCCTCCGACAATTTGATGTCATTGTCGGCATTGCGCAAACCGTTAGGCCGGCCCAGCGCCAGACCGAACTGTTCCGCCAGGTCGGCCAGGAAGGTTTTGTCGTGCAGATCGGACTTGGTTTGCGCGATCACGGCTTCGACCTGGTCCAGCTGCGACAGGGCCAGGAAGATGGCCGTCAGGTCGCCGAACGATTCGTGCAAGCCGCCCGTCTGCGGCGGGTTATTGTTGAGCAGCCAATTCGGTTTGAGGCCATCGAGGATGGCATGCCCAGTTTCATGCGAGACGATGTCGAGCGAACGGCAGGTATAGACGCGCTCGGTGGCGCCGCTGGGAATGAAATCGCCGAACTTGAGGGCCTTGTCGCTGCGGCTGTAGTACGCATTCATGACATTGGGCAAGCCGTGCGGAAACACGCGCAGCGGGGCCGTATTGCTGGCGCTATTCCATTGCCAGGGCAGGGGAGAGGCCGTGCCGTTGCTGGCCAGCGCACGCTGGTACATGGTGAGCGTCATGCGCACGATGGCAAACGTGTGCACGGCGTCGAACTGGTCGGTATTGGGCGAGACGATGAAGTCGCCAAAGGCGTTCGGGCTGACCTGGGCGATGCCCGGCTCGCCAAAGGTGATGCGTGCATCGCGCGGGCCTTGCAGGGTCAGGCCGGCGAGGAAGGTCTTGCGCGTGCCCAGCTCGCTCACGGACGGGTCTTGCTTCCAGATCAGCACGCGCGAACCGACCGGCACGGCTTCGAGCTTGCGGGTGGTGGGGTCGAGCACGCGAGGCGGACCCGGCTGCAAGGTCAGCTGTGCATTCTTGCGGTGCTGGCGGTAGGGCGCCGATGGGGTGGGGACATAGCCGACGGGCAGGGACACGCATTTGGTCAGCACGGCTTCGACCGGCACGATGACTTTCTGGTCCATGGTAGCTCTCCAAGACACTCGCAACTGGAACTGAGATAGTCGGCCCGCTTCGGTGGTTTCGGTTTGATGCGGCGCAAGTGCGGCGCAGGAAAGCGCGGTTTTTTCTGCGTGCCCGCGCCACCGATGGCCGCGGCTGCCGCATGGCGGCTGGTATGATGCTGGCCGTATTGCCCCCGTTTTTATAATAAAAGGATCGTTTGATGGCGGATATAAATATAGTTCAGCAACATAAGCTGACAGCAGAAAAGGCGCGCGAAGCGGCGCAGCAAGTGGCCGACAAGCTGGCCCAGGAATATGACTTGGCGTGCGCCTGGGATGGCGACGTGCTGCGTTTCGAGCGCAGCGGCGTCGATGGGTCGCTGACCCTGGAAAAAGAGCAGGCGCAACTGCAAATCAAGCTGGGCTTCATGCTCAGCGCCTTCGCCTCCACGATTGAAGGCAAGATTGCCGAGAAGATGCGCAAGGTGTTTGCCGAGCCGGCTTGACGGCCTTGCAACCGCTTGTCTGGCGCCCTGTTTGGTGCTAGGGAACGCGTCGCAGCGATGGGCGAAAAGACGATGAAAACACGTCGCTTTTCGCCTTTTTTACGTCTGACTGTACGCTGGCGAACATTGCTAGCACATTTCTATTTGGAAAGCCATTGGACTTTGATGGCTTTTTGCGTTATACTTGAGTCATATTTACAACAGCTACACAGCGTTTCACCTTCTGCTTCGCAGTACTCCCCACTCGCTGAGTGGTGAATAATTCTTCGGGTTTTACACCCGCATCCAGTTAAAAGTAGCTTGGTCGATTTTTTTTCGGTCAAATACATTTGGTACCATGTATTTGCATGGCGCTAGCGTTGTTAAAAGTCCTGAACCACAGCCTCTTTTAGCCCGCACACGGCACCCCGGCACCGGCTTTGGCCATCCGCTGGTCACACGCGTGTCACCCCCTGTTTCCTGTCGCTCCCGTGCGCTTTTTGCTCCGTGGCGTAGCCGACGCAACAGGGTTTGCTGATTCCCGCCGCAAGCTAGCAGCTTGCTGGGTTTCATTCCATTCGTCAAATCGAGGGAGAACCACATCGTGGCAAAACAAATCATTATCGACCATGTGTTCAAAGTGTTCGGCGACAAGCCAGAAGAAGCACTTGAACTCGTCCACCAAGGCGCCAGCAAGCAGGATATCCTGGCCAAGACGGACTGCACCATCGGCGTTTTCGACGCCACCTTTACCATTGAAGCGGGCGAGATCTTCGTCATCATGGGCCTGTCCGGTTCGGGCAAGTCGACCCTGGTGCGCATGCTGAACCGCCTGATCGAGCCGACCGCCGGCCGCATCCTGATCGACGGCAACGACATCAATACCTTGCCGGACGCCCAGCTGCGCGCTCTGCGCCGCAAGGACATCAGCATGGTGTTCCAGTCGTTCGCGCTGCTGCCGCAAATTACCGTGCTCGACAACACTGCCTTCGGCATGGAACTGGCCGGCATGCCGAAAGCGGAACGCCATGCGCTGGCCCAGCAAGCGCTGGAACAGGTAGGCCTGGACGGCTACGGCGCCAGCTATCCCGACGAATTGTCGGGTGGCATGCAGCAGCGCGTGGGCCTGGCCCGTGCGCTGGCTTGCGATCCATCAATTTTGCTGATGGATGAAGCATTTTCCGCGCTCGATCCGATTATTCGTACGGAAATGCAATCGGAGCTGCTGCGCTTGCAGCAAATCAAGCGCCGCACCATCGTCTTCATTTCGCATGACCTCGACGAAGCCATGCGCATCGGCGACCGCGTCGCCATCATGAAAGACGGCCACGTGGTGCAAGTGGGCACGCCGGAAGAAATCCTGCGCAAGCCTGCCAACGATTACGTGCGCAATTTCGTGCGCGGCGTGGATGCGGCGGCCGTGTTCAAGGCCAGCGATATCGCCCGCAAGAGCCAGATCGTCGTGTCCGAGTCGCCGAGCCGCGGTTCGCGCGCCGCGCTGTCGATGCTGGAAGAGCAGGATCGCGCCTTTGCGTATGTCGTCAATCCGCAGCGCAAGTTCCTCGGCGTCGTCTCGGCCGATTCGCTGCGCAGTGCGCTCGACGGCCATGTGGGACCGCTGGGCCTGGCGCATGCCTATCTGCCCGACGTGCAGACCATCAATGCAGATGAGCCAGTCGCCGGCCTGTTCGGCCAGGTGGCGCAACTGCCTTACGCCGTCCCTGTGGTGGCCAATGACGGCAGCTTCCGCGGCGCCATCAGCAAGACGACCTTGCTGAAGTTTCTCGACCGCGACACGCCAGCCATTGCCGAGCCACAACAACAGAAAGGACAAGCATGAACCCAAGCACCGTTTCCACAGTAGAACCTGTTGTTGAACAGGCCGCCCAAATCAATCCCTGGGCGCTGACGCCACCCACCGACGCCAGCACCGCCTGGCTGGACGCCGCCGCGCCTGCCGTGCAGCCGGAACATGCGAGCGGCTTTCACCTGACACAGATCTTCGACGGCTCGCTGCCGCTGGAAAGCTGGATCAACCAGGGCCTGGGCTGGGTCGTCGCCCATTTCCGTCCTTTCTTCCAGGCCGTGCGCGCACCGATCGACAGCGTGCTGTCCGGCGTGGAAGGCGTGCTGCTGGCGGCCCCGTCGCTGACGGTGATCGCCATCATCGGCTTGCTGGCGTGGCAATTTACCAGCCGTACCCTGGCCATCGGTACCGTGCTGGCGCTGCTGGTGGTGTCGATGCTGGGCATCTGGCCGGAAGCCATGACCACCCTGTCGCTGGTATTGACGTCGCTGGCTTTCTGTCTGGCCATCGGCTTGCCGCTGGGTATTTTCCTTGCCAGCAGCGACCGCGCGCAGAATATCCTGCGTCCCCTGCTGGACGCCATGCAGACGACGCCTGCCTTCGTCTACCTGGTACCCGTGGTGATGCTGTTTGGTATCGGTAATGCGCCAGGCGTGATCGTGACGATCATCTTTGCCCTGCCGCCGCTGGTGCGTTTGACCAACCTCGGTATCCGCCAGGTGCGTCCCGACCTGATCGAAGCGGCCCGCGCCTATGGCGCCTCGCCGTGGCAGCTGCTGACCCGCGTGCAATTTCCGCTGGCCATGCCGTCCATCATGGCCGGTATCAACCAGTCGCTGATGCTGTCGCTGTCGATGGTCGTGATCGCCTCTATGATCGCCGTGGGTGGCCTGGGCCAGATGGTATTGCGCGGCATTGGCCGCCTGGACATGGGCCTGGCAACCGTGGGTGGCCTGGGCATCGTGCTGCTGGCCATCACCCTGGACCGATTGACGCAAGCGATGGGCCAGCCACGCCGTGGCGTGCGCCATTGGTACCAGACGGGTCCTGCCGGTTTCGTGCTGCGCCTGGTGCGCGGCAACACGGACAAAAATAATGTTGAACAGCAAGCAACGCTGGCCAACGCACAATAAGAAAGGATTTACATGCATCAAATCGCACATTTTAAAGTGACGCAAAAATCGCAACGCAAGTTCCAGCTGTTTTCCGCCCTGGCGATCGCCGCCCTGGCCCTGACCACCAGCCTGGCCATGGCGCAGACGCCGGCCGTGGCCGCCGATGCGCTGCCCGGCAAGGGCGTCAAGGTGCAGCCGCTGCAAAGCTCGATCGCGGAAGAAACCTTCCAGACCATGCTGGTCGACAAGGCCCTGGAAAAGCTGGGCTACGAAGTGCAGCCGATCAAGGAAGTGGAGTATCCGACCGCGCATATCGCCATCGCCAACGGCGACGCCACCTTCATGGCCGTGCACTGGGATCCGATGCACAAGGATTTCTATAACAATGCGGGCGGCGACGCCAAGCTGTTGCGCACGGGCCAATACGCCGGTCCTGCCGCGCAAGGTTATCTGATCGACAAGGCGACGGCCGAGAAGTACAACATCACGAATATCGACCAGTTGCGCGATCCCACCTTGGCCAAGCTGTTCGACCACGATGGCGACGGCAAGGCCGACTTGACGGGCTGCAACCCCGGCTGGGGCTGCGAAGCGCTGATCGAGAACCACATGGATGCGTATAAATTACGCGAGACGGTGACGCACGTGCAGGGCAGCTATGCGGCCCTGATCGCCGATACCCTGGGCCGCTACAAGCGTGGCGAATCCATCCTGTATTACACGTGGACGCCGTACTGGGTTAGCGGCGTGCTGGTGCCGGGCAAGGACGTGGTCTGGCTGAAAGTGCCGTTCTCGGCCAATCCGGACAAGGTGAATACCCGCCTCGACGATGGCAGCGACTACGGTTTTGCCGTCAACACGGCGCGCATCGTGTCGAACAAGGCCTGGGCGGAGAAAAATCCCGCCGCGGCCAAGCTGTTCGAAGTGATGCAATTGCCCGTGGCGGACATCAATGCGCAGAACGAGCGCATGCGCCGCGGCGAAAACACGCAGGCCGATATCGCCCGCCATACGGCTGGCTGGATCAAGTTCCACCAGCAAAAATTTGATGGCTGGATCGCGCAAGCGCTGGCGGCGGCGAAGAAGTAAGTTTCAGCGCTACCCGGCATTGAAAGAAGTGGCTACCGATTCGGTAGCCACTTTTGCGTTAACGGCCTGTTTTGGTGGTTTTTGGTGAGTTTTTAGGCCCTTTCGGCCAGTTTCAGGTGCAAAATGGGGAAAGGCTTGCCGAACGGGTCGCATTCCGAGCGGTTTTCCTCGATAAAGCCCAGGTGCCGGTAAAAACCGTGCGCTTGCGTGTTGTGCTCGTTGACGTCGACGGCCGTGGCGCCCAGGGCCGCGATGGCGTGACGGACCAGCGCGCGGCCGGCGCCGCTGCCCCGGTGATCCGGATGGACGAACAGCATCTCGATCTTGGCGTGCTCGACGCACAGGAAGGCCTGAGCGACGCCGTCATCGGCGCGCAGCACGTGCAGCAGGCGTTCCGCCGTCACCCTGGCCAGCTCATCGCGCACGAAGGGCATCAGGAAGGCGATATCGCTATCGGCGAGAAAATCGTGGGTGGCGCGTACGGACAGGTGCCAGACGTCGAACAAACGGGGCAGGTCGTCGGCATGGGCCAGGGAAACTGGGGAAAGCGGGGATGGGGTCATGCAGAAATTATACTGCCCCGGCAAGTGCCGGGGCAGGGGAAGATCAGTCCTTCAAGTCTTCGATCAGGTCGATGTATTGCTGTTGCGCCTCTTCCTTCGAGGTGCCGGCCAGGGCCGCCCAGGCGTCGAACTTGGCGCGGTTGACAAAGTCGGTCATGCCAGGACGCTCGCCCGTGGCGTCGCCGCTCGAGGCTTGCTTGAACAAGGCATAGATTTTCAACAAGGTCATATTGTCCGGACGCTCGGACAGGGTCTTGGAATCGAGCTGCGCTTGTTCGAATTGCTCTTGTAAACTCATGATGGCTCCTGTGTGCTGATGGAATCGCTGGAAAAGTGCGGCAGGCCCGGCGGAGTGGCCACCGTGCGTGCTGCAGTGCCTGACATCATAGTGAAAAAAGCGCGCCGTGCATTAGAGGACACACTCAAAACAAAAACGCCGCCGCTGCGTGAACAGGGGCGGCGTCTGGTACAGTCGCTTGCGCGCTGCGGAGTCTGTTCTTATACGCCCAGCAGTTCAACGTCGAAAATCAGGGTGGCGTTCGGTGGAATCACGCCGCCGGCGCCGCGTGCGCCATAGCCCAGTGCTGCAGGGATGATCAGCTGGCGCTTGCCGCCCACTTTCATGCCTTGCACGCCTTCGTCCCAGCCTTGAATGACGCGGCCGGCGCCCAGCGGGAATTCGAATGGGTCGTTGCGGTCCTTGCTCGAGTCAAATTTCGCGCCGGCGCTGCCGTCGTCGTTTTGCAGCCAGCCCGTGTAATGCACGACAACATTGTTGCCGGCTTGCGCTTCAGCGCCTTCGCCAACGGTGGTATCGATGTATTGCAGGCCGGAAGCGGTAGTGGTGGTGGTCATGATAATCCTTGTGTAGGCGATGAAAGCTTCAGATTGTAGAGCAATGAGTTGCAAAGCGCCATTCCAGGCCCGGCGCAGGGAAAAACCAGAAATTACGACGATGTGTGGCTGCCGGTCGCATTTAAGGGGGGATTTAACACAATAAATACAGTGTTCCACGTAAAATGCATGTTTTGTATTTAACAGTGATTTCTTCCATGTTCCGCAGTCTATGCCGCCTTGTTTTTTCCTCGCTGTGCCTGGTTTCCGCAATATCGACGGCGCAAGCCGAAGTGGTGGTGGTGCTCAATTCCCGTGATGCTACGGTGCAACTGTTGGACCAGAAAACCTATGCTCCCCTGTCTACCTTTGCTGTCGGCAAGGAACCGCACCATCTGATGGAAACGCCGGATGGCAAGTCGCTGATCGTCGCCAGTTCCGTCGGCAACGAGCTGATTTTCCTCGACCCTGTCTCGGGCCAGATCCAGCGCCGCATCAGCAATATCCTCGATCCTTACCAGATCGGCTTTTCGCCAGACCAGAAGTGGTTCATTTCAAATTCGCTGCGCCTGGACCGCATCGACCTGTACCGCTACGACGGCAAGAACCTGACCCTGGCCAAGCGCATTCCGCTGCCGAAGTTGCCCAGCCATATGGCGTTCACGGCCGACAGCACCATGGCTTTCATCACGCAGCAGGGCAGCAACCAGGTCAGCGCCATCGACCTGGCCACGCAAACAGTCAAGTGGACCATGCCCGTCGGCCCGGCGCCAGCCGGCATCACGATGACGCCCGATGGCAAGCATTTGCTGGTCGGCATCATGGGCAGCGATTATGTGGAAGTGATCGACTGGCGCACGCAAAAGACCGTCAAGCGCATCAAGGCGGGCGCCGGCACGCATAATTTCCGCGCGCTGGGGGATAACCGCATGACGTTCGTCTCGAACCGCGTGTCGAACACGATCAACATCATCGACCAGAAGACCCTGGAAAACGTGGGCACCATCAATGTGCCGGGCGGCCCCGACTGCATGGAAATCACGCCCGATGGCAAGACCATGTGGGTAACCCTGCGCTGGATCAAGAAAGTGGCCGTGATCGACCTGACGACGCGCAAGGTCATCAAGACCATACCGGTGGGCCGCTCGCCCCATGGCGTGTATTTCGCCACCCACTCGCCGCGCATGTGATGGCGGGTGTACTGATGAAACGTCTGATTCCCGCGTGCCACTTGCCCGCCATGCTGTTGTGCGCCAGCGCCATGCTGTCGCCCGCGCAGGCCGCCGCACCTGTTGCCCCGGCCGCCTGCAAGGGCACCATCTACATGACTTTCGACACGGGCAGCCAGTCGCAAGCGCAACTGATCGCCGACGTGCTGAATCAACGCCATGTGAAGGCAACTTTCTTTCTCGCCAATGAAAAGACCACGCGCGGCGATTATTCGCTCGATGCCTCGTGGGCGCCGTACTGGAAAGCCCGGGTCGCCGAAGGCCATGCGTTCGGCACGCATACGTTTGACCATGTGTACTGGAAGAAGGATCTGGCCAACGGTTTGATCCAGGTCAAGCCCCAGTTCGGCAAGGATGGCGGCAAGCTGGCGTCGTTCACGGATAAACAGTTCTGCGAGGAATTGCGCCGCGTCGATACGCGCTTCCAGGAACTGACCGGGCACAAGCTCGACCCATTCTGGCGCGCGCCGGGCGGTTACACGTCGCCGCGCACCCTGGCGGCCGGCAGCGCCTGCGGCTACCAGCATGCGGGCTGGGCGCCGGCGGGGTATTCCGGCGATGAGCTGCCCAGCGACAAGTATCCGAACGCCATGTTGCTGAAAAAAGCGCTGGCGAACTTGCGCAGCGGCGACATTTTCATTTCGCACATGGGCATCTGGTCGCGCAAGGATGCGTGGGCGCCCGCCAACCTCGACGCCTTGATTTCCGGCTTGCAAGACAAAGGGTTCTGCTTTGCCACCCTGCGCGAGCATCCTGCCTACGCGCAGAAGAAGGGCCAGCCATGATCGCCGCCGACATCCTCGGCCACGTCACTCCCGTCATCGACGCCATGGTCGACGCCTTTGGCGTGGCGCAAGGCTGGCTGTTCCAGACCATCGTGAACCCCCTCGTATATCACCTGGGCTTTGGCGAATTCACGGAAGAAGCGTTCGAGGGCACGGAGTGGTTGCTGATCGGCCTGTGCGAACTGGTGCTGCTGTTTCTCGTGCTGCGCCCGCTCGAAGCCTTGATTCCCGCGCAAAAGATCACCGATCCGCGCGCCCGCTGGAACGATTTTATCTACACCGTGCTGCACCGCATCGGCCTGTTTTCTGTCGTGGTCTTCTTCACGCTCGATCCGCTGATGGATGCATTGGCGGGCGCCTTGCGTTTCGACAATATTCATCCCCTGAACCTGGAATCGCTGTTGCCCGGCATCAGTCCCTTGCTCAGTTTTATCATTTATTTTGTGATACTGGACTTCGTCGACTATTGCTACCACCGGGCCTCGCACCATTTCGGCTGGTGGTGGGGCTTGCACAGCTTGCATCACAGCCAGCAAAACATGAACTTGTGGAGCGATGATCGCAACCACCTGCTCGATGACTTCCTGCGCGACGTGGTGATGGCCCTGGTGGCGCTCGGTATCGGCGTGCCGCCGGGCCAGTATGTGCTGCTGGTGTCGATTTCGCGCATTCTGCAAAGCTTGCAGCATGCAAATGTGAGGATACACTTCGGCCGCATCGGCGAGCGGCTGCTGATCTCGCCCCGTTTCCACCGCACGCATCACGCGATCGGCGTGGGGCACGAGTCGAAAGGCAAGGGCAGCATGGGCGGTTGCAACTTCGGCGTGGTCTTGCCGATTTGGGATATGCTGCTGGGCACCGCGAATTTCTCGGCCGGCTATGCGCGCACGGGCGTGCGCGACCAGCTGGCCCGTATCGATAGCAAGGGCATGGGCCGGCCGGGGCGCAGCTATGGCCACGGCTTCTGGCAACAGCAATGGCTGGGCCTGCGCCGCATGGTGGAATTTGCAAGAATCAAACGAAAAGGACGCCGTTGATGCGTAATGTGTTGAATTCGTATGGCCGTGCTTTCCTGTCGCAATTGCACGGCAGGATATTGCTGCTGAGCGTGGCGCCGTTCATCCTGTCGCTGGTGCTGTGGGGCGGACTGCTGTATGTGGGCTTGCAGCCGCTGATCGACAGCCTGCATGCGCTGTTTACGCAGTACGATTTCTTCCGCACCAGCGGGCAGGTGCTGTCCACCTTTGGCCTGGGCGTGCTGAAGGCCGTGATCGTGCCGCTGATCGCCATGTTCATGCTGCTGCCGCTGATGATCTTGACGGCGCTGATCTTCATGGGCCTGTTCGCCATGCCGGCCATCGGCCGCCATATCGGCGGACGGCACTTTCCTGAGCTGGAAAAGAAACATGGCGGCAGCCTGCTGGGCAGCGTGGGGACGTCCCTGGCCACCTTTTTGCTGTTCATCATCGCCTGGGTCATCATGCTGCCCCTGTACGCGTTTCCGCCGGCCGCGCTGGCGGGACAAGCCGTGCTGTGGGGCTGGCTGACCTACCGCGTGATGGCGTATGACGCCATGGCCGACTACGCCAGCGCGGAAGAGCGCCACGCCATCATGCGCACGCAGCGCTGGCCCCTGCTGGCCATCGGCATGGTGTCCGGCGCGGCCGGCGCCGTGCCGGGCATGCTGTGGATGGGCGGCGTGATGTCGGTGGTGTTCTTCCCCTTCCTGGCGGCGTTCGCCATCTGGCTGTATGTGCTGATCTTTATCTTCACGGGCCTGTGGTTCCAGTATTACTGCCTGGAAGCACTGTCGCGTTTGCGGGGCGTACGCGGCATGACCGACGTGGCGCCGGCGGACGCCTGAGTATTTTTATCGAATTCTACGAGGGAGCTTCATGGCTATCGGATTGATCATCATCGGCGACGAAATCCTGTCGGGCAAGCGCACGGACCAGCATTTCCCGAAAGTAGTGAGCATGCTCAAGGCACGGGGCTTGCAGCTGAGCTGGGCGGAATACGTGGGCGACGAGCCGGCCCGCCTGGTCGCCTTGCTCAAGCGCAGCTTTGCCAGCGGCGACATCGTCTTCAGCTTTGGCGGCATCGGCGCCACGCCGGATGACCATACGCGCCAGGCTGCGGCCGATGCGCTGGGCTTGCCGCTGGTGCTGCATCCGCAGGGCAAGGTCAATATCCAGCAGCGCATCACGGAAATGGGCGTAGAGGCGGGTGTGCCGGCCGATTTGAACTCGCCGGAAAACCTGCACCGCCTGAAAATGGCGGAATTTGTCGAAGGCGCCGAGCTGATTCCGAATCCGTACAACAAGATTGCCGGCTTTGCCGTACGCGAACATTATTTCGTGCCGGGTTTTCCCGTCATGTCCTGGCCCATGATCGAATGGGTGCTCGACACGCATTATGCGCACCTGTTCAACCAGGTGCCGCATGCGGAACACGCCTTGCTCGTGTATGAAACGGCCGAATCCCTGCTGACGCCGCTGATGGTGCGCCTGGAAACAGATTTTCCGCTGATTAAGGTGTTCAGCCTGCCCAGCGTGGGCGATGCGCAGACGCGCCGGCATATCGAACTGGGCGTCAAGGGCGAGCCCGCGCAGGCAGAGGCCGCCTTCGCGCAGATGTGCGCCGCGCTCGATACCTTGCAAGCGGAATACACCACCATCTGACATGCAGCCAGCCCGGCGCCGGCGGCTTTTTCGCCGGCGTTCAGCCCGCCTTGCATCTATGTACGCAAGCGTACATTCCAAGACGTTGTTTTTTTGCGAAAATCTTCAATGAAGCAAGATTTTTGTGTGCGCTCGTCAGTCGTTCCCATGCCGATGTGGTGGAATGGTGAACAGGAGCCTGGCGTGTCAAACGCGGGGTTGCCTGCCTGTGCAGTAGCGTGTTTTTTTGATTCACCGGTATGGACATCATGTTAAGCAAGCTTTGTCGTGACCGGCCCTGGCCGGCCCTGGTCTTATCCCGCGCGGAGCGGTATCGCTACCGCATTTCCCGCGCCGTCCAAACCCAACCTTACCCCAGCATCCCATGAAAGACACAGGCGTCAATCTGGCCGCGCAAGAGCGGCCCCCCTCTGATCCACTCTCCGACACGGGCGCCGAGGCGCCGCCGCCGGCGCGCCCGCCGAAGAAGCGCCGTTCACGCATCTGGCCCATCTTTGCCATTATCGTGCTGGCGCTGATCGCCGGCGCGGCGTGGTTCGTCATGCGCGAAGTGCGCACCTCGGCCCTGCAGGCGGAGTTTTTCACGCGCCTGGACCGCCAGTTGGCGTTCAAGGTCGAGCCTGGCCCGGCACCGGCGGGCGCCATCCGCTATCCGCAGCACGGCCCCTATGACGAGCGGCTCGGCTATGCCAGCCTGCCGGATTTTATTAGCAAGCTCAATGCGCGCGACTATGAAGTGACGGCGCAGGCGCGCATGTCGCCGAAAATGGTGCAACTGGTCGACCGGGGCATCTTTGCCACGTACCACGAGAAAAACCGCGCCGGACTGACCATCCTCGATTGCCGCGCCGCGCCCCTGTTCGCGGCCAGCTATCCCGAGCGCATGTTCGACGGCTTTGCCGAAGCGCCGCCCGCGCTCGTGCAAAGCCTGCTGTTCATCGAAAACCGCGAATTGCTCGACCCGGGCACGCCCGAGCGCAATCCCGCCGTGGAATGGGACCGCCTGAGCAAGGCCGTCCTCGACAAGGCGCTGAACCTGTTCGGCGGCCATCGCAGTGGCGGCGGCAGCACTCTGGCTACCCAAATTGAAAAATACCGGCATTCGGAAGACGGCCGCACCAGTTCCATGCAGGACAAGTTGCTGCAGATGATTTCGGCCAGCCTGCGCTCGTACCAGGATGGCGAAAATACCATGGAAGCGCGGCGCAAGATCGTCGTCAATTACCTCAATACCGTGCCGCTGTCGGCAAAGAGCGGTTTTGGCGAAGTCAACGGTATTGGCGACGGCATGTGGGTCTGGTATGGCAGGCCATTTGCCGAAGTAAAGACTTTGCTCAAGGGTAATATGGACCAGCCGGGCAGCGCGCTGGCCTACAAGCAGGCGCTGAGCCTCTTGATCGCGCAGCGCCGTCCATCGCATTACCTGGTGGCCGGCGGCGCCGACCTGGAAGAATTGACCAACAGCCATCTGCGCCTGCTGGCGCAAGCGGGCGTGATTTCGCCGCAGCTGCGCAATGCGGCCATCGCCGAGAAGCTGCGTCCGTCGACGGCGTCCGGCGTGCAATCGGAAGCATCGACCTCGTTTGTCACGCGCAAGGCCTCGAATGCCGTGCGCAATCACCTGGCCAGCATGCTGGGCGACCCGCGCTTGTACAACCTCGACCGCCTCGACCTGAAAGTGGTCAGCACGCTCGACGCGCAGGCGCAAAACGCCGTCACCAAGGTCTTGCGAGAATTGCGCGATCCGGAAGTGGCGAAAGCGGCCGGCCTGACGGGCAAGGGCATGCTGGGCAATGGCGACCCGGCCAACGTGGTCTACAGCTTTACCCTGCTGCAAAAGGGCGAGCAAGCCAACTTGCTGCGCGTGCAGACGGATAACTACGACCAGCCGCTCGACATCAACGAAGGCGCCAAGCTGGACCTCGGTTCCACGGCCAAGCTGCGCACCCTGGTCACCTACCTGGACATCATCGACCAGTTGCACCAGCGCTACAGTGGCATGGGCGCCGCCGAGCTGAATAAAATCGCCGTCGATCCCAAGGACATGCTGTCGCAGTGGGCGATTGCCTATCTGAAACCGTTGGCACTCGGCGAGGCGCGCAACCTGCCGGCCATGCTGGCGGCCGCCATGGAGCGCAAATACTCGGGCAACCCGGGCGAAGGCTTCTTCACGGGCGGCGGCTTGCACCATTTCGGCAACTTCTCCAAGCTCGACGACAGCCGCATCATGACCTTGCAGCAGGCGCTGCGCCAGTCGACCAACCTGGTGTTCGTGCGCCTGATGCGCGACGTGGCCCGCTATTACATGTTTTCGCGTCCCGATTCCTCGGCCTCGCTGCTGGCGGATGCGGATGATCCGCGCCGGGCCCAGTACCTGAGCCGTTTTGCCGACAAGGAAGGGCGTGAATTCCTGCACCGCTTCTATCAGAAATACCGCGGCAAGAGCGTTGACGAGCAGGAAAAGATTTTGTTGGCCAGCATCCGCCCGACCCCCGTGCGCCTGGCCAATATCTTCCGCACCGTGAATCCGAAGGGGACCGTGGCGGAATTTGGCGATTTCCTCAATGCCAACTTGACGTCGCAAAACGAAGTACCGCCCGAGCGCGTCGCCAAGATGTACCAGCAGTACGCAATGGAAAACTGGTCGCTGGCCGACCGTGGCTACCTGGCCAATGTGCATCCGCTGGAACTGTGGATGGTGGCGTATCTGCGCCAGCACGAAGGTTCCACCCTGTCGCAGATGGTGGCGGCCAGCGAGAAGGAACGCCAGGAAGTCTATAAATGGCTGTTCAATACGCACCGCAAGCATGCGCAGGACCGCCGCATCGCCAACTTGCTGGAAGTGGAAGGGTTCCTGGAAATCCACCGCCAGTGGAAGAAGATGGGCTATCCGTTCGACTCGCTCGTGCCGTCGTACGCGACGACCCTGGGCGCATCGGCCGACCGTCCCGCCGCACTGGCCGAGTTGATGGGCATCATCATCAACGATGGCGTGCGTAAACCGAGCGTGCGCATCGATTCCATGCATTTCGCCGCCAATACGCCATACGACACCATGGTCAAGCGTGGCAGCAAGGTGGAAGCGGAGCAAGTGCTGTCGCCGGACGTGGCCAAGGCAGTGGCCAAGGCCATCCGCGAAGTGGTGTCGGACGGTACGGCGAAACGGGCGAAGACGGCGTTTGTCGGCGCCGACGGCGTGCCGATCCCGATGGGCGGCAAGACGGGTACGGGCGACCAGCGCTTCGACGTGTACGGCGCCGGTGGCCGCCTGATCGAGTCGCGCTATGTGAACCGCTCGGCGACATTTGTGTTCAATATCGGCGAGCGCTTCTATGGCAGCATGACGGCGTATGTGCGGGGGCCGGAATCGAAGAACTACGATTTCACCAGTGCCTTGCCGGTGCAATTGCTGGTCTCGCTGGCGCCGAGCCTGATGCCGTTGATCGAGGCGCCCGCGCCGGCCGAAGGTGTGGCCAAGCAGTGCACGAATTAAATCGTTGCTGCAATTAAAAGCCGGCCTGAATGGGCCGGTTTTTTTATGGAGGAGAAAGAATCCATGGAAAGAACACAGCAGATCTTTGCGCAATATCACCGCTTTGACGATGGCGCGCTCGTGTCATTCGAGCAAGCATATGGACCCCGGGGCGTGCAGAGCGTGCGCATCGTGGTGTACGCAAGAAATCATGGGCTGGAAGGCAATGTCTGGCGCAAAGTCGCCATCACGGTGGGCGCAGTGCGCGAAGTGCTGGTCAGGACGCCGGGCAACTTCATCAACCGCATCTGCTGCGGCGTGAAGTTGCTGCGTTTCGGCGACGTCTGGTGCGTCGATATCGACGGCACCTACACGCACGATGACCCGGCGACCCTGGATGAGGTGCGCCGCGATGGCGATTGCTACGTCATCGGCGGCACGGTCGAGGCTATCGAACTGGACTAGCCGGCAAACACGGCGGTTTTACCTTCCAGGCGCGCGTGATACGCGGCGATGGCCGGATAGTCGGGGCGCTGCATCGGCGCCATCAACCAGCGCTTGACGGACAGGCCCAGCACGATATCGGCCAGGGTGAACGCCTCGCCGCAGACGAAGGCGCCCGTGCGCTGCAACTGCTGTTCCAGCACGCCCATCATCTTGTTCCAGCCGGCAATACCGGCCGCCAGTTGCGCCGCATCCTGGTGCGCGGGGCTGTGGCGCACCAGCGACATGAAGGCGTAGCGCCAGCTGTTGTTCAAATCACCCATTTGCCAGTCCATCCATTTTTCCACTTCCGCGCGGGCACGCGGATTACTCGGCAGCAAGTCGTCGCGGCCCGCCTGGGCACACAGGTAGCGGCAAATCGTGTTTGATTCCCACAGCACCAGGTCGCCATCGAGCAGCACGGGCACCATGGCGTTCGGGTTCAAGGCCAGGAAAGCGGGGTCGTTCGTGCTGCGAAAGCCGCTGCCCCAGTCTTCGCGTTCATACGGCAGGTCGAGTTCCTCGCACGTCCACAGGACTTTGCGGACATTGATCGAGGCGGCTTTTCCAAGAATTTTCAGCATGCGGGGCTCCATAGGCAGGTGGTCGATCCAGAACTGTAGCCGAATTGGCCACGCCGCGCATGTGAAAGTGCCTTGCATAGTTGGGGTTTTCTTGGCATCGTAGCCACCCATGAAACCTATGCGCCACCACATGTCCAAAATCCTCGCGTTCAGCCGCTTTTCCGTGCGCGACTTCCTCGCCACCGCCGGTCCCACCTTGCTGCTGGTCGGCGCGTTTTGCGCGCTCGCCTACTGGCTGGTCGACCCGGCGCCGCCACGCCAGGTGAGCCTGTCGACGGGGCAGGACAATAGCGCGTATGAGGAGTTCGGCAAGAAATATGCGGCCACCTTGGCCAAGCACGGCATCAAGGTGACCTTGCAGCCGTCGCTGGGTTCGCAGGAAAACCTGCAGCGCTTAAATAGCGGCACGACCGATATCGCCTTCGTGCAAAGCGGCTCGACGGAACATGACGATGCCGAGCGCCATGGCTTGATTTCCCTGGGCAGCCTGTTTACGGAGCCCGTCTGGCTGTTCATGCGCGAAGACAAGGCCGTGACGGAGCTGACGCAACTGAAGGGCATGAAGATCAACCTGGGACCGGAAGGCACGGGCGTGCCCGGCCTGTTTCGCCAGTTGCTGTCTGTCAATGGCGTCGAAGCCAAGGAGCTGACCGTCAGCGACTTGCAGAACACGCCTGCCACGGTGGAGTTGCTGGAAGGGCGCATCGACGGTCTCGTGTTCAGCTCGGCCCCGGAAGCGCCGTTGATCCAGATGCTGTTGCAAACGCCGGGCATCAAGCTGTTTGATTTTTCGCAAGCGGAAGCGTATACGCGGCGCCTGCCTTTCCTCACCCATGTCGTCTTGCCGCGCGGCATCGTCGACCTGGGGCAGAACATTCCCGCGCAGGATTATCACCTGATCGCGCCGACCGCCACTTTGGTCGCGCGCGAAGACTTGCATCCTGCCCTGGTCGACCTGTTCGTGCAGGCGGCGGCCGGCATCCATGGCGGCACCGGCTGGTTCCAGCAGCAGGGGCAGTTCCCATCCGCGCGCTACACGGAAATTCCCGTGGCACCGGAAGCGCTGAAATTCTACAAGGATGGCGCGCCCGTGTTGCAGCGCTACATGAGTTTCTGGCTGGCCAATTTCTTTGACCGCATGTGGGTGCTGGTGGTGGCGCTCGGCGCCTTGATATTGCCCCTGTCGCGCGTGGTGCCGCCCCTGTACGTGTGGCGCATCCGCTCGCGCGTGTACCGCTGGTACGGCCAGCTGCGCACGGTCGAGCAGGCGCTGGAAGACGTGCCGCAAGAGCAGCGCGCGCAAGTCTATGCGGCGCAATTGCAACGGTTGGACCAGATCGAGGAAATGGTCAACCAGATCTCGATTCCCCTGTCGTTTGCCGATGGTTTGTATGGCTTGCGTAGCCACATCAATTTCGTGCGCAAGCGCATCTTGACCCTGATGGGCGAACATCCGGCGCTGGAAACGGGCGAGCCGGCCTGAACGTTGAACCCGCTTAAACGAGGGTGATCGACAGCTTGCGCCCGACCAGCGCGGCGGCCCGCTCCAGGGTGGAGAGCGTCACGTCGCTGCTGGGGTCGAGCAGGCGGTCGAGTTGCGAACGGCTCGTCTGCAGCAGTGCCGCCATGCGCGTCTTCGACAGCGATTGTTCCTGCATGGCCTGCGTCAGTTGCCAGGCGATCACTTCCTTGATAGCACGGGTTTGCGTTTGCTCAAAGATGCCTTCTTCCTTGAGGAAGTCGTCGAGACTGCTGCCGAGGTGGGGAGCGGTGGCGTTCATGTCAATTCCTTGTGGCGTTTGCGGGCCAGCGCCAGGTCGTTGTCCGGCGTGGCGCGGGTTTTCTTGATAAAGCCGTGCAGCGCCACCAGGCAATCGCCGTGATGGCAGATCAGCACGCGCGCGATGCGGTTGCCGGGCAAGCTGCTGCGCACTTCCGACACACCGTGCCCCAAGTGGCGGCACAGGGGCATGCCCACGGGCCAGCGCCATTGCGCATGCATCAAGTCTTGCCCGATCACATGACGCTCTTCGATGGGTAAGGATTTGAGCCAGTCGCGCACGGGTTCGCCGCCATTGCCGTTCGCATAGAACAGCAGGGTAATCTGCCGCAAGCCGGAAGCATCCATGACGCACCTCTACGTTGTACTATATAAGGTACATGTTCGCAAGGAGAATCGGCGCCGCTCTTGAAAAATCGGCGCGCATGGATGGTTGTAGCCGATGGCGGACCGCATGGTGGCCCGCCAGATCAAACACTGTTCAGATAGTTCGGCTGCCAGTGTCAGGCGCCCAGCCACGGCAGGCCCGCCTTGCACCAGCCGCCGATCTGTTTGCGGTGGCCGTCGGCGTCCTTGTCGCCCTCGAAGCCTTCGAGGATGTCGAAGCAGTTCATGTAGCCGTGCTCGGTCGCCAGCTTGGCGGCATGGCGCGAACGCACGCCGGAGCGGCACAGGAACAGCAGCACCTCATCCTTGCCGGCCTGGGCCGCCAGTTGTGCGAGGAAGTCGGGATTCGGCACGCCGCCCGGGTAGGTGGCCCACTGCACCGCACCATGCTGGGTATCGGCGATGTCGACCCGGCCGACCCAGTCGCGCTCGGCATTCGTGCGTACATCGATGAGCTTGGCGGCGGCATCGCCTTGCAGCAGGTCGTACGCCTCCTGCGGCGTGACGGCGCCGGCATACGGCGTGCCTTCATTGGCCCGGCTGCGGGCGGTGGTCAGGATGTCGGCGGCGGTAGTCATGGCGTCCTCGATGAAAGTGGGCAGGTGTGTACGATTATAGTGCGCTGTCCGCGCCCCGCAAACGGGAAACCATGGTGCACAGTCTTTGCACCACAACGAGGCATTTTCCAGAAATCCGCACAAAATGCACGATAATGGTGCGTTATTCGTTTTTTGCACTTGCATAGTGCATTCTTGATTTGACGCAAACGCAGCAGGAAAATCGCGGGCATGAAACTTTCACTGGGATGGCAGTAATTTTGTTGCCGGCACCAGGGGGCTCCTGGAGCTGGCATGGAATCTGCTATGATCCTTATGAGTTTTGGTGGCACGCAATGTTTGCTTCGCTTCATCAGCCCAGACGCACTAAGGTCGGCTCACCCCACATTCATTTAGGAGATACGCATGGCAATGACAGCCGCAGAAGTCTTGAAGATGGTAGAAGAAAACGAAGTCAAATTCGTTGATTTCCGCTTTGCCGATACCCGTGGTAAAGAGCAGCACGTGACGGTTCCCGTGTCGCACTTCGACATGGACAAATTCGAGTCGGGCCACGCCTTTGACGGTTCTTCGATCGCTGGCTGGAAAGGCATTGAAGCGTCCGACATGATCTTGCTGCCGGATCCAAACACGGCCAATATCGATCCGTTCATGGAAGAAACGACCCTGTTCATGCAGTGCGACGTGATCGAACCGTCGGACGGCAAGGGCTATGACCGCGACCCGCGCTCGATCGCGAAACGCGCCGAAGCCTACCTGAAATCGTCGGGCATGGGCGACACCGCCTACTTCGGCCCTGAGCCGGAATTCTTCATCTTCGACAGCGTGCGCTGGAAGATCGACATGTCGGGCTGCTTCGTCAAGATCGGTTCGGACGAAGGTTCGTGGTCGACCGGCAAGGACATCGAAGGCGGCAACAGCGGCCACCGTCCTACCGTCAAGGGCGGCTACTTCCCCGTGCCACCAGTGGACAGCTTCCAGGACATGCGTTCGGAAATGTGCCTGATCCTTGAGTCCTTGGGCATCCCGGTTGAGGTACATCATCACGAAGTGGCCGGCGCCGGCCAGAATGAAATCGGCACCAAGTTCTCGACCCTGGTCGAGCGCGCCGACTGGACGCAAAACCTGAAATACGTGGTGTGGAACGTGGCGCACAGCTATGGCAAGACCGCCACCTTCATGCCGAAACCTATCGTTGGCGACAACGGTTCGGGCATGCACGTGCATCAATCCGTATGGAAAGATGGCAAAAACCTGTTCGCTGGCGACGGCTATGCCGGCCTGTCCGATTTCGCCCTGTACTACATCGGCGGCATCATCAAGCACGCCAAGGCACTGAACGCGATCACCAACCCGGGCACCAACTCGTACAAGCGTCTGGTACCAGGCTACGAAGCCCCAGTGAAACTGGCGTATTCGGCGAAAAACCGTTCCGCCTCGATCCGCATCCCGCACGTGGCCAATCCAAAAGGCCGCCGCGTCGAAGCGCGCTTCCCGGATCCACTGGCGAACCCGTACCTGTGCTTCGCCGCACTGCTGATGGCCGGCCTGGACGGCGTTGCCAACAAGATCCATCCGGGCGAAGCCGCCTCGAAAGATCTGTACCATCTGCCGCCGGAAGAAGACGCACTGATCCCGACCGTGTGCGCTTCGCTGGAAGAAGCTCTGGACGCACTGGACAAGGACCGTGAGTTCCTGACCCGTGGCGGCGTGTTCAGCGATTCGATGATCGACGCTTACCTGGAACTGAAAATGCAGGACGTACAGCGCATGCGCATGACCACGCATCCTGCCGAGTTCGACATGTACTACTCGCTGTAATGGCGCCATGCCGGCAATGTGCCGGTAGTGAATAAAAAACGCGGGTGAGGCGATGGTCTTGCCCGCGTTTTTTTATGCAGTACGCCAAGGCGGTGATCGTGCGGTGTTGTATAGTCGGCCCAGGAACGATGCGGCATGTGCCGACAGGAGTGAAGATTGACCAAGCATTACAGAATGGCGCTGATGGCAGGATTGCTGGGCGCGGCGGCACAGGCGCACGGGCAGCTGTATGTGTGCGCCGATGCGCAAGGACACAAGACGTACACGGACAAGCGGGCTGGCGCGCATTGCCAGTTGCTCGATTTACCGGGCGCCATGACGGAGCCGCCACGCAAGACGGCGCCGCTGGCCGGCGCGCCTGCCCGGCCCGCCATGCAGGCGGCGGCCACGGCGGCGCCTGCCGCCGGCGCGTTTCCCAAGGTCGATGGCGCCGAGCAGCGCGCGCGCGACCTGGACCGGCGCCAGATCCTGCAGGACGAATTGCGCAGCGAAGAGCTGAAATTGGCGGCACAGCGCCTGGAGTTCAACGCCGGCCAGCCCGAGCGTCAGGGCAATGAGCGCAACTATGCGAAATACCAGGAACGGGTGGCGCAATTGAAGGACAACATTAGCCGAACACAGCAGAACGTCGAGGCCCTGAAACGCGAGATCGCGAATATTCGGTAAAGCACATGACACCAGACAACCATTCCAGCCGTCCCGCCCACCTGGCCGGCCTTGATTTGCTCGCTTCAGCCGTGATCCTGCTCGACGGCGACGGCCGCATCAGCTATGCCAACGCGGCGGCGGAAAACCTGCTGGAAAGCTCATTGAAAGCCCTGTCGCGGCAAAAGCTGACGGCGCTGTTCCTCAATCCCGACGAGCTGTCCGGTATTTGCGCGCAGGCGCTCGAACATAAATTTTCCGACTTGCGGCAGGACCTGAGCCTGGAACGCCTGGGGCGCGAACCGCTGCGTGTGCACAGCATCATCAGCGCGCTCGACGCGCCGCGCGACGGCGTGCTGATCGAGCTGCGCGAAAACGTGCAGCAGCTAAAGCTCGACCGCGAGGAGCGCATCCTCGACCAGAGCCAGGTCAACAAGGAGCTGATCCGCAACCTGGCGCATGAAATCAAGAACCCGCTGGGCGGCATCCGCGGCGCGGCCCAGCTGCTGGAGCTGGAATTGCCGGCCCTGCACCTGAGCGAGCTGCGCGAATACACGCAAGTCATCATCAAGGAAGCGGACCGCCTGCAAACCCTGGTCGACCGCCTGCTGGCGCCGCACCGCCGCCCGCATATCGTGGGCGACGTGAATATCCACGAAGTGTGCGAGCGCGTGCGCAGCCTGATCCTGGCCGAATTTCCCAGTGGCTTGACTATTTCGCGCGATTACGATGCCTCGATCCCCGAGTTTCGCGGCGACAAGGAACAATTGATACAAACCGTGCTCAACATCGCGCACAACGCGGCGCAAGCCCTGGCCGAGCGCATCGAGGCGGGCGATGCGGAGCTGATTTTCAAGACGCGCGTGGCGCGCCAGGTGACCTTGGCCAAGGTCCGTTACGGCCTGGCATTAGACTTGCATATCATTGACAATGGACCGGGCATCGCACCCCAGATCCGCGACCGGATTTTCTACCCGCTGGTGTCGGGCAGGGAAGGCGGCAGCGGGTTGGGACTGACCTTGGCGCAAACCTTCGTGCAACAGCACCTGGGCGTGATCGAGTGCGAAAGCCGGCCTGGATACACCGATTTCAGGATCGTTCTACCCTTGCCATAAGCGAGGAGGTATCCCACCCATGAAATCCATTGCGGGACGCACACACTAATGAAGCCAATCTGGATAGTTGACGACGACGAATCAATCCGCTGGGTGCTGGAAAAAGCCCTGGCGCGGGAAAATCTCGCCACCAAGAGTTTTGCCAATGCGCGCGACGCCATCGCCGCACTGGAATTTGACACGCCGCAAGTGCTCGTGTCCGATATCCGCATGCCGGGCGCATCCGGCCTGGAATTGCTGCAGACGGTCAAGTCGCGTTTTCCCGGCTTGCCGGTCATCATCATCACGGCCTTTTCCGACCTCGATTCGGCCGTCGCAGCCTTCCAGGGCGGCGCCTTCGAATACCTGGCGAAACCCTTCGATATCGACAAGGCCGTCGAGCTGATCCGCCGCGCGCTGGAAGAAAGCCTGCGCGAGACCAGCGTCGAGTCGGGCCCGTCGGAGACGCCGGAAATCCTCGGCCAGGCGCCGGCCATGCAGGAAGTCTTCCGCGCCATCGGCCGCTTGTCGCAATCGAATGTGACGGTGCTGATCACGGGTGAATCCGGTTCCGGCAAGGAACTCGTGGCGCGCGCGCTGCACAAGCACAGCCCACGCGCGGCGCAGCCTTTCATTGCCCTGAACACGGCGGCGATCCCGAAGGATTTGCTGGAGTCCGAACTGTTCGGCCACGAACGGGGCGCATTTACGGGCGCGCAAACGACGCGCCGGGGCCGCTTCGAGCAAGCCGAGAACGGCACTTTGTTCCTCGATGAAATCGGCGACATGCCGTTCGACCTGCAGACCCGCTTGCTGCGCGTGCTGTCCGACGGCCATTTCTACCGCGTCGGCGGGCATCAGCCCATGAAGGCGAACGTGCGCGTCATTACCGCCACGCACCAGAATCTCGAGCAGCGCGTGCGCGACGGCCTGTTCCGCGAAGACTTGTATCACCGCCTGAACGTGATCCGCCTGCGCCTGCCCAGTTTGAGGGAGCGGCGCGAGGATATCCCCATCCTGGTGCGCCACTTCCTGGTGCAAAGCGCGCGCCAGCTGGGTGTGGAAGCCAAGCGCATGAGCGAGCCGACGATGCAGTTCCTCAGCAGCCTCGATTTGCCCGGCAATGTGCGCCAGCTGGAAAACCTGTGCAACTGGATCACCGTCATGGCGCCGGGCCAGACGGTGGAAATCAAGGACTTGCCGCTGGAATTGACGCAGGGGCAGGGCGATGGCGCGGCCACCGCGGCGGCGGGCGAAGCTGCGCCGGCGGCCGTGGCTCATCCGCATGGCGGCCAGGTCTTCGAGGCGGCCGCACCCGCCAACGGCGCGCCGCCGGGCTGGATCGGTTTACTGGAATTGCAGGCGGCCGGCATGCTGGGGGCAGGGCAGCAGGAGGTCATGGCCGTGCTGGGACGCCAGTTCGAGTCGGCCCTGATCAAGACGGCGCTCAAGCATACGCACGGGCGCAAGAACGATGCCGCCGTGCGCCTGGGCATCGGCCGCAACACCATCACCCGCAAGATATCCGAACTGGGCATCGACGGCGCCAAGGAAGATTGACGTCTTGCCGGACGGGGGCTCCCCCCGTCCGCTTTTTCTTGCGGTGTTCCTTGCACGCCACAACACCCACAGCAGGCGATAAGGTAAGCTGGCGCCTGCCGGACTGTTTCGTCCGGTGTTAACTTGAACTGTGGAATAGCATGCTCATAAACTGCGTGGCCTACCAGGATGGCAAAAAACTGGCCGACTTGCCGATCGACGACATCAGCGACTACGTCGAGCGCCCCGATTGCTTCGTCTGGGTAGCCCTGCTCGACGCTACGCCGGACGAGCTGAAACAGATGCAGCACGAGTTTTGCCTGCATGAACTGGCGGTGGAAGACGCGCAACGGGGTCACCAGCGCCCGAAGATCGAGGAATATGGCGATTCCCTGTTTGCCGTCGTGAAAACTGTGGAAATGGTCGAGAACGAACTGGTGTTGGGCGAAGTCGACATTTTCGTGGGCGCCAATTACGTGCTTTCGTCGCGCAGCAACAGCTCGCAAGGGTTCCTTGGCGTCCGTGCGCGCGCCGAGCGTGAACCGCACTTGCTGCGTCAGGGCTCCGCCTTTGTGCTGTATGCGCTGATGGACGCCGTCGTCGACCGTTACTTTCCCGTGCTCGACGCGCTGGAATCGGAACTGGAACTGATCGAGGACCGCATCTTCGACCGTGGCACCGAGCGCGACAATATCGAACGCCTGTATCAATTGAAGCGCAAGGTCATGGTCTTGCGCCACGTGGTGGCGCCCCTGATGGAAGCGGTGGGCAAGCTGCATGGCGGCCGCGTGCCGCCCCTGTGCCACGATACCCAGGAGTATTTCCGTGACGTGCATGACCATCTGGCACGCATCAACGGCACGCTCGACACGATCCGCGACACGATCAGCACGGCGATTCAGGTGAATCTGTCGATGGTGGCCATCGACGAGAGCGAAGTGAACAAGCAATTGGCGGCCTGGGCCGCTATTTTCGCCGTGTTCACGGCGTTTGCCGGCATCTGGGGCATGAACTTCAAGTTCATGCCGGAGCTGGACTGGCATTATGGCTACCCGGCCGCCGTGGCAGTGATGAGCTGTGTCTGCGGTTATATGTATTACTTGTTCAAGCGTTCCGGCTGGCTATAAAAAATTCCTGTGTATCTGTATTATTAAACAATAGCCAGGGGTACAATCGCGGCAGGTCCGCTGGGGCGGGCCATGGCTGAGAGTCGCCGCGCCGGCAAGTGTGCCTGCGCTTCCGGTGCTGCGCAGGAGCATTCATGAGTATTCCGTTGTTTGATGTGAATTCGCAAGAACCCCTGTTCGATGCCGAGCAGCGGCGCACCTTGGCGGAAGCGGCGCTGCGCTCGATTACCGCCTCGACGGCGCATGCCCGTGGCGACGACTTCCTGCGCATCCTCGTCAAGGACCTGGCCGAAGCGCTCGACGTGCGCTATGTGATCGCCGGGCGGCTGGTGCGCCTGGACGACGGCAGCGAAGGCATCCGCACCCTCGCCCTGTGGGGCGGCGACGGCTACCAGCCGAATATCGAATACAGCCTGCAGCACACGCCTTGCCAGGACGTGACTTGCCAGAGCATGTGTTTTCATGGCAGCGACATCCAGCGTCGCTTTCCATTCGATAGCCTCCTCGTCGACATGCGGGCGGAAAGCTATGTCGGCATGCCGCTGATCGATACCGATGGCAAGACCCTGGGCATCCTGTCGGCCATCGACACGCGGCCCATCGATGAAAACAAGCGCTTGCTGGCGCTGCTGCTGCTGTCGATCTTCTCGGCGCGCGGCGCGGCCGAGCTGCAGCACCAGGAGCGCACCCAGCAGCTGGAAGAAATCGTGCGCGTGCGCACCGAGTCGCTGCTGGCGGCGCAAGCGAACCTGATCGAGCAGGAACAGATGGCGGCGCTCGGTTCGCTGGTGGCCGGCGTCTCGCATGAAGTCAACACGCCCATCGGCGTGGCGCTGACGGCGGCGTCGAGCATGGGCAGCTATGCCGACCAGCTGGTACAGCTGCTGGGCGGCGCCAAGGTCAGCCGCGCCGAACTGATCGACATTGCCGAATCCTTGAAAGGCGCGGCCGCCCTGGTCGAGCGCAACCTGGCGCGCGCTGCCGACCTGATCGGCAATTTCAAGCAGCTGGCAGTGGACCAGGTCAGCGAATACGTGGCCGACCTGGCCCTGCACGACTATGTGCACGGCCTGGTATCGGCGCACAGTCCGGAACTGCGCAAGGCGGCGCTCGGCGTGGAACTCGATATCGCCCCCGATTGCCAGGTGCGCCTGGCGGCCGGCAAGCTGTCGCAAATCCTCTCGAACCTGCTGATGAACAGCGCCCGCCATGGCTATCCGCAAGGCGGGCCGGGGCGCATCACGATACGCGCGCGCATCGAGGCGGATGGCACTGACGCGCCTGCGCGCTGGCTGCTGCTGGATTTTTCCGACGACGGCATCGGCCTCGCGCCGGCCGTGCGCGAGCATATGTTTGAACCGTTTTTCACTACCAAGCGGGGCCAGGGCGGCTCCGGCCTGGGCATGCACATCGTCTACACGATCGTGCAGCAACTGGGCGGCCAGGTGTGCGCCATCGACAGCACTCCCGGCTGTCATATACAGATCAGGCTGCCGCTGGCCGGCTAGGCTGCTGACCAGGCCTGCGTTTGCGCCACCTCCAGGTGGCCTGCTTGATCCATCCTCCTTTGTTTTCACAATGTTGTATGCACGCCATACACGTGCTGAGTTCTGTTGACACCAAGATTGGCATTGTGATTCTATGTAGTTTCCAAGTTAACTTTCAGTTGTCTAGTGTCTTTTTCCGCGCAAATACGTGGAGCTCCCTGCTGGGGCCGGGACCTGAAAAATGTGCGGTGCAAGAGTGCCTTGAAGTGAACGACTGCAGTGCGGATACCAGATCCGTTGCTTGTATAACGTACAATGAAAAGGGGTCACCATGCTTAAAGAAACCGTCATCTCCCATGCCGTGCGCATCGTTTGCGCTGGCGGCGTGGCAGCGGCGCTGTCCGTTGCGTCACAGTCGGCGATCGCGCAGGATGCGCAAGGGGCCGATACGCAGATCCAGCGCGTGGAAGTCACGGGCTCGTCGATCAAGCGCATCGCCGCCGAAGGCGCCTTGCCGGTCACCGTCCTGACCGCTGAAGCCATCCGAACCTCGGGTGCCACCTCGGTCACCGATCTGGTCAAGAAACTCTCTTCCGCCCAGGGCGCCACCAGTGAAAGTTCCTCGGTGGGCGGCAGCACCTTTGGTTTCTCCGGTATTTCCGTGCATAACGTGGGTGAGACGCGTACGCTCGTCTTGCTGAACGGCAAGCGCCTGGCCCAGTTCGGCGGCCAGACGCTGACCGGTTTTGCCGCCGGTTTCGATTTGAATTCGATTCCCATTTCAGCCATTCAGCGCGTCGAACTGCTGACTGACGGCGCTTCCGCGCTGTACGGCGCCGACGCCATTGCCGGCGTGGTCAACTTCATTACCAAGCACGACACGACAGAAGGCGATGTGTCCATCGGCTATTCCGCACCAAAAAACGGTGCGCGCGAGAAACGCATCAGCGCCACCAAGGGCTTTGGCAACCTGGAAGACGATGGCTACAATGTGGTGCTGACCTTTGGCCACGACGAGCGCGACAAGCTCGCTTCCGTCGACCGCAAGTTCGCCAGCACGGGCAAGGTGCAATTTTCGGCCAACGGCAAGCGCTATCAGAAGCAGCAATTCTCGGCCAGCCCGATTCCGGCCAACGCCACCGATGACAATGGCCAGTTGATCAGTCCTTTCCAGAAGAGCAACGGGTCCTGTCCCGAGAAGACGTTCCGCGTGATCGAACCGTATAACGATGGCAGCGGCCTGGTCGATGACTACTGCGGCTACGATTTCACCAAGGATCTGGAAATCTATCCGGAACGCAAGCGTGACAACTTCATGGCCTCTGGCACCTTCAAGATTGCCGGCCACGAAGTGTTTGCGGACGTGCTGCTGTCGCGCACCAAGCAAACCTCGCGCATCGCGCCCGTCCCTGGCGCCATTGCCGTGGATGCAGGCACGCCCCTGCATGACAAGTATTTATTGCCAATCGGTATTACTGGCGACAGCACGGCTTTTTACCGGCTGTTCGACATGGGCCAGCGTACCTCGAAGGATACGGCTGACTTCGCCAGCGTGGTGGTCGGTACGCGCGGCGTCGCTGCCGGCTGGGATTACAACGCCTCGTACAACTTCTCGGAAAGCCGCGTAAAAGGCAGTATTTCCGGCTATCCTGGCGCCATCGCCGTCAACAATCTCACGTCAAGCGGCTTGCTCGACCCCTTCGTCGGCCCGGGCAAGCAGTCCACTGCGGCGCAGGAAGCCATCAAAAGCGCCACTTTCTCCGGTTACTGGGATGGCGGCACCTCGCGCTTGCAAACCATCAATTTGAATGGGTCGACGGAAGTGCGGCGTCTGGCTGGCGGCGCCATGATGTTGGGCGTGGGCGCCAACATCAACCGCGAGGAATTCTCGGCCAAGCCGAGCCCGTTTGCGCAAGGCATCCTGGCCGATCCCGTAAAAGGCACTTTGTGCGGCGGTACGACGGGCCTGGAATGCGACCAGCGTTTCGGCGACGCGGCCAGCAGCCAGCCATACAGCGCCAGCCGCACCTCGAAGGGCATCTTTGGCGAAGTTATCGCACCTGTGCTGAAAGAACTGGAACTGGGTGCGGCCTTGCGTTTCGATGACTTCTCGGACTTCGGCGGCGCCACCACGGCCAAGGCCAGCTTCAAGTGGACGCCGGCGCCCACCTTGCTGATCCGCGGTTCGGTCGGTAATGGCTTCCATGCGCCGACCGTGCCGCAAGTGAATGCCTTGCAGCGCGGCTATGGTGTCACCAGCGACAAGTACACGTGCTCGCCAGCCTTGCAAGCCATCGCCACGCGCCTGAATGCACAATGCCAGCCAGGCAATCGCCAGTACGATCAGCTGGCCGGCGGCAACCGCGACTTGCAGCCCGAGAAATCGAAACAGGCGACCATCGGTTTCCGTTACGAGCCGATCAGCGCCATCACCCTGGGCGCCGACCTGTGGCATGTGCAGATCCGCGATTCCTTCGGCCAGCTGACGGAACAGCTGGTATTCGCCAATCCGGCCAACTTCCCGAAATCCTGGGGCGTCAACAAGGACGTGGGCACGGGGACGACCTACCTGGCCTTCCTGGCGGATAACCAGAACCTCGGTAAATCGTTTGCCACCGGCGTCGATATCGACGTCAGCGCCCGTTACCGCTCCGGCATCGGCCTGTTCACGTCGCAGCTGAATGCGACGCAGATGCTGCGCGAGGATGTGCAGCTGGAACGCGATGGCCAATATTATTCGGCGCTGGGCAACTTTGCCGATCTGGGCACGGTGACTTTCCGCACGCGCGGCCAGTGGACGAATACCCTGAAAACGGGCAACTGGGCCAATTCGCTGACGGTCAACTTCCTGTCCGGCTACAAGGACCAGGAAACGTCGGTCGATGTGCTTGACGCTTCGGGCGCCGTGACGGGCCAGGAAAAGATCCGAATGAAAGTGGGCTTCTATTCGACGCTCGACTGGCAAACGGTATGGACGCCCAGCAAGAGCTGGGTCCTCACCGCAGGCGTGCTGAACTTGACCGACAAGAGCCCGCCATTCGTGCCATCGACGTCCGGCGCGAACCGCGGCCAGCAATTCGGCTATGACGACCGCTACTACGATCCGCGCGGCCGCACTGGCTACCTGAATGCCTCGTACAAGTTTTAAGCAGCGCGCAGGCGTAAAAAAACCGGCACATGGTGCCGGTTTTTTTTCGTCACGCTGCAGGGCGGGGACAGCGTGCTTAGCCGCGTGCCGCCATCGACAGCGCCACCGCTTCAGCCACCTTGATGCCATCGACGGCCGCCGACAGGATGCCGCCCGCATAGCCGGCGCCTTCGCCCGCGGGGAACAGTCCCCGTGTATTCAGGCTTTGCAGGTCGTCGTCGCGGCGCTTGATGCGGATCGGCGAAGAGGTGCGCGTTTCCACGCCCGTCAGCACGGCGTCGGCCTTGTAATAGCCCTTGATCTGCTTGTTGAACGCCGGAAACGCTTCGCGCAGGGCCGTGATCGCGTATTCGGGCAGTGATGGCGCCAGGTCCGTCAAGTGTACGGCCGGCTTGTACGATGGCACCACGCTGCCAAATTCGGTCGAGGCGCGGCCTGCGACGAAGTCGCCGACCAATTGCCCTGGCGCATCGTAGTTGCCGCCTCCCAGGGCAAACGCGCGCTCTTCCAGTTCGCGTTGCAGGGCGATGCCGGCCAGCGGGTCGCCCGGGTAGTCGGCCGGCGTGATGCCGACCACGATGGCGCTGTTGGCGTTGCGCTCGTTGCGCGAATACTGGCTCATGCCGTTCGTCACCAGGCGCCCCGGTTCCGACGCGGCCGCCACCACGGTGCCGCCCGGGCACATGCAGAAGCTGTAGACGGAACGGCCATTGCTGGCATGGTGTACCAGCTTGTAGTCGGCCGCGCCCAGGATCGGGTGGCCCGCGCTGGGTCCGAAGCGGCAGCTGTCGATCAGGGATTGCGGGTGTTCCACGCGGAAGCCGATCGAAAACGGTTTCGCTTCGATGTACACGCCGCGGCGGTGCAGCATCTCGAAGGTGTCGCGCGCGCTGTGGCCGATGGCCAGCACGACGTGGTTGCTGGCGATGGTTTCGCCATTGTCCAGCACCACGCCACGCACCTGGCCGCCATCGCTGCCTGGCACGATGTCGAGATCGACCACTTTGCTGCTGAAGCGATATTCGCCGCCCAGCCGTTCGATATTGGCGCGCATTTCTTCCACCATCTTGACCAGGCGGAAGGTGCCGATGTGCGGTTTGCTCACGTACATGATTTCTTCAGGCGCGCCCGCCTTCACGAATTCCGTCAAGACCTTGCGGCCGTAGTGCTTGGGGTCCTTGATCTGGCTGTACAGCTTGCCGTCGGAAAAGGTGCCGGCGCCGCCTTCGCCGAACTGCACGTTCGATTCCGGGTTCAGTTCGCGCTTGCGCCAGAAGCCGAAGGTGTCGACCGTGCGTTCGCGCACCTGCTTGCCCCGCTCCAGGATGAGGGGGCGCAAGCCCATCTGCGCCAGGATCAGCGCCACGAACAAGCCGCAGGGGCCCGTGCCGATGACGATGGGGCGCGGTTCATTGGTGTGGCCGGCCAGCTGTTCGCCGCCGGCGACGAATTTATAGTCGGTGTCGGGCGCGGGCATCAGGTGCACATCGTGCTGCAGGCGCGCCAGCACGGCGGCCTCGTTCCTGACTTCAACGTGCAGCGAGTAAATCAGCACCACGGCGCTGCGCTTGCGCGCGTCATAGCTGCGTTTGAAGACGGTAAAGCCGAGCAAATCGGCGGCGGCTATGCCCAGGCGCGCCAGGATGGCGGCGGGCAGGGCCGCTTCGTCGTGTTCGAGGGGGAGTTTTACTTCGTTGAGTCGCAACATAATGATGGGTCCAAGGTTGGGGGCTATCTAGGCCCCATGAATAAAGCACGCAAAGACTGCCTGGCAAGCTGTTGCACCTTGCCAACCATAACTTGCGATGAGAAGGTTTTGCCAGGGAGGGAAGAGCGCAGTCCAGGCGCTATTTTACCCCTAGCGCTGCTATTTGCAGAGCATGTCAATGATGGCTGGCGGGTATGTGGGGCGGACGTTGCATGACGGCTGCGTCGTCGTCGATTTGCCATGGATGGTTCGGTTGTGTGTAAACAATATAAATAGTTAACGAGGTGTGACGGTTTGCTTGTCTTTTTTATTTAACAGTGCCGTAAAAATGTGATCCTTTTGCCAAACTTATTAATTGCGGAACCCGTATTTCTGAGCTACGATTAAAGCACTCGTCGGGCTGTATTTGCCTTCTGGGAACTGCTACTGTTTCCGTACGAGCAACGAACCTGCCAGCAGAAAATTCTTTTATTCCGATCAACTTTCTAGTGGACGTCAAGATGAAAAAAATTACACTCAGCTTTTGCTTAATGATGGCATTCGGGGCTGTACATGCAGATGACCTTGCCGATGCTCAGAAGTCGTGGGAAGCCAAGGATTTTTCAACTGCGTTCCAGAAGTTCACGAAATTGGCTAAGCAGGGTAACAGTGCCGCGCAATTGCAGCTGGGTGAAATGTACGGTTTTGGTGAAGGCACGACAGAGGACGTAGCGCAGGCGACGTACTGGCTCAAGCAGGCTGCTGCCAGCGGCAACCCGGAAGCGGCCGCATCACTGGATCTGGTGCAACAACGGAGCGCACGCAAAACCGACATCGCTTACTACACCACCAACTTTGACGGTGCCAATGTCGCCTATGGAAAATTTAATTGTACCCATCCAGTAATTCCCAAGGTGTCTACTAAAAATACTGAAATTACTTCGGTGAATTCTGCCGTTAATGCATGGGTGGATTGTTATGGGCGTTTCGTAAAGAATCTGAATGCGGCGATGCCAATAACAAATACTATTCCGCCAGATATCCTTAAGCTGATGAGCAATGAGGAATTTGTCAAGGCAGATGTACTGATTTCTGAGACGTATAAAAAAATAGCAAATGACAGCCAGAAGGTCGCGGATGGAATCATTGCCGATAATGTTCGCTGGAAAAAAGATACTGAAGAATTTGTTTATAACAGCAATGCGCAACATAAAGCCCAGTTGGTGAAATTGGAAAATGATAATGATCAGGAAGAGAGAAACTTGCGCAACCTGCAAGAGATGAAGCGTATTGCATATAAAAAGAAATAATTATTTAAATGATAATTCATTTATTTTGAATCCTACTCCAGAGCAGAAACGTTTAGCCATCTGATAGCGGCTGCATATTTCGTTCGATCCCCGTCAGCGTACCCCCTATTCGTGAGGTTTTGGGCGGTGCGTGGCGGGCAGCGGGTCTCTATTTGCGCACTCGCACATAACCGCTTCCTGCGGCCGCACTCCTCCCTTTTTTCATACATGCAAGAGCTGGCAACGCGCTAAAAACGTAATTGCATATGCATTTTTATGCCTTTTCCACGCATCAAAATTGTGCATTGCCGCACCATTTTTGGGTGTGTTTATTTTTTCTGACCTTTTTTGTGCAGGTGTGTTGTTTCTGCGCACCATTCTGTTCTGTTTGTTGACAGTTAAGGTTTGCATATGTTTCCATATGTTGTCTAGTCAGCTAGCTAGGGGACCGGCTATAGGACTATATGACCTGTCATAAAATGACGGAGTGGGGAAAATCGGGACTTAAAATAATATTGACCGTGATTTGTTGTATGCATTCTATCCAAGCTGATCCACGAGAAAAGCTTAACTATAATTAGGAAATCACATGTTTAGAAAAACTGTCTTAGTGCGTGCATTGGCGATTGCATTTAGTGCGACTGCGGTGACTGCAGCTGTCGTTCCTGTCGCAATGGCGCAATCTAACGCTGCCGGTAATATTTACGGTACGGTCGATGGCGCAGCCGCTGGCGCTTCCGTTGTCTTGCAAAATATCGGTACTGGTACCAAACGTACCGTGACGGTCGATGCCGAGGGTCGCTATTTTGCGTCGGGCATGGCTCCAGGCCATTACAAGATTGACTTGGTGCGCGACGGCAAGACCGTCAACACCGTCGAAACCGATGTTATCGTGGGTCAAGGCGTTGATGCATCGTTCGCCAGCAGCGCGGTACAGGCAGTGCAGGTTACCGGTCGTCGTAGTCGCATCGACGTTTCGAGCTCGAACAATGGCGCGACGTTTACCGCCAAAGAACTGGCAAAATTGCCTATCGCGCAAAACGTTGCCGCGATCATTCAGTTGGCGCCTAACACGACCCGTGCTGACTCCCGTTACTCTGCCGGCGCATCGTTCGGCGGCGGCGGCGCTTCGGAAAATGCGTATTACATCAATGGTTTCCCAGTTACCAATCCGCTGACCCAATTGGGCGCATCGGAACTGCCATTCGGCGCGATCGCCCAGGCACAGATCCTGACCGGCGGCTTCGGCGCCGAGTTTGGCCGTTCGGTTGGCGGCGTGGTCAACGTCACGACGAAGAGCGGTACCAACAACTGGGAATTCGGTGCCCAGGTTGCCATCGAGCCTAACGGTTTGCGCTCGACGCCAAAAGACTATTACTACCCGAATACGGGCGCGACCTCGAACGCCGCGACCGACAATACGCTGTACCTGCGCCGCAACGACAGCTCGCGCTCGGAAAAGACGTATGGCGCCTATGTGGGTGGCCCGATCATCAAAGACAAACTGTTCATGTTTGCCGCGTTTGAATCGCGCAGTCTCGATACCGACGCCGCGCTGGGTACCCGTACCTCGGCATCGAACGCCACCACTGGCTGGCAGTCGAACCAGCACAAGATCGACCGCTACATGGCGAAGTTTGACTGGAATATCACGGATGATCACCGTCTGGAAATGACGTTGCTGGGCGACGAAGCCAAGACCGACCGTCAATTGTATGGCTACGACTACACGAACAGCCGTCGTCTTGCCAAGACCGCATCGCAGCACTACAAGAACAGCGAAGACTTCTCGCCATCGGTTGGTGCAGAAACGCAAATTATTCGCTACACGGGTAACCTGACTGAAAACTTGACGGTCAATGCCCTGTACGGTCAAAGCAAAACGCCGAACTCGGCTGTTTATGATCCGATCGGTACCGCACCTGCGGATCTGTTCCAGATCAGCGCCGCCAGCAATGTCCGCGCGCCTGGCTTGAACTACAGCAGCCCGCAAACCTTGAACGGTGCTGTTTCCGCTAACGACTCGGCCAGCAAAATCAAGTCTACCCGTCTGGATCTGGAATACAAGATTGGCAACCACACCATCCGTGGCGGTTTGGATGACAACAAGCTGACCTCGACCAACGTCGGTGACATCTATGGCGGCGGCGGTATCTGGGTGTATGGCCAAACCCGTAAAAACGGTGTTGGTGACGGTACTGTGCCGCTGCAGTTGGGTGGTAGCACCGTGAAGACCTCGAACAATCCTGGTCTGCTGGCTTCCCAGGGTTACTGGGTCAGCAAGCGCCTGTTCTCCAGCGTGACGGATGCTCGTTCCGAGCAAAGCGCACAATACCTGGAAGACCGCTGGCAAACCACGAAGGACCTGTTGCTGACCTTGGGCATTCGTAACGAAGGCTTTAAAAACGTCAACGGCGACGGTGATACCTTCCTGGAAGTGAAGAACATGATCTCGCCACGCTTTGCCGCGGCATGGGACGTCAACGGTGATGCCTCGTTGAAAGTGTACGGTAGCGCTGGTCGTTATGCTCTGCAAATCCCGACCCACCTTGCCGTTCGCGGTGGCAGCCGTTCGACACTGACACGTGAAGGCTACACCTACACGGGTACCGACGCTTACGGTCAGCCGACGGGCCTGCAATCGCTGGCACCGGTTTACTCGGTCAACAACGAATTGGGTCAGTACAAGGATCCAAAAACCGTTGTTGCCCAGGATATCAAGGCAACGTATCAGGATGAGTTGACCATCGGTTTCGAAAAAGCGTTTTCGCCTAGCCTGAACTTTGGCGCGAAAGTGACTTATCGCCAATTGAAAGCCACCATCGATGATTACTGCGATACCCGTTTGATCGATGCTTACGCTGTTGATAACAATATCGATACGTCGAACTACTCCGGCTTTTCGTGTGCATCGTTTAACCCAGGTAAAGACAACACCTTCCTGGTCGACTATGCTGGTACCCGCAGCAACTACACGAAAGTTCACCTGACCAAAGCACAGCTGGGCTTTGACGAAGCGAAACGTACGTACACGGCAATCGATCTGTTTGCTGAGCATCCGATGCGTGATGGCTGGTATGGCCGTGTGAACTACACGTGGTCGCGCAGCAAAGGTAATACCGAAGGTCAAACCCGTTCGGACAATGCCCAAACCGACGTTGCCGCAACGTCGACCTGGGATAATCCAGAGTTGATGGTGAATGCCAACGGCTTGCTGCCAAACAACCGCGAGCACCAAATCAAGGCCTTCGGTTTCTATGAACTGAACCCTGAGTGGACTGTCGGCGCGAACGCCTTGCTGGCTTCGGGTCGTCCGAAGAACTGCTTCGGCTGGAACCCTAACGTTCCTGGCGAAGTGGACTATGGTTCGGTCTACTTCTACTGCGATGGTGCTGCTTCGCCACGCGGCTCCAAAGGCACCCTGCCGTGGGATACGCGTCTGGACATGAATCTGTCCTACCGTCCGCAACTGGTGAAAGGTCTGGCATTGAAAGTTGACGTATTTAACGTACTCAACAAGCAAACCGTGCAGACCCTGGACGAAACGTACAACGTGGACAGCTCGTTGAACGTCAGCCCAACCTACGGCCGCGTTATCAGCTACACCGCACCGCGTTCCGTGCGTCTGACCGCCGAGTACAACTACAAGTTTTAATTGACTTGTTTTTCACCCCTTGCCGTGTCTCACGGCAAGAGGGGAAAAGAAAAACCCCGCTAGCGCAAGCTAGCGGGGTTTTTTTTGCCTGCTCGTCCAGTCTTGACTGCTTACATCCCGCCCCACAAGGCACTCAGCGTGGCCAATGCCGTCAGGCCCGCCGTTTCCGTGCGCAGGATGCGCGGGCCCATGGCCAGGCCGATGGCGCCGGCGGCGAGGGCCGCCTTTTCTTCCGCCTCCGAAAACCCGCCTTCCGGTCCTACCATCACGGTGATGGCTTGCGGCGGCTGGTGGCGGGCCCAGTCGGCCAGGGACTGCTCCGCGCGCGGCGTCAAAATGATGCGTTTATGTAAATCTTGCTGGCTACTCCAGCTATTGAAATCCTGCAGCGGTGCCAGCTGCGCCAGGCGGTTGCGCCCGCATTGTTCCGAAGCGGAAACGATAATGCCTTGCCAATGCGCGAGTTTTTTTTCGGCCCGTTCGCTTGACAAGCGCACGACGCAGCGCTGGGCCGACAGCGGCACGATGCCCGCCGCGCCCAGTTCGATGGCTTTTTCGATGATCCAGTCCATTTTGGATGCTTCCGGCAGCGCCTGCGCCAGGGTCACGGCGTAGGGCAGCTCCGCTTCGCGCGCTATGTGCGTCTGGATTTCAGCCGTCACGCTGCGCTTGGCAACCGTCACCAGGCTCGCTTGCACTTCGCCGCCTTCGCCATTGAACAGGGTGATGACATCGCCCGGCGCCAGGCGCACGACCTGGATATGGTGGGCGACAGCCTCCGGCAGGGCGATGGTGGTGCCGGCAACGAGCGGCTGGGGGCAGAAAAAACGCGGCATGCAAATCCTCAACGGGGGTATATGTGGGGTGGAAAGACGTCAAAGTATAGCCATTTGGCTGGCCAGTACGCCGCAATTCTAATTTGCGGCCCCCCAGTCTGGTAAAATACTTGACCACAGAAAGCAGCCGGCTTCCCTGTCCGTGCTGTTGCAAACGAATCCCAAACTCGCGACTGACCCACACCATCATGACAACTACGCTCCCGACTACCAAAATGGCCAATGCGATCCGCGCACTGGCAATGGACGCTGTACAAAAGGCCAACTCCGGCCATCCAGGCATGCCGATGGGCATGGCCGAGATCGCAGTTGCTCTGTGGAGTGGTCACTATCGCCACAATCCCGCGAATCCAAAATGGCAGAACCGCGACCGTTTCCTGTTGTCGAACGGCCACGGCTCGATGCTGCATTACGCGCTGCTGCACCTGACCGGTTACGACCTGTCGATGGATGACATCAAGGCTTTCCGCCAGATGCATTCGAAAACCCCGGGCCACCCGGAAGTCGATATCACGCCAGGCATCGAGACGACTACCGGCCCGCTGGGCCAGGGCATCGCCAACGCCGTCGGCATGGCCCTGTCGGAGCAATTGCTGGCTGCTGAATTCAACAAGCCTGGCTACGACATCGTCAACCACTACACTTATGCTTTCGTTGGCGACGGTTGCCTGATGGAAGGTATTTCGCACGAAGTGTGCGCGCTGGCCGGCACCCTGGGCTTGAACAAGCTGATCGCCTTGTACGATGACAACGGCATTTCCATCGACGGCAAAGTCGAAGGCTGGTTCACGGACGACACCCCGGCCCGCTTCGAAGCGTACGGCTGGAACGTCATCCGCGCCGTCGATGGCCACGATGTTGCCGCCGTGGCTGCCGCCATCGCCGCCGCCAAGACCGCATCGAAGCCAACCCTGATCTGCTGCAAGACCATCATCGGCAAGGGTTCGCCGAACCTGCAAGGCGGCGACAAGGTCCACGGCGCCGCGCTGGGCGACAAGGAAATCGCTGCCGTGCGCGAATACATCGGCTGGGATGCCGCGCCATTTGAGATGCCGGCCGACGTGTACGCGGCCTGGGATGCCAAGAAACAAGGCGCCTTGCTGGAAGCGGACTGGAACGAGCGCTTTGCCGCCTACAGCCGTGAATTCCCGCAGCAAGCCGCAGAATTGTCGCGCCGCATGCAGGGCGAGTTGCCAGCCGCGTTTGAAACGGCGCTGTCGGCCGCCATCGCTTCCTGCGTCGAGAAAAAAGAAAACATCGCCACCCGCAAGGCCAGCCAGAACGCCATCCAGGCACTGGCGTCGTCCCTGCCGGAATTCCTCGGCGGTTCGGCCGACCTGACCGGTTCGAACCTGACCAACTGGAAAGAGTGCGTGGCCGTGCGCTCGGGCCAGCCGGGCAACCATATCAACTATGGCGTGCGCGAATTCGGCATGAGCGCCATCATGAACGGCATCACCTTGCACGGTGGCTACATCCCGTTCGGCGCCACGTTCCTGACGTTCTCCGACTACAGCCGCAATGCCCTGCGCATGGCTGCCCTGATGAAGCTGCGTTCGATCTTCGTGTTCACCCACGATTCGATCGGCCTGGGCGAAGACGGCCCGACGCACCAATCGGTCGAGCACGTCTCGTCGATGCGCCTGATCCCGAACCTGGACAACTGGCGTCCATGCGACACCGTCGAGTCGGCCGCTGCCTGGGGCGCCGCCGTGCGCCGCAAGGATGGCCCGTCGACCCTGATCTTCTCGCGCCAGAATCTGCCGTACCAGGAGCGTAGCGCCGAACAGATCGACAACATCTACCGCGGCGGCTATGTGCTGAACGACGTGGCCGATGCCAAGGCGATCCTGATCGCCACCGGTTCCGAAGTGGAACTGGCTGTCGCCGCCGCCAGCGCGCTGGCCGCCGAAGGCATCAACGTGCGCGTGGTGTCGATGCCGTCGACCGACGTGTATGACCGCCAGGACGCAGCCTACAAGGCCAGCGTGCTGACGAAAGGCGTGCCGCGCGTGGCCATCGAAGCGGGTGTGACCAGCTTCTGGTACAAATACGTGGGCCTGGAAGGCGCCGTGGTCGGTATCGACACGTTTGGCGAATCGGCTCCGGCTGGCGTGCTGTTCAAGCACTTCGGCTTCACGGTCGAGAACGTCGTGGCCAAGGTCAAAGCCGTTATCGCTGGCTAATATTGATTTCTAACGTCCCTGGCGATGCATTTGCCAGGGTCGTGCATGTACCTTCTTTTTTAATCAGGAGCAGAGTATGACGATCAAAGTTGCAATCAATGGCTACGGCCGCATCGGCCGTAATGTGTTGCGCGCTTTCTACGAAGGCGGCAAGAAACAGGATATCCAGATCGTTGCCATCAACGACCTGGGCGATGCCAAATCGAACGCCCACCTGACCCGCTATGACACCGCGCACGGCAAGTTCCCGGGCACGGTCACCGTCGAAGGCGACAACATGATCGTCAATGGCGATCCGATCCGCGTATTCGCACAGCGCAATCCGGCTGAAATCCCATGGGGCGAGCTGGGCGTGGACGTCGTGCTGGAATGCACGGGCTTCTTCACCACCAAAGAGAAAGCTTCGGCTCACTTGAAGGGCGGCGCGAAAAAAGTCATCATTTCGGCACCCGGCGGCAAGGATGTCGACGCAACCGTCGTGTTCGGCGTCAACCACTCGGTACTGAAATCGACCGACACCGTCATCTCGAACGCTTCATGCACCACTAACTGCCTGGCACCGCTGGTCAAGCCGCTCAACGACGCCATCGGCATCGAAACGGGCCTGATGACCACCGTGCACGCCTACACCAACGACCAGGTGCTGTCCGACGTGATGCATGAAGACCTGCGCCGCGCCCGTTCGGCCACCATGAGCATGATCCCGACCAAGACGGGTGCCGCTGCCGCCGTGGGCCTGGTCTTGCCTGAGCTGAATGGCAAGCTGGACGGCTTCGCCATCCGCGTGCCGACCATCAACGTGTCGCTGGTCGATCTGTCCTTCATCGCCAAGCGTGACACCACCGTGGAAGAAGTCAACGCCCTGATGAAGGCCGCTTCGGAAGGCGCCCTGGAAGGCATCCTGACGTACCAGACCGAACCGCTGGTCTCGATCGACTTCAACCACAACCCGGCTTCGTCGAACTTCGATTCGACCCTGACCAAAGTGTCGGGCCGCCTGGTGAAAGTATCGTCGTGGTACGACAACGAGTGGGGTTTCTCGAACCGCATGCTCGACACCACCGTCGCACTGATGTCGGCCAAGTAATTCCTGGCTAGCATACAAAAAACGCCCTTCGGGGCGTTTTTTTTCGTCTGTTGCCAGGCTTATTCCTTGGGTTCGCACTGGTTGCGCCACTGCTCGCACGACGCCTCGACGCCCTGGTAGCACATGTTGAGGATGTAGTCGCAGTTTTCCGACGGAATCCACGCGCGCACGGCGGCCGTGCTGGAGAACGAAGCTGCGGCGCCGACGGCGATGGCAAAGATAAACAGGGCTTTTTTAATGGAAATCATTTTTCTCGCTTTCACAATTGGACAACGGTAGGGTGTCAAATCAAAAGGCCGTCACGGCAGGCATGGTGAACCGGCCAGACGCAGAAAAATATTAGCATTAAAATCAGTAATTTATTGCTATAAAGAAAAATATTCCTGCTAACGCCAGGCGTGCAGGCGGCGCCGGTAAAAGCGCCATAGCAGGCGCAAGTCGCGCAGCACGGGCACGCCGGAGAGCAGGGTCAGCACGGCGGCGAGCAGGATGGTGGCGGCGGGAAAGCCGATGTGCTTGAAGGCCAGGGCGCCGCTGACGCCGCCGAGGAAGAAGCAGGCGATCAGCAGGCTGTGCGTTCTCAGCTTGCCGCGGTTGACCTTCACCATCCGGTCCGGCAGGTGGCGCCGGTTGTAATATGCCATCTTGCCCAGTTCGATGCCGATATCGGTGGACAGGCCCGTCACGTGCGTGGTGCGGATGACGGCGCCCGAAATCTTGGTGATGATGGCGTTTTGCAATCCCATCACAAAGCACAGCAGCAAGATGGTGACGGGGCCCAGCACGTCGGGCATGGCGGCTAGGTAATTACCCGTCAAGCCGAACAGCAACAGCAAGGCTGCTTCCAGCAGCAGGCTGGCGGCAAACTGGCTGTGCAGCCGGCGCCGCTTGCCCCAGTTCACCATGATGGCCGTGACGGCCGCACCGCTGACAAAGGCCAGCCATGCGCCCAGCGCTGCCAGGGCCACGGTGATATTGCCCAGCGCCAGGTCATCGGCCATGCCCGAGACGATGCCCGTCATGTGCGAGGTATAGCCGCCGATGGCGAGAAAACCTCCCGCATTCACGGCGCCCGCCACCAGCGCCAGCACGCAGCCCAGCTGCAGGTTGGCTTGCGTATCGCGCGCCGATCCGCTCAGGCGCGACAGGTAATGGAGCGGCATGCCCGGGCCGGCCTCAGGCTGCGGCGCCGAAGATGGCTTGCCACAGGCGCACGACGTTATCCGCATGTACGCGCACGCGCTCCGGTTCCACGCGGGCCAGGTCCTGCCCCTGCAGGCGCAACTGGTGCTGCAGCTTGCGCAGCGTGCGGTAGGCGTCGGCGACCAGGGCGGCCAGCTGGGCGTCGATCAGTCCCAGTTCGCCGCACAGGCGCAGCAGGGCGATATTGCCCGAGTTGGCCGTCAGTTGCGGATACTGCGCCGCATGCTGGAGCACCAGGTATTGCACCATGAACTCGATGTCGATCATGCCGCCCGGATCCTGCTTCAAGTCAAAGCTGCCCGGGCGTGGCGGATGCGCATCGAGCATCTTCTTGCGCATGGCCACCACTTCGCCCTTGAGCGGGCCGTTTTCCGGGCGCTCCTTGCGCAAGATCGTGTCGCGGATGCGCTCAAAATGCTTGCCGATGGTGGTATCTCCGGCGCAAAAGCGCGCGCGCGTGAGCGCCTGGTGTTCCCACACCCAGGCTGCGCTGCCCTGGTAGCGCTCGAATGCCTGCACGCTGGAAACCAGCATGCCCGAGGCGCCGTCGGGACGCAGGGCGATGTCGATATCGAACAGAATGCCGGCCGACGTGTGCGAGGTCATCCAGGTAATGAAACGTTGCGCCAGCTTGGCGTACAGGCCGGGCGCTTCCTGGTCGTCGTCGTCGAAGAGGAAAATGACGTCCAGGTCGGACACATAGCCCAGTTCCTTGCCGCCCAGCTTGCCGTACGCGATGACGGCGAATTTCGGCACGTCGCGGTGGCGCGTCGGCAAGGTTTGCCAGACGGCTTGCACGGTGGCCGCGACGATGATATCGGCCAGCTGCGACAGGTAGTCGGCCAGTTTTTCCACGCTCAGGTCGCCCGCCAGGTCTTGCGCCAGGCACTGGAACAGCTGTGCATGGTGCATTTCGCGCAGGATATCCATCTGCCGCTCCGTGTCGCCGGGCGCGTCGTCGAGCTGGCGCTGCAGGTCGAGCGCCAGGGCGGCCGGGTCCGGCACCGTGTTGCGGATGCGCTCATCGAGCAACTCGTCGAGCAGGATCGGGTGCTGCGTGAGGAAGGTGGCGGCCCAGCCGCTGGCGCACACCATGCGCACGACGCGCTCGAGCGTATGCGGGTATTCCGTCAGCAGCGACAGATAGGCCGAGCGGCGCGCAATCGCTTCCAGGAAATCGAGCAGCCGGCCCAGGGTGGCCAGCTGGCTGGCATTACCGTTGGAAACGGAGCAATCGGTGATCAGGGGCAGGGCGGAATTGACGAGGGCGACGAGGCGCGTGCGGCTCGCTTCGGGCAAGGACTGTAAACGGGGCGCCTGCCACGTGGCCAGCAGGCGGCGCGCGCAGGCGGCGGGCTCATGGAAACCCAGGGCGGCAAAGCGCGCTTCGATGGCTTCCTGCTGGTCGGACGCGGCGCAGTCGTTCGACGTTTGCGGGTCGATGCCCGTGTCGGCCGGCGGCGTGCCGCTGCTCTTGTCGCTGAACATCTCGTCGAACTGCCCGGCGACAAATACGCGGTGTGCTTCCAGCTGGGCCAGCAGGGTGGGCGTGTCGGGCAAGCCCATCATCTGCGCCACGGTCAGGCGGTCGGCGTCATTCGCGGGCAGGGTGTGGGTTTGCGCATCATCCAGGTATTGCAGCCGGTGTTCGAGGTTGCGCAGGAAGGTGTAGGAACCCAGCAACTGTTCCACGATGGCCGGCTCCAGCAAGCCCTTGTCTGCCACCGTGCGCAGGGTGGCGCGCGTGGAACGTTCTCGCAGCTCGGCGTCGCGCCCGCCCCGTATCAACTGAAACACTTGCGCGAGGAATTCGATTTCGCGGATGCCGCCACGTCCCAGCTTGACGTTGTTGCTGCGGTCCGGGTGCAGCCGTTCCTGGCGGTTGACCTCGGCGCGGATCTGGCCATGCATGGTGCGGATGGCATCGATGACGCCGAAATCGAGGTAGCGGCGGAAGACAAACGGGCGCACGATGGCGTCGAGCGAGGCGATATCCTCGGCCTTGCCCGTTACGGCGCGCGCCTTGACCCAGGCGTAGCGCTCCCATTCGCGCCCTTGCACGATCAGGTACTGTTCCACCATGCTGAGGCTGGCGGCCAGCGGCCCCGAGTTGCCGTTCGGACGCAAGGCCATGTCCACGCGGAAAGTAAAACCGTCCTGCGTGATCTCGGCCAGGGCGGCGATCAGTTTCTTGCCCATGCGAATGAAAAACTCGTGGTTGGACAGGCTGCGCTGGCCCGCCACGGTGACTTGCGTGTCGCCATCTTCCGGGTAGACAAAGATCAGGTCGATATCCGACGAGACATTCAGTTCGCCGCCGCCTTGCTTGCCCATCGCCAATACCATCAAGGCCTGTTCCTCGCCGGACTCCTCGCCGACAGGCATGCCGTGCAGGGCCACCATTTCGGCCATGATGGCGTCCACATGCGTGCGGATGGCGAAATCGGCAAAGCCCGTCATGGCCGTGACGACTTCGTTCAAGTCGGCCTGGCCGCCAAGATCGCGCGCGATCAGGCCGCAGACGAGCAGGTTGCGAAGGCGGCGCATGGCCCGCTCGGGCGGCAGCGGCGGCGTGGCGGCATTCGCCTGGGCGGCCAACTCGGCGGCAAAGTCGAGCCCGTCCAGCGGCGCGCGCACCAGTTGCGCCACCTGCGCGGCGCGCTCGGGGGCGGCGTCCAGCCAGCGCTGGTAGAAACGGGAGGCGGAGATCAAAGGCTGTGTGCTCATGGTATCGGTAACTGTCTCGTGGATGCTGCGTGCATGTTCTTGCTTAACTTGGCTGCGAACGGCGGGGGATGCGGTAAAATTGTGCCGCCGGTCCAATACCGCCGGCAGTGCGTGCTCTTCCGGACGATGGTAAGGGAGGCTTTGCTCAGACGCAAGCGCAAGGATGCAGGTGCGCACCACGAATGCAGACGATTTTTGCCATTATTTGACGCCGGGCCAGTTTATTAGCTTATTGATGCAAAAACCGCCAGAAGCAAGCGTGACAGAACATGTGCCATTGGCCCTGCGCTGGCAGCGGCTGCGTGCCGCCTATCGCATGGCCAACCTGGCCACCCACCATGTGTTGGGTTTTACCATTAAACTGGTATTGCTGGCGTACTTCGCCTTCGCCGTGCTGTTTTTATTCCTGCGCTACGCGATCCTGCCGAATATCGATTACTACAAAGGCGATATCGAGCGGGCGGCCAGCCGCGCGCTGGGCAACCCTGTCAGCATTGCGCGCATTTATGCCTCCTGGCATGGGGTGCGGCCGAATCTCTTCCTTGGCGACGTGACCCTGCGCGACCAGGCGGGCCGCCAGGCGTTGAGCCTGCCGAGCATATCGGCCACCGTGTCGTGGTGGAGCGTGCTTGGCTCCGTGCGCTTTACTACCCTGGAAATCACGCGGCCCGACCTGGACGTGCGGCGCAGCAAGGATGGCAAGCTGTACGTAGCCGGGGTATTGATCGACAGCACGCAAGGCAGCGATGGCAAGGGCGCCGACTGGCTGCTGTCGCAGCATGACATCATCATTCGCGACGGCAAGGTGCGCTGGACGGACGAAGCGCGCGGCACACCCGAGCTGGCTTTATCGCAGGTCAATGTGCTGTTGCGCAACCGCTGGCGCAGCCACCGGCTGGGCTTGCAGGCCACGCCGCCCCCCAGCCTGGCCGCGCCCATCGATGTGCGCGCCCACTTCACACATCCGCCTTTCAGCACGCGCATCTCGGATGTGTCGATGTGGAAGGGTGAGCTGTACGCCGACCTGAAAAATGCCGACCTGGCCGCCTGGCGCCGCTATCTCGACTATCCGTTTGAACTGAGCCAGGGCAAGGGCGCCCTGCGCGCCTGGTTGAGCCTGGATCACGCGCGCCTGGCCGGCTTCACGGCCGACGTGGGCTTGACGGATGTGCAGGCGCAGCTGGGCGAACATATCGCGCCGCTCGACTTGCTGTCGGTCAGCGGGCGCATTTCGGCAAAAGAAGAGCTGTCGGCGCAGGTGCCGGACGGCAAGCCTACCTTTGGCGCGAATGGGCACCAGGTTGAGTTGACGAATTTTGCGGTGGAAACCCGCGATGGCCTCAGCTTGCCACCCACGACCCTGTCCGAACGCTTTGTTGCCGCCACGAAGCGCAAGCCGGCGCGTACGGAAATCACGGCCAGGTCGCTCGATTTGCAGACCCTGGCCGCATTGGCCGACAAGCTGCCGCTGGGTGAACAGCAGCGCCAGCGCCTCGACGCCCTGGCGCCGCGCGGGCGTTTGCAGGATTTTTCTGCGCAATGGGAAGGCGAGATGGCGACGCCGGCCAGCTACCGTTTGCGTGGCAAGCTCATCGATCTGGGCCTGAATGCGCAGCCGGCGCGCCTGGCCGTGGCGAAGACGGCGACCAACCCCGCGCAGGCGGCCGCACCGGCTATCCCCGGTTTCGATTATTTGACTGGCAGTATCGACGCCAGCGACAAGGGCGGCAAGATCGATATCGATGCACAGGGATTGGTATTGCAACTGGCCTCCTACTTGAGTGAGCCGGCCTTGCCGTTCGAACAATTCGAAATGGAGGCGCGCTGGGCTTTCCAAGCAGACAATATGCTGCAAGTTGACCTGGACAGGCTTGATTTTAATCAACAAGGCATGCGGGTCGCCTTGCATGGTTCGCAGCGTTTGCCGCTCGACGGCAGCAAATTGGGTCAGGTGGATGTGACGGGCACGATCGACAACTTCCAGATCAACACCATCGGCCGCTATCTGCCGCTGCAAACGCCCGAGCACCTGCGCCACTGGCTGATGGGCGCATTGGAGGGCGGCGTGGCGCGCGATGTCAGCCTGCGCCTGCGCGGCGAACTCGAACATTTCCCTTTCAAGGCCGACACCCCGGCCCAGCGCAACCGCGGCGACTTCCGCGTGGCCGGCAAGATCGAGAATGGCACGCTGAACTACGCGCCCGGCGAATTTGCGGAAAGCGGCCCCCTGGCCGGCAAGGCACCGCTGTGGCCGCAGGCGGAAAAGATCAAGGGCAGTTTCGTGTTCGAGCGGGCGCGCATGGAAATCCGCGGCGACACGGCCACCACGGGCGGCGTGGCCTTGACGAATGTCAAAGCCGTGATTCCCGACCTGACCGTCTTCGACACCTTGCTCGATATCGAGGGCAATGCGGCCGGCCCGATGCAGGAATTCCTCAAGTACGTGACGGCCAGCCCCGTGCTCGGCTGGATCGAGCATTTCACGGATGAAACGACGGCAACGGGCAATGCCAAGCTGGCCCTCAAATTGCACTTGCCGACAGAGCGCATGCTCGAGTCGACCGTGCAGGGCAGCTTGCAGCTGGCGGGCAACGACGTGGTGCTGTTCCACGACATGCCGCCCGTGCTCGGCACGCAGGGCAAGATCGAATTCAACGAAAAAGGCGTCAACCTGAATGGCTTGAATGGCAGCCTGCTGGGCGGGCCGCTGGCCATTTCGGGCGGCACGCAGCCGGACAGTTCCATCCAGGTGAAACTGGCCGGCAACATGACGATCGACGGCTTGCGCAAGACCTATCCGGCGCCCGTGCTGCAGCGCCTGGCGAAACATTTGAATGGCGGCGCCCGTTACAGCGGCCTGATCACGGCGCGCGACCACCAGGTGGTCGTCAATGTCGAGTCGCCGCTGACGGGCCTGGGTCTGGATTTCCCCGCCCCCCTGAAAAAGCCGGCCGGCGACAGCCTGCCCGTGAAATTCACCCTGACGGGCAATGCAGCCAACGGCGCGGGCTTGCGCACGGACGATATCCGCATCGCGCTGGGTTCCGGCATCGCTGCCCGCTACCAGCGCCAGAAGCAGGGCAAGGATGCCTGGCGCCTGGTGCGCGGCGGCATCGGCGTGAATGTGCCGGCGCCGGAACCGGACAGCGGCATGATGTTCAACGTCAACATGAAAACCCTGGACGTGGACAGCTGGATTGCCGCCGGCAGTGAAATCGCCGGCAGCGGCACGGCCCCCGCCGACAGCGGCGCTGCCGATGATGCGCCCGATATTGCGCAATACGTGGTGCCTGACATGATGGCGGCCCGTGCCAGCGAACTGATGCTGGGCGAGCGCAAGCTGGAAAACGTGGTCGTGGGCGCCACCCATCAAAAGGATGTGTGGCAAGCCAATATTGACGCGAAGCAGGTGTCCGGCTATGTGACGTGGCTGGAAACGCCGTCCGGCCTGGGCAAGATGACGGCGCGCCTGTCGTCGCTGATCATTCCCGAGTCGGCCGCCAATGACGTGAAGAATCTGTTGGAAGGAAAAAGCGGCGCCCAGTCGATCCCTTCGCTCGATATCGTCGCCGAGCAGTTTGAACTGTTCAACAAGAAGATCGGCCGGCTGGAATTGCAGGCCTATAACACCATGGCGGCGGGCGGGAGAGAATGGCGCGTGGGTAAGCTGCAGCTGTCAAACCCCGATGGCGCGCTGAGCGGCAATGGCAAATGGGTCATCAAGGATGGGCAAAGCACGACCAGCCTGCGTTTTGGCCTCGATATCGTCGATGCGGGCAAGTTGCTCGACCGCTTCGGCTTTGCCGATACGGTGCGTCGCGGCAAGGGCCGCCTGAGCGGTGACATCGCCTGGAATGGCTTGCCGTATTCGCTCGACATTCCCACCTTGTCGGGGCAGATCGAGATGAACGTGGAATCGGGCCAGTTCCTCAAGCAGGATCCGGGCGCGGCCAAGCTGTTGGGCGTGCTCAGCCTGCAAGCCTTGCCCCGTTTGCTGAAACTCGATTTCCACGACGTGTTTTCCGAAGGCCTGGCCTTCGACGGCATCACGGCCAACGCCAGCATCAAGCGCGGCGTCGTGACCACGGACAACCTCAAGATGCATGGCGTGGCGGCCACCGTGCTGATGGATGGTACGGCCGATATCGCCAATGAAACGACGAATTTGCACGTGGTGGTGATCCCCGAATTTAACCTGGGCACGGGGCCGCTCGTGTACGCGCTGGCCGTCAACCCCGTCATCGGCCTGGGCAGTTTCCTGGCGCAATTGTTCCTGCGCGCTCCCGTGATGAAGGCGCTCACTTACCACATGCAGATCGCCGGCCCGTGGAAATCGCCCGTCGTGACCAAGCTCGATGGTGGTAAATTGGAACCTGTCGCCGTGCCTGCCGCTGAAGCCGTGGAGGCCGTGGCGAAATAGGCGAGGCGTTCGAATGGATAAGAGGTGGCAATGATGCATACAGTCGCAGCAGTACAAATGATTTCCTCGCCTTCCGTGGAAGACAACCTGGCCACGGCGCGCCGGCTCGTGGCGCAGGCCGCCGCCGGTGGCGCGCAGCTGGTGGTGCTGCCCGAATACTGGGCCATCATGGGCAAGCAGGAAACGGACAAGCTGGCCCACGCGGAACAGCCCGGCAGCGGCCCCATCCAGGATGGCATGGCGCAGATGGCGCGCCAGCACGGCATCTGGCTGATCGGCGGCACCTTGCCCCTGATTTCCGGCGAGGAGGGCAAGGTACTCAATACGACGCTGGTGTACGACCCGCAAGGCGCGCCGGCCGGGCGCTACGACAAGATCCACCTGTTCGGTTTTACGCGCGGCACCGAGTCGTACAATGAATCGCGCACCATCGTGCCGGGCGCGCAGGTGCGCTCGATCGAGACGCCGTTCGGTCGGGTCGGCCTGTCCATCTGCTATGACCTGCGCTTTCCCGAGCTGTACCGCGCCATGGGCGATTGCGCGCTGATCGTCGTGCCGGCCGCGTTTACCCATACGACGGGCAGCGCCCACTGGGAAGTGCTGCTGCGCGCGCGCGCCATCGAAAACCAGTGCTATGTGCTGGCCTCGGCGCAAGGCGGCTTGCATCCGAACGGCCGCCGCACCTGGGGCCACAGCATGCTGATCGACCCGTGGGGCGAAGTGAAAGCCGTGCTGCCCGAAGGCGAGGGCGTGGTCAGCGGCGAGATCGACCTGGTGTTCCTGGCCGGCGTGCGCGAGTCGCTGCCCGCCCTGGCGCACCGCACCATGTGAATTGAATTGTGAGAAAGAACCATGATCCCATTTGAACCCAATCTGTCCAGCCTGGCTGTGGCGCGCGATATCCTGCTCACGCCGTTCGGCCTGGATGAAGACAAGCTGTTGAAAGCCCTGGGCACGATGTTTACGCACAAGGTCGACTATGCCGACCTGTACTTCCAGTCGACCAAGAGCGAAGGCTGGAGCCTGGAAGAGGGCATCGTCAAGACGGGCAGTTTTTCCATCGACCAGGGTGTGGGCGTGCGTGCCGTGTCTGGCGACAAGACGGCCTTTGCGTACTCCGACGATATTTCCGAGCGGGCCCTGCTGGAAGCGGCGGCGGCCACGCGTACCATTGCGCGCGCAGGTAGCGGCAAAATCAAGATCGCGGGCCAGATGCTTGCGCAGGGCGGCCGTTCCTTGTACCTGCCCAACGATCCGCTCGCCTCGCTGGATGCCACGGCCAAGGTGCAATTGCTGGAACGCGTGGAAAAGATGGCGCGGGCGCAAGATCCCAGAGTGGTGCAAGTGATGGCGGGCCTGGCCGGCGAATACGACGTGGTGCTGGTGCTGCGCAGCGATGGCGTGCTGGCGGCCGACATCCGCCCGCTGGTGCGCGTCTCGCTGACGGTGATCGCGGAACAGAATGGCCGCCGCGAAACGGGCTCGGCCGGCGGCGGCGGGCGTTTCAGCTATGACTATTTCAGCGATGCCGTGCTGGAACAATACGCAACGGACGCCGTCAATTCGGCCCTGGTGAACCTGGAAGCGCGCCCGGCGCCCGCCGGCCCCATGACCATCGTGCTGGGACCGGGCTGGCCCGGCATCCTGCTGCACGAAGCGATCGGCCACGGCCTGGAAGGCGATTTCAACCGCAAGGGTTCGTCCGCGTTTTCGGGCCGCATCGGCGAACGCGTGGCCGCCAAGGGCGTCACCGTGGTCGATGACGGCACCCTGGCGGGCCGGCGCGGCTCGCTGAATATCGATGACGAGGGCAATCCGACGCAGTGCACGACCCTGATCGAGGACGGCATCCTGAAGGGTTACATCCAGGACACCATGAATGCGCGCCTGATGAAGATGCCCGTGACGGGCAATGCGCGCCGCGAATCGTTCGCCCACCTGCCCATGCCGCGCATGACGAATACATATATGCTGGGCGGCGACAAGGACCCGGGCGAGATCCTCGCGTCCGTCAAGAACGGTTTGTACGCCGTCAACTTCGGCGGTGGCCAGGTCGACATCACGAACGGCAAGTTCGTCTTCTCGGCCAGCGAAGCGTACATGATTGAAAACGGCAAGCTCAGCTACCCGGTGAAGGGCGCCACCCTGATCGGCAACGGCCCGGACGTGCTCAACCGCGTTTCCATGATCGGCAACGACATGCGCCTCGATTCGGGCGTGGGCGTGTGCGGCAAGGAGGGGCAAAGCGTACCCGTGGGCGTGGGGCAGCCGACCTTGCGCCTGGATGGCATTACGGTCGGCGGGACGGCTTAGATCGCCATTTCAGGAACCTACTGCGCAGCCCACTCTTGAGTTTGCGTTGCTCGCTGTACCTGAAGTACAGCTGCGCTACTCAACCCAATATTGGGCTTGCTCGCTACGGTTCCTGAAACGCCTGATACGTTGAAAATATGACGAAATTCAGAACTTGTACTTCACCCCCGCGCTGATGAAGCGTCCTGCCGCGCCCGCGTAGTCGAGCGGGTTGTAGCCCGTGGCGCCATATGTGAGCGGATCGAGCGGGGCGATCTTGTCGAACAGGTTTTGCACCGTTGCAAACACTTCCAGCTTGGGCGTGGCCAGCCAGCGGGCCGTCAGGTCCACCGTGGTGAACGAGGCGATGCGGCAGCCGCGAGGGGCATCCGTGCCGTCGGCGAAATGCGTGGCGCAGCCGTCCGGATCATTCTTGAACAGCACGTTGTCGAGCGGCGCGCGGTAGTTGAGGTTGGCCGTGACCCGCCAGTCCTGGCGCTCCCAGGTGGCACCCAGGTTGATGCGGTCGTCCGGCGTGCCCATGCAGTTGGACACATCGCAATTGCCATGCGTGCCGGCAAAATCGCGCTGCGTGCCATCCTGCTCCGTGCGCAGCCATTTGTACAGATGCGTCCATTTCAGGTCGAACACCAGGCTGCCATAGTCGCTGCCCAGGCTGAAGCGCTGACGCGCGTCGATATCGATGCCGCGCACCGTCGTTTGCGCCGAATTCACATAATTGGCCAGCACGGCCGTGATGGCACCCGGATCGCCGGCGATGCCCGTGGCCGTCGACGGGTCGCGCGCCACATGGCCTTCGGCGATGGCGGTGTCCGTTTGCTCCTGGTTGATTTCATTCTTGCGGCGGATTTGCCACAGATCCACGGAAATACTGGTGCGCGGCAGCGGGTCCCACACGGCGCCCACGGAATAGCTGCGCGAACGTTCGGGCGACAGCTTGGGATTGGGCGACGTGATGACGGCGATGGAGGCGGGATCGCAAGCCACCTCCACGCCGAGCCCGCAGCGCAGCGGATCGCTGGCGGTGGAGAACGCGGCCAGGCCGCCGACGCCGTTTTCCGCCGCGCTGGGCGCGCGAAAGCCCTTGGCGAAGGTGCCGCGCAGGGCCAGTTCGCGCAGGGGCGTCCATTTCACGCCCGCTTTCGGGGTATAGGAATTGCCCACGTCGGTGAAATGGTCGGCGCGCAGCGCGCCCGACAGTTCCACGGTTTTCAGCACGGGCGCCAGCACCTCGGCATAGATGGCCGAGGCATTGCGGCTGCCCTTGTAGGCGGAATAGCCGAGGCCAATGATATTGCCCCGTTCCGTGCCCGTGGTAGGTTTCAGTTCCGTCGATTCGTGGCGGAATTCGGCGCCCACGGCCACGCCCAGGCCGCCGCCGTCCAGCTTGGCCACCTCGCGGCTGGCCTTGAAGTCGATCTGCGCGATATGCGTCTTGGCATCGTTGGAAATGCGCGGCGACAGGGCCGCGTACAGCTCGGCTGAGTTGAGGCCCGCGTTTTCCGCGATGCGCCACAGGCTGCCGGCCGGCAGGGCTGCATACGCGGGGTTCAGGCTGGCCGCCGCCACATTCGCGGTAGTCGGGTTGAGCAGGGCGAAGGCGACGTCGCGCTGCAGGTAGCCGTTCAAGTCGTTCGACACCTTGTTCTGCGAGTACAGCAAGGCGCTGTCGATATCCCAGCCCGCCACCGCGCCCTTGATGCCGGCGACAAAGCGCGTGAAGGTGGAATTGACTTCCGACAGGCGCGGCCCCACGTCGGCGGCCAGGTAGCGCAGCCGCGCCGCCGTGCCGAAATACGGATTGTCCGGGTGGGCGGCACCGAGCGACACGCCCGCATTGCTGACAGGGCCGCCCGGGTAGCCGACCGAGCCGCTGACCGTCGATGGCGTGGTGGCCGAGTGCGATTCGCTGTGATATACGTTCAATTCGGCATACGTCTGCAACGCTGGCGTCAGTTGCCAGGCGGCGCGGCCAAAGAAATTGATGTTCTTCTGTTTCGGCTGGATCTGGCCGTATTGTTGCGCCGCATCGGTCAGGCAGCCGCCGCCCGGGTCGCCTTGCGGGTGCGTGGTGAAGTTGCCGCAGGCGGCGCCGGGGAAGGCGCGCGTAAAACCCGCGCCGGCGAGATTGCCGCGGTTGTAGTAGTCGAGCGTGTCGGGATTGCGCACATTGCCATTGACGGCGCTGCCGGCCGCATTGTTGGTGGTGATGGCGCCCGCGCCGCTGAGCGACTCCTGCGCGCTGAAGCCCAGGTCGCGCAAGTCGCTGCGGCCGACGGCACCCCGCCCGGCCCGGTCGCGGTTCCAGATGGCGGCCTTTTCGCTGTATTCGAGATTCAGCAGCACGTTGTAGCGGTCGCTGTCGATGTCGCCGAAGCCGTGCGTGATGGCGGCGCGCGCGTCGCGCCCATCCCATTCCTTGGTCTTGCCGTAATTGCCCTTGATGGCCGTGCCCTGGTAGTCGCGCCGCAGGATCACGTTGACCACGCCGGCGATGGCGTCCGAACCGTAGATGGCCGAGGCGCCATCCTTGAGGATTTCCACCCGTTCCACCGCTTCCAGGGGAATGATGTTCAGGTCGGCAAACACTTTCTGGCCATCGTCGGCCAGGCCGTACGGCGCCACCCTGCGGCCATTCAGCAAGACCAGGGTCGAGGCCGTGCCCAGGCCCCGCAGCGACACGCCGGAAGCGCCGGCGGCAAAGCCGTTGCCGAAGGACGTGGGCACGGAACCCTGGTTGTCGACGGCCAGGGTCTGCAGCAGTTCGGCCACGCTGGACTTGCCCGACTTTTCAATGTCGGCCGCGTTCAGGGTTTGTACGGCCGAAGCCGTTTCCGCCTGCGCGCGGCGGATGTTCGAGCCGGTGATTTCCACGCGGGCAATCGGCGCGGCATCCTGCGCCAGGACGGGTAGACTCAGCAGCGCACTGGCCAGTGCCAGGCCCAGTCTGGGTGGTGAAAAGGTGGTGGACTGTAAGGATGGTGTCGGGATCATGCGGTTCTCCGGAAAGGTCAGGCAGTCAAAGGTCATCGATACGTCCTTGAGTTTTCTCCGTCCCGCGACGCTGGAATTGATCTAGATCAAGTAGTGCCCCGCTTCTCGTCGATAGAATGGCTGGCGTGGCGTGGTTGCCACGACGGACACAGCGGTGGCGTCCGGTATGCAGAGTCACAGCGCAGATGCACAGCGAGAGTCATAGCGCGCAACTTTTTATGCTTTTTTGCGTGTTGTGCAGTGTAAAACGGCGGTGGCATGCGGCTTTGCCGACAAATATGCTTGCCAACCCTTGCAATTTAGGTTTATAGTCGTTCATCACTTACGGATGACTCGCATGTTCGCTCGCCACTTTTTTACCGCTTATTTTTACTTTAGCAATTCCAACCCAAAGGCGGTGGAGTAGCGGTCGGTTCACGTAGCAGCAAAACGAGATCCCAGCAAATTCTAAAAAACCGCCACTCATGGCGGTTTTTTTTTACCCAGATGTTTTACCCATCCTTAAATTTTGGAGAAAATGATGCCCCGCACCGATGATTTGCGTATTCGCGAAATGAAGGAATTGACCCCGCCGTCCCACCTGATCCGCGAATTTGCCTGCTCGGAGCAAGCCGAACAGACCGCTGCCAGCGCCCGCATTGCCCTGCACCGTATCCTGCATGGCCAGGACGACCGCCTGATGGTGGTGATCGGGCCTTGCTCCATCCACGATACCAAGGCGGCCATGGAATATGCGCGTCTGCTGGTCAAGGAGCGCGCGCGTTTCGCGGGCGAACTGGAAATCGTCATGCGCGTGTACTTCGAGAAGCCGCGCACCACGGTGGGATGGAAGGGCCTGATCAACGATCCGTACATGGACAACAGCTTCCGCATCAACGACGGCTTGCGCATGGCGCGCGAACTGTTGCGCGATATCAATGAGCTGGGTTTGCCGGCTGGCACCGAGTTCCTCGACGTGATCAGCCCGCAATACATCGCCGACCTGATCAGCTGGGGCGCCATCGGCGCGCGCACGACGGAATCGCAGGTGCACCGCGAGCTGGCGTCGGGGCTGTCCTGTCCGGTCGGCTTCAAGAATGGCACGGACGGCAATGTGAAGATCGCCGTGGAAGCCATCAAGGCCGCCTCGCAGCCGCACCATTTTCTTTCCGTCACGAAGGGCGGCCACTCGGCCATCGTCTCGACCAACGGCAACGAGGATTGCCACATCATCTTGCGCGGCGGGAAAACCCCGAACTATGACGCAGCCAGCGTGGACGAGGCGTGCAAGGCGATCGCGGCACAAGGCCTGGCGGCGCGCCTGATGATCGACGCCTCGCATGCGAACAGCTCGAAAAAACCGGAAAACCAGATCCCCGTGTGCGCCGACATCGCCAGCCAGGTGGCGGCGGGCGATGGCCGCATCGTTGGCGTGATGGTGGAATCGCACCTGGTGGCGGGACGCCAGGATTTGATCCCGGGCAAGGAATTGATCTATGGCCAGTCTGTCACGGATGGCTGCATCGACTGGAGCGCCAGCGTGGCCGTGCTGGAAAACCTGGCGGCGGCCGTCAAGCAGCGCCGCTTGCAGGGCGACGCGGAATAACGTGGCGCGCAGCATGAAAAAAAGCCCGGAAAGCTAAGCTTTCCGGGCTTTTTTAATGCATTCAAGACGCCTGACAGAAGCGTAGCGAGCGGCAGCAAGTTGCGGCCGAGACGCGGAACTGTGCTTGAGCACAGTGAGCATCGCAGGCCGCAAATCGCGACGCGCAGTAGCTTATGACAGGTGTACTTAGAACTTGTAGGTAGCGCGCACGTAGAAAGTACGGCCCAGCGGATCAGCGTAACGCGGATCGTAGCCGGATTGGAATGTGCCGATCTGGTTACTGAACGGTGGATCTTCGTTCAGCAGGTTTTTCACGCCCACGGTGACTTCGGTGTTCTTGAAGCCCGAGTACGCGCCCGACAGCGACCATACCGAGTAAGCCTTGACGCTTTGCTCGAATTGCGGATCGACATAATTCTGGTCGCGGTAGCCGCTCATGTACTTGTTCGACAGCGTGGCATTCCACTTGTCCATATTCCATTGCAGGGAGGCATTGTGTCTCCAGCGGAATACCGGTGCATTGTCGCCATACACGCCCACGTTTTGCACGAATTCACCGCCGCGCTCATTCTGGTACTCATACTTCTGTACCCAGGTGCCATCGAAGTTGAAGGTGAAGTTGCCGTACTGGCTGCGTGGCAATTTCCAGTTCAGGCCCAGGTCGATGCCCGAAGTGTGCATTTCGCCAAGGTTGCCCAGGGTCGCCAGCACGTAATCGAGCTTGCCGTCAGCCGTGTAGATGAAGTTGCTTTGATATTTATCGTAGTTGTCGAACAGGGTCTGTTCGGCCACGGTGCCGATCTTGTCGCGCAGCTTGATTTTAAAGTAATCGAGCGAGACGGTCAGCGATTTCGTCGGTTCGATGACGATACCGGCGCTGAAGGTTTTCGATTTTTCCGGGCCGACGTCCGGATTACCGCCCGAACGGATGTATTGCTGCGCGCCGCAGGCGACGTTGCTGTTGGCGCCAGGGATCGGTACGCCGCCTGGGCACAGGCGTGGATCGTCATACTTGTTGGCCGTAAAGGTCTTGGTTTGCGGACCATGCAGGTCATACAGCGTTGGCGCGCGGAAACCTGTGTTGTAGGAGCCGCGCAGCAGCACCTGGCTCGTTGGCTGCCAGCGCACGCCGACTTTCGGGTTGAAGCTGCCGCCGACGTCGTTGTAGTGGTCATAACGGGCTGCCAGAGACAGTTCCAGGTCTTTCACGACAGGAATGCTCAGTTCCGAGAAGATGGCGGCGATGTTGCGGCTGCCCGACTGGTTCTGCGCTTCGGCGTAGCCGGAGCTCGATGCCTGGCCAGCCAGGTCGCGGTTCACATTGTATTCCGCCTTGTCGTTGCGGAATTCCGTACCGACGGCGAAACCGACGGCGCCTGCCGGCAGGGTGAACAGCTCACGGCTGACTTTGGCGTCGACCGCAGTGCTGGTCATCTTGGCGCTCAGGTACTCGCCTTTCAGGACGGAGTCATTCAGGTAGGCCTGGCCGGCGGCGCTTTGCTCGCCGAAAGGGTTCAGGATACCATTGCCGATACCGTCGATGATGCGCTGGTCATTCAGGTAGCCGCCCGTGAAGGCGCTGGTGGCCTTGCTGACGGAGTAGCTCAGGCCGACGTTGTAGTCCCATGCGCCCAGGACGCCTTCGGAAGCCAGTACCAGGCGATCCGAGGTGCTGGTGTCGAAACCGCTGCGCTGGCCCGACGCCACTGGACGCCAGCTGATGTCCAGCGGCTCGCCCGACAGGCCTGCCATGGCTGGCACACCGCCGCTGCCGCCCGGGTAGTACGGCGAGCTCGACGACATGAGGATACCGATGTTCGACATCGGCGGCGGCGAGATGCGCGCTTCGTTGGTGCTGCGCGAGTGCAGGTATTCGATGGTGGCCAGGTGATCCTGGTTCAGCTTGAAGCTGGCCTTGCCCAGGAAGGATTCCTGCTGGGTTTTCGGAATGGCCTGGATGAATGGCGTGACATCCATGGCGCACGTGCTCTTGCCCGAGGTATTCTTGTACAGGTTTTCACCCACGCAACCGCCGGCAAAGGCTGGGTTGCCGATCAGGCCATTGCCCGTATCGTAGAAGTTGGCCGGGAAGGTGGTGCCGCTCAGGTTATCCACGCCCTTGCTCGGGATGTAGCCGCTCTTCGAGAAGGAACGGTCGGCCGTGCTCAGCGCCGACTGGCGATGTACGTCGACAACACCGAAGACGTTGAAGCCATCTTTGTTCAGGTCGCCATAGCCGCCGGACAGGTTCAGGCGCGACTCGTCGCCGCCGCCCGATTTCTGTGGCTCGTAATGTTCGACCGTGACGGAGCCGCCTTTGACGGAACGCTTGGTGATGAAGTTGATCACGCCGCCGATGGCGTCGGTGCCGTAGATGGCGGAAGCGCCGTCACGCAGCACTTCGACGCGCTCCAGGGCGGAAATCGGGATGATGTTCAGGTCGACAGACGAACCGTTGAACGGGTGGCTGGCGATACGGCGGCCGTTCAGCAGGACCAGGGTCTTGTCGCCGCCGATGCCGCGCAGGTCGGCGACGGACTGGCCGCCAGTACCGGAACCAACGGATTGCGAGCTGCTTTGCGAGCTCTGGTTCATGGAAATGGTGGACAGGACTTCTTGCGCCGTCGTCAAGCCTTGCTTGGCGAAATCGTCGGCCTTGATCGAGGTGATCGGCAGCGCTGTTTCCGATGCCAGACGCTTGATGCTCGAACCCGTGACTTCCACGCGTTGCATGGGGCTATCTGTTGTTTCTTGTGCATACGCGGCGTGCATGCTCAGGGCCATGCCGCCTGCAAACATCAGGCGCAGCGACCGCGATATTACATTTTCTATCATCATCTGAAATTCCTTGTTATTGTGATAAAGGCGGCAATTATTTTGAAATAACTTGTTGCTAACCAACAATTTATTTGCCTTTTTGAAAATCCACCAATGAAAATTCTGTAAATTTTCAGGGCCCTCATCAAAACATTCACGATTCAGATTGTCAATTTCGCGCGGACTTTTTGGACGAAATGCAACATTTCCCTGTTTTTTTTATAATCCTTCAGTAATAAAGTATCGCGAACCCTTGTCAGACTTGCTCAGATGCGTAAAATAAAACGGCGCACATCATCGCTGATGGCGCCGCTTTTCTGTCGCTGCTACGCTGTTGCCAGCGCTGCCTGTTTTATTTGCCGATCTGAATTTCTCTCCTTAAAACGTATAGCTGCCGCGCAGGTACCAGGCGCGCCCGATCGGGTCCGTATAGCGCGGGTCATAGCCTTTCTGGAACAAGGTGCCCTGGTTCGAAAACGGCGGCTCCTTGTCCAGCAGGTTCTTCACGCCGGCCGTCAGCAGCAAGCCTTTCCACGTATAGCTGCCCGACAGCCCAAGCAGGCTGTACGAGGGCACATCGTGCCGGTATGGCGGCGCGACCAGATTCTGGTCCGTGTAGCCGGACTTGAACGATTGCGACAAGGTGGCGCCCCAGTTACCTTTGCGCCAGTTCAGCGCCGCCGTATGCTTCCAGCGAAACACGGGATTGTTGTCCGCATAGCGGCCCACGTTGGCGATGAAGGCGCCGCCGCGCTCGTTCTGGTAGTCGTACTTGCGGGTCCACGTGCCATCGACCGATACGCTGACATCGCCATACGCGCCGCGTCCCAGCCGCGCATTCAGGCTGACATCGATGCCGTCCGTTTTCACTTCACCGAGGTTGTCGTTCAGGTCGAGAATGGCGTAGGGCGAACCGTCGGGATTGCGCAGGAACAAGGCCTTGTATTTCTCGTAGTTGCCGAAGATCGATTGCTCGGGCAAGGATGCAATCTTGTCCTTCAGATGGATGTTCCAGTAATCGATGGCCACCGTCACTTCCTTCACCGGTTCGAGCACCAGGCCGAAGGCGAAGGTGGTGGATTTTTCCGGTTTCAGGTTTTCATTGCCGCCTTGTAGCTTGAACTGCTGCAAGTCGCAATCGCGCAAGGGATTGGCACCGGGCTGCGGCACGCCACCGGGGCACAAGATCGGGTCGTCATAGCTATCGTTGGTATCGTTCTTCGACGGCGGCGCATTCTTTTCAAACAGGGTGGGGGCACGGAAACCCGTGCTGGCCGAGCCGCGCAGCACCAGCGCGCTGCTGGCCTGGTAGCGCAGGGCCAGCTTGGGATTGGTGGTGCTGCCCACGTCGCTGTAATGGTCGAAACGGGCGGCCAGCTGCACTTCCAGGTCCTTGATCAGCGGCAAGTTGATTTCGCCGAAGACGGCCTGGATCGTGCGCGCACCGCTCTTCGACAGCGAGCCGGACAAGCCGGAACTGGCGGCCTGGCCGGCGATATCGCGGTTCACGTTGAAGTCGGCCTTTTCGCGCCGCACTTCGCCGCCGAGCGCGATGGCCAGCGGGCCGCCGGCCAGCTGCATCAGGTCGCGGCTGCCCTTGAGGTCGACACCCGTGGTGGTGACCTTGGCGTTCTGCACTTCGCCGCGCAGGGCCGTGCTGGCCAGGTAAGCCTTGCCGGCCGCATCCTGCACGCCAAACGGGTTCAGGATGCCGTTCAGCACGCCAGCGGCAAAGCCCGCATCCTGCACATAGCCGTTCGTGAACTTTTCCGACGACTTGCTGATTGCATGGCTGAGCCCCGTCTTGTAATCCCAGCCCGCCAGTTCGCCTTCCAGCGCCAGCACCAGGCGGTCGGCCTTGCCGGTGGAATCGATTTGCCGCTGGCCTGCCTCGACGGGACGCCAGTTGACGCTCAGGGGCTGGCCCGACAAGCCTGGCTGGGCTGGCACGCCACCCGCATTGCCCGGATAGTAGGGGCTGGTGCTGGGCAGGATCAAGCCCGTTTGCGGCGGCGGTGCCGTGCGCGCCTTGACCTTGTTTTCCGAATGCAGATATTCCAGCGTAGCCAGGTGGCCGCCACCGAGCTTGAAGGTGCCCTTGCCGAAGAAAGCCAGTTGTTGCTGGGCCGGCAAGTCGTCGATCTGGCGCGTGTAATCCTGGCGGCAAGTGCCATTCGCCGGCACGGCCGGCACCGACAGCGGCGGCAGGCAGCCGCTGGCCGCGTAGGGATTGCCGGCCAGGCCGTCGCCGCCGTTGGCCGCCGCATCGAAGTAATTGCCGGGGAAAGTCGTGCCGCTGGTGATGGACAGGCCGCGCGAGGGAACGATGCCGGTGGCCGAGAAGGCGCGGTCTTGCGAGGTCAGCACTTTTTGCTTGTGATAGTCGAGCACGCCAAAAATATTGTAGCCATCGGTGTCGAGCTCGCCATAGCCCGTCGACAGGTTGATGCGGTGCTCGCCGCCGCCCTTGTGCTGTGGCGCAACGACCTCGGCGGTGATATTCGTGACGTTGACGGAGCGCTTCGTGATGAAGTTGATGACGCCGCCGATGGCGTCCGTGCCGTAGATGGCCGAGGCGCCGTCGCGCAGCACTTCGACCCGTTCCAGGGCGGCGATGGGAATGATGTTCAGGTCGACACTGGCACCGTCATACGGATGGTTGGCGATGCGCCGGCCATTGAGCAGCACCAGCGTCTTGTCGCCGCCCAGGCCACGCAAGTCGGCGCTGGCCTGGCCGCCCGTGGGCAAGCCGCTGGTATTGCCGCCCACGGCATTGCCGCTGCCCATGCTCGACGCATTCGAGGGGATCCTGCCCAGCACTTCCTGGGCCGTCGTCAAGCCCTGCTTGGCGAAATCCTCGGCCTTGAAGATGGACAGGGGCGTCGCCGTTTCCGAGACGAGGCGCTTGATGGAGGAACCGGTGACTTCGACTCTTTGCATGGCGGGCGTGCCGGCTGCGTCGGTTTCCTGCGCCATGGCCGCATGGCCGAACGCGCCGAGCAAGGCTGCGCACAGCAGGCGCAAGGTAGGGGAGGGACTGCGGGTTTGCGTCATCTGACACTCCTGTGGCATGGTCATGGGCCAAGTGGCTTGCAAGGGAGTTTTACAGGCGCGCAGGAGATAAGGTTTGCGCTGGCGCAATAGGCGTGTGGATGAGTGAACTGGCGCCACAGTCGCCGACGAAAAAAAGGCGGTGATTGCTCACCGCCTCGCGTCAGGATGCCTGTGCCAGCTTAGAAGAACTTGTAGCTGGCGCCCAGTTTGAAGTAGCGGCCGATGGCGCCGCTGGCATCCATCGGGTTGTAGCTCATGCCGCCGTAGGTCAGCGGGTCGAGCGGAGCGATCTTGTCGGTCACGTTGTTGATCGAGGCAAACAGTTGCAACTGTTTGTTGACGTTCCAACGGGAGGACAGGTCGAGCGTGGTGAACGAGGCGAGCTTGCAACCGTTCGGCGCCGGTGTGCCGTTCGCCAGTTTGGAGGCGCAAGGGTCGCCTTCAAACTTGATATTTTTCATGTCCGAACGGTAGTTCAGCACGCCGCTGACGTTCCAGTTGCCCAGGTCCCACGAGCCGGTGAGATTGATCTTGTCCTTCGGCGTGCCGGCGCAGTTGGAGGTATCGCAATTGCCGTGCGTGCCGGCGAACTGGTAGCGCACAGTGGACGACTCGGCCCGCACCCATGAGGCGATGTGGGTCCAGGTCAGGCCGAACGTGGCGCGGCCGTAGTCGCCCAGGCGCACGCGCTGCTTGACGTCCAGATCGATACCCTTGATCTCCGTAAAGCTGGAGTTGCGGTACGGTGCCTTGGTGATCAGCAAAGTGCCCGTGTTCGGCGTGACGACGCCATTGATGGTCAGGTTGTTGTCCGAACGGATGGCGGTCGGCAGGGCGGCCGCTTCGTTGTACGGCAGCGGATTGATCTCGTTTTCACGCTTGATTTTCCAGGCATCGAGCGACAGGCTGGTATCGTTGAACGGATCCCACACCAGGCCCAGGGTGTAGCCCTTGGATTTTTCCGGTTTGAGGCTGGGGTCGCCGACCTTGACGGCCGCCACTTGCAGTTCGCAGTCGCTGGCATTGGCGCCCGGCAGGCGGTTGCCGCCAGGGCAGCGCACGGGGTCGGTCACGGTCGAGGTACCCGTCGATTGCGAATCGGCATTGCTTTCGGCGGGGCCTGGGGCGCGGAAGCCTTCCGAATACGTGCCGCGCACGGCGAAGGTTTTCAGCGGCGTCCACTTGGCGCCCAGTTTCGGCGTGGTCGACGAGAAACGGTCGTATTTGTCGTAACGCAAGGCGCCGGACAGTTCCACCGTCTTGATCACGGGTGCCAGCACTTCGAGGAACACGGCCGAGACCTTGCTGTCGCCCTTGGCCGCCACGTAACTGGCGTTGATGGAGCCGTCTTCCGTGCCCGTCAGGGAGGGATTGTCGAGCTTGTCGCGGCGGTGTTCCGCGCCCACGGCCAGGCCCAGGGCGCCGCCCGGCAACTGCATCAGTTCGCGCGTGGCCTTGACGTCGATGATGTCGAGCTTGGTCGTGGAATCGGAGGTGGCGTTGGTGACCATGGCCGCGTACAGCGAGGCGGGATTCTTGTTTGCCTGCGCACCGATGTAGTATGGGAAATACGGGTTTTTTGGACTGGAATCGCCCAGGGCATCCCTGACAACGGCCATGTTCAGCATGTTGCTGTAATCGAGGTGCAGCTTCGATTCCGAATGCGTATAGCCGGCATCGTAGTCCCAGCCCATGGCATTGCCCTTGACGCCGAGCACGATGCGGTTGAACTCGTTGTTGGCCTTGCGCGTGCTGGGGCCGACGTCGAAAGCCTGGTAGCGCACGCGCACCGGCACGCCATACGGATTTTGCGGGTGGTTGGCCGCCAGCACGATGCTGGTGCCGCTGCCGCTAGCGTAGTTGATGACGCCCGCCTTGTTGCCGGCATTCGGCGGGAAGGCGACGGTGGGCGTGACCGATGGCGGGATCATGGTGAACGCCGTATCGCGTTTCGAGTAGCCCGCTTCCGCATATACCTGGGTGTCGGCATTGACTTGCCAGGTACCGCGCGTGTACAGGTTGACCGATTCGATTTTCGGCTGCATCGAACGGAACTGGTCGTGGTGCCACACGCAGCCGCCTTTCGGATCTTGCGGCGAAGACACGGACAAGGTGGAGCAACCGGGCAGGGAGACATAGTTGTTGGTGACGGGGTCGCGGATCAGGCCTGTCGGCGCGGCATTCGCATCGTTGTTGCTATTGATGTAGCCGCCGGCGAACTGGGTGTTGATCGCATAGCCATACGGGCGCAGGTCGCCCTTGCCTATCCATTTGCGGCCGGCGCGGTCGCTGTTCATCAGCATGTCCGATTTGCTGTATTCGGCATTGACGACGAAGTTGAATTTATCCGTGTCCAGGTTGCCTTTGCCGAAGGTCAGCGAGGCGCGGTGCTGTTTGGCGTCGCTGTCGCCGGAGATGCCCGTGTCGCCCTTCAGGGTCAGGCCTTCGAAGTCCTTGCGCAGGATGATGTTGACGACGCCGGCGATGGCGTCCGCGCCGTAGGTGGACGAAGCGCCATCCTTGAGGATTTCGATGCGTTCGACGATCTGCATCGGCACGGTGGACAGGTCGGTAAAGCTCTTCTGGCCATCGTCGGCGCGCGCGAACGGGGCCATGCGGCGGCCATTGAGCAAGACCAGGGTCGAGGTGGCGCCCAGGCCGCGCAGCGAGATGGCCGTGGAGCCGGCGGCAAAACCGTTGCCGAAGCCCGTCGGCAGGGAGCCGGCGCCATCGGCGGTGAGGGTTTGCAGGTATTCGGCGACGGTGGCCTTGCCCGATTTCATCAAGTCGTCGCGGGTGATCAGCTGTACCGGCGATGCGGTCTCGGCCGTGGCCCGTTTGATGCTCGAGCCGGTAATTTCCACACGTTGCACATTGGCGTCTTGCGCCATTGCCGGCGCAGCCATCATGCCAAGGCCGAGCGCTGCTACGCTACCCGAAAAAATCAGGCGTACGGAGCGGGATATCACTGTTTCCATCATCATTCTCTGAACTCCGAAAGTAAGCTCGGCTGGCCTTCGTGTGGCACAGCTTTGCCAGGGTGATAAAGATTGCTGCGTCGGCAATCGCTGTGGATAAGGCGGCATTTTTATAAGTGCCGTCATCGATAAGACCACTTGCCGAGAAACCTTGTCAACGCGCACACATGCTCTTTCAGCATGGAAACAACAGTGTTTTTTATAATGTTGATGTGTTTCAATATGTGCAATTATTTTAATGTTGCACTGCGCCGCATATTTTCCGTACTGCCATAAAAACCGTTGTCATTCTGGGCCGTAAGGGTTTCTACCAAGTCGGTTTTTCATGGTGGTGAGCCGCCTTTGTTGCACTGCGGAAGATTTCCTCCACGAGGCAGGCGGGCGTGGCTGCGTGCCATGCCCTTGCTGCGGCTTTTCGCCCGGCGAACAAAATATGCGTTATCGTTACGCCTTTTTCCAGCTCGCCTGCATGCAGACGGGACGGACGATGAACAAGGCATAGATCTTGCGAGGATGGACTGGTTTTGGCGGTGGAATCCTGTATCCCAGGGGGAAGCCAGTACAAGCGCACCAATACGGTGCGACAGATAATCGAGATGAAGGGTATTACATGAAGTCACCATGGATGCGGCGCGTGGCGCTGCTCGCCTGCCTGGCCACCCTGCCGCTGGCGGCCGTTGCCGCCGATGCCCCAAGCGCCGCGGCCGCGCCGGTCAAAACCTTGCGCTATATCCTGCCGGCCGCCGAGACGGGCTTCGATCCGGCCACCGCGCGCGACCTGTATTCGAACCACATCACGCAGGCCGTCTTCGACACCCTGTACACCTACGATTACCTGGCGCGCCCCGTCAAGGTGGTGCCCGGCGCGGCCGCCGCCATGCCGGAAGTATCCGCCGACGGCAAGACCTACACCATCCGCCTGAAAAAAGGCATCCTGTTCACGCCCGACGCCGCGTTTGGCGGCAAGCGCCGCGAACTGACGATGGCCGATTACGTGTATTCGTGGAAGCGACTGTTCGATCCGCGCCTGGCTTCGCCGCACAGCTGGCTGTTTGAAGGCAAGGTGGTGGGGCTCGACGACCTGGCCAAGGAAGCGGCCAAGGCGAACAAGCTGGACTTCAACAAGAAGGTGGCCGGCCTGGAAATCCTCGACCCGTACACCTTGCGCATCACGCTGACCAAGACGGATTTCAATTTCCCCATGATCCTCGCCTACGTGCCGACAGCCGCCGTGGCGCGCGAAGTGGTGGACAAATACGGCGACGTGAAGGGCGAAGTAGGCTCGAATCCCGTCGGCACCGGCTACTACACGCTCGGTGAATGGACGCGCGGCAACCGCATCGTCCTGAACCGCAATCCGCAACACTTGCCGGAAACGTGGAATTTCATGGCCGGCGACGACCCGGACGACCAGCGCATCGTGCGCCAGATGCAAGGTAAACGCATTCCCGCCATCGACCGCATCGAAATTTCCGTGATGATCGAAGACCAGTCGCGCTGGCTGTCCTTCCAGAGCGGCGGCACGGACGTGTTCTGGCTCGACGGCCCGCTGGCGCCGAAAGCATTGCTGAACGGCAAGCTGCGTCCCGAACTGGCGGAGAAGGGCGTGCAACTGTCGCGCCTGCTCGACCCTGAGATCAGCTATTACTACTGGAATATGGAAGACCCGACCTTGGGTGGCTTCAGCAAGGAAAAGATCGCCCTGCGCCGCGCCATTGCCATGGCGCACAATATCGATGAAGAAATCCGCATCATCTGGAATGGCCAGGCCAAGCGCCTCGACTATCCGATACCGCCTGGCGTCGTCGGCTACGATCCGCACTACAAATCCCTGCTGCAATACGATCCCGTGCTGGCGAACAAACTGCTGGATAAATTCGGCTACAAGAAGGGCGCCGATGGCTGGCGTACTTTGCCGGACGGCAAGCCGCTGCTGATCCGCTACGCTTCGCGCAACGAAGCCAATGGCGTGCTGCAGGCGGAAATGTGGCGCAAGACGTACAACTCGCTGGGCATCCGCATGGAAAACGACCGCATGATCTTTTCCGACATTTTAAAAACGGAAAAGCAGTGCAAGATGCAGACGCGCACGGCGCCATGGCTGGCCGACTATCCGGACGGCGACAACTTCATGCAGCTGTTCTATGGTCCGAACACGCACCAGAACAACAATGGCTGCTACCAGGATCCCGAATACGACAAGTGGTACGCGGCCAGCCAGGCCATGCCTGCCAGCCCCGAGCGCGACGAGCTGTTCCACAAGATGGCGCGCCGCCTGGAAGTGAACGCGGGCGCCCTGATCGGCTATGCGCGCTACCGCAACATGCTGGCGCAAAAGTCGGTGCAGGGCTACAAGAAGCACCCGATCCTGTTCCAGGAATGGGCGTACATGGATATCGACAGCACGGGTACGCCGGTTGTTACTCCGGCTCCCGCCAGCAAATAAGCGCGGCTTATAACGACAAGGAATCATTATGTTTGCTTATATCCTGCGCCGCTTGTGGCAGATGCTGCCCACCATGCTGGGCGTCGTCCTGCTGGTGTTTATCCTGTTCAACTGGGTGGGCGGCGATCCCGCCTACATCCTGGCCGGCAAGATGTCTAGTGCGGAAAGCATCGCCAACATCCGCCGGCAACTGGGCGTCGACCAGCCGTACTACGTGCAACTGTGGATCTTCATCAAGCAGATCGTCACGTTCGATTTCGGCCAGAGCTGGGCCACGGGCGAATCCGTGTCGCACATCATCACCTCGCGCCTGGGGCCGTCGATGATGGTGCTGATCCCGCTGACCGTGCTGGAAACGTTCTTTGGCGTGGCGCTGGCGCTGGCCATCGCTTTCGTGCGCGGCTCGCTGACGGACCGCGCCGTCATGATCGCCTGCACGGTGGGCATGTCGATTTCCATCCTCGTCTACATCATCGTCTTCCAGTACGGCTTCGCCTATAAACTGGGCCTGTTCCCAGTGCAGGGCTGGGGCGACAGCTTCTGGGAAAACCTGCTGCGCTATGCCACCTTGCCCATCCTGATCGGCCTGGCCGTGTCGATTGCGCCGACCCTGCGCTTGTTCCGCACCTTCGTGCTGGACGAGGCCAACCAGGATTACGTGCGCACGGCGCGCGCCAAGGGCCTCAAGGAAGGCCGCATCATGTGGGTGCACGTGCTGCGCAACGCCGGCATTCCCATCATTACCTATGTGATGTCGAACTTGCCGGCCCTGCTGATCGGCGCCTTCCTGTTGGAACGCTTTTTCGGCATCCCCGGCATCGGGCGTGAAGTGATCCTGGCCGTCGAGCGCAGCGACTTTCCGGTGATCAAGGCGATCACCGTGTATGTCGCCGCCGCCACCATGCTCTTCAACCTGCTCACCGACCTGCTGTACCAGGCGGTCGATCCTCGCGTACAACTGAAGTAGAAAGAGACGATGTCGAAACCTCATACATCGCCCGGCCTGTGGGCCCTGGCGTGGCGCCGTTTGCGCGGCGACAAGATTGCAATGGTATCGCTGGCCGTGGTCGGCGCCTTTTTCCTGCTGGTGCTGGCGTCCGCCAGCGGCCTGGTCGCCTCGAACTGGGAAGACGAAGTGGCCGTCAGCTATGCGCCGCCCACGTTTATGGGTGCCGACAGGGATGTCGCCGTTGATGGCGCGATGCCCGTGACGGACGAGCGCAGCGCACCCACCCCCGTCAACGTGCTCGATCCGCTGGCCGACGATATCGCCGAACTGCGCGCCCAGATGGGCAGTAACCCATCGGCTGGCGTCGAGATGTACGGCGTCACCGACCCGCTGGCCGACGACTTGACGGCCTTGCGCGCCGGCATGGGCAAGGCCAAGAAACTCGTCACGCACAAGGCGGCCACCTTGCCGTTCGGCGCCGACAAGTGGGGCCATGACATTTTGCAGAAAACCGTCAAGGGCGGCGAAACGTCGATCGTCGTGGGCCTGGTGGCCGCCTTGCTGGCCGTCGTGCTGGGCACGATTTTTGGCGCCGTGTCCGGCTACTTTGGCGGTGTCGTCGATGACTTCTTCAACTGGTTCTACAGCATCTTTACGTCGATTCCGTCCATCCTGATGATCTTGACGGTGGCGGCCGTGCTGCAGCAGAAGGGCGTGCTGACCATCGTGCTGATCCTGGGGTTGACGGGCTGGACGGGGCCGTACCGCTTGATCCGCGCCGAATACATCAAGCACAAGGCGCGCGAGTACGTGATGGCGGCCGACGCCATCGGCGCTTCGCACTGGCGCAAGATGTTTTCCCACATCTTCCCCAACGTCAGTCACGTTGCCTTGGTGCAAATGTCGATTCTCGTGGTGGGCTTCATCAAGGCGGAAGTGATCTTGAGCTTCCTCGGCTTTGGCGTGCCGGTGGGTACCGTCTCGTGGGGCAGCATGCTCAACGAGGCACAAAATGAACTGATCCTGGGCAAATGGTGGCAGCTGACAGCGGCCGCCACGGCGATGGCCGTGCTGGTGACGGCGTTCTCGCTGTTTACCGATGCCTTGCGCGATGCGCTCGACCCCAAAGTGAAATAGGAGTTGCTCATGGACCAGAATAACCTGTTGGAAGTGCGCGACCTGCGCGTCACCTTCCGCCTGGACAAGAAGACCACGTTCGAAGCCGTCAAGGGCATCTCGTTCAACGTGCCGCGCAACAGCACCGTCGCGCTGGTGGGAGAATCGGGCAGCGGCAAGTCCGTCAGTTCGCTGGCTGTGATGGGCTTATTGCCCCCGGATAACACCATCATCGATACCGCCTCGAGCATCCAGTTTGGCGGGCGCGATCTGCTCAAATTGTCGATCGCCGAGCGGCGCACCATGTGCGGCAAGGATATCTCGATGATCTTCCAGGAGCCGATGTCGTCGCTGAACCCCGTGTTTACGGTCGGGTTCCAGATCGCCGAAGTGTTGCGCCAGCATATGGGCATGAACCGCAAGCAGGCGCGTGCGCGCACGCTGGCGCTGCTCGAGGAAGTGGGCATACCCGATCCGGCTACCAAGATCGACGCCTACCCGAGCCAGATGTCGGGCGGCCAGCAGCAGCGCGTGATGATCGCCATGGCGATCGCCTGCGAACCGAAACTGCTGATCGCGGACGAGCCGACAACGGCGCTGGACGTGACGATCCAGAAGCAGATCATGGACCTGATCGCGGCGCTGCAAAAGAAGCATCAGATGTCCGTGCTGTTCATTACCCACGACCTGGGCCTGGTGGGCGAGATCGCCGACCAGGTGATCGTCATGCGCCACGGCGAAGTGCGCGAGACGGGGGAGGTGCGGCAAGTGTTTGAAGCGCCGCAAGACAGTTATACCAAGGCGCTGTTGCATTGCCGCCCATCGCTGGACGAGCGCCCATGGCGCCTGCCCGTCATCGCCGATTATATGGACGGCAAGGCGGGCCCCGGCATCGAGGTGAAACAGCGCACGCGCGGCTACACGCCCGGTGACGAACCCGTGCTGGTGGTGAATAACTTGAGTAAAAGTTTTTACACGCGCGAGGGACTGTTCGGCAAGCGCGAGTTCCAGGCCGTCAAGGATGTGTCGTTCACTTTGCCGCGCGGCAAGACGCTGGGCGTGGTGGGCGAGTCCGGCTCCGGCAAGACGACGGTGGGCTTGACCCTGCTGCGCCTGCACCAGGCAACGGGCGGTACGGCCATGTTCCACGGCAAGGATCTGATTGCCATGCCGAACAGGGAATATTTGCCGTATAAACGCCGCATCCAGATCATCTTCCAGAATCCGTATGCGTCGCTGAACCCGCGCTTTACGGTGGGACAGATCCTCCTGGAACCTATGCGCATCCACAAGATCGGCGCGAACGACCAGGAACGTATCGCCAAGGCTTACTGGCTGCTCGACAAGGTTGGCTTGCCGGAACAGGCCTTCCACCGCTATCCGCACGAGTTTTCCGGTGGACAACGCCAGCGCATCGCCATTGCCCGCTGCCTGACCATGCAGCCGGAAATCCTCGTCTGCGACGAATCCGTGTCGGCGCTGGACGTGTCGGTGCAGGCGCAGGTGCTCAATCTGCTGCAGGACTTGCAGGATGAATTCGGCCTGTCCTACATCTTCATTTCGCACGATTTGTCCGTGGTGAAATATATCGCCGACCAGGTGATGGTGATGCACAAGGGGCAAGTGGTGGAATTGGCCGATTCGGATGAGCTGTACCGCAATCCCGTGCATCCGTACACGCGCACTTTGCTCAGCGCCATACCGAAGGGCGTGCAGTTGTAAGGGGCTTTTTACGGTAAGATAGCGGCCATGCCCAACCTCATTTATCTGCTCGAACATTACGGTGTCCTGATTGTCTTTGGCATCGTGCTGGTGGAGCAGCTCGGCCTGCCGATTCCCGCCTTTCCCATCCTTGTGGTGGCGGGCGCGCTGGCCGTCGATGGCGACATGAATGGGGGCCTGGTGCTGGCCGCCGCGCTAAGCGCTTGCCTGATCAGCGACTTCACGTGGTTCCGCGCGGGCCGCCATTTCGGCAAGCGCATCCTGCGGCTGCTGTGCCGCATCTCGCTGTCGCCCGATTACTGCGTCAGCCAGACGGAAGACAAATTCAAGCGCTGGGGCCCGAAAGCCCTGATCGTCTCCAAATTCGTGCCGGGATTCAATACCGTGGCCGCGCCGATGTCGGGCGCGCTGGGCACGCCGCCGGGACTGTTCTTCCTGTACGCGGGCCTGGGCGCCCTGCTGTGGAGCGGCACGGGCATCATCGTCGGCGTGATTTTCCATGCCAGCGTGCAGCAGGTGCTCGACTTGCTCAGCACCATGGGCAGCACGGCCTTGCTGATGCTGGCCACCTTGCTGGGCTTGTTCCTGCTGTACAAATTCCTCGAACGCCGGCGTTTCCGCCAGGCTTTGCAGATCGAACGCATCGGCATCGATGAGTTGCTTGAACTCATAGAGCAGGGCGCAGAGCCGCTGATGGTCGACGCGCGCAGCGCCACGGCGCAGGCGCTGGAGCCGGCCGTGCCGGGCGCCTTGTTTTTCAATGGCAAGGAACCCGTGCCAGCCATGATCGCCATGGACAAGGACCGCCACATCATCGTGTATTGCAGCTGTCCCAACGACGTGACGGCCGCGCAAGTGGCCAAGCTGCTGCACCAGCACGGCTTTCACCGCGCCAAGCCCCTGCATGGCGGCCTCGATGCGTGGAATGCCGCCTACCGCTCGGACCAGCCGGCGCCCGCCAGCCTGCTGGGCGAAGGCTTGCCGTCCTGATCCGGGCTGCCGCCGGCACGCCAGGCTGGCAGTAAGACCCGCAATAAAAAACGGTAGTAATAATACGAAAACACCTTTGCGGCGCCGCCAGGACGGGAGCGCCGCACCGCCGCCGCCGCGTACAAAGCGCCTTTGCGCAAACTCCGGCATACTCTGCTTTCAAGGTGATTCCTGCTGCTGTGCAGCATGCTTTTCGCGTGCCTGGTGAGTGCAAGTACTTACTATAAATCATTGTTTCTAAGCAATTTTGGCGCTGCCTGTTGCATTTGGAGTGGAACTACCAATAAAGGCTTGTTTTGATGTACTTAAACTACAAACTTTGCTTGCCTCCGGGCGCATTCATCCTTTAAGCTTGGCGTCCCATGCGTCCCACTTCATCATTTAAAATCATGAGCGCTTCGTCTTCTCCCGTACTGCCGACTTCCGCCTTCGCCGATGGACCGCGCCTGCTGGCCGACGTGGGCGGCACCAATGCCCGTTTCGCCCTGGAAGTGGCCGCCGGCCACATCACCCTGGTGGAAGTGTTGCCCTGTGCCGATTACCCTAGCCTGTCCGCCGCCCTGCAAGCCTACCTGGCCCTGCCGCACATCGCCGCCGCCGGCGGGCAAGCCGTGCGCCATGCCGTGATCGCCATCGCCAATCCGGTCGACGGCGATTTCCTCAGCATGACGAACCACCACTGGTCGTTCTCGATCCGCGCCATGCGCGACGAGTGCGGTTTCACGACCCTGGACGTGGTCAACGATTTCACGGCCCTGGCGCGCGCCTTGCCGCAGCTGTCGAACGAGCAAAAGCACCAGGTGGGCGCGGGCACGGCCCGTCCGAACACGGCCATCGGCCTGATCGGCGCCGGCACGGGCCTGGGCGTGTCGGGCCTGATCCCGTCGCACGGCGGCTGGATCGCCCTGCAAAGCGAGGGCGGCCACGTCAGCTTCGCGCCGTTCAATGAAGTGGAAGTGAGCATTCTGCAATTTGCCTGGCGCGAATACGAGCACGTCTCGGCCGAGCGCCTGATTTCCGGCGATGGCCTGGAACTGATCTACCGCGCCCTGGCCGACCGCGCGGGCGTGCCGGCGGAAGACTTGCCGGCGGCGGAAATCACGCGCCGCGCGCTGGCTGGCGAGTCCCAGCTGTGTGACGACGTCATCGAAGCATTCTGCTGCATGCTGGGCACGGTGGCGGGCAACGTCGCCGTCACCCTGGGCGCGCTGGGCGGCATCTATATCGGCGGCGGCATCGTGCCACGCCTGGGCGCGCGTTTCGACCGTTCCGGCTTCCGCGCCCGCTTCGAGCGCAAGGGCCGTTTCGCCAATTATGTCTCGCAAGTGCCGACCTTCGTCATCACGGCGCAATACCCAGCTTTCCTGGGTGCATCGGCCATTCTCTCGGAGAAACTCGCCTCCCTGTGATATGCAGGGTGCGGGCGATGTGTCGCGCCAGGGCCGGGTAAAACGCGTGTTTTACCCGGTTTTGCGCTTTTCCGCTTTTTATCAGGTACAATTGGCATCGTTGGATGAAACGACGACTGTCGCTCTCCTGTCTGGCTGGTTCGCCGCCACGGGAAAAGCAGCTGCTCCGGAGTTCGTTTCATTGCTGGTTATTTAAGGCCAGCACCATGGATGGCAGGACTTTCACTGCATCCGCTTTAGTCCCGCTTTGCGCGCATCGGCCAAGGCGTCGGAAAAACAGCCTCAACTAGTAACCCAGCACGGCGTCATCATGATGTCTGCCATCTGTTACGTTGAAATGAACGTTTTTGATTTCTTTCTCTGCATACGAATTGCAACACACATCCGCACAGAATTGCTATGAATACAATTGAGGCTAAAAAAGTCCTCGAAACCGCGTTGCTGTGCGCTCGTGAATCGCTGACGATCCACAGCTTGAAGAAGCTGTTCGTCGATGCGGACGAGAATGGTCGCGTGCGTGGCGTCGGCGTCGGCGCCGACACGATCAAGCAATTGCTGGAAGAGTTGCGGCAGGAGTGGGAAGGGCGCGGCATCGAGATCGTCAGTCTCGCTTCGGGCTGGCGCTTTCAAAGCCGCCCGGAAATGAAGATGTATCTCGATCGCATGACGCCCGAGCGGCCGCCCAAGTATTCGCGGGCGACCCTGGAAACCCTGGCCATCATCGCCTACCGCCAGCCGGTGACGCGCGGCGATATCGAGGAGATTCGCGGCGTTGCCGTCAATTCGCAGACGATCAAGATGCTGGAAGACCGTGGCTGGGTCGATGCCATCGGCTACCGCGACGTGGTGGGGCGGCCGGCCTTGCTGGCCACCACCAAGCAGTTTTTGGATGACCTGGGTTTGCATTCGCTGTCCCAGCTGCCGCCTTTGCAGCAAATCAGTGAAATGCAGGGCAATGGGCTCGAAGCCCTGGAAGCGGCCCTGCAAGAAAATTTTGACAAGGCAAGCAATGAGCTTGTCCCCCAGCTTGGTGCAGGTAGCAATACGGCTGTGACAGATGTAGATGTGACAGCAAGCCTTGATGCCGGCCCCGATGCTTCGCCCACGGACGAAGCCTACACTCACGACCCTGCGCCAGAACTAACGGTTGACGCTGCGCCAGGTCAGCACAGCCAAGAAACGAAGAATGAATAATCCGAACACACCCGAGACAGTAACCGCCAGCGACGAAGCCATCGTTGCCAAGCCCAAGCGCCGCACCAAGGCCCAGATCGAAGCCGATACGGCTGCTGCTGCAGTTGCCGGCGATACCGCCGCTGCCAAGCCGAAGCGCCGCACGAAAGCCGACGTGGCTGCCGACGCGCCCGTTGCCGCTGCTGCGGTAGAAGAAGCTGCGCCTGTCGTCAAGAAAACCCGCGCCAAGCCAGCCCTGAAGGCCGTGGCCGACGCCGCCGAAGCGGCTGCCGAAGCCGTCGCCGCACCTGCGCCGCGTCCACCGCGCGCCCGCGCCGCCGCCAAGGCCGCTGCCGCCGTCGCTGAAACGGCGCCGGAAGCCGTCGCCGACAAGCCGGCCGAAGCACGCCCGACCCGCGGTCCGCGCCAGATGCGTGGCGTGCAGGCGGAACGCGCGCTGCGCCAGCCGCCGCGCGCGGAAGCGCCGCAGGCAGCCGATGCCGTTGCCGCAGCGCCTGCCGCGGAGCAAGCTGCCGCGCCTGTCGCCGACGTGTTCGATGCCGAAGGCAATCTCGTGTCCGGCCCGCGCCTGCCGCGCGGTCCGCGCAACGATGTGCCGGGCGCTGGCAAGAATGCCGGCAAGAGCCGCAAGAAGGGCAAGGGCCGCCAGGCTGCGCCAGGCAAGCTCAGTGACGCTGACGCCGTGTTCTCGTTTGTCACTTCCGACGCTTTCGACAGCGAAGAGGGCGGCACGGGCCGCGTGCAGAAAGCGGCCGTGCGCCGCGACCTGACGTCCGACGACGACGCGCCGAAGCTGCACAAGGTGCTGGCCGAAGCCGGTCTCGGTTCGCGCCGCGACATGGAAGACCTGATCATTTCGGGCCGCGTGTCCGTGAATGGCGAGCCGGCCCACATCGGCCAGCGCATCCTGCCGAGCGACCACGTGCGCATCAACGGCAAGTTGATCCAGCGCCGCGTCAGCAAGAAGCCGCCACGCGTATTGGTCTACCACAAGCCGGCCGGCGAAATCGTCAGCCACAACGACCCTGACGGCCGTCCATCCGTGTTCGACCGCCTGCCGACCATGAAAGCGGGCAAGTGGCTGGCCGTTGGCCGCCTCGACTTCAACACGGAAGGCTTGCTGCTGTTTACCACGTCCGGTGACCTGGCCAACCGCCTGATGCACCCGCGCTACGGCATCGACCGCGAGTACGCCGTGCGTACCCTGGGCGAGCTGGAAGAGGGCATGCGCCAGAAACTGCTGGCCGGCGTCGAGCTGGAAGACGGCCTGGCGCAGTTCTCGAAGATCGCCGATGGCGGCGGCGAAGGCATCAACAAGTGGTACCGCGTGGTGATCGGCGAAGGCCGTAACCGCGAAGTGCGCCGCATGTTCGAGGCGATCGGCCTGACCGTTTCGCGCCTGATCCGTACCCGCTACGGCGCCATGACCCTGCCGAGCGGCCTGAAACGCGGCCGTTGGGAAGAGATGGATGAAAACACCGTGCGCGACCTGCTGACCGCCTACGGCATCGAAAAGAAAATGCCGGCATCGGGCGACCCTCGTGCCGCTGGCGCCGCCAAGGGCCGCGAAGCGCGCAAGGCCAGCCGTGATGACGAGCCGAATGGCAACCGCATCGATGTGAGCAACCGCAACGCCGATCCTTTCCCGGTCGCGCCGCGCCGTGGCCAGCCGCAAGGCCAGTTTGCCCGTCCGCAAGGCCAGGGTCGTCCGGGCGGCGCAGGCCGTCCAGGCGAAGCGCGTGGTCCTGGCCGCGGCCAGCCGCAAGGTCCGTTCCAGGGCGGCCAACCCCGCTCGTCGGCATCGTTCGAAGGTTCGCCGCAAGGCCAGGGTCGTCCGCCGCGTGCGGCAGGCCAGGGCCGTCCGGCCGGTGGTGGCGAAGGCCGCGCGCCGCAGCGCGGTCCGCGCCAGCCCGATCCGCTGCAAACGGCATTCGGCTTCGCCAACACGGGTCCGCGCCGCAATACGGGCGGTGGTGCCGGTGGGCAAGCGCGTTCCGGTGGTCAGCCGCGTGGCGGCATGGACCGTGGCGGCATGGATGGCATGCCGCGCCGCCGCAGCAAAGGTTAATCGGGAAGAGTTTCTTCTTGCGCGCCCGCTGATCTGCCGCGGGTGCGCGCTCTTGTAACTGTTGTAAGCCGGGCCGCTCCTTGCGTGCGGCATTGCGGCGAAGTTAATAAGAGGTTATAATCTGCAGCCTAATAAAAGTTCTCCGCAGGGTTGTTTGGTGGGGAGTGCTTTCATCTGGTTGGGAAAATACAAGAAGATGGGCAGATGCCCATTTTTTTTTTGTTGAACCGTTTGTAATGGCTCCGCAAGGGGCCATATATGACTTGAATGCGTGTTTTTGCATGTTGTCGGCGCTCAATGCGGCGTTCTCATGCTGAAAACGGGCCTTATTTCTGGAGAATTTCTTGCAGCAGTTGGGATTAATTGAAAAGACAGTGATTGGTCTGGGCTATGAGCTCGTTGATGTCGAACGTGCCGAGCGCGGACTGCTGCGCGTCTTTATTGATTTCAGCGCCGCCGATGCCGCTGAAAAAGGTCCGATCACGGTCGAAGACTGTGCCACGGTGAGTCACCAGTTATCGCATGTGTTGACGGTAGAGAACGTTCCTTACGAGCGTCTCGAAATTTCTTCCCCGGGTCTGGATCGTCCGGTGCGCAAGCTGGAAGACTTTGTCCGTTTCGCAGGCCAGGAAATCATCGTCAAGCTGATGGTGGCGATGCCGGGTACGAACAACCGGAAATCGTTCCAGGGGATCTTGCAAGAACCCGTGGGCGATAAATTGTCGTTGGAATTTGAAGGTAAGGATGGTCCGGCGATGTTGGAGTTTACGCTCGCGGATGTGGATAAGGCACGCTTGGTGCCGCAGGTGGTTTTTAAGGGACGCAAAGCATGAGCCGCGAAGTTTTATTATTGGTTGACGCGCTGGCGCGCGAAAAAAACGTCGATAAAGATGTCGTCTTCGGCGCCCTCGAATTCGCGTTGGCGCAAGCCACGAAGAAACGGTATGAGGGTGAGGTAGACATCCGCGTTTCGATCGACCGCGAAACGGGCGAATTCGAATCGTTCCGCCGCTGGCACGTCGTGCCCGATGAAGCGGGCCTGCAATTGCCGGATCAGGAGATCCTGCATTTCGAGGCAAAAGAACAGATTTCCGATATCGAAGTCGATGACCATATCGAAGAACCGATTGAATCCGTTGAATTCGGCCGCCGTTTCGCCCAGGATACCAAACAGGTCGTCCTGCAGCGCGTACGTGACGCCGAACGCGAGCAGATCCTGGTCGACTTCCTGGAACGTGGCGATTCGCTCGTCACCGGCACCATCAAGCGCATGGAACGCGGCGACGCCATCGTCGAATCGGGCAAGATCGAAGCGCGTCTGCCACGCGACCAGATGATCCCGAAAGAGAATCTGCGTATCGGCGACCGTGTGCGTGCCTTCATCTTGCGCATTGACCGCAACATGCGCGGCCCGCAAGTGATTCTGTCGCGCACCGCGCCGGAATTCATCATGAAGCTGTTCGAACTGGAAGTGCCGGAAATCGAGCAAGGCATGCTGGAGATCAAATCCGCAGCCCGCGATGCCGGCGTGCGCGCCAAGATCGCCGTCTACACGGCCGACAAGCGCATCGATCCGATCGGTACTTGCGTCGGCATGCGCGGTTCGCGCGTGCAGGCCGTGACTGGCGAACTCGGTGGCGAACGCGTCGACATCGTGCTGTGGTCGGAAGATCCGGCGCAGTTCGTCATCGGCGCCCTGGCGCCGGCGAACGTGTCGTCGATCATGGTCGATGAAGAAAAACACGCGATGGATGTCGTCGTGGACGAAGAAAACCTGGCAATCGCGATCGGCCGCTCCGGCCAGAACGTGCGCCTGGCTTCGGACCTGACCGGCTGGAAGATCAACATCATGACGGCCGAAGAATCGGCTGACAAAGCTGCCCAGGAAACGGCTGCCGTGCGCATCCTGTTCATGGAAAAGCTCGATGTCGACCAGGAAGTGGCCGATATTCTGGTGGAAGAAGGTTTCGCCAGTCTGGAAGAAATCGCTTACGTGCCAATTTCCGAAATGCTGGAAATCGAATCGTTTGACGAAGATACCGTCAATGAACTCCGTACCCGTGCGCGTGATGCGCTGGTTACCGAAGCGATTGCTTCGGAAGAGGGTCTGGAAGGCATGGACGAGGCGTTGGTGGGTCTGGAAGGCATGGACCGCATTACCGCCGGCAAGCTGGGTCTGGCTGGTATCAAGACCGTTGAAGCATTTGCAGCACTGGCATACGACGAATTTGGCGCAATCCTGGCCTTGTCTGCGGACCGTGCGCGTGAACTGATTACAAGTGAATTTAAAGATGTGACCGACGATGAGATGAAGTTGGTTGACTCGAAATACGACGATCGTGCCAAGGCGTTGCAAGCCAAGGCATGGAGTCTGGCCGAATCCGCAAAGGCTTAATTTGAGTATCTTTATCATCTCCGCGACACATAGAAAAGAGGACTGAATGGCGAGTAACAACGTAGCCCAATTTGCCACCGAACTGAAGATGCCTGCAGATTTGCTGCTGACGCAGCTGCGTTCTGCCGGCGTCGAGAAAAGTTCGACGTCAGATCCATTGTCGAAAGATGATAAGGACAAGCTTTTGGATCATCTGCGCCGCACACACGGCGCAGCGGCTGACACAGAAAAGAAAAAAATCACCGTGACCCGCAAGGAAACGACTGAAATCAAGCAAGCTGACGCAACCGGCAAATCGCGCACCATCCAGGTGGAAGTGCGCAAGAAACGCACTTTCGTCCAGCGTGACGAAGCTGCGCCGGTCGCAGCAGAACCGGTCGCGCCTGCCGCACCGGTGATCGATCCAGCCGACGTGGCGCGCCGTGAAGAAGAAGCCCGTAAACAGGCTGAACTGATCGCCCGCCAGGAAGCCGATCTGCGCGAAAAGCAAGAACGTCTGGCCAAGCTCGACGCGGAAAAAGAAGCCCAGGCGAAAGCCACGCAACAGGCTGAACTGGCTGCGAAGAAAGAAGCTGAAGCGGAAGCGAAGAAAGCCGCTGCCAAGGCTGCTGCCGCGCCTGCCGCCAGCGCTGCTGCGCCTGTCGTTGACGACGCCGCCGCCGAAGCGAAAAAAGCTGCTGCCGCCGAAGAAGCGAAGAAGAAAGCGGCTGCCGCTGCTGTTGCCGCCAAGGAAGCCGCTGACAAAGCGGAAGCCACCGAGCGTGCACGCAAGGCCGTTGCCGACGAAGTTGCCCAGATCAAGGCCATGATGAACGCGCCACGCCGCGCCATCAAGGCACCTGAACCCGTACCGGTTCCGGTCAAGCCGAAGGCGCCGGAAGGCACCCTGCACAAGCCTGCTGACAAGAAACCTGGCGACAAGCCGGGCGACAAGAAGCCTGCTGTTGCAGACAAGAAATCCATCAAGTCGGCCAATGTGTCGTCCACCTGGTCCGATGACGCGAAAAAACGCGGCACCACCGGTGGTCCCAAGCCACGCGGCAATAGCGGCCCAGGCGGCCGTGACAGCTGGCGCGGTGGCGCGAAGGGCCGTCGCCCGACGCACCATGACGACCGTGAATCGAACTTCCAGGCTCCTACGGAAGCCGTCGTCAAAGACGTGCACGTACCGGAAACGATCACCGTGGCCGAACTGGCGCACAAAATGTCCGTCAAGGCATCCGAAGTCATCAAGCATTTGATGAAATTGGGCCAGATGTGCACGATCAACCAGGTGCTGGACCAGGAAACCGCCATGATTCTGGTGGAAGAAATGGGCCACAAGGCGTTCGCCGCCGAACTGGACGATCCGGAAGCGCTGCTGGCCGATGTGGGCGAACACGCGCACTTCGAAACCAAGCCACGCGCACCGGTGGTCACCGTCATGGGTCACGTCGACCATGGCAAGACCTCGCTGCTGGACTATATTCGTCGCGCCAAGGTTGCCTCCGGCGAAGCGGGCGGGATTACGCAGCATATCGGCGCTTACCACGTCGATACGCCACGCGGCATGATCACTTTCCTCGACACCCCGGGCCACGAAGCGTTTACCGCCATGCGTGCCCGTGGCGCCAAGGCAACCGACATCGTGATTCTGGTGGTTGCCGCCGACGATGGCGTGATGCCGCAAACAAAAGAAGCGATTGCCCATGCGAAAGCAGCTGGCGTACCGCTGGTCGTGGCGATCAACAAGGTCGACAAACCGGGCGGCAACGTGGATCGCGTGACGCAGGAACTGGTCGCAGAACAAGTCGTGCCGGAAGAATACGGTGGCGAGTCGCCATTCGTGCCGGTTTCGGCCAAAACGGGTCAAGGTATCGACGACCTGCTGGAACAAGTGCTGTTGCAAGCCGAAGTGCTGGAACTGACGGCACCGGTCGATGCGCCTGCGCGCGGCCTGGTAGTCGAGGCACGTCTGGACAAGGGCCGTGGTCCTGTCGCGACGATCCTGGTGCAGTCCGGTACCTTGAAGCGCGGCGACGTGATTCTGGCGGGCTCTTCGTATGGCCGTGTTCGCGCCATGCTGGACGAGAACGGCAAGTCCATCGCTGAAGCGGGTCCTTCGATTCCGGTCGAAATCCAGGGCTTGACGGAAGTGCCGGTTGCCGGTGAAGAAGTCGTCGTCATGGCTGACGAGCGCAAGGCCCGTGAAATCGGTCTGTTCCGTCAAGGTAAGTTCCGCGACGTGAAACTGGCCAAGCAGCAAGCTGCGAAACTGGAAAACATGTTCGACCAGATGGCCGAAGGCGAAGTGAAAAACTTGCCGTTGATCATCAAAACCGACGTGCAAGGTTCGCAAGAAGCGCTGGTTGGTTCGCTGCAGAAACTGTCGACCTCCGAAGTGCGCGTACAAGTCGTTCACGCAGCCGTCGGCGGCATCACGGAATCGGACGTCAACCTGGCAGTCGCCTCGAAAGCGGTCATCATCGGCTTTAACGCCCGTGCTGATGCCCAGGCACGCAAGCTGGCCGAGTCGAATGGCGTGGACATTCGCTACTACAACATTATTTACGATGCGATCGACGAGATCAAATCGGCGTTGTCGGGCATGTTGGCACCAGAGAAACGCGAAACCGTCATCGGTCAGGTCGAGATCCGCCAGGTTATCCTGGTCTCGAAAGTGGGCGCGATTGCCGGTTGCCTGGTCACCGATGGCGTGGTCAAGCGTGCTTCTTCCGTCCGCCTGTTGCGCAACAACATCGTGGTGTGGAGTGGCGAGATCGACTCCCTGAAACGCTTCAAGGACGATGCGAAAGAAGTTCGCGCCGGTCTGGAGTGCGGCCTGTCGCTGAAGAACTACAACGACATTCAGGTTGGCGACACGCTGGAAGTGTTCGAAGTCCAGGAAATCGCTCGTACCCTGTAATCACAGAAGTAATGGCGCGGACATATCGTTGTCCGCGCAAACACGTGGGGCGCATTGGTCAACGGGCAACCGTTTGACCCATGCGCCCTGCGGCACTTAGGACAGCATAATAATCATGGCTAAACATAGCAAAACCATGCCAGCGCGCGGCTTGCGCGTGGCCGACCAGATCCAGCGCGATCTGGCTGAAATCGTCGCCTACGAATTGAAGGACCCACGCGTCGGCACGATGATCACCATCACCGAAGTGCAGATCACCCCCGATTACGCGCACGCCAAGGTGTTTTTCACGATGTTGAAAGACAGCAAGGAAGCCATCAAGAACACCACCGAAGGCCTGATGGCCGCGTCTGGCTTCATCCGTGGCTTGCTGGGCAAGCGCCTGCACATCCACACCCTGCCGATGCTGCATTTCGTGCATGACAGCTCGACTTCGCGCGGCATGGAAATGTCCTTGCTGATCGACAAGGCCAACGCCACGCGCGCGGCCGACGCCGAGCCGGATGTGAAACCAGAAGCGGACGAGCATGGCGGGTAGTAAGCGGCCGCCCGGCATCAAGCGGGTGCGCGACCTGGTCGATGGTGTCTTGCTCCTGGATAAGCCTGTCGGCTGGTCCAGCAACGATGCCCTGATCAAGGCCAAGCGCGTCTTGAACGCGAAGAAGGCGGGCCATACGGGCACGCTGGATCCGTTCGCCACGGGTTTGCTGCCGCTGTGCTTTGGCGAAGCGACCAAGTTCTCGCAGGACTTGCTGGAAGCCGATAAAACCTACGAGACCCTGGTGCACCTGGGGCAGACGACGGATACGGGCGACACGGAAGGCGAAGTGCTGGAAACGCGCGACGTCAACGTCACCGACGAGCAGATCGAAGCCGTGCTGGCGCAGTTCCGCGGGCCTATCCTGCAGACGCCGCCCATGTACTCGGCCTTGAAAAGGGACGGCAAGCCCCTATATGAGTATGCAAGGGCAGGCATCACCCTGGAGCGCGAAGCGCGCCCGGTGACCATCCACAAGCTGGAGTTCCTCGGCTATGACGCCCCGTTCCTGAAATTGTCCGTGATGTGCAGCAAAGGCACGTATATCCGCGTGCTGGGCGAAGACATCGGCCATGCCCTCGGTTGCGGCGGCCATTTGAACGCCTTGCGCCGCACGCAGGTGGGCAGCCTGACGTTGGACGGCGTGGTCACGCTCGACGAATTGACGGCGCATGCCGAACCGCTGAGCCTGTTGGCGCCCGTCGATGCCTTGCTGTCGAGCTTTCCCGCCGTCCAGCTGACGGAAGAATTGGCCAAGCGTTTCCTGCATGGCCAGCGCATCGCGCTGGGCAAGGAAGACGTCGTCGTACCGGCCGAACCGGGCCGTGTGCGCGTGTATCACGACAGCAAGCTGCTGGGCACGGGCCAGTTGCAGGAGTACAGCATCCTGGCCCCGGAGCGTCTGATCGCCACCGCGCATCAGTGAACACCTGACCAAACCTACTGCGCGTCGTGATTTGCAGCCTGCGATGCTCACTGTGCATGCGCACAGCTGCGCTTCTTAGCCACAACTCACTTCCGCTCGCTACGGTTTTGTCAGGTGTCGTTAAGTCATAGGTAAGTCATATTGATCAGCGACACTGCTAACCCGGTGTCGCATTTTTAAACAAATCGTCCCCGACTGCGGGAGCCGCCAGCATTTTTAGATAGCGTTGCAACGCAACATGCTATACTACGCGGTTCCGGAAATAGATTAGCATTCGGGTATCTCGTACACCTTGTACGCACTCCGCAGTTTTTCAGTAACTACTACGACCATGTCAAATACAAAACGCGCAATTCGTAATATCGCCATTATCGCCCACGTTGACCACGGCAAAACCACGCTGGTGGATCAGCTGCTGCGCCAGTCCGGCACCTTCCGTGAAAACCAAGCGGTCGACACCCGAGTCATGGACTCGAACGACCTGGAAAAGGAGCGCGGCATTACGATTCTGTCGAAGAACTGCGCCGTTGAGTACGAAGGCACCCACATCAACATCGTCGACACCCCAGGCCACGCCGACTTCGGCGGCGAAGTGGAACGTGTTCTGTCGATGGTGGACTCGGTTCTGCTGCTGATCGATGCACAAGAAGGCCCGATGCCGCAAACCCGTTTCGTCACGCGCAAGGCGCTGGCACTGGGTCTGAAGCCTATCGTTATCGTCAACAAGATCGACCGTCCAGGCGCACGTCCGGACTGGGCCATCAACCAGACGTTCGAACTGTTCGACAAGCTGGGCGCTACCGACGAACAACTGGACTTCCCTATCATTTACGCTTCGGGCCTGAACGGCTACGCCGGCCTGACCGAAGACGTGCGCGGCGGCGACATGAAGCCGATGTTTGACGCCATCCTGGAACACGTTCCAGTACGCGACGACAATCCTGAAGGCCCGCTGCAAATGCAGATCACCTCGCTGGACTACTCGTCGTACGTCGGCAAGATCGGCATTGGCCGCGTCAACCGCGGTACCGTCAAGGTCGGCCAGGACGTGCTGGTCATCAATGGCCCAGGCGCCACGCCAATCAAAGGCCGCATCAACCAGGTGCTGAACTTCAAGGGCCTGGAGCGCGTGCTGGTGGACGAAGCCGTCGCCGGCGACATCTGCCTGATCAACGGTATCGACGAAATCGGCATCGGTTCGACCCTGTGCGCAGTGGATACTCCAGAAGCGCTGCCTATGCTGACCGTCGACGAGCCGACCCTGACCATGAACTTCATGGTCAACAACTCGCCACTGGCTGGCCGCGAAGGCAAGTTTGTTACCTCGCGTCAACTGCGTGACCGTCTGGAAAAAGAATTGAAAGCCAACGTTGCTCTGCGCGTGGCACCAACCGACGACGACACGATCTTTGAAGTATCGGGCCGCGGCGAGCTGCACCTGACGATTCTGATCGAAAACATGCGTCGCGAAGGCTTCGAGCTGGCCGTTTCGCGTCCACGCGTGGTCTTCAAAATGGTCGATGGCGTGCGCCACGAGCCGTTTGAAAACCTGTCGGTTGACGTGGAAGAAGTCAACCAGGGCGGCGTCATGGAAGAACTGGGCCGTCGTCGTGGCGACCTGCAAAACATGGAATCGGATGGCAAGGGCCGCGTGCGTCTCGAGTACCTGATCCCGGCGCGTGGCCTGATCGGCTTCCAGGGCGAATTCATGACCCTGACCCGCGGCACCGGCCTGATGAGCCACGTATTCCATGAATACGCGCCAGTCGACAACACCCGTGGCGAAATGGCTGGCCGTCGTAACGGCGTGCTGATCTCGCAAGATGACGGCGCTGCTGTTGCCTACGCTATCTGGAAACTGCAAGACCGCGGCCGCATGTTCGTGTCGCACAATGACCCAGTCTACGAAGGCATGGTCATCGGTATCCACTCGCGCGACAACGACCTGGTCGTCAACCCGATCAAGGGCAAGCAGCTGACCAACGTGCGTTCGTCGGGTACCGACGAAGCGGTGCGCCTGGTACCGCCAATTCAGATGTCGCTGGAATACGCAGTCGAATTCATCGAGGACGACGAACTGGTGGAAATCACGCCTAAATCGATCCGTCTGCGCAAGCGCTTCCTGAAAGAGCACGAGCGTAAAAAAGCGTCGCGTGATTCGTAATCTGTTGTAGAGCATGGCCTGCGGGCCATGCCGCTCCCGGCCCGCTGCGCCGCGTCACCATCACTGGTGAGGCGCGCAGCGGGTTTGTCATTTGCAGCTCCTGTTTTTTTGTAGACACCATGACTTCCTCTTCTTTGCCTTCCCGCCGCCTGTCCGTTGCCCCGATGATGGACTGGACCGACCGCCATTGCCGCAAGTTCCACCGCGAAATCACGCGCCACACCTGGCTCTACACCGAGATGGTGACGACGGGCGCGCTGGTATACGGCGACGTGGAGCGCCATTTGCGCTTCAACGAGGAAGAGCATCCGGTGGCGCTGCAGCTAGGCGGCAGCGATCCGAAGGACCTGGCCACCAGCGCCAAGCTGGGCCAGCAGTGGGGCTACGACGAAGTCAATCTGAACTGCGGCTGCCCGTCCGAGCGCGTGCAAAAGGGCGCGTTTGGCGCTTGCCTGATGGCCGAGCCGCAACTGGTGGCCGACTGCGTGAAAGCCATGCGCGACGTGGTCGATATCGACGTCACGGTGAAACACCGCATCGGCATCGATGACAGCGAATCGTACGACTTCGTGCGCGACTTCGTCGGCACCGTGGCCGACGCCGGCTGCAAGACGTTTATCGTGCATGCGCGCAACGCCATCCTGAAAGGCCTGAGCCCGAAGGAGAACCGCGAAGTGCCGCCCCTCAAGTATGACTATGCCTACCGCTTGAAGCGTGATTTTCCCCAGTTCGAGTTCATCATCAATGGCGGCATCAAGACGCCCGACGAGATCGACCTGCACCTGCAGCACCTGGACGGCGTCATGCTGGGCCGCGAGGCGTACCACAACCCGTATGTGATGGCGCAGTTCGACCAGCGCTACTACGGCGACGACGCTCCCGTCAAAACGCGCGAACAGGTGCTCGAAGCGATGATTCCGTATATCAGCGCGCAGCTGGAAAAAGAAGCGGGGCGCTTGAAACTGAATAGCGTCACGCGCCACATGCTGGGCCTGATGCAGAACCTGCCCGGCGCGCGCGGCTTCCGCCAGACCTTGTCGGATTCGAAGAAGCTGGCTTCGGGCGACCCGCGTTTGCTGCTGGAAGCGGCGGCGCGCTTGTCCTTGCCTGCCTGATGCGCGGCGACTGCCACGCCCATGCACAGCAGTTGCATGGCTACCTGCAAGCCGTCACCGCGCTGAAGGATGATGGCAGTCTGTTTCTTTGCGAGTATCTGGGGCCCATCGCGCCGCAGGCGTCGCTTGACGCGCTGTGCCGCACGCTGAAGCTGCCGCCGGACGGCATGCGCCTGCAGCCGATCGAAAGCATGATATGCAGCGGTGCCTTGTGCACGCCGCGCCAGTGGCTGCTCGAGCGCTTGCTCCCGACGAACGAGGCCGACCGTGAGCCGCTCGACGCCCGTTTATATGATGGTTTCGAGGGCGAACTGGCCGAACTGCTGGGCAGCGAGCCGTACTGGTATCAATTGGTATCATCGGGCCAGGGCATCGTGGCTGGTCGCTTGGGTGCCATCTGGAGCATCTTTGTCTTCGGCACGGACAGCCACACCTATATGATGTATTGCAGCTGGGACCGCTGATCCAAGTTGTCTATACCGCTGCCCCGGCGCAGTGGTATTGTCCGCACCACCCCTTCCTCTGAGTACCTTTCCCAAAACGATGTCACCGGCTATGCCATGTGTTGTAAATGCGCTGTTTCGGCGCACGCCCGCACTGTCGTGGGGCATTTCTAAGGGGCAAGAAACGGCATTGTTGCCATTTCCCCGAAGAAAGTTAATCAGCTATTTATTCAGGTACTTATTGCTTGCTTTGAGGCAAAATTTACACCTATAATTGATTATAGACAAATATTTCTCATATGAATGTTTGATGTTGATCTCACATCAACGGTGTCAAAAATTCAGTGTGTGGAACAAATTTGCATTCGCAGTCACTGGCGTTTTCAGGGCTGTTGTAGACCAGGAAGTACCCCAGGCTGCGTGCGGCCGGAGACCGCCAGCATACCAATGGGTAAGGGCGGATACCGGTGTTACGCAGCCTTCGTCTTGTCGTGCCGGGCAAAATTCTTATCAATAGTTTCATTTACGAAGAGCCGAAATGAATTTAGCAAAAATGAAGGTTGGTACCCGCCTGGGCCTGGGTTTCGCCCTGGTACTGGTTCTGCTGGTGGCCGTGACCGTCCTCGGCATCGCGCGCATGGCGCAAATCCAGGAACGTCTCGATCACGTGATCAATGTCAACAACGTCGTCACCCGCCTGGTGATCGACATGCGTGGCAACGTCAGCGACCGCATCACTTCGCTGCGCATCCTGACCCTGATGACCGATGCGGGCGATATGGAACCTGAAATGGCGCGTATCAAGACGCAGACCAGCACCTATCAGGAAACGCAGAAGAAGCTCGAAGAGAAATTCGCCGTCGAGTCGACTCCTGAAGAAAAAGCCCTGCTGGCCTCGATCAAGGAATATGAAGCCGCCGCCATGCCGGCCATCGCCAAGGCATCCGCGCTGTGGATGGCCAACGATGCGGAAGGCGCCACGCGCGTGATGATCAAGGAAATCCGCCCGGTACAGAAAAAATGGATGGAAGCGCTGGAGCAGCTGGCCGTGCTGGAAGACAAGCTCAATGAGCAGATGCAATCGGACGCCCGCAAGGCCTTCGACAGCGCGCGCCTGTTCATGATCATCCTCGGCGTACTGGCCGTGGCGATGGGCGTGGCAGCGGCACTGGTGATTACCCGCGGCCTGCTGAAACAGCTGGGCGGCGAACCGGACTACACGGCATCGATCGCCGGCAGCATCGCCAATGGCGACCTGTCGATCGGCATCCACACGCAGCCTTCCGATACCTCCAGCCTGCTGGCGGAAATGAAGGAAATGCGCAACAGCCTGGTGGGCATCGTCGGCCAGGTGCGCGTCGGTACGGAAACCATCGGCACGGCCTCGCGTGAAATTGCCGACGGCAATATCGACCTGTCGTCGCGTACGGAAATGCAGGCCAGCGCGCTGGAAAAAACGGCGTCGGCGATGGAAGAGCTGACCTCGACCGTGAAACAGAATGCGGACAATGCGCGGGAAGCCAACAAGCTGGCCGCCACCGCTTCGGATGTCGCCATCAAGGGCGGCTCCGTGGTGTCGCAAGTGGTTGACACCATGAGCTCGATCAATGAGTCGGCGAAGAAGATTGTCGACATCATTGGCGTGATCGATGGCATCGCCTTCCAGACCAACATCCTGGCGCTGAACGCGGCCGTGGAAGCGGCACGTGCCGGCGAGCAAGGCCGCGGCTTTGCCGTGGTGGCGTCGGAAGTGCGCAACCTGGCCCAGCGCTCCGCTGGCGCGGCGAAAGAAATCAAGATCCTCATCGACGATTCGGCCGAGAAAACGGAACGGGGCACGCGCCTGGTCGGCCAGGCTGGCGTGACGATGGGCGAAGTGGTCGACAGCGTGCGCCGCGTGACCGACATCATGAGCGAGATCGCCAGTGCCAGCCAGGAACAAAGCGCCGGCATCGAACAGGTCAACCTGTCGATCATCGAGATGGATGGCATGACGCAGCAAAATGCCGCCCTGGTGGAGCAGGCAGCCGCCGCGGCGCAAAGTTTGCAAGACCAGGCGGCCGAACTGGCCCACGTGGTCAGCATCTTCAAACTGGTCGAAGGCGAAGAGAAGCCGGCAGCGTATGTGCCGGCTCCCGTGGCCGCCGCACCAGTGGCCGTGCGCAAGCCGGCAGCGGCATTGCGCCCGGTGAAGTCGCTGACCCGCAAGGCGGAAGCGGCCGCTCCCGTGGCCGCCGCGGCGCCACGCAAGGCGGCAGGCGCCGGCAGCAATGACGAGTGGGAAGAGTTTTAAGCGCGGTCAACAGCGCACCGGAAATTGTAATTACCGTATCTGATAATCATGGGGAAGCACATGTTTGAGAATAAGCGTTTTATGAGTGTTGCAGCAGCCTTGCTGGTGTTCGTTTCTTCCGCGGCCTTTGCTGCCGAGGTGCCGGCGTCGTTCGATGCCAAGAACTGCAAGGCCGACTATCCGAAAGCCTCGCTGATGAACGAAGAGCAGGGCACCGTGTCGATGTCTTTCCTGGTCAATGCCGATGGTACTGTTGCCGATTCGAAAGTCGACAAGAGCAGCGGCTTTAAGAACCTGGACAAGGCCGCCATCAAGGCCCTGTCCGCGTGCAAGTTCAAGCCGGGCACCAAGGATGGCGCCGCAGCGCAAACCTGGACCAAGGTTGACTACGCCTGGAAGCTGGACTGATCCACGTATTGCAGGGAGCGGGGCTCCCTGCATGGCCATATCCGCTACGGGCGGCGCCTGCAAGGGTGCCGCCCGTACTGTTATGTGCGCCAGCCAACGGCACTGTCGCCGCCGATTCTGTTACCCTCGAAATATACCTTCGGGATCTCCCATTACAAGAGGCCTACCATGCAGCGCATCCTGACACTTTTTTCCCTGGCCGCCAGCGGCTTGCTGCTTTCCGCCTGCGCATCGCTGGGCACGCCCGTGGGCTTGCAGGCGGGGCAGACCGTGGCCGTCGTCAATAGCCTGAGCTGGGATAATCCCCTGACGGGCAAGCGCGACGGCGTGCGCACCAGCTGGCCCATCAAGGATGGCAAGATTGCCCCTGAATATTTTCCACTGGCGCAATTGAAGCAATGCGAGGCCGGCGGCAAGCCTTGCGCCTGGGGCGTGATGCGGGCGCAGCGCAGCGCGCCCACGCTGAGCTATGTGGACGGCGGCGTGGACCTGGCCGTGAGCGTATCGACCGACGTGGCGCGGCGCCAGGATGCGCGCCAGGGCGAGACGCAAACGGCGATGGCGATTCCGCAGGATGTGGCCGCGCTGGCTGGCCGGCAACAGGTGCAGCCCAGCTGGAAATTGAAGTATGGCAAGGTCGAGCAGGTCGAGCTCGATTACGGCGTGCGCTACCAGGTGTGCGTGCAGCGCTACGATGCGGCCGGCAAGGCCATCGATACGTGCGCGATTCCGTTTATTTGAGGAAACATGCCGCACGAGTGGCTTGTGGCGGCTTTGCCACATTTCATGTTGCGGCGTGCGTCGGCGTGTAACAATCGGTAAAAGCGCAGCAAAGCTCGACGTAATTTCTTATAGTACTTAATTAAGGTAGTACATGGAATTGGTACTCGAGGAGAATTGCAATGAAAACCCTGTTGGCAGTAATTTCGCTGGCCGCCCTGGGTGGCTGCGCCGTGGCACCCCCCGGTCCCGCATATTACGGTTCGCGCGCGCCGCAGGGGGCCTACAATCCCTATGAATGGCATACGGTCTCGTCCGAGCCGGTGCAGTCGGGCCGCGTGATGAGTGCACCGCGCGTGGAATACACGAATGAACCCGTGTACGTGCAACAGCAGCAGCCGGTGTACGTGCAGCAACCCGTATATGTGCCGGCGCCCGTGTACGCGCCGCAACCGTATTATTACAATCCGCCCGTGACGATCGGGCTGGACTTCATGTTCGGCTTTGGGCGCTACGGTGGACATCGCGGCGGCTGGGGCGGGCATGGACGCTACCACGGCCGCCGCTAGACTATTGCACTTGCATGCAGGACAAAGCCGGACAAGCGTTGCTTGCCCGGCTTTGTCATTTTATTAGTGGAAATAAACCGAACCCTGGTGCAGCACGTCCGCCGAACACAGGATGTACATCGCCGCCGCTGCCAGACCTATTTGCAAGGCGCCAAAGCTGATCGGGATGAGGCGAGACATGTCGTACTCCTGAGTGGTGTGAGGTGTGGTCAGGCTTTCATCATAGGATGAGTTGATGCCTTTGGGCATCGGATGAATGTCCGCCGCCATGTAGGACAACACCTCGTGCCTGGCGCCCCGCCTCGCTCTCCGGCTGCCAGAGTAACCCCCAATAAATTATTGCGATTTCTGACTTCCATAACCGGCGCTCTGCGGCGTTGCCCACTGCTAGCAGTGCTCGCACTGCGTCGCAGTGGGCGCCTTGCATAGCATCCGGTTCTGTTCGTCATAACTTCACAATAATTTCCTGAGGATTACTTAGCGGTTTTTCCAGCGCACCACCGGCTCTTCCGGCGCCGTGTCCGGCACGTTCGAGATCGCCAGCCAGTGCGTCAGGCGTTCCGGGTGCTTGAGATTGATGCCCATGCCATCGATGATGCCGACCTGTTCCAGCATGCGCGCATCGATTTTCGCTTTCGACACCGTGGGCGCGCCCATGACCATGCGGTCATACGCCTTGCGCGCCTTGTGTTCCCACTTGTGCAGATTGCTTTCGTCGAAGCGGTTCGCTTCGAAATATACGGTCAGGGTGCCATCGAGGTTGCCGAAGCCGACAATGCCCGCGCCCTTGCGGATGGTGGTGTTGTTGATGTCAAATTCCGCCGTGGGCACGAAAATGCCGGCGCGGCCATCGATGTCAGGACGCCCTACGGGCGTTTCCTTGCCGTAGGAACTCGTTTCGGTAATGGTTTTTTCTGCGGACATGGTGCGTGTGTGGTGGCCGTGCCGGGAGCGCGATCGGGCCCGGCAGCGCCAGTCATCCTGTTCAAAAAATGCGTGCTGATGATCAGGGCGGGGTAGGGGCCCTGGCGGAGCGATGCTTGGCATTGCTTGATACCCCGCTATTGTAGCGTCAATTTAATTCTTCTTGGCAACATTTACTGATGTGATGCTCCCGTTTTCCCATGAAAAAAGCCGCCTGGTCAGGCGGCGGAGCGGCTGTTGCGCGACGGCTTTTCAGATTCAGGCGGCTGCCTTGCGGCGCACCATGAAACCCAGCAAGCCCAGGCCCAGCTGCAATTTTTCCCCACAGCGAATGCGGCCTGCAGCGTGCTTGCAGCAAAGAATTTTTGTGACATCGGGGGTGTAAAAAAACCTGCACCATTACAACAATGGTGCAGGTTTTTGCGTGCAGCAAGCGTGCGCCCTCGCCTATCGACTCGATAGGCGGAGGCAGCAATCAGGTCAGAACGCCAGGCGGCCCTGCAGGTAGACCATGCGCGGCGCACCCACCATCTTGCCCAGGTTGCCGTCCGATGTGCGCGTGAAGTAGCGTTTGTCGCTCAGGTTGTTGACGCCGGCGACCAGCTCCAGGCCCGCCTGGCCCGGCACTTTCCATTTCACTTGCGTGTTCCAGGTGCGGAAGCCGGGAATGACGCCCAGGTTGCCGGCCGGGTTTTCCGCCACGGTGTTGGCTTCGTCGGCGAACTGGCGGCTCTGATGGTTGCTCGACAAATCGAAGCCCCAGGCGCCCAGCTGGTAGTGGGCGCCGACGGTATCCGTGTTGCGCGAATAGAAGGGCACGTCATTGCCCGCGTTTACGCCATCCTGCAAGGTCGCCTTCGTATAGGTGTAGGTGGCGTAGGCATTCAATCCGGCCAGCGGGCCGGACTTGTCGAAATGGTAGTCGATGGCCGTTTCCAGGCCCCGGTGATGCGTGGCGCCCACGTTGTAGAAGACGGCGCTTTCGCCGCTGCCGACGGACTGGATCTGGTTGTCGAACTTGATGTTGAACAAGGTCGCTTCGGCCGACAGCTGGCTACTCTTCCAGCGCGCGCCCAGTTCGGCCGTCTTGGCCAGTTCCGGTTGCAGCGGATTCTTGTCCGATTGCGAGTTCAGCTGCGTGTTTTGCACGGCGCCAAACGAGCTGTTGTAGTTGCTGAACAGGGTCACGTTGTTGTTGAGCAAGTACGCCACGTTCAGCGAAGGCAGGGCCTTGTTGTTGAGCAACTCGATCTTCTGGTCGGCCGGCAAGTGGTTGAAGCGTTCCGTCTTGATGTGTTCGTAGCGCACGCCGGGCGTGATGCGCCAGGCATCGATGGCGATCTTGTCATCGATATACACGGCTTGCGCATCGGTGGAATTGTCGGCGAAGCGCGTCGGCTTTTGCTTTACACCGCTGGCAATGACGATGTTGTAGATGGTTTCGTCGGCCCGTTCGGCCAGGTAGCGATAGCCGACGGTGATGTCCTGCGATACCTTGCCGGTCGTGAAGCGCTGCGTGTAGCGCGGCTCGATGGCCGTCGTTTCATAGTTGCGCGGCTGGCGGCCCAGGCCCGTGCGGCCAGTGTTGATCAGGGTGCTTTCGCGCGAGCTCTTGTTGTAATAGGCGCGCACTTCGAATTCCTGCGTGCTGGAAATGGCGTTCAGGTAGCCGATGTCGAAGGCCTTGCGCTCGCCGCTCCAGTAATCGGTCGGGCGCGTGTTCTGGAACGGGTCCTGCTTGTACTGGGCGGCGGTCAGGCCGCCCGGCGTGCGCGACGTCACATCGTAGTAGGACAGCTTGGCGTATACCTCGGCCGTCGGGCTCAGGTCGTAGCGGAATTTCAGGGCGAAATCGTTGACTTTTTCATCGCTGCCCACGCGCCAGTCGCTGCCGCGGATGCCGGAATACAGCACCGCCAGGCCCAGGCCGCTGTCGAGCTGGGTGCCGGCAAAGACACTGGCCTGCGTATTGTGGCCCACTTCGCTGTACGAGTTGTAGCGCACGGTGGCGTCGCCCGTGATGCCTGGCGTGGTGGGCACGCGGCGTGTCTTGAAGTTGATGATGCCGCCCACGTTTTGCGGGCCGAAGCGCACGGCGCCGCCGCCGCGCACCACGTCGACCGTCTCGACATTGGCCAGGCTGACGGGTGCGAATGACAGTTGCGGCTGGCCATACGGCGCCACCGACATCGGGATGCCGTCCAGCAAGACCGTGCTGCGCGGCGAATAGCGTCCGGCCAGGCCGCGCACGCCGATGTTCAGTGAAATGGCGCTGCCGGCGCTGCCCGAGTTGTCGCTGATCTGCACGCCGGGAATGCGGCGCATCACGTCGCTGAGGCTGGTCGCGCCCGAGTTCTCGATGTCATCCTTTTGCACCACGGTGCGTGCGCCCGCGAAATTCTTCGTGCTGGCGGCCATGCTGGTGCCCAGCAGATTGCTGCTGACCTGGATGGATTCCAGGATGGTGCCGGCGTTATCGGCGGTATTGGCCGCATTGGCCTCCTGTGCCTGCGCGGAAAAAGAAGCGCCCAGGCAGGCGAGGGCGATGGCCAGCGCGCACGGGCGCAGCGAAAAGGGCAGTGTGAAAGGTGTGGCAGCCATGCATGGATCTCCGTAATGACAATGTTTGCGCGGGCAATCGGGCGGCGCGACAACATCGTGGCGTGGACATCCGGCGCAAGGGGATGATAATGATAATGATTCTCATTTTATCCGTCAATTGCGAATATTGCGTAGTGGCCATATGGCTGCCAGCGGGCGGGGAAGTGTTGCTGGCCCGGTACAGCGGGCGGCTTGGATTGCCGCCTGGCACCATTGCTCGGGTGCGGCGGCATTGCGCGCGCTTCTTGTATACTCCCGCTTTTGCAGCCGTCAGACGTAAACGTACAATGAGCCAGACAACTGAAACGACACCAGGCAATCCCCCCGTGGAACGCCGTCAAGGCGACCAGCCGGCAAGTGCTGCTCGCAAATTGAATCTGCTGGTGGTCGACGACAACCAGGAAGTGGGCGAATCGCTGGCCATGCTGCTCGAAGCGCTGGGCCACCACGCGGTGGTGGTGCGCAACTGGCAGATGGCCGTCGAGCAAGTCAAGCTGTGCGTGCCCGATGCCGTCTACCTCGACATCGAAATGCCCGGCATCAGCGGCATCGAAATCGGCCGCCGCCTGCACCACAATCCCGAGACGGCCAACGCCGTGCTGATCGCCGTCACGGGCCACAGCCTGCCCATGTACATGGACGATGCGCTGGCCGTGGGCTTCCGCCACTTCCTCGTCAAACCCGTGCGTCTGGACGACCTGGCGACGACGGTGCAGTCGGTGCTGGCGGGCTAGTTCCCGATCCTACGGCCGGCTCAGCGACCACTGCTGGTTGTTCGCGTTGGTCAGATTCCACTGGATGATCTGCGCGTTTTCCGCCGTGCTCAGGTTGAGTACGTCCAGGGTCAGGTTGCTGTAGCGGTTGCTGATCGTCTGGTAGCCGGCAGCGGGACTGGCGAAACGCCATTGCTGGCCCAGTCCGCCCCAGTAGTTCCATTGCGCGATATTCGTGCCGGCCGTGGTCGAATTGTTGTAGTCGTCCAGGCCCAGCAGGCTGTTCGCATTGATCAGGCTATAGTAGCCATCGCCGTGTCCCACTACATACCATTGCTGGTGTTTTGCTCCCGTATAGGTTTGCTGCTGCACCAGCGCGCCATTCGTCGTGCCGGCGCCCGCCACGGCCAGCGCCTTGCCGCTCAGGCGCGAGCGCAGCACCGTGGGGCCGTCCGAGATGCCGCCGCAGCTGGCGACTGAGAAATTGCGCGTCAGGCTGGGCCAGCCGCTGTCATACGTCATCTTCAAAATGTCGAGCTTGGCCGCGCCATTGTCGTTGACGTCGTAGTAGTGGATCGAGGTGTAGTTGCAGCCATCCTGCTTGAGCACGCCGATATGGCCCGGTCCCTTGTATTTGCCATCGAGGTTAGGCAGCAGCGTGCGCGTGCCGCTGTACGGCCCCGTCACGCTGCTGGCGCGCAGCACTTCCACGTAATACGTGCTGGCGGCGCCCTGGCAGCATTTGCCGCGGTTGACGAACAGATAGTAATACTCGCCGTCGTGCGTGATGTAGGGCGCTTCGATATCCTTGCCGCCGCCACCGACGATGGTGGTGACGTTGCCGCTCGTCTTGCCTGTGGCCTGGTTGATTTCCGTCACGCCGATGCCGCCAAAGAACGAGCCGTACGACATGTAGACCTTGCCGTCATGATCGCGGAACAGGGCCGGGTCGATGGCATTGATTTCCGCACCGCCCCCATACGATTGCACGACGATGCCCAGGTCCGTCCAGCTGGGATTTTTCAGCGACGCCGAGCGGGCCACGCCGATGGCCGACACGGACGTGCCGAAGGTGGAGACCGAGTAATACAGGTAATAGTAGCCGTTCATGTGGATCACGTCCGGTGCCCAGTACGAGCCGCTGAAGTTGGGGATTTTATTGGCGATCCAGGCCGGCGGCGTGCTGAACACGGGCGCGGGGCCGGCCGACCATTTCAGCAGGTCCGTCGAGGTGGAATACCAGATGCCGTCGCCCGTCGTGAAATTGAAATACGTGTCGCCGTCGCGCGTGAGGGTGCCGGGGTCGTGCGCGTTCGGCACCCCCGTCAGGTTGATCGCGTGCGCATGGGCGCAGAACATCAGGCACAGTGCTGCCAGGATTTGCTTCATCGTTGTCTCCGTACTGTTTTTATGGGGCGGTCCAGGCCGCACCCCAGAGTAGGGCGATGGTCAAATTTGCACTAATGAATTTTTTGCAGGAAGCGATACCGGGGCCGGTATCGGTGAAGAAATCGCTGAAGAAATAAAAGCGGCGCCGGAATAGAAAAAGCCCGGTTCGAAAACCGGGCTCTTCTTTATTCTGTGGGGTGGCTGATGGGGCTCGAACCCACGACAACAGGAATCACAATCCTGGACTCTACCAACTGAGCTACAGCCACCACTGTCTTACTTACCTGTTTAGCTGTTTTGCTGAACAGGTGCCGAATTATACAAAGAACTCGGCAAAGTGGCAAATCTAAATGCAGTCTTTTTTAAAGAATCGAAAGATTGCATGAAAACGGTCGCTTTTGCTCACGCCGCTCACACGGACAGGTGTTCGACGGGCGGCTGCAAGTCCAGCAAACCGGCGAAGGCTTTCGCCAGGGATTCGACCTTGGCCGTCGTGTAGCCTTGCAGTCGTGGTGCGTCGTTGTTGATGCGGCGTAAACTTGCCGCATCGAGCAGACGGGCCAGCTGGCGCGCCACGGCGTCGCCCGTGTCCACCAGCGTGATCTGTTCCTGCGTATGCGCGCGTACCGTGCGTTCGATGGCGTCCTGCACGAAAGGGTAGTGCGTGCAGCCGAGCACAAGCGTGTCGACGCCTTGTTCCAGCATGGGAGCGATGTAGCGTTCCAGCATGGCGTTGGTGGCGTCCAGCGGATCGGTGCCCAGCTCGCACTGCTCGATGCGGTCGGCCAAGCCGATGCAGGGCTGCAAGATGAACGTGGCGCCCGTGGTGGCGCTGACCTGCTCGCGCAAGGCCAGCAGCTTGTCGCCGCGCAAGGCGCGTTCCGTGGCCAGCACGGCGATCTTGCCATTGCGGCTGATGGCGGCCGCCGGTTTCAATCCCGGTTCGACGCCGACGATGGGCAGGTCGGGATAGCGCGCGCGCAGCGCCTTGATGGCGGCGATGGTGGCCGTGTTGCATGCCACCACCAGCGCCTTCGCGCCTTGCTGCAATAAAAAGGCGGTGATCGCCAGCGAACGGTCGACCACTTGCTGTTCCGTCTTGTCGCCATACGGCGCATAGCCGGAATCGGCAAAGTAAATCAGGTCTTCCTGCGGCAGCTGCGCGCGGATATGGCGCAGCACCGACAGGCCGCCCACGCCGGAGTCAAAAATGCCGATGGGGGCGTCCGGGCGGGCATTGCTTGCAATAGAAGTCATATAAAGCCGAAGAAGATAAAAAAACGCCGCGCTGTGTTGCCGCGCGGCGTTAATGGTAGTGCTTGTTTAAGCGACCGTCACGGGAATCTTGCTGACGCTATTGAGTTGCTCGATCTTCGCCTGCCACTCTTTCGGACCCGTGTTGTGCACCGAAGTGCCTTTCGCATCCACGGCCACCGTCACCGGCATGTCGACCACGTCGAATTCGTAGATCGCTTCCATGCCCATGTCGGCAAAGCCCAGCACCTTGGCGTGCTTGATGGCTTTCGACACCAGGTAGGCGGCGCCGCCCACGGCCATCAGATAGGCCGACTGGTGTTTCTGGATCGATTCGATGGCCACTGGTCCCCGTTCGGCCTTGCCGATCATGGCGATCAGGCCCGTTTTTTCCAGCATCATGTCGGTGAACTTGTCCATGCGCGTGGCGGTCGTCGGACCGGCCGGGCCGACGGCTTCGTCGCGCACCGGGTCGACTGGGCCGACGTAGTAGATCACGCGGTTCTTGAAATCGACCGGCAACTCTTCGCCCTTGGCCAGCATGTCCTGGATGCGCTTGTGCGCGGCGTCGCGGCCCGTCAGCATCTTGCCGTTCAACAGCAAGGTCTGGCCCGGCGTCCACGAAGCGACTTCTTCTTTCGTCAGGGTGTTCAGGTCGACGCGCTTGGATTTTTCCGTGTCCGGCGTCCAGTGCACTTCCGGCCACGACGACAGCGATGGCGGTTCCATGTAGGCTGGGCCCGAGCCGTCCAGCACGAAGTGGCCGTGGCGCGTGGCGGCGCAGTTCGGGATCATGGCGACGGGCTTCGACGCGGCGTGCGTCGGGTGCATCATGATTTTCACGTCGAGCACGGTCGTCAGGCCACCCAGGCCTTGCGCGCCGATGCCCAGCGAGTTGATCTTGTCGCACAGTTCGATACGCAATTCTTCCAGCTTGTTCTGCGGGCCGCGTTGTTTCAGCTCAAACATGTCGATGTCTTCCATCAACACCTCTTTTGCCATCAGCATGGCTTTTTCGGCCGTGCCGCCGATGCCGATGCCCAGCATGCCAGGCGGGCACCAGCCGGCGCCCATGGTCGGCACGGTCTTCATGACCCAGTCCACCAGCGAGTCGGACGGGTTCATCATGATCATCTTGGATTTGTTTTCCGAGCCGCCGCCCTTGGCAGCCACTTTCACGTCGACGGTATTGCCTTCGACCAGTTCCATGTGCACGACGGCTGGCGTGTTGTCCTTGGTGTTCTTGCGGTCGAAATGCGGGTCGGCCACGATGGAAGCGCGCAGCTTGTTGTCGTCGAAGTTGTACGCGCGGCGCACGCCTTCGTTGACGGCGTCGGTAACCGTGCCGCTGAAACCTTCGAAGCGCACGCCCATGCCGATTTTCAGGAAGACGTTGACGATACCCGTGTCCTGGCAGATAGGACGCTTGCCTTCCGCGCACATGCGCGAGTTGGTCAGGATTTGCGCGATCGCATCTTTTGCCGCCGGGCTTTGCTCGGCCGCGTAGGCGCGCGCCAGGTGCTCGATGTAATCAGCAGGGTGGTAGTAGCTAATGTACTGCAACGCTGCGGCGACGGATTCGATCAGGTCTTCTTGCTTTATGACAGTCATGGTGTTCTCGCGGTGGATAAGAAGGGTAAGACTTTTGCTAATTAATGGTTACTGGTTGCGGCATCGGAAATGACAAAGCCCATGGCCGCCGCTGGCAGCCATGGGCTTCGGATTTAATGCGGTCGTGCCTGGTTCTGGGTTACCGTCATGATGCGGTCGGTGTACGCAATGGCCATGGCCGAAATGATGAAGACCATGTGGATCACCGTTTGCGCAATGATCACTTCCATCTTGTAGGAATTGGCATTGATAAATGTCTTCAGCAGGTGGATGGACGAGATGCCGATGATGGCCATCGCCAATTTCGTCTTCAGCACGGAAGCATTGACGTGCGACAACCATTCCGGCTGGTCTGGGTGGTCATCGAGGTGCATGCGCGAAACGAAGGTTTCGTAGCCGCCAATAATGACCATGATCAACAGGTTAGAAATCATGACCACGTCGATCAGGCCTAATACCACCAGCATGATGGTCGCTTCATTGAGCTTGGTCGGCAGGGCGCTGCCCGGCACGGCAACGGCCGTCAGCACGTGCTGCAGAGCTGCATCATTGCCGAACACGGCGCCGATCAGGTCGGACAATTCCACCCAGAAATGGAAGACATACACGCATTGTGCGAGGATCAGGCCCAGGTACAGCGGTAACTGCAGCCAGCGCGACATAAAGATGAAGGAGGACAGCGGGTGCAGCTTGGTATGTTTGGATGACGGTGGTAGGTGGTCGATCATGTGGGGTTTCCTGGGGGAGTAAATACCAATTTTTGGTATGCCCGACATTTTACACTTGCTGCTGATTACTGCGCATGGCCTTGCTCCTGATTATTAGGTTTGATGAAACACGAAGTGGTATTGAACCTTCGGCACAGCATGCATTTTTCCAGTGAAAATACTGTACGGCGTCCCCTTGACTCCCATTGCCGAAGGCGCTTATGGTTAGCCTTGATAGGGGTAAAACGCTGCATAAACGCGACATGTAAGGCGTCCGTAAGACACGGGGTCTATCGTGTTAGCAAACAATTACTACACTGGAGACAAGCATGAGCGCTACAGAAAACCAAGGGCAGGGCACGGAACAGCAGGGACCGGAAGAGTCGCGCGTATTTGACCCGTCGGCGTCGTTTGCCGCACAGGCCACCATTTCCGGCATGGGCGCCTACCGCGCCATGGTGAAAGAGGCGGAAACCGACTATGAAGGCTTCTGGGCCAAGCTGGCGCGCGAAAACCTGAGCTGGAAGAAACCGTTCACCCGCACCCTGAACGAAGACAATGCCCCGTTCTACAAATGGTTCGAAGACGGCCAGCTGAACGTATCGTACAACTGCCTGGACCGCAATATCGAAAATGGCCTGGGAGACAAGACGGCCATCATCTTCGAAGCGGACGATGGCACCGTCACCAGGGCAACATATACAGAGCTGCACGAAAAAGTCTGCAAGTTCGCCAACGGCCTGAAAGCCAAGGGCATCGCCAAGGGCGACCGCGTGATCATCTATATGTCGATGTCCGTCGAAGGCGTTGCTGCAATGCAAGCCTGCGCGCGTATCGGCGCCACCCACTCGGTGGTCTTCGGCGGCTTCTCGGCGAAATCCCTGCAGGAACGCATCATCGACGCGGGTGCCGTGGCCGTCATCACGGGCGACGAGCAATTGCGCGGCGGCAAGAAGTTGCCATTGAAATCCATCGTCGACGAAGCGCTGGCGCTGGGCGGCTGCGACTCCGTGAAAAACGTCATCGTGTATAAACGTACGGGCAGCGACTTGTCGATGGTGGCCGGCCGCGACACGTGGCTGCACGACCTGGTCGAAGGCCAGTCGGCGCAATGCGAGCCGGAATGGGTCGATGCCGAGCATCCACTGTTCATCTTGTATACCTCCGGCTCGACGGGCACGCCGAAGGGCGTGCAGCACTCGAGCGGCGGCTACCTGCTGTGGGCCGCGCTGACGATGAAGTGGAGTTTCGACATCAAGCCGGACGACGTGTTCTGGTGCACGGCCGACATCGGCTGGGTGACGGGCCACAGCTACATCGCGTATGGCCCGATGGCCGTGGGCGCCACGCAAGTGGTGTTCGAAGGCATCCCGACCTACCCGAACGCGGGCCGTTTCTGGGAAACCATCAAGAAGCACAACGTCAGCATTTTCTACACGGCGCCCACGGCCATCCGTTCGCTGATCAAAGCGGCCGACGTGGACCCGAAAGTCCATCCGGGCAACTACGACCTGACCAGCCTGCGCCTGCTGGGCACGGTCGGCGAGCCGATCAATCCGGAAGCGTGGATGTGGTACTACAAGCACATCGGCGGCGAGAAATGCCCGATCGTCGATACCTTCTGGCAAACGGAAACGGGCGGCCACATGATCACCCCGCTGCCGGGCGCCACGCCGATGGTGCCCGGTTCCTGCACCCTGCCATTGCCGGGAATCATGGCTGCCATCGTCGACGAAGCGGGCCAGGACGTGCCGAACGGCCAGGGCGGTATTCTGGTGGTAAAACGCCCATGGCCATCGATGATCCGCACGATCTGGAATAACCCCGAGCGTTTCAAGTCCAGTTATTTCCCGGAAGAACTGGGCGGCAAGATGTACCTGGCAGGCGACGGCGCCATCCGCAACAAGGACACGGGCTACTTCACCATCACGGGCCGCATCGATGACGTCTTGAACGTGTCGGGCCACCGCATGGGCACGATGGAAATCGAATCGGCCTTGGTCGCCAACCCGCTGGTGGCCGAAGCGGCCGTGGTGGGCCGTCCGGACGACACGACAGGCGAATCGATCTGCGCCTTCGTGGTGCTCAAGCAAGCGCGTCCGACGGGCGAGGAAGCGAAGAAGCTGGCCCTGGAGCTGCGCAACTGGGTCGGCAAGGAAATCGGCCCGATCGCGAAACCGAAGGAAATCCGTTTCGGTGACAACCTGCCGAAAACCCGTTCCGGCAAAATCATGCGCCGCCTGCTGCGCGTGCTGGCCAAGGGCGAGACGATCACGCAAGACGTGTCGACCCTGGAAAACCCGGCGATTCTGGATCAGCTGAAGGAAACGTCTTGATGTTGCTTGGGTCGCCGAAACCCAGAGCAATATCTGGGGTCGGACCCTCAGGGTCCGACCCCAGCCCTTACCGGGTTACTGTCTGGCGCTACTTTTACCCCAGGGTAAATAACTTTGGCAGTCTGTAGAATCTTTGCTATAATCTGCGGCTTCGCGACAAGCGATATGCAGTACACAATGTGAGCAAGCAAGACGCGCGCATTGCCTTCAGGAGAGATGGCTGAGCGGCTGAAGGCGCACGCCTGGAAAGCGTGTATAGGGTAATACTCTATCGGGGGTTCGAATCCCCCTCTCTCCGCCACGGATAGCAATTAAGTAACATCAGGACGTCTCAGGAAGTCCCTCAAAAACCGCTTAGAGCCTTGATTCTAAGCGGTTTTTTCGTTTTTCAGCGTCTCGAAATGTGCCAAGACGTTTCGGTACGTCTAACTTTTTTGAGGGAAGGCGCCGGGCCGCATTCCCCCATCCTTGACTACCATTCCCGCATAACTGTCCTATAGTGGTTTCAGACGCATTTGCGAAGGAGGCCACCATGGCAAAGCTCATCGTACCGCTGTCCGAACTTCAGGTCAAAAACGCCAAACCAAAGGATAAACCATACAAGCTATCCGACGGCGGCGGCCTGTTCGTAGAAGTTATGCCGAGCGGGTCTCGCATCTGGCGCTGGAAGTTTCGCCAGGCCAACGGCAAGGAGAACGCACTGACGTTTGGTCCTTATCCGGAAATTACGTTGCAGGATGCGCGTGAAAAGCGCTTGGCAGCGCGGCGCCTGGTGCTGCAAGGGATCGACCCGGCTAAGCATCGCGACGACGCCAAACGACTGTTGAAAGAGCGCGCCGCCAACACATTTGAAAAGATCGCCCGCGAGTGGCACGCCAACAAGGTGCCAACCTGGAGCGAGCGCACCGCCAAGAACGTCCTGCAACGGCTGGAGGCAGATATCTTCCCGGCCATTGGCCGCAGGCCCATCGATGAACTCAAGCACCTCGATGTAATCGCTGCGCTGCGCAAGATCGAGGAGCGCGGCGCAAGCGAAATCGCCCATCGCCAGAAGGCCGTATGTGCTTCAATTTTCAGTTACGCGATTCAATGCGGATTCACAGAGCGCAATCTGGTCACCGATATGAAGGATGTGTTGAAGACCGTCCGTGCCGGACACTTCGCCGCCATTGAAACCGATGAACTGCCGAAGTTTCTGGCCATTCTAGACCGCAACGAAGCACGCATGTTCGCGCCGACCCGCATTGCGCTGCGTCTGATGCTGCTGTGCTTTGTACGCACCAGCGAGTTGATCGAGACACCCTGGAGTGAAATTGACCTGGAGCGCGGTGAGTGGATCATTCCATGGCAACGCATGAAGCGTGGCAAGCTGACCGTCAATCCGGATATGACCAACCATCACGTATGCCTGTCGCGCCAGGCGCTGGAGCTGTTGCGTGAACTGCATGCGATCACGGGCCGCAGCAAGTATCTGTTCCCGAATCAGCGCGACCACGAAAAGTCGATCAGCAATAACACGATACTGGTGGCGCTTGGACGCATGGGATACAAGGGCAAGATGACCGGCCATGGCTTCCGGGCGCTGGCCATGAGCACCATCAAGGAGCGCCTGGGCTACCGGCATGAAGTCGTGGACCGGCAACTCGCACATGCACCGAAGGATAAGGTGGCCAGCGCCTATGACCGCGCCCAGTTCCTGGCGGAACGGCGCCGGATGATGCAGGATTGGGCCGACTACATCGATGCCGTCAGCGGCAAGGGCGCGCCGCCGCAGGCGCCAAGATTAACGCTGGTCAGCGGCGAATTCAGCCGGGATGGCGGAACAGGAGGGCACCATGTCTGAGTATGTACTGCGCCTCACGGATGCGCTTATCAAGCAGACCGCTTCCAAGGAAAAATTACATAAACTAGCTATCGGAGCCTTTGTCCGGGCTGCAACGCTGCCGGTCAATCCAGTAGCAGCAGCCCAGTCCGCGCCGGTCCCAATTCTGCGTACTACGAAAAGCGCACTTGACGAAACGAACCACTTGCAAACGTCGATATCAGGCATAGAATGAAGCTCTCTTATGTGGGAATCGCTCCCACGAGGGCATGCATCGAGCATGTCCCTATGCTTAGCGGCATAGGCGTTGCGGTCGTCACCCGCCACCATGATACTTAGCAGTTTCTGCTAGATATATCGCCGGGCCATGCAGAAGCATGCACATCTCGGCACGATAAAGCGCTGCCTTCAGCGTCTTCATATCCCACAATCCGCAAGTCGGATTGCCTGGATGATTGCGCCCGATGGGCGCTTCCTCAAACAGGAGCAAGACTCCTGCCCCGATTGGTTCGCATGCCCCACGAGGTAGCGCACCGTATGAAGCACAGCATGGCTTTGCCGCAAGCCGCACCGTCAGCAGAAATGCCAGCGATGCGATGCCATCGCGGCTGCCGCCAGCGCATGTGCTTCAGAGTCGCCAGTATCGTCACCGCGAGTGCGATGCTGGCGTGTATGCCGTCACATGCCATGGCTACGTGCGCGCGTCGTTACTGGCGGCTTGCTGCCAGTGACGACGCGCCGCCGATGGCATAGGCCCAGGCGGCAAGTACAGAGCATCCGCGTGAGGGTGCTCAGTGACGAGGCCAGATGCCTCTCCATCGCAGGCTAGCCTTGCGATGTCCTTTGCCCGCTACGGGCTGATTAGTAGAAGTTGATCCGTGCACGATGTGCACTCCATGGACCCTGGGTGATTGGTCCCCGCTGCGGCAGCTCCCTCCGGGAGCGCGCAGCGGTGCCACACGCGCATGCGGCGCGGGCAGGCAGTAACAGCAACCGCATACACGGGAGTGGTGTCCCGAGGCCCTTGATTCAACCTTTTCTGCTGAGGCAGTGAGGGTGGCCAGAAACACTTACCTGACAGGATTACACCACGCGGCATCGATGTGAGAACCAAAGATCGAAAGGATGACTTTGCCATGCGCGACCTGAACTACCAGCTCAAGCAACTGTGTCACCGCAACCGGGATGGCAGCTTTGCGACGCAGGCCGACCGCGAGCGCTTATTGAACCTGTGCGCCAACGACCTGGCGGAACGGGGCTTCCAGCATATGAGCGTGGACAGCCTGAAACCGAAGCATGTGGCGGCGCTGCTCGACAAGTGGAAGCAGGATGGCGTCAGTACCGGAACGATCAAGAATCGCATGAGCGCCCTGCGCTGGTGGGCCGAGAAGATCGGCAAGGAAAACATCATTGCGCGCACCAACGGCGAATACGGCATCGCGGAGCGGGTGTTTGTCACCAATATCTCGAAGGCGAAGGTGCTGGACGCCGACACGCTGGCCCGCGTGAATGATCCGTATACGCGCATGTCCCTGCAGTTGCAGGCGGCGTTTGGTTTGCGGCGCGAGGAAAGCATCAAGATCAAGCCGGGATGGGCCGATGGCGGGAACATCCTGCGGCTGCAGGATAGCTGGACCAAGGGCGGCAAGTACCGGGAGGTGCCGATTACCACCATGCAGCAGCGCGCCGTGCTGGAGGCGGCCAAGGCGCTGGCGGGAAAAGGCAGCTTGATTCCGGCGCAGTTGCGGTATCGGGACCAGTTGAACCGCTTTCGTGCGCAGTGCGACAAGGCTGGCATCCATGGCGTGCATGGGCTGCGCCATGAGTACGCGCAACGCCGCTATGCCGAGTTGACTGGCCGACCTAGCCCAGCCTGTGGCGGCGCGACTTCCAGACAGCTGGATGCGTCGCAAAAATTGGTGGATAACGCTGCGCGACTGAAGATTTCGGCGGAGATGGGGCATGGTCGTGAACAGGTCACCTCAATCTATCTAGGCAGATGACCGCCCACTTGTATCAGAGGCAGCGTATGGAGCGGAAGATATGTAAGGGGTGCAGCCCTGACGCTGCCGGAAATATCGCGGAGAGTCGGCATGACTCTCCATTGTTTGCTGTTCATCAATCGAAGGAGAATCGTATGACCACGACTAAAAAATTCCTCCGCTTGCCTGCGGTAATCGAGGCCACCGGCTGGTCCCGTGCCACGATCTGGCGCAAGGTGAAGGCAGGTGTGTTGCCAGCACCAATTCCTATCGGCCCTAAGTCCATCGCCTGGGACGCAGAGGAAATCGCTCAATGGCAGCAGCGCTGTATTGACGCTAGGCGTGGAGTCGCTTGAGTGGTAGTTAATACTGGCTGGATTAGAAGCGCCTCACCTCGTAAGACGTCACGGGGCGGGCCTACCGGACCTCTCCGAATCGTCCAACTGCTGCCGCTGTGCGGCTGCCACGCGCGCCTATGGCGCGCGTTCGTGGTTCTAATTAGGTATCGACTGAGCATGCTTTACGGCGTCCAATGCATCAGCCTGTGTCCGAATGGCGGAAATGACCCTGCGGCACTTTCGTACCTGCAAAAAAATGGTTCGGTCGAAGTTGCGTCCGATGATTTTTGTGGTTCAGTCGCAGCGCGAAGCGGGGCAGGAGAGGTGAAGTTAGCTAACCTCCGGTTAGCTAACTTCACACCTGCTTATTCGCACTTCGTGCTCAACCGGTACCAAGCGCAGCACCAGCTTCGGCTCCGCCAAGCGCGGCGGCGGCGCTACCGGTCGCGCCTGCGGCCGCGCCCACAGCACCGCAGGACTTACGGCCATAATCCCGCGTGGCAATGCGGGTCGAGTTACAGCGGGGGTATAAAAGGGAATGATTCATATCGGCCTCATCTGGGGCTAGGGCAAACGGAAATGCCCAAGCAATCCAGGCGGATGCTCGATGAGGTGATATGTGTCTGAAAATTTCTGCAACTCGAAAGAGACGTATGCCGCCGTACCCAGTTTCCTAACGGTTGATCCAGCTGTTGCAAACCTAGAACAAACTAGCCTCATCTTGTAATCTAGTAAAATGCAGTACATTTGCAGCACAAACCTTTCAGGCCTCTGTCGTGAAACATACCAAGAACGAAACTCTATCCATCCGCACGTCAGCAAACATCAAAGATTTGCTGCGAATGGCTGCCGAAATAGAACACCGTTCCATTGCGTCGATGATGGAAGTGCTGATCCTGAATTATGCAAAAGAGCATGACCTAAAGGTCGATGCGCAGCTAACGGATGGTGCAAAAAAGAAGAAGGTAAGCGATGGAACTCATTGACAACATCAGTCGCCTTCTCGGAGATGACCTGAAGCAAACCCTCAACCCGGGAGTGCGATTAAAAATCGCCGCTTCCTGCTTTTCGATGTACGCATTCGAAGCCCTGAAGACGGAATTGGAAATGATCGAGGGATTGGATTTCATTTTCACCTCGCCGACCTTTGTTACCAATGAGGTCGCTGACAAAATCCGCAAGGAGCGCCGGGAATTCCACATCCCCAAGGTTGATCGTGAGCGCAGCTTGTACGGCAGTGAGTTTGAAATCCAGCTGCGCAATAAGCTTACCCAGCGGGCGATTGCGAAGGAGTGCGCAGACTGGATGCGGCGCAAAACCCGCTTCAAGAGCAATCGCACCAAGGCCCCCATGCAGCAGTTCGCCTGCGTACAGTCTCCGGCTGGGGATAAGTGCGACGCTGCTTACATGCCACTGCATGGGTTCACGGCAGTCGATCTGGGCTACCAACAAGGGAATGCGGTGTCGAACTTCGTCAACAAGATGAACGAGCCGACCTTCGCGGCCACATACCTCAGCTTGTTCGACCAGATCTGGAACGACCCAGAAAAGCTGGAAGATGTGACGCAGCAAATCAGCGAGCACATCGCCTCGGTCTACCAAGAAAATTCCCCGGAGAGCATCTACTTCCTGATGCTCTACAACATCTTCGGTGAATTCCTGGACGACATTGATGAAGACGTGCTGCCCAATGATCGGACCGGCTATCAAGATACGTTGATCTGGAACAAGCTCTTCAATTACCAGAAAGATGCGGCCATCGGCATCATCAACAAGTTGGAAACCTACAACGGTTGCATCCTGGCCGATAGTGTCGGCTTGGGCAAGACCTTCACGGCGCTGGCTGTGATCAAGTATTACGAGCTGCGGAACCGTTCCGTGCTGGTTTTATGCCCGAAGAAGCTGGCTGACAACTGGCTTAACTACAATCGCAACCTCAAAACCAACATCTTCGCCAGGGATCGCTTCAACTACGACGTGCTGTGCCATACCGACCTAAGCCGCACTAGCGGAGAGTCGTTCGGCACACCGCTGAACCGTATCAACTGGGGCAATTACGACCTGGTGGTCATTGATGAGTCGCACAACTTCCGCAACAACGATGCTTACAAAGACAAGGAAACGCGCTATCAGAAGTTGATGAACAAGGTCATCCGGGAAGGCGTAAAAACTAAAGTGCTGATGCTCTCAGCTACTCCAGTCAACAACCGCTTTGCTGACTTGCGCAATCAGTTGGCCTTGGCCTACGAAGGCGATTCGGAAAACCTGAGCAAGAAGCTCAAAACCAGCAAGAGCGTGGAAGAAATTTTCCGTCTCGCACAGGCCGCCTTCACCGCGTGGTCAAAGCTGCCGGCAGAAGAACGAACGGCCCGCGCCATTTTGGATTCGCTTGATTTCGACTTCTTCGAGTTGCTAGACAGCGTAACCATTGCACGCTCCCGCAGGCACATCCAGACCTTCTACGACACGAAGGACATCGGGCAATTCCCGGAGCGCCGTAAGCCGCTTTCCTTCCATTGTGCGCTGACCCAACGCGCGGATGTGCTGGGCTTCAACGAGATTTTCGAGCAGCTTTCCCTGCTGAAGCTGTGCGTCTACACGCCAGCAGCCTACATCCTTCAAAGTCGCGTCAAAAAGTACATTGACCTCTATAACGCGCAATCGGGCGACAACAAGGAAAACCTAAGCCTGTACGGGCGCGAGAAAGGCTTGCAGGCGCTGATGACCACGAACTTGCTTAAGCGCCTGGAAAGCTCCATCGAATCGTTCCGGCTGACCTTACGCTCCCTGCGCGCCAATCATGCAAACATGTTGGCGAGCATCCGCCGCTTTAACGAAGGGGGTGGTGGGGCAGAAATTACTGACCTCTCCGATGTACTGGAAAGCCTGGACGCCGAAGACGACGATCTGTCGATGCTTAACGGCGGCGAGATCGGCGGTAAGGTCAAGATCGGCCTAACGGACATGGACCTGCCTTCTTGGGAACACGACCTGAGTGTCGATCTGGAGATCATCGATGCTTTACTGGCTTCGATGAACAAGATCACCATCGAAGACGACGCCAAGCTGCAGCACCTCAAGGCACGCGTGCTGGACAAGATCGCCAACCCGATCAACACCGGCAACAAGAAGATCATCATATTCACGGCTTTCGCTGATACTGCCGACTATCTCTACGCCAACCTCGCGCCGGACTTGTTGCTCCACCATCAGCTTCACAGTGCTAAGATCACGGGCACAGGATCGCCCAAGTCCACTCTCAAGAAGAGCTATGATTTCCAGGAGTTGCTGACCCTTTTCTCGCCGCGCTCCAAGTCAAAGGAGCAAGTACTTCCCCAAGAGCCTGCCGAGATCGATCTGCTGATTGGTACCGACTGTATTTCCGAAGGCCAGAACCTTCAGGACTGCGACTACCTGATCAATTACGACATCCACTGGAACCCGGTCCGCATCATCCAGCGCTTCGGGCGCGTGGATCGCATCGGCTCACCCAACGCCAGTATCCAGCTGGTGAACTATTGGCCCGACATTTCTCTTGACGAGTACATCAACCTGAAGGAGCGGGTAGAAAGTCGGATGATGATCGCCGACGTTACTGCTACCGGCGACGACAACGTGCTTTCCGCGCAGGCCAACGACGTCACCTATCGCAAGGAACAGCTACGCCGGCTGCAAGAAGAAGTAATCGAGCTGGAAGACTTGAAAACCGGCGTGTCGATTACAGACCTCGGGCTCAACGACTTCCGCATGGACTTGCTCAACTACGTGAAGGCACATGGCGAACCCAGCCATTTGCCTAACGGGATGCACGCCGTAGTACCCGCCAATTCCACACTCGGCCTAGAGCCTGGCGTGATCTTCACCCTGCGCAACCGTAACCCCGAGGTAAACGTTAACCTGCACAACCGGCTGCACCCGTACTACCTCGTCTACATCGGGCGCAATGGTGAGGTCATCAACGATCACACCGAGGTCAAACGCCTGCTGGACCTCGTGCGCAGCGGCTGCAAGGATCGCCCTGAATCCATTTCTATGGCATATGAATCGTTCAATACAGAAACTAACGACGGCAGGAAAATGCAGCTCTACTCCGAGCTGCTGAGCAAGACCATTCGCTCCATGATCGAGGTGAATGAAGAAAAGGACTTGGACAGCCTGTTCAGCAGCGGCAAGACTACGGCACTGACCAACAACATCAGCGGCTTGGATGACTTTGAACTCATTACCTTCCTTGTGATTCAGGAGGTCGGATGAGTGGAAGGATGAATACAGCCAAGCGCTCGGCTCTGATCAACTACCCGAATCAGGCCTCGTTTGGACGCGTGCTGCCAAAAAACAAGATTTACGAACATAGTGGGGCCAACACACGCCTGAAAGCCCTGTTCGTAGAGCAAGTCGAGCAAATTGTGTGGCAGTACAAACTTGCGCCAGAAACCGTTAACCTCCCCGCCAAGCCGGGGGTGCCGGAGGTGCAGATTTTACGAGTCGTGCTGAAGAAGCCGGAGGTGTCATTCGAAGTACTGAAGTGCATCGACGGTGCAGTGCAGTTCCCCATCGTGTTCGAGCTGGAGCACGAGGGAAAGATTAGGGTCATCGCTGCCCACAAGCGCCCCAGTGAAGCCGACGCTAGCAAGTGGGTCGTCAGCGACTATTTTTCTACCGCATGGGTTTCCGCCGACTGTGAGCGCGACAGTATGCCCATGGTACTAGACCTGGCCGGACTCTACGAAGCGCTGCTACAGCGATTGATTCCGCTGTCACCGCGTACGGGAGAAAGCTTTGCGGCCTTGGTTGAGCGCTTAGCGGGCCTGAGAGCCATGCAGCGCGAAATCGAAAAAATCCGCGCCAAACTAGCGAGGGAAAAGCAATTTAATCGCAAAGTGGAAATCAACGCCACTCTGCGCCAACTTAACAACGAACTTAAGGAACTGAGCCACTGACAAGCCGTGGACAGAAAAAATGGATAAATTAAAAATGCATTCTCCTGATTTAACGCAAAAAAACATTGCTCATATTCGAGAGTTGTTTCCCTGTTGCGTGACGGAAGCCAAGGGCGAAGACGGTAGCCTAAAGCTGGTTGTAGATTTTGATCAGCTGCGCCAGGAGCTTTCGGGAGCGATCGTTGAAGGCCCGCAGGAGCGTTACCAGTTGAGTTGGCCGGGTAAGCGCGAAGCGCTGCTGACGGCCAACGCACCGATTGCCAAAACGCTCCGCCCTTGCCGCGCAGAAAGCGTAGACTTCGACAGCACGAAAAATCTGTTTATTGAGGGTGACAACCTTGATGCGCTGAAGTTGCTGCAGGAGGCTTATCTTGGTAAGGTCAAACTAATCTACATTGACCCACCGTATAACACGGGCAAGGATTTTATCTACAGAGATGACTTTGCGGAAGATACTGAGGAATACCTCGCCCGCTCTAATCAGAAGGATGAGTATGGAAACCGACTTGTAGCAAACCCTGAATCCAATGGACGGATGCACTCGGATTGGTTAACTTTGATGTATTCAAGACTAAGGCTTGCTCGCAATTTGTTGAAAGATGATGGAGCGATCTTTATATCTATCAATCACAAAGAGGTTGCAAATATCCGAAAGATCGCCGATGAGATTTTTGGTGAAGACAATATGCTTTGCTTGTTTGCTTGGCGCACCGATGGCAATTTCGATAATCAGGCAAAATTCAAGTACTGCCACGAATACGTAATAGCCTACGCAAAACAGGAGGCGGCATTTCCGCATCCACTTGTTGTTGATCCGGGAACGGCCGCAGATAGCAAAATATTCCGCCCTGAGATCAGAAACACTATTGTCAAGAATGGCCCAAAAAATCCCCCCAGCGAGATAACGCTTCCAATCGGCTTTCCTGCTGCATTTGATAGCGGTGTAATCGCAGTTCGCACAGATTCTTGGCCGAATATTTGCGAAGAAATTACCGTTAAAGATGGAAAATTAACACATGGTGCGAAGGTTTATAGCGGCTGGAGTTCAAAGGAACTTGTTGAAGAATTTATAAATAATAAGTGCCAAGCCATTCTTGATGCAAAGAGTCAGAAGACTGTATTCGAGATCACATCAACTGGCGCCATTGAAGCTGTTAAAGTTAGGGGTGAGCCTAGTCATGTAATCTCAATGCTATCTGGGTTTGGTGGCCCACAGAAGGCCACGGCTGATTTGCTGGAATTAGGGGTGCCATTTGACGACTATCCAAAGCCGGTCGAACTGATTAAATACCTTTCAAAAATGATTAGAGAGAAAGACTTTATTGCAGTCGATTTTTTCTCAGGATCGGCGACAACAGCTCATGCAATTCTAAATCTTAATGCCGAGGATGGTGGGACGCGGAGATTCATTATGGTGCAGCTTCCTGAACCATGCGATGAGAGTACGGAAGCCTTCAAGGCTGGGTATAAGACAATTGCTGAAATAGGAAAAGAGCGTATTCGAGGCGCTGGCAGGCAAATCGGTGAATTAGGGCAACTTGATGTTGGATTCCGCGTATTGAAGATCGACACATCTAACATGGCTGACGTTTTCTACGAGCCTGATACGCTAAACAAGGCTAACCTCGATTTTTTTGTGGATAACATCAAGCCAGACAGGACAGCGGAAGACCTGCTTTTTCAAGTGATGCTCGATTGGGGCGTTGATTTGGCACTGCCTATTTCCAAAAAAGTAGTCCAAGGTAAAGAGGTATTCTTTGTCGATGGCAATGCACTGGTGGCTTGCTTCGATGACCATGGCAGCATCGATGAAGGCTTCGTCAAGGAACTGGCGAAGCATCAGTCCCTGCGTGTGGTGTTCCGCGATGCCGGGTTCAAGGACAGTGCCGTCAAAATCAACGTCGAGCAGATTTTCAAGTCGCTCTCTCCTTCCACTGAAGTGAAATGCATCTAAGGGTTGAGAGATGAAACTGAAATTTAAGACACAGTCCTACCAGACCGCTGCCGTTCAGGCAGTGGTGGATTGTTTCAAGGGTCAAACGCCGCAACATGGCGGGGTTCGCTATCGCCTGGACCCTGGCGTGAAAAAGGCGGCACTGGTCAGTCCGCAGTCCGCCCTTGATTTGGCGGCGGACTCGGGTTTTGACCAAGATGCTGCGTTCCGCAATGCCGATGTGACCTTGTCCGAGTATGCCCTGCTGGAGAACATCCAGCAGGTGCAACGCTTACAGAACTTGCCCGTTTCGAGCTTACTTGATGGTTACTTCACCATCAATGGAAACAAGGAGCGCGTTCCCGCCACAAAACAGTATAAAGACAGCGCTAAGTCCATATCCAAAATCCATCTCGACATCGAGATGGAAACCGGTACCGGAAAGACCTACTGCTACATCAAGACCATTTTCGAACTGAACAAGCGATACGGCTGGAGCAAGTTCATCATTGTGGTGCCCAGCATCGCCATCCGCGAAGGCGTGACCAAATCGCTGGAGATCACGGCTGATCACTTCTTGGAGACGTACCAGAAGAAGGCCCGTTTCTTCATCTACAACTCTAAGGCGCTGCATCATCTGGAGAGCTTTTCGTCCGACGCGGGCATCAACGTGATGGTAATCAACGTTCAGGCCTTCAATGCGACGGGCAAGGATGCCCGTCGCATCTACGAAAAGCTGGACGATTTCCAATCACGCAAGCCAATCGATGTGATCAATGCCAATCGCCCCATCTTGATCCTTGACGAACCCCAGAAGATGGAAGGAGGCAAGACGCTGGATTCGCTGGTCAATTTCAGGCCATTGATGGTGTTGCGCTACTCTGCCACGCATAAAACCACGCACAACAAGATTCACCGTCTGGACGCGCTGGACGCCTACAATCAGAAGCTGGTCAAAAAAATTGCCGTGCGCGGTATCTCGGTCAAGGGCCTGGCTGGCACCAATGCATATTTGTATCTGCAAGGCATCGACATATCAACTAAGAAGTCACCAGAGGCTCGTGTCGAGTTCGAGCGAAAATTCGAGAGCGGGATTATCAAGCCTGTAGTGAAAAAACTCTCCAAGGGCGACAACCTCTTTGTGCTGTCGAACGAACTGAACCAGTACCGTGGCTATGTGGTGTCCGACATTAACGCCATTACCGACACATTGAGCTTCACCAACGGTGTCGAGTTGTCAGTGGGCGAGGCAGACGGAGATGTGAACGAAGCCGCTCTGCGCCGCATCCAGATTCGGGAGGCGATCAAGGCGCACTTCGACAAAGAACAAGCCCTGTTCCAGCAGGGCATCAAAGTGCTGACCCTCTTCTTCATTGATGAAGTGGCGAAGTACCGCGATTACAACGCCAGCGATGAGAAGGGGGAGTATGCTCACGTCTTCGAAGAGGAATACCAGCTCTACCTAAACGAAGTTCTGGACCAGGATGAAACACCTTACATCAAGCACCTAAAGAGCATTCCCGTCGAGAAGACCCACAAGGGCTATTTCTCAATCGATAAAAAGACCAAGAGACTGGTTGACCCAGAGATGGGGAGGAAGGTCACCGAGGCCGACGATGTAGACGCTTATGACCTAATCTTGAAGGAAAAAGAGCGCCTGTTGTCGCTGAGCGAGCCGGTGCGTTTCATCTTCTCGCATTCGGCCCTGCGTGAAGGCTGGGACAACCCAAACGTGTTTGTCATCTGTGCACTCAAGCACAGCGACAACACGATTTCCCGACGTCAGGAAGTGGGCCGGGGGTTACGCTTGTCTGTGAACCAGCATGGCGACCGGATCGACCACCCTTCCATCGTTCACGACATAAACGTGCTGACCGTGGTGGCAAGCGAAAGCTACAAGGACTTCGTGGCCGCTCTGCAAAGGGACATCAGCGAATCGCTGTCGGCTCGCCCTCGTATTGCAGACAAGGCCTACTTCACAGGCAAGGTGCTCAACACCACAGAAGGTCCGGTTACGGTTTCCGACGAACAAGCCACAGACATCGATTTCTACCTGATCCAGAACGGCTACGTTGATAAGAAGCGCAATATCACTGAGAAGTACCATCAGGCCAAGAAGGACGGCGTGCTGGTGGCGTTGCCAGACGAACTGCTGCCGTACTCAGAGCAAGTTTTCCAGCTGATCGACAGTGTGTTCAGCGAAAGCCAAATCATGCATCCCGAAGATGGCCGTAAGGCGAAGAAGCTGGAGCCTAACGCCAACTTCGAGAAGAAGGAATTCAAGGAACTGTGGGCCAGGATCAACCGCAAGGCGGCATACAGCGTACAGTTCGACTCTGGTGAGCTTGTCTCCAAGGCAGTCAAAGCCTTGGACGAGCATCTGCACGTGACGCCTTTGCAGTACACCATTCAGCGCGGTGAGCAGTATGCACAAATAACTTATGATGGTATCAAGAACGGCGACGCCTTCGTGCTGAAGGTCACGGAGACAGAGCACAACGCACACTCCATCCATTCAGCCGTGAAGTATGACCTGATTGGGAAATTGGCTGAAGGCACACAGCTCACGCGGCGTGCCGTGGCAGACATCCTGCGCGGCATCGGCATGGCCGTGTTTTCTCAGTTCAAGACCAACCCTGAAAACTTCATCGCTGAAGCGGTTCGGTTGATCAACGAGCAGAAGGCGACGGTGATCATCGAACACCTAGCCTATGACCCAGTAGCCGATCAATTCGATCTGGACATATTCACGGCTGGGCAAACCAAGCAGGATTTCAGCAAAGTCGGAGGTAAGCTCCAGCGCCACATTTATGACTATGTGCTGACCGACTCCAACATCGAGCGTGAGTTCGTAAAGGAGCTGGACACCTGCACCGATGTGGTAGTTTACGCCAAGCTGCCGCGAGGCTTCCTGATCCCCACCCCAGTGGGAGACTACAATCCGGACTGGGCCATTTCCTTTAAGGAAGGGACAGTCAAGCATGTGTACTTCGTGGCGGAAACCAAAGGTTCCATGTCATCGATGGTTCTCAATGAGATCGAGAAAACCAAGATTCGTTGTGCCCGTAAGTTCTTCGACGAGATAAACAAGAAGTATGCACCTGAGAACGTGAGGTACGACGTCGTAAATAGCTTTGGGAAGCTTATGGAATTGGTGAAGTGACGGAATATCCTGAGAAGACCGCATCGATTCCTGAGCGGCGCAGGAAGCGGTGGCTACAACACAGACCTGTCGGAGGTCATTCAGAGCATGCTTGAGGCAAAAAAAAATTGTCATCGTAGATGAGGTGCATTTGCGTCTGGACAAGTAAAGTATAAAGAACAGCTAGGACGGGGATACCCGTCCTAGCTGATCATTGTAGTAGCTGAGACTTGACCTGACACAAGCTGTCAGATGGGTTAGAGTTCTGATATGCCCGCCACCGGCCAAGAGCGGACGTTGCTGCAATAAATACTGAGGAAGGCAAGAATGTGTTCCTTTGCTCCCAAACTTGCCTCGTTCCAGCTGCCCGCCTCCCACTGTCCTGGCAAAGGCAGCCAAGCAGTTGTATGACTTTTCAGTATGACTCTTTCATTCCCCAGTTCTTTCAAATTTAGGCGAAGCTGTTTTAAGTTGCTCCGTTGCTTACGAGACTTCGTGGCCTCGGCCGTGGCGGTGCTTACAGAGAAGTTACTGAGTAAACGATGTTTTTGGTGGCTTAGAGAGGAATCGAGCCAGCAACACAATGATTTCAATCTTCAGCTTGAATAGATATATTGATTGTTGAACCAATTTACGGTGAGGTTAGGCAACCTTCTGGTGTGGGTAAGATTAGGGGTATTCTTAAATTTACCATCCATCAAAATTAGCTAGTTATGCGGGTTGCTGGCTATGATTTGAATCCCCCTCTCCCATCTTCACCACCAACCCCGTCAACATGCCCACCATCATCCACCGTTGCACGGCCACTCAAGTTGGACGCTGGGCTTGGAATCCTGCCATCGACCCCAGCATCATTGCAATCACCGAATTCACGGCGATGCCGACGATGATCTGCACGCAACCAAGTTACGCATTCCGCTAACCCAACCGACAAAACTGCCGCCTTCCCGCAGCTCAGACGCAAAAAAGCCCGCCAAAGCGGGCCTTCTTACTCTACAACCAAACCAAAAGCTCAGAACTGGTTCATCGTGTTGTCTTTACCAGCCGCCTTCAGCGCCGCTTCGCCGCTGAAGTAATCCTTGTGATCGTCGCCGATGTCCGAGCCGGACATGTTTTGATGTTTCACGCAGGCGATGCCCTGGCGGATTTCCTTGCGCTGCACGCCGGCCACGTAGCCCAGCATGCCCTGGTCGCCGAAGTATTCCTTGGCCAGGTTGTCGGTCGACAAGGCGGCCGTGTGGTAGGTCGGCAGGGTGATCAGGTGGTGGAAGATGCCGGCTTCGCGGGCCGAGTCGGCCTGGAAGGTGCGGATTTTCTCGTCGGCGGCGATCGCCAGTTCCGTCTGGTCGTATTCCACGCTCATCAGCTGGGCACGGTCGTAGGCGGACACGTCCTTGCCTGCCGCTTTCATGCCGTCGAAGATTTGCTGGCGGAAGTTCAGGGTCCAGTTGAACGACGGGCTGTTGTTGTACACCAGCTTGGCGTTCGGGATGACCTTGCGGATTTCGCTGACCATGCCGCCGATTTGCGCGATATGCGGTTTTTCCGTTTCGATCCACAGCAGGTCGGCGCCGTTTTGCAAGGAGGTGATGCAGTCGAGCACGCAACGCTCTTCGCCGGAACCGGCGCGGAACTGGAACAGGTTGCTCGGCAGGCGTTTCGGACGCAGCAGCTTGCCTTCGCGCTTGATGATGACGTCGCCATTGCCCAGCGCATCGGCCGACACTTCTTCGCAGTCGAGGAAGGAGTTGTATTGGTCGCCCAGGTCGCCTGGTTCGTTGGTGACGGCGATCTGCTTGGTCAGGCCGGCGCCCAGCGAATCGGTGCGGGCGACGATGATGCCGTCGTCCACGCCCAGTTCCAGGAAGGCGTAGCGGATGGCGCGGATCTTGGCCAGGAAATCTTCGTGCGGTACCGTGACTTTACCGTCCTGGTGGCCGCATTGTTTCTCGTCGGACACCTGGTTTTCGATCTGGATGCAGCAGGCGCCCGCTTCGATGAACTGTTTCGCCAGCAAATAGGTGGCTTCGGCATTGCCGAAACCGGCATCGATGTCGGCGATGATGGGCACGACGTGGGTCACGTGGCCGTCGATCTTCGCCTGGATGGCTTGCTTGGCATCACCTTGGGCCGCGTCCAGCTGACGGAACAGGCCGCCCAGTTCGCGGGCATCGGCCTGGCGCAGGAAGGTGTACAGCTCCTTGATCAAGGCGGAAACGGCGGTTTTCTCGTGCATCGACTGGTCCGGCAGCGGGCCGAACTCGGAGCGCAGGGCGGCGACCATCCAGCCTGACAGGTAGAGGTAGCGGCGGTCGGTGCTGTTGAAGTGCTTCTTGATCGAGATCATCTTCTGTTGACCGATGAAACCATGCCAGCAACCGAGCGACTGAGTGTACTTGGATGGGTCCGCATCGTAGGCGGCCATGTCGTTGCGCATGATCTTTGCCGTGTACTTGGCGATATCCAGGCCGGTCTTGAACTTGTTCTGGGCGCGCATGCGGGCGGCGGACTCGGGATTGATGGCGTTCCAGGCGCTACCTTGTTGGTCTTTCAAACCAGCAACAGCCTTGATGTCGTCTTGATATTGGGACATGTGAATCTCCTAAAAAGAAAAGCTATGTTTGAGAAAATCGCCGAGTGCGCCACAACGTCTTGTCGAAGCAAACTGCATGACTAAATAGTAGGCCGATTCGCGCCGATCTTCAAGTCTTATATAAGACATATAACTTAAATTTAATCGTTCTTTTTCAACGACTTAATTATAATTTTTCAGGATGTGAAATGAATTTTCAAAAAGTGAGAGCATTAATGGATGAGTCTGCCGTTTGAAATCCCGCGATGTGAAACGCCTTTTCAGATTTTGGTGCAGCGCGACAAATCGGCGCGAAAAAAAAGCCACCCGAAGGTGGCCTGGGCCGCTGGCGGCTGATCTAGCGTCCCACGGTCTGCCGCTGGTCCTTGATGAACAGCGCCGTCAGCATGCCCACCACGCACACGCCGATCACATAATAGGCGGGACCCAGCACGTTGTTCTTCAGCATCAGGGTCACGACCACGGGCGTCAAGCCGCCGAAAATCGCGTACGACAAGTTGTAGGAAAACGACAGTCCCGAGAAGCGCACCTGGGCCGGAAATGCTTGCACCAGCACGTAGGGCACGGCGCCGACGACGCCGACGAACAGGCCCGTCATCGCGTACAGAGGCAGCAGCAGGTCGGGGCGCGTGCCGACGGTGGTGTAGAAGATATATGTACTGATGGCCAGCAGCACGGAGCCGACGAAGATCACGCGCTTGCCGCCCAGGCGGTCGGCCAGCATGCCGGCGATGATGCAGCCGAAAGCCAGGCACAGGGTGGCCACGGTATTGGCGACCAGGGTGGTGCGCGGCGCGATGTGGTGGATCTTTTGCAGCAGGGCAGGCGTCATCAAAATGACGACGACGATGCCGGCCGACAGCATCCAGGTCAGCAGCATCGACACGACGACGGCGCCGCGGTGGCTGCGCAGCACGGATTTCAAGGGCATTTCCGTCGCCAGGGCCTTGCGCTGCTGCATTTCGGCAAACACCGGCGTTTCATGCAGCCAGCGGCGCAAATACATGGCGCCGAAGCCGAAGATACCGCCCAGCAGGAATGGATAGCGCCAGGCGCCATCGGTGATTTCTTGCGGCGTGTAGACGGTGTTCAAGCCCGTCGCCACCAGCGAACCGAGCAGAATGCCGACGGTCAGGCCGGCCGTCAGTACGCCGCAGGCAAAACCCGTGAAACGGCTGGGCACGTGTTCGGAGACAAATACCCAGGCGCCCGGCACTTCGCCGCCCACGGCCGCACCCTGGAAGATGCGCATCAGGAGCAGCAGCAGCGGGGCGGCCAGGCCGATGGTGGCGTAGGTGGGCAGCAGGCCGATCAGCAGTGTCGGCACGGCCATCATCAGGATGGACAGGGTGAACATGCGTTTGCGGCCCAGCAAGTCGCCGAAGTGGGCCATGACGATGCCGCCCAGCGGACGCACGACGTAGCCGGCGGCGAAGATGCCGAAGGTTTGCAGCAAGCGCAGCCATTCCGGCATTTCCGGCGGGAAGAACAACTGGCCGATGGCGTTGGCAAAGAAGACGAAGATGATGAAATCGTAGAATTCCAGCGCGCCACCGAGGGCGGCCAGCGACAGGGTTTTATAGTCTTGTTGGGTGAGGGGACGCGTTGCGGCGTTGCTTGCGGCGGTGTCGGAAGTAGGCATGTGTCTCGTTCTTGTGTGTTATCGGAGATTGCCAGATCTAGCATACGCATTTCCGCCGCGTGAGTAAATGCTGTGACAGGCGCGCGCGTAGGGGGAGCCGCCTCAGCTGTGCTTAATACAACGCCGCTATCATCGGCGTTGACTTCATTGGAAAGGACACAGTATGCATATCATGATCGTGGGCGCCAGCCGGGGCCTGGGACGCGCGCTGGTGGACGGCTTGCTCGCTGACGGACATGCCGTTATCGGCGTATCGCGCCAGCAACCTGCCGACTTGCCCGCAGGCCAGGGGACGCAACTGCAATGGATCGCGGCGGACCTGGCGGCGCCGTCGGAGGCCGTCGAACGCATCGCGCGTGCAGCGCCCGCCGCGCTGGACGCGGTGATCTATAACCTGGGCGTGTGGGAAGAAAAAGCCTTCTGCGACGAGTATGCTTTTCTCGGCGATGCGGACGATGCCATCGTCGACATGGTCAATACCAATATTACGGCGACGATATTGCTGCTCAAGCGCCTCGTGCCCCGCTTGCTGGCCAGCAGCAAGCCGCAACTGATACTCACGGGCTCGACGTCCGGCCTGCGCCAGAGCGGCCGCCCGGAAGTGACGTTCAGCGCGTCGAAATTCGCCCTGAACGGCATCGCCGATGCCTTGCGTGAAGGTTTCCGCGAACAAGGACTGGCCGTGACGGCGCTGCAGCTGGGCTACTTGAATACCTACGACGGCTTGTCCGTGCCGCTGGCGGACGCCGCCGTGCGGGGCGAAGGCGAGCTGATTCCCGTGCATGATGTCGTCGCCGTCGTGCGCACCTTGCTGAGCTTGTCGAATGCCTCGTTCGTGCGCGAACTGGTGATGCCGGCGCTGCGCGACGAGCGTTTCTGACTCTTAAGCGTCCTTGCCGTAGACTTCGGACCAGCCGAGATGCTCTTCCAGCCATTCGTCCACTTCCGAGCTATCCATGTGCATCAGGGCGGCGCCCAGCCGCAGCTTGCCCTTGGCCAGGGCCAGCACGGCGAACACGGATTCCAGCATGACGGGATCGAGCTGGCCCTGCAAGTCGCGCGCGGCGATGGCGGGCAGTTGCGCCCAGGCATCGCGGTAGCTGTCGGCCAGCCAGTCCGGCAGAGGCGGATTGTGCTGGCGGTGGCGCTCGATTTCAATCAGGGCGATGAGCGCATAGAAATCTTCCTCGCGCGACTCGGCGCCGCCCAACATGTGCACGAGCTGGGGCACGGCAGCATACGAGGCGACGCCCACGTCGCCCTGGTGGTGCAACTCTTCCCATAGCTCATGCCAGACGTCTTCGCCCGCCAGCATGGCCTTGAGCGCCTCGGCCACGTCGTAAGGTACGCGGTAGCCGCCTTCCAGGGTGGGCCAGAGGGGATCGTCGAGTGATAACAGCATGGTTTTCCTTGATGGGACAGCTCGGCTGAGCAAACGCGCACTATACAAGCACCCGGCGCACGCAGCGCGCATAGCCGTCAAACTCGCGCGCGTTCTGATAGGCGACGCCCGTGTCAAAGTCCTTGCACCAGGCTTCGTCTTCGATGTCGCCCGGCTCGCTCGACCAGTGCCAGTTTGGCCGGAATGCATCTTTCAATGTCGCATACAGCAAGGTCTGCTCGCGCCGATCCGGCAAGCTGTGGCCCAGGCTGGCGGCCCAGTCTGATGCGGCTTGCCACGAGTTGTACTCCGACTCGAACTTGTCCGGCTGCAACAGCAGATGGTAATCGGGCGCGCCATCCGTGCCGAGGATCAGCCCGGCATAGCGTTCGCCCTGCCGCAAAGGGACGGGCGCGGCGGCCGATGGCGGCAGCGCCACCCGGCGAACGGCGCAGGCGCGGCCCGAGTAGGTCTTGCGAAAGTTGTACTGGGTGCCGTTATCGAAATCGTGGCTCCAGGCCATGCGGGGCAGGATGGCGTCCGCTTCCGACGACCAGTACCAGGCGTCCGGGAAGACGTGGCGCAAGTTGGCGTGCAGCAGGGCCAATTCGCTGCGCGTCGGCAGGCAGGCATCGCGTGCCGCGGCCCAGTCGAGCGCGGCTTGCCAGGGCAGGGCATCGGCTTCGCTGGGCAGCAGGAACAGCCGGTAGCCGGCGCCGCCAGCGTGGCCAGGCATGATGCCCGCGTAGCGCTCGCCGTCAATGGCGCCCTGGTGGTTATGGCTGGCGCGCATACGCAAACATATGTTGTACATACTCGGCCTTGCCAAGCGGCACGCCGTTATGGCGCAGGATGTTATACGCCGTCACCAGGTGAAAATAGAACTGCGGCGTGGCCCAGTTGAGCGCGTATTCCTGGCCCGCCATGTCGAAGGTCAGGCCACCGGCCAGGGTGATCGACACTGGCTGCTGCGCGCCAGCGTCGATGGCTGCACGGTCCGCCGAAGCGAGCATCGCCAGGGTGTCGTCGATCAACGCCTTGGCTTGCGGCATGTTGGCGGGCGTGGCGAGTCGGGGCAGCGCTTGCTGTGTCAGCCGGCACACGGCTTCCTGCGCCTGGGTACACGTGAATTCCACCTGGCGCGCCAGGGTGTGCATGTCGGGCGCCAGCCGCGCGTCGAGCAAATTTTGGGGATCGAAACCCAGCGTCTGGGCGCGCTCCTCGCCTTTATTTAACAGCGTCGTCAGGGAGCGCAGCATCTGTGCAAAGCAGGGGATGGTAATGGCGTAGACCGACATGCATATTCCTCAAGTAATGATATTGACAGGGAGTGGAAAGGCGCCCGGCCTTGACGGTTGCCCCAGTACGCCAGGGCAATGGTCGAACCAGCCGTCGTCTTCTTCCTGTGCAATAAAGGCCGCGATCAGCGCCTGATGCGCCGGTGGCGTGGTGGCCAGCACGGTGTTGAAGCAGGTGATGGTCGAGGCGCTGGGCGTGCCGGCGCCGTTGGCGATACCGACGAGAAATTCTCCAGCCCAGTCGGGCAGGCTGGCGATCAGGCGCGGCAGTTCGTGTAGTAGTGCCGTGCAATACACTGTTTCACCGAAGCGCCAGGCGGCGCGGTTGGCCGTCTGATAGGCGCCGTAGTCGTGCTCGGCCTGCACAGATTGAAAAATGGCCAGTGCGTAGTGCGCGCCTTCCGCGCCCGTCAGCGCATCGAGCATGGCGCAGTAGCGCTGGAAGCGCCGATGGGCCTCATCGGGCGGCGTGGAGGTATCGTCATCCTGGACGATGTTACCCACAATTAAAAGTTCGGCTTTCCAGAGTTCAAAGGCGGTTGGCATGGCTGTGACTGGCGAGAGTGGCGGCGGCCATTATTATGCCTCGCTCATTGGTGTTTCAGCGTGTTAATTGAACATGTTACAGTCCGCCACTGCCGCCAGCCTGGCGCGGCTTTGCCTGGATCAATGACCGATGCCCACCTGGACTTCCCCGCCACAACTCGTCGCCCTTGCCGCCTTTTATGCGCAGGCGCAAGCCCATCCGGAAACGCTCAGTGATGCTGTCTTCCTGGAAAATGTGAAAAACGCCCACTGGCCCACCAATTGCTGGAATTATGCGGAAGCGTCGTTCGCCATCATCGCGCCTGCCTGCCTGCTGCGTCCGCATCTGACCGCCGAGCTGATCATCTTGCCCATCGACGCCATGATCGCGGGCGGCCTGGAAGATGCGGGGCAAGTCATCGCGATTGGCCTGGCCTGCGCCACGCGCGACGCGCCGTATGTGGCGGTGAGCGAGGAGGGCAAGCGCTGGCTGACGCAGGTGTGGCCGACCTTGGACGAGATGGCCGGGGCAGTGTTCCGAGCCAGGCTGCAAGCGGCGCTGGCCGATGAAGATTGATATAAATATAAACTGAAAGGTTACTCATGATTGCAGGAAATTTCTTCCCTCCCGACTATAAAACTTTTCCTTTCGAGCAAGGAGACCTGCTGCTTTCCCAAGACGAGGGCGGCAAGTTTTCTGTTTCCAAGGTCTTGAAGATAGATACAGTCGAGGTCGGCCGCGGCGAGGCGATTTACATGGGCGGCAAGGACATCGTGGCAACGGAGGACGATTACCTGCTGATCATCGGCTGTGCATACGGCGAATACGAGTTCGACTCGGCCGAAGAGGCGCAGGCCGCTGCGCTGGAAGGCAGCTGGACGGTCAGGATAGGCCACGCTCCGAATCGCAGTCCGGGCGCGGCGGAGGGGCAGTCATTGATAGGCCATGAAGCTGTTCATGAAAGCGAACTGGAGGGCTACCATCTGTGGAAAGAAGCCTTTGATGCGGGCAAGGCTGGCGTGTTTTGACTTCGACGTGCCTGTCGTGCGGCGAATACTTCTTCTTGACCAAGGAAACTGGTTTACGTTAGGGTATACGTAACTACTTACATATATCCTGCCAAACATGTCTTCCACCCTGCAAACCTATGGCTCCCTGATGCTGGCCAGCCGCCTGCGCCGTCTTTCCGATCAACTGTATGCCGGCGTCGATACTAGCTATCTGGCGGCCGGTGTCGAGCTGACGTCGCGCTGTTTCCCTTTGTTATTGCTGCTGCGCGACAATGGCCCGACGGCGATCACGGCCCTGGCCGCGCAGATCGGGCAGACGCACCCTGTGGTGGTGCAGCTGGGGCGCAAGCTGCTCGATGCGGGCGTGGTGGCGGAGATGCCGGACGCCAAGGATGAACGGCGCCGCCTGCTGGCGCTGTCCGACGCCGGGCAAGCCTTGCTGCGCAACATGGCGCCCCTGTGGGACGATGTGCGCGCGGCCGTCGATGTGGTGTTCGAGCAGGGCGCGCCGCAACTGATGGCCAGCCTGGACCGGGCCGAGGCGCGCCTGCAATCGCAGGGATTCGGCGAGACGATCGCCACCTGTCGGCGCCAGCGCGAACGGGCTGCCGTGGAGATCATCGATTACGCGGCGCAGTACGGAGCAGATTTCAAGCGCCTGAATATCGAATGGCTGGAACGCTATTTCTATGTCGAGGCGCTGGACGACAAGGTGCTGTCCGATCCGCAACGCTCGATCCTCGACGACGGCGGACAGATTTTCCTGGCGCGTTTGGACGGCAAGATCGTCGGCACTTGCGCCCTCATCCACGCCGGCGATGGCAGTATCGAGCTGTCGAAGATGGCCGTCACGCCCGAATGCCAGGGCCTGGGCATCGCGCGCTGGCTGATCGAACGGGCTTTCGATGCCTTCGAGGCCAGCGGCGCGCAATTGCTGTTCCTGGAGTCGAACAGCAAGCTGGCGCCCGCCATCCGCCTGTATGAAAGCAGCGGCTTTACCCACGTGGCGCGGCCCGCCGGCGACGCCCATTACCAGCGTGCCGACGTCTACATGGAGTGGCAGGGCAGGTAGCACACGCGAGGGCGCCACGCGGCGCTCCCCATCGGCCGTCTCCCGCGTTACAATACGCGCACCCATAACGGAACCCAGGTTCCACTATTTCGAGACGCCGACGCCGCATGCCTTCCTTCCCGATGCCCTTCCCGCAGTTGATCGTTCCACCCGAGCCCACCCAGGCGCGCAGCAAGCTGGCCTTCGAACGCCTGCTGCTGGTGGGTGAACAGTTGTTGGCGGAAAACCGTTTCGATGAAATCGGCGTGGCTGACCTGGCCAAGCTGGCGGAAACCTCGGTGGGTACGTTTTACCGTTTATTGGGCGATAAGGACACCCTGAGCCGCTTGCTGCTGCAGCGCTTTTTTTCCGACATGGTGGAAAAGGTCGAGACCCTGACGGAGCTGCGCCAGTGGGAAGGGCGCAGCCTGGAAGAGTTCATCCGCGCCATGGTGGCCATGTTCGTGGCCGTCAACATGGGCCGGCGCGGCGTGTTGCGCGCCCTGATCACCCGTTGCTCGCAGGATGCGCAATTCCGCGACAAGGTGCACCAGATCAACCATCTGATCTCGCAGCGCACGGTGGCCGTGCTGGCCAGCAAGTCGGCCAGCATCCGCCACCCGAACCCCACGCAGGCGATGATGGTGGTGCCGCCCGTGCTGCTGGGCATCCTGAACCAGCACGTGTTGTCGGGCTCGCTCTCCTTTTTATCGGCCGCCGCGCTGGAGGATGAGCTGGTGCGTGTTGCTTTAAATTACCTGACTTGAGATATTTAGCGATTTAACTTGAAATCGGAATTCGGATTCCGTATTATGTTTTCCAACAGCAGGAAAATATATTCCTGCACCTGAACACAAAGCATGTTCAACAGCAAGGAGACAGAATGCGGCGTCACACGACATCCGATGTTCCATTGCATTACCTCGACCTCGATCTGGGCACCGAGACAGGGCAGGGCGATCCCGTGTTTTTGTTGCACGGCCTCGGTTCCTGCGCCGAAGACTGGCGCCCGCAAATCGACGCCCTCGGCAGCAGCTACCGCCTCATCGTGCCCGACCTGCGTGGCCATGGCGCCAGTCCCGCGCCAAATGGCGACTGGCAGATCGGCGACTTCGCCAACGACCTCTTCAACCTGATGGACCAGCTAGACGTGCCGCGCGCGCACATCGTCGGCTTTTCCCTGGGCGGCATGGTGGGCCTGGAAATGGCCAACCGCGCCCCCGGCCGCGTGGCCAGCTTGTGCCTGATCAATTCCCAGCCATTCCAGGGCAGCAAGCCGGTGGCGCTGCTGTTTGCCTACTGGCTGCGCCGCACGGTGATCGCCACTTTCGGCCTGAAAGCCATGGGCAAGATCATCGGCAAGAAACTGTTTCCCGATCCTGCCCAGCAAGCCCTCGTCGAGCGCTTCGCCACGCAGATGGCGGGCATGGACAAGCGCGCCTACCTGGCGGCGCTGGACGCCATTTTCCACTGGGATATCGACATTCATTTCCAGGCCCTGGCCATGCCCGTCTTCATCATGGCGGCGGACCAGGATTACACGCCCGTCGCCAGCAAGCGGGCCTTTGCCGCACAGTTTCAGCAGTGCGAGATCGAGATCATCGCGAACTCGCGCCACGCCACGCCTCTGGACCAGGCGCAGCGTGTGAATACCTTGTTGCAGTCCTTCCTTACTCTACATTCAAAATAAACAGGCCACTCGCCGCACGGGCCGAGGGTCGGGAAACAGTCATCGCAGGGCAGGTGCTCGCATTGCGCGCGCGGGTACCGTTACGTCTTGCGATTCTGGAATCCGGCCGTCTTCCCTGGCGGTAAGCAAGCCTGACATTGGAGACGCTATGAAACTTGCTTTGAAATTGATGCCCGCCGCCCTTGCCGTTGCCGGTGCCTTCAGCTTTTCCACCCAGGCCCTGGCACAGGAGGCCACCACGTCTGGCGCCGCCAGCGCCCAAAGCGCCAGCGAGGCCAGCGATGCGAAAGAACGCATGGAAACCGTCACCGTTTCCGCCCGCCGCCGCGAAGAGCGGCTGCAGGACGTGCCGCTGGCCGTCACGGCGTTTTCCGCCAAGGCCCTGGAACGGGCGAATATCCAGAACCTGGCCGACTTGCAGGAGCGCGTGCCGAACCTGACCGTGTACGCTTCGCGCGGCACGAATACCACCCTGACGGCCTTCATTCGCGGCGTGGGCCAGGCCGACCCCGTCTGGGGCGTGGACCCGGGCGTGGGCATATATTTTGACGATGTCTACATGGCCCGTCCGCAAGGCGCCCTGCTCGACGTGTTCGACGTGCAGCGCATCGAAGTGCTGCGCGGTCCGCAAGGCACCTTGTACGGCAAGAACACCATCGGCGGCGCCATCAAGTACATCTCGCGCCCATTGGCGAAGGAAAACGGCGCCTCGGCGGAAGTGGGCATCGGCAACTACAACCAGCGCAACTTCAAGGCCGCCTTTAACCTGGCCAACGAGAACGGTACCTGGCGCGCGCGCCTGGCAGCTGCCAAGCTGGACCGCGACGGTTTCGGCCGCAACACCTTCAATGGCGAACAGGTCAGCGACCAGGACAGCACGGCCGCGCGCCTGTCCGTCGGCTATTTTCCGCAGGACATCCCGCTCACCGTCGTGCTGAGCCTGGACGCCACGGACGACAAATCGGGCGTGCGCGGTTTCCAGCGCATGGGCGTGAGCGCCTTCGATCCGCTCAAGCGGCCGGCCAGCACGGATGCCTATGACATCCAGAGCGGCATGCCTGGCAACAACTTCACGCACAACCGGGGCGGTTCGCTGGTGGCCAATTACACCTTGTCAAATGACTGGTCCGTCAAAGTGATCGGCGCCAAGCGGCGCAGCACGTCCGAGCAAACCATCGACTTCGACGGCTTGCCGCTGCCCATTGCCGACGTGTTCGGCGACTCGCGCGACGAGCAGAAAAGCCTGGAATTGCAGGCCTCGTACAGCGGCGACTATGGCGCCGGCGTGATCGGCCTGTACCGCTTCGAAGGCATGGCCGGCGGCGGCATCTACAACAATTTCCTGGGGCGCCAGTTCACGGCCGCCGTCAGCACGGTGGAGACGGACAGCACGGCGCTGTACACGGACTGGACCTGGCCGCTGGGCAAGGTGTGGAGCATCAATGCGGGCTTGCGCCACACGCGCGAGGAAAAGCGGGCCATCGTGCTCAACCGTGCTTTCGCCGACGTGGGCTTTACGCGGCCTATCCAGACGGCGGCCGACTTCGACAAGTCCTTGTCGGTCAGCAATACCTCGCCGAAACTGTCCGTGCGCTACGAAGCGTCAAAGACGACGAATTTCTACAGCAACCTGTCGCGCGGTTTCAAGTCGGGCGGCTACAACGTGCGCGCCAACAACCTGGTGGTGCCAGACTCGGCGCGGCCGTACAAGGATGAAAAACTCGACGCGCTGGAAGTGGGCATGAAGTACGCGGCGCCGGACGACACGTTTGACGCCAACGTGGCCCTGTTCTACAACCGCTACAAGGATATCCAGTTGTCCGTGTTCACCAGCTATGTGCAGCCGGGCGGCGTGCCGGGCTTCTATGGCGACTTCACGAATGCGGGCAAGGCCACCGTCAAAGGCGCCGAGTTCGAATTCTCATGGCGTCCCAACCGCCAGTGGGAAGTCAACGGCTTCCTCGCCCTGCTGAGCGCCGGCTATGACGAGTTCATGAGCGGCGGCAAGAATATCGCGGATACGCAAAAGTTCAGCAATACGCCAGCCCGGCAAGTGGGCTTGAACCTGACGCGCACGGACCGCGACGTGTTCGGCGGCGCGCTGCGCAGCATGGTCGGCTACGGCTACCGCAGCAAGGTGTATCCGACCACGGACTTGAGCGAAACCCTGGCGCAGGGCGGCTACAGCATCTGGACGGCTGGCGTCGTGTGGGAAGCGCCGAAGAACTGGACCTTCAGCTTGCATGGCAGCAACCTGGGTAATAAACGCTACCGTACGGATGGCTACAACATTCCCGCCGTGTTCATCCTCGACGGTTTCTATGGTCCGCCACGCCAGATCATCGCCAAGGCTGGCTACAAATTTTAAGAAGTTGTAGAAGTGCCGGCTTGACGGGCGTCAAGCCGGTTGGTTGTCGCTGTTTTCGTCGTGAATAATAATCAGGAGACTGGCATGGCAAATCTGCATCAACAACTGCGTCATTTATTATCTGCACTGATCACCGCCTGCGGCTTGCTGGCCGCGCTGCCGGCTGCTGCCGGGCAGTGGGATTTCGGCCTGTACGCGAGCCTGTGGGGTACGCGTGAATACCAGGTCTGGCTACCGAGCAACTACAACGCCAACACGCCGCTGCCCGTCGTGTTGATGCTGCACGGCTGCGGTTCCGAGCCCAACAGCATGGCCGCCGTCAGCCGCTACAACCAGCTGGCCGACAGCGAAAACTTTATTGTTGTCTATCCGCGCCAGAACGCCACGGCCAATCCCATGCGCTGCTGGAATTTCATGTTGCCGCTGAACCAGGAGCGGGGTACGGGCGAGCCGGCCGTGCTGATGGGCATCTTGAACAAGGTCAAGAACAAGTATGCGGTGCAGGACAGCCGCGTGTATGTGACGGGCATCTCGGCCGGTGGCGCCATGGCTTCCATCATGGCCGCCTGTTATTCCGATGTGTTCGCCGCCGTGATGGTGCATTCGGGCGGCATGTACAAGGGCGCCATCGGCATGATCACGGCTGCCGACTCGCTGTTCAACGGCAGCTCGTTCGACCCGAAAGTACGGGGCAAGGATGCCTGGCGCTGCTCCGGTTCGCCGCGCCGCCTGATGCCGACAATGGTGTTCCATGGCACCTCGGACATCGTCGTCAATCCCGTCAACGGCGAGCAAACCATCGAGCAATTCCTGCAGACCAGCGATTATGGCGACGATGGCCTCGACAATGACAGCGTGCGCTACCGTGCCGACAGCATCGTGCGCCAGACGGTGCCGTACGGCCGCAGCTATTCCATCGACACGTACCTGCACAACGGCGCCGTCATCGCGCAAAAGTACACGGTGGAAGGCATGAACCACGCGTGGAGCGGCGGTCCTCCCGGCTGGCCGTTCAGCGATGAGCTGGGTCCGGACGCCACCGTGATCAGCTGGAATTTCTTCAAGAATTACCAGCGCTGATGGGTTGAGAAACTTGCAGCTTGTACAATGGGGCGCAGTGATTGCGCCCCATTGTGCCGCTCAAGGCCCGTCCTGCTGGCCAAGCGGCAAAGGTTGACGGAAGTTATGGGAACCTTGTCGGGTTCTTACTAAATATCAAGTATTTCCTTGCCATCCCATGGCATTGTCGGTTCTCCAGCTTGATGAGATGCAAGCGCGCATGAGGAGAATGCCATGGACGGTGACGAGTCGATATCGGGTGCCCAGCGTCCCTTGCGCCTGCGCCTGGGGGTATCGCCCAAGGTGCCCGCCGATGTGCTGATACCGCAGCGTATCGCCGGCAGCGAGGCCATCTGTGGTGGCGTCGAGTACCGTGTGCTGTGCGTCTCGACGCATGCGGACTTGCCGCTGAATAGTTTGATCGCCTTGCCCGCCGCTATCGATATCGTTACCGACCAGGGGCAGCTGCGCAGTATTTGCGGCATCGTCGCGCAAGCGAGTGCCGGTGACAGCGATGGCGCGCTGGCCAGCTACCAGCTGGTGCTGGAGGACGCCTTCGCCATCATGGAAAAGCGCTGCAATACGCGCGTCTTCCGGCGCCTGACGGATATCGAGATCGTCAAGACCCTGCTCGACGAATGGATACGCAGCAATACCGTGCTGGCGCACGCCTTCCAGTATGCGTTTGCCGATTTCTTCGAAGCGCAGGCATACCCGCAGCGCGAATTTGTCATGCAGCACAATGAGTCCGATGCGGCCTTTGTGCGGCGCCTGCTCAAGCGCAGTGGGGTCGCCTGGTTTTTTCGTGCCGCAGACAATACGGATGCACATGCCGAGCCGGCGCATACCCTGGTGCTGTTCAACCATGCCGACGGCTTGCGGAAAAACATGGCGGACACCGTGCGCTATCACGCGGACCGCGCGACGGAGCAGCGCGATACCCTGACGTCGTGGAGCGAAGTGCGCAAGCTGCAGGCGGGCAAGGTGACGCGCCATAGCTGGAATGAGGAACACCCGCGTGCGCGGCCGTTCATGACTGCCGATGCCTTGGGGCGGGGGCAGCAAGGCATGCATGGCAATGCCATTGCCGCCACCCTCGATGATTACCGCGTGCTGCCGCCGCGCGCGGGCGCGGATCATGAGGCTTTGTGCCAGCTGGGCATGCTGGCCATGCAGCAGCACGATTACGAGAGCCACTGCTTTCACGCCGAAGGCAGCGTGCGCGACCTGTGCCCAGGCGAGTACTTCAGCCTGGCCGAGCATCCCGATATCGACGCCTTGCCAGCGGCCGAGCGGGATTTTGTCGTCACGTCGCTGCAGGTGGCGGCGCAAAATAATCTACCCAGGGAGCTTGCCGTCAGGGTGGAGCGCCTGTTTGCGCGCAACCGTTGGCTGGCCGATGACGGATCGCTGCCGCAGCGCGAGCTGGCGGCGGCGGTGGACGATGGCCCCTTGCGCATGCATATTGAACTGGCTGCCGTGCGGCGCGGCGTGCCCATCGTTCCAGCCTACGATCCGTGCATCGACCTGCCGCCAGTTCCCATGCAAAGCGCCGTGGTGGTGGGGCCTGCGAATGAGGAAGTCCATTGCGACGCCATGGGGCGGGTCAAGGTGCGCTTTCCCGCCACGCGCACGCTGGATCACGAGCATGCAGGCGGCACGGGCGCCTCCGACACGGATGCCGATTCGGCCTGGGTGCGCGTCGCGTCGAGCTGGGCGGGTAACGGTCCCGGCAGCATGCTGCAATGCGGCTATCTGGGCTTGCCCCGCGTGGGCAGCGAAGTCTTGCTGGCCTTTCTCGGTGGTGATCCGGACCGGCCCATTATCGTGGGCCAGTTGTACAACCACAACGCGCAGCCGGCTGCCTTGAGCAAGGCAGGCGACTTGCCCGGCAACCGTTATTTGTCCGGCATGAAGAGCCGCGAAATCAAGGGCACGCGTGGCAACCAGCTGCGCTTTGATGATGTCCACGGACAAATCAATACCCAACTTGCCAGCGATCATGGTTCCACCCAGCTCAACCTGGGCTGGCTGACGCAGGACCGGCGCAATGGCCAGGGCGATGCGCGGGGCGAGGGCGCTGAATTGCGCACCGACGAGCAGTTGGCGATGCGGGCGGGCAAGGGCATGCTGATTTCCGCCTGGAAGCGCCTGAACGGCGATGGCGGCCACATGGCGCGCAGCGAATATCTGGGCTTGATGGAAAACTGCCTGGAATTGTTTCGTTCGCTGGGCAGCTATGCGGCGACGCATCAGGCACTGGAACAGGAAGATCACGCGCAGCAGGAGTTGCAGCACAGCTTGAAAGGCTGGGAAGGCGGCAGCAATACGGCGCCCCGTGCCGAGTTGGGTGGGGCGGCGGCGATAGCCGTCACGGCGCCCGCCGGCATCAGCTTTGCCAGTTCGAAGGCTATCGTCAGCTACGCCGCCGGCAGCATCGATACCGTGGCGCAGCAGCACCTGCAGGCGGTGGCTGGCCAGCGCTACAGCGTGAATGCGGGCAAGGGTATCTCGCTGTTTTCCCACGCGGACGGCATCCGCGCCATCGCCCACCATGGCAAGTTCCTGCTGCAAAGCCAGCATGACGACATGGAACTCAATGCGGCGAAAAACCTGAAGCTGACGGCCAGCGAAGGCAAGGTGATTGGCATGGCCGATGAAATCGTGTTGATTTCCAAGCACGGCGCTTTCATCCGCATCGCCGACGGCATCACCTTTGGCAGCAAGTCGCCGCTGCAGTTCAATGCGCCCAACTTTGTCTTCAACGACCCGCAAAGCATGGCAGTGCAATTGCCAAGCTTTGCCGAAGGCAAGGCCGATCAGCAATTCATCTTTCAGTACGCGGGCGACGACAGTGCCGTCGATGGCGTGCCGCCAGCGCCGCAATTGGCGCCGCAGGCGCACTTCGCCGTGAAGCTGGGCGATGGTTCGGCGGCCGATGGGCGCAGCGATGGGAGCGGCAAGACGGACGTGCTGGAGCGCGCGGCAATGCACCTGGCCGCCATCGAAGTATTCAACAACAAGGATTGATGAGGCCAGGAGAGTGCGATGGGCAGCTATCCGAAAGTACCGTACGTCGTGGGTGAGGACGTGGCGATCCTGCATTGCGAACGCAGCGTGTGCAAAAAGGTCAAGATACGCCGCAACCTGCCGGGAAATGTCATCGTCATCCATGGCGTCAACGATGTGGGCGTCAGCTACAAGGCGGTGGAACATGGCTTGTGCGAAGGCTTGACGCAAAGGCTGGGGCGCGGCTTTACGCCAGCTTCTTACCGCATGCCCGTGGCGGCGGACAAGGACAGGCTGGAAGACGATCCCGACGCCGTATTCTTCAAGCGCACGATAGCCAAGGACACCGATAGCCCCGTGATTCCGTTTTACTGGGGCTACCGTGAAGTCGAAGGTAAGACGAGTATCGTCAACGGCCAGTTTGTCGACCGTTACGGTAACCGCCTCGACAAGGACCTGTCCAAGGAAGGAGGTCCCTTCGGCAACGCCACCAGTAATTTGCCCGATATGTGGCGTCCGGGAATCTATGCGCCAGCCGATCCCATGGGGGATGCCTTGCGGCCACTGAGGACGGCGCCTGGACGCATGTACATGGTGCTGGCGGCCCAGCGGCTGGCCGCGCTCATTGCCATGATTCGCGATTACGATGCGGATGATACCGTCAGCATCGTTGCGCATAGCCAGGGTTGCCTGCTGTCGCTGCTGGCGCAAGCCATGTTGATGGAGAAGGGACTGGCGCCAGCCGATAATTTGATACTCACGCATCCGCCGTACAGCCTGGTGGACAGCCTGCCTCTGTTGATGCGAGGCGCTGCCTGGTTCGATGGCGGTGAGGATGCGGCGATGAAGCCCTATTACCATTTGCTCAGTGGTGCGCAGACGCTGGGTGCGCGTCTGAAGACCTTGGTGAATATAGTTGCCGGGGTGGCGAAGGGTAACGGTCAGCCCTGCATGCCGCCGTTTGCCGACCTGAAGAAAGACGAACATCGCGGCATGGTCGGCGGCCGCTGGCAGAGTGCAGAGGACCGCGACAATCGCCGCAAGGTCTATCTGTATTTTTGCCCTGAAGATATGACGGTGGCGCTGGATAATATCCAGGGCATAGGATGGGATGGCGTGCCCGATTATGCCTCGGGAAGTGAATTGATAGAAGAAGAGGAGACATCCAGTCTTGATGGGTACAGTATCTCCTCCGGGCATACCAAGATGGTGGAGCACAAGCAGGTACGCGGCGCGCTGGCGGAACTGGGCGGCAGGTTTTATCAGCGGGTATTCAGCAACAAGACCAGACTGGATCCGGCTACGGGAAAGACCACGGTGTCGTTGGTTGGGAGACCGCCGCCTTTTGATTTTCCACTAAGGCTCGCGACAGAAAGCGAACAGTCCCATGTGGAGGTTTCCTTGCGTAGTCATCGTGCGCTACACAAGGCGGTGGCGTGGCCTGTCAATACCAGGTTGAGCAAGGCGGAACAGCGCAATGGCGTACGCACCATCACTGGCGAAGCGTTGAAACAACCGGTACCGGCCGACTTGCGTGGCACCTCGCAAATTGATCCCGCCAATATTCCCACAACGTCCATGATGCGAAACCGTAAACCTGAAGATCAGGGACCTGTGGAAGAAGTCGATCCCTGCGATGCGTCGGTAGCACCGACCAGCGGAAGCGGCATGCAGATACGCAGCGAATATCGTCCTGACCCGGGAGGTTATCAAAAGTTTCCCGAAAGGGAAGAATATCTCAGTCAACGAGAGTTGGCATTGATGACGGCAAGCTACAACAAGGAAAAAGGACTGCACGTGAAAGACAAGCGGGATCAACGCGAAGTTGTTTCCGCGAAACGCTACCCAGACAGCAAGGTCGTGGCACAGATTCAGGAAAGCCCGAATGAGTCACGCTTGCGCTGGCAACGTGAGGTGAGTCCAAGATCCTTCCATAGTTCCATCATCGGCAGCGCGAAGAATCACAGCCAGGTGACGGCGTATGACGTGGCCATAGGCAGTGGCAAGGCGTCGTCAGATCCGCAGTTTTATGCATATCTGTGTGCGGTGGCGGATTGGCGAGTGAAGATTCTGAAGAAAGGTGAGCAACCGAGAGACGGAATACTATTAATGCATCGATTTCGTGCTTTGTATTCTTCTTATCTGGATGTTGAGCCAGCATGGCGGCAATCAATTATTGAAGGGAATATTGGCTATTACAACAGCGGAAGTTTGCCTGCAGGACTTCCATTACTGTCGGGCGCTTTATGGAAGATTGTCGTATCGCAAACAAAAAATATGAAAATAGTGGCCGAAAAAAAGATAAGTAGCGTGTCCAAGACGCATCGATAACAGATGATTTGAACTGACTGTGCTTCCTTCGGAATTGCTGACTCAAAAGGTGAGAACTATGATGATGCTTCGTTGGTTGGGGATATCGATAGTTGTTGTAATTCTATTTGCTGGCTGGTTATGGCTAGGCGCCGCATCTAAGAGTCAGGCACGTGAAATTGCGTCACAGTTGCAGGCGCAACAGAAAAAGCTGCCTTTGGAATTAGGACGAGAGTATGTGCTGGAAGTGATCGGATTTGGCGTGACGTTGGATAAATATCGGCAGGGTAAATTGTGGGAATCCTTACAAAAGGGAAGTGCTTATACCAGCATACGTGAGCAGGATCCGACGAAGTATCCGTGGAAAGGGATGGATAAGGATGGGCAAGGGGGAGGCCGAGCCTGCGACGCATTGGAAAACGGCGTTAATTTCACGCCCATGTATTGGGGCTTGCCATCGTTTTATGCTGGTTCTCCCATTCTTGATCCTGATGAGCAGCCCAGTTTGTACGAGCCGATGGCCGGACTGGTAGCAGGTGCATCGACAATTGGTCTGCCGGCACATTTATTTTCCATAGGACCTTGGAAACTGGATGAGAGACCGGATCGCTTGTTGATTGAAGTCTTTGAATTTTTCGACCAACATCCAGAGCTGCCTTATGTTGTTGTACATTCCGAAGATAGTTTGGGTACGCGCGATGGAGGTCGCAAGCCGGGTGATGCAATGAAACTAAAGGATGGCTATTACGTCCCCGAGATGCCCGATACCACCGCCGTGTTTGTGTTGGCGCGCCGCGAAAGAATAGATCCTTTGCGTCCTTACGTATGGGAGGATCCCGAGAATAAGTTTGTACAGGGGCAATTCAAGGCCATGTATTACGATTTGAAGAGTTCATTGGCCAGGCCAGTCAAATCAATATGGTCCAGTTTTAGCATGTCTCGTCAACCCACCGTCGCCGAATGGCTCGACGCTGCTGCCGCCTTCGCCCAGCGGCCCGATATCCGCGGGGCGGGCTTGCATACTTTCGACAAACTCAACCCCTGGGAAAATCGTCCCCCGCGTGACTGGAAACCGACGCCTTGGTTTCCCATTCCGTGGAACCGGGAACAGATGGAAACCTTTGACCGTTTGCCCTCGTTCGGTTTCGTGCATCGGCCCGTGTTTGTCAAATTTGCGGATGAAGAGGGCAAGCCCGTCACGCGGCGTGACCAGCGCCAGAAGATGTTCAATGCAGGCTGGCAGCAGGCGCTGCAGACCTTGCCGGAAGCAGAGCGCGGCAAGGGGGCGGCGCGCATCGTGGCAGGGACGGGAAACCAGCCCGAGCAGTTACTGATGTTGGAAAGCATGCTGCACGACTACGCGTCACAGGGTGGACCGGAAATCGACAGCAGCAAGAGCGCGCAGTTCATCAATACCGACCATCGCCTGGGCAATACCGGTGCGGCGACCTGGTTCATGCAGATGGCCATTGGCGTGATGGGCAGCTATCGCGATGGCGGCGCCAGTGCGGCGATCAATCTGCGCGACAATAATGAAGCGAGCATCATCTTCATCACGCCGCCATCGGACACCAAACGCCGGCAGCAGGATGCCAATGGCGATATCTTCCGCAGCCGCGTCACGCCGGCCGTCGATCCGGCCAACTACGCGGCGCCATCGGTGGAAGCCATCCTGGAAAGCCAGGCGGGGCAATAATTCGGGAGGCAGCATGCGCAAAGTCATCCGTTTGGGCGACGCCACGTCGCATGGCGGCAAGGTGCTCAGTTGTGCCGCCACGCATTGTACGGTCAACGGGATTCCTGTCGCCTGCGTCGGGGATTTGTGCAGCTGCCCCATCAAGGGACATCAGGGCTGCAAGATTGCCAGCGGCTCGTCCCGGCACAGCATCAACGGCATTGCCATCGCCTTCGAAGGCGATACCACCACCTGTGGCGCCAAGTTGCTCGCTGGCGGCGCCACCTTGCGCACCTCCTGACGCCGCGTCCGCCTGCCATTTCCCGGTAACTATATAATCTGCGCTTGGGCGATACCCGCCCTGGACTCAGATTGAAGGAATGCCATGCCAGGATATTTCGTGCGCCCCTTGGCGCTGTGTGTAGTGTCGGCCATGTGCCTCTCTGCCAGTGCCGCCGAGGCGGTGGCGGTGGATGCGCAGCAGCGCGCGTCCTTGCTGGAATTTTATGCGCAGCAATATCCGGACGAGCCGGCTGCACGCACCGTGTTCGAGAGCGTGCCCGTGGTGGGGGGACGTGGCAGCGAAGTGGTGGGCAGCGTGGAAACGTCGCCGTATCGTGGACATGGCGCGCTGTGCCGTACGCAGCGCACCAAGTTCGTGCTGCACGGCGAGGGCAAGCAGGCGCGCTGGCAAGAGGCGGGCATGGAGTATTACGCCTGGCTCGACCGTGGCGCCTGCCGCGCGGTGGCCGAACCCGTGCGCATGCTGCAGCGCGTCCCCGATGTGGAACTGGAAGGCGTGTTGTTGTACCAGAAGCCGCTGCTGGAGCGGGCGCGATTATTGATGGCAGGTAATACGGCCTGCGCCCCGTTGCGGGCGCTGAAGTTTGCGCTGGCAGCTGTCGACGTGGGCACGGCCGCACCGCGTGCCGAAGAGCGCTATGCGCTGGTGTTCAAGAGCGACCGCGACAGCTACGCCCGCGTCTGGCTGCGCAAGAGCGGTGCCCAGTATGACGCGTGGAATGTGACTTGCCCGCCAGTGCTGTAGACTGCTCGCCCTTTGCCCGATTTCACTTTTTGACTGTTGCAACCATGAACGAAAATTCCACTTCCGCCCGCAGTTGGGGCACCATCGTCACGCATAGCGACGAGATGGCCATCATCTACCGCTATGTCGACGCCTTCCATGACGACTGGGACCTGTCGTCCCAGCCGGACCGCATCATCATCGCCTGGCGTTACGAGGACGAGACGGGCATGCCCGCACCGAACGAGCGCGAGCACATGGAAGAGCTGGAAGCGGCGCTGGCGCCCGTGGTGGAAGAAGACGGCTTCGCCACCCTGGCCCTCGTATCGACGGGTGAAAATCTGCGCGAATGGATTTATTACACGCAGTCGGGCGAAGAATTCTTCAATCGCCTGAACACGGCGCTGGCGCCGCGTCCAAAGTTCCCGATTGAAATCCGTAGCGCGGCCGACCCTGCCTGGTCCACGTATGCGGGCTTCATGGCTGCGCTACCGAAATAATCAGACCAACGCGGCCGTCACGATCCGCGTGGCGGCCGTGATGATGTCCTGATTCGTGTCCGCTTTTTTCTGTTCGCGCGTGTAGTACACGGCGATCACCAGCGGCGCGCCGCTGGCCGGGTAGGCCACGCCGATATCGTTGACGCTGCCATACGCGCCCGAGCCCGTCTTGTCGGCCACCTGCCAGCCGGCCGGTACGCCGGCGCGGATGCGTTTGTCGCCTGTCGTGTTGCCGCGCATCCAGGCGTCCAGTTGCTGGCGCTGCGGCGCTGGCAAGCTATTTCCCAATAACAATTGCTGCAAGCTGTGCGCCATCGACGCGGGGCTGGCCGTGTCGCGCACTTCGCCGGGGATGGCGCTATTCAATTCCGTTTCCCAACGCTCCAGCTGGAACACCGTATTGCCGATGCTGCGCGCAAACGCCGTCACGGCTTGCGGCCCGCCTAATAATGTCATCAAGAAATTGGCCGCGCTATTGTCGCTGTACTGCAAGGTGGCGGCGCACAGATCGGCCACGTTCATGCCGTCGGCCAGATGCTTTTCCGTGATGGGCGAGTAGGTGACCAGGTCTTTTTTCTCGTAACGCACGTGCTGGTCCTGCAAGCCCGGCTGGCTGACGCTGCGGGCCAGCACGGCGGCCGCCAGCATCGCCTTGAAGGTGCTGGCCAGGGGAAATCGTTCGTCGGCGCGATAGGCAACGCGCAGGTCGCTGCCCTGGCGCCAGGCGGCAACGCCGAGGCGTCCGCCGGCGGCCTGTTCCAGCGCGGCCAGTTGTGTCTGTGCTGCGGCGATGCTGGTGGCGGGCGCGGCAAACAGCAGCGGTGCCGGGCACAGCAGGGCGGCGCCGCCGGCCAGCAGGAGGTTGCGGCGGACGTGGTTCAGGGATTCAGTCATGGTTTGTGGGAGTGTTGGGAGTGGAAAGGGCGGCCAGCAGTTCGCCGATGGCGAGCAGGTTGGCCGGTTTGGTCAAATGGTGGTCGAAGCCGGCCGCGCTCGATTGACTGCGGTCGTTTTCGGCGCCCCAGCCCGTCAATGCCACGAGCACGACGTTGGCGCCGGCCGGTATCCGGCGCAGCGTGCGTGCCACTTCATAGCCGCTCATGCCGGGCAGGCCGATATCGAGGAATATAACGTCTGGCAGGAATTGCGGCACCAAGGCCAGGGCTTGCGCGCCATCGTGGGCCACTTGCGCGGCATGGCCCATCATGTCGAGCACGGCGGCGAGGGTATCGGCCGCATCGACATTGTCGTCGACCACCAGCACGCGGAAGTGCGGGCCGCCGGTGGTGTTGGCAGGCGCAGCCAGTACGGCAGGCGCCTTCGCTTCCTCCTCCAGCAGTGGCAGGCGCACGCTGAAGGTGCTGCCCAGGCCGGCGCCTGGACTGGCCGCCGTGGCGCTGCCGCCATGCAGCTCGGCCAGGCGCCGCACCAGCGACAGGCCGATGCCCAGGCCGCCCTGAGCCCTGCCCATGTTCTGCCCCACCTGTGTAAACATATCAAACACGGTCGTGATCGATTCGGCGGGAATGCCGACGCCGCTGTCTTTGACTTCAATCAATGCCTCGTTGCCATCGCGTAAGGCGCGCAAGCTGATATGACCGCCGGCAGGTGTGTACTTGGCGGCATTGTTGAGCAAATTGCCCAGTACTTGCGCCAGGCGCGTGGGGTCGGCCTCAAGCGGCAGCGGCTCTTCAGCAAGTTGCACCTGCAACTGGTGGCGGCCCGCTTCGATCAGCGGCATGCTCGTTTCCACGGCGCCCGCGATGATGGTTTTCAAGTCCGCGCGTTCCAGCTTGAGTTCGATCTGGCCCCGCGTGATGCGGGCCACGTCCAGCAAGTCGTTGACCAGATGCACCATCTGATTGACTTGCCGCTCCATCACGTCGCGCACTCTCGCCACGGTGGCGGGCTTGTCGGCGGCCAGGCGCATGATCTGCAAGCCGTTGCGGATGGGGGCCAGCGGGTTGCGCAGTTCGTGCGCCAGGGTGGCAAGGAATTCCGTCTTGCGCCGGTCCATTTCGGACAGGTTGTCGGCCAGCTGGCGCAATTGCTGCTCAGAACGCTTGCGCTCGCTGATGTCGCTGAACAGCACCGTCAGCAGGCGGCTGCCGGGGCCGCCCAGGCGCGCGGCGAAGACTTCGAACCAGCGTTCCATGGCCACGGCTTCGTTTTCGTAGCGCACGGGTTCGCCCGTCTTGACGACCTGCTCGTACAGGTCGAACCAGTGCTGGTCGTGGTCGGGCACGAAGCTGCGGATGGTCTTGCCGATGGCATTGTCCAGTCCCGATTGCTTGACGAAGGCGGCGTTGCCTTCCAGGTAGCGGAAGTCGACAGGGCGGCCTTGTTCGTCGTACAGCATTTCGATGACGCAAAAGGCCTGGTCCATCAGCTCGATCAGGGTGCGGTAGCGTTCCTCGCTGCGGCGCAGCGCATCTTCCACCTGTTTCTGGCGCGTGATGTCGAGCAGGACGCCGGGAAATTGCAAGGGCGTGCCATCGGGGGCGTATTCCGCGCGGCCCCGCGCGATGACCGAGCGGTACTGGCCATCGCCGGCAGCGACGCGGTAGCTGGCCTCGAACGGCGCGTGTGCGTGCAGCGCCTGGGCAATCTGCGCGCTGACTTGCTCGCGGTCATCGGGATGGATGATGTCCAGGTAGCGCGCCAGCGGCGCCGCCGTCGCCGCATCGGCATTGACGGGGAACAAGCGTGCCAAATTGCTGTCGGCCGTGACCCGGTCGGCCACGATGTCCCAGTTCCAGGTGGCCACTTCGCCGGCCGCCAGGGTCAGGCGCAGGGTTTCCTCGTTCTGCTTGCTGGTCGTCAGGTCGAGCGAGATGCCGGACAGGGCGATTACATTGCCGGCGCCATCGCTGGCGCAGGTGCCGCGCATGTGCGCCCAGTGCAGCGATCCATCGGGCCAGCGCACGCGGATGTCGATTTCGAAATCGCTGGCGCTGGCGATGGCGGCGTGCACCACCGCCTGCCAATGCTGCAGGTCGCCGTCGAGCATGGCGCCCGTCAGTTGCGCGTAATCGATGTGGCTGGCAGGCGGCAGGCCCAGGTTGGCCTTGAAGGCATCGGAGGCGGCCATGCTGCCGCTGCCCAGGTCGATTTCCCACGTGCCCATGCGACCGCCCTGCATGGCCAGGCGCAGCCGCTGTTCCGTCTGCCGTTGCTGCGTCACGTCGCAATGCGAGCCCAGCCATTCAACGATGCTGCCGTCGGGCGCCAGCACAGGCAGCATGCGCACGAGCATGTTGCGGTAGGCGCCGCTGATGTGGCGCAGCCGGTATTCCGCTTCGAACACGCTGGTCAGGTGCGACGGCATGACGTAAGGCAAGTTGCGGTCGTCGGGATGCAGGGCATTGACCCAGCCGCGACCCAGCAGTTCGGCCTCGGTCTGGCCTGTGAAGGCGCGCCAGGATGGCTGGTCGGCATCGAACTGGCCGAAGGTTTTCGTGCTCCAGACGATGTCGCAATGGGCGCTCAGCAGTAAATGCGCCGCCTGGGCGGCGACGGTGGAGGACGGGGCGGCGTTGCTGGGCTGGCTGGGTTCTGGCATGGAGGTGATGGACGATGGTGCAGGGGGCCCCGCCGCACCGGAATGGGGCGGCCTGGCAACTCAATTCTGGCGATATTACAACTATTTATACGCTCTGGGCTGTCTTGCAGGACGCCGTTTCCACTTTCTCAGGGTTGGCGAAAAAATCGCGCCAGGCGGCAAGTGATCGGGGGAAATAGCAAGGAAATAGCAAGACAAGGGCGCTATTGTGGCTGAATAACCACTAGTCAGCGCATTATGTTGATGAATGAATATTTTACATAACAATATTCTTGCAGCGCATAAGGCGCTTGAATTAAATTGGCGCCTTACTCAAAAGTTGGTGTTCATCAGACATCCCAGAGATGCGGCCAGACCGCTGTCGGCGTGGACGACAGCCAGGGCAGAGCCAGTGACGCCATGGGCGGAGAAACATCCGCTCGCGCTGCTGCACCGTGATGGTGCAGACGATCATCCAGCGCCGTACATAACCCGGAGACAGGTTTCGCAATTCTTTTTTAAACTTCTGGGAAACAACATGATCAAGATGTCCAAGATGCACAAGCGTTTGTGCGCCAAAAGCGCTGCTATGCTGGCACTGTCCGCTGCCTTGCCTATCGGCTCGGCTTATGCTGATGAAGTCGCTGCTGATACGACCCCTGCCGCCAGCCAGCTGGAAACCGTGACCGTGACGGCGCAGCGCCGCAAGGAAAATATCCGCGACGTGCCCGTCTCCGTGTCGCTGCTGCGCGACGAGAAGCTCGACGTGCTGGTGTCCAGCGGACAAGACATTCGCGTGCTGGCCGGCAAAGTGCCGAGCCTGAACGTGGAATCGTCGAATGGCCGCACCTTCCCCCGCTTCTACATCCGCGGCTACGGCAATACCGACTTCAACATTTTTGCATCGCAACCTGTTTCCCTGATTTACGACGATGTCGTGCAAGAAAATCCGATCCTCAAGGGCTATCCGATTTTCGACGTGGCTGGCGTGGAAGTGTTGCGCGGCCCGCAAGGCACCTTGTTCGGCCGCAATACGCCTGCCGGCGTGGTCAAGTTCGAATCCGTGAAGCCGAACCTGGACAAGGTTGAAGGCTACTACAACGTTTCCGCCGCCACGCACAACACGACCAACTTCGACGGCGCCGTCAACGTGCCGCTGAGCAAAGAATGGGCGCTGCGCTTCTCGACCCTGCGCCAGCACCGCGACGATTACGTCGACAACACCTTTACCGGCCAGAAAAACGCGCTGGACGGCTACAACGAACACGCCGAGCGGGTGCAACTGATGTACGCACCGAACACCACCTTCAATGCCCTGTTCAATGTGCACCAGCGCAACACCACGGGCAGCGCGCGCGTCTTCTACGCCAACATGATCAAGCAGGGCACGAACGACATCGTCGACGGTTTCGACCCGAACAAGTCGTTCACGAATGCGCCGAACTTCCAGCGCCTGCGCACCAACGGCGCCAGCGCCCGCCTGAGCTGGGACCTGGACGGTATTAAACTGTACTCGATCACGGGCTTTGAACAGGTCGGCAATTACGTGTCGCATGGCGATATCGACGGCGGCACGCCGACGGGCCCAGGCTTCATTCCTTTCCAGGTTGAAACGGCTGGCGGCATCACCAGCGTGAAACAATACTCCCAAGAATTCCGCGCCGAATCGAAGAATGCCGGTCCCCTCAACTGGCAGGCAGGCGTGTACTACTTCAACGAAGATGCCAACGGTTTCACCGACAACTTCAATACCGACACGCATGTGCTGACCACGCACCTGGCCAGCCGCCAGAAGAACTCGGCCTGGGCAACGTTTGGTTCCGTCAACTACGCCGTCAGCGATGACTTCATGCTGCGCGCCGGCTTGCGCTACACCAAGGACAAGAAGGATTTCAACACGGTGGAAGCGACCAACATCGTGCAGGTCAACCCGACCAGCGCCGATGTCAGCAAAGCCAAGGTCAACTGGGACTTGAGCGGTACCTATAAATACAACAAGGACGTGAACTTCTACGGCCGTGTCGCTACCGGTTTCCGCGCGCCAAGTATCGCCCCGGCCAGCACCAGCGTGCCTGTCACCGTGGCCGATGCTGAAACGATCACCTCGTTCGAAGCGGGCATCAAGGCCGACCTGTTCGAGCGCCGCGCCCGCGTTGCCTTCAGCCTGTACAACTACCAGGTGAAGAACCAGCAATTGACGGTCGTTGGCGGCACTTCGAACGTGACGCGCCTGATCAATGCAGCCAAGACGAATGGCCGTGGCGCCGAGCTGGAACTGGAAGGTTTTGTCACGCCTAGCCTGAAGATGTCCCTGGGCGGCAGCTACAACTTCACGGAAATCAAGGACCCGAGCCTGTCGATCGCCACCTGCGCCCAAACGCGTTGCACCGTGACCGATTCGCTGACCACCGGCAACCGTGCCATCATCGACGGCAATCCATTGCCGCAAGCGCCGAAGTGGACGATCACCGCCACGGGCCGTTATTCGATCCCGATGGAAAACGGCGAATTCTTCGTCTTCACGGACTGGGCTTACCGCAGCAAGATCAACTTCTTCCTGTATGAAGCAACCGAGTTCACCGGCAAGCCGATGGTCGAAGGCGGCTTGCGCGTAGGCTACACTTGGGATGCCGGCAAGTATGAAGTGGCCGCTTTTGGCCGCAACATCACCGACACCCAGCGTATCACGGGCGCCATCGACTTCAACAACCGCACGGGCTTCATCAATGAGCCACGTCAGTTTGGGGTGCAATTTAAAGGCAACTTCTAATTGCCAGACTTCAGGCGCCGGCCATGTGCTGGCGCCTGCATTGCAACCCGCCCGGTTCGCCGCGGCGGGTTTTTTTATGCCCGCTCGGGAAGTTGTGCCAGCCGCTGTGCCCAGGCGGGAATGGCTTGCTGCCAGAAATCTTCCACCTTGTCGGCGCGCACGTCGAGTCCCAGGAAGCGGGCGGCCGGCTGCAGCGCCGACGCCAGAAGGTCGGCAGCATTGCTTGCCGTATCGAAGGCGAGGGCGCCCGTCTGCTTGGACAGTTTTTCGCCGCTGTCGTTCGTGACGACGGGCACGTGCAGGAAGCCGGGATGCGGCAAGCCCAGCACGTCCTGCAGATACAGTTGGCGCGGCGTGGAATCGAGCAAGTCCGCGCCGCGCACCACCTGCGTGATGCCCTGCGCGCCATCGTCGACCACCACGGCCAGCTGGTACGCCCAGTAGCCATCGCCGCGCAGCACGATGAAGTCGCCCACTTCACTGGCCAGATCCTGCCGCTGCGGACCCGCCCAGCGGTCGGCAAACGCGTACACCGCATCGGCCCCCTGCGGTACCCGCAGCCGCAAGGCCCGCGCCGCCTTGCCCGGTGCCAGTCCATGACGGCAGGTGCCCGGATACACGGCGGCCCCACCCTTGGGTCCGCCCGCCTGCAGCACCGAATCCTGGATCTCCTTGCGCGAACAGCCGCACGCATACACGAGGCCATCATCCTGCAACTGTTTCAGCGCCGCCTCGTACAGCGGCAAGCGCTTGCTCTGCCACGTCGCCTCGCCATCCCAGTACATGCCGCAGCGCTGCAGGCTGGCCAGGATGCCGAGATCGGCGCCCTCGACATTGCGGTCATAGTCCAGGTCCTCGATGCGCAGCAGCCACGTGCCCCGATGCACCTTCGCATCGAGATAACTGGCCATGGCGGCAACGAGCGAGCCCATGTGCAGAGGGCCGGAGGGGGAGGGGGCGAAGCGGCCGATGTAGGGGGAGGAGGGAGAGGGCATGCGTGGATGTCGTATTTGGATCTGATGTGCTGATTGTGTCGCTGAATGGCCTGTCTTAAGGCAGTCAATGCGAAGTATGGTTCAGCTTGAAAACCAAGTCAAACAGTTAAGAATCTTATTGATGTCATCTATGATAATTTGACTTGATAATTTCTTTTGTTTTTTTTGAAATGGTATAGGTGATGGATCTTCCTAAAGATGTTTTTCCACCTAGTATTTTTTCTCCTGGTGAGAAATTTGGTACGAAGGTTATTTCAACATCTTCGTTGTTGTCTTGGATGTAGATTTCGAAATCGGAAATATTTTTTTGCATTTTTTTGAATTCATAAAAAGCTATAAGTAATATTTCAAATTTTTTTCCGGAAATTTTTTCTTCTGAGTTTTCTGTGTTGGACATATATTTTTTCACATTCGTATTTTGATCGGGAAAATTTTTTGAAATACTTTGCTGGTTGATAAATTCTAGGTTAAGTGCAAAAAAACAAGATATGATTTTTCTCATAGCGTATAGGTGATTCCACTCTTCGAATTATATCCTTTGAATACGCCACTTGGAGTGCCTACGTATCCTCGATACTCTGTTTTTCCTTGGCCGCTCAATTTTGCTGCATTTTTATCTGCTGGGGAAAAATCGTTGCTGTTGAAGTAATCATTTTCTTTTGTTGTCGGTGTTCCATCTCTTTTTGAATAATTTCCGTGCGTATGCCAATATCCTGTTTCTTCACAATTCTTGGAAATTTTTTTTCCACTCCAGGGATCTACTCCATCAAGATCGCCTCGCGTCGCTTTTGTGAAATCGTATTTTCCATTTTTACCTTTGTAAATTAGCCCACCATACTCAAGATTGTCTCGAATTGACTTTGAATTGTAGCGAGTTAACGCTGCTCGGGCAGCTCCGTCAGCACTGGAGAACCGGCCACCGATACAACAGGGATTACATTTTTTTTGTAGTCCGAGTGGATCAATCCACATCGTGGGATTAGGGGCGTAGGTATACAAATTAACCCCGCCAGAGAGTCCCACTGGATCCTGACTGAGATATCTTGAAGTTTCAGGTTCGTAATAGCGATACCGGTTGTAAAACAGTCCAGTCTCTTGATCCTCATACTGCCCCTGAAACCGCAGCGGCTGCTCGATTTCCCCTTCCACATAAAGCAAGCGTCCCCAGGCCTTGTAGCGCCCGCTCCAGACCAGGTTCCCTTGCGCATCCGTCAACTCGCGCGGCGTGCCCAGGTGGTCGCAGTGGTAGTGGGTGATGCGGTCGTGTGCTGCCGCGCCGTCGGCTAACGCCTGGGTACGCTGCCATACCGATACATGCTGCGCTTCGGTGTCCGCCTGTTCTTGCGTAATGGCTGCCTGGAGTTCGGTGTCGTGCCGGGAGGCAGGTAAATCCCATTGCGCGATGCGCGGCAGGTGGACGGCGCTTGCCTGGCGACAGGCTGGCGAACCGATCCTGGCCAGCGGCACGAAGCTGTCCGGCTCGTACAGGTATGTGACCGTCTCGTCGCGCCCAAGTTCCTGCGCCAGCGTGTCGCCATCCCAGACGAAGAAGGTGGTGCTGCTACCCCAGTGGGCGGGCTGGTCTTTGGTGATGTCTTGCTGCTTGCCCCAGTGTGCTTCCTCGACGCGTTTGGCGATGCGGCGGCTGAAGGCGTCATAAAAGTAGCGGGCGCGGTGGCGCGATTGGCGTTCCGTTCGGGTGGCATGGCTGAGGCGGTTTTCGGCGTCGTATTCAAGCTCCAGGTCGCTCCAGCTCGACTCCCTGCCCGGCGGATGGAAGCGCTTGGCGGTGGCATTGCCTTGTTCGTCGTAGTCGTATTCGGAATTGCCGTAGCGTTTCAGTACGTTGCCGGAGGCGGGCGCAGTGTCGACCAGATTGCCTGCCGGGTCGAAGGCGAAGTGTTCGGCCAGGCCGGGTTGCACGGCGGACAGCAATTGCCCGACGGGGTCATAGGCGTAGCGCAGTTTGCCGAGCGGGCCGGCGGCCGTAATGCCCGTCTGCGAGATGGTGCGCAAGTTGCCCTGCGCATCGTAGTCAAAGTATCGCTCGCGCACGGGGACGGGCGCGTCGGCGCCGCGTGCCAGGGTCAGCCGGGTGAGGCGCGATTGCGGGTCGTACTGGCGCGTGGCGAGCAAGCCGCTGGTGCCCAGCTGCCGCTGCTTTTCGCGGTGCAGTTTGTCGCGTTCGACATCGACCACGGTCTTGCCATGCCACAGCACGCCGTGCCAGTGGCCGGAGCCGTAGCGCAGGGTGTCGACGCGGCGTCCATTCGGCAGGACGGTCTGGATACGGTTGCCCAGTTCGTCATAAGAGTGCGTCATGACAAAGCTGGCGTCCGGCGCGCGCGGGGTATTCGGCAGCCTGGCCGCTTCGGGCAGCGTTTGCAAAAAGCAGGCGCTGCGTTCTTCGATCAGTTGGCCCAGCGCATCATGGAAGAAACGCTGTTCGGCTTGTGGCGCGGAGACGGCCGTCAGGCGGCCCAGCGCATCGTAGGCGTAGCGCAGCGCACCGTCCGCCGTGGTCTTGACTTGCAACAAACCGAGCGCGTCGCGCAGCAACTGCGTGCGCTGGCTGCCGCACTCGGTGGCAGTGAGGTTGCCGGCAGGATCATAGCTGTAGTGCGTGCGCTTGCCGTCGAAGCCCGTTTCCGACGACAGCCAGCCTTCCGCGTGATATGCGAGTTGGTAGCTTTCGCCCTTGGCGTTGATCAATTCTGTCAGTTGCAGCGCAGCATCGTAGCGATACTGCAAGGTCTGGCCGATGGCGTCCGTGCGCTCCACGGGCAAGCCCTGGCCGTTGTAGCGGTAGCGTGTCTGCTGACCGGCCGCATCGACGTGCAAGACCAGATTGCCGTCCCCATCGTAGGCATATTGCTCCCGGATCTGATCGGGCGCCGTGAGGCGGATCAGGCGGCCCAGCGCGTCATATTCGTAGCGGGTGGCATGGCCGAGCGCATCGCGGGCCGCTTCCAGCCGGCCCAGCGCATCGTAGGCGAATTTGCTGGTGTGGCCGGAGCAATCCGTGTAGCTGGTGAGCCAGCCATGACGGTTGTACTGGAAATGTTTGCTGCCGCCCCTGGCGTCGATCAGTTCCACCAGCTGGCCGCGCGGGTCGTAGCGGTAGCGCGTGACGTGGCCCAAGGCGTCCGTGATGCTGACGGGGCGGCCTGCAGCATCGTAGTCGCGGCGTGTGGTGTTGCCCAGCGCATCCGTGAAGGCGACGGGCTGGTTCTGACTGTCGTAGTCGATGCTGTTGCTGTGTCCTTTGGCATCGGTGCTGCGGGTCAGGTTGCCGGCCGCATCGTAGGCATAGCGCGTGGCGGCGCCGTTGGCGTCGATATCGGCCAGCAGCATGCCATCGCGGTCCCACTCGCGCCGGCCCAGCGAAGCAGCCTTGCCGTCGAGCACGCGGCGCACTTCGGTGACCAGCCAGTTGGCGTCGAAGGTGTACTCGAGGACACCGCCGTTTTCAGTGACGCGGCTGGTGTCGTTGTCCACGTAATCGATGCGCGTGTGCTCGCTGCCATCGCACGCCCGCGTGGCGATGGCGCGCGCCTGGTAGCTGTTGGCCAGGGTCACGGGATGGTGCTGCGGCAGCTCCTGCTCGCTCAGCGGCGATCCGCTCCAGCGGGCGCGCAGCGCGTCCAGGCTGATCCATTCCAGCTCGTACGTAAAACCCGTGTAGCTGCCGCACGACGTGAGCAGGTGGTGGCGATAGCTGTAGCGGCGCGTGTCGCCCAGCGCATTCGACTGGCTGACCAGGTTGTGGCGGGGCGGGAAGGGCGGCTGCGTCTCGTTTGTTTCGGCTGCGTATTCGTAGCGTACGTGGCAGAGGCGGCCGCCGTCGGGCAATATCTCGTCGATGCTGCCGATGTGGATGGCCTTTTCTGCTTCCCCGCGCATGGCTTCGAGCACGCCGCCATCGTCGCTGCGCAGGCGCAGCAGCACGTCGCCCGGCTTGGCATCGATCAAGCGGTCGATGCTGATGCCGCGCCCATCGCGTCCCTCGCTACGCACGAGTGCAAAGCGTTGCGTGGCGACGGGAGCGGACGGGACCAGCATGGCGTTGACGCCGTCGTAGCCGTGCGGCAGCCAGCCGCCTTCCGCGCGCGCAAAGCGGTCGACGCTGCCATCGCGCCACAGCAGGCTGAAGCTGTCGGCACTGTCGCGCGTGAGCGTAAAACCTTCCTTGCGGCTGTCGTGTTGCTGACCCGGTTCCAGGCCAGGCAGGCGCAGGGCGCGGCCGCTGTCGTCGTGGTAGACGATGCCGGCATCGCATAGCGACAGGCTGGTGGTGTAGGGCGTGGACCAGCGCGCGCCCAGCAAGCCCCAGTCTTCGCATTCGGCACCGGAGCGGTAACAGCGCGTCCAGGCGATGGGGATGCTGCGTTCGAGCGCGAAATCCGTCTGGTACAGGATTTCCTGGCCCGTGCCGAAATGCACGGGCTTGCGGCCCTTGACGGGTTTTTTCGCGGGGCCGCTATCCTTGGGGCAGCAGTCGGACGGCGGCTCCGATTTCGGCTCCTTCCTGCCACGGCTCTTGCCGTCGTCGCCGCCGTTTTTTGGGGGCGGTTTGTCGAGTTTTGGCGGTGGCTTGTCCGGCTTTTTCCCGACCAGCTTTTCCTTGACCTTGTCGATGGTCGGCGCCGCCTTTTTGCCGAGGAACTTGCTCAGTATTTTCCCGCCCGGAACCTTGCTGAACACCGCCGTTTGCAATACTGTGCCTGCAGCATTCGTGACGATGTCTGCGGCCGTATTGAGTAAATCGGGGGTCTTGCCTGTCAATATGTAGTCGGCCGCCTGGTCGAGCACCGTGGACGATGCATCCATGGCCGTGCCTGTCGCAACGGTCGCCGTGCCGGCCACAGCGCCCGCTGCCGCGCCCGCTTCCATCGCGGCAGCAGCGGGGGCGCCGACCCCCGTTGCCGCAACGCCCACTCCGGCGACGCCCAGCACGGCGCTGCCTGTCAGGACGGTGCCGCCCACGTCTACCAGATCTTCGGCGGCGCCATGCATTTTCTTCGATCCATGCTCCTTGTAATCGTGTGCCGCTTCCCGTATCGCCGCCTTCAGTTCCTTGAGCACGGGCTTGGCCGCCTCCCCACCCCGCTCATAAATCTTGCCCACGGTATTGCGCGAATTCATCCATACTTCGCGCCCCATCTGCACCAGGTAGGCGCCGTTGGCGCGGTGGATGCTGCTGGCGACCTTGGTGTCGACCTGCTTGCCGACGGTGCCGCTCTTGACGCCGCCCGCCTTGCCGGCCGCGTCGCCCTTGACGATGGGAATGATGCTGCGCTGGTGCAGGATGACGGGCTCGCTGTGCGACTTGACGTTGGGCGAAGCGTTCTGCGTATCCGCAAATTCGCCGGTGATGCTGTAGGGAATGGGGGGCGTGCTGGAGCCGACGGGCGTCTTGCAAATATCGGGGCTGAGGCTGACGCAATAGAAACGCGCCGACTTGGTGACGGTTTCATTCGTCATGGTTTCTTGCCTTGCCCGGTGGCTTCGCTTAGCGCTTCCTGCGCCTGCTCCAGCAGTTCGATGCGGGCGATCTGCGCCGGCTCCATCACGTGCAGCAGGCGCGACGCGACCTGGCCCGCGTCGGCCGGCACGATGGCGCGCCAGACCAGTTCCACGCTGGCCGCCTCGGGGTCGACCAGCACCGTATCGATGGCCAGGCGCCAGACGAGCAACTGGTCGTTCCTGTCCGCCAGCAGCAGGCACAGCACTTGTCGCGGCAGGGCGAAGCGCAGCACGGTGTTGCCGCGCGGGTCGATGCGGGCCGACGGATGGTCGTGGCGGCACAGATTGGTCAAGGTGACTTGTTCCAGTCCCGCCAGGTAGGGGCATTGCTGGTCGGGCGGCGTGCTGTTCCAGTAGGCAAAATCGAAGTCTTCCGGCAATGTGGGGACTTCATCGGCATCCCATTTGTCCTTGATTGCGATGTGACCCGCCAGCGCGCGGCGCGGCAGCCAGCCACGGCCGATAGCTGCCAGCCCCGTCGGTGCCGGCAGCTCCTTGCCGCCCGCGCCTTGCCAGAACTGGTCGGCCGTGCACGGCTGCGACGGCTGCGTGATGCGGGGAGCGGGCACCTCATTGATATGCTGCGCATCGAGGTACCAGTGGCGCGCAAAGCCCCGCCCCAGCGGATTGGCCTGGCAAGAGTCATGCGCCGCCGCGTTGCAGTCATCGGCCTCGATGCGGCATTGCCCGCCATATGCGTAAGCATAGTGCAGCGGCAATTGCTGGAATGGTTCTGGCGCCGACAGGTGCCAGGGGTTGGGCCGCAGCCAGCCCACGGTGCCGATGCGGATGCAGCCCTGCGCCAGGCGCGTGAGGACGGCTTTCTTGCGGAAAGCGCGTTCGCCACTCACTTGCAGAGTCTTGCCGATCAGGGTTTTCTTTTCCGACTGCACCTTCAGGTTGACGAGAAATTGCGGCATCGCTTGCCCGCGCGGTGCGTGCGCCACGCCATTGACGATCACGTCGCAACGCGGCTTGTAGGGCGCGAAGTCGCTCTCCTGCACGGTGCCCGCCTGCGTGTCGCCATCCAGGTGCCGGTCTTCCGTGGCCAGCGGCGATGGCCGTGCCATGGGCAGCAGGCTGGCCAGGCCGTCCGCGCCGCAGGGAGCAAGCGTGTAGCCCATGCGCGCCACCACCACGTGGAAGGCTGCGCCAAACTGGTCAATCATGTCGAACTGGCTGGCCGCATGCGGCGTGCGGTTGTCGAAAAGCAGGTTGGGAATGTTGAAATGGGCTGTGCCGGCGTTGTTCATCGTCAGCCCGGATTGTTGTCGATGTCGTCGCCATGGATCTGCACCTTCGATCTGCCGCGGATGATGATTTCATCGGCAATCAGTTCGATGCGGCCTGGCGTCATGGTGATGCTGGACGTGCCCACCGTCATCGTGTGCGAATCGGTGGCCGTGAGCGTACTGTCGGCGCCGACGATGACGCTTTTCGCCAGGCCGATCTGCTCCGCCTGCGCCAGCACCACGGTGGTGTTCATGGCGCCGATGACGGTGGTCTGGTAGGCGGCGCCGATGGTCAGCACTTTGGCCAGGCCGATGCTCTCTTCCTTGGCCAGGGTCACCCGTTCCGAACGGTGGCCGTCGATCTGCACCTGCTCGTTGCCGCCCACGTGTTCGCGGCGGTTGTCGCCGATGTCGATGTGTTCGTCATGGTCGACGCGCTCCCTGCGGTTGTTATGCACGGTGATGTCTTCATCGTGGTCCACGGTTTCCGTGCGGTCGCGCTTGACGTGCACGGTTTCATCGCGATCCACGGTTTTCCTGCGGTCATTGCCCACCCAGTGCGATTCATCATGTTCGACCTCGATGCGCTGGTCTTTTTCCGCATGCAGCCACAGTTCTTCCGCATCCTTGCGGTCTTCGAAACGCAGGGCGTTGGCGTGCGCGGTGGAACCCTTTTTTGAGGAACGGCTCAGCATGCCGCTTTGCGTCTTGTTGGCCGGCAAATCCCACGGCGGCATATTGCGCGCGTTGTAGACGCAGCCGATGATGAGGGGCATGGCGACGTTACCGTCGAGAAATTGCACGGCTACTTCCATGCCGACCCTGGGCAGGCTGATGTGGCCGAAATTCGGGCCGGCCCAGTTCGATATCACCCGTATCCACGGCGAACTCTTGTCGTCGAAGGTACCGAGTCGGTCCCAGTGAAATTGCAGCTTCACCCGTCCGTAACCATCCGTATGGATTTCCTCGCCGGGCGGCCCGACGACGGTGGCCGTTTGCACGCCGTAGATCTTCGGTTCGCGGCTGTGGAAGTTGCGTCCCGGGCGCCAGGGGATGGCGCGGGGGATGCAGGTAAATGTGTTGCTGTATTGCGAGGTGGCGCCGTGCCCTTGCTGGTAGTTGTTGCTGGCGTGGTGGTGCACAGAGAGGATCAGATATTCGCTGGCTGCACTGTCGAAATGCCCGCCCAGCGTGAACCAGCGTCCCGGTTGCGCCGTGCGGTCATTGCCTTGCGCTTCGAACAGCTGTCCCTGCGCGTCAACCTCTTCCATGCGGCGCCGCGCCAGCGCCTCGCCATCGTCGATGTTTTTAAAACCGTAGCTGCCCGTGTTTTCATACACTTCCAGCGATGGCACGGCCCCCTGCCTGTTCAGCGAGTCGCGGCTGGCGCGGGCACTGCGCGGGTTCTTGAAATTGAAGCTGGCCACCGTCATCTGGCTTGGCGCCATGCGCCGCACCGTGCTCCATTGATGCACACCATCGTCCTCCAGGGAACCGGCCTGGTGCTGGAAGGGCATTTCGCTGAGATCGCCATCGATGGGCTTGCCGGTAGTGCTGTCGTCGGACAGCCACAAGGTGTGGCCGTCAGGGCGGTGTTCGTAGCGGTAGTGCCAGCCCAGTTGCTCCCAATGGCGGTGCAGGAGGTTGTGGTCGCTCTCGTTGTGCTGGCACGTGTAGGTGATGGCAGGGTCGATGCCGCTGGCGGCAAGCTTGTAGTCGCGCATCAGGTAGTCATCGAAGACCTTGTCCGTCAGCGCCGCCACCGTCACGCCGTGGAAGGCAACATTGTTTTGCCGCAAGTGCAGGTGCGACAGCCACGGTTCCAGCACCATTTCATAAAAGGCGAAGCCGCCGTCCGTGCGCAGGAAGCGGAATTCGAACACATAGCCATTGAAGTAGCGCAAGGTGCCGTCTTCGCGCACCAGTTCGATGCTCACCATCTTGCCCATCACCTTGTCGAGCGCGATGCTGGCATTATCGGACAGCACTTCCACCACATAGGAAAAGTCGCGCGACAGGCTTTCGCTCGCGTCGAGGCTGTTGGCGAGGAACTGGATGCCGGCAGGCCCGTCGCCATGCGGAAACTGCAGGCGCAGCAGGCGCTGGCCCTGCATGTCGCCCGTTAATGCCGTCCATGCCGCCGTCGTATCGGGGAACAGGCTCATCGCACATCGCTTCACGGTAGGGATCGTTGGCCGACTGTAGCAATAGCAAACACAAGCGTTTTGTGCGGCCGCAAGGATCAATCGTTGAATGAGGGCATCAATTGCATCTCGTAATGTTTGTCATCGCGGTGGCGTGGCGTTGCCGCACTGCCAAGGAAACTGTTGCAGCCCAGGCCAGCTTGCCTGGTGGCCGTCAATGCCGTCCCCCGCACATCGCTGGCGCGCAGCACCAGCACGATGTCGTAGCGCACGAGCGGCTGGCCGAACAGCATCAGCATGTGCCGCAACGCCTGGCTACCAGGGGCGCGCGGCAGGAAGCTGGCGTGCTGCTGCGCCGTGAGCGGACCGAGGCGCAGGCGTACGGCCAGGTCGGGACGGCGGCAGCGTTCGCCGACGAGGGCGCGCTGGCCCAGCATGGCATTTTCCATGCCCAGCGCCGTTTGTTCGCGCGGCGCCAGCACGTCCATGGCGCCCGTCGCTTCGTCGATATGGCAAGGCACGCCGAAGTGGTCGCCGAGGATGCGCGCCATGACGATGGACGAGATGTTGTGCTGCTGTAGCAAGCCGCTGTACAAGCCGGCCGCTGCCTCGTCCTGGCCCTGGTCCTGGCCCGGTTGGCATGCGGCCAGGGCCAGCAGGCGCGACAGGAAGTCCCCGCTGTGGCCGGCCTGCTCGATGCGGTATTTTCGCCATGCCTGGTAAAACAGGGCGATGGTGCGGCTGGAAAACAGGTCGAGGAAAGCGCGCGGGCTATTCTCGCGTTCGCTATGCTGGTGCGCGGCAATGCGCTCCGAATAGTGGCTGGGCAAGCTGCCTTGGCAGCCCAGGAGGCCCATGAAGGTGGGCGTGAGGTGGATGTGCTGGCCGTGACCGGACAGCAGCGCTTGCAGCAGGGCATCCGCATCGCCGATGCTGTTTGCCGTGAGCGTTTCGACCTGGCTGGCGGGAAAACGCAGCGAGACGCTGTTGTCGAAGCGTATGTGCTTTGCCAGCGCCGTGTGCTCATCGATGCCGTGTTCGGCCAGCCACGCCAGCAGCAGGCGCAGCGCCTGGAAGCACTCGAAGCGCTGCGGCGCATCGAGCAATTGCTGGATCACGCTGGCGTGGCGTCGGCGCTGCGTTCTGGGCATCGCAGGAGTTCCTCGCCGCTGCGATGAGACAGCAGCGTCAGTTGGCTAAAGCAGTTGAGCTGGCTGTTCAGGGCGAAATAGCGTTGCAGCACCTGGGCAAAAATATAGATGCTGCTGCCGACGAAGGCTTGCTCGTCGATGCCCAGGCGGATGGCGATGCCGGGCATCAGGGTGGGAAACGGGACCGTTGGCATCCACGCGCGCGTGCTGCCGTGCTCGAGCGTGACGATGCCCTGGATCAGGCGTTGCGTGGCGGGCGAGCGGGGCAGGTCGTACAGACTCAGCATTTTCTGGAATTCACCCAGGCCCGCCTGCGTGAGGCTCGAGTAATTGAGCGACAGGTGCGCGATCAGGCGCCAGTGCGTGTCCGCCAGGAAACGCATGCTGGGTGACGGTTTGCGCAGGAAGCGCGCGGGGATGCCGTCGGGTACGTCCTCGGCCAGCAGGTCGCCGCCGGGCAAACCGTAGTGCAACTGCACGGGCAAGTCGCGGTTGCTGCACAGCAGTTGCGTCGAGACGGTGGCGCAGGCCGCGCTGCTTGGTGAAAACTGCGGGTCGATCAGGCTCAGGCGCATTTCATGGCCTGGGCTGATGGCCGCCACGGTTTCGTCGCGGCGCGTCAGCCAAAACTGTCCATGCTCCTGGCCACGCTCTTGACCGTGTTCGGCCTGGGCGCCTTGCAGCGAGGCATACAGCGGCAAGAAGCTGCTCAGGCGCTCGCCGGCCTCGTCCTTGCGCACTACGGTGACGGCTTCGATGCTGTGGATGTCATAGGCAAACGCATGCGTGGCATCGGCCGCCAGGGCGTAGTCGGGTTCGGTATGCGTGAGGCGGATCGGCACGCCGGATTTGGCAAACAGGTTGACGACGGGCGTGCAGCCCAGCAAGAGGTTGTCGCGGCTGACGCCGGACAAGAGCCGCGCTTCGTGGCTGTCGCTGCGCACGCCCTTGAGCGGCAGGTGCAAGGTGAACTGGCGGCACTGTTTTGGCAGTAGGGCAGCCAGCAGGGACCATCCGATATCGATGAAGTGAAATTTTTCCGGAAACGCAAAGTACTCGGTCAGCAGGCGCAGGGCCGGGTGCGAGCGGGCGGAAATGGGGATCAGTGCGTCGTCTTCCGCATAGCCGGCCGGCGCCAGCGGCGTGCCATCGACGGCTTGCCACGGGCTGTGTTCGTCCAGCGCCACGTACGCGCCCGCGCCGCGCAGGAACAGGGCGTCGAGCAGGGCCGCGCGCACGGACGGTTCGCCATCGGCAAACAGGCGCAAGCTGGCAAAACCCGGCTGATCCAGATGATAGTTGTCGCTGCTGCTGGTGAACTGGATGCTGAGCAAGGCGCTGGCGCCAGCGGGCAGGCGCAGGCCGGGCGGCGCGTCGATGACAGGTGAGAAATGCAGGCGAGAAATGACCAGCGGCGCCAGGGTCACGTCATACGCGCTCGTAAATTTGCAAGCCACGCCCTGCACCGGCTGCGAGCGCAGCACCGTGCCGCGCGCCACATGCGCCACCTGGTCCAGCTGGCCGCCGCCCGGCGCTTCGTCGGTGGCGATGCGCACGATGGAGCACGAGGGAAACGGCCGCAGGTAGTGCGGGTACAGGGTGTCGAGCAGGGAATGGGTAAATTGCGGATAGGCGTCGTCGAGGCGCTTGGCGACCCTGGCCGTGAGCAGGGCGACGGACTGGATCAGGCGCTCGATGTGCGGGTCTTCGCAGGTTTCTCCGGCGATCAGCAGTCGCCCGGCCGCCTTCGGATAGCGGCTGGAAAACTCGCGCGTGTACTGGCGAAACAGGCCCAGCTCGCGCTCGTAATACGGCAGTAGTTGTTCCACGGTCGCGCTCTCCGCCAGTGGGAAAGCTTCATGCTGGCATCAGGCGCGATCGTGGGTGTTGATGCGTAACAATGAATTTTAGAAATGGTACTCCGCGCGTATCATCGGCGTCTTTGCCGTCTGGCCCACATTGCCCGTGGTGGCGGGCGAATTGCCGAACTTGTTCTTCCAGTACTGGTATTCGAGGCCCACGCGGAAGGTGTTCTTGGCGCTGCCCAAGGCAGCGCCCACGTCGTACATTACTTGCATGTCGATATTCGTTTCCACCGCCGTGTCGCGACCCACTTCATCCTTGCCTTTCGAGTCGATGAGGTTGAAGAAACCTTCGAACGAGAACAGCGGCGACAGGGGGATGGCCCAGGCGCCCGTCAGCATGGCGTGCGTTTTATACGTGTAGCGGCCCGTCACCTGCGAGATGGGCGGGAAGGCGCCGCTGGGGGCGTTGCTTTCGCGCAGCAACAGCAGGCTGGTATTGAAGAAGCCGGGCACGTCCCACATCAGGGTGGGGCCAGCCACCAACATGCGCTTGCGCGAGTTGTAGCCGACGTCATTTTTCGTGTTGACGTCGAAGCCCAGGGTGACGCCGACGCCGCGCACGGGGCCGAACTTGATGTCGCTGCCGCGCACCTTGCCGATGTCGATGGTGTTGCGGTAGACCAGGTACGCCTCCTGTGCGCCCGACGTTTTGCCCAGTGCGCCAGGGTCCTTGCTGTCGGACATGAGGAAATCGAGGTTGACGAAATTGCTGCCGTATTTGTAGCCGCTGGCGTGCGTGATGGCAAAGATGTTTTTCTTGATGTCGTCCGGATTGAACGGCTCGCGGTAATCATTGCCGGCGCGCCAGCTCAGCGCGGTATCGCTCCATTCGGCAGCCTGGGCGGTCGCGCCCACGCCGAGGATGGTAGTGAGGCAGAGCAACAGACACGGTATGGTTTTTGGCACTTTCGGCTCCTGATGGCGGTGTGGGAAAACGGGAACTGGGGATGGCTGGACGCGTAGTCTGCATGTAGCGCTGCAATGGGTTAACGCGCGCCGTTCAATCCATGATGCGAGCATCGCCGCGCCGGGCGATATGTCTTGTGCGCATACTTACTATCAGTTCCTGCATATAATCATCGCACCTTCTCGTCCTTGCGGGGCAAGGCGGACGCTGCAAAGCTGATAATTTTTTTCAAAATTGTATACAGGTGTTGTTTTTTTGTGGAAATAGAAATGCACGCCGCCGCGCCCGCCCCCCAAGCGCCGCGGATGCCGATACGATAGAGACTGAGTGTTGATTTTTTCCACCGATCGGCATCCCGCATACCACGCAGCGAGGCACGAAAAAAACAATGACGGCACGCCTGGAACTCATCGATATCAGCAAGCGCTATCCGGCCGTGGTGGCCAATGACGGCATCTGTCTCACTGTCGCGCCCGGACAGATCCATGCCGTGCTTGGCGAAAACGGCGCCGGCAAATCGACCTTGATGAAAATCATCTACGGCGCCGTGCAGCCCGATGGCGGCCGCATCCTGTGGAATGGCCGCGAAGTGGACATCGCCAACCCGTCGGCCGCGCGGGCGCTGGGCATCGCCATGGTGTTCCAGCACTTTTCCCTGTTCGACACCTTGACGGTCACGGAAAACATCGCCCTCGGTTTGCCCGCGGGCACCAACATGGCGGAGCTGGCGCAGCGCATCGAAGCGACGGCGCGCCAGTACGGCCTGGACCTGGAGCCGCAGCGCCACGTGCACACGCTTTCCGTTGGCGAATGCCAGCGCGTGGAAATCGTGCGCGCCTTGCTGGCCAAGCCGCAACTGCTGATCCTCGATGAACCGACGTCCGTGCTGACGCCGGGCGCCGTGGAAAAGCTGTTTAGCACCTTGCGCCAGTTGGCCGCCGAAGGCTGCAGCATCCTGTACATCAGCCACAAGCTCGACGAGATCCGCGCCCTGTGCCATACCTGCACGGTGGTGCGCGCCGGCAAGAATGCGGGCATGTGCGATCCTTCGCAAGAGTCGGCGGCCAGCCTGTCGCGCATGATGATCGGCGCCGAGCCGCCCGCCGTCACGCGCGTGGCGCGCACGCCCGGCGCGGCCATGTTGAGCGTCAAGAATTTGCAGTTGCCGAAGAGCCATCCGTTCGCCACGCAGTTGACGGACATCAGCTTCGACGTGCGCGCAGGCGAGATCGTCGGCATTGCAGGCGTGTCCGGCAATGGCCAGCAGGAATTGCTCGCCACCCTGTCGGGCGAGGACATGCGCGCAGCCGCCGGCAGCATCGTGCTGAACGGCACGCCGGCGGGACGCTTGCCGCCGGGACGCCGGCGCGCCCTGGGCTTCGGCTTCGTGCCGGAAGAAAGGCTGGGGCGGGGCGCCGTGCCCGACATGGCGCTGGCCGACAACGTGCTGTTGAGCTTGCAGACACAAGCCACCATCCGCCACGGCTTCCTGCGCCGTGGCGCGATTGCGCAGCGGTCGGCCGCCATCATCGCGCGCTTTCAGGTGAAGGCGGGCGGGCCGCAGGCGCTGGCGCGCAGCCTGTCGGGTGGCAACTTGCAGAAATACATAGTCGGACGCGAAGTCATGCGCGAACCCACCGTGCTGGTGGTGGCGCAGCCGACTTGGGGCGTGGACGTGGGCGCGGCCGCGCAAATCCGCGCCGAATTGCTGGCCTTGCGCGACGCGGGCTGCGCGCTGCTGGTCGTGTCGGAGGAGCTCGATGAATTGTTCGAGATCAGCGACCGCTTGCTGGTGATGGCGAAAGGAAAGATTTCACCATCGCTCGATGTGGGCGAGGCCAGCGTCGATCTCGTTGGGCAATGGATGAGCGGGCTGTGGCCGCAGGAGGCAATCAATGGCTAAGTTCGCCTTGCGCCTGGAAGCCCGTCCTTCTCCGTCGCGGCTGATGTCGTGGCTGTCGCCCGTGCTGGCCGTGCTGCTTACCGTGCTGTGCGGCGCGCTGCTATTTATTGCACTGGGACACGATCCGCTGGCGGGACTGGCCGTCTTCTTTGTCGAACCCTTGCGCGACGCGCACGGCTGGTCCGAGCTGGGCATTAAAGTCGCGCCTTTGCTCCTGATCGCCGTCGGCCTGGCCATCTGCTTTCGCGCCAACATCTATAACATCGGCGCGGAAGGTCAGCTGACCCTGGGCGCCATCTGCGGCGGCGCGGCGGCCCTGTACCTCGATGACGGTGTCGGCGGCGCGGGGAGTATTGCCATCATCGGCGTGTCCTTGCTGGCCGGCATGGCGGGCGGCATGGCGTGGGCGGGACTGGTGGCCTGGCTGCGCGACCGCTACAACGCCAGCGAAATCCTCGTTTCGCTGATGCTGGTCTATATCGCTCAATTGCTGCTCAGCTATCTCGTGTATGGCGTGCTACGCGACCCGGAAGGATTCAACTTCCCTCAATCGAAACTGCTGTCCGACGGCTTGCTGTTGCCGATGGTGATCAGCGACACGCGCTTGCATGTGGGCATCGTGTTTGCCTTGCTGGCCTCGCTGGGCGGCTGGCTGTACTTATCCAGAAGCATTGCGGGTTTCCGCCTGCGCGTGGGCGGCATGGCGCCTGCCGCCGCCCGCTATGCGGGCTTTTCCTCGCGCAAGACCTTGTGGTCGTCCCTGCTGATCTGCGGCGCCCTGTCCGGCCTGGCGGGTGCGTGCGAAGTGCTGGGACCGATGGGGCAGTTGACGCCCACGGTCTCGCCCGGCTACGGCTTTGCCGCCATCATCGTCGCCTTTGTCGGGCGCCTGCATCCGGTAGGCGTGATTTTCTCCAGCTTCGTCATGGCCCTGTTCTATATCGGCGGCGAACTGGCGCAGTCGCGCCTGGGCTTGCCCAGCGCGATCACGGGTGTGTTCCAGGGCATCTTGCTGTTCGCCTTGCTCGCTTGCGATGTGCTGATCCAATACAAACTGCGCTGGAGGAAACATGGATAACCTGGCCCTGACGATAGCGCCGCTGGTCGCTGCCAGCATCAATGCGGGCACGCCGCTGATGCTCGCTGCGCTGGGGCTGCTCGTCAATGAAAAGGCGGGCGTGGTCAACCTGGGGGCGGAAGGCATGATGCTGGTCTCGGCCATCACGGGTTTTGCCGTGGCTGTCAACACGGGTAGCCCCACCCTGGGCTTTCTGGCGGGCGCGGGCGCCAGCATGGCGCTGTCCGGCTTCTTTGCCTGGCTGACCGTATGGCTGGGCACGAACCAGTACGCGACGGGCCTGGCCTTGTCGCTGTTCGGCGCGGGCGCCTCGACGTACATCGGCTTGAAGTACGTGGGCAACAGCTTGCAGAATGGGCGCTTCGGCATCCCCTTCCTGGAAGACATTCCCGTGCTGGGCCCGGCCCTGTTCCGCCAGCATCCGATGGTCTATCTGTCGTTGCTGCTGTGCCTGGCCATCGCCTGGTTTCTGTACCGCACGCGGGCCGGCCTCGTGCTGCGCGCCGTGGGCGAGTCGCCCGCTTCCGCGCATGCGCTCGGCTACCCCGTGCGCCGTATCCGTCTGGCGGCCGTGCTGTTCGGCGGCGCCTGCTGCGGCCTGGCCGGCACCTTCCTGTCGCTCGTCTACACGCCGCTGTGGGTCGAAGGCATGGTGGCGGGACGGGGCTGGATCGCGCTGGCGCTGACCACCTTTGCCACCTGGCGTCCCGCGCGCGTGGTGGGCGGCGCCTACCTGTTCGGCGGCATCACGATTCTGACCTTCCACGCGCAGGCGCTGGGCGTGCCCATCGCGTCGCAACTGCTGTCGATGCTGCCGTATGTGGCAGCCATCGTCGTGCTGGTTTTGATCTCCAGCAACGCCAATTACATCAAGCTCAATATGCCCGCTTCGCTGGGCAAGAATTTCAATCCGGGAAATTAATCACTCACCACAAGGAAAACCATGTCCAAGAAACTAGTATGCGCCGCCGTTTGCAGTGCTGTTTTGATGCCCGTCATGGCCGCCGCTCCCGCCACCGCGCCGCTGAATGTCGGCTTCGTGTATATCAGCCCCATCGGCGACGCGGGCTGGACCACCCAGCATGACCTGGCCCGCAAGGAAATGGAAAAGGCGCTGGGTAGCAAGATCACCACCAAGTACGTGGAAAACGTGCCGGAAAGCGCCGATGCGGAACGGGTGATCCGCGACCTGGCGCAAACGGGCAGCAAGCTCGTCATCACAACCTCGTTCGGCTACATGAATCCCACCTTGAAAGTGGCGAAGCAATTTCCTAATGTGAAGTTCATTCATTTGACGGGCTACAAGACGGCCGTCAACGTGGCCAATACCAACGCCCGTTTCTACGAGGGCCGCTACCTGGCCGGCGTGTTGGCAGGCAAGATGAGCAAGACCCATGTGGCCGGCTACGTGGCGGCATTCCCGATCCCGGAGGTGTTGCAGGGCGTTAACGCTTTTACGCGCGGCATGCGCAGCGTCGACCCGAAGGCGGAAGTGAAAGTGGTGTGGGTGAATAGCTGGTTCGATCCGGGCAAGGAACGCGACGCCGCCATCACCCTGATCGGCCAGGGCGCCGACGTGGTTACCCACCACACGGATTCGACCGCCGTGGTGCAGGCGGCGGAAGAAAAGGGCAAGTACGCGATCGCCTACCATTCGGACATGAAAAAGTACGGGCCGAAGGCGCAGCTTGCTGCCGTCACCCACCATTGGGGCGACTACTATACGAAGCAGGCGCAAGCCGTGCTGGACGGCACGTGGAAGTCCAGCAGCACCTGGGGCGGCATCAAGGATGGCATGGTCAAGCTGGAAGGCATCAACGCCACAGTGCCGGCCGACGTGAAACAGTTTGTATTGGCACGCGAGAAAGACTTGGTAGCTGGCAAGCTCAATCCTTTCAGCGCGCCGATCAAGGATAACGATGGCAAGGTGCGCCTGGACAAAGGCGTGCTGGACGATGCGGCGCTGACTAAGATGGATTATTTTGTCGAAGGCGTGGCAGGAAAAGTTTCCGGAAAGTAATAGGTTTGAGTTTGAACTTGCTGTAATATTGCCGGAAACGGGAGCCGGGCCGGGAGTGCATTCCCGGCCCACCCACACAGCAGAGCCTGAACAGGCCCGTACCGGAGATTGACCCATGGACAGACTGGAAGTATTCAAGATTATCGCGCTGCAAGCGAGCAAGGGCGAGCTGACGTTCCCCGCCAACGTCAAGGCCACCTTGAAGCTGCAGGAAGCGCTGGACGACCCCGATTGCCATATCGAGGCGGCCGCCCGCATGGTCATGGCCGAGCCGCTGCTGTCGGCGCGGGTCGTGGCATTGGCCAACTCGGCCGCCTACAACCGTTCCGGCAATGAAATCGCCAATGTGCGCGCAGCCGTCTCGCGCCTGGGCTTTGCCACCCTGAAATCGATGGTGGCATCCGTCATCGTGCGCCAGCTGGGCAGCCAGATTACCGACCCGCAATTGCGCGCCAAGGCGGCCAAGCTGTGGGAACACACGGCTCACGTGGCCGCGCTGAGCCAGGTAATCGCCAAGAAAGTCACGCATGTGGACGTGGAAACGGCCATGTTCGCCGCCATCGTGCACGAAGTGGGCGGCTTTTATCTGCTGTCGCGCGCCGAGGAATATCCAGGTTTGCTGGACGACAATACGGAAGACTGGATCGAATACGGCGAAAAACTGATCGGCCGCGGCGTGCTGCGCCAGTTGCAAGTGCCGGACATGGTCTTGCAGGCCGTGGAAGGCATGTGGCACGGCGGCAGCACGTTCCCGCCCCGCACCCTGGGCGCGACCCTGGTGCTGGCCAACGATCTGTCGCCCGTCGGCTCGCCCCTGCACCCGCCGGAAAGCGCCGCGCGGCGCCAGGCTGCAGCGAAGATCGACTTCGGCATCGGCGGCAGCACCTTGCACACCATCCTCGAGGAATCGGCGGAAGAGATCGAATCCCTGGCGGCCGCTTTGCTGGTCTGAACGTTTCCCCTGCAAAATCCCCGCCCTTGCCGCGGGGATTTTTTTCGTCCGCATTTTGATGCATCTTTCCCTATGGCATACAATCGCCGGCTCGGCCATCCGCCGGACTGAATGTCTCCTCTTACCCAAAGGATCTTATGCAGAAGCTGTTTTCTTCCCTGGCCGTCACGGCGCTCGCTTCCAGCCTGGCGCTGGCGTTTTCCGCGCACGCCGCGACCGGCTTGCCCGTGGTGCAGGAAGCGCCGCTGCGCGCCCACCTGGCCTTCCTGTCCAACGATTTGCTGGAAGGCCGGGGCACGGGCCAGCGCGGCGCCGACCTGACGGTGGCTTACCTGGAAACCCAGGCGCAGATGGCCGGACTGCAACCCGTGCGCGGCAATAGCTACCGCCAAAGCGTGCAGATCGCCGGCGTGAAATCCTTGCCACAAGACAGCAGCCTGCAAGCCGTGGCGGGCGGCAAGCCCGTGCCGCTGGCTTTCGGCCCGGACTGGGTGTGGGCCACGGGCGACTCCGTTGCCGCCCACACCTTCGATGCGCCGCTCGTCTTCGTCGGCTATGGCATCACGGCGCCGGAAGAAGGCTGGAACGATTTCAAGGGCGCCGATGTCAAAGGCAAGATCGTCGTCATGATGGTCAACGACCCGCAACCGACTAGTGCCGAGCCGAACCGCTTTGCCGGCAAGGCGCTGACCTATTACGGCCGCTGGACCTACAAATTCGAGGAAGCCAAGCGCCAGGGCGCGGCTGGCGTATTGCTGATCCACACGAAACCGTCCGCATCGTACGACTGGAGCGTGGTGCAGAACAGCTGGAGCGGCAGCGAGCGTTTCCAGTTGGCCGACCGCACGGCCGGCACACCGCTGCAGGGCTGGATCGCGGAAGACGCGGCGCGCCGCCTGTTCGCGGCCGGTGGGCTGGACCTGGACGCCTTGCGCGCGCAAGCGGAAAGCAAGGATTTCAAGGCCGTCGCCTTGAATGCCAAGCTGAGCGGCGAAATGAAGTCCGCCGTGCGCAAGGTGGAGCAATTCAATATCGCCGGCATGGTGCCGGGTACCGACCCGGCATTGAAGGATGAAGCCGTCATCTACAGCGGTCATTGGGACCACCTGGGCAAGCAGGGTGACAGTGGCGACACCATCTACAACGGCGCCGTCGACAACGCTTCCGGCACGGCCGGCTTGCTGGCCATGGCGCAGGAAGCTGTGAAAAAGCCTGCGAAGCGCACGCAGATCTTCCTGTGGGTGGCGGCCGAAGAGCAGGGCTTGCTGGGTAGCGCCGCCTACGCGGCCGACCCCTTGTGGCCCTTGAACAAGACGGCCGCCGCGCTGAACCTGGACAGCCTGAACTTTGTCGGTGCCACGCATGACATCGGCGCGCAGGGCAGCGAGCGCACGGAGCTGGGCGCCATGGCGGCCACGGTGGCCAAAGCCATGGGCATGCATATCGCGCCAGCCCGTCCCGACCTGGCCGGCGGCTACTTCCGCAGCGACCATTTCAGCTTTGCCAAGGCGGGCGTGCCCGCGTTTTCCATCAATGGCGGACGCGAGTACATCAAGGACGTGGCAGCGTCGAAAGCCAAGGCGGCCGCGTATGGCCCCCGCTACCATCAGGTTACCGATGAGTACGATGCCAGCTGGGATTTGTCCGGCATGACGCAGCAGGCGCAATTTACCCTGAACCTGGGGCAAGCCGTGGCGAATGCGGCCAGGATGCCGGCGTGGAAGGCGGGCGATGCGTTTGGCAAGGCGCGTGCGTCAACGAAGTAACTGTCCCGGCATAAAAAAACCGCTCAATCGTGAGCGGTTTTTTTTTTTGCGCCTCAGGCTTGACTTGCGCGTTCCAGCCGGCGCTGCGCGTGCCGGTACTTGCTCCACACGATCAGCATCAGCAGCGGCATGGCGCCGCCCACCATGCACAGGGCGGGCCAGCCGCCGGCGGCAAAGCTGGCGCTGGCCAGTGCCGAGCCTGCCGACGCGCCGATGAAGCCGCCCGCGATGAACACGGTGGTGACCCGCGCCCGCGCATGCGGCGCCAGTTTATAGATGATGGATTGGTGCGTCACTTGCAAGCCCATCACGCCCATGTCCAGCAGGACGATACCGATCAGCAGCAGCACCAGCGAATGGGCGCCAAAGCCGATCAATGCCCAGCCCGCGATGGAAGCCACGGCCAGCAGCCAGGTGGCCTGGCGCGCATAGCCGCGGTCGGCCATGCGGCCCGCCGTGTTGGCGGCAAAGGCGCCCGTGGCACCGGCCAGGCCGAACAGGCCGATCTGCATTTCCGAGTAGTGGTACGGCGCGCCGCTGAGCAAAAAAGTCAGGCCCGTCCAGAACACGCTGAAGGTGCCCAGGCCCAGGCCCGAGAACAGGGCGCGTTGGCGCAGCAACGGTTCCTGGCGGATGATGTCGGCCAGCGAGGCCAGCAATTTTCCGTATTGCAGCTTGCCCCGTGGCGCCTCGTTCGGCAGGATGCGGCGCAGCATGACGAGCAGGGCGGCCACGACGATGGCGGCCAGCACGTACACGGTGCGCCAGCCGCCGCTGATCTGCGACACGGTGCCGGACACGGTACGCGCCAGCAGAATCCCCAGCAACAAGCCCGTCATGACGGTGCCCACCATGCGGCCCCGGCTGTGGTCGGGTGCATACGACGCGACCATGGCCGTGACTACCATCAAGGCACTGGACGTGATCCCCATCAAGACACTGGCGATGGCAAAGATAATAATGTTCTGGCTGGTGGCGGCCAGCAGCAGGGCGCCGATCTTGGCGATCAGCATCCACGTCAGCAACTGGCGGCGGTTCAGCACGTCGCTGAGGGGGACCAGGAACACGATGCCCAGCACATAGCCGATTTGCGTGGCCGTGACCAGGTAGCCCGCCTGCGGCACGCTGACGCCGAACGAGGCGGCCAGCATGGAAGTGAGCGGCTGCACATAGTAGAGGCTGGCGACGAGCACGCCGGCGGACAGGGCGAACAACAGGATGCGGGTCGACGTCAGCAGGGCGCTGGCATCGACGGTGGATGGTGCAGATTTCATGCGAGACAACTTTCTTGGAGTGATGCTTTTGGATGAGCATGATAGCGGGGCTGCGCATTTCTTGCCGGACGCGGCCGATTTTGCGGTGGGGCGGCAGGCAACGCAGCAGGCAAAAAAATCCCGGCGATCGTTGCCGACGGCCGGGAAAAGGGTATAGGGGGATATACCAGGGGAGACTTAAAACTTACTGTGCGCGCGCCAGCTCCGCATGCACCTGCGCCGTGATTTCATACGAACGCAGCCGGTGCTGGTGGTCGAAGATCTGCGAGGTGATCATCAGCTCGTCGGCGCCCGTTTCGGCAATGAACGCGGCCATCTTCGCCTTGACGGTACCCGGCGCGCCGATGGCCGTGCAGGACAGCACGGAATCGAGCATGGCGCGTTCCTGCGGGCCCAATTGCTCCAGATAGCCGGGCACGGGCGGCTGCAGGCGCGACGGGCGGCCCGTGCGCAGGTTGACGAAGGCTTGCTGCATCGACGTGGCGCGCAGGTGCGCCTCGGCATCCGTGTCGGCGGCAAACACGTTAAAGCCCAGCATCACGTACGGTTTCGCCAATTGTTTTGAAGGCTTGAAATGTTCGCGGTAATAGGCCACGGCTTGCAGCATCATTTGCGGCGCGAAGTGCGAGGCAAACGCATACGGCAAGCCCAGGTGGGCGGCCAGCTGGGCGCCGAACAGGCTCGAGCCAAGTATCCACACGGGCACTTTCGCACCCTTGCCGGGCACGGCCAGCACGCGCTGGCGCGGCTCGTCGGACATATAGTCGATCAATTCCAGCACGTCTTGCGGGAACTGTTCCGCATCGGACTGCAGGTCGCGGCGCAGGGCGCGCGCCGTCGTCTGGTCGGAGCCGGGCGCGCGGCCCAGGCCCAGGTCGATGCGGCCCGGGTGCAGCGCTTCCAGGGTACCGAACTGTTCCGCGATGACCAACGGAGAATGGTTGGGCAGCATGACACCGCCCGCGCCCACGCGGATGGTCCTGGTGCCGGCCGCCACATGGGCGATGACGACGGCCGTGGCGGCGCTGGCGATGCCGGGCATGCCGTGGTGTTCGGCCAGCCAGTAGCGGTTGTAACCCCAGCGTTCGCCGTGCTGCGCCAGGTCGAGCGTGTTCTTGAACGACTGGCTGGCGTCGCTGCCTTCGGCGATGGGGGCCAGGTCGAGTATGGAAAATGGAATCATGGTAGCGATATCGGGACGTGGTGGAAAATCACAATGGACGATTTGTCTATCCCCTGACGACAATAGGGTCGGCCTTGGAAGCGGCAGGGATGACAGGCTGTGCACATGATAATGCGAATCGGGAATTTGCGTACTGATCGGTAAAAAACTCGTATCGATTGGAAATCGGTGCGGGCAATGCTAGAGTGGGCCTCCCCACTTTATGCGCCCCGCCATGTTCAAGAAACCCGTCCTGCTGACTTTGATAAGCCTGCTGCTGCAGCCCTCCGTTCACGCCGCGCCCATCAGCCTGCAGGCGCAGGAAACGGCGCGCTACGCGTTGGCCACTTATCCCGAACCGCTGATCGCCAGCCTGGCGAAGATGGTCAGTTTCAACACGGTGGCAGACCCGGCCGTGCCGTTTGCCGCGAATCCCCAGCACACGGGCTTCAAGCGCTACCTGGCGGCCGAGGCGCAGCGCCTGGGATTCGACTTCCAGGAGCATGGCCATGTGGTGATCATCGGCATGGGCAGCGGCAGCGAGCGCGTGGGCGTGATCACGCACGGCGACGTCCAGCCCGTGAATCCCGCCAAATGGGCCCGCTCGCCGTTCGAGCTGGACCGCACCAGCGAACCGGGAAAATTACTGGGACGGGGCACGGAAGACGACAAGGGGCCGATCGCCACGGCCCTGTACGCGATGAAGGCTATCCAGGACCAGCAGGTGCCGCTGAGCAAGCGTATCGAGCTGTACGTCTACATGGCCGAGGAATCGGACTGGGAACCGCTGAAACAGTTCCTGAAAACCCATACGCCGCCGCAAGTGAACATCACCATCGATGCGGAATACCCGGTGGTGACCGCCGAGAAGGGCTACGGTTCCATCAAGCTGACCTTGCCGCCGCGCACGGCCATGCCGGCGGGGAAGGGCCCTGTGCTGACGCAACTGACAGGCGGCTTTTTCGGCAGTCAGATCCCGGAAGATGCACAAGCCGTGATCGACCACGCGCCAGCCGCGCTGGAAGCGGCCATCCGCGCCCGCGCGCAGCAGCAACAGGGCGTGCGCTACAGCTATGCGCGCGATGGCGACACCTTGACGGTGACGGCGCTGGGCGTGTCGGCCCACTCGTCGAAACCGGAAGATGGTGTCAACGCCATCAGCATGCTGGCCGACGCGCTGGCCGTGCAGCCGTGGCAGGGCACGCAGGCGGCCGACATGCTGTCGTTCCTGAATGAACTGGTGGGCACTGGCATCTACGGCGAACGCTTTGGGCAGATCGCTTACCGCGACGGCTTCATGGGGCCGATGACGGTAGCACCGACCGTGCTCAAGCAGAACGGCGGCGCGCTGGAGCTGACTATCAATTTGCGCCGTCCGCAAGGCAAGACGACGGCCGTGCTGCAACAGCAGGTGACGGCCGCGTTCGACGGCTGGAAGGCACGGCGCCGCGTGCCGGCTACCCTGCAGGTGCAGATCGGTGAACCGTGGCTGCAGACGGCGGCGCCGCAGATTCCCACCTTGTTGTCCGTCTTCGAACACTACACGGGCATCGCCAATCCGCAACCGGTGGCCATCGGCGGCGGCACCAATTCGCGCCTGTTCCCGAATGCCGTGAGCTTTGGCCCGGCCATGCCGCACACGGTCTACACGGGGCATTCCGAACATGAGTTCATCACGGAAAAGCAGTTGCTGTTGAACTTGCAGATGTACACGGCCGTGTTGATTGAACTGGCGAAATAGCCGCTTGCAAAAATAGCGGGAAGTCATAGACTGCAAGCCTGAGACGAGGCCAGGCACTGAACTTTTTATGCGCGTGCCGGTCTTAAGTTTCCATGTAGGAAGAGGGGGCAGCTATGCATGCACAACAGGATTCCCGGCTGGTGCCAGGCAGGGCAGGCGGGGTGGCGCCGTGCCGCATCCCGCACGCGGGGCGGTCATGAACTGGCCGCTGGAGCTGGAAGTGGCGCACAAGCTGGCGCAGATGCGGGGCTGGCTGGAAGACCAGCGTGCCGGTGCCGTGCGCCTGCGCGGCGTGGACTGGTTTGCTTGGGCCACGGCGGGCGCATCGAACAGCCATTGCCAGACAGCCGAGTGCGGCTGCGCGGAAGTACTGGTGACGCGCGATGCCGCCTACATCCTGACGGACGAAGCCGAAGCCATGCGCATGCGCGAGGAAGAAGTGCGCGGGCCATGGACGTGGCAGGTGTCGCCCTGGATGCAGCCGCAGCTGTATGAATTGCGCGAGCATTTCGTGCAGCATGTGGCCGGCGGCGCGCCTGTCCTGTCCGACCGGCCCGGCTTGCACGAACGCAGCCTGCCTGTGGCCCTGCGCGAAGAGCGGCTGGTGCTGCTGGAATCGGAGCAGTTACGCTACCGGCAGGTGGGGCTGCTGGCAGCTGGTGCGGCCGCGGATGCGCTGCGCCAGGCCCGCCCCGACTGGAGCGAGCTGGAACTGGCTGCCGCGTGTGCGCGCGCGCTGTGGCTGCGCGGCTTGCAAGCCGTGTACGTGCTGGCCAGCGGTGGAGAGCGCCAAAACCGTTATCGGCGCGCGCCGCCAGCCCAGGCGGTGCTGGGCAAGCAAGCCGTGCTGGCCTTGTGCGCGCGGCGTTTCGGCCTGTGCGCCAGTCTCAGCCGTCAACGGCGCTTCGGCCCGGCGCAGCATCGGGCCGACGGCGCGGCGGTGGTCATGGACGATGCCGATGCGGCCATGCTGGCGCTGGAAGCGGTGGCGCTCGACGCTTGCGAAACGGGCCATGCGCTGAGCATGGTGTATCACGCGCTCGACAGCGCCTACGCCTATGCCGGCCAGCCCGACACGGTGCGCACCAGCCGGCAGGGCGGTATCCATGGCTACCTGGCGCCCGAAGTGGCGGCCGGCGCGCACACGGAAATCATCCTCAAGCGGGGCATGGCGCTGGCCTTTCACCCCAGCCTGCCCGGCAGCACGGTGGAAGACACGTTTTTGCTCGACGGCAGCCATTTGCACAATCTGACGCACGACCCGGCCTGGCCTTCGGCCGTGGTGCAGGGGCGCAGCCGGCCGTTGACCCTGGCGCTGGCTTGATGCGGTCAGTTGCGACCAGCATCGGCCAGTGCCGGTACATATCAATAGCGCTGCATCACGCCTTTTTGCACGCTGACCCGCTCGCCGATCTGGAAGGCGGGCTGGGTATTTTGCACAAAGGTGCGCGTCGTGCCGTCGTCCAGGCGCAAGGTGACGCGATACAGCATATTGCCCGCCGCCCCCGAGGTGCTGCCGGCCGTGCCCGACGTGCCCGCTTGCATGTCGGCACTGCCTTGGTCCATGCTGCGCGGCACGGTTTCTATCGACTGCACCGTGGCCGAGCTGATGTTCAGGGTGGACTGGTTCGCGTCATTGCGCATGTCGCTGCTCATGGCGTTGCCGGTATCGGTGGCCGTGCTGCTGGTGGCGCTGGCCGTACTGCTTGGCGGTGTCGTGCCGGCCGGTGCGGCATAGGTTTCGCCGCTATTGCTGCGTGCCAGGCTAGTTTTGTCCGTGGACTGGCAGGCCGCCAGCAAGGCGCATGTCAGGCCGGTCAGCAGCAGGGTTGTTTTCGATCTCATCTTGGTCTCCTCATGGTCGCACACTAGGATCGGCACCCGCGGTGATTGCGGATAGCCGCGATTGCTGCATGTAAGAGCATGGCGGGGCAGGGATGTTCGGCGCCCGTCATTGTCGATTGAGCTAGATCAAGAGTCCAATTGCCGTGCTTGGTATAAAAGATGCTGGCAATTACCACTTCGTGCGGCTGCACGCTTCCTCACTGTTGAATCGGGAGAAAAAATGTCATCTGGCCCTACCGCAAAACTGATCGATGAGTTGGTGCTGGCCGTCGGCGGCACCGCGCGCGATGCCCGCGCGCGCCATGTCCTGGCCCAGGCCTTGCATGGCCTGGTGCGGCTGGCGCGCTCGGAACAGTTGCTGGACATGCAGCGCGATGCGGCACGCGCCATGGGGGCCGGCAGCCGGCGCGAGGCGCGCGCCCTGATGCGCCGCCTGGGCACGCGCAGCGCGCGTGGCCAGGGACAGTTGCGGCTGGAATTGCAAGATAGCGAAGCGGACCGCGCCTGACGGGCGCGAGTCATCTCACCGTTCAGGCTTCAGGCCGCGGCACGCCCTTGCCAAGGGCAGCGGCGACCATTTTCGGCCAGAGGAAATACAGCGGCAGGCAGACCGCCACGGCGGCCGTGATATCGACCACCCAGTCGCTGACGGCGCCACGGCGGTAGGGCAGGAAACTCTGGATGAATTCGTCCAGCGCGCCCATGGCCGCCACCATCAGCACCGACAGCAGCGCCCGGCGCGCCATGCCGCCGCCCGTGCCGCTGAACAGGATCAGGGCCAGCACGCCATAGCCGACGGAATGCAGCACGCCGCCTGACGCATACTGGCCCACATCTGCGCGCACGCCGGGAATGTCGCCGATCAGGATCACCAGCACATACAGCAGCAGCGCAGTGCGGTAGCGCAGGCGTTCGTAGCGGTCGGCAAAACAGAGTTCGAGCAATGGTGCAGGCATGATGCGTCAGGACAGGTGGAAAGGCCGTCACAATATCATGTGCATGGCAGGCCGCCATGTTTTTGCGCAAGAGCTTGCCGTGCAGGCAAAAAAAGGCCCGCGGGGAGGCGGGCCAAAAACCCAAATGAAATGGGTCAAGAGTTGAGAGTTGCTCGGTACTCACCATGTCGCGCGCCTTGCCGGCGCCCGCCACGGTCATGAAAGGGGAGTGGTGTGCCATCGCGGCACACCTGTCTGTAGTCAGGCATATCGGTTGCCTGTACAGCAGATGAAGCAAGTATAGGGGGCGAAGATGACGGGCTGATGACACGCCGCAACATTTTTTTGCGGCGAGCAGAAGGACAGTGAAGAACGTCTGTCATGGCAAGAATGTCCATGTTTCAGCAGTGATAGCAAAAAAAAGCCCGCTGGTGAAAGCGGGCTTAAAACTATTTTCTTGGAGGAGAATAGTGGAGACAGGTGCATTATGCTGCGTCGCACGATATGTGTCTAATGGTCTTTTCAGATAACCATTATCGTTTTTTGATATAACTGCCTGTCGTTCTGCCTGTCGCTGCCTTCATTCCTTCACGGCCACCGTGTAGTTGAGCGCCATGCGCCCGCCATCGACATAGATGGTCTGGCCCGTCATGTAGGTGGCGTCGTCGCTGGCCAGGAAGGCGGCGATGCCAGCCACTTCTTCCGGTTCGCCGCAGCGGCCCAGCGGCGTGCGCGACAGGATCGTATGGCGCGCCTCCGGGCTCGACAGCACTGCCTGCTTGGCCAGTTCCGTCAGGATGGTGCCCGGCCCGATGCCGTTCACGCGCACGCCATGCGAGGCCAGGTTCAAGGCCATGACCTTGGTCAACTGGTTGATGGCGCCCTTCGACACCACGTACGGTACCTGGTTCGGGATCGCCAGTTCCGCATTCACGCTGGACATGTTGATGATGCAGCCAGTGTTGCGCTTGACCATTTCGCGCGCCACGGCCTGGCCGCACAGGAACATCGATTTCAGGTTGATGCGCATGACCCGGTCGAAATCGTCTTCGCAGACGTCGAGGAAATCGGCCGCGTGCGTGACGCCCGCATTGTTGACGAGGATATCGATGTGGCCGAACTGGGCCAGGGTTTCCTTCAGCATGGCATCGACGTCCGCCTTCTGGCTGACGTCGGCGCAAAAAAAGCGCGCCTGCGGGCCGAGGGCGCTCGCCGCCTGTGCGCCTTCTTCCTTGATGTCGACCAGCATCACCTGCGCCCCTTCGGCGATCAGGCGGGTGGCGCAAGCCAGGCCGATGCCTTGCGTGGCGCCCGTGACGATGGCGGTTTTATTGACTAGTTTCATGTGTGCTCCTCGGCGGTAATAGGGGCCGCTGCCCGGGCCACCGGCCCGCGCGGCAATGGGCAGATTTTAATCCCTGGGCGGGAATCAGAGGAGGATGGGTTCGTTTGGCAACTGGTTGCCGCGCGTGCCATCGGCAGGGAAGTGGCTTTGCAACAAGGTATTCAACTGCTGCAAGGCATCCAGCGTGCTGTCGTGGTAATTGCCGTCCTTGAAGCCTTTGGTCATGGTGCGGCACACGGCTTGCCATTGTTCCGGCGTGACGCGCCGGCCCACGTTGCGGTCGGCGACGATATCGACCTGGTGCTCGGCCAGGTTGATATAGATCAGTACGCCGACGTTGTCTTCCGTATCCCACACGCCATACTGGGCAAACAGTTCGCGCGCCCGCTCGCGGTTGCTCACGCCCTGGTACGCCATGCCCGGCGTCAGGGCCGCTTCGACGATCAGGCGCACTTCCGCCTGGTGCATCGCTTCACCGTTGGCAATCGCTGTCTCGATGGCTTTCAGGGTGCGTTCCGGAAAGGCCTGGCGTGCCGTCGCCGGCGTGCCCCGCAAATGTTTCAAGGCCCGTCCGCAGCGCTGTCCGAATGTCAGTTGTTTCGTCATTACCAATCTCCCGAGGCGCCGCCGCCGTCAAAACCGCCGCCGCCGCCACCGAAACCACCGCCGCCACCGCCACCGCCAAAACCACCACCGCCGCCGAAGCCTCCGCCGCCGCCGCGGTTGTTCAGCGCCTGGCTCAAAATGCTGCCCAGCACGACGCCGGTGGCGCCGCTGGACCAGTTGCTGCCGCGCTGCAGCCGCGTGGGGCCGCCGCGCGAGCGGAACAGGGTCAGCACGACGAGGAAGCCGAAGAACAGCAGCGGCAGCCAGAAGGTCATGCCGCCCGCTTCCACGGTCGCCGGCGCTTTCTGCTGTGCCGGGGCGGGGAATTGCTCCTGGTTCAGCAGGGTGGCAATCGAGCCCACGCCGGCCACCAGGCCGCCGTAATAATCATTCTGCTTGAAATGCGGCGCGATCACGTCTTGCAGGATGCGTTTCGATTGCGCATCCGTCAGTACGCCCTGCACGCCGCGGCCCGCTTCGATGCGCAGGCGGCGCAGCGACGATGGGTTGTCCTTTGCCACCATCAGCAGCACGCCGTCATCGACGCCCTTGCGGCCCAGCTTCCAGGCATCCGTCACGCGGATGCTGTATTGCTCGATCGCTTCCGGCTCCGTGCTCTTGACCAGCAGCACGGCGATCTGGCTACCCGTCTTGGCTTCGTAATCGGCCAGCACGCCTTCCAGCGCCGCTTTCTGTTTGGCGTCCAGCATGCCGGCGTTGTCCGTCACGCGCGCGGCCAGCGGCGGCACGGGCTGCAAGCCCTGTGCGCCGGCCGGCGGCATCGTCCACAGCAGCAGTGCCGTCGCCAGCGCCGCCAGATAAGACCAGGCTTTCATCTTATTTGCCGAAGTTGACGGTCGGTGCGGTCGAGATGGCTTTTTCATTTTCCACCGTGAACGATGGCTTGACCTTGTAGCCGAAGACCATGGCCGTCAGGTTGTTCGGGAAGCTGCGCGCATGCACGTTGTAATCCTGCACGGCAACGATGTAACGCTGGCGCGCCACGGTGATGCGGTTTTCCGTGCCTTCCAGCTGCGACTGCAAGTCGCGGAAGCTGGTGTCAGCCTTCAAGTCCGGGTATTTCTCGGACACCACCATCAGGCGCGACAGGGCCGACGACAGCTGGCCTTGTACCTGCTGGAATTTCTCGAACGCGGCCGGGTCGTTCAGCACTTCGGGCGTGATCTGGAAACTGGTGGCGGCGGCGCGCGCCTTGGTCACCGCTTCCAGGGTTTCGCGCTCGTGCGTCGCATAGCCCTTGACGGTGTTGACCAGGTTGGGGATCAGGTCGGCGCGGCGCTGGTACTGGTTGACTACTTCGCCCCAGGCTGCCTTGGTGGCTTCATCCTTGCTCTGGAAGTCGTTGTAGCCGCAGCCCGTCAGGATGCCGGCCAGGACGGTGACGCTCAGCGCCAGGCGCAGCCATTTGGTGAATTGATTGGTGATTTGCATGATGGGTTCCGTGCAGAGTAAGGGAGGTGAGGCAAATATACCTGAAACGGCCCGCAATGTCGGTTTAATAAGCGCTGGCCGCCGCGTCTGGCCGCGTTGCCACGCCGTGGCAACCCCGCGCCGCGTTACAATACGGGGTTTGCAACTGAATATAGAGAAGGTGTGCCGTGAATTTCATCAATAAATTATCCGCCGCGTGGACGGCCAATAATTCCCTGCTGTGCGTGGGCCTGGACCCCGACCTGGCGAAACTGCCGGCCGAACTGCGCGATCTGCCTGATGGAATCACCACCTTTTGCACGCGCATCATCGATGCCACGGCCGACCTGGCCTGCGCCTTCAAACCGCAGATCGCGTATTTTGGCGCGCTGGGCGCGGAAAAGCAGCTGGAAGACATCTGCCGCTACGTGCGCGAAAACTATCCGCACATCCCGCTGATCCTCGACGCGAAACGGGGCGACATTGGCGCGACGGCCACGCAGTACGCGCGCGAAGCGTTCGAGCGCTACGGCGCCGACGCCGTCACCGTGAACCCGTACATGGGCGAGGATTCGCTCGATCCCTACCTGGCGTGGCAAGACCGCGGCGTGATCATCCTGTGCCGCACCTCGAACCCGGGCGGCTCGGACCTGCAATTCCTTGACACGGATGGCGTGCCCTTGTACCAGCGCGTGGCGCGCCTGGTGGCCGACAAATGGAACAAGAACGGCCAGTGCGCGCTCGTCGTCGGCGCCACTTTCCCGGAAGAACTGGCGCAAGTGCGCGCCATCGTCGGCGACATGCCGCTGCTGGTGCCCGGCATCGGCGCCCAGGGCGGCGACATTGCCGCCACGGTCGGCGCGGGCCAGACGGCCAACGGCATGGGCATGATGATCAGTTCGTCGCGCGCCATCATCTATGCCACGCCGCAGGCTGGCGAAGACTACGCCGACGCGGCACGCCGCGTGGCCATTGAAACGCGCGATGCGATCAATGCGCATCGTTCGGTCTAAGAACGATATACAGTCAGCTACACAGCGCCTGACAAAACCGTAGCGAGCGGAAGGGATAGGTGGCCGAGAAGCGCAACCGTACTGGAGTACGGTGAGCATCGCAGGCCACCTATACCGACGCGCAGTAGGTTTGGTTAGGTGCCACTAATCGCGCATGGGCGCCACCATCTCCACGTAATCGTACAACTCCCCCAGAATTTCCTCGCCACGCTCATCCACGGATTCCGACAGCATGTCGATTTCCGTAAACAGCATTTCGATGGTGCGGGCGCCGCCGTCGCCGTCGAACAGGCGGGCAGCGCGGTGCTGCTCCCAGCGCAGGCTTTCCGCTTCGCTCAGGGTTTGCGGGAAATTGCGGGCGCGGTAGCGGAACAGCAGTTCCTGCAGGCGTTCGTCGGCAAACGAGGGACGGGCCGTGGCCAGCTTGGCCGGCGTGTCGCGGCGCAGGGATTCGAGCAGGCGGCGGTCGTCGTTGCTGACGAAACCATTGTACAAATCCTCATCCACGTCCAGCGCGACATTTGCGCCTGGGCGCTGGAACACTTCGGCCCAGATGGCATCCATGTTCGGCGCCGTGGCGGCCAATTGCGCGTTGACCTTCGCCGCGTCCAGATCGATGCCCCACTGCGCGGCCATGGCCGGCGACAGGGTCTTTAAATTGCCAACCAGCATGGGCGACTTGTTCAAGTGCACGCTTTTCACGGGCAGGCGCGTCATGCCTTCCGGCATGGCGTCCTTGCGCGTAAACAAACGCGTGCGGATGGTGTCGGCGTCCAGGGCGAACAGTTCGCGCGGATCGTAGGCGCAATCCCAGACGAGGATTTCGTTTTTATTGCTCGGATGCGTGGCCAGCGGCCAGACGACGCCCAGGCAGCCCCGTTCGGCGGGGAACATGCCGGACACGTGCAGGAAAGGCTGGCGCTCGCTGGCGGCCAGGTGCATGCCCATTTCGCTGGCGACCCTGTCCTTCTTGTGCAGTGCCAGGCAGAATTCGAACAGTTTCGGCTGTTTTTCCTTGATCAGGCGTGCCAGGGCGATGGTGGCGCGCACGTCGGACAGCGCATCGTGCGCCGCTTCGTGGGCCAGGCCATTGGCCTTGCTCAAGTGTTCCAGCCTGAAACTGGTCTGGCCATCGTCGCGCTTCGGCCATTCGATGCCTTCCGGGCGCAGCGCGTGCGTCATGCGCACGACGTCGAGGATGTCCCAGCGGCCGCAATGGTTTTTCCATTCGCGCGCATATGGATCGATCAGGTTGCGCCAGAACAGGAAACGCGTGACTTCATCGTCGAAACGGATGGTGTTGTAGCCCACGCCGATGGTGCCCGGTTCCGAAAAGGCCGCTTCGACGGTGGCGGCGAACTGGTGTTCGGGTACGCCCAGCTGCAGACATTGCTGCGGCGTGATGCCCGTGATCAGGCACGATTGCGGGTCGGGCAGGAAATCATTGGCAGGCTGGCAATACAGCATGATCGGTTCGCCGATCTCGTTGAGGTCTGCATCCGTGCGGATGGCGGCGAACTGGGCCGGGCGGTCGCGGCGCGGCTGGGCGCCAAAGGTTTCGTAGTCGTGCCAAAGAAAGGTCTGGTTAGTCATTGATGGTCGTTGCTTGATGGGTTATCCGGGCCCGTGAAAGGGCCGCTGCTACAGTTTTCTGAAAACCTGCCGATACTACACGAGAGGATGGTCATCATCGCGTTTCCCGCATGGTGGCATACATTGCCCGTTCAAGGAGGTCTATCGTGTCAATTCCCATCGCCGCAAGCGGCAATTCCAACCCTTCCGTGACTTCCGTCAGTACGGGCGTTGCCGGCAAGGACGATAAAGTCCAGCACGGCGTCAACACTGAAATGAGCGTGAATGACCGTACCAAGCTGCAATTGAACGCGTCCATCATGCAGGCGTCGCTGAGCGTGTCGATCGGCGCGGAAAACGAGCCGTTGGCGCTGCTGTACAAGACGGCCATCACCAACATCAATGAAGCGCTGAGGGGCCAGTACGGCGAAGACGCGATCCAGAACGCGGCTTCGCAGGATAACAGCGCCGAAGCGACGGCGAACCGCATTGTATCGCTGTCGACGGGATTTTTTGACGCCTTCAAGAAACAGAATCCCGGCCTGGACGACGATACTGCCCTGAGCAAGTTCATGGACACCATCAGCGGCGGCATGGAAAAAGGCTTCAAGGAAGCGCGCGATATCCTGGGCGGCTTGAAAGTGTTGCAAGGCGATATCGCCGGCAATATCGACAAGACGTATGAACTGGTGCAGAAAGGCTATGCGGACTTCATCGCCGCGCACAGCAGCAAGAAGGATGATGCCGCCAAGCCGGCCGACAGCAAGGCTGCCTGAACTACAGCATGACCCTGTTGCGCCCGCCCGCCTTCGCGCGATATAGCGCCGCGTCGGCCGCGGCGATCAGCGCATGGTCGTCCTGTTCGGCCGCCAGGCTGGCTACGCCGAAGGAACCCGTGATGTGCGGCAACGCGCTGCGCATGTCGGCGAAGATGACGGCGAGCTGCATGCGTTCGCACAGGCGCTCGGCGACCCGCAGGGCCACGTGTTCGTTGGTATCGGGCAAGATCACCATCATTTCCTCGCCTCCGTAGCGCACGGCAAAATCCGTGGGCCGCAGGGCCGCGCCCAGCACTTGCGCGGCGATGCGCAGTGCCTGGTCGCCAGCCTGGTGGCCATGCGTGTCGTTGAAGCGCTTGAAATGGTCGAGGTCGATCATCACCAGTGACAGCGGAGAGCCGCTGGCGTGGGCCGTGACGATCATGTTCGGCAGTAAATCCGTCAGCCAGGCGCGGTTGTACAAGCCCGTCAGGCTGTCGACCATCGACAGCTGGCGGTAGAATTCGCCCAGTTTCTGCCGGCGGCGCAGCAGGGCATTGGCGGCGCGGATGCGGAAGGACAGCAGCCGCAGCAGGTTGCGCGCCAGGCCGTTCGACTGTTCGATCAATTCCCAGACGATGGCCGCGTCGATCACCAGCAAATCGGTTTCTTCCAGGGCGGAAATGGCGGCCAGGTTGCTCGCTTCATCGAGCACCGATTGTTCGCCCACGCTTTCTCCGGGCAAGACTTTGCTGACGGTGCCGTCATCCATGCCCGTGTGGGTGTCGGCGGCCACGGCCAGCGAGCCGCGCAGGACGATGTACAGGCTGGCGCCTTGCGTGTCGGCAATGGCTTCGCCCGCTTCGAGGCGCATGACGGGGCAGGGCGCCAGCATGGCAGCCGTCTGGCTATCCGCCCCATCGCGAAATAGCTGTAAATCGCCGATGTTGCAGCCTGAAGCGCCGAAGTTGCCGATCTGTTCCACAATCACACTTTCAAAAAGCCGGCGCGCGAGCAGGGTGCCGGTATCTTCATGATAGCGTAAAGCAGCCTTGGCTGTAACGGCAAAGGCTTGCTTGAGGTCACTTACTGTGAGAAATACGACAATTATTTCATTGCCGCGTTAATACGTTGGAACACTTGCTGTTTTAGTATGAATGTTGCCGCGCGTGAACTGCGGGGCAGATGTGCAAAGGCAGCCTTGAACGGCTGCCTCAGTCTCTGGAAATCCTGCGGGTGGGGAGTTACTCGGCGGTTTCTTCCGCTTCGGCCGTATCGATCACGGCATTCTTGCCGGTGGCGTGGCGCTTGCTGTCTTGCAGGCGGCCCAGGGCGCTATCGATGGCGCGTTTCAGTTTATCGGTGGCGCCGGCAACGGATTGATGCACGGTGGCGTTCTGTTCGGTCACGGCAATCGGTTGATAGCCAGCAACGCGTGCTTCCATGACGCAGCGGATATCGTCGGCGCCGCCTTTCGGGCCATTCGTATCGCTGATGTGGACTTCGATGCGGGTCAGGTTGTCGCGGAAGCGGTTCAGTGCGCTTTCAAGTACGGATTGCACATGTTCGTTCAGTCCAGCGGTGTTGGCGATGGTGCTGTCGGTATGAATATTGATTTGCATATGCTTACTCCTGTCAATTCAAAAAAAACCCATCTCAGGCGTGATGCGGCCTGGTTGCTGCCTCATGCACATGACCTCGTGCATGGAACTTATCTTACTCCTCTTTCCAGTATTTCAAGAGGGTGCGCACGATTAAGATGGGCTTAACCCTTCAGCCAGGTCAAGTTTCCACTACGAAATTATTTACCCTCAGCCATTAATGAGACCGGCCGCGATATTGATCGACAGCCCCAGCACGACCAGGTTGAAGAAAAAGCTCAGCACGGATTGTCCCAGCACGATCTGCCGCATCATGCGCGTCTGCACGGAAACGTCCGACGTTTGCACGGCCACGGCGATGGTGAAGGCGAAATACAGGAAATCCCAGTAATCGGGGTCTTGTTCGTCGTCGGGAAACTTCAGGGGGCGCAGTGCGGGGTCGGCCTGGTAATACAGGTGGGCGTAATGAAAGCAGAACAGGGTGCCGACGAGGAACCAGGAACCGACCAGGGTGAGGATGGTCAGGCCGTAGTGCAGCGCGCGCTCGTCCGGCGCCATGTCTTTCATCGAGGACAGCTGCGAGACGATGGCCACCAGGCTCATCACGGATGCGACGGACAGGGCCGACAGGACGGTTGCCGCCCGCTCGTCCTGGCGCGCCGCCATGGCTTTGACCTTGTGATGGTTGGCGCGCATCATCATCCAGGCCATCGTCGCCAGGTAGAACCAGACGGCCACGTTCCACGCCGTCAGCAAACGCGTCATCTGTTGCCAGGAGGCGGGCAACAGCAGGCCGGCCGCCACGCCGATGGCCGTGGCCATGCTCAGGTGGGGGCGGCTGCGGATGAAGCTGTGGAACGGAAGCGTGATTTTCATGGTGCGGGTTCGTCAGTGGCGATAGCGCATCTTAGACCTTATGGGCTTGCCGTGGTGGCCGTCCTGGCGGCCGCTTCCTTCTCGTGGTGGGGGAAGCGGTCCATGCGCGACAGCACGGGGAACATCACGGCCCAGATGCCCGTCACGGCCAGGGTGGCGGCGCCGCCGAAGAGCACAGCGCGTACCAGGCCGAACCAGCCGGCCGTCAGGCCCGATTCGAATTCGCCCAGTTCGTTCGAGGCGCCGATGAAGACGGCATTCACGGCGCTGACCCGGCCGCGGATCTCGTCCGGCGTCTCGAACTGCACCAGCAGGTGGCGGATGTAGACGCTGACCATGTCGCCGGCGCCCATCAGGAACAGCGCCGCCAGCGCCAGCGGGAAATAGCTGGTGCTGCCCAGCACCAGGGTGCCCAGGCCGAAGACGGCCACGCCGCCGAACATCCAGGCGCCCACGCGGCGCGTGATGGGGAAGATGGCCAGCGCGATCGAGCACAGGGCCGCGCCGGCCCCCGGCGCCGTGCGCAGCAAGCCCAGGCCGCTGGGGCCGATATGCAGCACGTCATGCGCCAGCGCCGGCAGCAGCGCCGTGGCGCCGCCGAACAGCACGGCAAACAGATCGAGCGAAATGGCGCCCAGTACGATGGGTTTCGACCAGACGAAGCGCAAGCCTTCGAGCAGGGTATGCCAGCTGACGGGTTCGCGCTTGACCACTTGCGGCGCGGGCGTGGTGGCGCGCATCAGCAGGACGGACACGACCAGCAGTGCGGACGAGATCAGATACACCACCTTGGGGCCGAAGTAGTACAGCAAGCCGCCCAGGGTGGGGCCCAGGATGATGGCCACGTGGGAACTGGACGAGCTGAGCGCCACGGCGCGGCTGAAATGTTGCGTGGGCACCATGTTGACCAGCACGGCTTGCGTGGCCGGCATCATGAAGGCGCGCGCGCTGCCGAACAGCACCAGCACGGCAAACACGGGCCAGACGATGGACAGGCCGCTCAGGGTGAACGCCAGCAGGGCCAGCGCGCAAGCCAGTTGCGCCGCCAGGCACCAGGCGATGATATTGCGCCGGTTATAGCGGTCGGCCACGTGGCCGGCAGGCAGAATCAGCACGAGGAAGGGGGCGAATTGCGCCAGGCCGATCAAGCCCAGGTCGAACAGGCTGCCCGTGATCTGGTACACCTGCCAGCCGATGGCCACGCTTTGCATCTGCACGGCCACCGTGCCCAGCACGCGGGCGGAAAGATAAAAGGCGAAGTTGCGGTGACGCAGGATACTGAAGCCGTTGCCGGCAGAGGCGAGAGACATGAATACTTTCCAGGACACGACGGGGTGAGGCGGGTGGCGGCAGCGGATGCCGCGCCAGCAGCACCCCGCTGTCTGGATGCTTACTTGGCCAGGTCGGCTTCCGTGGTGAAGGCGTCCGCGTAGAACTCGTCGGCTGGCAGCTGGCACAGTTGCACGAAGTCGCGGTGGGCCGCATCGACCATCACGGGCGCGCCGCAGGCATACACCTGATACGCGGACATGTCGGGCAAGTCGGCGATGACGGCCTGGTGCACGAAGCCCGTGCGGCCTTCCCACGCGTCTTCCGGCAGCGCGTCCGATACGACGGGCACATAGGTGAACTGCGGCAAGTCGGCGGCCCACTGGCGGCACAGCGCATCCATGTACAGATCGTGCGGACGGCGGCCGCCCCAGTACAGGGTGATCGGGCGCGTGGATTGCTCGTTGATCATGTGCTCGACGATGGCTTTCAAGGGAGCAAAGCCCGTGCCCGAGGCCAGCAGCACGACGGGCTTGTCGGAATCTTCGCGCAGGAAGAAAGTGCCCATCGGGCCTTCGAAGCGCAGGATGTCGCGCTCCTTCATGCTGCCAAACACCTGGTCGGTGAACAGGCCGCCCGGCAGGTGGCGGATGTGCAGGGTCATCGGGCCGCCATCGGCGGGCGCGCTGGCCATGCTGTAGCTGCGGCGTTTGTTGTCGCGTAACAGGATTTCGATATACTGTCCGGCGCGGTAGTTGAGGCGCTCGCTGGCTGGCAACTGCAGGGTCAGCACGACGACGTCGGGCGCGACTTTCTCGATGGTGGTCACGCGCGACGGCATTTTCTTGATCGGGTAGTCGCTGCTGCCCGCCACTTCGCGCGCTTCGATGACGAGGTCGGCGTTGGTGGTGGCGCAGCAGAACAGGGAAAAGCCGGCCGCTTCCTCTTCCGGCGTCAGGGCGCGCTGCTGGTGCGCCTTGTGCTGGACGGTGCCGGAAACCACTTTGCCCTTGCAGGAACCGCAGGCGCCATTTTTACAGCCATACGGCAGGCCGACGCCGGCGCGTATCGCCGCCGCCAGCACGGTTTCGTCCGCTTCGCAGCTGAACTGGTGGCCGCTGGGCTGAACAGTAACTTGAAAAGTCATACAATCCTTGAGATGAAAAATATGTTAATGCACTCTTTGCGCAAGCCGTCAGGCTTGCCGCGCCTGCTGATCCTGGGCTGCGGCGACGTCGGCATGCGGTTGCTGCCCTTGCTGCGTACGCGCTTTCGCGTCTTTGCCGTCACCAGCCAGCCGGCGCGCTGCGCGCAGCTGCGGGCGGCCGGCGCCGTGCCCATCGTGGCCAACCTCGACGAGCGCGCCAGCCTGAAGCGGCTGGCGGGACTGGCGACGATGATCGTGCACCTGGCGCCGCCCCGGTCGTCGGGCTTGCTGGACCGGCGCACGCGCAATCTGGCCGCCATTTTACCCGAGCACGCACGCATGGTGTATGTGAGTACCAGCGGCGTGTATGGCGATTGCGGCGGCGCCTGGGTCGATGAGACGCGGCCGACGGCGCCGGCGAATGCGCGCGCGAAGCGGCGCGTCGATGCCGAGCAGGTCTTGCGCGGCTGGGGCGCGCGCCGCCGCGCCAGCGTGGCCATCCTGCGCGTGCCCGGCATCTATGCGGATGACCGCCTGCCGCTGAAGCGCCTGCGCGAAGGCACGCCGGCCCTGGCGGCAAGCGACGATGTATACACCAACCATATCCATGCCGATGACCTGGCGCGCATCATCGAACGGGCCTTGTGGCGCGGCAAGCCGGGGCGCGTGTATCACGCCAGCGATGACAGCGAACTCAAAATGGCGGAGTATTTCGATGCCGTGGCCGACACGTTCGGCTTGCCGCGCCCGCCGCGCCTGCCGCGCGCCGAACTGCAGCAGGTGGTCACGCCTATGCTGCTGTCATTCATGTCCGAATCGCGCCGCCTGCACAATACGCGCATCAAGCGCGAGCTGGGCGTGCGCTTGCGCTACGCGCGCGTGGCCGATGCCTTGCGGCCGCTGTCTGCCGACGGGGCCGGCATCGGGTAAAATGGCCGGTTATCTGCGCACTTTTCCTGGGCCGGCGCGCAGCGCGCCGTTCCGGCGGTGCGCCATTCACTTAAGGAATACCGCATGAGCACCCTCACTTACGAAGAATACCTGGACGAGGTCACCACCGTCCTGACGGAACTGTATGACCTCGACGACGACGCCGCCATCAAGCTGGTCGTGGCGGCGCAGGACGCCGAATTTTTTGTCCCGCACGATGCCCATGAAGAAATGCGTACCGCCGAACAAGCCAAGAAGGATGCGGTCACATTGTTCGAGCGCAAGCAGAATCGCCAGCAAACGCAGGAAAAACAGCAGCAGCGCGTGCGCCAGCAAAAGAAATAAGAACGGATCACCGGGCTTCTGGCCGCCAGGCCGTGGGGCAACATGGGCTTCGGCGCAATGCCGGGGCCCGGCCATTTGATGCAGCGCAAACGTGCCATGGCACGCTGGCGATATGGTGAGCAATGTCGTCACGCGTCTGGGCTCTTGTGGCGGGCTCGGCATCCACAATGAGCGTGACGTTGTTTCCCGTCAGCAGGAGCGAGCCATGCGAGCTACGAGTCACCCCAGCAAGGAACAGGTACGCGCCTATATGCGCCGGCGCGAACGCGCGCTGCAGCCGCCGCCGCCTCCCGATGAAATCCGCCGGCAACTGGCCTGGTGCCGCGTGGATGCCATTCCGGGCACTTGCCCGCTTGCCACCCCGGCCGGCGTGGCTGTGCAAGGCTGGCATTTATCAGCGGAAATGGCCCGCCTGAGCACCCTCATGGCCATAGCCTGGCTCATGCATAGCGGTGTTGCTCATCGTAAAAATTGATGACGTGCAGCAAATTTTTTCAATTTGAGTTATCCTCTAGCACATTCCAAGTGCGTCAATTCTCTTCAATTATCACAATTTTGCTTTAAGTTACGCAAAAATCAACAATAGCGTGTATTATATTGTTTGCGGCGTAAAAGCCGCATAAGTGATGGCGCTTTTTAGTGTGTTTACCCTGAATTATTGCAGAAGAGACATTCGGTTTCTTTTTGCCTTAATACAACAAGTACGGATTTTCGATCATGTCTCTCAAACAAATTACCTCTTTGCCTACCTACAACCCGAATCGCGTCCTCGATGCGATCATCGACAAGCTGCAACTGAAGAACGATGCCGCCCTGTCGCGAGCACTGGAAGTGGCGCCACCGGTCATCAGCAAGATTCGTCACAACACCTTGCCGATCGGCGCCACGATCCTCATCCGCATGCATGAAATCAGCGATTTCAGCATCCGTGAACTGCGCGAGTTGATGGCTGCCTAAGAGCGCCTGACAGACGGCAAACTGAGAGGTGCCGTCTGCGTTAGCCAAGCTTGCCGCGTGCGGCAGCCATACCTGCCTTCCCGTTTTCTATTGCGTGTCCGGGCTCAGCGTCGGACGATCTGTATAGAAGCGCCCTGTTTCCAGACCAGTCGGGGATGACTCGACCAGCGCTGCGGCCACTTTGCCGGGCGCGCTGGAAAATGCGGTCTGGGCAGCACCGGTGGCGCGGCCCGAATACGCGGTCGCTTGCACCGCAGCACTGGAAAACGCCGTCTGCACGGCCCGGCCAGAATACGCCGTTGCCTGTACCGCGGCACTGGAAAACGCCGTTTGTACGGCGCGCCCCGAATACGCCGTCGCCTGCACGGCCGCGCTGGAAAATGCCGTCGCCTGCACGGCCGCGCTGGAAAATGCCGTCGCCTGTACTGCCGCACTGGAAAATGCCGCCTGCACGGCGCGTCCCGAATACGCCGTCTCCGCGCGGAGATAATCTTCCCCGAATGTCTGCTCGTACAACTGCTTCATGCGTTCGCCCACGCGGTGGTGCGCCGCTTCGTCGTCTTCGCCGCGCAAGCCGATGTACGGGAAGTGATGCAGGAAGTAGCCGAACACCTGTTCGCAATCCGCCGCATATTTGAGGGTATCGAGGATGTGGTAGTGCCAGAAGGTATCGACGTCCATCAGCGGCGCCGTTTCTTCCTGCGGAAACTGTTTCATCAGGATCAGGAAGCGGCGGTATTCGAATTCCACCGCATTCGCCTTCTCGAGGCTCCATCCTTCGCCTGACTCCCGGTGCATCAGCTTGACCTTGATCGCGTCCAAATTCAAATCGGCAATTGCCTTGAAACTGTCGTTCGTATCCATGAATGTCCTTTGGTAAAGAGCGTTGTGGGAACTGCGGTAAAACAAGGGAAAGCGGTGGCTGTGTACTCCTGGCAAGTAGTCGGGAAATGCCTGGCCGATGGCGGGCAGGCGCTAAGTTGTTCTACATCAATATTGCATCTAATTACAAAATACGCAAGCTGAGCTTGTTTCATGCGGAACGCGCGCCGCTCAGCTGCTGGCCCGGCTTTCTTCCTGGTAGGGAAACGCGGTGGCGTCCGCGCCCAGCGGTACGCTGACATGCACGCTCATGCCGGCGCCGGGGCTGCTTTCAATGTAGAAAGTACCGCCCAGCAACTTTATACGTTCTTCGATACCCACCAGGCCAAACGAGCCCAGCTTGTTGCGCCCGTCGATGGCCGCGCCCACGCCGTTGTCGCTGATGCTCATCGACACCGTATCGCGGCACTTTTCCAATTTGACTTGGACGCGGCTGGCATTCGCATGCTGGGAAATATTGCTGAGCGACTCTTGCAGGATGCGGAACAGGGCCGTCGCGCATTGGTCGCTGAGGCAAATGTCGTCATGGCTTTCGCTCACTTCGCAGGCGATGCCCGTGCGCTGGCGAAATTGCGCCACCTGCCATTCGACGGCCGCATTCACGCCCAGGTCCAGCACGGTAGGGCGCAAGTCGTTGATGATCTGCCGCACGCTCTTGATGGTGGCGTCGATCTGCTCCAGGGTGGAGCGGGCGCGGGCGTTCAGGCGCGGGTGGCGGCGCTGCGTGCGCGAGGCCAGCATGTCGGCGTCGATGCGCAGCACCAGCAGGTTCTGTCCCAGGTCGTCGTGGATTTCGCGCGCGATGCGCTTGCGCTCTTCTTCCTTGATCTGGTCGGCGTGGGCCGCCAGGCGGCGCAGTTTCTGGTGCGACAGCTGCAGGCGGATCTGGCTGGCGCGCAATTCTTCCGTCATGCCTGTCGCCATCTGGATGGCGCGCCGGCGCGACGATGCCAGGGTGTGGAACAGCACATACAACAGCATGGTGCTGGCAAAGCCGATCAGCAGGGCCAGCCACGGCAGGAAGGCGTCGAAGCGCGAATACAGGTCGCTCTTGCGCACGCTGAACAGCGCTTGCCAGGCGCGGCCATTGTGCTCGATCAGCAGCGTGCTGCTCAGGTAGCGGCCCGAACTGCCGGGCTGCCACCATGGCGCATGCATGCCCGCCGCCGTGCTGTCGAAGATGGGGCGCATGTCGTGCGGCAACTGCAGCGGCACCTCTCGCTGTTGCAGCGCCTGCGGGCCGATATCGAACAGGGTCAGGCGGACGTTGCGTACCGGCATGTCGGCCAGCGCGCTGCGCATCATCGTCACCAGGTCGTAGCCGATGCCGACGGAACCCTGGTAAGCCGCGCGCCTCTGCTCCACCGTATCGACGGGCATGCCGAAGCGGTACACGGGCAGGCGCATGGCCATGCCCGTCAGCTGGGGACGGCTGTCCATCGGCACGGGCACGCCGGAATTGCTGATGCGGCCGGAATCGCGCGACTCCGCCAGCGCTTCCGCGATCTGCGGGCGCGAGGCGATGTCATGGCCATACTTTTCCGGGGCGCTGGCGATCGGCTCGATGTATACGAGCACGGAATACTGGGCGCGCGGCCCGGGCGGGTGGATGGCAAACGCCGGATAGCCGTCGCGCCCGGGCGGATAGTCGCGTCGCATGGTCGCTTCGTAGGCGGCGCGCTGCGTCTCGTCGAGTTCCTGGCTGTAATTGAGGTTCATCACGCCCGGGTAGTTCTGTTGCAGGGCGATGTTAGCCACGTAGCGGTGGAATTGCTCGCGGCTCACGTGTTCGTTGGCCTGGAACAGGCTGGCCGTGCCGCGCAGCAGGTTGGCATACGACTTGGTGCGCGATTCGATGTTTTTCTGGGTGTTGTGCGCCAGATTGTTGAATTCTTCGCTGGCATCGCTTTCGATCGACAGCGAAGCGGCCATGTAGAACAGCAGGCCCACCATCGTCGACACGACAAAGCCGAACAGCCACAGCGGTCTTTTTTCAGCAGCTAAGGGGTGTTCGCCGGCAGTAGAAGGCATTGCCATCCGCATCAGGAAGAGGAATCGGGTGCCGCCTGGTGGCGGAGGCTAGGCTAGGTTGTACAAGCACTATTAAAATTGCAAATTGCTCAATAGCTGCCTAATATACAAAATTATCGTTATTATAGTCAACAGGCAATATTTCCCGTTGAAACGAAAAAAAACCGCCGCAGCGGTTTTTTTGTGGGTCGTCCCGGTGCCTTACTTGGCGGGCTGCCAGCTGTCTTTCAGGGTGACGATGCGGTTGAAGACGGGCTTGCCAGGCTGGCTGTCTACCCGGTCGGCCGCAAAGTAGCCGTGGCGCTCGAACTGGAAGCGCTGTTCCGGCTGGGCCAGTTCCGCGCCCGGTTCCAGCCACGCTTGCACCACTTCCTTGGCCAGCGGATTCAAGGCCAGCTTGAAGTCCTTGCCGCCCGCGTCCGGCTGCGGGTCCGTAAACAGGCGGTCGTACAGGCGCACTTCGGCGGGAATCGCCGTCGGCGCGCTGACCCAGTGCATATTGCCCTTGACCTTGTAGTTGGCGCTGCCTTCCGTGCCCGACTTGCTGTCCGGGAAATAGGTGCAATGCACGGCGATGACCTTGCCGTCCGCATCCTTGTCAAAGCCCGTGCACTCGATCACGTAGCCGTAGCGCAAGCGTACCTTGCTGCCCGGCTTGTCGTCGATCGGCGGATACAGGCGGAAATAGCCTTTGTTCGGCACTTCCATGAAGTCGTCTTCCTCGATCCACAGCTCGCGCGAGATGGGGAAGGTGCGCAAGCCGCGTTCCGGGAAGTGTGGGTGCACGGGCGCCGTGCATTCCACGCTTTCGTTTTCAGGGAAATTGTCGATGATCAGTTTCAACGGACGCAGCACAGCCACCGTACGCGGTGCCTTCGGATCCAGGTCTTCGCGCAGGCAGCCTTCCAGCACGCTGTAGTCGATCCAGCCGTCGGATTTCGTCACGCCCGTGCGTTCGCACATCAATTGAATCGCTTCCGGCGTGTAGCCGCGGCGGCGCATGCCCACCAGGGTCGGCATGCGCGGATCGTCCCAGCCGTCGACGATTTTTTCTTCCACCAGCTGGCGCAGCTTGCGCTTGCTGGTGACGATGTAGGTCAGGTTCAGGCGCGAGAATTCGAACTGGTGCGGCACCGGCTTGGCGAAGAAGCCGCCGGCCGACAGGGTTTCCAGCAGCCAGTCGTAGAATGGGCGGTGGTCCTGGAATTCCAGCGTGCAGATCGAATGCGTGATGTTTTCCAGCGCGTCCGAGATCGGGTGCGTGTAGTCGTACATCGGATAGATGCACCAGGCGTCGCCCGTGCGGTGATGGTGCGCATGGCGGATGCGGTAGATGGCCGGATCGCGCAAATTCATGTTCGGCGAACTCATGGCATCTTCGCTCATCTTCGCGCGCAGGATGTGCTCGCCATCCTTGAACTGGCCCGCCTTCATGGCGCGGAACAGGGCCAGCGATTCGTCGCGCGGACGGTCGCGGAACGGCGAGTTCTTGCCGGCCTGGCCGAAATTGCCGCGGTTGGCGGCCATGTCTTCGGCGCTCTGGCTGTCCACATAGGCAAAGCCGGCCGTGATCAGGTATTCGGCCATCGCGTACAGCTGGTCGAAATAGTCGCTCGCGTAGTGCAGGTGGCTCTGGCCATCGGCATGCTTCGGCTCCCAGTCAAAGCCCAGCCATTTCACGCTGTCCATGATGGTGTCGACGTATTCCTGCTCTTCCTTCGCCGGATTGGTGTCGTCGAAGCGCAGGTTGCACTGGCCGGCGTAATCGCGCGCCAGGCCGAAGTTGACGCAGATCGACTTGGCGTGGCCCACGTGCAGGTAGCCGTTCGGCTCCGGCGGGAAACGCGTGATCACCTGGGGCAGGCCGGGACGCACGTGGGCGCCGGCAGCCAGGTCGGCTTCGATGATGTTACGCAAGAAATTGGGCGCCAGCGCTGGCGCGGCGGTATTCGGTTTATCGTTGCTCATTGATCAATGCGGAAGAGTGACAGTAAAAAGCATTTTACCGTACCGCAAGCGCTTTATAAGCACGTATTTGCCCCCATATCCCAGCATGCAAGCGACGCGGGCGCCGTTCTATAGGATAATTCGCCTTTAATTAGTAGAAAAACGTGACCCCGGAGCCTTTTATGGAAAATTTATATAACGTCCTCGGTGTCGCGCCCAATGCCAGCGACGATGAAATCAAGAAGGTTTACCGTTCGCTGGCCATGCGCTTCCACCCCGACCGCAACCAGGCCCCCGGCGCCGAGGCGCGCTTCAAGAGCGTCACCAAGGCGTATGAAATCCTGGCCGACCCGGCCAAGCGCGCCGAGTACGACCAGAGCGTGAACCACCGCATCATCATCGACCCGGAAGCGGAAGCCTATGCCCTGTGGTGCGGCGTGTTCCGCCTGCATGGCACCGTCCTACCGGCAGATTAAGCCTGCTGGCGGCTGTCCGGCCAGCCTGAATGATTTGAAAAACAACAAACAATGGTGCTTTTGCTTCTAAGTAAAAGTGCCGCGCACCACATTGGAAAGCACAGCATGAGAAGAGTACACCCTGAATTCGCGTACCAGTCGCGCGAGCTGGAAGGCCAGATCGAAGGCATCCTCGGCGACCCGCCGAACCGCAAGAACTACAAAAGCATGGTCGACGCCCTGGTCGGTGAATACGCGAGCGGCGGCGGCATCGAAGACGTGAACATGCTGGCCTTCGCGCTGGTCGACCACATCACCTTCAGCGACCCGAAAGGCTTGCTGGCCGAAAGCGAAGACTACGAATTCGGCGATACGGCCCGCGTGTTTTCCATGGCCGCGTGCGCCGCGCCGGAAGCGGCGAAGATGTACGCCGCCATCGAAGAGAGCTTCCCCGACCTGGCGCGCCAGGCCATCATCACGGCCTTCCTGCACAAGAATCCGCGCCTGTGGGACGACGACGACCAGTCGCTCGACCAGCTGGCCGCCAATGACGACGGCGACGACGATCACGACGAAGACGAAGCCACCGACGATTTCGCCCAGATGTTTGACCAGGATGGAGATGACCATGGCAGATAATGACAAGCAAAATGCGGATCAAAAGAGCAATCTTCCCGCGCTGACGAAACAGGTCACGGAATTGGTGCTGTCCGGTTCGCTGGGCCACGCCGAGCAGGCGTTTGCCGATGCGGCCGACCAGTATGGCGATCTTGCCGTGGTGGAAGTGTTGAATGCCATCCCGCCACAGGTGACGGCCCTGCATTTGGCCGGTTTCGACGGCGGCAAGATGTCGCTGGCGACCTTGCTGGTGCCGCCGAAAGCGTGGGCCGACAGCCTGGCCTTCATCGCCGCCACCTGGAGCGACGACCAGATCGAGGACGATCCTGAACGCATCGCCGAAGCCCTGTTCGCGCACATCCACGGCGTGGTGTTTTCCACCGACGACGCCGAGCGCCGCCGCGAACTGCTGCTGGAAGCATCGGCCACCGACTGGGGCGCCACGGCGTTTGCGATCCTGTTCTCGATGGCGCCGAAGGAAATCCTCGAAGTGGCGGGCGAGATCGTCATCAAGGGACCGTATGTGACGGGCGTGACCTCGTCCGACAACGACGTCGTGCCGCTGGCCATTGAACTGGCGCAAGCGAATGAAGACGGCTGGGACCGCTCGTTGTTCGAACTGTTCCCCGACTTCCGCCATAGCGCCGACCTGGCCGACGCGGAATACTCGGACGACCCGGACGAAGAGCCGACCATGTTGCAGCGTAGCACCAAGGAATTGCTGTACCGCCTGCGCAAGCAAGTGCCGAGCACGCGCAGCGCGCCACGTTCCAGCACGCGCCGCAGCCTGGGCACCGGCATTTTCTCGTAATGAAAGCAGGGAACGTCTAATGCTGCCAGCAATTGTTGTAGAGAATCTTCCGCGCCTGGTGCGCGCCATCAAACTGTTGCCGCGCGACCCGCGCGAGGACGCGGCGCTGAACCTGGCCGACGAATTGACGGGCATCACGGCCATGGTGGCCGAGAAGTTCACGAATGAACGCACGGCCGATGGCATCCAGAAAGCGCTGTACCTGACGGTGGGCGGCGTGTCGCTGGGCCTGGAGCAGGCCGTCACGCATGAAGGCGACCAGGCCGCGCTCGATTTTCTCGTCGAGCACGGCGCCGAGCACGCGTTCCAGGTGGGTTTTCGCCTGATCAAGGACCTGTCGCAGTTGCCGGAAGACGCCCTCGTCGGCGAATACGACCAGGATCCCGTCTACCTGCAGCGCCGTTTGCGCGAGCTGTTCATCGATATTTGCCAGGCCGACCCGAACCAGAACTGGGCCGGCTATGAAAAGTATGCGCTGCAGTTGCAACAGCGCAAGGAAGTGCAAGCCGTCGTGCGCCTGGCCGGCTGGCTGCGCCGCCACCACGATAACGGCCCCGTCAGCGACAGCGACTTGAATGCCGAGGGCGTCATCGCCCTGGCCATCATCTTCGCCATCGAAGGCGGCGGGCGCATCATCGCGCGCACGGGTCAAAAGGAGTTTGAACGCTTTGTGCGTTCCGTGCGCAAGAACAAGCCCGACTTCGAGGAAGGCTGGGCCGCCCTGGTGGCCAAGGTGCCTGTGCAGCACCATCCCGTGTTGCTCGACCGCATAGACTCGTACCGCCGCAGCTGCACCGTCGTGCATAAAATCCTCACGCGGGCCAGCATGAAGAGCCTGTTCGAGGACCTGGAAAACTACGCGGGTTCGGAGCTGGACGCGGATTATTCGTGATCGCTGGTGTCGGATTACGCCCTGCGGGCTAATCCGACCTACGACGGCGCGCGTCCCGTAGGTCGGCTTAGCTGCGGCACAGCCGCAGCGTAAGCCGACACGCCGGCCTACGCTCCCCCTTCCAGCGCCGCTTCCTCGGCCAGTTTCACGAATGCCGCCACCAGTGGCGATGTCTCTTCCTCCCTTTGTGCAAGCAATAAGCTGGTCGTCGCCTGCGGGTCGGCGATCGGGCGGTAGCACACGCCATCCATGCGGATGCGGTCGAACGAGGCGGGCAGCACGGAAATGCCGCAGCCGGCCGCCACCAGGCCGATGATGGTGGACGCTTCGCCCGCTTCCTGCGCGACCTGGGGCACGAAGCCGGCCGCCTTGCACAGGCGGAAGATCTGCGGATAAATCCCCGTGCCCGCATCCTTGGGGTACATGACAAAGCCTTCGCCCGCCATGTCGGCAATGGCAATCGCCTTCTTGGCCGCCAGCGCGTGGGCGACGGGCAGCACGAGGAACAACGGGTCTTGCCGCAATTGCGTCAGCTTGATATCGGAGGGGTACGTCGTTTCCGGCGGGCGCACGAAGCCCAGGTCCATGGTCCTGCCCGAGATCGCTTCGAGTTGATGCAGGGTCGCCATTTCGTGCAGGGTCAAGGTGACATGCGGGAATTGCTGGCGGTAGCGGTTGATGACGGTGGCAAAATACGGCGTAAACGGCGTGGAAAACGTAAAGCCGATGCGTAATTCGCCCGCTTCGCCCCGCTGCGCCCGGCGCGCCGTCACGGCCGCCTGTTCCGACAGGACCAGGATGCGCCGCGCATCGTCGAGGAACAGCGTGCCCGCCTGCGTCAGCCGCACGGAGCGCTTGTTGCGCTCGAACAACTGCGCCCCCAATTCCGCCTCCAGCGCCTGGATTTGCTGGCTCAGCGGCGGCTGGCCGATATGCAGGCGCTCGGCCGCGCGCGTGAAGTGCAGCTCCTCGGCGACGGCGATAAAGTAACGCAGGTGGCGCAGTTCCATATTCGTTCAGTAATCGTTTTAAAGTATGAGTTGGGCCTTGAATATATATTGGACGATATGAGTTGGCAATCCTAAGATGAAGACTCGCTTCTTTCCCGAACACGGCCATGTCTGATTCATCGCTTGCTTTTGCCTCCGCCGCCACCCCGGCGCTTGCTCCTGTCGCTCCTCCCGCTCCCCGTTCGGCCATCGCCAAAGGTACGGCGGAATTCAAGCGCAGCAACCGCGCCCTGTTCTTTGGCGGCTTTTCCACCTTCAGCCTGCTGTATTGCATCCAGCCCCTGTTTCCGCTGCTGTCGCACCAGTTTCATCTGACGCCGGCGCAAAGCAGCTGGTCCCTGTCCGTGTCGAGCGGCTTGCTGGCCATCTCGCTGGTGCTGCTGAGCGCCGTCTCGGACCGGGTCGGCCGCAAGCCCTTGATGGTGGCGTCGATGTTTTCCGCCGCGATCCTCACCATCTTGTCCGCCTTCGCGCAGGATTATGCGCAGCTGCTGGCGATTCGCGCCGCGCTGGGCATTGCCCTGGGTGGCATGCCGGCCGTGGCCATGGCTTATCTGGGCGAGGAAATCGAGGGGCCATCGCTGGGCCTGTCGATGGGCTTGTATATTGCGGGCAGCGCGTTTGGCGGCATGTCGGGGCGGCTGGTGGCGTCCATGCTCAGCGATTTCCTGTCGTGGCGCTGGGCCCTGGGCGTGCTGGGCGTGGCTGGCGTGCTGGCGGCGGCCGAATTCTGGCGCAGCCTGCCTGCATCGAAGAACTTCGTGCCCAGTACCAAGGGCTGGAACGCCTTGCCGCACGCCATCAAGCAGCATTTTTCCGACCGGGGCTTGCCGTGGCTGTTCTGCCTGGCGTTCGTGCTGATGGGCTGTTTCGTCAGCTTGTACAACTACATCGGCTACCGCCTGCTGGCCGCGCCATTTGGCCTGCGCCAGAGCACGGTCGGCTTGCTGGCCTTCTTGTACCTGATCGGCATCTTCAGTTCCGTCTGGGCGGGCCGTCTGGTGGACCGCCTGGGGCGCCGGGGCGTGCTGTGGATCATGCTGTCGGTGATGCTGTCCGGCATTTTGCTGACCCTGTTCGATTCCCTGCCGCTGATCGTCATCGGCATGGCGCTGGCCACCTTCGGCTTTTTTGCCTCGCATTCGATCGCCAGCAGCTGGGTCAGCCGCCGTGCCCGCGCACCGCAGGCCCTGGCCTCGGCCTTTTATTTGCTGTTCTATTACCTGGGATCGAGCCTGATCGGTTCCGCCTCGGGCATGATGTGGGGCTTCGACGGCTGGACGGGCGTGGTCATCATGCTGGGCCTGTGCCTGGGCGGCGGCCTGCTGATCGCCTTGCGCCTGCGCCATTTGCAGCCGCTGGGGGCGCGCGAAGCGGTGGGCTGAGGCAGCTATTTGGGACACATGCCGATCATCGTTTCCCCCTGCTTGCCCGCGCGCGTGGTCACGCACAAGGTACCCAGCGCGCTGGTGATTTTATACGTGCGGCTGCCTTTGGCCTCATTCGCGCCGATCTCCTCGATTCTTGACGCTTCATACCATTTCGGCGGCACGGCTGCGTAGGCCTCGGCAAAGCCTTGCTGCATGCGCTTGAAGGCTGTGTCGTCCAGTTTTTGCTCTCCCCGCTGCGGGAATTCCTTGCGCAACTCTCTGTCGATCTTGCCCACGTCGCGCTTGGCTTGCGCGAGGATATCGGCCGCGCTGGGTGGCGCGACGAGTGTGATCGCTTCCGGCGTTGCTGGCACCGGCGCCTGCTCGGCGGCGGGAGCGGGCAAGGGGCGGCTGACGGGCGCCGGCACGGGCAGGCGCGGCCGGCGCGCGGCGGCTGGTTTTACGTTGGGCAACGGTACGGGGACAGGCTTGGGCGGCGCCGGGGGCGTGTAGCGCAGCCAGGCGATGGCCGGGCCCTGCGGCAGGTGTTCGTCCGTGATAGCGCGGGGCCGCGATTGCAAGACACTATATGCCAGGCCCACGTGCAGCAGGACGATCAGCAGCAGGCCGGGAGCGCGGCGGGGCAAGGTAGTCAGCGAGGTCATGGATGGCATGGTGGTTCAGGTACGCCAATGTATCTGAAGGATTTGATAATTATCTAAAATGTCACAAGCGCTTACAAAAAAGTGCCGCATGGAAATTTTGATGTGATGGCCGCTGGTGGGGAACCCTGCGCCAGGCTGGTGATCCAACCCGGACACCACGCGAACAGGAGATCATCATGATGCAAGTAAAGGAAGTGGCACGGCGCTTTGGCGCCATTGAACACGCGATCGGCCAGGCAGCCCAGCTGTGCGGCAAGCAGCAGGGCATGCCGATGGACTTGAAGGATTGCATCAACCAGCTGGACCAGCAAAAGAACGCCGTGCGGCAAGCCATCGACACGCAAGACGATGCGCGCATCCGGCAAGCGGTTGACCAGATGGAATCACTGGGCGACCGCGCCAAGCGGGCGTGCGGCACGGCGACCAGCGTGACGCCGGAAATGAAGAGCGCCGTGCTCAAGGTGCACGATGAATTGTCGGACCTGAAGCACCAGCTGCACTAGGCCCTACCTTTTGACCGCTTCACATCTGGCGGAACAAATGGGCATATAGAGGGCTGACGCGCAATTGCGCCGGGTGCTGGCGCAGGGTCAGCGACAGCTTGCCCGCCTCGTCGCGCACGGCCGTGGCGATGGCGCCGGCATTGACGATGGTGCCCCGGTGGATTTGCCAGAATTGTTGCGGGTCCAGCTGGGGCAAGAGTTCCTTCAGGCTCGTGCGTATCAGCGCTTCGCTGTCCTGGCACACGACGTTGATGTATTTGTCCAGCGCTTCGAAATACACGACGTCGGCCAGGGCGATCATGCGCACGCTGTTGCCGACGGCTGCCCGTATCATTTGCAGGCGCGGCGCGGGTGGCAGCATGGCTTGCAGCTGGCTCAGCAGGCGGGCCATGTTGCCGTCGCTGGCCGATTCGGCAGCCGGCGTCATCGTGGCGGCCGTCGCTGTCGCTGTCGCGTTCGTCGGCGCTGCCGCAGCATTGCCACCGCTGCTGTCGCGCAAGCGCTGCTGCAGGCGTTCCACCGTCTTGCCCAGTCGTGCATCGTTGACGGGTTTTAAGACGTAATCGGCGGCTGCGTGCTCGAAGGCGGCCAGCGCGTATTCGTCGTAGGCGGTAACAAACACGATGTGAGGAAAAGGGACGCCGTCCGGCCATTGCTCTGCCAGCTCCTCGGCCGCTTCCAGGCCCGTCTTGCCTGGCATCTTGATGTCGAGAAAGAGGATGTCGGGCTGCAGCGCCAGGCCTTGCCGCAAGGCTTCCACGCCGTTGGGGCAGGTGGCGACAATGTCGAGTTCCGGCCACAGCCGCTGCAAGGCGTGCGCGAGGGCGGCGGCGAGTATCGGTTCGTCTTCGGCGATCAGGGCGCGTGGCGCGCGTGCGGTGTGTTGGCTCATGCGAGGGGACTCGTGGTGGTGGGTGGAAGGGGGAGTGTCAGGCGGGCGGTCGCGCCTGCCGGATGGTTGGCGGCCAGCGACAGGCTGGCGGCATCGCCGTGCATGCCGCGCAGGCGTTCGCGGATATTTTCCACGCCCAGCTGCGTGCCCTTGGTCTGGCCCGGATGGTCGAGGCCCAGGCCATCGTCGCTGACGGTAAGAATCAGCACGCCAGCGTCAGTGGAGGCTTGCACATGGATATGGCCGCCTTCGATCTTTGGTTCCAGGCCATGCTGGATGGCGTTTTCCACCAGCGGCTGCAGCAGCATGGGCGGTACCTTGACCTGGCGCAAAGCCTCGGGCAAGTCCAGCGCAAAGCTCAGGCGCGCGCCCATGCGGATGGACATCAGGCCCAGGTAGGCTTGCATCAGGGAAAACTCCTGCTCGAGAGTGGTCGATTCGGCGCGCGAGGAAGAGAGGGTAGCGCGCAAATACTGGATCAGCTGGTCGAGCAGCAACTGGGCGCGGTCCGGATCTAAGCTGATCAGGCCCTGCAGGTTGGCCAGGGTGTTGAACAGCATGTGTGGTTCGATCTGCGCTTGCAGCAATTGCAGCTGCGCCTGCATGGCCTGGCGCGCCACGGATTCGGCGCGGGCCTTTTCCTGCGCCGCTTCCATTTGAAGGCGCGCAATCTTTTCTCGGCTGCTAAAGAACAGGATGGCCGCACTGGCCGCCGCCAGCGTAAAAACCGTCATGCTGACATTGCGTGGCGACATGGAGACGGGTGCGGGAACGTCGATATTGGCCAGCCAGCCGAACAGCATGGTGCCGGCCACCTGTGCCACGGCGGCGCTGACGATGATGAGGGCAGTGAAGGGCAGCCATGGGGCACGCCGCTGTTCGCCCCACCACGCCAGGCGGATGCCGTCGATGAGCAGGAAGGCGATGCCGCCGATGCACATGGACGCTAGCAGGTTGAGCCAGAAGCTTTGTCCACCGCTCAGCACGTAGGTGATGAAGAGGGCGCACAGGACGTTGAGTAGCAGTGCATAGCGCGCATCGCCCAGCAGGCGCCGGTAGGGAAAGCCCTTCTTGCGTGGGGCGGTGTCGGTAGTGTGCATGCGGGACCGCTTTCAGGTGGGCGTTCGGGTTGGCAATGCGGCAATTATGGGCGGCTCTGCATGCGGGTGCAACGCCGCTGCGACGAAACAGGGCGGAGACGGCGCCAATCGCCTGATCGCGTCCTTTACATGGTGGCGCTTGCACGCGATGATGGCAAGACGTCCTGATCGACAACCTCATCATCATAAAGGAACAGCATGTGGCCCTATCCACGTACCCTGGCGCACCGCGGCGGCGGCATCCTGGCGCCTGAAAATACCTTGGCTGCCCTGCGTTGCGGCCTCGCCTACGGCTACCATGCCGTGGAATTCGACGTCATGCTGGCGTCCGACGGCATGCCCGTCGTCGTGCACGACCCCGAGCTGGGGCGCACTGTGGCCGGCAGCGGGCATATCAGCGATTACACGGCCGCGCAGCTGGGAGCGATGGAGGCGGGCGCCTGGTTCGGCGCCGCATTCGCCGGTGAAGGCGTGCCCACGTTCGAGGCTGTGGTGGCGTATTGCAAGGCGCAGCGCATCTGGATGAATATCGAAATCAAGCCAGTGCCCGGCTTCGACGTGCCCACGGGCGAGGCGGTGGCGCGCGCCACGCGCGGTTACTTTGCGCAGGAAATCGCGGCAGGGGAATTGCTGCCGCTGCTGTCATCGTTCAGCATCGAAGCCTTGCAGGCGGCGCGGCAGGCAGCGCCGGAACTGGCGCGCGGCTGGCTGGTCGAACAGATACCGGATGGCTGGGAACGACAGGCGCGCGAACTGGGCGTGGTGGCGCTCCATTGCGACCACCAGCAGCTGACGCCGGCTTTGGCGGTAGCCGTCAAGCAGGAGGGATTGGGACTGTTCTGCTACACCGTCAACACGCCCGAGCGGGCCAGCGAGCTGCTGGCCTGGGGCGTGGACGGTTTTTGCACGGACAGGATCGATCTGATCAAGGCGTAGGTCGGATTAGCGTAGCGTAATCCGACTTCATGGTGCCGTGGCAACGTCCGCTTAGGCGCCACGCGCCAAGCCGACCTACGCTTCCATCCTTAGTACGTCACGCGCATGCCGACGGTGACATTGCGCCCCATCAACGGCGCCGCATTCTTGATGAACGAGGTGTGGCTGTACGCCAGTTCATTCGTCAAGTTGTTTGCCTTGATGTAGAACTGGGCCGGCGTCGTGCCGATGCGCGTGTCGTAGTTGGCGGACAGATTGAGCATGTTGTAGCCCGGGGTTGCCGTTTCGAACGCTGCCACTTTATCCTGCTTGCCCACGCGGTAGAACTCGGCCACGCCGCTCCACGCCTGCCAGTTGGCATCGAATTTCACGCCAAAACGCTGGGCCGGGATGCGCGGCAAGTTGCCGCCACCATCGGCCAGCTTGGCGCGTACATAATCGCCGAAGACGCTGGCGCCGAACATGGGGTTCAGCTGCTGGCGGACTTGCCCTTCGACGCCCGTGAACGTGGCGTCGCGCTGGGCGTACTGGATCAGCTGGAAGCCTTCGTGGTTATCCAGGGTGGAGCCGAAGATGTAATTATCTACCTTGTTGCGGTAGGCGCTGGCCGAGAAGGTCGTGGCGCCCGCATATTTGCGCAAGGTCAAGTCGATATTGTTCGACGTTTCCTTGCCCAGGTTTTCATTGCCCAGCTCATACGTGGCCGTGGCCATGTGCACGCCGTGCGCATACAGTTCCTCGGCGCTAGGCAGGCGGTGGGTGCGCGAGATGGTCGAACCGAGCGAGTACTGGGGCGCGAATTTCCACACGGCGCCCAGAGACACGGACGTGCCCTTGGCGCTGCGGTCTTGCAAGGTGGCGCTGTCGACCGTGATGTCCTGCCATTCGTGGCGCAAGCCCGCTTCGAAGCGCCATTGGTCGAGCTTGTATTCTTCCACCAGGAAGGCCGCGTGTTTCTTCGTTACCGTCGGCGCCACGTACGCTTCTTCACCGAGAGCGGAGAAATCGCGTTTCGACGTTTGCAGGCCGACCACGCCGCGCCAGCCGAAGACGGGATGATGTTCCATTTCCAGGCGCGCATCGTGGCCCTTGTTCTTGAAGGTGGTGGCGATTTCCGTGCCTTCGATTTCATCGTGCTTGTAATCGGTGAACGCGGCGCGCAGGCGCAGCTTGGCGAAGCCGGGCACGGGGTCGCGCAATTCGCCGCGGACATCCCAGCGTTCGCTCTTCAGCTTCACGTACGGCACGCTTTCATGCTCGTGATCGTGGTCGTGTTCCTCTTCATCGCCATGGTCGTGGCCTTCGTGGCCGCCGCAATGCAGGTGCGTGCCGTGCGGGTGGCAGCTCTCGAATTCGTGGTTGTGGCCAGGCAAGCCGTATTCCGCGTGCTGGCTGGTGAAGGCCAGGCCCAGGAAGCCGCGTGATCCCACCCACGACACGCCCACGCTGCCCGTGTCCGTCTTGTTGTAGCTGCCGCCTACTTTCGAGCCGCCTTCCCAGCCGCTGCCGACCTTGTATTCCTTCGCGTCGCGCTTGACGCCTTCCGCGTGGAAGGCGATGTTGCCGGAGCCGCCAGTCACTTCAAAGGCGCCCGCCTTTTCGCGCGCGGCCGAGTTGGCGCGCACTTCCGCGCTGCCTTCAAAACCTTTTGCCGGCACGCGCGTGGGGATTTTCTTGTCGATCACATTGACCACGCCACCGACGGCGCCGCCGCCATACGCGAGCGCGGACGGGCCGCGCAAGACTTCAATCTGTTCCGACAGCATCGGTTCGGCCGCGACAGCATGGTCGGGGCTGATGGTCGATGCATCCTGCACTTCGGCGCCATCGGAGAGCACCTTGACGCGCGGGCCATCCATGCCGCGGATGATGGGGCGGCTGGCGCCGGCGCCGAAATGGCTGGACGTGATGCCGGGCTGGCCGGCCAGGGTTTCACCGAGCGTCGCTTCGCGGGCGCGCACCAGTGCCTCGCCTTCGAGTACGGTCACGGGCGTGCTCATGTCGTCGCTGCCCAAGGCCAGCGCACTGGCCGAGACGGTGACGGCAGGCAAGGTGGCGGCTTGCTGCGCCAGGGCGCTGGCGGGAGCGGCAAAGGCCAGCATGATGGCCAGCGCGAGGGGAGTGGGTTGGTGAGGACGGACGGACATGGGCAAGGTTCCTTATCGGCTATCAGTGTTGGCAGGGTTGGGGCAGCGCGTGAAAAGGAAATAGCCTGCCCTAAGATGATAATGATAACCCATTATCATTACTGTGTGACAGTTTTTCCGGACGGTAGATATAGTCGGATGGTGTATTCTGTCGGCTATGGAACGCACAACACGTCAAAAAACCGCTATTCAAGCCGCCATCGAGTCGGCCCAGCGCCCCCTGTCGGCGCAGGAAATCCTCGAACAGGCCAGCTTGCAAGTGACGCAGCTGGGCATCGCCACCGTCTACCGTAATTTGAAGTCCCTGGTACTGGAAGAAAAAGTGCACGTGGTGACCTTGCCGGGTGAAAACCCGCGCTACGAGTCGAACACGGTCGCCAATCACCACCACCACCATTTCCAGTGCACCACATGCCAGCGCGTGTTCGACGTGCATGATTGCCCGGGCGACTTGAAGCGCATGGCGCCGCAAGGCTTTGTTGTCGAGCGCCACGAGCTGACCTTGTACGGCCGCTGCTCCGACTGCAATGCCGCCGCCGGCGCCACAGGCTCTTCGGCCAAAGGCGCCGCCGCCGGGGCCAAGGCCGCGCCTGCACCGCACGCCTGCGCCAGCCACCACGACCCTGCCTGAGCGGGCAGGTCGTCGATGTTGGCACGGGCGCAACAATGCCCTGGCCAGCCGTCATTGCCGCACCCCATATCACGTATAATCTTCCCTTTAAAGCTGCCGCCACTCTTTGCCAAAAAAACATGAAATCAACTGAAATCCGCGACAAGTTCCTCAAATTTTTCGAGTCCAAGGGCCATTCCATCGTCCGTTCCAGCTCCCTGGTGCCAGGCAACGATCCGACCTTGCTGTTGACGAACAGCGGCATGGTGCAATTCAAGGATGTGTTTACGGGCACGGACAGCCGTCCGTACACGCGCGCCACCTCGGTGCAGCGCTGCGTGCGCGCTGGCGGCAAGCACAACGACCTGGAAAACGTCGGCTACACGGCGCGCCACCATACTTTCTTTGAAATGCTGGGCAACTTCAGCTTCGGCGACTATTTCAAGCGCGATGCGATTCAATACGCGTGGGAACTGCTGACCAAGGTGTACGGCTTGCCAGCTGACAAGCTGACCGTCACCGTCTACATCGAAGATGACGAAGCGTATGACATCTGGGCGAAAGAAATCGGCGTGCCAACCGAGCGCATCATCCGCATCGGCGACAACAAGGGTGCGCGCTACGCATCGGATAATTTCTGGCAGATGGCGGACACGGGCCCATGCGGTCCATGCACGGAAATCTTCTACGACCATGGCGCCGACATTCCTGGCGGCCCGCCGGGCTCGCCTGACGAAGATGGCGACCGCTTCATTGAAATCTGGAACCTGGTGTTCATGCAGTTCAACCGCGACGAAGCCGGTGTCATGCACAAGCTGCCGAAGCCGTGCGTCGACACGGGCATGGGCATGGAGCGCCTAGCGGCCGTGCTGCAGCACGTGCATTCGAACTATGAAATCGACCTGTTCCAGCACCTGATCAAGGCCGCCGCGCGCGAAACGGGCGCCACGGACCTGGAAAACAAGTCGCTGCGCGTGATCGCCGACCACATCCGCGCCGCCGCCTTCATGATCGTCGACGGCATCATCCCGGGCAGCGAAGGCCGCGCGTATGTCCTGCGCCGCATCATCCGCCGCGCCTTGCGCCATGGCCACAAGCTGGGCCAGACGAAACCGTTCTTCTACAAGCTGGTGGCCGACCTGGCCATCGAGATGGGCGGCGCCTATCCCGAGCTGGAAGAAGCGAAGGACAACGTCGCCAGCATGCTGAAAGCCGAGGAAGAGCGTTTCGGCGAAACCCTGGAAACGGGCATGAAAGTGCTGGAAGCGCAGCTGGCCAAGGATGCCACCGGCATCGACGGCGCCACCGCCTTCACCCTGTATGAAACGTACGGCTTCCCGCCAGACCTGACGGCTGATATCTGCCGCGAGCGCAATATCAGTTTCGACCAGGCCGGCTACGACGCTGCCCTGAAGGAAAGCCAGGAATTGTCGCGCAAGGGCGGCAAGACGCACAAGGACAGCAAGGTCGAGTACACGGGCGAGAAAAACACCTTCGTCGGCTACGATCAATTGACGTTCAGCAGCAAGGTCGTGGCGCTGTACGCGGCCGGCACGCCAGTGCAGGAACTGAAGGCGGGCCAGGATGGCATCGTCGTGCTCGACACCACGCCGTTCTATGCGGAATCGGGCGGCCAGGTGGGCGACCAGGGCGTGATTTCCTCGGGCGCAGGCAGTTTTGCCGTCAGCGACACGCTGAAAATCCAGGCCGACGTGTTTGGCCACCACGGCGTGCTGGAATCGGGCGTGCTGAAGGTAGGCGACGCCGTCTCGGCGCAAGTCGATACGGCCAAGCGCGCGCGCACCATCCGCAACCACTCGGCCACGCACTTGATGCACAAGGCCTTGCGCGAAGTGCTGGGCAGCCACGTGGCGCAAAAGGGTTCGCTGGTCGACCCGGACAAGACCCGTTTCGACTTCAGCCACAATGCGCCGATGACGGCCGAGCAGATCGCCGCCGTGGAAACCATCGTCAACAAAGAGATCCTGGAAAACCGTGCCACGCAAGCGCACCTGATGTCGTTTGACGATGCCGTCAAGCATGGCGCGATGGCCCTGTTCGGCGAGAAATACGGCGACGAAGTGCGCGTGCTCGACATCGGCAGCTCGAAAGAGCTGTGCGGCGGCGTCCACGTGCAGCGCACGGGCGACATCGGCCTGTTCAAGATCATCGGCGAAAGCGGCGTGGCCGCCGGCATCCGCCGCGTGGAAGCCGTGACGGGCGAGGGCGCGCTGGCGCTGGTGCAAACCATCAACCGCCGCCTGGTCGAAGCGGCCAACGCCCTGAAGGCGCAGCCGGAAGAGCTGACTGCCCGCATCGGCCAGGTGCAGGACCATGTGAAGGCGCTGGAAAAGGAACTGGCCGCGCTGAAATCGAAACTGGCCTCGGGCCAGGGCGATGAACTGGTCACGCAAGCCGTCGATGTCAACGGCATCAAGGTGCTCGCCGCCGTGCTGGACGGCGCCGACGTGGCCCGCTTGCGCGAAACCATGGACAAGCTGAAGGACAAGCTGAAAACGGCCGCCATCGTGCTGGCCAGCGTGGCGGACGGTAAGGTCAGCCTGATCGCCGGCGTGACGGCGGACGCGACTTCCAAGGTCAAAGCGGGCGAGCTGGTGAACTTCGTTGCACAGCAAGTGGGCGGAAAAGGCGGCGGACGCCCCGATATGGCGCAAGCTGGCGGCACCGATCCGAGCGGCCTGGCGAATGCCCTGGCTGGCGTGCCGGCCTGGGTCGGCGAACGCGCAAAATAAGGCGTAAGCTAGAGGGCATGCGGGGTTTTCGTCCCACAGCCCCTTGAAAACGGCCCGCAGACACTGTTTGTGGGCCGTTTTGCCGTGTGGAATCTCGTTGTGACACCACAACAGCCGATGAACTATTTTGGTGCAGCGCGTCAATGCCCCTGATTTAGAGTAGTATGTCGAAAATCAGTACAACAAAACAATGGTGGGATATTGATGATGAGCGACACACTACTTGATACCGAGATTATGGAATTTCACAAAGAACTCGACGCGCGGGGCTTGAATTGCCCGTTGCCGATTCTGAAGGCGAAAAAGGCTTTGTCAGAGCTGCAGAGCGGGGAAGTGCTGCGCATCATGGCAACCGATCCCGGTTCCGTGCGCGACTTCCAGGCTTTCGCCAAGCAAACGGGCAATGCCCTGCTGTCGCATGTGCAGACGGGCACCGAGTTCGTCTTCCTGATGCAGCGCAAATAATTCTGCCAGCCGGGGCCGCCGTGGTGCGGCCTGGTTTCTCCTTGCCGTGCCGCGTCACTTTCAGGCCCTTTTGCTGCCCTGCAGCGTAGCGGCCGAGCCCCCTGAAATCCTCAAAGCTGGACAGTTTAGATGGATTGCTCTAACAAAAAATCGCACGATCGTGCTTAAATTCGGTTCAGGATTCAAATTTCTCTTATAATCGAACGCACAATCAGCACTTGATCCGTCATTTTTATAATTTCCCAAAGGCATAGCTATGAAAGTCTTGGTACCCGTCAAACGCGTGGTCGACTACAACGTCAAAGTCCGCGTCAAGAGTGACGGCACTGGCGTCGATACCGCCAACGTCAAAATGTCGATGAACCCTTTCGATGAGATCGCACTGGAAGAAGCGATGCGCCTGAAAGAAGCTGGCAAGGTCACTGAAGTGGTCGCCATCTCCTGCGGCGTGACGCAGTGCCAGGAAACCCTGCGCACGGCCATGGCCATCGGCGCCGACCGCGGCATCCTGGTGGAAACGACGACTGAACTGGAACCGCTGGCTGTCGCCAAGCTGGTGAAATCCCTGGCCGAGAAAGAGCAGCCGCAACTGATCATCCTGGGCAAGCAAGCCATCGATGACGACAGCAACCAGACCGGCCAGATGCTGGCAGCCCTGCTGGGTTGGCCGCAAGCCACGTTCGCTTCGAAAGTCGTGCTGGAAGACGGTAAAGTCACCGTTACCCGCGAAGTCGACGGCGGCCTGGAAACCCTGGCATTGACCTTGCCAGCGATTATCACCACCGACCTGCGTTTGAACGAGCCACGCTACGTGACCTTGCCGAACATCATGAAGGCGAAGAAAAAGCCGCTCGAGACCGTCAAGCCGGAAGACCTGGGCGTCGACGTTGCGCCACGCCTGAAGACCCTGAAAGTCGTCGAGCCAGCCAAGCGCTCGGCCGGCATCAAGGTGCCTGACGTCGCTACCCTGGTCGCCAAGCTGCGTACCGAAGCCAAAGTCATCTAAGCGCGGCCCCGCCGTTTATCCAGAACAATTACAGGACACATCATGGTCGCATTAGTTATTGCTGAACACGACAACGCTACCTTAAAGGGCAGCACCCACCACACCGTGACCGCGGCCGCCCAGTGCGGCGGCGACGTGCACGTACTGGTCGCAGGTTCGAACGCATCGGCCGCTGCCGCTGCCGCCGCGCAAATCGCCGGCGTGACGAAAGTCATCGTGGCCGACGCGCCATACTTTGCCGACGGCCTGGCCGAAAACGTGGCCGAGCAAGTGCTGGCCATCGCCGGCAACTACAGCCATATCCTGGCGCCAGCCACCGCCTACGGCAAGAACATCCTGCCACGCGTGGCCGCCAAGCTGGACGTCGCGCAAATCTCGGAAATCACCAAGGTCGATTCCCCTGACACCTTCGAGCGTCCGATCTACGCCGGTAACGCGATTGCTACCGTGCAATCTGGCGACAAGATCAAGGTCATCACCGTGCGCACCACCGGTTTCGACGCGGCTGCCGCCACCGGCGGTTCGGCTGCCACGGAAACCGTCGCCGCCGTTGCCGACAATGGCAAATCGGCCTTCGTGGGCCGCGAGCTGGCCAAGTCCGACCGCCCTGAACTGACCGCCGCGAAAATCATCGTGTCGGGCGGCCGTGGCATGGGTTCGGCCGAGAACTTCCACATCCTCGAGCCGCTGGCCGACAAGCTGGGCGCCGCCATGGGTGCTTCGCGCGCCGCCGTCGACGCCGGCTTCGTGCCGAACGACTGGCAAGTGGGCCAGACGGGCAAGATCGTCGCGCCATCGCTGTACATCGCCGTCGGTATCTCGGGCGCGATCCAGCATCTGGCCGGCATGAAAGACTCGAAAACCATCGTCGCCATCAACAAGGATCCTGAAGCGCCGATCTTTGCCGTGGCCGACTACGGCATCGTGGGCGATCTGTTCGAGATCGTGCCGCAACTGGTCAAAGAACTGGGTTAAGTCACACCCCTTCCGGTTTTGTTACTGACAAAGCCACGCCGGCCCGCCCCACACGGCGAGCCGCGCGTGGCTTTTTTCTTGGAGAAAAGAAGATGAGCTATCAAGCCCCGCTGAAAGACATGTTGTTCGTGATGAACGAACTGGCCGGCCTGGCCGAAATCCACACCTTGCCGGGCTGCGAAGACGCCACGCCCGACACGGCCGAAGCCGTGCTGGAAGAGAACGCCAAGTTCTGCGGCGGCGTGGTGGCCCCCTTGAACGGCCCCAGCGACAAGGAGCCGAGCTTCTGGCACGACGGGCAGGTCACGACCTCGAAAGGCTTCAAGGAAGCGTTCAAGGCGTATGGCGAAGCGGGCTGGCAGGGCGTGCAGCATCCGACGGAATTCGGCGGCCAGGGCTTGCCCAAGCTCCTGGCCACGCCGTGCATCGAAATGCTCAACTCTGCCAGCATCTCGTTCGCCCTCGTGGCACTGCTGTCGGACGGCGCCATCGAAGCGCTGCTGACGGCCGGCAGCGATGAGCAAAAGGCGGTTTACCTGGAAAACCTGGTGTCCGGCAAGTGGACGGGCACCATGAATCTGACGGAGCCGCAGGCCGGTTCCGACCTGGCAGCCGTGCGCACGCGCGCCGTGCCGCAGGGCGACGGCACGTATAAAGTGTTCGGCACGAAGATTTTCATCACTTACGGCGAACACGACATGGCGGAAAATATCGTCCACCTGGTGCTGGCCCGCACGCCGGATGCGCCCGCTGGCGTGAAAGGCATCTCGCTGTTCATCGTGCCGAAATTCCTCGTCAATGCCGATGGCAGCCTGGGCGCGCGCAACGACGCCCACTGTGTTTCCATCGAACACAAGCTGGGCATCAAGGCCAGTCCGACGGCGGTATTGCAGTTTGGCGACCACGGCGGCGCCATCGGCACCCTGGTGGGCGAGGAAAACCGCGGCCTCGAATACATGTTCATCATGATGAACGCGGCCCGCTTCGGCGTGGGCTTGCAAGGCATCGGTCTGGCCGAGCGCGCCTACCAGCAGGCCGTGGCGTTCGCCAAGGACCGCGTGCAGTCGCGCGACCTGGCGGGCTCGCCCGGCCCGGTGTCCATCATCCACCACCCGGACGTGCGTCGCATGCTGATGTCCATGCGCTCGCAGACGGAGGCGGCGCGCGCGCTGGCCTACGTGGGCGCGGCCATCAGCGACGTGGCGCACCACCATCCGGAGGCGGACGTGCGCGCGGAAAGCCTGGCGACGTATGAATACCTGGTGCCCGTGATCAAGGGGTGGGCCACGGAAATGTCGCAGGACGTCACGCGCGATGGCGTGCAAGTGCATGGCGGCATGGGTTTTATCGAAGAGACGGGCGCCGCCCAGCATTACCGCGACGCCAAGATCCTCACCATCTATGAGGGCACGACGGCCATCCAGGCGAACGACCTCGTTGGCCGCAAGACGGTGCGCGACGGCGGCGCCGTGGCGAAAGCCATCATCGCCCAGGTGCGCGCCACGGAAGCCCAGCTGGGCGAGCTGACCGGCGCCGACTTCCAGGCCATGCAGCGCCACCTGGCCGAAGGCAGCGCCGCGCTGGAAGCCGTGGTCGAGTACGTGGTGGCGAACATGAAGACGGACATCAAGGCCGTGTTCGCGGGCAGCGTGCCCTATTTGAAACTGGCCGGCATCGTGCTGGGTGGCTGGCAAATGGCGCGCGCGGCCGTGGTGGCGCAGCAAAAGCTGGGCGAGGGCAGCGGCGACGCTTCGTTCTACAAGGCAAAAATCGCCACGGCGCGCTTCTTTGCCGACCACATCCTGTCGCAAGCGCCAGGACTGCGCGCCACCATCATCGATGGCAGCGCCGGCGTGATGGCCTTGTCGGAAGAGCAGTTTTAAGTTGAAGCTTGGCCAGTGCAAGCTGGTTGAATGCAAAAAGCGCTGGAGATCACTCTCCAGCGCTTTTTCTTTTTTTAGCCCCAAAGCAAATTCCGGGGTCGTACCCTCAGGGTACGACCCCGGTCTTTCTTGGGTTGGGCTTATCTTCTGGCAATACCATTACCGGAATTGCGCACCAGGTCGCCAGCCGCCAGTCCAGGATCCTGGTCAAATGCGAAGTCGGCCTTGGCGCCTGTTTCGTATTGCACGGTGACAGTCCACACCTTGCTGTTTTTCATGTGGCCTTCGACTTGCTTGCCTGCGAAAGCGCCGCCGGCGGCGCCGGCCAGGGTGGCCAGGTCCTTGCCGCGTCCGCCGCCGACCTGGCGGCCCAGCAGGGCGCCGGCCACGCCGCCGCCGATCATGCCCAGCGCGCCGCCTTCGCCCGCTTTTTCAGCGACGTTGACTGCCAGCACCTTGCCGCACTCGGCGCAGATTTGCTGTTGGGCTGGCTTGTTGTTCTGGCCTGCGTACGAATTGCCAGCCTTTTGCGCGGCCTTGGCGTTGATGATGGCCTGGTCGTATTCGCCCTTGGCGTCGCGCAGGCATTGCATGCGGGCTTTCGAGCTGCTTTCTTCTGCGCACAGTTTCTTGTCGTCCGCATAGCGCGTGCTGGCTTGCTTGGTGTCGTAGGCGTATTGCGCCTTCGGCGACAGGTTTTGCGCGAAGGTGGAGGTGCTGAACAGGGCCGTGATGGCGACTGCGAGGATGAGTGGGCGACGAATCATGATCTTCTCCTAGGGGGTGTTAAATGTGCCAGTAATGTCGGCATTGTGAATGCAGTATAGAGGAAAATCATGATTGCTTACCAACACTTACATGTGCGTGTGGCGCGCCATATCTGAAGTCATTTTCCGCATGGAAATTAACCGTAGGCACCGCCTGTATATAGCAAGTCGAACAGGCGCGCCATGGTGGCGATCAGCACGCCTGCGCCTAGCATCAAGGTAGCGACCAGCACCACGGCCAGGGGCCAGCCCGTGTCCGACAGGCGGCCGGAGGCGGCGTTGTAGCGCGCATCCCACTTGTCGTCCGGCATCAGGCCCAGCACCAGCGCTTCCAGGAAGCCGCCCAGGGCGGACAGGGTCAGTGGCAAAATCTGGTAAAACCAGTCGGCCTCGGGAAACAGCTGGCGCAGCAGCAAGCTAGCGGGCAGGGCGGCCAGGTGTAGCCAGCCCCAGCGGTCTTTGCTGCCATGCAGGTAGAAGCGGTGGGCGCCCAGCATGCCCAGCAGGAAGGCCAGTAGTGTTGTGAATGCCTTGTTCTTGTGCGACTGTTGCAAAATGGTGGCGGTGGTCATGGGACTCCAGAGTTGCTCATCGGTAAAGATTGCCAGTATCGGTCATTGCTTGCCGCAACGATAGCACTTTCAGACGGCATTCAGGCGATGCTGTCGTGCAAGATCATCGCCTGGACGTGGCATGGCAGGCACGATAGACGCACGCGCCTATTGCGTCTTCGGCCATGACTGGTCATAATGTTTGATTAGCCCAAATTACACGCCCGTCATCATAACGCTTGCTGCCTGGCGGTAAAGCGCGCTATAATTTGCGGCTTTTTCCGCCTCAGCACACTTTTTGGAAATATTATGGTCGTTATTCGTTTAGCTCGTGGAGGCGCCAAGAAGCGCCCGTTCTTCAACATCGTCGCTACTGATTCGCGCAATCGCCGCGATGGTCGCTTCATTGAGCGTATCGGTTTTTACAACCCGATGGCGCAAGGTGGCGAAGTTCCACTGCGTATCACCGCAGACCGTCTGGCCTACTGGCAAGGCGTTGGCGCACAATTGTCGCCAACCGTTGCTCGCCTGGTAGCCAGCAACAACAAAGCAGCAGCTTAATTAGATCACTGGTTTGACGGTCAAGACTGCATCCGGGGTGAAAGTCCCCGATGACCTGGTACAGGTAGGCTATGTCTCCGGTGCTTATGGCATTGCTGGCGGAGTCAGGATCACTCCTTTCTCCGAAGATGCGGATGCATTATTAAGCGTCAAAACCTGGTGGTTTGATAAACCGACCTTGCATGATGTTCAAGTCAGGCAAGCGAAGTTACACGGCGGCGACGTCGTGGCCCAGCTGGTGGGTGTGGTCGGGCGGGATGCCGCAGAAGCGCTGAAAGGCGTCTCTGTGCAAATTCCGCGTAGCCATTTCCCGACGCTGACGGCCGATGAATTTTATTGGTCCGATCTGATCGGGCTGACAGTCGAGAATTTGCAAGGCGAGTGCCTCGGCACAGTGCACGACATGATGAGCAATGGTCCGCAGTCGATCTTGCGCGTTACGCCCGTCGCCACTGCCGATGAGACCGTTGAAAAGGCGCCTGAGCGCCTGATCCCGTTTGTTGGCCAGTTTGTCATTAACGTTGACAAGGCTGCCAGCAAGATCACGGTCGACTGGGGCCTCGATTATTAAACCGCCTGCGCTTAACTTTGCGCCGGGCAAACTTTGCAGGATGGTGAACGATGCAATTTGATGTCGTGACCCTGTTCCCGGAAATGTTTGCCGCGCTGACGCAGTCGGGTGTGACCCGGCGCGCCTTCGAGCAGGGGAAATGTGGCTTGTCGCTGTGGAATCCCCGTGATTTCACGACCGACAATCACCGTACCGTGGATGACCGCCCGTATGGCGGCGGCCCCGGCATGGTGATGATGGCCCGTCCCCTTGAAGCGACAATTACTGCCGCGAAGCAGCGTCAGCTTGACCTCGGTCTGGCGGCGCCCCGCGTGGTGTTCATGTCGCCGCAAGGCCGTCCGTTGACGCACGAGCGCGTCACGCAACTGAAAGCCGAACCTGGTTTGGTGATCCTGTGTGGCCGCTATGAAGCCGTGGACCAGCGTTTGCTGGACCGTTGCGTCGACGAAGAAATCAGCGTCGGCGACTTTGTCCTGTCGGGCGGTGAGTTGCCTGCCATGGCGCTGATGGATGCGGTGATCCGCCTGTTGCCGGGTGTCTTGAACACCGAGGCATCGGCCATCGAGGACAGCTTCGTCAATGGCTTGCTCGATTCGCCGCACTACACGCGGCCGGAAACATATGAAGGCATGGCCGTGCCGCCCGTCTTGATGGGTGGAAACCATGCCGAGATCGTCAAGTGGCGCCGCCAGCGCATGCTGGAAGCGACCGCGACAAAGCGGCCTGACCTGCTGGTCAGCGCGCGTGCCGCCGGCTTGCTCAGCAAGACCGACGAAAAATTCCTGGCCAGCCTGTAAGCCGTTTTCGGACGGCAAGCAGGGTGGCCTTGCAGTGCCGGGCATGTTGCCCAAATTGGTAATACCCATCCTCTACCGGGCGGATACTTGCTATCCACAGTGCGCCGGCATGATGGTTTTCGGAGTTATAAAATGGACTTGATTCAACAATTAGAGCAGGAAGAAATTGCTCGTCTGGGTAAAACCATTCCTGAATTCGCACCAGGCGATACCGTTATCGTCAGCGTCAACGTAGTCGAAGGTACGCGCAAGCGCGCCCAGGCTTACGAAGGCGTCGTTATCTCCCGTCGTAACCGTGGCCTGAACTCGAACTTCATCGTTCGCAAGATCTCGTCCGGCGAAGGAGTTGAGCGTACGTTCCAACTGTACTCGCCGCTGATCGCTTCGATCGAAGTGAAACGCCGTGGTGACGTTCGCCGCGCCAAGCTGTACTATCTGCGTGAGCGTTCGGGTAAATCGGCGCGTATCAAAGAAAAATTGCCAAATCGCCGCGTTGTGGCGAAAGCAAGCGCGTAATATCAGCGTCTGCGTTGGGAAAAGGGTGCCTCGCGGCGCCCTTTTTTTATTTTGAATTGCCAATGGGACAAGCTGCATGGCCACCATCGCATTTGATCCAAAACAACTAGCCATCGATTCGATCGCCGGCGAGGCGGCGCTGGACGCCGTGCGCCTGACGCCCGGCTGGCTGCGCCAGCGCCTGGCCGAACAGCCTGACTGGCAGCCCGAGATTACCCAGGATTTTCTTTCCGCCCGTGCCGTGCCCGTGCGCGCCGCCGTGCTCATTCCCCTGGTGCAACGGCCACAGGGCTTGACCATCTTGCTGACCATGCGCACGGACCACCTGAGCAGCCATGCGGGCCAGGTCAGCTTTCCAGGCGGGCGCAGCGAAGCCTTCGATGCGTCGCCCATCGCCACGGCCTTGCGCGAAACGGAAGAAGAAGTGGGCCTGGCGCGCGAGCATATCGAAGTGCTGGGCTGCCTGCCCGATTACCTGACGGGTACTGGCTACCAGGTCACGCCCGTGGTGGGCCTGGTGACGCCGCCGTTCGAGCTGCGCGCCGACCCGTCCGAAGTGGCGGAAATCTTCGAAGTGCCGCTGGTCTTCCTCATGGATGGCCTCAACCATCAGCGCCTGTCGGTGGAATTGCCCGGCGGACGGCGCTCGTTCTACGCCATGCCGTACGAGCGCTTCTACATCTGGGGCGCCACCGCCGGCATGCTGCGCAATCTGTTTCACCTCTTGCGCGCGTAAAATGGCGCCCCGCACGTAATAAGTTTGATTCCAGCACTGCACTGCGCTATCGTAGCGGGCATTGCGGTATTGCTGAAAAAGACAAAAAGGACGTTTGATGACATTTCTCTCCATACTTTGCGCATTGCTGATCGAGCAGCTCAAACCTTTGCGCGCGGACAATCCGATCTACGCCGAAATCAAGAGCCTGGCAATGCGCATGGAGACCTGGTTCAATGCCGGCCACGCCAACCATGGCCGCATGGGCTGGTTCCTCATGATCGGCGTGCTGATGGTGCCGACGGCCGGCATTTACTGGCTCTTGCAGCATTATCAGCTGACCCTGCTGGCCTTTGCCTGGAACGTCCTCATCGTCTACCTGACCCTGGGCTTCCGTCACTACAGCCATTACTTCACGTCGATCCAGCTGGCCTTGAGCGCCGGCGACGAAGCGACCGCGCGCACCTTGCTGGCCGAGTGGACCAAGCTCGACACGGTGGGCATGGAAGCGAGCGAAATCGCCCGCATCGCCGTGGAAAAAGCCCTGGTCACCACGCACCGCAATGTATTTGGCGTGTTCTTCTGGTTCCTCATGCCGCTGGGCCCTGCCTGTGCCGTGATGTACCGTGTGGCCGAATACCTGGCGCGCGCCTGGAACGAACCCGAGCACATGCGCAATGAAGCGTTCGGCCAGTTCGCCGCGCGCGCCTTTTACTGGATCGACTGGATCCCCGTGCGCCTGACGGCCGTGGCGTTTGCCGTGGTCGGCAATTTCGAGGATGCCATCTACGCCTGGCGCAACTTCGCCCAGCGCTGGCAGGATGAGGCCATCGGCATCATTCTGACGGCCGGCGGCGGCGCCATGGGCGTACGCCTGGGCACGCCAGCGGAAACGGCGGCCCGCGTGCTCGTCACGCCGGACATGGCCGTCGATGACAGCGACAGCGAAAGCGATATCCTGCCAGGCGAAGAGCCGGGCGCGCGCGCCTTGCAGAGCACCGTGGGCCTCGTGTGGCGCGCCTTGCTGCTGTGGATGCTGCTGCTGCTGTTGATGTCGGGCGCCGTTTTCCTCGGCTGACGCGGGCGCACATGCGCCATCCATGCGCCTTGCGCGTGGAACAAGGTTAAAATAGGGGCTGGCGCGCAAGGCGTGCCGGCCCCTGTTTGCATAGTCAGGGCAGATCGAGGTAGAACCCAAGTCTTCTATAAGATATAATACTGGCTTACCGCAGCAAACGTAGTTGAATTACCAGCCCGGCTTACCCGCCGGGGCCATTCACGCAATCCAGTCCCGACAAGCCACATGGCCGAGTTATCTCAAAAAACAGGGGAACTCTCAGACGAGTTCTTCATCCTTGGTCTCACCAGCAATGGCAAGCAATTCCGACCCAGCGATTGGGCCGAGCGCCTTTGTGGAGTGATGTCCTGTTTCAATCCCGAAGGTGGCGGGCGCAATGCGCACCTCCAGTATTCGCCCTACGTGCGCCCGACCGTCGTCAATGGCGTCAAATCGGTGGTGGTCAACACGAAGTTGCGCGAGATCGAGCCGATGGCGTTTCACTTCGTGCGCGAATTCGCCAAGGATAACGACCTGCAAATCGTCGAAGCCTGTTTCCTGCCGCCCCCCGAAGAAAAGTAAGACCCGTTTCATTGATGTGCCTCAAGCCCGCCACGGTGGGCTGGCGTAGCGTGGACACTCTGCCTCAAACGGAGTGGCGACATGCGCATCGGCGACATCTGTACCCTGCACACCATCCATTGCCAGCGTGACACCAGCGTGCAGGACGCGGCGCTGCTGATGCGCCAGCACCACGTGGGCGACCTGATCGTGGCCGAACAGCCGAACGGCGAGCGCGTCCCCATCGGCATCCTCACCGACCGCGATATCGTCATTTCCGTCATTGCCCTGGGCCTCGACCCCGCCAGCCTGCTGGTGGGCGACATCATGAGCGCGCAGCTGCTTACCGCCAGCGAAGACGAGGACGTCTATGACATCATCGAACGCATGCGCGTCAACGGCATCCGCCGCCTGCCCGTGGTCAACAGCCTGGGCGCGCTCTCCGGCGTCGTCAGCATCGACGACCTGCTTGCCTTCCTGGCCCAGGAAATGGCCGAGCTGGCGCGCATCAGCAGCGGCCAGCTGGTGTACGAAAAGCGCACCCGGAAATAAGCCCGTATTGCGCAATTCCAGTCAAATCCACTTCCCCCGAAAATGCTACAGTCGCTGCTCGTTCAACGGGAAGCGTTCATGCACTATCTGGCCAAGGCACTCTGGTATATCGAATCGCACTATGCGGAGAATATCTCGCTCGGCGACATCGCCCACGTGGGCGGGGCCTCGCCGTGTCACCTGACGCGCGCGTTTGGCCTGGCCACGGGCCACTCCGTGATGCGCTATGTGCGGGCGCGCCGGCTCAGCGAGGCGGCCCGCGCGCTGGCGCAGGGCGCGCAAGACATCCTCGCCGTCGCGCTGGAAGCGGGCTACAGTTCCCACGAGGCATTTACGCGGGCCTTCCGCGAGCAGTTCCAGATCACGCCGGAGCGGGTACGGGCCCAGCGCCATGTCGCCAACCTCGCGCTGGTGGAGGCCATCAAACTGGATGTGGCGCCGGGCGTGCCCCTGGAAGCGCCCCGTTTCGAGCAGGGCCCCGCCTTGCTGGTGGCGGGCTTCGTCGAACGTTATCGCGCAGAAACGGCTGCCGGCATCCCCGCCCTGTGGCAGCGCTTCCTGCCCCATGTGGCGCCCGGCCAGCTGGTGTATGGCGTGTGCTGCAACAATGACGACGCAGGCAATTTCGATTACCTGTGCGCCATGCCGGTAAGCGACTTTTCCCAGGCCCCCGAGAGCTGGACGCGGCTGCGCATCGCGCCGCAGCGCTACGCCGTGTTTCATCACCGCGCGCATATTTCCACCATCCGCGCCACCTGGCACACGGTGTGGAACGAATGGCTGCCCCAGTCCGGGCTGGAAGTGGCCGACGCGCCCGATTTTGAACGCTACGACCAGCATTTCGATCCCGCCAGCGGCATCGGCGGTGTGGAAATCTGGCTCCCCTTGAAAGCCTGAGCATGTTCCCGACCTTGACTGCATCGGCTGCGTTTGCCGGTGGCACCGCGCTGCGCCAGCGCCTGTTGCAAACCGCCGCCGCGCTGGCGGCGGGCCTGCCCCTTCACTGGGTGCTGGGACCGCAGCCGCTGGGCTGGCTGGCCTGGTGCGCGCCGCTGCCCGTGCTGTGGCTGGCCCTGCGCTCGTCGCGCCGCGATGCGGCCTGGATGACGTTCCTGGCCGCCGTGCTGGGCCTGTCATCGAACTTTGCCTATTTCCGCCTGCTCATGCCCTTGCCGGCCGTGCTGGCCGTGATCGCCGTCAAGGCACTGTTATGGCTGCTGGTGGTGCTGGCCGCGCGGCGCCTCGTGCTGCGCTACCGGGCGTCCTGGACGGTACTGGCGTATCCCGTGCTGTGGGTGGCCATCGATACGCTGATGGCGGCCTTGCTGCCCGATGGTAACTGGGGCAGCCTCGCGTATTCGCAAGCGGATAACCTTGCCGTGCTGCAGGTGGCGGCCTTGGCGGGCGTGCCTGGCCTGCTGTTTTTGCTGTGCCTGGCGCCCTCCGCGCTGGCCTTGCTGCTGGCAGGCGGTCGCGCGTATGCGCCAGCGGCGGGCGCTGCCGTGTTGCTGCTGGCGGTGGCGTTTGCCGGTGGTGCCTGGCGCGTGCAGGGCGCGCCGGCACTGGCGCCGGCAGGGCCGCTGGCGGGGCTGGTGGCCATCGATGACTTTATCGGCCTGGCCACGCCGCCAGCGCGCGCACAAGCCATCTGGGAGCAGTACGCGCGCCATGTCGAAGAACTGGCCGGGCAGGGCGCCAAGCTGGTGCTGTTGCCGGAAAAGATAGCCGTGCTGGCCCCAGCGCAGGCGGACGCCGTGCAACAGCGTTTCCAGGCGCTGGCGCGTAGCACGGGCGTGTGGATCACCCTGGGGCTGGGCGTGCAGGACGCTGCCGGCCGGCGCAACCTGGCGTGGCTGTTCGCGCCCGATGGCGCGGTGCCTGTCAGCTATCAAAAACATCATCTGGCGCCGCCCGAGCGCGAGTTTCTTGCCGGCAACGCCTATGCCGTGCAGCCGGTAGCGGGGATGGCCATGGGACTGGCCATCTGCAAGGACATGCATTTCGCGCCCCTGGGACAGGCGTATGGCGCGGCCGGGGCGCAGGCGATGCTGGTGCCGGCCTGGGATTTCCAGCTGGACGCCTGGATGGGGGCGCGCATGACGGTGGTGCGCGGCGTGGAAAACGGTTATGCCGTGCTGCGCGCGGCGCGCGAGGGTGTGCTGACGGTCAGCGATGCATATGGACGCGTGCTGGCGGAGCGGGCCAGCAGCGCCATGCCGGGCAGTACCGTGCTGGCGCCGCTGCCGGCGCACCCGAGCGTCGCTACCTGGGCAGGATGGCTGGGGCCGCTATTCGGCTGGCTGTGCGTGGCGCTGGGCGTGATTTTGCTGTGCGTGGGCCGCCGCGCCGCGCCCGCTTCCTGACGGATAATCACCGTTTTGCTGCGATGCGCAAAACCGCATTGCGCGGCGTTCTTTTATATTCTCCGCACGCAGACTCATAATCGCCGCCGATGATTGCACCATTGTCGTGCATATATAGCCGCGATGCCGGCATATATATTGCACTGCAATAAGTGGTTTTATCTGGTATTCAGAAATTCGGGCAGCTGGTATTAATTGGTACTTAATTCAGCCACGAAGTCATACATATCGCCGCGGAAGTAGGAGCGGCAAAATTCCACGGCACGGCCATCGCGCAAAAAGCCCAGTCTTTCCACCGACAATCCCGCGTCGCCTTCCTCCGCCTGCAACAGGCTGGCCTGCTCCCCCGTCAACAACAAGGCGCTGAGCCGTTGCAAGGCGCGCACGGGCCGGTTGCCCGCCTGTTCCAGCGCGTCATACATGGAGATATCGACAGCGTCGAGGTTCGGCAGGCAACTGGCGACGATGGTCGCGTATTCCAGGCACATCGGCACCTCGTCCGCATAGCGGATGCGGTGGAAGCGGTACACGGGCGCGCCCGGCGACAGCCGCAGGCGCAAGGCCTCTTCCGGCGTGACGGTGCCCTCCGCGCGCTTGAGCCACACGCTGCGCGGCGTGCGTCCGCGTGCCCGCATATCCTCGGAAAACGAGGTCAGCTTGGCGAAATTTTTCTCGATGCGCGTATTGATGAAATTACCCGAGCCGGGGCGCCGCACCAGCAAGCCCTCGTTGACGAGGCCATCGATCGCCTTGCGCACGGTGATGCGCGAGACGGACAGGTCGCTGGCCAGCTGGCGCTCGGCCGGCAGGGCTTCTTCGGGGCCGAGGATGCGCTTGTCGATCGCTTCGCGCAGCGCGCGCTGCAGTTGCTGGTACAGGGGCAGGCTACTCGTCTGCCCCAGGCCTTGCATGATGTGAGCCAGGGTTGTCATACGCTGAGGGTCTCCGTTACGGCGCGTTGCAGACGCGCTCTGTATCTGTTTTGTGTCGCTGGATAATACCAAAAAAGGCCGTTATAAAACCAATTTGAATTGTCATGCCAGCAATTTATGCCTGGCTTCGCTGGGATTTAGCCTGCTCATACGGGCTACGGATTGATTTAGATAAAGTGGTCTGTGTGATTCAAGCAACGTTATAAAAAAAAAGTTGCAACTGGTAGTGTTCTGGTATTGGATAGTAGTATATTGGCGTTGAATTGGTTTTGTAAGTGGTTGTGCCGAAGGGTCTGCAGCATGCCGGCGAGAGTGGGCGGCTGGAAAGAAGACCTACATTAAAAATGAAAAGGATCCAATCCTGGAGCCTAAATCAAGGGGGAGTACATGAAACGCAATTTGACAGCTAGCTCTGCAGCACGCAATTTGACGCCTATCGCCGCTGCTGTGGCTATGTTGATGGCAGGCGCGAGTTTCTCGGCGCATGCGCAGGAAGCCGTGGCAGCCAAGCCGGCAGCAGCGGCCGAAGTTGACGAAGGCCAGACCGTCGTCGTGACGGGTATCCGTGCATCGCTGCAACAATCCTTGAACCAAAAACGCAATTCCGACAGCCTGGTCGAAGTGATCACGGCTGAAGACGTGGGCAAGATGCCTGATAAAAACATCGCCGACTCGCTGCAACGCGTGCCCGGCGTCAGCGTCGCCGCCGCAGGCGGCAACGAAGGCAGCTTTGGCGAAAATGACCGCGTGGCACTGCGCGGCACACCGTTCGGCCTGACCCTGACCACCTTCAATGGCCACTCGGTCAGCAGCGGCGACTGGTTTGCCGACAACATCATCGGCGGTGGCCGCAGCGTCAGCTTCTCGCTGTTCCCTTCCGAACTGATCGGCCGCGTCACCGTGCACAAAGGTTCGCAAGCGAACCTGCTGGAAGGCGGCGCACAGGGCGTGATCGATATCGAATCGCGCAAACCGCTGGACTTCAAGAAACAAATTACGGGCCAGGTCAGCCTGGGCGCCGTGTACTCGTCCAACTCGGGCAAGAAAGATCCGCAAGTGAGCGGCATGCTGAACTGGAAGAACGATAACAACACCATGGGTGTGATGCTGCAGGGCTTCTATCAGAAGCGCAAACTGAGCCGCGTCGGCCAGGAAAATGGCGTCTGGTATGACGGCGTTGCCGCGGATTCGGCAGTCGCTGGCGCCTTGCCAGGTTCGGCCGGTGGCCGCGTCAACTACATGGGCGGCACCGCCTGGTTCGAACAGGAACGCACCCGCAAGGGCGGCCTGATCGACGTGCAGATCAAGCCGAGCAGCGCGCTGACCCTGGACTTCACGCTGTTCCACTCCGAACTCGACGCCCCCAACATCAACCATAACTTCATCCAGACCGTGGGCCTGGAAACGGGCAGCAAGGGCGGTTATCCTGTCGGCAACGTCAGCGGCACCTACAAGGGTGGTATCGTTACCGGCTTGCACACCACCGTGCCAGCCAATTGCGGCGCCATCTGCGCCGGCTATTCCAGCGCAGTGCAGGAAGAGTTCAGCCGTCCTGTGGCGGAAAGCAAGTCCGACTTCTTCAACATCGATGCCAAATACCGCGTCAATGACCGCCTGACTTTCTCGGGTAAAGTCGGCACGACCAAGGGCGTGGGCAACACGGAAAGCGGCGCGCTGGGCGTTTGGATGCCTTGGACGGGCGGCGGCTACACCCAGAACGGCGCCAGCCATGGCGTGATCTACGATACCCCGGGCGCGAACAAGTTCTCGATCGGCGGCCGTCAGGCAACACCTTACACCTACGGTTCGCACGTCACCGCGAACGACAAGGAAACCTATGGCCAGATCGACGGTATCCTGAAACTGGACTTGCCAGCGATCTCGTCGGTGGAATTCGGTGCCCGCGTCGCGGAACACAAGCGTGACCTGACCGCCATCGGCATCGTCGCCAAGCCATCGCTGGGCGTCACCGCCAACCTGCCGATGGATGGCCTGACCTCGTTCCCGAGCAACTTCAAGGACCTGGGCGTGAACGGCGCCGGCTACTGGACGTTCTCGCAAGCGAGCGTCAACAAGTGGCTCAAGGATAACGCCACGTATGAAGGCAACCTGCGCCAGTCCGAGTTCAACATCAAGGAACCGACCCAGTCGGTCTACGCGATGGCGAACTTCAGCACGGAAGGCCTGTCGGGTAACTTTGGCGTGCGCTATGTGCATACCAAGGAAGACGTCAACCGCTACGAGCTGAACCCGGCTGCCCAGTACGAAATCAAGAACTACACCAACACGTATAACGATTTCTTGCCTAGCGCCAACTTCCGCCTGGATGTGACGAAGGATATCATCGGCCGTTTCGGTATCAGCCGCACCATGGCCCGTCCTGAACTGGGCATGATGGCTGGCCTGGATCTGCGCGACAACCAGCTCGACGGCAACGCCGGCAATCCTAACCTGCGTCCTATCCGTTCGAACAACGCCGACATCGGCGTGGAATGGTACTTCGCGCCAAAATCGATGGTCTCGGCTGGTATCTTCTACTCGTCGCTTGATGGGTATGTCACCTACGGCAAAGGTGTGACGACGTTCTACAACCAGTTGCAGAACAAGTTCACCCAGTATGAAGTTGGCACGCCAACCAATACCACGGCGGAAGTCAAAGGCCTGGAACTGTCGTATGTGCAAGCGTTGCCAGCAGGCTTCGGTGTGAACGCCAACTACACCTATACCGATGGCAAGGAAACGGGCAACGTCAAGGGTTCGCCATGCGGTGATTTCGGCGAATGCACGATGATCGGCACCTCGAAAAATGCGTATAACATTGGCGCGTTCTTTGAAAACGACAAGTTCAGCGCACGCCTGACGTACAGCTACCGTTCGGAATTCCTGAACGGCACCTCGCGTCGCAGCGCCGCCTACCAGGCTGGCATCGGCGGCCTGTCCGCATCGATCGCCTACCAGTTGACGGAAAACCTGGCCATCACCCTGGACGGCAAGGACTTGAACAATCCACTGTCGCGTTCGACCATCAAGACCCCAGGTTCGGATGACATGCCGGGCGCGTTCTACAAGAACGGCCGTCAGATCTACCTGGCACTGCAAGGCAAGATGTAAGACGTTTTATGTAGTTGATGCCTCCCGGCGGACACCCGGGATGGCATGACAATGGCGGAGCGCAGCTGGCTCCGCCATTTTTTTATTGCAAGATGGTTTTCTTTACATGGTGGGATACATCCGATGACATTACACGCAATGCTGGCTTGCTTCGCCTGCGCGCTGCCACTGGCCGCCTCCGCCGCGCCTGCCGCTCCGGCCTTTGCGCCGGAAGTGGTGGCTTATTATCCCGGCTGGAAATCGGCCGATTTTCCCGTTAACGAGCACAATATTCGCGCTGGCAATGTCAGCCTGATCCAGTACGCGTTCGCCGACATCTGCTGGGATGGCGAACATGGCAATCCCGCGCCCGATGGCGGCGGCGTGAGCGCCTGCCTGGATGCGGACGGCAAGCCGTCCCGACCGGCCAATGGCAGCATCGTGCTGTCGGCACCGCAAACCGATGCCGACAACTTGCGCAAACTCAATGCTCTCAAACACAGCAATCCGCGGCTGCGCGTCCTGCTGTCGGTGGGCGGCTGGATCTGGTCGAACCGCTTTTCGGACGTGGCCGCCACGCCTGCCGCGCGCCGGGTATTCATCGCCTCCGCGCTGGAGCTGGTGCGCCGGCATGGCCTCGATGGCGTCGATATCGACTGGGAGCACCCGGCCACGGGGGGAATTCCCTGCATCGAAGGCAAGGTCTGCCACCGCGGCGACGACAAGGAAAACTATGTGCGCCTGGTTGCCGAATTGCGCAGCGCCTTCGACCAGGCTGGCAAGCAGGCGGCCGGCCGCCATTACCTGATCACCATCGCCGCTGGCGCACATGCCAGCCTGACCGATGACAGCGACGCCGCGCCGGGCTGGATCGTCCGCCTGGCGGCACAGCTGGACTGGATCAACCTGATGACGTATGACTACCGTGGCGTGTGGGATGCCGAGAATGGCCAGCTGGCACCCCTGTATGCGGATCCCGCCGACCCGCAGCGCGACAAGGGGCTGCACGCGGACGCCACCGTGACGCGCTTCCTGCGCGCCGGCGTGCCTGCCGCCAAGCTGGTGCTGGGCGTGCCCTTCTATGGCTATGGCTGGAAGCAGTGCGCCGCCGGTCCCCGCGGTGACGGCCTGTACCAGCCTTGCCAGGGCGCGGCCAGCGGCAATGACGGTACGCCGACATTCACGTACCGGCATCTGCTCGAGCAGGGTTACCTGGTCGATGGCAAGGGCGCGCGCGGTTTCCAGCGCCATTGGAATGCTGCATCGCAAGTGCCGTATCTGTATAACCGCGACAGCGGCGTTTTCATCAGCTATGAAGATGCGCAATCGGTGGCCCGTAAAGTGCGCTATATCCGCGACAAGGGCTTGCGCGGTGGCATGTTCTGGGAATTGAGCGGCGATGCGCAGCAGGTGCTGGGCACGGCCCTGGCGCCTATTCTGAAGGGGGCGCAGCCATGAACCAGCGTTACCTCGCCCTCGACGTCCTGCGCGGCCTGACCGTCGCCCTGATGATCGTCGTCAATACGCCGGGCGACTGGGGCAGCGTGTATGCGCCGTTCCTGCATGCCGAATGGCATGGTTTTACAGTGACGGACCTGGTCTTTCCCAGCTTTTTGTTTGTCGTCGGCAATGCGCTGGCCTTTGCGCTGGGCAAGTATGAAAACCTGGGTCATGGCGCCGTGCTGGCCAAGCTGTGCAAGCGCAGCGCGCTGATCTTTTTACTGGGCTTCCTGCTGTACTGGTTTCCCTTCTTCAAGCTCGACGATGCGGGCCAGTTCGCCTGGTCGCCCCTGTCGCACACGCGCATCCCCGGCGTGCTGCAGCGCATCGCCGTGTGCTACCTGGCCGCCGCCCTGATCCTCCATTGCTGGAAGACGCGGGGCGCGCTGGTCTTCAGCGCCTGCGCCTTGCTTGGCTACTGGGCCATCCTGGCGACCTGGGGCGACTACAGCCTGCACGGCAACGCGCCGGCCAAGCTGGATCTGATCCTGCTGGGCGACAGCCACCTGTACCACGGCGAAGGCATCGCCTTCGATCCGGAAGGGATCCTCGGCACCTTGCCAGCTATCGTCAATGTGATTGCCGGCTACCTGGCGGGCAGCTTCCTGCGCCAGGCGGCACCGATGCAATTGCGCTCGAGCCTGTATCAGCTGGCCGTGGCCGGCGCCATTTGCGGGGCGGTGGCCCTGTGCTGGAATGAAGTGTTTCCGATCAACAAGAAGCTGTGGACCAGCTCTTACGTGATGCTGGGTATCGGCCTGGACTTGCTGCTGCTGGCGCTGCTGATGTTCATCATCGACGTGCGCAAGATCACGGGCTGGACGTATTTTTTTGAAGTCTTCGGCAAGAACACCCTGTTCATCTACCTGGTGTCGGAAGTGCTGGTGATCATCGCGTTTACCGTGCGCATCGGTGGCGGCAACCTCTACCAGTGGCTGTACCAGCAGTGGTTTACGGGCTGGGCGCCGGCGCGCGTGGGCTCCTTGCTGTTTGCCGTCAGCTTCATGCTGCTGTGCTGGCTGATCGCCTACGGCATGGACAAGCGCAAGATCTATATCAAGGTCTAAAACTTCAGCTTCAGGCCATGGCGTGTGGCCAGGGCCGTGAAGAGCAGCATCAGGGCGGTGACGGCGGCGGCATTCCACAGGCCGGCCGCGCCGCCCGTTTCAAGATACGGCCACCAGAAGTGCGGCAGGTGCAGCACGGTTGCCAGTTGCTGCCACAGGTCGGGCACGATGTAGGCGAACAGGGCATTGGTTCCGGCGGGCAACAGCACCACCGCCCAGGCACGCCAGCGCCACACGTCGATGACGACATAAAACACGAGGAACAGGGCCAGGATGATGGCGCTGCACACTAGCGTGTAGGATTCCGTTGCCGTGATCTTGTTGATGTGGTGATACGGCCGCAGCAGCAGGCCGGCCACCAGCAGGCCCAGCGCGAACCACGCCATGAAACGTATCTTCTGGGCATGGTTCAATGCCGCGCCACGCAGGAACAGCCGGCCCACCAGGGTGCCGGCCAGCACATTGGCCGCCGTCGAACCGAGCACTTGCGGCACGTTGACAAACCCGTTGATACCCGCCGGCAGGAAATCCAGGCTGCCCGCCATGCCGCCCATGTACAGTGCGATCAGCAGGGAAAGCATGCCCATCAGCGCCGTGCCGCTGCCCTGGCATGCCAGGTACAGCAGGCTGCACAGCAGGTAAGACCAGCCGATCATGCCGAGGATGCCCCACCAGGACGGTTGCAGCCAGGTGCTGGAAAATTCCGCATTCAATTCACCGCGAAACGTCGCCAGCAGGAACAGCATCAGGGCGCCGCCCGCAGCCAGCTCAAGCTTGCCCGCGCCCTGGCGCCACAGCAGGATCATGGCCACGTAAAACAGCAGGAAATACACGGCGTGCGGCAGCAGCGCCGCCTGCGCATCGTAGCGGTAGGCGTTCGCCAGCACCACGCCGGCCAGCATCAGGCTGGCGGAGCGCCACAGCAGGCGTCCCAGCAGGGCTGGCGTGACGTGGCCGCAATGGCGCTGCAAGGCCAGCGGAATAGCCATGCCGACCATGAACAGAAAGCCGGGAAAGACCAGGTCCGGCATGCTGATGCCGTCGGCGCGGGGACCCGCATGTTCGAGCCACCAGGCAATGCCGGGCATGCCGGCCAGGTAGTTGACCCAGATCATGGTGACGATCACGAAGCCGCGAAAGGCGTCCAGGCTGGTCAATCGTTCGGCGGCGGTGGCGGTGGCGACAGTGGCTGGCGGCATGGAAGGATGAAAAAAGGTCGAAAAAAAAGCAGCCCCGGCCTGAGCCGGGAACTGCCTTGCGCATGCTGGACGGAGCGGGAATTACTGTGCCGCTGCTGCCGGTGCCGCCGCTGCCGTGGCAGGACGGTTCAGCCACAGGATCCAGTAGCGGGCCAGGTCGCCCACGCCGTCGCCGCCCTTGACCGTTTCCAGGACCTTGATGGCGTCATCTTTCTTGCCAGCCATGGCGTAGGAGTAACCGAGGCGCAGCTTGGCGTCTTCAGCACGTTTCAGGCCGCCCTTGGCGATGCCTTTCTGGATCAGGTCGATACCTTTGTCGAACTGGTCCATCGTCACGAAGGCGTAGCCCAGGTTGATCAAGCCCGTGCCATCCTTGCTCTTCATGGCCGACGCTTCGCCGCTGGCGATGTTTTTTGCATCGTCGGCGGCAGCCTTGTTGGCCTGGTCGCGCAGTTTCTTGTGCTTGGCCGCATTCGCGCCCGTGCCCAGCACGCCTTTGGCAAAGCCGGCGTCGAGGACTTTTTTCGCTTCCGTCGGGAAGGCGTTTTGCAAGGCGATTTCAGCCATGTCGCTGTAATCTTGCGGCGACATGGTGCCGACGGCCTGGAATTGCAGGCGCAGCACGTCCAGCGCGAAGCGGTCGGAATAGCCGGCCTTGCCCTGCAAACGGCCCAGCAGGTCGGTCCAGTAGTCGTCCGACGGGTAGTAGCGCACCAGGTTTTCCATGGCGATCAGGTAGGTGGCCGGATCCTTGCTTTTCGAGCCCGTGTTGGCCAGCAATTGCAATTCTTCCAGGCTAGGTGTCTTGCCCGCTTGCTGTTGTGCCGTGATATCGGCCAACAATTCCTGCTTTGCGCGCGCAAAGTCATTGCCCAGGTAATAGGCGCGCACGATGTACTTGCGTACGCTGGCGACATCGCCCGTTTCCGTCTGGTAGCGGGTGAACCATTTGATGGCGTTCGGGTAATCCTTGGCGTTGTAGTGGTAGTTGGCCAGCGCCTGGATGAAATCGCCCTTGACGTTCTTTTCCAGCTTGCCCGATTCGATCACCGCTTCCAGTGCCGTCATGGCCATGGGCGCATTGTTGGTGGCCGATGCCAATGCCACGCGCAGGCGGTTCAGCACGAACGTTTCATACGGCGTCAGGGCCGGAATGGCGGCAGCCTGGTCGATGCGGCTTTGCACGTCGGCGTAGTTCTTGGCATCCATCGATGCCTTCACGGCGGTCGGATCGAGCAGCTTGAATACTTCAGGGCGCACCGATTCGGCCGGAGCGGCAGCCGCGGCGGCGGCTGGCTTGGCATCCTGCGCGTGCGACAGGGATGGCAGGACATTCAGGCCGATGGCGGCCAGGAGCAGGCTAAGACGGGCAAGACGGAATTGGGACATGGGTTATCCTTCAATCAATAACAAAAATACGCACCTGCACTGGCAACCGCAACATCGTGCAGTGGCATTGCCAGAGGGGCAAGGAAGCTCGAAAAACACATTTCTGCCGTTCTGCCTGCGTAAGTCAAACAGAAGCGGCATGATACAAAACGGCTATTGTCACATAAACGGCTGAGCGGGTGCGGCAAACGTGCGTGCCAGGGCTTGCCCTGCGGCATCGAATAGCAGGCAGCGCTGCGCTGGCAGGTGCAGGCGCATGGCGTCGCCCGCGTGGCGCAAGCCTTCCTCGGCCGGCAGCTTGACGGCCAGCATCTCGGCCACGCCTGGCATGCTGGCGTAGACGATGGCCACGTCGCCCAGGTATTCGACATGGCTGACGGCCGCCTCGATCACGTTGCCGTCCGCATTGTCCCCGTGCTGCAGGCTGACATGCTCGGCGCGCACGCCCAGGGTCAGCCCGTCGCCCGGCGCCACGCTCCCGCCCTGCGCTTCGACGTCGATGACGGCGCCGCCGGGCAGGCGCACGGCCACCGAGCCGGGGCCGCTGGCAACGGCCGTGCAAGCGATGAAGTTCATCTTAGGCGCGCCGAGGAAGCCGGCCACGAACAGGTTGCCGGGATTGTTATACAGCGCGTGCGGACTGCCCACCTGCTCGATGCGCCCGCCATTGAAGACGACGATGCGCTCGCCCAGGGTCATCGCCTCGACCTGGTCGTGCGTGACGTAGATCATGGTGGTTTTCAGTTCCTGGTGCAGGCGCGAGATTTCCACGCGCATCTGCACGCGCAGCGACGCGTCGAGGTTCGACAGCGGTTCGTCGAACAGGAAAACCTGTGGCTTGCGCACGATGGCGCGGCCGATGGCCACGCGCTGGCGCTGGCCGCCCGACAGGTCCTTCGGTTTGCGTTTCAACAGTGGCGTGATCTGCAGGATGTCGGCCGCGCGCTCGACGGCGGCGCGCACCTCGGCCTTCTTGTGTCCCGCCAGGGAGAGGGCGAAGGCCATGTTTTCGTACACCGTCATGTGCGGATACAGGGCGTAGCTCTGGAAGACCATGGCCAGGCCCCGCTCGGCCGGCGCGATATCGTTGGCCAGCTTGCCGCCGATATGCAGCTCGCCATCCGTGATGTCTTCCAGCCCGGCGATCATGCGCAGCAGGGTCGATTTGCCGCAGCCGGAGGGCCCCACGAAGACGACGAACTCGCCGTCGCGGATATCGAGGTCGATGCCGTGGATGACCGGGTGCTTGTCGTCATACAGCTTGACGATATTCTTTAATGCGATGTGTGCCATGGGCTGTGCGATTCCTAGCTTGCGCTGGCCGGCGCGGACGTGGCGCCGGCGTCAGACTGGTCGGAGGTATCCTTCGGGCCGATGCGCATGAAGCGCGACAGGATCAATACGGGCACGGCCGACACCAGCACCCACAGGAAAAACGTCTTGTAGCCGAGCGCCGTCTGGATGTCGCCGCTGATCATCTTGAACAGCACGAAGCCCAGCTGCATCACGCCGGTGGCGAACGCATAGTGGGCCGTCTGGTACTTGCCCACGGAGACCACCTGCATCATGAACAGGATCAGGCCGACGAAGCCGAAGCCATAGCCGAACATCTCCACGCTGAGCGCGGCCGTGATCAGGGTCAGGTCGGTCGGCATGCTGTGGCTCAGGTAATAGAACACCAGGTTCGGCAAGTTCATGGCCAGGATCAGGAAGAACATGGCGCGCTTCAGGCCCAGCCACGAAGTGAAGTAGCCGCCGCCGATGCTGCCCAGCAGGAATGCCACGGTGCCGGCCGTACCGTACACGGCGCCCACTTCCGTCGTCGACAGGCCCAGGCCGCCCAGTTCGCGTGCTTCGCGCAGGAACAGCGGGCCGATGGTCTGCACTTGCGCCTCGCCGGCGCGGAACAGGATGATGAAGGCGATCATGCCCCAGATGCCGGGCTTTTTCAGGAAGTCCACCAGCACGTCCCACAGGGTGCGGCTGATGCCGGCCACGCTCTTGTCGGCCACGGCCGCATTGCGCACCTGCGGCAGCGCCCACAGGTGGTACGCGGCCAGCGACAGCATCATGGCACCGATGATCAGGAAGATCACCGACCAGGCGGGCTTGATGCCGATTTTTTTCTCCAGGTAGCCGGCCAGGATCACCAGGCCGCCCAGCGAGATGAACTTGCCCGCGTTGAAGAAGGCGCCTTGCCAGCCCGCGTAGGCCGCCTGCTGCTTGTCCGACAGGCTGGCGATATACAGGCCGTCGCAGACGATGTCGTGCGTGGACGAGGCCAGCGCGGCGACGAACAGCACGGCGATGCAGGCGGCGAACCACAGCGGCGTTTGCAGGGCCAGCGCGATCAGGCCCAGGCTCAGGCCACCGGCGAACTGGAACAGCACCACCATGGTCTTCTTGCTCGACGCCAGTTCCAGGAAGGGGCTCCACAGCGACTTGAAGACCCAGGCAAAGCCGATCAGGCCCGTCCAGCGGGCGATCTGGTCGTTCGGCACGCCCATGCTCTTGAACATCAGGCCAGCCACCAGGGCCACGGCGTAGAACGGCAAGCCCTGGGCGAAGTACAAGGTGGGCACCCAGGAAATCGGGCTGCGGACTTTTTTGCTGATGCTGATGCGCTGGTCGTGCATGGGAGCTTCCTTATCGAGAGACGTTTTCATTTGACTGCGCCGTCCATGCCGCGCATGAAGAAGCGTTGGGTAAACAGGAAGGCGAGCAGGGTCGGCACGATGGTGATCAGGGTGCCGGCGGCGATCACGCGCGTGCTGCTGCCGAAGGTGCCGCGCAAGTACAGCACGCCCACCGACAGGGGAAATTCATCGGGTTTGCTCATGACGATGGACGGCCAGATGTATTCATTCCACGATTCGACGGCCGTCAGGATGCCGACGGTGGCCAGCCATGGCGTAATCAGCGGCAGCATGATGCGGCTGAAGATCACCCACTCGGTAGCGCCATCGACACGCGCCGCGTCGATCAGGTCTTGCGGCACTTCCTCGAACGCCTGCTTGAGCAGCAAGATGGCCACGGCCGTCACCACGTTGGGCAGGATCACGCCTGTGTAGGTATCGACCAGGCTCATTTGCGTGATGGTGATGAAGTTGACGAGGAAGTTGACCTCGGACGGCAGCACCAGGGTGGCGAGGATCAGGCCGAACACGAGCTTGCGGCCACGGAATTTCAGGCGCGCCAGCGGATACGCGGCCAGTGAACACAGCAGCAGTTTCCAGAATACGGTGAACACGGCGATCAGCACGGAGTTCTTGAAGAACGACCAGATCGGGATCGCATTGAACACTTCGATGAAGTTGTCGAAGGACGGCGCCTTCGGCCAGAAGGTGGGCGGGAAGGCGAAGATATTGCCTTCCGTGGAAATGGCCGTCACCAGGGTCCACCAGAAGGGGAAGACGCAGACGACGGCGATCGCGCACAGCACGGCATAGTGGCCCAGTATGTGCAGGCGCGTTTTCAGGGAGCGGGAACGGGTTGTCATGGTCATTCCCTGTCAGCGGTGCTTCGGTTTGAGGTAGCGCAGACACAGCAGGGCGATGCCGATGCAGAACAGCGAGACGACGAAGCTGGCCGCCAGCGCGCGCGGCAGTTTCAAGTGCTTGAGGCCCTGGTCGTAGGCGTAGTACAGCGCCGTGAAGGTGGAATTCATCGGGCCGCCCTGGGTCAGCACATCGACTTCCTGGTAAGCCTTCAGGGCCGCCAGCACGGACAGGATGGAGCACAGCATGATGGTGGGGCGCAGCATCGGCACGGTGATCTTCCAGAAGCGCTGCCAGCGGTTGGCGCCATCGAGCATGGCCGCTTCCTGCATGTCCGACGGGATCGATTGCAGGGCCGCCAGATACATCACCATGTACCAGCCCAGGCCGCGCCACAGGGTGACGAACATCACGGCAAACAGGGCCAGGCTGTCGTTCGACAGCCAGCCCACGGGCGCGTTCACCAGCTTCAAGGTCATCATCACGTAGTTCAGCGCGCCCTGTTCGTGGAACATGAAGCCCCACATGATGCCGACCACGGAAACGGTGGTCACCACGGGCACGTAGAAGGCGGCGCGGAACAGGCGGATGCCGGGCAGGCGGTTGTTGACCAGCACGGCCAGCACGATGGCGCCCACCTGCACGAAGGGCACCATCAGCAAGAACATCAGCGAGTTTTTCAGGCCCGAGACGAACATCTCGTTGTTGAAGATGTAGCGGAAGTTATCGAGGCCGACAAAGCGCGTCTCGCGTATCAGGCTGTAATCGGTGAAGGCCAGCACGGAGCCGTAGCCGACGGGCCAGAAGGAAAAGGCGGCCAGCAGCAGCAGGGCGGGGGTGAGGAAAAGCCAGGCTTGCACGGTATGGCGGTGGGTAAGTTTCATGGCGTCCTCAGTGGCGCGGCAGGGTGGCCAGCTTGCGGTTCCAGATGGCGACGGCCTGGTCCAGCGCCTGCTTCACATCCTGCTTGCCCGTCACGCCCGCCTCGACGGCTTTCACCAGCGAGCGGCGCAACTCGTCGTAGTCGTCGATGCCGGCCACGTACAGGGTGCGCGAGTGGCCCATCGACAGGGCGCCGGCGGCCACCGCCTTTTCGGCCGCACCCGCGTTCTGCGGCGTGGCGAGGAAGAACGGGTCGGCCGCCGCTTTCACCGTGGTGGGGAAAACGCTGGCCTGCTTGGCGAAGGCCAGCTGGTTCTCGTCGTTCGTCAGGAAGCGCGCGAACTTGCCGACCGATGGCAGCTGGCGCGCCGGCACGCCTTTCGGAATGGCGAAGTGCACCAGCCAGCCGCCGTCGGCGATGCCGGTCGGACCCAGCGGCGCGGGCGCCACGTCGGTGATGGCGTAGATGTCTTTCGCATCGCCGCGGATGCGCTGCATGGCCGTGGGCGGCGCCAGCAGCATGCCCAGGCGGCCGCCCTTGTAGGCGTCGATCACGGCGGGGAAATTGTCTTCGGCGAACAGGCTTTCCTTCAGCAGGCCGCCCACTTTATAGGTGTCGGCCAGTTTCTGCACCAGCGCCACGTGCTGCGGCGAATTGAAGACGGCGCGGTTCCCGGTGATGACGGCCAGGCCCTGCTGCATGAACAGGCCATCGATCTTCGACAGGGCGGGCGCGATGCCGGCCTTGCCCGTGCGTTGCGCGATCTGCCGCGCGTACGCCAGCTGTTCATCGAGGCTGGCGGGGCCGCGCGTGAGTCCCGCCTGTTTGAAGATGGCGGTATTGAAGGCGATCACCGCGACATTGCTGTACATGGGGAAGCCGTAGGTGCGGCCCTTGAAGCGCAAGTCGTCCAGGGCGCTGGGAATGTAGCTGGCGCGCGCTGGCGCGATCAGGCCATCGACGGGCGTGAGCAAGCCGTCGCGCGCAAATTCGTCGGCCCAGGGCACGTTCAGGCTGACCAGCGCGGGCGGCGTGCCGGCCACGATGCGCGTGACCAGCTTGGTCTGGATGACGTCCCACGGGAAGTCGATCCATTCGATCTTGACGTCGGGATTCTGCGCCTCATAGCGCGCCACCACCGCATTGAAATACGGCGTGAACTTGGGCTTCATGCTGAAGGTCCAGAATTCGATTTTCTCGGCAGCCCATGCCTGCGGCGCGAGCAGGCCCGCGCAGGCAACAACCGCCAACAGTCTCTTGATCGTCATTTTTATCCTGGAGCGTGGCGCTCCAATGTCCATGAGTCCGCGGCGCGGGTACATGCCCTTGCCGTCGCTTATATTCGGGTGCTTCTGCCGGCAGCCCCGCCCCGTGCCGGGGGCGGGTTGCCGGGTACTGCTTAATTGGTTTTCGTGACCTTGCTCAGGTGACGCGGCGCATCCGGGTCCATGCCGCGCGCGGCCGACAGTTTCGCCGCCATCACGTAGAAGGACTGGATGGCGACGATCGGGTCGAGGTCCGGCGTGGCCGCCACGGGCAGGGTCAGGTCGCGCTCGGCCACATCGCTTGGCGCCGCCAGCAAGACCTTGGCGCCACGGCCGCGCATCTCCGTTGCCAGCTGCAGCAGGCCGGCTTGCGTTGGGCCGCGCGTGGCGAAAATCAGCAGCGGGTAACCGTCTTCGATCAGGGCCATCGGGCCGTGCTTGATTTCGGCGCCGCTGAAGGCTTCCGCCTGCAGGGCCGAGGTTTCCTTGAATTTCAGCGCCGCTTCCAGCGCCACGGGGAAGCTGATGCCGCGTCCCACAACCATGATGTTGCGGGCCGGAGCTAGCACGTCGATGGCGGGCGACCAGTCGACGCGGGTTGCTTCGAGCAGCGCTTCAGGCAGCGCTTCCAGGCCGGCCTGCAGTTCAGGGTCGTTCTGCCACTGGGCCACCATGCGCGCGCCGGCGACCAGGCTGGTGATGAAGCTCTTCGTCGCGGCAACGCTTTGTTCCTTGCCGGCGCGCAGGGGCATGGCCCATTCGGCGGCGTGCGCCAGCGGCGACTCGATATCGTTGACCAGGGCTACGGTGGTGGCGCCGCCGTCGCGGAAGTAGCGGATCGGCTCGACCACGTCAGGGCTCTGGCCCGATTGCGAGATCGAGATGGCCAGGGTGTCGCGCGTCACCAGCGGTGACTTGTTCAGGGTCACCAGTGACATCGGCAAGGACGCGACGACACGGCCCAGGCGCGCCATGATCAGGTAGGCGACGTAGTTGCAGGCGTGGTCCGAGCTGCCGCGCGCGATGGTCAGCGCGGTCGAGAACGAGGTGCTCCTCAATTTGCGGCCCAGTTCCGCGTAGCGTTCCGTGTCGCTGGCCAGTTGCAGGGCGACGCATTCGGCGGCGGAAATGGCTTCTTTAAGCATCATTGAGGTCACAGATTTCTCCTTCTATATACACAGCTTTGAGTTTGAGATCGCGATCGAGTACCACCAGATCGGCGTAAGTACCGGGGGCCAGCCGGCCGCGTTCTTCCAGGCCCAGGTAATCGGCGGCGTTGGTCGACACGCGCTTGGACGCGTCGGCCAGGTCCAGTCCCAGTCCCACCAGGTTGCGCAGCGCCTGGTCCAGGGTCAGGGTGCTGCCCGCCAGCGTGCCGTCGGGCAGACGCACGCCGCCCATGCATTTCTGCACGGCGTGGCGGCCCAGCATGTATTCGCCGTCCGGCATGCCGGTGGCGGCGGTCGAATCGGTGACGCAGTACAGGCGCGGGATGGCGCGCAGGGCCACCTTGATGGCGCCCGGATGCACATGCAGCAGGTCGGGGATCAGTTCGGCGTATTCGGCGTGCGCCAGGGCGGCGCCGACCATGCCCGGCTCGCGGTGGTGCAGGCCGCTCATGGCGTTGAACAGGTGCGTGAAGCCCATGGCGCCATGCTCCAGCGCGGCCACGCCGTCTTCATAGGAGCCGAGCGTGTGGCCGATCTGCACGCGCACGCCGGCGTCGGCCAGGGCGCGCACCAGTTCCAGGTGGCCGGCGATTTCCGGCGCGACGGTAATGACGCGCAGCTTGGCCAGGGTCTGCAGGCGTTCGATTTCGGCCAGGTTGGCGGCGCGCGCATAGTTCGGCTGCGCCCCGAGCTTGCCGGAATTGATGTACGGGCCTTCCAGGTGGGCGCCCAGCACGCGCGCCGTGTTCGGGCGGCGGTGGTTGGCGGCGATGCCGATGGCCGTCAGGGCCATGTCGATATCTTCCGGCGGCGCCGTCATGGTGGTGGCCAGCAGGCTGGTAGTGCCGTGGCGCGCATGGATGGCCGCGATGGTGTAGACGGCTTCGCCGCCTTCCATGATGTCCTTGCCGGCGCCGCCGTGCACGTGCAGGTCGATAAAGCCCGGCAAAATATAGTCGTCGCTGTTGCCCGACGGGTGAAGGGATTCGCCCGTGATGCTGTCGACGCGCTCGCCGAAGGCGATGGCGCCGTGGATCCAGCCGCCGGGGGTAAGGATATTGCCTTTGATAGTGCTGCTCATCTGCGCGACTCCGCTACGAATTCATAATAATCACTGCGGCAATACGAGTGGGTCAGTTCCACCGCTGCGCCGTTGTCGAGATAACTGACACGGGTGATGTGCAGCATGGCTTCACCCGTCTTGATATTGGCCAGCTTGGCCTGTTCCGCCGTGGCGTTGACGGCGCGGATATGCTGCAGCGCGCGCATCGGGATGGTGCCGCGCGACTCCAGGTAGCCGTACAGCGAATCGGTCACCTGCTGCGGGTCCGGCATGTAGAGCGCGGGGATGGTGGTCGTTTCGATCGCCATCACCACTTCGTCGGCCGTGCGCAGGCGGCGCAAGCGCGCCACCGGCATGTGCGGCGACAATCCCAGCGACAGCAGCTCCAGCGGCGCGGCCGAGCCGATATCGCGCTGCAGCCAGCGCGAGCCGGCGGTAAACCCCCGTTGGCGCAACTCTTCCGAAAAGCTCGTCAGGCGCGACAGCGGCTGTTCCAGCTTGGGCGTGATGTAGGTGCCCGAGCCGCGCTTGCGTGTCAGCATGCCCCGGTCGCACAGCATGTCGATGGCCTTGCGCGCCGTGACGCGCGAAATTTCCAGGATGTCCGACAGTACACGCTCGGAAGGCAAGGCCTGGTTGGCGCGCCAGTCGCCGCTGGCGATGCCGTCCGACAGCATGTTCGCCAGCTGCATGTAGAGCGGCGTGTCGCTGGCCGGATTGGGTTTGAAGGCGGACAGTTTGGCCAGCATGGTCATTGCTCCTGCAAGTGCTTGCGTATCAGGCGCAGGCCGCCTGCGGCCGAGTCGCCCTGTGCCGGCACGACCAGTTGCAATAAGTCCGCCGGCAGGTAGCTCGACAAGGGCGCCGCCAGGCCGCCGCACAGGGCCACGGGCAAGGTGCCAGCCGGATCGAGCGCCCTGGCGATGAGGGCGATCTGCTGCCCCGCATCCATCAGGATGGTGCGCGCCACGGCATTGCTGGCCGCGTGTTCGAGCACCAGCCGCGCCAGTTGCGCGAAATTGGTCTGGCTGGCGGCGGCCAGCCACACCTGCATGGCGTCGCGCTGGCCGCCGCAGGCATCGATGATGGCCGTGGCGAAGGCGCTGCCGGGCACGCGCCCGTCGACCACCTGCTGCGCGTGGTTGATGGCGCGCATGCCGATCCAGGCGCCGCCCGCCTCGTCGCCCGAGGGGAAGCCCCAGCCGCCCACTTCATGGCGGCTGCCGTCCGCGTGCAGCACTTCGCCCACGCTGCCCGTGCCGATGGCAACGATGGCGCCCGGCTGGCCCGCGTGCGCGCCCAGCAGGGTGGTCAGGGCATCGGATTCGAGTGCCACAAAGGCATAGCCGGGATTGTGTTCGACGAAGCTGGCGGCCCACTGCTTGTTGTGCACGCCGGCCAGGCCCAGGCCGATGGCCATGCGCTGCAGCGGCGGCTGTTCCAGGCCGGCGGCGCGGAAGGCCAGGGTGACGGCATGCGCCACGGAAGTCCAGGCCCGTTCGATGCCCAGTCCCAGGCCGGAAGGGCCGCTTTGTCCCTGCGCCAGTTCCTGGCCGTCGAGGCGTGCCAGGCGTACGCGGGTTCCGCTGCCCCCGCCGTCGACGCCGATTATGTATTCGATCATGTTGTGCAGTCCCGCGTTTGGTTGAATGCGCCTGTCTCGGTTCTTTTATTTGTCGGGCGGCGAAAAAGCTGAAGGCACTATATTGTCGCCCAGATGGCTTGTCAACAGGTATTTAAGTGGTATTAGCAAATGCGTTGCGCGATGGCGCGCCATGCCCGAGGGAATGATTGCAAGTGATTGTTAATAAAGGGGTTTTTGTGCGTCGTGAATGGTATTGAAATTGGCCTTGTTTAATGCCAATTTTTTCAGACTGGTCTGTGCCTGGTGTTGCGTTATTGCTTGTAAGCATGCTTGGCAAGGGACGCCATGAAGAGTAAAGTCCGCCTTTTACACCTGAGTTGGAAGAGCATGATGAACGACAAGGCAGCAAAGAGCGAGTACTGGGACGACTGGCAGCAAGAGGCGCTGGCCGCCGGCGTGTCGGCGCCGCTGGCCGCGCTGGGCATGGAAATGATGCGCACGCACCGCAAGAACCGCTGGCCGAAGGATTTCCTGGGCCGCGAAAGCGATGGCCCGGTCATGATCGAAATGTGCCTGGAAGACGAGGCGGAAACGGAATTGTTCTTTATCGAGAACCTGTATCCCTACGATGCGGCGCTGATCGAAAAGACGCGCCGCCGCCTGTGCCTGCACTGATAGTGCGCTGACGTGTGGATGGAACGGCCGCCTTGCGCGGCCGTTTTCACGTCAGGTACTGAATTTTTCGCTGCTGGGGCGCGCGCGCATGCGCAGGCTCAGCAGCAAGATGGCGACCAGCAGCAGCGAATGGGTGCCCGGTTCATGCGGGCCGGAGGCGTGCCGGCTGGCGTTCGGTGACTGGAAGCTGGCCAGTTGCATGGCCAGGGTGGCGGGCGCCGCCTGGTAGGCGGCCACTTGAATCGGCGGCGTGTCTGCCGCATGCATGTTGCCAGCGGCCCAGAGTGACAGGGCCGCGCCCAGCAAGATCATCTTTCTCATCATATTGTCTGTTTCCGCCGAGGGCTGTAAGTCGATGACACATGGTCCCGCCGTATGCCGGCCCATGTCCTGTCCCCAGTTGGTATGCTTTCCGGTGCTGCTCATGCCGCACCGAAATGATATCTATTTATAAATTTCGTGTATTAAAACATAATAAAATAGAAATGCAAACGTCTTTTTGCAAATAAGTGCATGCGCTGCCTGTGCTTGCCGGGCGGGATTGATTGCATGGGGGAAATGACGTGGCATTTTCATGGGGGAGTGTCATAATGGCCCAGGCATTTCCGCCCAGGCATGGAGTAGATGATGAGCAAGGCACAGGACAGCAAGAAGGAAGCCAAGAAGGAACCGGCCAAGACCATGAAGGAAAAGAAGGAAGCCAAGAAGGTCAAGAAAGAAGAGCGCAAGCGCTGATCATGCGCGTGCGCCGTGCATTGATGCGCCCGTGGCGTGCGCCGGCCCTGCTGGCGGCGTTCGCCTTGCTGGCCATTGGCGTGCCCGTGTCCGGCGTGCTGGCGCAGCAAAAGCCGCCGCCGTCCACGTTCGGGCAAGTGGTGGGCAATGCCGTGCTGTGCATCGACCAGATCGACAACAAGGCCTTCTATGCCTATTTGCTGACGGCCTTCGGCCCGGCCTACAAGCATGAAGGGGGCGCCTACTGGTTCCGCACGGACGCCACCTTGTGGGGCGCGCCGATTACCGACGTGATCGTCAGCGACGACACCAGCCCCCTCGTCTTCATGGGCGTGGTGGCGGACGCGACGCCGGAAAAGCTGGAACCCGCCATCCGCGGCGCCTCGGGCCTGCGTTTCAATAAACTCGACAATTCCGCCTTTCCTGTCCGTGGTTCCGTGCCTGGCAGTAAAATCGTCTACTTCCGTAGCAAGGCGAAAGTGTATTGCGCCAAATACAAGCCGTTGCCGCCCGCCCGCACCCGATGAGGGGTTCGGCTTGGCGCCGCGCATTTTGATCGTTTCATCCGCAGGGTCTCCATGTACACGCATTATTTCCAGCTCAAGCAATCGCCGTTCTCGATCGCCCCCGATCCGCGCTACCTGTTCATGAGCGAACGCCACCGCGAAGCGCTGGCGCACCTGCTGTATGGCGTGGGCAGCGGCGGCGGCTTCGTGCTGCTGACGGGAGAAATCGGCGCCGGCAAAACCACCGTGTGCCGCTGCTTCATGGAGCAGATTCCGGAAAACTGCCAGCTCGCGTATATCTTCAATCCGAAACTGTCCGTCGAGGAATTGCTGCTGTCGATCTGCGAGGAATTCCGCATCGCCGTGGCGCCCGGCGTGGCCAGCGTGAAAGGCTATGTCGACGCCATCAATGCGCACCTGCTGGCCAGCCATGCGCAGGGCAAGAACAATGTGCTGATCATCGACGAAGCACAAAACCTGTCCGCCGCCGTGCTGGAGCAGTTGCGTTTGCTGACCAACCTGGAGACGAGCGAGCGCAAGCTGCTGCAGATCATCCTCATCGGCCAGCCGGAATTGCGCGCCATGCTGGCCCGGCCGGAACTGGAGCAGCTGGCGCAGCGCGTGATCGCCCGCTATCACCTGGGGTCGCTGACGGCGGACGAGACGGCCAGTTATATCCGCCACCGCCTGGCCGTGGCGGGCAGCACGGCGCAGACGCCGTTCGCGCCGCGTCTGATGGCGCCCATCCATGCCATGAGCCACGGCGTGCCGCGCCGCATCAACCTGCTGTGCGACCGCGCGTTGCTGGGCGCCTACGTGGAAAACCAGCCGCAGGTGACGCGCCAGATCCTGCGCCGTGCCGCCGAGGAAGTGTTTGCGGAAGAGGGCAAGCCGGCTGCCGGACGGGGCCTGCGCTGGCTCCACGTGACGGGCGGCGTGCTGGCCGGCGCCGTGGTCACGGCCGCGCTGGCCTGGCATTTCATGCCGCGCCCGTCCGCTGTACCTGCCGTGGCAGCCTCTGCGCCGGCCGCATCCAGCGTGGTGGTTGCCGCCGCATCCGCGCCCGCGCCCGTCAGCGTGCCGGACCGCAACGCCGTGCTGCGCCAGCTGGCCAGCCTGTGGGGCGAGCAGTTGCCGGCCGGCGACGCTTGCCAGGCGGGCGCCCGCGCCGGCCTGCGCTGCCTGCACAGCCGGGGCGGCATCGCCGAACTGCGCGTGCTGGACCGTCCCGCCATGCTGGCCTTGCGCGGTGCGCAGGGTGTGGAACAGCTGGCGCTGCTGACGCGCTTGCAGGACGAGACCGCCACATTGATGCTCGATGGCAAACAGCAAAGCCTGTCGCTGGCCCAATTGGCGCAGCGCAGCGATGGCAGTTTCACGACCTTCTGGCGCGCTCCGCGCAACTGGCGCGACGAAGTGCCGCTGGGTGCCCGCGGCGCCGACGTGGACTGGCTGGCGCAGCGCCTGGCGCAGCAGCAGGGCTTGCCGGCGCCGGCGGCCAATCTGCCGCTAGATGCCGAGATGCAAGGCCTGTTGCGCGCCTTCCAGCAGCGCCAGAACCTTCGGGCCGATGGCCTGGCAGGCCCGAAAACATTCATGCGCCTGATGCAGCTGGGTGACAATTCGGAGCCGCGCCTGAGCAGCGCAGCTCCTGCCGTGGCGGCGCCCGCTGCGACGGCGCTGGTGGCGGGGAAATAAGATGTCCTACATACTTGAAGCACTGAAAAAATCACAAGCCGAGCGCCAGCTGGGCGAGTTGCCGTCGATCCACGCACCGCAGGTGCAGCTGCACGACACCGCCGCGTCCGGCGTGGCTCGGCGCGCGCCCGTCTGGCTGGCGCTGGGCGGCGTGACGGTGGCCGTGGCTGCCGCGCTGCTGCTGTGGCAGCCCTGGCAAGCGGCGGCCAACGCTCCTGCGGCGATTCCTGTCGTTCCAGCCGTGCTGGCCCAGGCCGTGCCCGCGCCGATGCCGGCAGCTCCGCCACCAGCGGCTCCCGCGCCTGCGCCAGTTCCCGTCGCGCAAGTCCCCCCCGTGCCGGCGGCGGTCACCGCCGCCCCCGTGCACCATGCCAGACCGGTGCCGGAGCCGAAACAAGAGTCGCCAGGGCAGGCGACTGCTGCCGTCCCCGCTGCGGCGCCGGCCATGCCCGCGCCCGCGCCGTCAGCCGAAGAGACGGTGCCCGGCATGCGCGACTTGCCAGAGCCGATACAGCGGCAAATCCCCCCGGTCGCCATCGGCGGCTATATCTACTCGAAGAATCCGGCTGACCGCCTGTTGTTGATCGACAAGGTCCTGCGCCACGAAGGCGAGGAATTGGCGCCCGGCCTGGTGTTGGAAAAGTTGCAGCCGAAGACAGCCATCTTCAGTTTCAAGGGCTACCGCTACCGCGTGCCGTATTGAGTTGTTGCGCATCAAGACCGGACCGCCATCGCTGAACCATACTGGCCAGGCCTGGTCGAACCAGGGTCGCTGCGACCGTGTGCGCGGCCGGGGAGTTCCGATGATTGCTGCCGCAGCTGGTGAGGGTGTCCTTGATGTGGGTGTGCCTGGAAACCTGGCGCGCATCGACCATATCGTCGTGCTGATGATGGAAAACCGCTCGTTTGACCACATGCTCGGCTACCTGAGCCTGGAAGGCGGGCGCGCCGACATCGACGGCTTGCAGGCCAGCCATGCCAACCTGCATGCGGGCGTGACCTACCCCGTGCACCATTTGCGGCGCACGGCCTTCGGGCCGCAGCAAGACCCGTCGCATACGGGTATGTCGGTGGCGCAACAATTGCAAAACAATAACGGCGGCTTTGTCGGCGACTATGCGCAAACGCATCCGGGCGACCTCGATATCGACCTGGTGATGGGTTATTACAATGGCGCCGACTTGCCCATGTACGATTTCCTGGCGCAGCAGTTCTGCGTCTGCGACCGCTGCTACAGTTCCGTGCCGGGCGCTACCTGGCCCAACCGCCTGTATGCGCTCAGCGGCAAGGCGGCCGGCAGCAAGGACAGCAAGCGCGTGCCCCTGTATGCGAACAAGTCCTTCGTACGCCACCTCGAGCGTGCCCAGGTCAGCTGGAAATTTTATTCCGCCTGGAAGCCCTGGAGCCTGGCCCTGACGGATGACCATTACCGCTCGTCCGAGTGGTACGAACCGTTTGGCTCGAGCGCGCGCCGCTATGGTTTCATCGGCGATGCGCTGGCGGGCACCTTGCCCTCAGTCAGCTGGATCGATCCGCATTTCTTTGAGAATGACGACCATCCGCCGGCCGATATCCGCGCCGGCCAGGCGCTCGTGGCGCAGGTCTACCAGGCCCTGTCGCGCGGACCGGCCTGGGCGCGTACCTTGCTCGTCCTCAGCTATGACGAACATGGCGGCTTTTTCGACCATGTGCCGCCTGGCGCCGCCATCGACGACGACCCCGCGTTTCGCCGGTACGGCGTGCGCGTGCCCATGCTGCTGGTGTCGCCGCTGATCGCGCCGGGCAGCGTCAGCCACGAGGTATACGACCACACGTCGATCATCAAGACCATCCTGCAGCGCTTTTGCCGCGCCGCCGATGGCGCCTTGCCCCAGATGGGCGCGCGCGTGGCGGCCGCCAGTGGCCTGGGGAACGTGCTGACCCTGGCGCAGCCGCGCGCGGCGCCTGCCGTGCCCGCCGTCGTGCTGGCGCAGCGCGCCGCATGGGAGGCGGATGTGCGGGCGCAGGATTTCATGCCGCTGGCGCCCGCCCGCCCGTCTGATGGTGAGGTGGCCGCCGCTGTCGCCGCCCCGTCCCAATCCGATGCCGAGGCGGGCGCGATCGCCGCCCATCGGCAATTGGCGCGCATGGCCAGGAATGCGCAGGCGGTGAATAATAAAACTGCGAGCAAAACGGCGGGCAGGACGGTGGACAGGCGCCGGCGGCAGGGCGGCAAGCCGGCGTCCGCCAGCGCCGGGAATGGCGGAAAATCCACAGGCGCTTGACTTGGGCGATGAGGTGGGCAATGCACGGCGCCTGCGCCAGGCGGTGGCGCCCGTGGGGCTGCGTATAATCATTCCTTCTCAATCAAGGAGTGACCATGCACGATGCGATGCCCGCACACCCGGTACTTGGTGTGATCGGCCGTTCCGGTAGCGGCAAGACGACCCTGCTGGAATTTGTGGTGAAGGAACTGGCGGCGCGCGGCTTGCGCGTCAACCTGGTCAAGCACAGCCACCATGACCTGGCGCTGGAACCGCCGCAAAAGGACAGCGCCCGCCTGCGCCTGGCCGGTGCGGCGGAAGTGCTGGTGGCGTCGCCGTACCGCTTTGCCATCGTGCATGAGCTGCGCGGCGCGCCGGAACCGAGCCTGGCGCAGCAATTGGCCCGCATGGGACCGGCAGACCTGACCCTGGTCGAAGGTTTCAAGACGGACCCCATCCCCAAGCTGGAAGTGTTCCGCCCGGAAGTGGGGCAAGCGCCCCTGTATCCGCACGACCCGCATGTGGTCGCCGTCGCGTCCGACAGCCCGGCGCCGGCCGATTTGCGCGAGGGTGTAGCATGGCTGGACTTGAATGCGCGCGAGCATGTATTGGCCTGGCTGCTGCACAGATTGGAAAAATAAGCTAAAGGTTTGCCGGCGGCATCCGTTAACAAGGGTAGAACCTCATTGGAGAAACGTATGGACGTCGGAAGCATTGCTCAACTGTCAACCACGATGGCGGAGACAGGCACGCGGCAAGCCGTCGGCTTGACTGTCCTGAAAAAAGCCCAGGATATCCAAAGCTCGACTGCCACAGCCTTGCTGGCAGCGCTGCCACCGGTACAGTCGGCGCCGAGCCTGCCGGCCCACCTCGGTAACCGCATCAACACGACAGCCTGAGCGCAGTCCCGCGGCGCCGGTCTGGCGCTCGCCATCGCTATGCCCACACCACCGTCATCGACGGTGCGAGTGGGCGTTTTTGTCTGTCTTCCTGCCTTCCCTTCCTTTCTGTAAATTGACTAATTGACCATGGTTCGCCATGGCGCGGCCAATTCAGTAAAATGATGTCCACCACCTCGCGTTGCCCATGGCGCAGCCCGGGGCGCGCCATCACTTTGACCCGTGCAAGAGGAATCACCATGAACAAACGTCAAGCTCTCATCGCTGCCGCCCTCGCGGGCATCTGCGCCGGTACCACCATCAACGCGGCCGCACACGATGGCCCCGCCCCCGGCGACAAGGAAAAATGCTATGGCGTGGCCAAGGCGGGGCAGAACGATTGCGCCTCGTCCGATGGCGCGCATTCCTGCGCCGGCCAGGCGGAAGCGGACAACCTGCCCACGGAATGGACGTATGTTGCCAAGGGCACGTGCGAACAGGCGGGCGGTTCCGTCAAGCCCATCAAGGCCGGCAAGGCTGCCAAGCCGGCCACGCAACCGTAAGCGTCCGCCGCCTGCCCATGCCGCCGAGCATCCAGGCCCTTGCCGGCGTCGGCCTGCGCGCCGTGCACTACCGCGACTTCCTGGCGCGCCGGCCCAAGGTGGGCTGGCTGGAAGTACACACTGAAAATTATCTGCAGCCGTCGGGCTGGGATCATCATGTGCTGCAGACCCTGCGCCAGGATTACCCGATCAGCCTGCATGGCGTGGGCCTGGGCCTGGGTTCCGCGCGCGGTTTTTCCGAGGCGCACCTGCAGCGCGTGCGCGCCGTGGCCGAGCGCATCGAGCCCGCCCTCGTGTCGGAACACCTGTGCTGGGGCGCCGTGGCACAGCGGCAACTCAACGATCTGTTGCCGCTGGCCTTGAATGGCGCCGCCCTCGATTTGCTGTGCGCAAGAGTGGGGCGGGTGCAGGATGTGCTGAAAAGGCCGATCTTGCTGGAGAATGTCTCCACTTACCTGCGTTTTGCCGACGATGCCATGAGCGAGGCGCAATTCCTGGCGGAACTGGCGCGCCGCAGCGGCTGCGGCCTGCTGCTCGATATCAATAACTTGTATGTGAACCAGTGCAACCACGGCGAAGACGCCTTGACGGCCATGCAGTCCATTGCGCCGGGCAGCGTGGGTGAGCTGCACCTGGGCGGCCATCTGCTGACGCCGCATGCCGTGGTCGATCACCATGGCGCCGCCGTGGCCGATCCCGTCTGGGACTTGTATGCGGCCGCCTTGCTGCGCTTTGGCGCCGTGCCCACCCTGGTCGAATGGGATACGGATCTACCGCCGCTGGATATCCTGCTGGGCGAGGCGGACAAGGCGCAGGCCATGCTGGCGCGGCATGTGCCGCAGACGCCATGGCAGGGAGCGGCGCTGCCGTCCTCGCCAGCGCCAGTGCCGCTCGACGCGCTGGCGGCTGGCCAGCAAGCGTTTGCCGCAGCCTTGCTGGATACGGCGGCAGCCTTGCCGCCGTTCGCGGGAGACGCGGTGCCGCAGCGCTTTTCACTGTACCGCGGCAGCCTGGGCGCCAACTGGCGCCGCACGCTGAGCCAGGTCTACCCCGTCGTGCTGGCGCTGGTGGGGGAGGAATTCTTTGGCGGCCTGGCGCACGCGTATGGCCGGAAGATGCCATCCGATAGCGCTGATTTGAATCAGTTTGGTGCCCGTTTCGCCGATTTTCTCGCTGTGTTCCCGCCCGTGGCGGAGTTGCCCTATCTGCCGGACATGGCGCGCCTGGAATGGGCTTTGCACCTGGCACATTACGCAGCCGATGCGCAGGGCCTGGCGCCAGAGGCGCTGGCCGCCCTGCATCCCGATCAACTGGAAGCGCGGCGTTTTACCTTGCATCCCGCTTGCGTTTTGCTGGCGTCCGGCTGGCAGGTGGCAGCCCTATGGCAGGCGCATCAGGATGGTGAAGGGCAGGGGATGTTTCCGCAAGAGATGCAGGTGGCCAGCTACGCGCTGGTATGCCGGACGCGCTGGAAGGCGCAGGTGCTGGTACTGGATGCAGCCGCGCATGCGGCATTGCTGGCCTTGCAGCAGGGGCAGACCTTTGGCGCCGCGCTCGATGCGGCGTTCGAGCTGGATCCGGCATTTGACCTGGCCGCATACTTGCGCCAGTGGCTGGCGCATGCGGTATTGACGACCTGACGGTTTAGTACGCCTATCAAAACCTACTACGCGTCGTAATTTGCGGTCTGCGATGCTCACTGTACCTTCGTACAGTTGCGCTTCTCAACCACAACTTCCTTCCGCTCGCTACGGTTTTGTCAGGCGTTGTTATTCGAAGGCCCGCAGCACGCGCGCTTCGCCTGTCTGATCGCGGTACAGGGTATTCGCGGCCAGGGTGGCGTCCATCATGCGCGTCACTTGTTCTTCTTCAAAGCGGGCCAGCTCGGCCGTGGCAGCGACGAGGGCCAGTTCCAGCCTGGCGCGCGCGCCCTGGTACAGGCTGCTGGTGTATTTGTCTGTGTTACGCAGCAATTCTTCCGCGTTTTCTATTACCTGGCGCAAGTCGCCGATCAGGCGTTCCTGGCTGCGCGTACCTTGTTCGGGATGGTCCATGGCGCTTCCCTTCTGCAATCGATATTTATCTGGCAATAACGACATGTTGCAGCTTGATCCAGGCAGCCGGCTGGCAGCGGTGATGGCTGGAAGCATGGGGCTGCTTTCGCGCCCCATGCCGGCATCAAGCGGGGCCGACGACCGTGATCCGGATATCGCCCACGCTGACGACCTGGCCGGCGCGGATCTTGGCGGTCTTGCGCAATTCCTTCTTGCCATCGACCTTCACCACGCCGCTATCGACCATGACCTTGCCTGCGCCACCGCTGTCGCACAGGCCGACCAGCTTCAACAGCTGGTTCAGCTCGACGAACTCGGATGTTAAATCAAAGCTTACTTTTTGCATTGTATCCCTTATTGCAATGATGTGTTTTAAACACTTGATGACGACCTCAACTAATCCCTAGTTTACCTGAAGCCGCCAGCAATGCAGGGTGCAGCCTCAGCTTTTGTTGGGACGCGTCATCTCCAGGGGCACGATCCAGGCACTGAATTGCTCGTCAGTCACAAAGCCCAGGGCCAGCGCCGCTTCCTTCAGGGTCGTGCCTTCATGCTGGGCCTGCTTGGCGATTTGCGCCGCCTTGTCGTAGCCGATGTGCGGCGCCAGCGCCGTGACCAGCATCAAGGAACGCTCCATCAGTTCGGCGATGCGTTCGCGGTTCGGCGCGATGCCGTGGGCGCAATGCTCGTCGAAGCTGCGCATGCCGTCGCCCAGCAGGCGCGCGCTTTGCAGAAAGTTGTGCGCAATCAAGGGTTTGAAGACATTCAGCTCGAAATTGCCCGAGGCGCCGCCCACCGTGATGGCCACGTCGTTGCCGAAGACCTGGCAGCACAGCATGGTCAGCGCTTCGCACTGGGTAGGATTGACCTTGCCGGGCATGATGGAGCTGCCCGGCTCATTTTCGGGGATGGTGATTTCGCCCAGGCCGGAACGGGGGCCGGAGGCCATCCAGCGCACGTCGTTGGCGATTTTCATTAGGGCCGTGGCCAGGGTTTTCAGCGCGCCATGGGCGGCCACCAGCGCATCGTGGGCGGCCAGGGCGGCAAACTTGTTGCTGGCCGTCTCGAACGGCTGGCCCGTCAGGCGCGCCAGTTCATGCGCGATGCGACCGGCAAATTCCACGTGGGCATTCAAGCCTGTGCCCACGGCCGTGCCGCCGGCGGCCAGCTGCAGCAGCGGCGGCAACGATGCCATGATGATGTGCTCGGCAAAGTCCAGTTGCGCCACGTAGCCGGAAAATTCCTGGCCCAGGGTCAGCGGCGTCGCATCCTGCAAATGGGTGCGGCCGATCTTGACGATGTCGGCAAATTCCGTGGCTTTCGCATCCAGGGTGGCGCGCAGCTGGCGCAGCGGCGGCAAGACCGTGTTGGCAACGGCCAGGGCGGCGGCCACGTGGATAGCGGTCGGAAAGATATCGTTCGAGGACTGGCCCAGGTTGACGTCGTCGTTCGGGTGCAGCAGGCGCTCGGCACCCCGCAAGCCGCCGATCAGCTCGGAACCGCGGTTGGCCAGCACTTCGTTCATGTTCATATTGCTTTGCGTGCCAGAGCCCGTCTGCCAGACGGCCAGCGGGAATTCTGCGTCGTGCTTGCCGGCCAGCACTTCGTCGGCCGCTTGCGTGATGGCCACGGCTTTCTTGCCATCTAGTAATCCCAAGTCCAGGTTGACGTGGGCGGCCGCGCGCTTGATGGTGGCCAGGGCGGCGATCAGTTCGGGCGGCATCTTTTCCGTGGAAATGTGGAAGTGCTCGAGCGAGCGCTGCGTTTGCGCTCCCCAAAGCCGGTCGGCGGGTACGTCGATCGGGCCGAAACTGTCGCGTTCGATTCTGCTACTCATGACATCCCTTTCATCGATAGAGGTGGATCGAGTGTACTCCAGGCGCAAAAAAGGCACAGGATGATGCTGTAATGCATCATTTTTACCCTGGCCTATCTATATTTTTGCGTTTTCCTGCCGTTAAAGACAGGCGAGTTCCCCTTATTTATCCTGTTATCAAAGTGATCAGTCCATGCAGAGCAGCAGTCTTCCCCGTTGGTCCCTGATCGCGTGCGCCGCCGCCAGCCTGGCCTTGCCGCCCGTCATGGCGGCCGAACTGGGCGAGATGGCCGTGCTGTCGCATGTGGGCCAGCCGCTGCTGGCCGAAATCGAACTGACGGCCCTGGCGCCCGAGGAAGCCAATGGCGTGGCCGTGCGCCTGGCTTCGCCCGATGTGTACCGCGGTGGCGGCATCGGCATGGATCCGGCCTTGCAAACCTTGACGATCAGTCCGCTGGAACGCGGCGGGCGCCACTATGTGCGCGTGAGTACCCGGCAAGCGATCCAGGCGGGCCATGTGCATCTGTATTTGTTGCTGGGCAGTGGCAATGGCGCCGTCGTGCGCCTGGGCACCGTGTGGCTGGCAGCGGCCCCGCCTGCTGCCGCTGCCGTCAGTGCGCCAGTCCGGCCCGCGATTCCGTTGCCTGCGCCCGTATCCGCACCGCTGCCACGGGCTGCGGCCGGTGCGCCGTCACCCGATGCCGCCGCGCTGGCGGCCCGCGCGCGCGCCGAGGGCCTCGTGCGCCCGGCGCGCGCGTTCGTGCCGCCGGCCGCGCCCGCGCCGGCTGTACCCGCGCTGCGTCCGTCGCCGTTGCGCCGCGCGACGGCGCCCGTCGCCGCTTGCGCGCCGCAGGCCAATGTGGAGCAGGCGCAAGCGTGCGTTGCGCTGGATGAGAAAAACGCGGCTTTGAATGAGAAGCTCGGCGAATTGGAAGGCAAGCTCGGCGCCTTGCAAAAGGCGCTGGCTCAGCCTGCCATCGCTGCCGCCGTCGCTGCGCCTGCTGCCGCGCCGGCCGAGGCGCGGGTGCCGCATGCCAAGCCCAAGCCCCTGGTGCCGCCAGCGGGCGAGAAGGCGGCGGGTGGCAATGGCTTGCTGTGGCTCGGTATCGGCACTCTGGTCTTCCTGTTGCTGACGGCGGTCATCGTGTATGTCGCGCGCAAGCGCAAGCAGGCGGCCGGGCCGGGCGCGCCGTCGAAATACTGGGTCTTGCTGCGCAAGCCCTTCAGCCGCAAGAAGAAGGATGTGCCCGTGCTGACGGAAGCGGTGGAAGGCGGGGTAGAGGCCGAGCCGGAACCGGAGCCGTTCTCGCGTTAACGCGATGCAAGGCGGCACGACAATTTGATATAAAAAAAGATATTGAAAAAATACATGGAAACGCTTGCCAATCGCGTTGCTTATTTCTTAAAGATGGTGATATGATTAATTCAGTGGACTTGCTCTACGATAAAACAGTCCCAGCCTGGCGCAGTCACCAACGATAGTGTGGCGCGGCAAACAGGTGTAGCGTTGCATAAACGCCTGGGTCTGGAAGCGGTTTGCGATGCCGACGATGTGCTCGCGAACGCCGGATGCAACCGGCAGCGAGGCGACGCCAGGAGATACCTGGGGTTCGCCTTCCAAATTTCCCCTCCTCGCCTGGTGCCGCAGATGGCGCGCTCCCTGGCACGGAGGCAGACGTAAAAAAAGCACCCGCAGGTGCTTTTGTCGTTTCTGGTGTGGCAAGTTTCTTACATGCGGGCGCGCGAACCTTGCATGGCGCTCGGCAGCTGCGTCATCCACGGTTCCGTGATGCTGCGGATTTCGCGGTCATTTGCCAGGATTTGCTTGAGCAAGTCGATCTTGCGCAGGCGCGAGGCGCCGGCCAGGGCGGGCACCTTGCCTGTCATGGTCGCGCTGGCGGCGCTGGCGCACTGGTTTTCCAGGGTATCCAAGCCATCCCAGTCGCTCGAACGTGCGGCCACGACCATTTTATTGGTCATTCCTGCAATATTTTCATACATCGAGAGAACGTCGTTGGAGGTCATGAGCACACCCGTAACTAGTGAATGGATTACCGCTTGTCTAGATTAACGGCAGCTGCAACGGGAACTTGAGGGTGTTTTTGAAAAAAAATGAAAATAATTTAGATGATTGCTTACCTGCTGCCGGAATCGCCTCCCAAGCCGCATGCCTGCTGGCGTCGTGGTGACAGGGGAATGTGTTGCGGCGCTTCAAAACGCGTTATGATTTTGCATACTACTGTCGTTACTTTGCCTGAAAGGATCACCATGCGCGTTGTCACTGCTGCCGCTTCCTCTTTCCCTGCTTCCTGGCGCAAGCGCGCCATGGCGCTGGCCCTGTCCGGCATCGCTCTGGCCGGGGGGGCCGTCCACGCGCATGGCCAGGAGGCGGCCGCCAGTCCTGCCGCCGCGATGGCGGCACCCACGGCTGTCTTGCCCGGCGACGATTTCTACGATTACGTGAATGGCGACTGGCTGCGCGGCACGGAGATTCCCGCCGACCGCAGCAGCTGGGGTTCGTTCGCCATCCTCGCCAATGCGACCAACGAGCGCATCATCGCCCTCGTCGAAGGCCTGGCGGCGGCGCCGCAGGCGGATGCATCGGCGCGCCAGGTCAGCGATTTCTACCGTTCCTGGATGGATGAGTCAGCTATCGAAGCGAAAGGCTGGGCGCCGATCAAGCCGCTGCTGAAGAAGATCGATGGCATACGCGACCAGGCAGGGCTGGCCCGCGCGCTGGGCGAGAGCTTGCGCGCCGATGTCGATCCGCTCAATGCCACCAATTTTTATACGGAAAACCTGTTCGGCCTGTGGGTGGCGCAAGACTTGAACGACACCACGCGCAACGTGGCCTACCTGCTACAGGGCGGGCTGGGCTTGCCCGACCGCGCGTTCTACCAGGGGGACAGCGCCCGCATGCAGGGCTTGCGCGCGGGCTACCAGGCGCATATCGCCGCCATGCTCAAGCAGGCCGGATACAGCGATGCGCCGGCCCGTGCTGCGCGCGTGTTTGCGCTGGAACAGAAAATTGCCGCGAGCCACGCCAGCCGCGAGGATTCGGCCGATGTCGCCAAGGGCAATAACGCGTGGCGTGCCGCCGACTTCGCCAGCAAGGCGCCTGGCCTGGACTGGAAGGCCTTCTTCCAGGCGGCCGGCCTGGGCAGGCAGGCGGACTTCATCGTCTGGCATCCGACGGCCATGACGGGCAGCGCGGCGCTGGTGGCGAGCGTGCCGCTGGCCACATGGAAGGATTTCCTCGCCTTCCACGCGATCAACCATTTCAGCACGACCTTGCCGAAGGCCGCCGCCGACCAGCGCTTCGCCTTCTACGGCAGCGCCCTGAGCGGCACGCCGCAGCAGTCGCCGCGCAGCAAGCGTGCGCTGGCGGCAACCAACGCGGCTCTGAGCGACGCCGTCGGCAAGCTGTACGTGGAGCGCTATTTCCCGCCTGAATCGAAAGCCCGCGTGCAAGACATGGTGACGAATATCGTCGCCGCCTTCTCGCGCCGCATCGACAAGCTGGACTGGATGGCGCCGGCCACCAAGGCGCAGGCGCAGGAAAAACTCAAGACCCTGTACGTGGGCGTCGGCTATCCGGAACGCTGGGACAACTATGCGGGCTTGCGCGTGGTGCGCGGCGATGCGCTGGGTAATGTGCAGCGGGCGGAACAGTTCCACTACCGGCAGGAGCTGGCCAAGCTGGGCCAGTCGCCTGACCGCAAGGCCTGGGCCATGCCGGCACAGCTGGTCAATGCCGTCAACCTGCCGCTGCAAAATGCGCTGAACTTTCCGGCCGCCATCCTGCAGCCGCCATTCTTCGACCCCCAGGCATCCGATGCGGCCAACTATGGCGGCATCGGCGCCACCATCGGCCACGAGATCAGCCACAGCTTCGATGACCAGGGCGCCCAGTTCGACGCCCAGGGCAAGTTGCGCGACTGGTGGACGCCAGCCGACCTGGCGCATTTTCAGACCGCATCCAAGCAATTGGTGGCGCAGTTCGCGGCCTACAAGCCGTTTCCCGACCTGGCCGTGAATGGCCAGCTGACTCTGAGCGAAAACCTGGCCGACCTGGCCGGCGTGGCGGCCGCGCATGACGCGTTCACCTTGTCGCAGCAGGGCAAGCCGGTGCAGGCGGATGCGGACCGCGATTTCTTCACGGGTTATGGCGTCAGCTGGCGCAGCAAGGCACGCGAAGCGGCGGCGCGCCAGCAAATCCTCACGGATGGCCATGCGCCGGCGCAATACCGGGCCGCCACCGTGCGCAACCTCGACGCCTGGTACCCGGCCTTCGACGTCCAGCCGGGGCAGCAGCTGTATCTGGCGCCGGAACAGCGCGTGCGCGTCTGGTAGGTTATAAAGCGGTGCCAGCGCGCAGTGCGCTGGCACCGTAAAATGGCGGCACATATCGACAGGACCGCCATGAAGCCAACCCCACCGCAAGACCCCATCCACGCCATCACCCATCGCACCCTGGCTCATTACGACGCCAGTGCCGAGCAGTTTTTCGAAGGCACGCGCGACCACGACGTCAGCCAGAACATCGCCGCGCTGCTGGGGGCCATCGGCAAGCCGGCGCCCTTGGATATTCTCGACCTGGGCTGCGGCCCTGGCCGCGATCTGAAAGCGTTCACGGCCATGGGCCACCATGCCACTGGCGTCGATGGCTGTCCCCGCTTCGTCGAGATGGCGCGCGCCTACAGCGGCTGCACTGTCTGGCAGCAGGATTTCATCGACCTCGATCTGCCCGCGGCGCACTTCGACGGCGTGTTTGCCAATGCCGTGCTGTTCCACGTGCCCAGCGCCGCCTTGCCCGGCGTGCTGCGCGCTTTGTACGCGTGCCTGAAGCCCGGTGGCGTGCTGTTCAGCTCGAACCCGCGCGGGCAGAACCAGGAAGGCTGGAATGGCGCGCGCTATGGCAGCTATCACGACGAAGCGACGTGGGCCGACTACGTGCAGGCGGCCGGTTTTACCTTGATCGAGCAGTACTACCGCCCGCCCGGCTTGCCGCGCGACCAGCAGCCGTGGCTGGCCACCGTCTGGCGCAAGCCCGTGTGATCGCCGATATTGGCGCAAATTGAGCATGTGTTAGGAACCGTACAGAGCCTTTGATCCCCCTTGCGTACTATGGATACATCGACACGCAGCAAGCAGTTTGCAACAGCGTGTGAGCCGCAGTACCGGCCCTTCGGGGCCGGACAACAGATGTACCAACTACAGTGAGGATCCATCATGAACAAAGATCAAGTCGAAGGTAAACTGAAGGAAGTCGGCGGTAAAATCCAGGAAGCCGCTGGCAAAGTCGTCGGCAGCGAAGAACAGCAAGCCAAGGGCCTGGCAAACCAGGTCGAAGGCAAAGTGCAGAAGAAGGTTGGCGATGTGAAAGACGCGGTGGAAACCGTCACGCGCAAGCCATAATTTTTGCTCCAGCATAAAAAAACCGCCGCCTGTCGCGAGACAGGCGGCGGTTTTTATTTGTGGACGCGCTTTACTTCGCTACGCCCAGGTTCTGCTTGAAGAACATCTCGATTTTCTTGTACACGTGGCGCTGGCCCGCGCGCGACGAGATGCCGTGCTTGGCGCCCGGATACGTCATCAGGTCGAATTGCACGCCGCGGTTCACCAGCGCGTCGATCAATCGCGTGCTGTTGCTGAACAGGACGTTATCGTCGGCCATGCCGTGCACCAGCAGCAGCGGCGACTTCAGGCCGTCGAGGTGGGCGAACACGGTACTGGCCTTGTAGCCATCGACGTTTTCCTTCGGCATGCCGAGGAATTGCTCCGTGTAGTGGGTGTCGTACAGCGACCAGTCGGTGACGGGCGCCACCGAGACGCCCATGGCGATCTTGTCGGAGGCCGCCGACAGCAGGCGCAGGGTCATGAAGCCGCCGTAGCTCCAGCCGAACACGCCGATGCGTTTTGCATCGACGAAGCTTTGCTTGCCCAGCCAGTCGATGCCGACCAGCTGGTCCGCCACTTCGGCCGCGCCCAGGTTGTGGTAGATGGCGTCCGTGAATGCGCGCTCGCGGCGCGACGAACCGCGGTTATCGAGGCGGAAGACGACAAAGCCCTGCTGCGCCATGTACTGGTCGAAGTTGTTGCCCCAGCGGCGAGCCACGTGCTGCGAGTGCGGGCCGCCATACGTCGACAGGTAGACGGGGTAGCGTTTGGCAGCGTCGAAGTTCGACGGCTTGACGATGGAGTAATACAGCGTCTGGCCATCGTTGGCTTTCAGGGTGCCGTACTCCGTCGGCAGGTGGTCCGCCTTGTATTTCGCGTATGGGTGGCTGGCGTTCAGCGCGTTTTCTTCCAGCCAGCCCACCATGGCGCCGTCCGGGCGGCGGATGCTCACTTGCGGCGGCGTGGCCGGGTCGGAATACGTGTCGACGAAGACTTCGCCATTGCGCGAGAACGTCGTGTCGTGCCAGCCATCGGCTTTCGTCACGCGCTGCGGCTTGTCGGCCGTGCTGCCATCGAGGGCCAGCGCGTAGGTCTGCTTGTCGATCACCGCGTCGCGGTTCGATGAGACGAACACCTTGCCCGTCTTCTGGTTCACGGCCAGCACGCTGTCGATGCCCCATGCGCCGGAAGTGACCGGGTGCAGCAGCTTGCCGCCCATGTCGTACAAATACAGATGGTTGCGGCCCGTGCGTTCGGACGACCAGAGGAAGGTGCCGTTCGACAGGAAGCGCAGGTCGTCATGGATGCTGACCCAGGTTGTCGACGTTTCCGTCAGCAGGGTGCGCTGCGCCAGGGTGGCCGCATCGACGGCGACCAGGTCCAGCGTCTTCTGGTCGCGCGACTGGCGCTGGTACACGAGCGACTTGCTGTCCGCGCTCCAGTCGGCGCGCACCAGGTAGATGTCCGGGTTCGTGCCCAGGTCCACCTGGCGCTGCGCGCCCGTTTCCGGCGAGACGATCAGCAGTTGCACCAGCACGTTCGGGTCGCCGGCAGCCGGGTAGCGCTGCTCGACGACGTCGGTGCGGTCGGCGAAGATTTCGAAGCGGCGCACGACGGGCACCGGTGTTTCGTCATAGCGTTTATAGGCGATGGCGGAATCGTCGGGGGCCCAGTAGTAGCCGGTGCGCTGGCCCATTTCTTCCTGCGCCACGAATTCGGCTTCGCCGTTGCGGATGGTGCCCTTGCCGTCCGTCGTCAACTGGCGTTCCTTGTTTGTTTTGAGGTCGATGACATAGATGTTCTGGTCGCGCACGAACGACACATAGCGGCCTTTCGGCGAGATTTTCGGGTCGAGCACATTGCCCTTGGCGACCAGGCGCGCCTTGTCCGGGTGGGCCGCGTCGACCAGGTACAGATTGCCGGCCAGCGGCACCAGCAGCTGCTTGCCGTCCGGCGACCAGCTGTAGCTGAGAATGCCGTTCAGGCTGGCCGTGCGCTCGCGTTCGCGGCGCGCCTGCTCTTCGGGCGAAATCGTTTCATTCGGCACCAGCGCCTTCGAGTCGACCAGGCGGTGCGTGCTCTTGTCCTTCAGCTTGAATTCCCACAGGTCGAGCTGGAACTGGTTGTCGGCGCGGCCGCGCAGGAACGTGACGCGCTCGCCGTCGGGCGAGACCTTCAGGTTGCGCACGCCGGGGCCGGCCAGCGCCGGATCGGCGTGGATGCGTTCCAGGGTCAGCTTTTCAGCCGATGCGGGAACGCTGGCCATCGCGGCCAGGAAACAAAGAATAAAACGCATGGATGTCTCGGTAGTTGGAAGGGAAGGGCACTGCATGTTAAGGCGAGCTTGAGCGTTGCCTAAGCGTAAGACGATACCAGAGCGTGCCTGTTTATGCGATAGCCCATGCCACGGAATATGGCGTTCCTGGCCATATTTCCTTCGTCAAAAATATCCAAGCGCCGCCCATTCCATGGCGCTTTGCTTGGTCAGGCCAATATCGACCCTGCGACCACGGTCAGGCATGCGCCGCCTATCCAGGCGTGGCCATCGCGGAAATTGACGGACACGCGGCCGTCGCGCTGAAGGCAGGTACCCTGGCGCACGCGGTAGTCGGCGCCCGCCAGCAGGTGGGCGATGCAGGCGTTGGCGCTGCCCGTGACGGGATCCTCGACCAGCGCGCCATGCTCGCTGAGCAGCGCGCGCACTTCGTAGTCGGCCGGCCCGCCTGCGCCGTGCGGGCCGTACAGCGCCAGGCCGTCGGCGCCGGCGGCGGCCAGCAAGGGCGTCAGCGCGGCGATGTCGGCGCGCACGGCCAGGCAGGCGGCGGCGCTGGCCAGCGGCACGCACAGCCAGCGGATGCCCATGTCGGCGACGGTGGCGCCAGCGGCGGGTGTGCCGCCCAGCGCCGTTTGCAGCAGCGGCAGCAGCGCAGAGGGGAGCGTGCGCGCGGTGCAGGGCGGCGCCTGGAACGCCAGCAAGCCGCCGGCGCCCCGTTCTATCTGCACCAGGCCGACGCCGCACTCCTGCACGATGCGCGCGCCCCTGGGCTGCATGCCCGCATCGAGCAGGGCGTGCGCCGTGCCCAGGGTCGGGTGGCCGGCGAACGGAAATTCCATCTCGGGCGAAAAAATCCGCACGCGGTAATCGGCGGCCGGGTCGCGCGGCGCCAGCACGAAGGTGGTTTCCGACAGGCCCGTCCAGCGCGCGATGGCCTGCATCTGCGCCTCATCGAGGCCATCGGCGCCCAGCACCACGGCCAGCGGATTGCCGAGGAACGGTACGCTGCTGAAGACATCGACTTGCCTGAAGGGGCGTTGTTGCGGCATGGCGGCTTCCTCGCTGGCTTATCGGGCTGCGCGCAGGCGCTGCAGCGACAGGCGGTTCAAATACCAGGTCAGCAGCACGGCCGCCACCGTCAGGCCCGTGACGAGGCCGATCCAGAAACCGGCGGCGCCCATCGGCTCAGCCGGCGACCAGATGAAGCTTGACGGCGCGAGGCCCAGCACGTAGCCGATCGGCAGCGAGAAGCCCCAGAACGCCAGCAACTGGATCAGCATCGGCTGGCGCGTCACCTTGTAGCCGCGGATGGCGCAGGACGTCGCCACCTGCGTTGCGTCGGACAGCTGGAACAGGGCGGCGAACAGCAGCAGCTGCGCGCACAGGGCCTGCACCTGCGGGTCGGACGTGTAGGCTTGCGCGATCTGGTGGCGGAACACGGTGATCAGGGTGGCCGAGACGATGGCCGCCGTCAGCGACATGGCCACGCCCACCCAGGAAATGAAGCGGGCGCGGCGCAGATTGGCTTCGCCCACGGCGTGGCCCACGCGCGTGACCAGCGCGATGCCGAACGTGAGCGGCACCATGAAGACGACGGACGAGAAATTCAGGGCGATCTGGTGCGCCGACACCTGGATCACGCCGAAGCGCGCCACCAGCAGGCTGATGACGCCAAAGGCGCTCACTTCGGCAAAATAGGTCACGCCGATGGGCAGGCCCAGGCGCAGCATGGGGCCGATGGACGACAGCTGCGGCCATTCCCAGTGCGTGAACGGATACGTGGCGCGGTAGGCGGGGGCGATCCTGATCCAGGCCAGCATGGCCAGCAGCATCATCCATACGCAGCAGGTGGTGGCCACGGCGCAGCCCACGCCGCCCATCTTCGGCATGCCCCAGTGGCCGTAGATCAGCAGGTAGTTGACGAGGATATTGAGGCCCAGCGCGGCCAGCGCGATCACCATCACGGGCTTGGTCTGGTTGATGCTGGTGCTGTAGCCGTACAGCGCGCGGTAGGCGGCGAACGGCGGCAGCGCGCAGCTGATGATGTGCACGAACAGCTTGGCCTTGGCCGCCACGGCGGGTTCCAGCATCAGGTGGTCGAACACCAGCGCCGCCATGTTCGTCAGCAAACAAGCCACCAGGCCCACGAGCAGCGCCTTCCACAGCGACTGGCGCACGATGTGCGGCACCCGGTCGTGGCGCGCGGCGCCGATTTCATGCGCCACCAGGGTATTGATCGCCATCATGATGCCGCTCACGGTGACGAGCACGATGGACCAGATGGCCGCGCCCAGCGACACGGCGGCCAGTTCCTCGGGATTCGTATGGCCCGTCATCGCCACGTCGGCCGCGCCCATGCCGACGGTGGCCAATTGGCCGATCAGGATGGGCCAGGCCAGCTTCCACAGAGACGAGACTTCAGTGCGGATGGCGGGCAGGGTGAACGAGGTAGTGTGTGGCATGGGCGGCAAGCTTGACTAAACACAAGATTCTACCGGCATTCGCCGTGCTTGTCCGCCGCCGCTCCCGGGAGATGCCCGGAGGGGCGCCGGGCGCGGTAATCATTTGTTACAGCTAAGTGGGCCGGTCGCGGATAGACTGCGTGCTCTATTTGGCAAAATGACCAAATAGTCAACCGCAGTACCCTGACTATGGAGTAAGACCATGTTGAAGAAAGCCTTGAATTGCGCCCTGTTGCTGGGCGCCGCCATGACGGCCGAACTGGCCGGCGCCGGCGAACTGACCCTGTATTCGCGCGACGATTATCACGGCCGCTCGCAGACCGTGCGCGATGCCGTCGCCGACCTTGAAGACCTCCGTTTCAACGACACGACGCAAAGCATCCGCGTGCGCTCGGGCCGCTGGGAAGCATGCGAGGAAGCCGATTTCCGCGGCGCCTGCTTCCTGCTGGAGGCGGGCGAGTATCCCTCGCTCGATGGCCGCGCCAACAAAATCACCTCGCTGCGCGAAGTGCGCGGCGGCTGGGGTGGTCATCCGGGCCGCGATCGCGACGGTGATCGTGACCGTGACCGCGGGCGCGACTGGGACGGCCGCCGGGACCGCGACCGTGAGCACGGCCATTTGCCAGGGCGCTCGCTGGGCGGCGAACTGACCTTCTATACGCGCGACGATTTCGCCGGCCGCAGTTTGACCGTGCGCAACGCCTCGGCCGATTTGCGCGAGCGCGATTTCAACGATACGGTGCAAAGCGTGCGCGTGCGCTCCGGCTATTGGGAAGTGTGCGAGGACGTGGATTTCCGCGGCCGTTGCCGGACACTGGTCCCTGGTGAATACGCGAGCCTGGAGCGCATGAGCAACCGCATCTCGTCCGTGCGCGAAGTGCGCTGACGCCAAGCGGGCAAGAACGGCCGGTCCCTGCCGGGGCCGGTTATTGCTTTTGGTAACAATTTATTGTGCTTTTCCCATACTTTGTTACACCGTTTTTTTCTGCGGATGGTTACACTGGCATCAGTTGTCATGTCGATCACTGATTGACCTTTACCGGTACTGGAGACCACCCGATGAATCGTCCGCTGAGTCTTGCGCTGCTGTGTGCCAGTGCGCTGTTAGCCCATGTGTCGGCGCACGCCGCTGAAATCAGCTTGTACACCGATGATAATTTCAAGGGCCGCATGGTGGTCTTGCGCGACACGACGGACGATTTGTCGCGCATGAATTTCAATGACAAGGTGTCGAGCATCAAGGTTGCTTCGGGCCGCTGGGAGGTGTGCGCGCATGCCAACTTCAAGGGCGCATGCAAGACGTTCGAGCGCGGCGATTACCCTTCGATGCCCGGCATGAACGACAAGATTTCCTCGGTGCGCCTGGCGGACGGCAGGGGCGGCGGCAGCCGGCCCGAAACGCCATCCGCGCCGTCGCCATCCTCGCCAGAAGTGTCGCCGTCGCCAGAAACGTCGCGGCCACCGCCAGAGCGAGAACGCGAGCGCGAACGCGGTGCGGCGCTGCAAGTGTTTGATACCTCGGCGCAGCGCGGTGCCTCGGTCGACATCAATAGCGACCGCGACGACTTTGTCGATATCGGCTTCAATGACCGCTCCGCCAGCATTCGCGTGCGCCACGGTTACTGGCAACTGTGCAGTGACTCCAATTTCCATGGCAGCTGCCGAGTGTATGCCCCGGGCAGCTACGAGTTGCCACGCAATCTGCAAGGCAAGACGTCATCGGCACGCCTGGTTGACCCGCGCGAGGAAAACCAGCCGGCCAGCGAAGACCCGATGCTGCTGCTGTACCCGCGCTCTCATATGGGGGGACGCGGCCTGCCGGTGAATCGCGATGTGAGCGATCTGGTACGCATGAACTTCAACGACCAGACCAATTCCATCGTGATCAATGCCGGCGACTGGGAAGTGTGCGCCGATGCGCATTACGGTGGTCGCTGCGAGATCCTCGAGCCCGGTATCTACAATACGCTTGATGCACTCGACGGCCGCATTTCCTCGCTGCGCCGCCTGCGTTGACACGGCACCGCAATGCATGAAGAATAACGATTAATTAACTGGAGTTGAGAATGATATCCCCTAGCCTGAAACTGGCGCTGTTTTCCAGCGCCGTCCTGTTCACCCACCTGGGCGCCCATGCGGGCGAGATCACCCTGTTCGAGGATGATAATTTCCGTGGCCGCGCCGTGACCCTGCGCGAAACGACGGACAACCTGTCGCCCCAGGGCTTCAACGACAAGGCGTCCAGCATCATGGTGCGTTCGGGTACCTGGGATGTGTGCACGGACTCCGGCTTTCGCGGCAATTGCCGCAGCCTGGGGCCAGGCGAATACCGCTCATTGCCAGGCATGAACGACGCCATCACCTCGGTGCGCGAAACGGGGCGCGGCGATGGCTACAATCCGGGACGCCCGGGCCGCGACCCAGACCGTGGCCATGGCGGCTATGGCCGTGGCGGCAGCCTGGAAGTGTATTCGGGCGCGGGCCAGAATGGCGGCTCGGCGCGCCTGAACCGCGACACGGACGATTTCGTCAGCATCGGTTTCAACGACCGCACCAGCAGCATCGTCATCCATAACGGCTACTGGCAGCTGTGCAGCGACTCGAACTACCAGGGCACTTGCCGCATTTTCGGCCCCGGCCGTCACGACGACCTGGGGCGCAGCCTTGACGGGCGCGTCTCCTCGGCGCGCATGGTCGACGAGCGCGAAGCGCGCCGCCAGCAGCAGTATGAGCGGCCGCAGTACGAGCAGCAGTATCCGCAATACCAGCAGCCGCAGTACCAGCAGCGCGGCGCCGTCCTGCTGTTCCCCGAGGCGGGCATGCGCGGCGAACCGCTGACGCTGGATCGCAGCACGGAAGACCTGGTGCGTCTCAATTTCAATGACCGCGCCTCGTCCATCGTCGTCAACGAGGGCCAGTGGGAAGTGTGCAGCGATTCGAACTTCCGCGGCCGCTGCGAAGTGATCGGGCCGGGCGAATATGGCCGCCTGAATGGCATGGAAAACCAGATTTCCTCGCTGCGCCGCGTCCGCTGACCGCGTCCTGACGCCGTGCTGACAGGCCGCCTGCCGGGAATGCCCCGCCAGGCGGCTTTTACATTCCCAGCCGTGTGCTGACATTTGCTTGCCCTTTGTTACACTCGCCGCCTGCCGCCTGGACTACACTGGCGAAAATGTCTCAGTATTGGAGTTGTCATGGTTCGATCTTTCCGCCCCGCGCTGCTGTGCGCCGCCACCTTCCTCGCCCCCCTTGCCGCATCCGCGGGCGAAATCACCCTGTTCGAGGACGCCGGTTTCCGCGGCCGTCCCGTCACCCTGCGTTCTGACGCGGGAGATTTGTCGCGCATGGGCTTTAACGACAAGACCTCCAGCGTGATCGTGCGCTCGGGCACCTGGGAAGTGTGCAAGGACGCCAATTACCGGGGCAACTGCCGCACCCTGGGACCTGGCCGCTACAGCAGCATGCCGGGTATGAACGACGCCATCTCTTCGGTGCGCGAAGCGGGCCGCCCGGGCCATGGCGGCGATCACCGTCCCTATCCGCCGCGCCCTCCGCGTCCTGAGCCGGAGCGTCCTTATCCCGGCTATCCCGGCCACGGCGGCGGACACCGTCCCGACATGAATGGCGCCGTGCTGATGTTCCCTGACGCCGGCATGCGCGGCCGGCCCGTGCGCCTGGACCGCGAAGTGCATGACTTGAACCGCTATGGCTTCAACGACCGCGCCGAATCGATCGTCGTCAATTACGGCCGGTGGGAGTTCTGCGTCGATGCCAATTTCCGCGGCCGCTGCGTGGTGATGGGGCCGGGCAGCTATGGCCGCCTGCATGGAGGCCTGGACCGCCGCATTTCCTCGGTGCGCCGCGTGCGCTAGGCATTTTCCGCTGCCATTTTCACCGCCCGCGCGCCCCGTGCCCCGCGGGCGGTGTTGTATTGTGCGCACGCGCTGTCGGCGCCAATTCGTGTACTCTTCCCATAGGCAGTTCAACCATGGGGAGCAAGCACGGTGGAATACAAGGACTACTACAAGGAGTTGGGCGTCGAGAAGACGGCGACCGAGGCCGAGATCAAGAAGGCGTACCGCAAGCTGGTGCGCAAATACCATCCCGACGTGAGCAAGGAACCGGACGCCGACAAGCGCACCAAGGCCCTCAACGAAGCCTACGGCGTGCTGGGCGACGCGGAAAAGCGCGCCGCCTACGATGAACTGGGCCGTAACCAGGGCGCGCAGGGCCAGCCCTTCCGTCCGCCGCCGGACTGGGGTTCGGGCTACGAATCGTCGGGCGCCGACGACAGCGATTTCTTTGCCGACCTGTTCGCCCACGTGGGCGGCCGGCGCCGCGCCAACAGCACCTTCCAGATGCAGGGCGAGGACAGCCACGCGGCCATCACCATCGACCTGCAGGACAGCTACCAGGGCGCCAAGCGCCACATCGTCATGCGCGTGCCCGAAGCGGATGCGCAAGGCCACGTGGTAACGCGCGAGCGTACCCTGGAAGTGACGATACCGAAAGGCGTCACGGAAGGACAGCAGCTGCGCATGAAAGGGCAGGGCAATCCCGGCAGCGGCGGCGCTCCCGCCGGTGATTTGTACCTGGAGATCCGCTTCCGGCCCGATGCGCGCTACAAGGTGGAAGGGCGCGACGTGTTCGAGACGGTGCCCGTCACGCCATGGGAAGCGGCGCTGGGCGGCGAGATCGACGTGCCCACGCCATCTGGCACGGTGTCCGTCAGCGTGCCGCCCAATTCGCAGACGGGGCGCAAGCTGCGCCTGAAAGGGCGCGGCATTCCCGCCGCCCAGCCGGGCGACCTGTATCTGCTGCTGGAAGTGGTGCTGCCGCCGGCGAACGACGACAAGGCGCGCGAACTGTATGCAACCATGGCGCGCGAGATGGCTTTCAATCCGCGCCAGAAGCTGGGAGGGTAAATCATGACAAACAAGGTAATTGGCGAATTGCTCGAAGACCGTGCCCTGAGCCTGGAAGAACTGGCGCGCGCCTGCGCCGTGGAACCGGACTGGGTGGTGCAGCACGTGCAGACGGGCGTGCTGCTGCAGGACGGCCCGCCGGCGGGGCAGCTGACGGCCTGGCGCTTCACGAGCCTGGACCTGGTGCGCGCGCGCCGCCTGCACGAAATTGAATCCGTGTTCGACGCGAACGCCGAACTGGCCGCGCTGGTGGTCGACTTGTCGGAAGAAGTGGCGCGTTTGCGCCGCCGCCTGCACGTGCTGGGCGTCGAGTAGTCCTTATGCAGGCTCGCCGTGCCGCTGCACGGTGAGCCTGCCGATATAGAATTGCCCATTGACGACGACCCGGTGCGGGATGCCGGCCACGTCGAAGCCGGGGCCGCCGTCTTCCATCCATTCCTGCGCCAGCGAGTCGAACTGCTGCGGCGTCATGCGCAGCATCTGCGCCGTGATGACGAAGCGCGCGCCAGGTTTTTGCTTGTTGACGAAGTCGTCGATGCCGGCCATGTGAATCCTTGTAATTAAAAGTTGACCCAAGTAAAGGCCGGGGTCGGACCCTCAGGGGCAGCCCGTCCCAATGGGACGGGTTGCGATCCCGCAGGGACCGACCCCAGTGTCTGCCGTTGGGGGCCAATCATACCTGTGGCCCACTTTTTCTAAAACCCCTGCGCCAGCAGCGGCAACTGCTCCGCAAACCGCTCCGTCAGCCACTTGCCAGCCTGGCCCGGCGGCGTGTCGGCGCGCTGGATCAGGTAGATCGGGTAATTCTCGCCATTGTCGACGGCCAGCGGCAGGTGCACCAGGCGGCCTTCGGCCAGGTCTTCCCGCACCATCGCTTCGGGCATGTTGCCCCAGCCCAGGCCCGCGCGCAGCAGCGCGTGCTTGGAACCGAGGTCGCCCAGGCGCCAGTTGCGCAATCCCAGTACGCCAAAATCCTGTCCCTCCGTCAGCACGCTGCGGTCGCTGAGCACCAGTTGCACGTGTTCGCGCGCCACGCTGGAGGCAATCGGCCCTGCCAGCTGCGCCAGCGCGTGGCTGGGGGCGGCCACGGGAATCAGGCGCACGTGGCCGACGGCGAGGCGCTCGAAGACGCTGGCCGTGGCCGTCATCCAGCCACCGAGACCGATGTGGCAGCTGCCATCCATCACCAGCTGCGCCACGGCGCCCATGGCCTCGATGCGCAGGCGCAGGGCGACCGTGGGGAACTGCGCCTGGAACGCTTCGAGCACGCGCACCAGCACGCAGGTGGGAAACATCACGTCCACCACCACCGACACTTCCGCTTCCAGTCCGCCGGCCAGCGCCTTGGCGCGCGCGCGCATGCCGTCCACCTTCAGGGCCACGGCGCGCGCGTCGGCCAGCAAGGCCTTGCCCGCATCCGTCAGGGTGGGCTTGCGCTTGCCGCGGTCGAGCAGCACCACATTCAGTTGTTCTTCCAGGTTGGCGATGGTGTAGCTGATCACCGACTGCGTGCGGTGCAGCTGGCGCGCCGCGTGGGCGAAGCCGCCCGCGTCGATGACGGCGACGAACACGCGCAACTGGTCGAGCGAAGGCTGGCCCGGTTCTCTCATGGTGACTCCATATCTAGAAATTCGATGCTAATCATTTATATTTATACGGTTTCATCGATGGTAGACCCGAACTATGCTGTGTGCAAGGGCCGCGATGCGGCATTCCAGTCTACCGTTTTCGAAGGAGCATTTCATGAGCAAAGTCTTGTACATCAATAGCAGCGTGCGCAACAGCGGTTCCCTGTCGCGTCAATTGTCCGGCGAATTCGTCGACAAACTTGCCGCGCAAGGCGCCAGCGTCGTTGCACGCGACCTGGCGGCGCAGCCCGTGCCGCACCTGACGGAAGAAGTGATGGGCGCCTTCTTCACGCCAGTTGAACAGCGCAGCGCGCAGGCGGCAGCGGCCGTGCAATTGTCCGATATCCTGGTCGATGAATTGCTGGCCGCCGACGTGCTGGTACTGGCCGCGCCCATGTACAACTTTTCCGTGCCCTCGACCCTGAAGGCGTGGATCGACCACGTGGCGCGCGCGGGACGCACGTTCCAGTACACGGCGACGGGCCCGGTCGGCCTGGCCACGGGCAAGAAAGCGGTGATTTTCACGGCCAGCGGCGGCGTCTACAGCGAAGGCCCGGGCGCCGCGTATGACTACCTGAGCACCTATCTGCGCACGGCGCTGGGCTTCATCGGCATCATCGATATCGAGTTCGTGCAAGCCGAAGGCGTGGCCATGGGCGAGGAAGCCGTCAGCAGCGCGATCGCCAAGGGGCGCGCCTCGATCGAAGCCCTGGCTGTCTGAGTCAGGCTCTCCTCTAGTTCCAAAGAGGGATTGCCAATCTGCCATGGTTGACATAAGCTTGCCGGCGGCACGCCCCGTGCCGGCCCGGCGAGCGGTTCGCCATGAAAGTCCCTCATGCACAAGTTGGCAAGCGCGGTATTGTTCGGATGTTCCTTGTTTTCAGCAGGCATGGCGCTGGCGCAGACTGCGCCAGCTGCGCCGCCTCACGTGGGACGCCACGCCTCCACGCCCGAGGATATCCGCGCCATCGAAAAAGTCGTCGCCGACTTCCAGGCGGCCCTGATCGCCAAGGATGTCAAGCTGCTGTCGTCGTTGATGCTGCACACCAACATCCTGTTCGCCTCGCCGGCCGACGACGGTTTCATCAAGAAAATGCGCGACACGACGGACGTCCACTTCGACGGCATCGGGGCGGCCGGCTATGTCGGTTTCGCCAACTTCATCAAGCGCGAACCGCAGCGCACGGAAGAAAAATTCTACAACGTCAAGATCACCCAGGACCGCCATGTAGCGTGGGTCAACTTCGACTATGAATTCCTCGTCGGCGACAAATTGTCCAACTATGGCGTGGAAGCGTGGCAGATGGTCAAGCGCGACGGACTATGGAAAATCCTCAGCGTCGTCTGGTCCATGCATCCCGCGGCCGCGGCGGGAAAATAGGCGCCAGACAGGCCGCGTCAGTCGCGCGGCAGTTCGCGAATTTCCACCGTTCCCCCTGCGTTCAGTACGGGGTTTCCGATTAACAATTTTTTTGCATCGTCTATACTTTCAGCTTGCACACGTAGATAGCCTGACAAGTGTGGCGTGACCGGCCTCGCCTGGCCGGACTGGTGCACGCAGATACCGGGCCCGATGGAACTGCCACCGCAGAAGCGGCCACTGGCCCTGAGCATGGCGAAGTAGTCTTCCCAGGCTGAGGTGGCGACGTCCACCGGTGTTTCCGTGTCGTCGTGCATGAAGATAATGTAGTCATTCATCTTTTTCTCCTGTGCCGCGTTATAAAAAGAGAGCTGAATTGAGTATCCTGAGCAATCGCGAGCGCATGGTTTTACCCTCACCGCGTCAGTCCGTAGAGACAAGCTGTCCGGCCATGTCATTTTTGGAGCGAACATCGTGCCGATAAAGTATGTTGATTTTTATGAGGTGAATTACACGGCAGAGCGCTTGCCTGGCTGCAAGCTATGGGGCGCCTACGTCGCCATCTATGCCCCTTCGCCCAATCCCATGCACCGGATGAATCTGGTTCGCAAGCGCCGGGTGTCGGCCGACCACCAGTTTACAACGGAAGCGGACGCCATGGCCGAAGCGGGCGAGGTGGCCGTCAAGCTGGTCGAGCGGCGCCAACGCCGTTACGTCTTCCATCCCTGAACCGTCGCGCAGCTTGTTCCGGCGCAATTTGTTGCGAATGAGCACAGTCCTGGCGTAGCCGGTGCAGGCGCGCCGGCGAAGTTGCCCGTATCATGCGAACTATTGCCACGCCAGAGGACCATCATGAAACGCCAGTTGCACCTGCTCGTCATCGATCCGCAAAACGATTTTTGCGACTTGCCCGCCGCCTGGCTGCCGCCAGATACGGCACCGGCGCTGGCCGTGCCTGGTGCCCACGCTGACATGCTGCGCGTGGCGCAACTGATCCGCGAAGGGGGCAGCGGTCTGACGCAGATCAGCGTGACCCTCGACGCCCACCACCGCTACGATATCGCCCACCCCGCCTTCTGGCGCATGGGCGATGGCGGCGCCGTGCCGCCGTTTACGCAGATCAGCGCGCAGCAGGTGCGCGACCGCCTGTTCCTGCCCGCCGCCAGCGGCGCCTTGCCGCGCGCGCTGGCTTATCTGGATGCCTTGCTGCAAGCGGGACGCTATCAATTGATGGTGTGGCCCGTGCATTGCGAGATCGGCAGCTGGGGCCAGAATATCCATGCGGCCGTGCGCGCCGCCTACAATGCCTGGGAAGTGGATCACCTGCGAGTGGTGGCCAAGTTGAGCAAGGGTTCCAATCCGTGGACCGAGCATTACTCTGCCGTCATGGCGGAAGTGCCCGATCCTCAGGATGCGGCTACCCAGCTGAACCTGGATTTCCTTGCCACCCTGCTGCCGGCGCAGCAGATTTATGTCACCGGCGAGGCGGGCAGCCATTGCGTGAAAGCCAGCACCGAGCACATCGCCGATTACCTGGAAGCGCAGCAAGGCAAGCCGGCCCTGTCGCGCCTGGTCTTGCTGACGGACTGCATGAGCCCCGTCACGGGCTTTGCATCGCAGCAGCGCGACTTCCTTGCCGCCATGCATGCACGCGGCGCGCGGCTGGCCACCTCCGCCGACGTCTTGCCCGAATTGCTGGCCAACGCGGCTGCCTGAGCCACTGTTAATCGTGCCCTGCTGAAATGCTTGCGGTGGCGTACTATTCTGGCTTCAGGAAGTTGGAGAAAACACACATGACCCCGATAGTGCGCAGTTTGCTGGAAACCGATCTGTATAAATTTACAATGTGGCAAGCATTGCTGCACGGTCATCCGAATACCCATACCGAATACGAATTTGTCTGCCGCAACGCCACCGCTTTTCCCCTGGCCGAACTGAAGGGCGAACTGGAGGAACAGCTCGACCATTTATGCTCGATGTCGTTTGCCGACGACGAGCTGGCCTATCTGCGCACCCTGCGCTTCATGAAGAGCGATTTCGTCGACTTCTTGACGGTGTTCCGCTTCCAGCGCAAATTCATCGACGTCAGCACGGATGGCGACACCCTGCTCGTGCACGCGGCCGGGCCGCAGGTGCACGTGATGGGCTTCGAGATTTTCGTGCTGTACATCATCAACGAACTGTATTTCCGCCGCTTCGACCTCGATGCGGCCATGCGCGAAGGGCGCCACCGCCTGGGCTTGAAAGTGGCGGCCGTCAAGGAATTCGGCAAGTTGCCGCGGCGCAAGCATCCGTTCGAGTTTTCCGACTTCGGCGTGCGCCGGCGCTTTTCCGGCGCCTGGCATGACGAGGTGGTGCAACGGCTGGCGCGCGAGGTGCCCGAATATTTCAAGGGCACGTCGAATGTCTACCTGGCGAAAAAGCTGGGCATCGTGCCGATCGGCACCATGGCGCATGAATACATGCAATCGTTCCAGTCCTTCGGCGTGCGCCTGCGCGACTTTCAAAAGGCGGCACTGGAAGACTGGGTGCAGGAATACCGGGGCGACCTGGGTATCGCCCTGACGGACGTGGTCGGCATGGATGCCTTTTTGGCCGACTTCGACCTGTATTTCGCCAAGCTGTTCGACGGCTTGCGCCACGATTCGGGCGACCCCGTCGAGTGGGGCGAGAAGGCGCTGGCCCACTACGCGGCCCTGCGCATCGACGCCAATACCAAGCGCCTCGTGTTTTCCGACGGGCTGGACCTGGACAAGGCGTTTGCCCTGTACCAGCACTTCGCCGACCGCATCATGACGGGCTTTGGCATCGGCACCAATCTCACCAACGATGTCGGTTTGACGCCGCTCAACATCGTCATGAAACTGGTGCGCTGCAATGGCCAGTCCGTGGCGAAACTGTCTGATTCGCCGGGCAAGACCCTGTGCAAGGATGAAACCTTCCTCGCATATTTACGGCAAGTGTTTCACCACCCGGCAGTGTAGGTGCCTGGCTAGAAGCCCGTCACTACCGTGTTCATGTGCTCGACTTGGGGCGGGGCGGCGAAAAACTCACCGACGAGGCCGCGCCATGCCTGGAAGTCGTCGCTGCCACGGAAATGCACGGTATGGTCTTCCAGGGTCGTCCAGCCCACCACCAGGCGGTAGGCGTCGCCGTTTTCGATCGAGCGCTCCAGGCGCATCGATTCGCAGCCGCGTGCGCGCTGGAACAGGGGGATGGCTTTCGTCACGGCCGCTTCGAAGGCAGCATGCGTGGCCGATTTGATCTGGATGTGGGCAATTTCAAAAATCATGGCAAGTTCCACTGTGGAATGAAGGAATGCTGATCTTGCCATAATTTCGCCGCGCAGGGGGAGGACGTCAGCCTGCAAGCGCCTGTGCGCTTGCGCGCTGGCCGCCCGCGTGGCTGGCCGTGCGCTGGTCGATATCGCAGCCGTGATACGCCTGCACGATGGCGTGCTCCCGTTCCCGTTCCTGCGGGGTGCCGATGGCCACGACGAGGCGGAACATGCCGCGCCATGCGGCCTTGCCCTGTATGGGGACGGTGGGGACGGCCTCGTCGTCGACCGTGTCGAGCTGCACGGCGTATGCGGGGAACCCATCGTCGAGCAGGGCGCTGCGGGCCTGCTGCGCATCGGCAAAATGGTCGAAGATACGGATCAGGGCAGATGGGGCAAGGGAATGCGTGGCGGTGCTCATGGTCTGGCTCCCGGAAGGTGTCATTTGAATTTGACCGGCAAGCCTGTAAAAAATTCTGCCTCAGCCTGTAAAATCCTCGATCAAGGCGCAAAAGTTTGATAAATATCCAGTATGGCTGCCAAGTCGCGCTAAGATACGCCTTGCGGTGCGTCCTGCAGGCAGGGATGCGGGATCAATCTTTCATAGGAGAACCAAATGGCAGCGAAGAAAATTCTGTTTTTGACCGGCGATTTTGCAGAAGATTATGAAACGATGGTGCCCTTCCAGGCCCTGCTGATGCTCGGCCATACCGTGCATGCCGTCTGTCCCGGCAAGAAAAGCGGCGAGACGATCAAGACGGCCATCCACGATTTCGAGGGCGACCAGACATATACAGAAAAGCCGGGCCATTTGTTCACCCTGAACGCCAGCTTCGACGACATCGACCCGGCCCACTATGACGCCGTGATGATCGCCGGCGGCCGCGCGCCCGAATATCTGCGCCTGAACGAGAAGGTCATCGCCGCCGTGCGCCATTTCGCCGAAGCGGGCAAGCCTGTCGCGGCCGTCTGCCACGGCGCGCAATTGCTGGCCGCCGCCGACGTCATCCGCGGCAAGCGCATTTCCGCCTATCCCGCCTGCGCGCCGGAAGTGAAACTGGCGGGCGGCACGTATGCCGACATCGCCGTCACGGACGCCGTCACGGATGGCCAGTTCGTCACGGCCCCCGCCTGGCCTGCGCATCCGGCCTGGCTGGCGCAGTTCGTCAAGCTGCTCGGTACCGAGATCCGTTTGTAACCTTTACCAGCCCGGCAGGCCGCAGCGCTTGCCAGGCGCACCACTTTTCAGATTCGAGTTCTTCATGCATGCGCTGCGCAGTCAATCTTCCCGCAAACAACTTCCAGCCTCGCGCTGGCGCCAGCGCCGTCTGGCGCAAGCCGCATCGGGCCTGAGCGCCGCGCAGGAACGCCAGCTGGCCACCCTGCACGAGATTTCCACCTTGCTGGCGGGGCAGCACGCCATCGATGCGCTGTGCCGTGGCTTCCTGCGCCATGTGATGCAGTTCGCGCAGGCCGAAGGCGGCACCGTGCGCATCCTCGACCCGCAGCACGATACCGTGCACATCATCGTGCACGAGGGCATTTCCGATGCCATGGTGGAAGAGGAACACTGCATCCGCAACAACGATTGCCTGTGCGGCGCGGCCGTGGCGCAGGGCGTTATCCAGATCCGCGATTTCCGCCAGGTCGATGCGCTGCAGCGCTACCGTTGCCAGGACGAAGGCTTTATTGCCATCGCCGTCTTTCCCATCCTTGCGCGCGAGCAGGTAGTGGGCAGTTTTTCGCTGCACTTTGCGCAGCCGCAAGCCGTGCAGGCGCAGCAGCAGGGCTGGCTGGAAACCCTGGGTCAGAGCCTGGGTATCGCCATCGAAAACCAGCGCCTGATTGCGCGCGAAAAGGAATTTGCCGTGGCGCGCGAACGCAGCCTGCTGGCCGAAGGCTTGCACGACAGCATCGCGCAAAGCCTCAATTTCATCAGCCTGCAAGTGCAGATGCTCGACGATTCCGTGCGCCGGGGCCAGCTCGACGAAGCGGCCGAAGTGTTGCCGCTGATGCGCATGGGCGTCGAACAAAGCTACCAGGACGTGCGCGAATTGCTGGTCAATTTCCGCACGCGCTGGCATGGCAGCGACCTCGAAAGCAAGCTCACGGAAGTGCTGGCCAAGTTCGAGCTGCAGACGGGCGTCACGGGAACCCTGGAGATGAGCGGCAATGGCGCGCCGCTGGCGCCGGAACAGCAGTTGCAGATCCTGTTCATCGTGCAGGAGGCGCTGTCGAATATCCGCAAGCACGCGCAAGCGGGCAGCGTGACGCTGCGCGTGGAAAACGGGCGCGATTTTGCGCTGCAGGTGCGCGACGATGGCGAAGGCTTTGCCGCCAACTTGCGCGACAAGAAAACGGAATTGCAGATCGGCTTGCGTATCATGCAGGAACGGGCCGAGCGGCTCGGTGCGCACTTTGCCATCGACAGCCGGCCCGGCGCCGGCACGACGATCTCGCTGGCCTTGCCGGCAGCCCGGCGCCAGGCCGCGTAACAGATGACTTATCCCTATCAGGCAACAAACATAGTGAACGCACCAATCAAAATCCTGCTGGTCGATGACCACACCTTGCTGCGCAGCGGCGTCAAGCTGCTGTTGCAGCGCAATCCTCAATTCCAGGTGGTGGGCGAGGCTTCGAACGGGCTGGACGGCGTGCGCCTGACGGCCGAACTGCGGCCCGACGTGGTGCTGATGGATTTGAACATGCCCGGCGTGTCCGGCGTCGAGGCGCTGCAGCTGATCTTGCAGGACCTGCCGCAGATGGTCGTGCTGATGCTGACCGTGTCGGAAAACGCGGCCGACCTGGGCGCGGCCCTGCGCGCTGGCGCACGCGGCTACCTGCTGAAAAATATCGAAGCCGAGCAGCTGGGCCAGGCCATTTGCCGCGCCGCCGCCGGCGAATCCGTGATTGCCGACGCCATGACGGCCAAGCTCGTGTCGCAGTTCCGCGCGGGGCAGAATGCGCCCCAGGCCGACTATGACAAACTGACGCCGCGCGAACGGGAAGCCATGGCCTGCCTGGCGCAAGGACTGAGCAACAAGGAAATCGCGCGCCAGCTGGACGTGGCCGAAAGCACGGTGAAAATCCACGTGCAAAACATCCTCAAAAAGCTTAAGCTCAGCAGCCGCGTGCAGATCGCCGTCTACGCCGTCGAGCGCGAATTGAGTAAATAAAGATCAAACAACGCGCAAATAGTGCGCAAGGAATCCGCGATTGTTTGATCTGCATGGCGTTCCGGCCTAGACAACCCTAGTTCCTTTGACGTATGGCCTTGACCGTGCCTGCGCATTACACTCTTAGTCATTCGCTAATCTAATAAGAGAGTGTCATGCATAAGGTCAACGTCGATGGCTTGCTATCGAGCCAGGCTCTGTTCCGCCATATTTCCCCTTCGCAATTAGAGCAATTGCGCCAGGATGTCGTGCGCGTCGAAGTGGAAAAAGGCAAAGTGCTGTTCCGCAAGGGCGAAGTGGCGGAAGGCGCCTATGTGGTGGTCTTCGGCCTCGTCAAGCTGAGTGTGTTTTCCATGGAAGGCACGGACAAGGTACTGGAACTGATCCGTCCGGGTCAGAGTTTCGGCGAAGCCATGATTTTCCTCGATGAACCGTACCCGTTCTGCGCCGAAGCGCTCGAGCATTGCCTGCTGCTGCGCATCCCGCCGCACGCGCTGCTGCGCCTGCTGGACCAGTCGCCACGCATCGCGCGCCAGATGATGAACAGCCTGTCGCATCACCTGATGGGTTTTATCCGCAACGTGGAGCGCTGCTCCGTGCAGAACGCCACCCAGCGCGTGGTCGAGTACCTGTTGCAGGCGTCGGACCAGCAGCGTTCGAACGAGGTCAAGCTGGACCTGAAGAAAAGCTTGCTGGCATCGTTTTTGAACCTGGCGCCCGCCACCCTGTCGCGCGTGCTGCACCAGCTGACGGACTTGCATTTGATTAAAGTCAGCGGTTCGCTGATCCAGATCCAGCCGGACGCCTTGAAAACCTACCGCCATGGTTCTACCGCGGCCATGCTGAACTAAGCTTTTTCAGCAGGCAAGGTCAGTCGCCAGAACAGCAGGGCGAGCAAGCTGACCGCCGCGCCCAGCGCGCACACCCCATGCCAGCCCGCCAGCGCATACACGCTGGTGGCGGCAATCGCACCGAGTCCGCTTCCCACCGCATAAAACAGCATGTAGCACGCCACCAGGCGGCTGTGCGCATCGCTGTCCTGCTTGAAAATCAGGCTCTGGTTCGTCACGTGGATGGCCTGGCCCGCCAGGTCCAGCGCGATGATGCCAACGATCAAGGGCCATAGGGCTGCGCCCGCAAAGCTCAGCGGCAGCCACGCGGCCAGCAGCAGCAACAGGGCCGCGCCCGTCGTCCACTGCGCGCGTCCACCGTCGGCCAGCGCCCCGGCGCGCGCCGCGCCCAGCGCGCCGATCACGCCCACCAGGCCAAACGCGCCGATGGCCGCATGCGAATAGCCTTGCGCCGTCAACGGCAGCACCAGGGCGCTCCAGAAAATATTGAAAACGGCAAACATCAGCAGGGCCAGCATGCCCCTTACGCGCAGCACCTTGTGGTGCAGCAGCATGTCCAGCATCGAGGCGAGCAGGGCGCCATACGCCAGCTTCCGGCCTTGCGGCCTGGCCGGCGGCAGCTTGCGCCACAGCAGCAACAGCAGGGCGCAAGCGATGGCCGCCGAAACAAAATACACGGCGCGCCAGTCGGCGAGATCGGCCACTACGCCGGACAGGGTGCGCGCCAGCAGCAAGCCGATCACCACGCCGCCCTGCGCCATGCCGACGACTCTGCCCCGCTCATGGCTGGCTGCCGCGCTGGCCGCATAGGCGATCAAACCCTGCGTCATGGCCGTGCCCAGCAGACCCACCAGCAGCATGCCGCCCAGCAAACCGGCCGTGGAACGGGCGCAGCCCAGCGCCGCCAGCGTGACGGCCAACATGCCCAGCTGGAACAGGGTCAGCCGGCGCCGGTTCAGCATGTCGCCCAGCGGCACGAGCAAGAGCAGGGCCAGCGCGCAGCCGAGCTGCGTGGCCGTGACGACCATGCCGCTGGCAGCGTCCGTCATGCCGAATTCGTGCGCCAGGGTGGCGAGTAAAGGCTGGGCGTAATACACATTGGCCACGCTGAGGCCGGCCGCCGTGGCAAACAGCCAGACGAGGGAAGGGGGAAGTGCTGTCGTGATGGGTGGGTTGGTATCGCGCATGGGCTTGTATGTAAGTAGTTTCAAATTAAAACTAGTTGGAGTCTACGCCGAGAAGTTTTAAAATGCAACCAGTCAATCCTGGAGAATGCCCGTGGCCAAGCGCAAGAGCCTGAAAACCGACCCCTGTCCCGTGGCGCGCGCGCTTGATGCGATCGGCGAGCGCTGGTCGCTCCTGATCGTGCGCGACGCCTTCGACGGCATGCGCCGCTTTGGCGAATTCCAGAAAAGCCTGGGCGTGGCGAAGAACATCCTGGCCGACCGCCTGCACACCCTGGTGGAAGAGGGCATCTTTACGGTTGCCCCCGCCTCGGACGGCACGGCGTACCAGGAATACGTGCTGACGCAAAAGGGGCTGGCCCTGTTTCCCGTCGTCGTAGGCTTGCGCCAGTGGAGCGAGGCGCAATTGTTCGAAGCGGGCGAGGCGCATTCCACCTTGCTGCAACGCGGTTCAGGCTTGCCCGTGCGCCGCATGGATGTGCTGGCAGCGGATGGACACGTGTTGCAGGCGGGCGACACGGTCGTGCACAAGGTGTTGCTGCAATGAGCCGCGTGGCCGTGCTGGGCGGGGGCATCACGGGCGTGACGACGGCGTATGCGCTGGCGAAACGGGGCGTGAACGTGACCCTGATCGAGCGTCACCGCTATGCCGCCATGGAAACGTCATACGCGAACGGCGGGCAATTGTCGGCCTCGCATGCGGAAGTGTGGAATCACAAGGCAACGATACTCAACGCCTTGAAATGGATGGCGCGGCGCGATGCGCCGCTGCTGCTGCATCCATGGCCCAGCTGGCACAAGCTGAGCTGGTTTGCGGAGTTTCTTGCCGCCATGCCCGCCTACGAGCGCAACACCATCGCCACGGCGCGCATGGCGATCGCCGCGCGCGAACATTTGTTTGCCTGGGCGAAAGAGGAAAATATAGCTTTCGATCACCGCCGCGCCGGCATCCTGCATGTGTACCGGGAGCGTGCCGGCTTCGAGCGGGCGGCAGGCGTCTCGCGCCTGCTGGCGCAGGGCGGACTGGAGCGGCGCGCCGTCACGCGGCAGGAAATGCGCGCCATCGAGCCGACCTTGCAGGGCGACTTTTACGGCGGCTACTATACGGACAGCGATTCCACGGGCGACATCCACAAGTTCACCAGCGGCCTGGCCGATGCCTGCGTGCGCCTGGGCGTGGCGTGCCGCTATGGTGCACAGGTCACGGCGCTGGCGCGCGAACACGGCAAGGTGCGCATTAGCGTGGGAGACGGCGTGGGCGAGGACAGCAGCCTGTTCGACGCCGTCGTGATTTGCGCGGGCACGGCCAGCCGCGCCCTGGCCGCATCGCTGGGCGACCATGTGAATGTGTATCCCGTGAAAGGGTACTCGATTACCGTGCAGCTCGATGACCTTGCCAGCCGCGCGGCGGCGCCGAAGGTGAGCCTGCTCGACGATGCCACCAAGCTGGTCAGTAGCCGCCTGGGCGAAGACCGGCTCAGAGTGGCGGGCACGGCCGAATTCAACGGCATCAACCACGATATCCGCGCCGACCGCATCCGGCCACTGCTGCAGTGGGTCGAGCAGTGCTTTCCTGGTATCAATACGCGCAAGGTGATCCCTTGGGCGGGCTTGCGTCCCATGCTGCCGGACATGCTGCCGAAAGTGGGGCCGGGCAAGGCGCCGGGCGTGTACTACAACACGGGCCATGGCCACCTGGGCTGGACCCTGGCGGCGGCCACGGCCGAGATGGTGGCGCAGCAAGTGGCTGCCGTGGCGCGGGGTTGAGCCATGCCAACGATCGCCATCCTGATCTTTCCCGGCGTGCAGGCGCTCGACGTCAGCGGGCCCATGGACGTGTTTGCCGAGGCGAACAGCTTTCTGCCGCCAGAACGGCAATACCGGATCGAGGTGCTGGGCACGCAGGAAGGCTTGCTGCGCTGCTCCAACGGCTTATGCCTGGCCGCGCACCGGCATTATGCGCAGGCGCACGACGCCTATGACCTGTTGCTGGTGGCAGGCGGCCCCGGCTTGCCGGCGCAACCGGTTGACGCGGACCTGAGCGCCTGGCTGGCCAGTGCGGCCGGCAAGGCGCGCCGCCACGGTTCCATCTGCAATGGCGCGTTTTTGCTGGGCCACGCGGGCTTGCTCGATGGTAAAAAGGTGGCCACGCACTGGAACGATGCGGCCGCGCTGGCCGCGCGTTTTCCGCTGGCGCAGGTTGATGCGGACAGCATCTATGTGCATGACGGCAATCTGGTCAGCTCGGCGGGCGTAACGGCCGGCATCGACCTGTCGCTATCGTTGCTGGCCGAAGCAGGCGGGGTGGGCGGGGCGCAGCTGGCGCTGCAGGTGGCGCGCCGCCTGGTGGTGTACACGCAGCGCCAGGGCGGGCAGTCGCAGTTCAGTCCGTATCTGACGCCCGTGGTGGTTGCGGCTTCTCCCGTGGCGCAGGCGCAGCAATACGTGCTGGCACATCTGGGCGAGGCGCTCGACGTGGACACCCTGGCGAGGCTGGTGGCCATGAGTCCGCGCAACTTTGCCCGCGTCTTCGTGCGCGAGCTGGGTGTGACGCCAGCCCAGTTCATCGAAAGCGCCCGGCTCGATGCGGCGCGCGCCCTGCTCGAAGCGAGTAGCGATCCGCTGAAAACCGTCGCCTGGCGCTGCGGCTTCGGCACGGCCGACCAGTTGCGCACGGTGTTCCTGCGGCGCCTGGGCTTATCGGCCAAGCAATACCGGCAACATTTCTCCAGTTACCGGCAAGGATGACATCGCGCATGGCAGGAATCCCCGCCATGCTGTCCGGAAAGCGCGGCAGCCAGCACCCCCGCTGCGCCGGGCGTAAATCTATACTTTTCCTGCTGGCGCGCCACTTCGGCCGTGCCCTTGAGGAAAGTCAAACATGCACACGACACTGGACGCCGAGCGGGGCGGCCCCGCTTATACCGAGGACGGCATGCTGCTGGCGCGCCGCAAGACGCGCGAGGCGATTGCCGCCATCGCCGCGCGCATCCGCCCCGGCATGCTGGAAGAAGACGCCGTCGCCATGGCGAAGCAGGTGCTGCTGGACATGGGGCTTGCGCTGAGCTGGCACCCCACGCGCGTGCGCTTCGGGCGCAATACCACGAAACCGATGAAACGTGCCTCCGAGCCCGGCGTGATCCTGCAAGAGAGCGATATTTTCTTCCTCGATATCGCACCGCGTGTGCAGGCGTGGGAAGGCGATGGCGGTGCCTCGTTTACGGTGGGCGCCAGCGAACAGCAGGCGGACTATGCCCGCTGCGCGCGCGATGCGGAATGCCTGTTCCACCAGGTGCGCGCCGTGTGGCAGCGCGACAGGCTGACGGGGCAAGCCCTGTATGCCTACGCAGAAGAGGAAGCGCGCAAGCTGGGCTGGGAATTGAACTTTGACCTGGGCGGCCACCGCGTGTCCGACTTCCCGCACGCGACGATCTACGCGGGCGCGCTGGCCGACGCGGATTTTTCGCCGTCACCGATGCGCTGGATCCTGGAAATCCATCTGCGCCATCCGACCTTGCCGTATGGCGCTTTTTTCGAGGACATGCTGCTCGATGACAGCTACTATGCTTAGTTCTTCGGCAGCAGATCGCTGAGTGCGGCGCGGCCCTTGACGGTGAGGAAGGGGCCGACCTTGCTGTAGGGAAGTAAAAAATCGTTTTCACAGCCGCTGCCGTTCGAGTCTTCCCAGAAGGACACGCCTTCGGGTTTCAATGACAGGTGGAAGCGGCCACGGCCGTCGTAATCCGTGCCCTTGCACTCGGCGTCGATTGTCACATTCTTGAAGAGGGCCTGGCGCAAACGGTCGGGCAATTCGGCCTTGTCGTCGCCATCGCTGGCGCTGGCGCCAAACCAGTTCCACACGTCCGTTTCCTGGCCCGTCTTCACGTCCCAGGTGCGGAATTTGATGGAGATGCCGCGGGCGCCATAGCCGGCCGGCCAGCGGTAGAACTTGACCGTTACCCAGCGCGGCGACCAGTAGGTGGGTTCCGCATACACTTCGTCTTCCGTCGTGAAGCCGTTGCGGCCCAGGTATTCGCGCCGCGTCGCGTAGAAGTCTTCCAGGTCCTTCTTGTTCCTGGCCAGCACGGCGCGCAGCTGCGCATTGATTTTTGCCACGCCATCGCCGGGCGCGATCAATTCCACGGTGATGGTGTCGCCCACTTGCAGGTTGCGGTATTGCTTGCCTTCGAAGGCAATCGGTTTGCTCACCTTGGTGCCGGGAAACGCTTCCAGCGCCAGGTTGTAGGCATCGCTGGCGCAGGATGGGTGTTCGCGGTCGCCCGCCGCCTCCAGCAGAGTCAAGGCCACGGGCAAGGTCTTGCCGCTTTTCGGCTCCGTCCAGGTGCCGGTGACCTTGCCGTCTTGCGGGGCATTCAGGGACCAGGTGCCCGTCGTGTCGCCCTTGGCGTTGAGTTCCTGCCACAGCGCCTTGCCATTCGGCTTGGACAGCATGATCGGCGTCTTGTAGCGCGTGTAGTAATAGTTGCCGCTGCGATCAGACCCTTGCGTGGGACTGGGCTGATTGAAGCAGGCCACGATATTGGCCTTGCCCACAGTGCCCTGCCACACCCCTTGCACGGGCGGCTCGGCAGCCATGGCGGCATGCAGGGCGGGCAGGGTCAGGCAAGCAAACAGAAAGCGGCGCATCGGTTTTTCCTCTCGTGGGCGAAGGCCGATTCTACATGGCCCCGCCCACGAGATGCCACACGTCAACTTATTTGGCGGGACGCTCCTGCGCCACCACGGCCATCGCCGCGCCCAGGTATTGCAGCATGGTCGCGTCGACAAAGCTGCCTTCCATCAGACGCGGTTCCTGCTGGTGCGCTTGGCGGAATTTCAGCTGCGTGGCCGGGTTCGTGCCTGCATACGAGCGGAACAGGTCCAGCCACTGCCGCGCCAGCTGGAGCACGGCCGGATCCGTGGGCGGCGTGCGTGCATCCATGGCGGCGCGCACGGCGGCGATCAGGGCCGGCCACTCGCCCGAACGCTTGCCGTAGTTGGCCACCAGGTGCGCGTATTCCTGCTCGTCGAGGAAAGGCCGGTACAGCGCCATGCGCGAGGCATTGAAGGCGGTGAGGATGAACTGCATCAGTTGCGCATCGATGCTGGTCGTGGCCTGCATGATGGGCTCCTGCGCGTGCATGTCGTTCAGGCGCGCGAACAGGCCCGGATGGGCGCCCGTGTCGCGCACCAGCTTGACCATCCATTCCGTGGCCAGCGCCTGCGCCGGCGCATCGCCGGGGCTGACGCCTGACTCCATGGCGGCGCGCACCCGCGCCACCAGTGCTTTCCATTCCTCTTCCACGGCCGCATCGGACAGCAGCGGCAGTTGTTGCAGTTCTTCGTGACTAAAGTATTTGTCGTACATGGTCATCAACTCCATAGTGGTGAGCCACTCGGCCAGTTCCGGCGCCTGCCCCTGTGCCAGTTGCGCCTGCAAGCTGCACAGGCGTTCGCGCAAGGTGGAAGCCTGCGCGATCTGGTGTTCCAGCATGGCGATCTGCTGCGCCACGATGGTATGCAAAGGAAGATCCGGGCCGGCGAGGGCGTTGGCGATATCGGCCAGCGACAGCCCGAACTTGCGCAGCGCCATGATCCGGTGCAGCCGGTCCATGTCGCCGTGCTGGTACAGGCGGTAGCCAGCTTGCGTGCGCGCCGAAGGCGAGAGCAGGCCGATGCTGTCGTAGTGGTGCAGGGTGCGGATAGTCAGGCCCGTGAGCCTGGCCAGTTCCCCGATTTTCAACAGCATCGCCTTCTCCTTGTCTCCAGTGCGTGCAACCACGATGGCGCCTGACGTAACGTCAGGGTCAAGCAGAAATGTAGCAGAGGAACTGAAAAAGCCGGTAAAAGAATCCGTTGACCTTCATTTTTTTGTACGGTATATTTATAAAACCGAACGACGACTGCGGCATGAACGGTGCGTTCGAGCCACATGGAATGACGAATGGATCGTTGTGCGGCGCAGCAAGAAGCGCCGTTGGCAGGACTGGAAAGACAATCCGCGCAGACGGATTTTTTTCACAGTTGGTTTGTACGTTAAATATAATATGCCACCGGCAAGATTCGGGCGGCGAGAGGGACGACCATGATGAAAAGTATCGTTTGCGATACGCCCGGCAGTTTGCGCATGGAGCAGCGCCCCGTGCCCGTACCCGGCGAGGGCGAAGTGCTGCTGCGCATACGCCGCGTCGGCATCTGCGGCACCGACATGCATATCTTCCGCGGCACCCAGCCTTTCCTCAGCTACCCGCGCGTGATGGGGCATGAACTGTCCGGCCATATCGACAGCGCGCCAGCCGGCTCGCGCCTGGCCGTGGGCGACCAGGTCTACGTGATGCCCTACCTGTCGTGCGGCAGCTGCGTGGCCTGCCGCCAGGGCAAGACCAACTGCTGCACCCGCATCGAAGTGCTGGGCGTGCACCGCGACGGCGGCATGACCGAATACCTGGCGCTGCCAGAGCGCTTTGTCTTCAAGACGGAGGGCATCTCGCTCGACGACGCGGCCATGATCGAATTTCTCGCCATCGGCGCGCATGCCGTCAAGCGCGGCGCGGTCGATGCCGGCAAGCGCGTGCTGGTAGTGGGCGCCGGCCCGATCGGCATGGCCGTGATGCTGTTCGCATCGTTGAAGGGCGCCGACGTGGCGGTGCTCGATGGCCGCGCCGACCGTCTGCAGTTTTGCCGTGACGCGCTGGGCATCGCCCGCACGGTGGCGCTGGGCGAGGGCGACAAGGAGCAGCTGCTGGACGCCACCGGCGGCGAATTCTTCGACGTGGTGTTTGACGCCACCGGCAATATCGCCGCCATGGAGCGGGGCCTGGACTTCGTCGCCCATGGCGGGTCCTATGTGCTGGTGTCCATCGTGCGCGACCGCCTGTCCTTTTCCGACCCTGAATTCCACAAGCGCGAAACGACCTTGCTGGGCAGCCGCAACGCCACCGTCGACGATTTCGAGGAAGTGGTGGCGGCCATGAAGGCGGGCAAGGTACCCACCGCGCTGCTCAATACCCACCGCACCACGCTCGACGAATTTACCGGCGTGCTCGATCGCTGGATGCAGCCGGAAGCTGGCGTCATCAAGGCCATCGTCGAGGTCTGAGATGAGCGACATCAACCCGATACTTCAATTTGGCACCAGCCGCTTCCTGCAGGCGCACGCCGACCTGTTCGTCAGCGAAGCGGCCAAGACAGGCGAGGCGCTGGGCAATATCACCATCGTACAGACCACGCACAGCGCGCAGGGCGCGGCGAGGGTGGCGGCGTTTCGCCGCAGCGACGGCTACCCCGTGCGCATCCGCGGCTGGCAGGACGGCGCGCAAGTCGATGAAGAGCGCCGTGCCGACGCCGTCACGCAGGCGTGGCAAGCCGGCAGCGACTGGCGGCAGGTGCGCGATGCGGCCGTGGCCGCGCGCGTGATCATCTCGAATACGGGCGACACGGGCTACCAGCTCGATGACGCCGACCACGCCGGCATGCTCGACGGCGCGGCCGTTCCCGCCAGCTTTCCCGCCAAGCTGCTGGTGCTGCTGCACGGGCGCTTCCTGGCCGGCGCCGCGCCCATCTCGATTTTTCCGTGCGAACTGGTGGCCGACAACGGCCATGTACTGCGCCAGGTGATCGTGACATTGGCGCGGCAGTGGGGTTGCGCTGCCGCGTTCATCGGCTACCTGGAAACGGGCTGCCTGTGGATCAATTCCCTGGTCGACCGCATCGTTTCCGAACCGATCGAACCGATAGGCGCGGTGGCCGAGCCCTATGCCCTGTGGGCCATCGAGGCGCAGGAAGGCATGCTGCTGCCGTGCCGCCACCCGCAAGTGGTGGTGACGGGCAGCCTGCGCGAATATGAACAGCGCAAGCTGTTTTTGCTCAACCTGGGCCACACCTATCTGGCGCAGCTGTGGATGGAGCGGGGCAGCCCGGCCGGCATGACGGTGCGCGAGGCGATGGACGATGGCGCCATGCGCGCCGCGCTGGAAGCGGTATGGCACGAGGAAGTGCTGCCCGTGTTTGCCGCCATGGGGGCGCAGCACGGTGACGCCGCGCTGGCCTACGTGGCGCAGGTCAGGGAGCGCTTCGGCAATCCCTTCCTCGCACACCGCCTGGCCGACATCGCCCAGCACCACGCCGGCAAGATCGCGCGCCGCATGGCGCCCGTGGCATCGCTGGCGCGGCAGCTCTGTCCCTCCCTGGCGCAGCCGCGCCTGCGCGCCATGCTGGCGCCGGGAGCGCTGCCATGAACGCCCCGGTCAACGCAGTTGTTTCTTTTTCGGCATGCCGATCCAATCCGATATCGACTAAAATGGCCCACTCATCCACTTTCCCCTTCGCTGGCATAGCGCGTTCATTCATCCATGTCCAAACCCGCCACCGTCTTCAAGCGCAGTACCAATCTGCTGTTGCAATTTCTCGCCGAGAATGCCGCAGTGGGCGAGATGCTGCCGACGGAGCAGTTCCTGACCACCATCTGCCAGGGCAGCCGCACGGCGATCCGCAGCGCGATCGCCTACCTGTCGACGCGGCGGCTGATCGCCAGCCCGGCGGACCGGCGCTTGCTGAGGAAGCCCATACCGGGCGACTACTTCGATATCTCCGAATTGCAGTCGGGGGCGGAGCGCATCCAGCAAGTGCTGATGGAACGCGTGTACCAGCGCGACATGCCGCCCGGCGCGGAATTTTCGGAAGCGGAGCTGGCGCGCGAGGCGGGCGCCAGTACCGTCAGCGTGCGCGAATTCCTGATCGGCTTTTCGCGCTTCGGCCTGATCGAAAAGAAACCGCGCGGTGGCTGGCGCCTGTGCGCGTTCGACCGCTCGTTTGCCACCGAACTGGCGGATATGCGGCGCATGTTCGAGATGGCGGCCGTGGAGCAGTTTGCGCACCTGCCGCACGGCGATCCGGCGTATGCGGAACTGGCGCGGCTGATCAAGCAGCACGAGAAGCTGGCGGCCAGGATCGACACGCGCCACAACGCGTTTCCGGCGCTGGACCGCGAGTTCCACACCTTTCTGATCGGCTTGCTGAACAACCGCTTCGCGCAGGGCTTCTACGATATCGTCTCGTTTGTCTTCCACTACCATTACCAGTGGGACAAGGGCGAGGAAAAAGGCCGCAACCAGTACGCGGTGCAGGAGCACCTGGCGATCCTGCGCGCGTTGGCGGAGCACGACATACCGAAGGCGCTCGAGGGCATGCGCTCGCACCTGGATTCCTCGCGCCGCACCATGCTGTCCTCGATCGGCACGCGCGAAAAACTGAGCCAGCCGGGCGCCTAGCCATCCTTGCTGGGGAGGGTGCGCCATGAGCCTCGCTTCCCAGCCTGCCAGCCTGCTGCTGATGTCGCCCGAGGATAACTGCCTGATCGCCAGGACGGCATTGGCCTGCGGCGACGTCGTCGCCATCGATGGCTTGCCCGTCACCCTGGCGCAAGACATCCACATCGGCCACAAGGTGGCGCGCCGCGCGCTGGCCGTGGGCGACAAGGTGCTGCGCTACGGCGCCCTGATCGGCAGCATCACGGCCCCCGTCGCCATCGGTGAGCATATCCACACCCACAACCTGGCAAGCGATTACATCCCCACGTTTACCCTGGGCCAGGACGGCCACCATTTCCTGGACAAGGACGACCAAGCATGAACGCTCCCGTAACGACACCGGCCCTGTCGGGCTATCTGCGCGCCGATGGCCGCAAGGGCATCCGCAATATCGTGGTGGTGGCCTATATGGTCGAATGCGCGCACCACGTGGCGCGCCTGATGGTCAACGCCTTTCCCGGCCAGCCCGTGCACCTGATCGGCTTTACGGGCTGCTTCCCCAATGAATACGCGGACCAGGTGATGCGCCGCCTGCTGACGCATCCGAACGTGGGCGCCGTGCTGCTGGTGTCCCTGGGCTGCGAAGGCTTCAACAAATATGGCCTCTCCAGCGCCGTGGCCGACAGCGACCGCCCCGTGCATACGATTACCATCCAGGAAAACAGCGGCACGCGCCCCAGCGTGAGCAGCGGCGTCGAGTGGATCAGCTGGGCCCTCGAGCACCTGGCGCAGCAGGAGCGCGTGCCGATGGGCATCGATGAACTGGTGGTGGCCACCATCTGCGGCGGCTCCGACAGCACCAGCGGCATCAGCGCCAACCCGGCCGTCGGCGTGGCGTTCGACACGCTGATCGCGGCCGGCAGCCCCTGCATCTTCGAGGAGACGGGTGAACTGGTCGGCTGCGAATACCACATGCAGCGGCGCGCCGTCAGCCCGGACCTGGGCAACGCCATCGTCGACACCGTGGCCAAGGCGGCCCGCTACTACACCATCATGGGCCATGGCAGCTTCTCGCCGGGGAATGCCGATGGCGGCCTCACCACGCAGGAAGAAAAGTCGCTGGGCGCCTACGCCAAGAGCGGTTCCTCGCCCATCGTCGGCATTTTGAAACCGGGCGATCAGCCGGCGGGCGGCGGCCTGTACCTGCTCGACGTGGTGCCGGACGGCGAGCCGCGCTTCGGTTTCCCTAACGTGTCGGACAACGCGGAAATCGTCGAACTCATTTCCTGCGGCGCCCACATCACCTTGTTCACGACGGGCCGCGGCTCCGTGGTGGGCTCGGCGATTTCGCCCGTCATCAAGGTGTGCGCCAATCCGCAGACCTTCGAGCGCCTGGCCGACGACATGGATATCAACGCCGGCAAGATCCTCACGGGCGAGGCCACGCTGGAAGAAGTGGGTGCGGAGATCGTCGCCGCCGTGCTGAACGTGGCCAATGGAGCACTGAGCCGCTCGGAAGACCTGGGCCACCAGGAATTCGTGCTGACCTATAAACAATTCGAGGCGGTGGGGCCAGGCTGCTTCCCGCTGCGCGCAGCATGAGGGCCACGGTGATGGATGTCATGGATACCACGCGCCGCCGTACCTTGCCGCGCGGCGGCCTCTCGCTGCCCTGCATCGGCATGGGCTGCGCGCCGCTGGGCGGCCTGTACCACCCGGTCAGCGATGCGCAGGCGCGCGCCACCCTCGATGGCGCCTGGGATGCCGGCGTGCGTTTCTTCGACACGGCGCCGTTCTATGGCTACACCCGGTCCGAACACCGTCTCGGCGCGGCGCTGCGCGGGCGGCCCCGCGATCATTTTGTTGTCAGCACCAAGGTGGGACGGCTGATGCGGCCCGACGCCTCCGTGCGCCCAGGCGATGATGGTTTTGCCGCGCCGCTGCCGTTCCGCCCCCATTACGACTACACGTATGACGGCGTGCTGCGTTCGCACGACGACAGCCTGCAGCGGCTGGGGCTTGATCGCATCGACATCCTGTTCGTGCACGATATCGGCAAGGCCACGCATGGCGAACGCGATCAGCACTACTGGCGCCAGCTGACGGATGGCGGCGGCTTTCGCGCCCTCGATGAACTGCGCGCCAGCGGCCAGGTGAAAGCCGTGGGCCTGGGTGTCAACGAATGCGACGCCGTGCTGCGCGCGATGGTGGAATTCGACCTCGATTGCACCCTGCTGGCCGGCCGCTACACCTTGCTGGAACAGGCCTCGCTGTCGCCATTGCTGGACGTCTGCGTGGAGCGCGGCAACGCCATCGTGATCGGCGGCCCGTTCAACTCGGGCGTGCTGGCCGGGAACGGCAAATTCAATTACGCCGATGCGCCGGCCGCGATACTCAAGCGCGTGGCGCGCCTGGACGCCGTCTGCCGTGACTTTGGCGTGCCCTTGCAAGCTGCCGCCCTGCAGTTTCCGCTCGCCCATCCCGCCGTCGCTTCCTGCATCCCGGGCGGCCAGGACCTGGCGCAGCTGCGGCAAAATCTGGACTGGTTCGCCACGCCGCTGCCCGACGCCCTGTGGCTGGCGCTGCGGGACGCGGACTTGCTCGATGCGCGCGCGCCGCTGCCTGCGGGAGTGGCCGCATGATGCGCATCGACGCCCACCAGCACTTCTGGCAGCTGGCCGCGCGTGCCGGCAGCTGGCCGCCGCCATCCCTGGCCGCCATCCACCGCGATTTTGCGCCCGCCGACCTGGCGCCCCTGCTGGCTGCGCACGGCATCGCCGGCACAGTGCTGGTGCAGTCGCTGCCGTCCGAAGACGATACGCACGGGCTGCTGGCGCTCTCCGAAGAAAGCAGCTTTATCCGCGCCGTCGTGGGCTGGACGGAGCTGCGGGCGCCCGACGCGCCGGCCAATATCGCCCGCCTGGCGTCGCACGGCAAGCTCAAAGGCTTGCGTCCCATGCTGCAGGATCTCGATGACGATGCATGGATCGCCGATCCCGCGCTGGCGCCAGCTTTGAACGCCATGGTGGAACACGGTTTGCGGCTGGACGCGCTGGTGCTGCCGCGCCACCTGCCCGCGCTGCTGCAATGCGCGCGCGACTATCCGCGGCTTCCCATCGTGATCGACCATGCGGCCAAGCCGCCGATAGCCGATGCCGCCTTCGGCACCTGGCGCGAAGACATGGCGCAGCTGGCAGCGCTGCCGAACGTGCATTGCAAGCTGTCCGGGCTGGTGACGGAAGCGCGGCCCGGCTGGTGCGTGGACGATTTGCGTCCCTATGCCGCACATGTGCTGCAAGTATTCGGCCCCCAGCGCGTGATCTGGGGCAGCGACTGGCCCGTGGTGGACCTGGCCGGCGGCTATGCGGCGTGGCTGGCCGCCAGCGAAGCGCTGCTGGCGCATCTGGGGCAAGCGGACAGGAACGATATCTTCGGCCTCAACGCACAGCGCTTTTACGGTATCAACGAGGAAACGCCATGAAAAGAATGGGCATGCTCATCGGCATCGCGCCGGAGCGTATCGCCGAATACAAAACCCTGCACGCCGTTGTCTGGCCGCAGGTGCTGGCCAAACTGGCAGCCGCGCATGTCAGCAATTATTCGATCTTCCTGCGCCAGCCGGAAAACCTGCTGTTCGGTTACTGGGAATACCACGGCGAGGACTTCGAAGCCGACATGGCGGCCATCGCCGCCGACCCCGAAACGCAGCGCTGGTGGACCTTTTGCGCCCCGTGCCAGCAGCCGCTGGCCTCGCGCGCCGAAGGCGAGCACTGGGCGATGATGGAACAGGTTTTTCATATGGATTAGTCGTAGACCCCAAAGCGAAGACCGGGGTCAGACCCTGAGGGGCTACCCCCGGCAGTTCAGGTGTTGGGGTAATAAATATAAAACAAAGGAGACAACATGACCGCCAGACTACAAGGCAAAATCGCCCTGCTCACCGCCGCCGGCCAGGGCATCGGCCGCGCCACGGCCGAAGCGTTCGTGCGCGAAGGCGCCACCGTGATCGCCACCGATATCAACCAGTCCCAGCTCGACGCGCTGAAGGAGGCGACTGGTTGCGCCATCCGCCGGCTCGACGTGACCGATGGCGCGGCGATCGCCGCGCTGGCCGACGAGATCGGCTCCGTCGATATCCTGTTCAACTGCGCCGGCTTCGTCGACGGCGGCACCATCCTCGACTGCGACGATGCGGCCTGGGACCGTTCCTTCGACATCAACGCGCGCTCCATGTACCGGCTGATGCGCGCCGTGCTGCCCGGCATGCTGGCCAGGGGCGCCGGCTCCATCGTCAATATGTCGTCCGTGGCGTCCAGCGTGAAGGGCGCGCCGAACCGCTTTATCTACGGTACCTCGAAGGCGGCCGTGGTGGGCATGACGAAATCGGTGGCGGCGGACTTTGTCACGCGCGGCATCCGCTGCAATGCGATCTGCCCCGGCACCATCGAATCGCCTTCGCTGAAGGAACGCATTGCCGCGCAGGCGGCAGCGACGGGCGTGAGCATCGATGAAGTGCAAGCCGCTTTCGTGGCACGCCAGCCGATGGGAAGAGTGGGCAGGGCAGAGGAAATCGCCGCCCTGGCCGTCTACCTGGCTTCCGATGAATCCGCCTTTACCACCGGCATGGTCCATGTGATCGACGGTGGTTGGTCAAATTAATCACTACAACGAGAGAACCCCATGAAACTGATGCGTTATGGCGCCAAGGGCGCTGAAAAACCTGCCTTGATCGATGCTGACGGCGCCGTGCGCGACCTCTCCGGCGTGCTGTCGGATATCACGGGCGCGACCCTGGGCAAGGATGGCCTGGCGACCCTGGCCGCCATCGATATCGCCAGCCTGCCGGTGGTGGACCATCCCGGCCGCATCGCGCCGCCGTGGAAAGGCGTGGGCAAATTTTTGTGCGTGGGCCTGAACTATGCCGACCATGCCGCCGAATCGGGCATGGCCGTGCCGTTTGAACCGGTGCTGTTCATGAAAGCCACCAGCGCCATCATCGGCGCCAACGATGCCGTGGTGATGCCGCAGGACTCGAAGAAAAGCGACTGGGAAGTGGAACTGGGCGTGGTGATCGGCACCACCGCCCGCTATGTGAGCGAAGCGGATGCGCTGTCGCACGTAGCCGGCTACTGCGTCGTCAATGACTTGTCCGAACGCGAGTATCAACTGGAGCGCGGCGGCCAGTGGGACAAGGGCAAGGGCTGCGATACCTTCGGCCCGATCGGCCCCTGGCTGGTGACGGCCGACGAAGTGGCGGACCCGCAAAACCTGGGCCTGTGGCTGGAAGTGAACGGCAAGCGTGTGCAGGACGGCAATACCAGGACGATGGTCTTCGGCGTGGCCAATCTGGTCAGCTATATCAGCCGCTTCATGACCCTGTACCCGGGCGACATCATCAGCACCGGCACGCCACCGGGCGTGGGTATGGGCCGGAAACCGTCGGCCGTGTACCTGAAGCCGGGCGACACCATGCGCCTGGGGATCAACGGCCTCGGTGAGCAGAACCAGACCGTGCATGCCTGGAATCCGCAGCTGATCGACAGTTAATGAAGTAGCAGACCGGCGTGCCGCCAAGGTGCTCAGACATCGGCGCGCCGGCCTATGGCAGTGGAGTGGAGGAGACACACCATGAATGAATCCGAAGAGATACTGGCGCTGAACAAGGTCAGCAAGCGCTTTCCCGGCGTGCTGGCGCTCGACAATGTCAGTTTCAGCCTGCGCAAGGGCGAGGCGCATGCGCTGTGCGGCGAAAACGGCGCCGGCAAGTCCACCCTGATGAAGGTGATGAGCGGCGTGTACCAGGCCGACGAGGGGGAACTGGTCTACAAGGGCAAGGTATGCAGTTTTGCCTGCAGCGTGGATGCGGAGGCGGCAGGCATCGCCATCATCCACCAGGAACTGAATTTGATCCCGCACCTGAGCGTGGCGGAGAATATTTTCCTCGCGCGCGAACCGGTGCGCGGCATCTTCATCGACCGCAAAAAAATGCGTGCCGACGCGCAGGCGCTGCTGGACCGTTTGAAGCTGCGCATCGACCCGCGCCAGCTGGTCAAGAACCTGTCGTGCGCGCAGCAGCAGATGGTGGAAATCGCCAAGGCCCTGTCGCTCAATACGGAAGTGCTGATCATGGACGAGCCCACGTCGTCGCTGACGGAAAGCGAGACGTGCCAGCTGTTCGACATCATCAATGAACTCAAGCGCAATGGCGTGAGCGTGGTCTACATCTCGCACCGCCTGGAAGAGATGCAGCACATCATCGACAGGGTGACGGTGCTGCGCGACGGGAAATTCGTCTGCACCGACGATTTTGCCGCCACCACCCTGGATGCCATCGTGGCCAAGATGGTGGGCCGCACCCTCGATGAAAAATTTCCCGACCGCGTCTCGACGCCGACCGCTGACGTGCTGCTGCGCGTGACCGATTTGCACCGCAAGGATGTCTTCGGCCCGCTGAGCTTTGATTTGCGGCGCGGCGAGATCCTCGGCTTTTCCGGCCTGATGGGCGCGGGACGCACGGAAGTGGCGCGCGCCATCTTCGGCGCCGATCCCCTCACCGGCGGCGCGATCCACCTGGGCGACATGGCGGTGACGATCGCCAGCCCCATCGACGCCATCGGCCACGGTATCGCCTACCTGTCGGAAGACCGCAAGAGCCACGGCCTGGCGATCCGCATGTCGGTGGCGGCCAACCTGACACTGACGAATGTCTCGGGGCTGGCGAACCGTTTCGGCTTCATCGATTTCGCCAGGGAAGAAGCGGTGGCGCAGCAGTACATCGCGGCGCTGGGTATCAAGACGCCGACCTCGAAACAGATCGCGCGCAACCTCTCGGGCGGCAACCAGCAAAAGATCGTCATCAGCAAATGGCTGTACCGCGAATCGAAAATCATCTTCTTCGACGAACCCACGCGCGGCATCGACGTGGGGGCCAAGTTCGCCATCTACCAGCTGCTCGACAAGCTCGCGTCGGAAGGCATCGGCGTGGTGCTGATCACGTCCGAGCTGCCCGAGATCATGGGCATGACGGACCGGGTGGCCGTGTTCCACGAAGGGCGCATCAGCGGCATCGTCAATACGCGCGAGTCGTCGCAGGAAGAGATCATGCAACTGGCGTCGGGGCGCGTAGCCAGTCCCGCACCTGGCCAGGCGGCAGCCCATTAAAAACAGAAAGCTTAAAAAAATGAATAAAGAACTGATACAAAAATTCGCCGCGCTGGGCAGCCTGTCGCTGTTGCTGCTGGTGTTTTCCCTGACCAGCAACGCCTTTTTCTCCGTCAGCAACGGCATGAGCGTGGCCTTGCAGGTGACGTCGATCGCCTACCTGGGCATTGCCGCCACCTGCGTCATCATCACGGGCGGCATCGACCTGAGTTCCGGCTCCGTGCTGGCGCTGGCCGGCGTGGCCGCCGCGCTGCTCGTCAAGAGCGGCGTGCCCGTGCCGGTCGCCATGCTGGGCGGCGTCGTGGTGGGCGCCATGTGCGGCGCCGTCAACGGCTTTTGCATCACGCAATTGAAACTGCCTCCTTTCATCGCCACCCTGGGCATGATGCTGATCGCCCGTGGCCTGGCGCTGCAGGTGACGGGCGCGCGCGCCATTTCCGGCCTGGGCGACTCGTTCGGCGAACTGGGCAACGGCGTGCTGTGGCGCATCGAGCGCGACACGGGCGGCACCTTTCCCGAAGTCGTCTTCCCTGGCATTCCGTATCCGGTGGTGCTGATGGTGGTGATCGCCGTGGCCGTGTCCATCATGCTCAGCCGCACCACCTTTGGCCGGCATATCTATGCCGTCGGTTCGAATGCGGAAGCGGCGCGCCTGTCTGGCGTGAAGGTGGGGCGCGTGACCCTGCTGGTGTACACCTTGTCCGGCGCCCTGTCGGGCCTGACGGGCTGCGTGCTGATGTCCCGCCTGGTGACGGCGCAGCCGAACGAAGGCGTGATGTACGAACTCGATGCGATCGCCAGCGCCGTGATCGGCGGCGCCTCGCTGATCGGCGGCATCGGCACCATTTCCGGCACCGTCATCGGCTCCTTCGTCATCGGCATCCTGCGCAACGGCTTGAATATGAACGGGGTATCGAGCTTTATCCAGCAAATCATTATCGGACTGGTCATCTTGCTGACCGTCTGGATCGATCAGAAGCGCAACCGCGCCTGAGGCAGTGCAGCAACGCAGTCTTACCTATAAATCTATAATTAAATGAGGACGACAATGAAAACCATCCAAGCCTTCAACACCATCCTGTTCGGTCTGTCGACCGCAGTATTTGCCCTGAGCTCCAGCGCCGCCTTCGCCGCCCCGGGCGAAATCGCCGTGATCGTCAAGACGACCAATTCCAACTACTGGCAAAACGTCAAGAAGGGCGCCACGGCCAGCGCCGCCGATGCCAAGGGCTACAGCCTGACCTTCCAGGGTCCGGCCTCGGAATCGGCCATCGCCGACCAGGTCAGCATGGTGGAAAATGCCGTCACGCGCAAAGTGGCCGGCATTGTGCTGGCCGCGTCCGACCCGGACGCGCTGGTGCCGGCCCTGAAGAAGGCGTGGGAAGCGAAGATTCCCGTGGTGCTGATCGATTCGCTGGTGGCCGACAGCGGCAAGCGCTATTACCAGTCCTTCCTCTCGACCGACAATGAAGCGGCCGGCGAGCAAAGCGCCAAGGCCCTCATTTCGCAGGTCGGCAAGACGGGCAAGATCGCCGTGATGTCGTATGTGGCGGGCGCCGGTTCCGAAACGGGCAGGGTGGGCGGCTTCAAGCGCTATATCGAAAAGAACTCGCAGTTGCAGATCGTCGGCACGTATTACTCGCAGTCGCAGATGGCCACGGCGCTGAACCAGACGACCGACGTGCTGGCCTCGAATCCGGACTTGAAGGGCATCTTCGGCGCCAATGAACCGACGGCCGTGGGCATGGGCCGCGCCATCGCGCAGGCGGGCAAGGCTGGCAAGGTGATCGCCGTGGGCTTCGACGGCAATGAAGACCTGAAAAACTTCGTCAAGGACGGCACCCTGTATGCGACGGCCGTGCAAGGCTCGTACTCGATGGGCGCGCTGGGCGTGAAAACCCTCGTCAGCCTGATCGAAGGCAAGAAGGTCGCGCCGTTCGTCAACACGGGCGTGGTGATCGTCACCAAGGCCAATGTCGAACTGCCGGAAGCGAAGAACGTGTTGTACTGATTTTTCACGTCTTCAGATCCTCAGATCGTCAGGCGCTGGCGCAACTCCTGCAGCAGGGTGCCCGTCTTCGGCGTCAACTGGCGCGCCAGCGGCCATGCCAGATACAACGGCAGGCCTGGCGTGGCCAGCTGCGGCAGCACGGCGACGATGGCGCCTGACGCCAGGTGTTCTTCCACCAGCCACGTGGCCAGCTGCGCCACGCCCAGGCCCGCCAGCACGGCGGCGGTGCGCGCCTCGGCGTCGCCCACCGTCATGCGCGGCGCGGCCACGCGGTATTCCAGCTGGCCGCCCTTGTCCTCATCCGGGAACAGCCACGGCATGGGCGAACCGTCGCCACGGCCATAGGCGATGCAGTCGTGCCGCTCTAGTTCTCCGATGGCGGCGGGCGTGCCGCGTCGCGCCAGGTAGGCGGGCGCCGCGCACAGGATCAGGCGTTCCGCCCCCAGCTGCATCTGGCCCAGCGCGGCGGGCCAGTGCGATGGCGTGCCGATGCGCACGGCGATATCGATGCGCTCTTCGAACAGGTCGACGAAGCGGTCGCTGAAGGCGATCGATGGCTGCAGCCCGGGATACTGCGCGCACAGGGCCAGCAGCGCCGGCATGACGCGCAGGCGGCCGTACGAGGCGGGCACGCCGATGCGCACCTTGCCTGCCAGCTCCCCATCCTGCTCGGCCAGCACGTTTTCCGCATCGACCAGTTCCTGCAGCACGCGCTTGCAGGTGGCGTAATAGGCATGCCCCGCACTGCTCAACTGTAAACGCCGCGTGCTGCGCTCGAACAGGATCACGCCCAGCCGCGATTCCAGGCGCGCCACGCTCTTGCTCACGGCCGAGCTGCTCAGGTGCAGCCGTGCGGCCGCCTTGGTGAAACTGCCGGCGTCGGCGGTGGCAAGAAAAGGCGCGATGCCTTTCAAGTGTTCTGACATGATTGAAGAATATTATTCATGAATGAGGTGAAATACTATCGCGGATAAGAATTTCTGTCCGATATATCATGGTTTTTTTACACAGGCATGGGAGTACGCATGAACAAGCACGCATTGATTATCGGCGCCAGCGGCGTTATCGGCAGCAGCCTGGCCACGCATTTGCTGGCGCAGGGCTGGCAGGTGACGGGCGTCTCGCGCGGCCGCACGCCAGTCCCCGCAGGCTGCGCATGCTTGCCGCTCGATGCCACGGATGGCGCGGCCGTAAGCGCCGCCCTGGCGGGCTTTGACGCCAGCCACGTCTTTTTCACGGCCTGGGCACGCCAGGCAAACGAGCAGGAAAACATCCGCGTCAATGGCGCCATGGTGGCCAATGTGCTGGCTGCCCTGGGCCCCACTGGCCACTTGCGCCATGCGGCGCTGGTGACGGGTCTCAAGCATTACCTGGGACCGTTCGATGCCTATGGCAAGGGCAGCGTTCCCGTCACGCCGTTCCGTGAAGAGCAGGGCCGCCAGGATGTTGATAATTTTTACTATGAGCAGGAAGACCGGCTGTTCGACGCGGCCGCGCAGTACGGTTTTACGTGGAGCGTGCACCGCCCGCACACCATCATCGGCTACGCGCTGGGCAATGCCATGAACATGGGATTAACTTTGGCCGTGTATGCCAGCCTGTGCAAGGCCGGCGGCCAGCCTTTCGTCTTTCCCGGTTCAAGCGCCCAATGGCACGGCTTGTCCGACATGACGGACGCGGGCCAGATCGCGCGCCACCTGGCATGGGCGGCCGACAGCCCCGCCGCGCGCAACGAGGACTTCAATATCGTCAATGGCGACGTGTTCCGCTGGAAGTGGCTGTGGCCGCGCCTGGCCGCCTACTTTGGCGTCGAGGCGGCGGACTTGCCCGGGACGATGGCGCCGCTGGCCGGGCGCATGCAGGATGCGCCCGCGCAGTGGCGCGCCATCGCGCAGCAGCACGGCCTGGTGGAAGCCGACATCAGCCGCCTCGCTTCCTGGTGGCATACGGATGCCGACCTGGGACGGCCGATGGAAGTGATGACGGACATGGGCAAGAGCCGCAAGGCGGGTTTTCTCGATTACCAGGATACGCAGGATGCCTTCATCGCCCTGTTCGAGCGCCTGAAGGCGGAGCGCGTCATTCCGCGCTGACCTGCTCCGCTGCGGCCGGTGGCGCGGCTGCCGCTGCCGCCGCCGCATTGGCCGCATTTGCCCTATGCTGCAGTGCCCGCTGCCACTCGAGGCCGGGGCGGTCGACGCGAAATTGCAGCAGCCGTCCCTGCACCACTTCCGTCACGTACGCCGTGCGGCCATCGGGGCCGCCGAAGGTGATGTTGCTGGGCTTGGCGCCGGGCACGCTGATCTCGCGCAGGATGCGTCCCTGTGGCGACAGTTTCACCACGCTGCCCTTGCCGTAGCGCGTCACGTACAGGTTGCCGTCGACATCCACGCGCATGCCATCCATGCCGAAATCGTCGAACTTGATCAGCAGGCGCTTGCCGCTCAGGCTGCCGTCCGCGCCGATGTCATACATCCAGATATTGCGCTGCACACTTTCATTTACATACAAGATCTTGCCGTCGGGGCTGACTTCGATGCCATTGGCCGTACCCATGGTATCGAGCGCCAGGGTCACCGTGCCATCGGCCGCGATGCGCCACACGCGGCCCGTGTTTTCTTTCCAGTTCGGGTCGCTCGCATACAGCACGTCGTCCTGCGTGATGGCGATATCGTTCGGCTGCGTCATGCGCGGCTCGCGCGCGTGGATGGTCAGCGCGCGCGTGGCCGGATCGACCAGGTAGATCGTGTGTTCCATGTAGTCGGCCAGGTACATCTGCCCACGGCTGCCGAAGCGGATGCCGTTGGCGATGCTGGTGCCGGGCAGGCTCAGGTACACCTCGCCCATGCCGCCGGGGCTGACCTTGCCGATAGTCTGCTGGCGCGCAAAGTTGACGGCATAGATATTGCCATCCGCATCCACGGCCGGGCCTTCGATGCCCTTGGTGAAGGAATGCGGGGCCGTCAAGGTGGTGGCGAGGAACAGCGTTTCGTGCGCGGGGGGACTGGCACAGGCGGACAGGTTGGCCAGCGCGGCGGCCAGCACGGCCGTGCGCAGCGACGGCAGGGCGTATCGGGAATGGGGCATCGAGTGTTCTCTGTATGGCAAAGGTGGGGTATGTTACCCGACGCGCGCCAGCCGGGGCGCCATTCTAAGCCTCACCTCAGGCCGCTACCACGACGAGGTCGGGGAAGTTAGCCTGCCAGCCGTCCCATTCGTCTTGCAGATGGGCGTGCATGCCGGCCCGGTCTTGCGCCTGATCAAAGGTGTCCGCGCTGGCCAGCAGGAAGTGGGCGATGGCGCGCAGGGTGGCCGGGTCGGCCTGTATGGTGACGTCGGAACAGCGTTTGGGGCGTTCTGCGGCCTCGTCCTGCAGATAGCAGTGCAGCGATAAATGTGTGGTCATGGGTATCAATTGTTGATGTAGGCGCCCAGCATGGCGTGTGCGTTCAGTACGGCGCGGGCGGCGTCCAGTTCCTCGTTCGATAAAAACCAGTGGATCCGCCCATGCTTCTCTTCGCTGCGGCCATGGGCTTGCATGCTCTGGCGCAATGCCTGCAGTCTTGGCGGCGGCAGCGCAGCCAGTTTTCCGTGGTTGAAGATATTGACGGGATATACATCGCGCAGGTGCGAAGCTTGCAACCCGCGCCGCTTGATGGCGGCCCAGTTATTTGCGGGGCAAGGAGTGCCAAAGGTCATCGGATGGGCTGCATCGAGCTGCCGGTAGCCGCGTGCGTAGCCGGTGCCGTAGCCCAGGGTTTCACTATAGCCGTACACATACTCGCAATGATCCAGCAAGCCGGGTATGCTTGCCGCGCCGTCGAACAGCTGTTGCAACGGCAGCTTGCTGGCGCGCATCGCCAGCAGCAGCGAAACTGTCGGCTCATACACGGCGAGCGCGTCGCAGTTCGTGACCTCGTCGGCCTCGTCGGGCGGCAAGATCCGAGGTGAAAACAACTCGATGCTGCTGGTATCGGGCGCCAACAGGGTTTTCTCGTAGTTTCGCTGCGAAAACTTGACGACCTTACCGCTCTTGCTGCCGTAGCGCTCGACGGGTTCGCCGATGTGCGCGAACCAGGCGAACAGCTGCGCGCTGGCCGCGGCGGGAATGAAGGGACTATCCTTGGTGAATTCGCCGACGAGGAAATGGTATTGGTCCATAGGGCAATGCGGGGGGAGGGTATCGAAGCACATATTTTTGCACGGGATGCCAAACGCTGCCAATGCGTGCGTGCGGACCCTCCCTTGAGACGAACTGATGCGTATGTATTTGATTTAAATGAAATTCGGGCCGCATTGCGGTTAGACTAAGTCTGGCTATACTGCAATGACAGCCGTGGTTCTTGTTCTCGGCGGCGCTGGCAATCCCACGGAGGCCTCATGTCTTATGCGAATCCCACCACCCATAACGGGTTCCTGATCTCGGCCTACGCTTGCGAACTGCCCGAGGGGTGCTGGCAGGGACAGTTGGTGCTGAGCAAGTGCGGCTTCGAAGATGTCAGGCAAGCCAATCTGGAAAATCGTGAGACGCAGCACGAAGCGGAGCAATCTGCCTTGGCCATGGGCTGGCAGCTGGCCAATTACGTGCTACCCCTGCGCACTGTTGACGATAAGTAATCTAATGCTTTCATTTGGTAAGGGAAATAGAGTATCGTGTTCGGATAGAAAGCAATACACCGTATGCAGCAATAGAGCTGGCGTGCGCGGCGATGTCTGAGTGAACGCCGCGGAGCGAAGAGTTGTCCTTGAGGCCGGCCCCCACAGGCCGTACACCGTCACCATGCACTACACAGCACTCTCGCCGGATCCTGAGGATGCGTCCGCCCAGCAGTTGCCCCCCCCCGAGCACAATCTGCATGCCTTGCATAGCCGCGAAGTCAAGCTGCTGCGGGAGACGATCAATCAATTGTTGATCATGGCCAAGATGCAGGTGCAGGAAAAGGATAAATCCGACGCCTTCGGCCTGCTGATCATGCAGTTGCGCGAAGCCAATCAAAACCTCGTGCTGGCAACGTTTGGCGCGCAGGACATGCAAGCGTCCGCCGAGGCGACGACCTTGCGCCAGACGGAATTCCTGGCCATGCTCGCGCATGAGTTGCGCAATCCCCTCCAGCCACTGGCGATGGCCAATGACTTGCTGGCCAAGAAGGTCGACCTCGATCCCCAACTGGCGCATGTGCATGGCGTGATCGGCCGCCAGGTGGCGCACATGGCGCGGCTGATCGACGACTTGCTCGATGCTTCGCGCGTCAGCAGCGGGAAGATTACCTTGCAGCTGGCGCCCATCCTGCTGAGCGACATTCTCGCCAGCGCCATGGAAGTTGGCCAGGCCAGCATCAGCCAACGCCAGCAAGTGCTGAGCGTGAGCCTGCCGGACGAACCGCTGGTGATCGAAGGGGACCTGGTACGTCTGACACAGGTGTTTGCCAACTTGCTCATCAATGCCAGCAAATTCACGCACGAGTTTGGCCACATCGACATCGTCGTCAGGCGCCACGATAATCTGGTGGAAATTGCCGTCACCGACGATGGCGCCGGTATCGCCCTCGATATCCAGCCCTTCATTTTTGACCTGTTTACGCAGGGATTCCGCTCGCTGGAACGGGCGCAGGGCGGCCTGGGTATCGGCCTGTCGCTGGTGCGTATCATTACCCAGCTGCATGGGGGAACCGTGGACGTGTTCAGCGCAGGGGTCGGCTTCGGCAGCCAGTTTGTCTTGCAGCTGCCCCTGTCGTCGCTGGCGCCACCGTCGCAGCACTTGCAAGTGGAGCATGCGGCGCATGCATCGCCACGCCGCATATTGTTGATCGAGGATAATACCGATGCGGCGGAACTGCTAGCGCTGCTGCTGACGCAGGATGGCCACCATGTCGATGTGCGCAATGACGGCCCCAGTGGCTTGCGCGCCGCGCTCGATGCACCCTACGATGTGATCGTATGCGATATCGGCTTGCCGGGCATGGATGGCTTTCAAGTCATCAGTTCTGCACGCGCGGCCCTGCCGCCGCCGCTGCCGTGCTTTGTCGCCGCGTCCGGATACAGCCAGCTTGGCGAGTTCGACCGTGCTGGCCAGGCAGGGTTTGACCATTACCTGGTAAAACCCATCAATATCGACGCTTTGTCGAAAATAATCACGGCAAAGGTTACCCGCTGACGGGCGAAGGAGTCCTGATGCTTTTTTTTAACATGGTCCATGCACCGAAAACCGCAGAGAAAAGATCCGATTATGGCCACAGTCCATGAACAGCGGCAGCGCAGGATAGAGCACGCGCTGTTACGCGACCCAGGTGCGGTGGTAGACGTCAGTATTCGCCTTTGGGAGCAGCTGGCCACTGAGTTGAATCAGATCATTGGTGAGCGGGGCGTGGAGTCGATGTATGCCCGCAGCCTGCACCAGAGTCAGAAACAGTTCAACTGGCTGACGCCCCATCCGCCGCAAGCGCTGGAAGCTGCCATGAGAGCCTTGCGCGCCAGCTTGCAGGGACAGGCAGAGACCGCCGCCTGCGCGGCGAGCACGGCGATGATGATGCACTTCATCAACACCCTTATTTTATTAATTGGCGAACTCTTAACGAATAGCATCCTCCTCAAGGCCTGGGGTGATGACGTTGTGAATAATGCTGGAACGGAGCCGAACGAATGAACAAAGTCACCATCCAACGCCTGGCCACTGGCGTGCCGGGGCTGGACGAACTGCTGGGCGGCGGAATACCGGAGTTTTCCTTCAATCTGGTAGCGGGCACGCCCGGCAGCGGCAAGACGACGCTGGCGCACCAGATCATGTTTTCCCTCGCCGCGCCGGAGCGCAAGGCGCTGTTTTTCACGGTACTGGGCGAACCACCGCTGAAGATGCTGCGCTATCAGCAGCAGTTTCCTTTCTTCGACGTGGACAAGATCAACCAGTCGATCAAGTTCGTCAATCTGTCGGCTGACTTGCTGGAGGGCGATTTCGACCGCGTGCTGGCGCGCATCGCCGAAGAGGTCGAGGCGTTCTCGCCCAGCCTCGTCTTCGTCGACTCCTTCCGCTCCGTGGTGCAGTCGGCAAAGTCCATGGACACGGGCGCTGCCGGCCTGCAGAATTTTGTGCAGCAGCTGGGCGCGCAAATGACCAGCTGGCTGGCCACGACTTTCCTGATCGGCGAATACCTGGCACCCGAGGCTGAGTCCAGCGCCGTGTTCACGGTCGCCGATGGCATCCTGTGGCTGTCGCAGCTCGTGCACCGCGACGCCATGGTGCGCAAGATCCAGGTGGTCAAGATGCGCGGCCAGTCACAAAGCCTGGGCGCGCATACCTTCCGCATCAATGACGATGGCGTGGAAATCTTTTCCCGCGCCGTGCTGAAGGCCAGTGGCACGGGAAAGGTCAGCATTTCCGGTAATGAACGCCTGTCGCTGGGCGTGCCGGAGCTCGACCAGATGATGGGGGGCGGCTTGCCGGCCGGCTATTCGCTGCTGCTGGTGGGACCGTCAGGTTCCGGCAAGACCGTGCTGGCCACCCAATTTCTCGCGGAAGGCGTGCGCTGCGGCGAGCCCGGCGTGATCGCCGCCTTCGAGAAAAGCCCGAACCAGCTGCTCAGCCATCAGCTGAATGCCCTCGTCGATTCCGGCCAGATCGGCGTGATCAACACGCGTACGCTCGACCTGTCGCTCGATGAAATCCTGCACGACCTGCTGAGCATGATCACGCGCATGAGGGCCAAGCGCGTGGTCATCGACTCGCTATCCGGCTTTGAAATGGCGCTGGCGTCCATGTTCCGCGAGGATTTCCGCGAATCGCTGTATCGCCTGGTGGCGGCCTTGACGGACATGGGCGTGTCCGTGCTGATGACGGCCGAGCTGGAAGACCAGTACACCATGCTGCGATTCAGTTCCTATGGCAACGCTTTCCTGGCCGACGCCATCGTCATGCAGCGCTACATCGAACTCGAAGGCCAGTTCAAGCGCGTCGTATCGGTGGTGAAGGTGCGCGGAAGCGGCCACAGCAAGGATATCCGCTTCTACGATATCGACGCCGAGGGCATGAAGATCGGTGCGACTCTCAGCCAGTACCAGGGCATCCTGTCGGGCGAGCCTTACCGGGCCTAGGTGCGCGCTGTTGGTGACAGCTGAGTTGAGGCGTATGATGGAAGTGCGGCCATGCTGGCGGTGATGGCTGTACGCAGAGCAGACGAATGCTGCGTCTGCTGTGTTTCCGAGCCGATCAAGAGGAGATATGATGGACAAACCCGAATTCATCCTGGCCGCGAAAGCCATGGAAACGCTGGAGATGTATCAGACCTTCTATGGCCATTCGCAGGAATACCAGGCGCACCAGCAGGAAGTATTGAAACTGCTGCGCCACAAGGGCGCCTCGCTGCTCGTTTCCGAGCATGGCCCGGCGAAGTTTTTGCTGGCGTTTGCCGATGCGCTGGAAGCGGCCAGCTTGCCGGGGGAGTATGTGCCGTTGAGCCGGCGGTAGGGTAGGCTGCTGCTGCTGCTGCTGCTGCTGCTGCTGCTGCGTCATGTGCCTGGCCTTGGTTTTACCAACGCCAGGCAGCGTTCAGGCTAGCAGATCGCTCCAGACGTCCCTTTTCCCGTACGCAGGTCCAGTCCGAAATAGCATTCGTATTCTGCCCCTTTTGTATGAACACAGGCAATATCTCCCCTGCACCGCTCCCGGTAGTCCGCCGAAAAACTGCATGCCTGCTCCTGTTTCACATCGGGGCCAATCTGGGTAAACAGTTCCCTTGCCAATCCCCCTATGACCATGATTGCCACTTTCCGGTCGTTTCGCGTGGGCGGTAGCATTTCGGACAACATTCCACCATAGATCTGATAGTCACCCCGCATGGGCCGGGGTTCGCCAGTCCATACCGGCTGCTTGTCAGCGGCTTGCGACGGTGAGAATAGAACGAGCGCCATGGCGCAGCATGCAAGGTGAATATTCATCAGTGTTCTCTGATTTCAAGCTGAAGATGGTCGTCGTGCCCTTTCAGAGACCGGACGGGCCCACCGGCTATCATCTTTTGCACCTCGCCATCGTTAAAGAATACCGTGGTGGCCATTGGGTGCTGCAGAAACAGGCGTATCAATTTGATGGTGGCGTTCCGGTCATGCACGTCATCAAAGCGCGACACGCGTGCGGACTGGCCTTCCAGCTTGTCCTTCCGCATGGGGCGTAAATCCATTTCAATGCCCTTTCGGTGGCTGACATGCTTGTCGTACCCTAACCCTCCGGCGATACTGATATTGCCGATGTCAAATTTCCCATCATCAATGGCCTGCCATTCACGTGCGATGTAAAAGATTAGGGATAGCATGCTGGGGTACGCATACTGGGCCAGATGACCAGAGCTTGGCATGTGGTGCAGATTGCCATAGACGTAGTAGCCTGCACCTTCCGAAGCCTGGGGCAGGATGAAGAAGCCGCGCTTATCCCTGGACTGAACTTCAAGCATGGTCAACTCCGCTAGGCGAAACGGTGGGAGAGCTGGCATTGTTTCGCATTCCGTTCAATATGGGATTGCTCTACCGCAAACAATTGCGAACTGGCGCTGGGGGCAGCGATGCCATAGCCGAGAGGACACGTTGCGCAGCAAGTGTGGTAGTAACTTTTTTATATCTTGCTTGTTACGATGTGTGAGTATGTTGCTGCCTATTTGGTGCACACTTTGCCGGATATCAAACCGGGAGTGTATCCATGATCAGGTCACGCAGCTTGCCGCCACGATTGCTGGGAGCTGGCTTCCGTGGTTTTTCCTTGCTGCCGCTGGCTATCTCATTTGTCGTGCTGGTGTGCCTGTCGCTCCTGGCGATCCAGTTATGGATGACCTTGCGCGCACGGGAAGTGCAGCTGAATGAAGCGGCCCGTGAAAGCGCCAACCTGGCGCAATCCGTTGCACAGCATGCCTATGACACCATCAAGGAGGCCGATACGGTGCTGGTCGGACTGGTGGAGCGGGTGGAGACAGACGGCGTGTCCGAGCTTGAACTGGCCCGTATCCATAAATTGCTGGTCACCCGTGTTGCCGAGCTGCCGCAGCTGCATGGCATCTTCATCTACGCCAAGGATGGCAGCTGGCTGGTGAACTCCCAGAAAGCGCTGTTGAGCAATCTGAATAATTCCGATCGAGATTATTTCAATTACCATCTAACGCATGAGGATCGGGGACCCTATGTCGGACCTCCCGTGCGCAGCAAATCGACGGGACACTGGATAGTCACGGTGTCGCGGCGGATCAATATGCCTGATGGAAGTTTCGGCGGGGTGGTGCTGGCGACCCTCAATATGAATTATTTCAGGCTGTTTTATGAACGTTTTTCGATAGGGGAAAAGGGCGCCATCTTCATCGCAAATGGAGCGGGTATTCTTTTATTGCGCAGGCCATTCGATGAAAGTTTGCTGGGGCGCGATATTTCACAATTCCCCGTGTTTCATGATTATTTACCCAAAAGTCCCGTTGGCACTGCCGTGATCAAGTCGGGAGTCGATGGCGTGACGCGCATCAATAGCTACCGAAGAATCGAGGAGTACCCGCTGGTGGTCTCTGCCGCCTTGTCACAGGATGAGGTGCTTGCCGAATGGCGTCTCGATACGATTTTACAGAACGCGGTGGGCGGCGTATTGGTACTGCTGATTGCCTTCATCGGATACCGCGTGGTGCGGCAAATCGATTTGCGGGTCAAGAGCGAGGCGGGACTGCTCGAGGCGCGCAATGAGCTGGAATTGATCAATGAAACCCTGGCCCGTCTTGCCAGCCAGGATGGGCTGACAGGGTTGGCAAACCGGCGCCACTTCGATCAGTCGCTGCTTGCCGAGTTCAGCCGTGCGCAGCGTGAAAAAAGCGTTCTGGGACTGGTCTTGATCGATGTCGACTTCTTCAAACAATACAACGATATCTATGGCCATGTGGCCGGCGACGAGTGCCTGCGAAAAATTGGCAAAGTGGTGGCCTACAGCATGCGCAGACCGGGCGACCTTGCAGCGCGCTATGGTGGCGAGGAACTGGTCATTTTATTGCCCGGTACGGATCTGCCGGGCGCGTTGGCGGTGGCGGAGGGCGTTCGCGATGCCGTGCAATCGCTGGGCATCGAGCATCGGGGCAATCCCCTTGGCGTGGTGACGGCCAGCGTCGGCGTGGCGGCTTTCATGCCGACACACCTGGAAAACCAGGCGGTCGAGCTGGTTGAACTCGCTGACAAGGCCTTGTACAAGGCCAAGGCATCCGGCAGAAATCAGGTCTGTTATGCATCGTCTCGCGAACCTGCCGAACAGGCCACGACGGCTTTTGCGTTTCGATAGCAATTTTTGAAGACGCAGGGCCGGTGCCGGCTTTGCGCTGTGTCCAGGGCGGCGCGTGCGCCAGTCTGATCCATGTACAATCGGCAACATACGGATCGACGTATCCGCTCCTTCCCTGCGGAGTACGCTTGAGCGTGACACAAATATTGCAAACCTGGCTGCTGGCCTGGCGGGAAGCCTTCATGTGCGTTGGCCTGGGACTGCGCGATGCGCGTCATGCGGGGCTGTGGTGGCGCTCCGCGCTGTGGTGCATGGCGGTCGTGGCTCTGTGGCTGGGACTGTATGGCTACTTCGGCCGTTTTTTTGTCGAGCTGAGCGCCATGCTGGCGCTGGTGTCGGTTACCGGATTGCTGGGGCTGGGCGTGATGGATGGCGTCGGGACACTGGCCAACGGGCCTGCCACGCTTTCGCAGATGGGCAATATCGCCGGTGGCCTGGGCAGCGCCGCCAAGGCCCTGCTGTCGATCGGCCAGATCGCCCTGGTCTTGCTGGCGCTGGCTGCCTTTTTCTATGGGATGGTTTTTATCGTCGGCGCCATCGGCACGGCGCGCTTGCCGCTGCGCTGGTTGTTGCTGGAGCGCGCCAAGGCTGTGGCGGCGCGCCGCTATGTCGCGTGGCAGGCACCGGCCGGCCTGGAGCGGTCCGCCGCGCCCCCCGCCTGGCGGCGGCGTCTGCTGCTGTTGCTTTCCCTGCTGATCCCCGTGTGGGCCATGTGCGTGCTGATCTCGTACTTGCTGGCCTGGAATGTCCAGATGGTCTACGGCGCGGCAGCTGAAGATGTGCTCGGCGCGGAACAGCAAGCGGCGTTGCGCAGCGAACAGCGTCCGGTGATTTTTGCCCTGGGCCTGCTGTTGTGCTTGCTGATGCTCGTACCGGTCCTCAATTTATTGTTGCCAGCCGTGCTGTGCACCAGCGTTTGCCATTTGCAGCGCCGCGGCTGGCGCGCAACGAACGCATCAATCAACGTGGAGTGAACAAGGAGTGAACATGAGTGAACACGCAAGACGCGGCACCCTGGAGCGCGCGATTGAAATCGCCGCCGCCACCCATGCCGGCCAGACGGACAAGGGCGGCGCGCCGTACATTCTCCACCCCTTGCGCGTCATGCTGCGCGTCGCCCCCGGCGCCCAGCAGATTGTCGCCGTGCTGCATGATGTGGTGGAAGACAGCGACGGCAAAGTCACCTTTGACGACCTGGCACGCGAAGGGTTCTCGCAGGAAGTCATCGACGGCGTGCGCGCCGTGACCAAGATCGAAGGCGAGTCCTACGATGCGTTCATCGCCCGCGCAGCATTGAACCCCGTCGGCAAGGCCGTCAAGCTGGCTGATCTGGCAGAGAATAGCGACTTGTCGAGGATAGAGAATCCGACGCAGAAGGATTTGGAGCGGGTGGCAAAGTATCGGAGGGCTATTCAGCAACTCATATCGCAGCAATGATTCTTTCATGCCGAGAGCGTATCCGAGTGGCTCTGGCCCCCGAGATCACGGGGTACGGGCAAGAGCCTTGCGGATGGCCTGCTCGACGGGACGGTCTATCAGCGCCAGGACGATGACCACGACAGCGGTAACAATCAGTCCCTCCAGTAAAGCTGGATCAGGGAAAAGTTGCTGATTGGCGATAGGAGCGGGCACTGTTGCACGCTTCCAGACAAGCAGCACCAGGGCGGCGCCAGCGGCGAGCAGCATGGCCGGTCGACGATGGTGCAAGCGGGCGATTTGCCCCATCAGCAGCAGCGCGATACCCCACGCAAAAGGATAGAAGCCGTGATCGAACAAGATCATGCGTTCATCATAGTATGCGCCGGTGTACCAGGCAAAACGGGAGAAGCCGAAAAGACCATAAGCGACGAGGGCCACCGCCAGCACGAGGAAACTGGAGGAAAGCAGGCGAGCAATTTTCATGGTCGGGATTTCTTTGCCAATGCTTCGAGATCGCGTTCGGCCAGATGGCGCTTCTGCTTGGTGACTTGGATAATCTTGCCTTTGCTGAAGATAACTCGTTGGCCATGCCTGTAATCCTGCTCACTATTTTTTTCGCCGCCGCCATTGATGTTCGGGTTGGCCTGGTCGGCGTGACCGATAACAACGGACGCAGACGTGAGTCTAGATTTTTAGTGTTAGTAAATATAGCATATTTACCAATTGCATTAGCGTTATGCTGGTGCTCGGGTATGGCTGGTTTTAATTCTGGGGGGGGAGCCGCCGCGCTGCAGCACATTAGGCGTCTTGAAAGTTTTGCTGGCAAAGTGCAGACAATTAACCGGCCAAGAGCGGATGTGGAATAAGCTTGCGCTGCTTCTTGCATTCCGTTACGGGCCAGAATACAAGTTGTTTAATTCAGGGCGTGCAGTCGCCTATTTCTAAATATGGAATCAATCACAGTGATGGCAAAAAAGTGGAAGAACCAAGAGGTGCGAAGCTACAATGGCCTCGTGTGCACCAACGGTGATATCTACGAAGTGCACGAAACCTGGATGGCCAAAGTACATGAAGAACAGGAGCTTGGCAGTTGGCTCAATGTCGCGATTCTGGCACAAGAAGAGCTGTATGGTGGACAGTACATAGTCAAGTGCGGAGAGGCTATGGAACACGGCTCAATCGGCGTAGTCGTTTTGGAATCGCTGCAAAATCATGAACCTGTTTGGACGTTTGTTTCGGATCAATCCAATCCATTTGATCAAATAACAATCAAGGCTGGCTGGGTTGTGGTGCTGTCAACGTCAGGTGCCGTATTTCGGTTTGGTACTCCAATAAGGGAGGCAAGGCTTCTGCTTGCGAGTCCTTCGACCCATGGCGCTAAGGACGGGAATTTGTAAAGTGAACGCTGCGCCTCCGCTCTCTGGCCGCACGGGTTCCGTAGTGCAGACTCAAGCCGGCGATGTAGTGGCAAGCGATAATTGGCTGCTGGATTTAAGCCCTCGATCTTTTAATCTCTGGGCCCGCTGGCTCAACTACAAGTCAGGTTGCGACATGGAGCATTCGGTTTCACGCTTGATAATTGCGGCTGGTGTGGCGTGTTTAGTCATGGGCATGGCCGCTATTCAGCAAATGCGGCTGAATCGTCCCACCGGTAAAGTAAAATATTTTCTGCTTAAACTAGCGATGTTAGTCTGGCTGGTGAGTGGACTATTTGTCGGAACGCTCTACAGTCACGGAGTCGATGTGGCGTGGTACATTTTTGGTGTCGCCGTTAGCCTGGCCGGATGTGTCGTTGCAGGCATTGTGGTGTTTGCCTGGCCGTTTTTCACAGGGCGCAAGCCGGACAGTTAATATACTTTATGAAGTTGCATTACTTACGGATTTAGTTGCAGACCGACATCTTTACGATATATGTAATCCGATTCTATGAACCAAATTCTTGGCTTTGCCTCACTAATTGGCTTTGCAACCGCACTGATTGTGCACATTGCGGCATTGATGGGAGTCAATGTATCTGATAATTTTCCTGCGATCTGGTGGCTGCACGGCGGCATTTTCATTGTGTTCATTCCGTTTGTCTTCTCCAGTCGAAAGTCACTCGGCCCCAAACCAACGTTCGCTGAACTACGCGCAGCTTTTCCGAAGTGGGTGGTCGGACTGGGACTCTGTATAGCTGCTTACGCATTGGTGAATTTTGCACTCTTCATGATGAACGCGGCGGGCGGTAATCCTTCGATCGTTGACGGGAAATTTGTGCTATTGAACCGTGGAAATTTCATTCGCGAACTGACCGTCGTGGAGTATTCCACTTTCAAGGTAAATCAAGTGCGAGGTTTCTCCGGACACTGGCTAGTGTTCTACTTTGTGCCATTTGCGTATTTCATGTTCCATAAGAGATCTCAGCCGTTCAATTCGACGCCTTCAGCGCGGCTGCATTGATGCATGGGGTTTTTCTGTCCAAGTGGCCGTATCAAGCAATACTGATGGCGGTAACGACGCCGAAACTGCCGCAGTCCAGGCGGCATCAATCGTCATGACCCAAAAACACAATGAGACTGGGCTACCGAGGTCGCTGTTATGAAACCCGGCCTGCTCGGACGCTCCATGTCCGCTGTGGGGCGGACGCGGACGGAGCCGATTAGCGCTGCGAATCGCCATCAGTAGCCTAAGGCCGCGATTCTCAGCGCGGGAATTTATACCGTACCAGGAGCGTAGGTCCTTTGCCGCCGGGTGGTGTCAGCAGTATCTCGTCACCCGGCCGCATCTCTTCATACATTACCGTGCAACAGGTCGGCATCGAGTGGCCGCGCGCCGGATAAACGCCAACGTCGGTGTGCAAGTTCGCAGCGCGTACGTCCACGCTGGACTTGCCGGCCTTTCCTTCTTCTTGCAGCAGCTTGCGCAGTGCGGCGACGAAGTCCCCTTTGCTGAGCTTGGCAGGTGCCTGGGTTGCTTGCGGGCGAGCGTTTGTGTCGTTTTTCATGGCAGTTTTCTTCAGTGAGTACATTCCCGCCACTATATCATTGGCCCCTTATGTTGCAGGACAGACAGCCGTTAGATTTAGAGCGCCTAACAAAACCGCTGAATGTATCGCCAGCAGATGAGTATGCAAGCAAGCGAAAGAAACGCCTGGTGGATATCCGCCCGGCGTTCGTAGCGGATGCGTAAGCGGCGGAAACGGTGCAGCCAGCCCAGCGTGCACTCGACCACCCAGCGCCATTTGCCCAGGCGTTCGCCCGACTCGATGCCGTAACGGGCAATGCGTGGCGAAATGCCCCGGCTGCGTAGCCAAGCACGATGCGCGCGCGAGACATACGCTTTATCTGCATGCAATTTGGTCGGGCGTTTGCGTGGCCGCCCCACCAATCCTGGCACTGGCCGAACGGCTTGGAGCAGCGGAATCAGCATCCGTGAATCATGTACCTGAGCCCCTGATATGCTCGCCACCAGAGGCAGACCGCGTTGATCGACGAGCAGATGGTGCTTGCATCCGCGCTTGCCGCGGTCGGTGGGATTGGGGCCGGTATGCTGGCCGCCGAGGGGGGGGATGGCGCGCTGGCCGAGTCGACACTGGCGCGTTCCCACTGAATTTGGTCGTATTCCTGCAAGTCCTGCAGCATGGCGTCATGGATGCGTTGCCACGTGCCGGTTTGTTGCTAGGTATGTAGGTTTGACCACCATCAATGCCCTTTGTTTCCCTGAACGACGTTTTGTTAGGCGCTCTAAATCTGGTTACGTCGTTATAATGAAAAAAAATCAATAAAAACTTTAGGAAACCGAACATCAGGCCGCAGCTTTTGACGGGCGTTCATTGATGGTTTTATCAAATTCTCGCTCTACCAGCGACCGAACAGTTCGCTCAAGCTGCTGCGAGATTTGCTTCTTTGACTCTGAATTTACTTGGTTGGCGTGCGTGATTCTGTCAAAATCCATCGTCAACTCGGCTTCATTTTTTGCCGCTTCAGTTTTACTTGCAGCGCTGAAGGAAAAGCCTACTCTGCATGTGCCAGAGTTCACACCAAACCCGTAATTAAAAGTCACATCCATTTGCTGAACGTGATAGAAAGGGTAATATTTTTCATCAGAAATCAAAAAGACATCATTCAACCGAGTTCCGTCGATTTTCATCCTCGTAACACTTTGCTTCATCCACGCAATTTGTGGGTCGTCGGGCAATGGAGGCGCTTTAGTGTCGCGGCTGATCTCTATTTCATTAACAGCGCCTAAAGTTAGTTCTTTTGAAAAACCTGCCGTCAGGCGCTTAAAAAAGCGCACCCTCTCGACATTATCGAATGCACTAAACGTTATCTTTTTTGGCTCTTCAGATTTAACCAATTTCTCTGCGCACAGAAGTTTACAAATCTTGCCAGTTATCTTTCTATTTATCGCCTCAGTTTCCTTTGAGGAATGACGAGACGCAAAATCCAGCTTAAGGTAATTCCCTTGCCGTTCTATTATGATCGCGCCACCAAAACTAAGTTCACGTTCGACCCAATCCTTACTGAAATCCTTTCGAATAACCTCGTACGGAATAGTCAACCGCTGGTTGACACTATCAACAACCACGTCGGGCATCTGTGAAAATTCAATACTCGGAAGACTCGAAAGGATATCCAGATCTTGATCAAATAGGCCCTTGATGGGCGTCATCCAATCGGCATTATCAGAAACCAAATCAAGTCCGGATATCTTAGTTTTTGGTCTCGATTCCCTGTCAATAGACGAACTAACCAATGCATGGAAATCTGATGGAGTTAAGAGCGAGGAGGAGAGCAAAGGGACAGTTACCAGCTTATCACTGTTGCCGACGAATATTCCTTTCTCGCGCAAGGTTGACTGCACTTCTCCGGGAGAGATGTGGTCACTATTCAGCAGAACTCGAAGCTCACTCCCCACCGGGATCGACTTACGTTTTTCTAATGCAGACGTACTCACGTATCGTCCTCCCCTAAAAGATCTAATATGGAACGTTTGAAAGAGAACGGGACAATCTTTTCCGTTCTGGCATGAAAGGCCATTCTCGCCATCCGTGCAGTTGCCTCATCTTGCGCCGGATTATAATCCTCTAGACCAATGTGGATTTTCTCCACCAGCCCGTTTGCGAAATTTAGCCCATAAGCAATCATCTTTTCATAGGCGTCTTTATCAAACTTTTCATTGGCAAACAACACCAATTCGTTCGTCTCGCCCACACGAATTATTGCAGGGATAATGTCCGCACCAACTAGCTCAAGGGGAAGTATCTTTCCTTTTCTATTTTCGTCCACGGTGAGAGCAGTTCCTATCCTTGGGTAATAAAACTCGTACTCACCGTTGCTTGTCAGGCGTTTAAGACTGTCGGTAACGTTTAGCAAAAAAGTTGCCCTGGAATTATCAACTACATAAACTGGAGTAGTGAAATCGGTATCCAAACGCACATTCGATATCTCAGATATTATGCCTCGCTCCAAGTCCGAGTCATCGTTTTGCATCCAGATTAACAGACCCACATGCGACTTTGTCTTCTTAGTTTGAAAGCTATTTGCCAGCTCCTTGAGTTCCGGGCTGAACTTGGCACACTCAATGGTCTCAAGAAGCTCTTTTAAATGCCCCTTAAACTGACTTTTAAGGGTTTGCCCTTTAGCATACGCACCAAGGTGATTTTTATTTGAGATATGGACAATGTCCGTTCGATCATCGTGAAAAGGATTGTGATAAATAAATATCTGATCTTCACCGTGTGTAACTCTACGATTCCCCTCAGCGTTTACATGGACGGGTGTATTACAAGCTATAGGAATGTTTTGCAGTGCGTTTTTCCAACCCATGATGATCAAAAGTCGGTTTGCGAGCTTTTCACCTATTTCGCCTGATCTCTTAGACTTCTCTCCGCCGCTCATTTTTTCTCCTCGACCCTAATTTCTATCGTTGCCTTTATACCAGCCGAGGTTTTCCTCACGTCGATGGTAGAAACGCGAGCATCAGCTTTGGTGATCACCAAGTTGATTCCCTCTGCAATTCTTGATTTGCGGACCATATCTCGCGTGTACTTCGAAAGCTCATGCGTAGGAACAACAGAGCTTTCGTCAAAATTAATTCCAACCCGACTCTCAATGCCCCTAACGATTTCCGTGACATCAGAAGGGGGGAGAAAACGACCCGAGATTTCCTTGATACTAGAAATGGTAGCGGTTTCCGCCCCTGCTAACTCATCATGCAGAACATGGATAAACTGAACCGCTTCTGTAGGCGTATCCACCCGCTCGGATACAGCTTTCAAAATTGCCCCTATGGCTTTGGCTCGCACAACAGTGGTGTCTTCCGCTTTAACTTGGAGAAAATCCTCTTTCCAGTACTTTGTCTTTTGTCCGAGTGTGTCGATTGCAAGAACCTTCTCTGCCTTAGGTATAACTAACGCCCCTTTCTGAATCTTGCTGATCGCTATGCCAACACGACCAACTAGCTCAATGCTTCCGGACTCTTCACGCACGTCTAGGAATTCATCTTTAGCTTCAATACGGTACAAGCCGACGCCATCAACCGCCCGCCCTTCAATATGAATTCCACGAAATTTTATAACGATGAATTCGCCGCCACCAATATTGGGGTGTGCGGAGGCATCGTAGAGATGCTTCGCCAATGACTTGGAACCTTCGATGAAAGACGTCTTGGATTCAATCACCGCAGAGCAGAAGTGTCGCACTTCATTAAGCTGAATATCGGAGGGATGATCAAAAACACAAGCTTCACCTCCGTTTATTAGCGGCAACAAATAATGCATTAAGAAGAGATCGCTTAGTTTCTCCGTCAGAGAAACCTCTCTGCTAGAGAGAAGATAACCCTCCTCGCGCATCTTATTGCCGATCCGATGTACGGCTACGGCCTCCACCTTCGCTAAACTGACGTCCAAAGCATCTCCTCACTCAAAGTGTTGCCGAAACGCATCTTACCATTGTATTGTCAACAACGAACGAATTTCCAGGACGACTTTTGCACACCGTCGCTAATTGTTCGTTTTGGTGAAATTCTCACTAAGGCAGGGCCTTGTGATCCTAACCCTGCACCTCAACAAAAACTATCAAATAGTGTATCAGGCTAGATCCTATTGATAATTTCACCATTTCTAAACCCTTTTGGTAATAGGAAAAATTATGACCGTGTACGGATACGCGCGTACCTCGACCGTTTAACAGATCGCGGGGCTCGCAGACCAAATAGCAAAATTAAAAGAAGCAGGCTGTACCGATCAGTCGATTTATCGAGAACAGATCAGCAGTCTCAAGATGGAAGACCGGGTCGAGTTCATCAAAGTTCTGGCTGGACTAAAGATGGGCGACCTGTTGGTGTTTCGTAGCCTGTCTCGTGCCGCCCACTCGATGATCCACATGATCGAGATCGAGGCACAAGTTGATGGCGTTGGAACCACGAGGCGCAAGTCCGCCATTCGTACATAGCCTGAACAGCTAACGTTGCTGTTAGGAAAAACCGCCTGCGGCGCAAGAGCTAGTCAGAGGAATTGGAGAGGGTTGCGCTTGCAAGCGCAACCCGGTTTTGCGGCACCGAGCTGCGCTCGCCGAAGTCCCGCAAAATCCCCGCGCCCGTACCGGACGCGGATTTGACGCCGGCGTTCTGCATGCATGGAATAAATAAAAAGGGCCTCCCCGCCAAAACGGGGAAGCCCTTTTATTTATTCAGTGGTGGAGACGGCGGGAATCGAACCCGCGTCCGCAAGCACTCTACAGACAGTTCTACATACTTAGCACTATCATTTAATTTAACTCAGCCAGCACGGATGTGCACGTTATGGGCAAGCGAGTTACCTATTATTTAGTCGGACGCTAAGTAACCCAGCATACGACGAGTCCCTGTAAATGACTCTAGAGCTTTTGACGGCCCACCCCAGGGACGAGGTGTTCTAGAGCTAACAGCGATTAAGCTGCCAGTGCGTACGAGTTATCGTTTGCAGTTAAGTTTTTTCAGGTTGTATTTACGAGGTAGCCCGCCCTCGGTATGCCCTGCGCTGCTTTGCAACCCACGTCGAAACCAGGTCGTCCCCACAGAACCTTCATTGTAGCGCAATCTGCCCACTCTTGCATGATGCATTCGCTTGCCGTCGTGCCAGATCAAGCGCAGGCCATTTATGCCGCCAGCTGCCGCGCCTGCGCCGCCTTCACCACGGCGCTGACCAGCTCGAGCAGCGCTTGCGGCGTGTCCAGCAAATGGTCGGCGTTCCAGTGCTGCGGCTCGACGGGGCCACAGTAGCCCCAGGCGCAGGCGACCGTGCGCATGCCGGCGGCGCGGCCGGCCTGGATGTCGCGCAGGTCGTCGCCCACGTACCAGCAGTCTTCCGGCGCCAGCTCCAGGCGGCGCGCCGCTTCCAGCAGGGGGGCAGGGTGGGGTTTCGGGTGCGCCATGGTGTCGCCCGAGATCACGCAGCCGGCGGCGCCCAGGCCGATCTGGCCGACCAGCGGCTCGGTGAAGCGGGCCGCCTTGTTGGTGACCACGCCCCAGGCCAAGCCCAGGGCTTGCAGGCCTTCCAGCAGGGCGGGGATGCCGTCGAATAAACGGCTTTCCACGGCCAGGGCCGCTTCGTAATTGTTCAGGAAGCCGTCTTTCAGGGCTTCGTAGCCGCTTTCGCCCGGTTGGACGCCATACGACGCGCCTATCATGCCGCGCGCGCCGGCCGAGGCCGTGGGGCGCAGGATGTCATACGGGGTCGGCGCCAGGCCGGCGCGCGCGCGCAGCAGGTTGATGGCCGCTGCCAGGTCGGGCGCGGTGTCGGCCAGGGTGCCGTCGAGGTCGAACAGGATGGCGCGCGGTGCTGGCAGATAGTCTGTGATCATGGCGGGCAAAGTGTGTCAAGTGGGAATGAAAAATGGCGGCCGCAGCCGCCTTGTATTGTGCGTGATGGTTACAGCGGCCGGGTGCAGGCCACCAGGTAATTGACGCTGGTATCGCTATTAAGTGAGTAAATCTTGGTCAATGGATTGTAGCCCATGCCGCGCATGCTGTTGACGTCCAGCCCGGCGCTGCGCAGGTATTGCGACAGTTCCGCCGGGGTGATGAATTTGTCATAGTCGTGCGTGCCTTTCGGCAACAGACGCAGCAGGTATTCGGCGCCCAGGATGGCGAACAGATACGCTTTCGGGTTGCGGTTCAGGGTCGACAGGAACACGTGGCCGCCCGGTTTCACCAGTGCGGCGCAGGCCTTGACGATGGCGGCGGGGTCCGGCACGTGCTCGAGCATTTCCATGCAGGTCACGACGTCGTACTGGCCCGGCTCTTCCTCGGCCATGGCTTCGGCGGCGATCAGCTTGTAGCGCACCTTGGCGCCCGATTCCAGGCTGTGCAGGTCGGCAACTTTCAATGCCTTGTCGGACAGGTCAATGCCCGTCACGTCGGCGCCCTTGCGGGCCATCGATTCGGCCAGGATGCCGCCGCCGCAGCCGATGTCGATCACGCGCTTGCCGGCCAGCGGCACTTTCGCGTTGATCCATTCCAGGCGCAGGGGGTTAATTTCGTGCAGGGGACGAAACTCGGAAGTGGGGTCCCACCAGCGGTGGGCCAGCTCACTGAATTTTTGGATTTCAAGAGGGTCGGCGTTCATAGGTCGAATAATAGCGGCAATTTTACAATTGGGCAGCCACGGACGAAAAAAAACCCCGCCGTAGCGGGGTTTTTCATGCTGTTCTTGACTTGCGCGATGACTTGCAGCAAGTCCAGGGAATCAGCTATTACTTGTTGCGGGTACCAACAACTTCGATTTCCACGCGACGGTTTTTCGCACGGCCTTCGGCAGTTTTGTTATCAGCAACAGGTTGTTTCTCGCCTTTTCCTTCGGTGTACACGCGGTTGCTTTCAACGCCTTTGGTGACCAGGTAGGCTTTGACAGCATCAGCACGACGTACCGACAGTTTTTGGTTGTAAGCATCGGTGCCGACGGAGTCGGTGTGACCCACAGCGATGATGACTTCCAGGTTGATGCCGCCCAGTTGTGCGGACAGTTCGTCCAGCTTGGCTTTGCCTTCTGGCTTCAGCGTAGCTTTGTCGAAATCGAAGAATGCATCAGCAGCGAAGCTGACTTTTTCCGAGGTAGGAGCAACGACGACTGGTACTGGTACGACAACGACTGGTGCCGGTGCTGGTACGACTGGTGCTGGAGGAGCCACGCATTTGCCGTCTTGCAGGGTTTCTGGCTCTACGCACAGTGGCACGTCGCAACCTGGCACTGCGTCAGCAGGTGTCCAGTAGCCGGTACGCCAGCACAGGCCGAATGGGTCACGCACGATTACGCCGCGGGCATCTTGCACGTAAGCGCTTTTTGGGCTTGGTGCTTTGATGTCAGTGGTAACTGGCGCGAATGGTGGGGAGGTTGGGGTTTGGGCCGAAGCCGAGCCAGCAATCACTGCGGATGCAGCGAAAAACAGCGTTACAAATTTATTCATTCTTTTTTCCTTTCGGGGGGTGATATCCGCAGAACAACACTGCGCTACTGGTGCTACGTGCCAAGATTTTATCATGTAGACCATATGCGCTCGTTTCAGATTGCGAAACTAGCAATTAACTTCCCAGTCATTTTGCCACACGCATCAGGGGCACACGACCGTGGTTAAATCAAAGCTTGCCCGATTTTAGACCGTGCGTTGTTTTTGCGCAACGAAAATGCCTATTTGTAACGCGCCTGTAACAATTGATCGCTTTTTTTGCCTCTTTTAAGGGCAGGTATCTTGAACTGATATTGCCATTGTGCATTATCGACAGGTCAACGTGCACGTCCCCGGTGCAAACTGCCAATCTTGTTGGTATGGCCAATTTGTACAGGTAGCTGGGCGCGCATGCTAAAATCGTGCGCTTGACTGTTAAGAGTGTCGAGCAAATGCCCACGGCGGCACTGCATGGCCAGGACGTACCCTTGCGGTACCCGTACTGGCCGTGCCGCCAGCCCGCCGATTTGTCTGGCACTCTGCGACATGGAAGCCGGGCCGCGCCAGCAGCGCGTGGCGCGGCGTCCACGACGACAGCCACCCAGGATATGCAGTATTGCGTCATACATTGCGTAACAGATAAGTTAACCACAGCCTGAGATCAGTCGAACCGCCAATGGATCAATTCGCAAAAGAAACAATTCCTATTTCCCTCGAAGAAGAGATGCGCAAGAGCTACCTCGATTACGCCATGAGCGTGATCGTCGGTCGCGCCTTGCCCGATGCGCGCGATGGCTTGAAGCCAGTGCACCGCCGCGTCTTGTTCGCGATGCATGAAATGAATAACGTGTGGAACCGCCCTTACGTCAAGTGCGCCCGCGTGGTCGGCGAAACCATGGGTAAATACCATCCCCACGGCGATGCCTCGATCTACGACACGCTGGTGCGCATGGCGCAAGATTTTTCGCTGCGCTACATGCTCGTCGATGGCCAGGGCAACTTCGGTTCCGTCGACGGCGACGGCGCCGCGGCGATGCGTTACACCGAGTGCCGCCTGGACAAGATCGCCGGCGAACTGCTGGCCGATATCGACAAGGATACCGTCGACTTCCAGCCCAACTACGATGGCAAGGAAAAGGAACCGACGGTCTTGCCGACGCGTATCCCGAACCTGCTGATCAATGGCTCGTCCGGTATCGCCGTCGGCATGGCGACGAACATTCCGCCACACAACATCACCGAAGTCATCGACGGCGCGCTGCACGTGCTGCGCAACCCCGATTGCACGATCGATGAATTGATCGAGCTGATCCCGGCGCCGGACTTCCCGACGGCCGGCATCATCTATGGCGTGTCCGGCGTGCGCGACGGCTACCGCACGGGCCGCGGCCGCGTGGTCATGCGCGCCAAGACCCACTTCGAAGAATACGGCAAGGATGGCGGCCGCATCGCCATCATCGTCGACGAACTGCCATTCCAGGTCAACAAGAAGTCCTTGCTGGAACGCATCGCTGAAAACGTGCGCGACAAGAAGCTCGACGGCATTTCCGACATCCGCGACGAATCCGACAAGTCGGGCATGCGCGTGGTGATCGAGCTGAAACGGGGCGAAGTGCCGGAAGTGGTGCTGAACAATCTGTACAAGCAGACCCAGTTGCAGGATACCTTCGGCATGAACATGGTGGCCCTGGTCGATGGACAGCCGAAGCTGCTGAACCTCAAGCAGATGCTGCAGTGCTTCCTGTCGCACCGCCGCGAAGTGGTGACGCGCCGTACCGTGTTCGAACTGCGCAAGGCGCGCGAACGCGGCCACGTGCTCGAAGGCCTGGCTGTCGCGCTGGCCAACATCGATGACTTCATCGCCATCATCAAGGCTGCGCCGACGCCGCCGATCGCCAAGGTCGAGCTGATGGCCAAGGCCTGGGATTCGTCCGTCGTGCGCGAAATGCTGGCCCGCACGGGCGACGGCACGACGCCAGGCGGCATCGATGCCTACCGTCCGGAAAACCTGCCGAAACACTATGGCATGCAAACGGATGGCCTGTACAAGCTGTCGGACGACCAGGCGCAGGAAATTCTGCAGATGCGCCTGCAGCGCCTGACCGGCCTGGAGCAGGACAAGATCGTCAACGAGTACAAGGACGTGATGGAGCATATCGCCGACTTGCTCGACATCCTGGCCAAGCCTGAACGCGTGACCGTCATCATCACCGATGAAATGACGGCGGCGAAGAACGAATACGGCATTGGCAACAAGGACGCGCGCCGCTCGCAGATCGAGTTGAACGCGACCGACCTGGAAACGGAAGACCTGATCACGCCGCAGGACATGGTCGTGACCCTGTCGCACACCGGCTACATGAAGGCCCAGCCGATCACCGAATACCGCGCGCAGAAGCGCGGTGGCCGCGGCAAGCAGGCCATGGCGACGAAAGAGGAAGACTGGATCGACCAGCTGTTCATCGCCAACACGCACGACTACATCCTGTGCTTCTCGGATCGTGGCCGCATGTACTGGCTGAAAGTGTGGGAAGTGCCGCAAGGCTCGCGCAATTCGCGCGGCAAGCCGATCGTCAACATGTTCCCGCTGCAGGACAACGAAAAGATCACCGTGATCCTGCCGCTGTCGGGCGAGAACCGCACGTTCCCGGAAGACCATTACGTCTTCATGTCGACCAGCCTCGGTACCGTCAAGAAAACGCCGCTGAAGGACTTCAGCAATCCACGCAAGGCCGGCATCATCGCGGTCGACCTGGACGACGGCGACTTCCTGATCGGCGCGGCGCTGACCGACGGCCAGCACGACGTGATGCTGTTCTCCGATTCGGGCAAGGCAGTGCGCTTCGATGAAAACGATGTGCGTCCGATGGGCCGTACGGCGCGCGGCGTGCGCGGCATGAACCTGGAAGAAGGCCAGCACGTGATCGCCCTGCTGGTGGCCGAGAACGAGCAGCAATCGGTGCTGACGGCAACGGAAAACGGCTACGGCAAGCGTACGCCGATCACCGAGTACACGCGCCATGGCCGTGGCACGAAAGGCATGATCGCCATCCAGACCAGCGAGCGCAACGGTAAAGTGGTTGCCGCGACCCTGGTCGATACCAGCGATGAAATCATGCTGATCACCACCGGTGGCGTATTGATCCGCACCCGCGTGTCGGAAATCCGCGAGATGGGCCGCGCGACGCAGGGCGTGACCCTGATCGCCGTGGAAGACGGCACCAAGCTGTCCGGCCTGCAGCGCGTGGTGGAAACGGATATCGACGAAGTCGAACTGACGACGGAGGCGGGCACGGAGGCCGCGCCGGCGGCGGCCGACCCGGTTGATCCGGTCGATCCGGCCCAGCCGGAGTAAGATGATTGGGGCTCTTTCGGGAGCCCCAATTGCTATTGGCGCGCCAGTTGCGGCGCCAGCCTGCGTGTCCCATTTGTTCCCCGCTTTTATAAAGTCCCGCATGCCATGAGAAAAATCGTCGCCACCTTCTTCGCCGCGTTTTCGCTGGCTTTCCTTGCGACCCTGCCGGCCCTGGCCCAGAGCACGCAAGCCACGCCTTCGCGCCAGGCGGCGCCCAGCCCCGCCATGAAAGTGGCCGTGCGGCGCATGCTCGACGCGATGCAGTTCCCGCAACTGACGCGCAATATCTTCGACCAGATGCTGCAATCGGTGCCCGCCATGATCCGCCAGTCGGCGCAGCAGCAAATCAACGGCAACCCGAAGCTGGACGAGCAGCGCAAGGCGCGCGCGCTGGCCAGTGCCGAAGAGGAAATTCCCCTGGCCATCGCCACTCTGACGCAGGTGCTGGCCGATCCGACCCTGATCGATGAACTGGGCGATGAAATGGTGCCCCTGTACGCGCGCTTTTACACGGTGCCGGAAGTCGAGCAGCTGACGGCCTTCTACAAGACGCCGCTGGGCCGCAAGATGCTGGCCACCATGCCGCAACTGTCCGCCGAATCGATGGCCATCAGCCAGCGCGTGCTGATCCCCCGCGTGAATGCCGTGCTTGACCAGGTCATGCGGGCGGCCACGCAGTCGCCCCAATAATTTCATTTTACTAAGGACCGTATCGTGACCCATATCTACAACTTCTCCGCCGGCCCCGCCGTCCTGCCCAAGGAAGTGCTGGCGCAAGCGGCCGCCGAGATGCAGGACTGGCATGGCAGTGGCATGTCGGTGATGGAAATGAGCCACCGTGGTCCCGAATTCATTTCCATCTACAAGCAGGCAGTGGCCGACCTGCGCGAGCTGCTGGCCGTGCCCGCGAACTACAAAATCCTGTTCCTGCAGGGCGGTGGACTGGGCGAGAACGCCATCATCCCGATGAACCTGGCGGGCCTGGCCGCGCAGCAGCCGGCCACCGTGGACTTCGTGCACACGGGTTCATGGTCGGGCAAGTCGATCCAGGAAGCGGCCAAGTATGCGAACGTCAACGTGGCCGCGTCGTCCAAGGCGGCCCGTTTCACGGGCGTGCCACCAGTCTCCGAATGGAAGCTGACGCCAGGCGCCGCCTACCTGCACATCTGCACCAATGAAACCATCGACGGTGTGGAATTCCAGCAGGCGCCAGACGTGCCGGCAGGGACCACCATCGTGGCAGACATGTCCTCGCACATTCTGTCGCGCGTGATCGACGTGTCGCAATACGGCGTCATCTTCGGCGGCGCGCAGAAAAATATCGGCCCGGCCGGCCTGACCCTGGTCATCGTGCGCGAAGACTTGCTGGGCAAGGCCTTGCCGATCTGCCCGTCGGCCTTCGACTGGACCATCGTTGCCGAACATGAGTCGATGTACAACACGCCGCCCACCTACGGCATCTATATCGCCGGCCTGGTTTTCCAGTGGCTCAAACGCCAGGGTGGCGTTGCAGCCATGGAACAGCGTAATATTGAGAAAGCGGCGCTGCTGTACGCGGCGCTCGATGCGGACGACTTTTACCAGAACCGGGTCGACCCCGCATACCGCTCGCGCATGACCATCCCGTTCTATCTGCGCGACGAAAGTCTGAACGATGCATTCCTGGCCGGCGCCAAGCAGCGCGGCCTGCTGCAACTGAAGGGCCACAAGTCCGTCGGCGGCATGCGTGCATCGATCTATAACGCGATGCCGATCGAGGGCGTGCAAGCCTTAGTGAATTATCTGAACGAGTTTGCCGGACGCTGAGTCGCCTAGACGACCGCGCCGGCCCGCCGCCGGCGCAGGCCGCGCGGCCATGATTGAAGTACAGCTGACGAAACAAATCACCATGACCGATAAATTGAAACCGCTGCGCGAACAGATCGATGCGATCGACGCGCAAATCCTCGAGCTGCTGAACCGCCGCGCGCAAATCGCCCAGCAAGTGGGCCATGTGAAGGCCGAGACGCAGGCGCCCGTGTTCCGTCCCGAGCGCGAAGCGCAGGTGCTGCGCGGCGTGGCCGAGCGCAATCCCGGGCCCATGGGCGACCGCGAAGTACAGACCATCTTCCGCGAAATCATGTCGTCCTGCCGCTCGCTGGAAAAGCGGGTCACCGTGGCGTATCTGGGTCCGGCCGGCACCTTCAGCGAACAGGCCGTGTATCAGCAGTTCGGCAGCGCCGTCGAAGGCTTGCCGTGCGCATCCATCGATGAAGTGTTCCGTTCCGCCGAAGCGGGAACGGCGGACTTCGGCGTGGTGCCGATCGAGAATTCCTCGGAAGGCGCCGTCAACCGCACCCTGGACATGATGCTGCAGACGAGCCTCATCATCAGCGGCGAGGTGGCGATCGCCGTGCACCACAGCCTGATGACGAAGAGCGGCAACATGGACGGCGTCACGTCCATCTGCGCCCATTCGCAGGCGCTGGCGCAGTGCCAGGTGTGGCTGAACCAGAATTATCCGCACGTCGCGCGCCATGCCGTGGCCTCGAACGCCGAGGCGGCCCGCATGGCCGGCGAGGACGGCACGGTGGCGGCCATCGCCAGCGAACTGGCGGGCGCGCAGTACAAGCTGGGCGTGGTCAAGGGCCATATCCAGGACGACCCGCACAACCGCACGCGCTTTGCCGTCGTCGGTACCTTGGAGACGGCGCCGTCGGGCAAGGACCAGACGTCGCTGGTGCTGGCTGTGCCGAACAAGGCGGGCGCCGTGTACCAGTTGCTGGCGCCCCTGGCGAAACACGGCGTGTCGATGACGCGCTTCGAGTCGCGCCCGGCGCGCATGGGCAGCTGGGAGTATTATTTCTATGTCGACGTGGAGGGCCACGTGCACGACGCGGCCGTCGCCCAGGCGCTGGCCGAGCTGCAAAGCAATGCGGCGTTTTTCAAGGTGCTGGGGTCATATCCGGTCAGTCTGTGACTTCGTTGACTGGTGTCGGATTACGCTGCGCTAATCCGACCTACGGTAAGCTGTAGGTTGGGTTAGCGCAGCGTAACCCAACAAACAACCACGGTAAGCCGTAGCTTGGGTTGGGCAGCGTAACCCAACAACAGCCACCAGCCTAATCATTCACCAACTTTTAAAGAACACCATGTCTAAAAATATCGGTCCAGAATACGTCCGCGCCATCGCCCCTTACCAGAGCGGCAAACCGATCGCGGAAGTCGCGCGCGAATTCGGCCTCGACGAGGCAGCCATCGTCAAGCTGGCGTCGAATGAAAACCCGTACGGCATGCCGGAATCGGCCAAGCAGGCGATGCTCGCCGCCATCGATGACCTGGGCCGCTACCCGGACGCCAACGGCTTTGACTTGAAAGCCGTGCTGTCGAAGCGCTATGACGTGCCGGCCGACTGGATCACCCTGGGCAATGGCAGCAACGACATCCTGGAAATCGCCGCGCACGCCTTCGTGCAGCATGGAGAATCCGTCGTGTACTCGCAGTATTCGTTCGCCGTGTACGCGCTGGCCACGCAAGGCCTGGGCGCGCGCCACATCGTCGTCCCGGCGCAAGCCTACGGCCATGACCTGGACGCCATGGCGGCGGCGATTGCCGACGACACGCGTCTGGTTTTCATCGCCAACCCGAATAACCCGACCGGCACCTTCCTGACGGCGGCGCAGCTCGAAGCCTTCCTGCAGAAAGTGCCGGCGCATGTGGTCGTCGTGCTGGACGAGGCCTACAACGAATTCCTGTCGGCCGACGACCAGTACGAGTCGACGGCGTGGGTGCGCCAGTATCCGAACCTGGTGGTCTCGCGCACCCTGTCGAAGGCCTACGGCCTGGCCGGCCTGCGCATCGGCTTCGCCATCGCCCAGCCTGTGCTGACGGACCTGATGAACCGCATCCGCCAGCCGTTCAACGTCAACTCGCTGGCGCAGGCGGCCGCGATTGCCGCCCTGAACGACAAGGACTTCCTCGAGCAAAGCGCGCGCAACAACGCGGCCGGCTACCAGCAGTTTACGGAAGCGTTTACGCAACTGGGCCTGGAATACGTGCCATCGCACGGCAATTTCGTGCTGGTCAAGGTGGGCGACGACGATGGCGCCGGCGCGCGCGTGAACCTGGCGCTGCTCAAGCAGGGCGTGATCGTGCGTCCCGTGGGCAGCTATGGCTTGCCGCAATGGCTGCGCATTTCCATCGGCCTGCCGCAGGAAAACGCCATCTTCATCGCCGCGCTGACGAAAGCGCTGGCCTGACGATATGACGACGCCTGCACTGAACAAGGTAGTCATCTTTGGCGTAGGCCTGATCGGCGGTTCGTTCGCGCGCGCCCTGAAACATGCGGGCGTGGCGGCCACCGTGGTCGGCATGGGCCGCTCGCAGGCGTCGATGGTGCGCGCGCTCGAACTGGGCATCATCGATGAAATCGGCGGCGACATGGCGCAAGCCTTGCATGGCGCCGATCTGGTGCTGCTGGCCGCGCCCGTGGCGCAAACGGGCGCCATCCTGGCAGCCATCGCACCGCACCTGCAGCCGGGTACCATCGTCACCGATGCGGGCAGCACGAAGAGCGACGTGGTGGCGGCCGCGCGCGCGGCGCTGGGTGGAAAATTCGGGCAATTCGTGCCCGGCCACCCGATCGCGGGGCGCGAGACGAATGGCCCCGACGCCGCCATCATCGATCTGTATCAGGGCAAGAAAGTGGTGCTCACGCCGCTGGCGGAAAACGCCGCGGCTGACGTGGCGCGCGTGGCGGCCGCGTGGCGCGCCTGCGGCGCCATCCTGCACACTTTGAGCCCCGAAGAACATGACAAGGTGTTTGCCGCCGTCAGCCATCTGCCGCATCTGCTGGCCTTTGCGCTGGTCGACGACATCGCCAACAAACCGCACGCGGGCCTGCTGTTCCAATACGCGGCCAGCGGCTTTCGCGACTTTACGCGCATCGCTGGCTCATCGCCTGAAATGTGGCGCGACATCAGCCTGGCCAACCAGCCGGCGCTGCTGCACGAACTGGATGCCTACCTGGCGCAGTTGACGACCTTGCGCGCCCATCTGGCCGCGAATGACGGCGCCGCCATCGAAGGCGTGTATGCGAACGCCCAGCACGCGCGGCAGCAATGGATCGAGGCGATTGAAACGGCGGAAGTGCCAGCCTTGCCCTCACGATAAATACTCAAGGATTCCAGCATGACCCAGACCAAGCACTACCCCCACCATATCGATTTGAAGCCGGTGATGCATGCCGAAGGCACGGTGCGCTTGCCCGGCTCGAAAAGCATTTCCAATCGCGTGCTGCTGCTGGCCGCGCTGGCCAAGGGCACGACGAAGATCGTCGACTTGCTCGCCTCCGATGACACCTTCGTCATGCTGACGGCATTGACGTCGCTGGGCGTGAAATGGACGCAGGACGAGCTGACGGGCGATCCGGCCACGGCGCATCAGATCCACCACGTGGAAGGCTGCGGCGGCGTGTTCCCGCACCACGAGGCGGACCTGTTCATGGGGAACGCCGGCACGGCGATCCGCCCGCTGACGGCGGCGCTGGCCGTGATCGGCGGCGACTATACCCTGCATGGCGTATCGCGCATGCACGAGCGCCCCATCGGCGACCTGGTCGACGCGCTGAACGCCGTCGGCACGCAGATCGAATACACGGGCGAGCAGGGCTTCCCGCCGTTGCGCATCCGCCGCGGCCACATCCACGCGCAGCGCATCGCCGTGCGCGGCAACGTGTCGAGCCAGTTTTTGACGGCCCTCCTGATGGTGGCGCCGCTGATGGCGCGCGACCATGCGGTGACCATCGATGTCACTGGCGAGCTGATTTCGAAGCCGTACATCGAGATCACGCTGAACCTGATGCGCCGTTTCGGCGTGACGGTCGAGCATGACGGCTGGCAGTCGTTCACCGTGCAACCGGGCCAGCAATATCAAAGCCCGGGCACCATCCACGTGGAAGGCGATGCGTCGTCGGCCTCGTATTTCCTGGCGGCCGGCGCCATCGGCGGCGGTCCCGTGCGCGTGGAAGGCGTGGGGCGCGACAGCATCCAGGGCGACGTGCGCTTCGTCGAAGCCTTGCAGCAGATGGGCGCGACCATCACCATGGGCGAGAACTGGATCGAAGCCCGTTCGAGCGGCGTATTGAAAGCCGTCGACATGGATTTCAACCATATTCCCGACGCGGCCATGACGATCGCCGTGGCCGCCCTGTACGCGGACGGCACCAGCACTTTGCGCAATATCGCCAGCTGGAGGGTGAAGGAAACGGACCGCCTGGCCGCCATGGCGACGGAATTGCGTAAACTCGGCGCGGAAGTGGAAGAGGGCGCCGATTACCTGCGCGTGACGCCGCCGGCCGAGATTCTTGCCGCCACCATCGACACGTATGACGACCACCGCATGGCCATGTGCTTCTCGCTCGCCTCGCTGGACGGCGCCGCGCGCCGCGGCAATGAGATGCGCATCAACGACCCGAAATGCGTGGCCAAGACCTTCCCCGAGTATTTCGCCGCGTTTGCGGGGATTGCAAAAGACACCCTGATTTAATTGATTGCTCATACTATGCCGACCTCCCACATCCCAGTCATCGCCATCGACGGCCCCACCGCTTCCGGCAAGGGCACGGTGGCGCACCGCGTGGCCGACAAGCTGGGCTTTCATTACCTGGACTCGGGCGCGCTGTACCGCCTGACGGCCTTAAGCGCGCTGCGCCGCGGCACGGACTTGCGCGACGAGCACGCGCTGGCCAAGCTGGCCGAACACTTGCCCTGCCATTTTGCGGGCGGCGAGATCCTGCTGGCGCATGAAAACGTCACCGAGCAGATCCGTGCCGAAGAGGTGGGCAATACGGCGTCGAAGATTGCCGTATTGCCAACGGTGCGCCATGCCCTCGTGGGCTTGCAGCTGGGCTTTCGCAAGACGCCGGGCCTGGTGGCCGACGGGCGCGACATGGGCACGGTGATCTTCCCGCATGCGCAATTGAAGGTCTTCCTGACGGCCAGCGTCGAGGCGCGCGCGCAACGGCGCTACAAGCAATTGATAGACAAGGGTTTTTCTGCTAATATGGAAGACCTTCTGATGGATTTGCAGGCGCGGGACGAACGTGATACTCACCGTGCGATTGCGCCGCTGGTCCCCGCGGAAGGGGCGCATGTCCTCGATACCTCGGCCATGACAGCTGATGAAGCTGTCGAAACCGTGTTGAAATGGTATGCGTCAATTGTAAAATAAGCAGCAAAATAGCGTGTATTGATGTGTAGTGCGTGCTATGTGGTGCCCGTTGACGGCTCCTGGCCTGTCCGGGTGTGTCAAAAACCTAACCCAGTTTAAGTCGCATCGTGCGATCTCTGCTGGATAACCTGTGTGAACCCTATGTCTACTGTTACAACTAACGAATCTACCGGTATGGAAAGTTTTGCTGCGCTCTTCGAGGAATCGTTGTCGCGTCAAGATATGCGCTCCGGCGAAGTTATTTCCGCTGAAGTCGTGCGCCTCGACCACAATTTCGTGATCGTGAACGCCGGCCTCAAATCCGAAGCATTCATCCCTGTCGAAGAATTCAAGAACGACCACGGCGAACTGGAAGTCAAAGTTGGTGACTTCGTTTCCGTGGCGATCGAATCGCTGGAAAACGGTTTCGGCGATACCATCCTGTCGCGCGATAAAGCCAAGCGTCTGGCTTCGTGGCTGGCTCTGGAAAAAGCGATGGAATCGGGCGAAATCGTCGTCGGTACCGTCAATGGTAAAGTCAAAGGCGGTCTGACCGTGTTGACCAACGGCATCCGCGCATTCCTGCCGGGCTCGCTGGTTGATACCCGTCCTGTCAAAGACACCACCCCATTCGAAGGCAAAACCCTCGAATTCAAAGTGATCAAGCTGGACCGCAAGCGTAACAACGTGGTTCTGTCCCGCCGCGCCGTCATCGAAGCTTCGATGGGCGAAGAGCGTCAGAAACTGATGGAAACGCTGAAAGAAGGCACGGTCGTGACCGGCGTCGTCAAAAATATCACCGACTACGGCGCGTTCGTGGATCTGGGCGGTATCGATGGCCTGCTGCACATCACCGACCTGGCATGGCGCCGTGTACGTCACCCGTCGGAAGTACTGACGGTTGGCCAGGAAATCACCGCCAAAGTCCTGAAATACGATCAAGAGAAAAACCGTGTTTCGCTGGGCGTGAAACAACTGGGCGACGATCCTTGGACCGGTCTGTCCCGTCGTTACCCACAAAGCACCCGTCTGTTCGGTAAAGTAACGAACCTGACCGACTACGGCGCGTTCGTTGAAGTGGAACAGGGTATCGAAGGTCTGGTACACGTTTCCGAAATGGACTGGACGAACAAAAACGTTGCTCCTAACAAAGTTGTCCAACTGGGCGACGAAGTAGAAGTAATGGTTCTGGAAATCGACGAAGAGCGTCGTCGTATTTCGCTGGGCATGAAACAGTGCAAAGCCAATCCATGGGACGACTTCGGTGTTACCCATAAGAAAGGTGACAAAGTCCGCGGCGCGATCAAATCGATCACCGACTTCGGCGTGTTCATCGGCCTGGCCGGCAACATCGACGGTCTGGTGCACCTGTCCGACCTGTCCTGGACCGAAACCGGCGAAGAAGCCGTGCGTCGCTTCAAGAAAGGTGACGAACTGGAAGCCATCGTTCTGGCCATCGACGTTGAGCGCGAGCGCGTTTCCCTGGGCGTCAAGCAACTGGAAGGTGACCCATTCAACAACTTCGCAGCCATGAACGACAAAGGCTCGCTGGTAACCGGTACCGTTAAATCGGTTGAGCCTAAAGGCGCCGTGATCCAACTGTCCGAAGAAGTTGAAGGCTACCTGCGCGCTTCCGAAATCTCGCGCGACCGCGTTGAAGATGCTGGTACGCACCTGAAAGTCGGCGACACCGTCGAAGCAATGGTGTTGAACATCGACCGCAAAGCCCGTGGTATCCAACTGTCGATCAAAGCGAAAGACAACGTTGAAACCCAGGAAGCTATGCAAAAAATGGCAGCTACCGACAACAACGCAGCTTCGGGCACCACCAGCCTGGGCGCCTTGTTGAAAGCTAAGTTCGATAACAAGAACTAAGACTGCGGATACGGCAGATGACAAAGTCCGAGCTGATCAACCGCCTCGCTGAGCGTTATTCTCAGCTGGTGGCGAAAGATGCGGAGTATGCCGTCAAGACCATTCTCGATGCGATGACCAACGCCTTGGCGACCGGTCAGCGTATCGAGATCCGCGGTTTTGGCAGTTTTGCCCTGAACAGCAGGCCCCCGCGCATCGGCCGCAACCCGAAGTCCGGCGACAAGGTGATGGTTCCCGAAAAACGGGTACCCCACTTCAAGCCGGGCAAACAGTTGCGCGAGCGGGTGGACGCGATGGTCGGGCAACCGATTATCGAGGATTAATCGTCTGCTGGAAGGCGACATAGAAAGCGGCGTCCTTGGATGCCGCTTTTTTTTGTTAATATGCTGAGAATACCTGACATAAGCTACTGCGCGTCGCGCTTTGCGGCCTGCGATGCTCACCGTACTTCAGTACGGTTGCGCTTCTCGGACCAAAGGGGGCGCCGAGCCTCGCTGACGCTCGCTACGGTTTGATCAGCGCTCTACGTTTGTGTCATGTGGCACGGGCTTTTTTTTTGTTCACTCTGGACCTATCGATGAAAATCATCTCCACCATCGTTGGCTGTGTTCTTTTCGTCCTGTTCTTCAGTTTTGCGCTGAAGAATGCGCAGGTTGTCGACCTGCATGTTTTCCTCAATTATGAAATTCGCGGCCCCCTGGTCCTGATGCTGCTGGGCTTTTTTGTCGCTGGCGCCAGCCTGGGCGTACTGGCCTTGACGCCGACCGTGTTCCGTCACCGCCGCGAAGCAACCAAGCAAAAAACCACCATTGCCGCGCTGCAGACCGTTGGTGTGGCCAGCAATGTCCAGCCGCAACCGGACAGCGTGAGCGCGCAGTAAGCGGCGCCGTCGCTCCTATCTCTCTTACTCGAATAAAAACAATCGCATGGATTTTGAACTCTGGTGGCTCTTGGGTATCCCGGTGTTTTTCGCGCTGGGCTGGATTGCCGCGCGTGTGGACATTCATCAACTGGTGTCCGAATCGCGCAGCCTGCCGCGCAATTACTTCAAGGGCTTGAATTTCCTGCTCAATGAACAGCATGACAAGGCCATCGATGCCTTCATCGAAGTCGTCAAGCTGGACCCGGAATCGGCCGATATGCACTTTGCGCTGGGCAATCTGTTCCGCCGCCGCGGCGAAACGGAACGCGCCATCCGCGTGCACCAGAATTTGCTGGCGCGCCCGGACCTGCCGCTGGAACAGCAGGGCCATGCCGCCTATGAGCTGGGCATGGATTACCTGAAGGCAGGCTTGCTGGACCGCGCCGAAGAAACCTTCAACAGCCTGGTCGACACGCAATATGCGGCCCAGGCTCGCCGCGCGCTGCTGGAAATCTACCAGCGCGAAAAGGAATGGCCGCGCGCCATCGAAGCGGCCGTGGGCTTGCAGGAATCGGGCGCCGGCGCGCGCCAGAAGGAAATCGCCCAGTTCTATTGCGAACTGGCGCATGACGCCCTCGTGCACATGAAGCCGGACGACGCCATGCCGCTGCTGGAAAAAGCCTTGCAGACGGACCGCAAGAGCGTGCGTGCCACCATCCTGACGGGCGACGTGCTGCTGGCGCGCGGCGACGTGGAAGGCGCGTTGACCACCTGGCGCCGCGTGGAGCAGCAAAGCGTGCCGCACGTGGCCCTGGTGGCGCAGCGCCTGATGGACGGGTATACCAAGGTCGGCCGTGCGCAGGAAGGCGTCAACTTGCTGCGCTCCTATCTGGAAGAGGCGTCGTCGATCGACCTGATCGAAGTCGTCTTCAAGGCCGTCATCGAGCTCGACGGCGTGGAAGCGGCGAAGCAGCTGGTCAGCGCCGAGCTGCGCCGCACGCCGACCCTGCTGGGCCTGGATAAACTGCTGGAAGCGCGCATGATGGATGCGCCGGCCGCCATCTGGTCCGAGCTGTCGATGGTGAAAAACCTCGTGCACGGCTACACGCAGAAGCTGGCCCGCTACCAGTGCAGCCACTGCGGCTTCAAGGCGCGCCAGTTCTACTGGCACTGCCCTGGCTGCAACAAGTGGGAGACTTACCCACCACGCCGCACAGAAGAACTCAATGTCATGAACTGATTCGTACACGTCACCTTGCCCTGAGCAATGTGGCGTGTACTTCTATGTAAGACCTGCTTTTTATCCATACGGTACATCCATGAAAATCACCATTATCGGCACCGGCTATGTTGGCCTCGTGACCGGCGCCTGCCTGGCGGAGCTGGGCAACGACGTCTTTTGCCTCGACCTGGACGCACAGAAGGTCGCCTTGCTCAACAGCGGCGGCATCCCCATCCATGAACCTGGCCTTGAAGAAGTCGTGGCGCGTAATCGCGCCGCCGGCCGCATGACCTTTTCCACCGACGTCGAGGCTGCTGCCGCGCACGGCGTGATGCAATTCATTGCCGTCGGCACGCCGCCCGATGAAGACGGCTCGGCCGACCTGCAATACGTGCTGGCGGCCGCGCGCGGCATCGGCAAGTACATGACGGACTTCAAGGTCATCGTCGACAAGTCGACCGTGCCCGTGGGCACAGCTGAAAAAGTGCGCGCCGCCATTCAGGGCGAACTCGACGCACGCGGCGTGGCCGCCACGTTCTCGGTGGCGTCGAACCCGGAATTCCTCAAGGAAGGCGCTGCCGTCGAAGATTTCATGCGCCCCGACCGCATCGTCATCGGTGTCGATGCGACGCCGGACGGCGAGCGCGCGCGCGAATTGCTGAAAAGCCTGTATGCGCCGTTCAACCGCAACCACGAGCGCACCTACTGGATGGATGTGCGCTCGGCTGAATTCACGAAGTATGCGGCCAATGCCATGCTGGCCACGCGCATCTCGTTCATGAATGAATTGGCGAACCTGGCCGACAAGGTGGGCGTCGACATCGAGGCCGTGCGCCACGGCATCGGTTCCGACCCGCGCATCGGCCACAGCTTCCTGTACGCCGGCTGCGGCTATGGCGGTTCCTGCTTCCCGAAAGACGTGCAGGCGCTCGAGCGCACGGCGCGCGGCCATGGACAGGAACTGCTGATCCTGCGCGCCGTCGAAGCCGTCAACGACCAGCAGAAGCAGGTGCTGGGCCGCAAAGTGGTCACTCGCTTCGGCGCCGACCTGACGGGCCGGCATTTCGCCGTGTGGGGCCTGGCCTTCAAGCCGAATACGGACGACATGCGCGAAGCGTCGGCCCGTGTCCTGCTGGCGGACCTGCTGGGACGCGGCGCCACCGTGGCCGTGTATGACCCCGTCGCCATGGCCGAGGCGCGCCGCGTGCTGCAACTGGACTTGACGCCGGAGCAACTGGCCAAGGTGCGCTTTGCCGACAGTCCGAAGGATGCGCTGCAGGACGCCGATGCGCTGGTCATCGTGACCGAATGGAAAGCTTTCCGCAGCCCCGATTTCGAGCAGATCAAGGCGCGCCTGAAGCAGGCCGTGATCTTTGACGGGCGTAACCTGTTCGAGCCGGCCGTCATGGCCGAGAATGGCATCGAATACCACGGGATCGGTCGCTCGATCCTGACGCGCGCATGAGCGCCCAAGAGGTGGTCGCCTTGACGGCGCCGGCCGCATTGGCCCAGGTACGCCTGCTGGTGGTGGGCGATGTGATGCTGGACCGCTACTGGTTCGGCGATGTCAGCCGCATCTCGCCTGAAGCGCCCGTGCCCATCGTGCGCATCGAGAAGCGCGAAGAGCGCCTGGGCGGGGCGGCCAACGTGGCGCGCAACGCGGCCGCGCTGGGCGCGAAGACGAGCTTGCTGGGCGTGGTGGGCGACGACGAGGCCGGCAGCCAGGTCGAGCGCCTGCTCGAAGGCGGCGGCATCCATAGTTATCTGCAGCGCGATGCGGCCATTTCCACCATCATCAAGCTGCGCGTGATCGGCCGGCAGCAGCAGATGCTGCGCATCGACTTCGAAGATGCGCCCAGCGATACGGTGCTGCGCGACAAACTGGCGCAGTTTAATGCCCTCTTGCCGCACTACGATGTGGTGGTCCTGTCCGATTACGCCAAAGGCAGCCTGGTGAACGTGGCCGAGATGATCAAGGCGGCGAGAAAGGCCGGCAAGATCGTCATGGTCGACCCGAAAGGTGATGATTTCAGCCGCTATTCGGGTGCGTCAGTGCTCACTCCGAACAAGTCCGAACTGCGCCGCGTGATCGGCAGCTGGAACACGGAAGAGCAACTCACGGAGCGCGCGCAGCAGATGCGCGCGCAACTGGGCCTGGACGCCTTGCTGCTGACGCGCTCGGAAGAGGGCATGAGCCTGTACACGGCCGATGAGGTGGTGCACATGCCCACCGATGCGCGCGAAGTGTTCGATGTCTCGGGCGCCGGCGACACGGTGATCGCCACCATGGCGGCCATGCTGGGCGCCGGCATGAGCCTGGGCGACGCCGTGCGCACGGCCAACCGCGCCGGCGGCATCGTCGTCGGCAAGCTGGGCACGGCCACCGTCACCCGAGAAGAGCTGTTCCCGCAGTAAATATGCTGTATCACCTGCGCCGGCCTGTTTGATCTGGCGCAGGTTTCCCCGCCGTTTCGCTATCCCGTCTTGTCAACCGTATCACGCCACAGCCGTTAAGCCGTTAAGGCGCTGTTCCTCCTTTGCGTTCGAGTCATCTTGAAACCACATTACGGAGAGATACCCATGTTCAAAAAAATACTGCTGGCCATCGTCACCCTGATCGCGACGATGGGCTTTGCCTTTGCCCAGGTCGATGTCAACAAGGCGGATCAGGCGGCACTCGACAGCGTCAAGGGCATCGGCCCCGTCACGTCGAAAGCCATCATCGATGAACGCGCCAAGGGCGGTGCCTTCAAGGATTGGGCTGATTTCGAAACACGCGTGAAGGGCATCGGCCCGAAAAGTTCCGTGAAGCTGTCGGAAGCGGGCTTGCAGGTGAATGGCCAGGCCAAGTCCGGCGCGCCAGCGGCGCCCGCTCCGGCGGCGAAAGCTGCCCCGGCAAAAAAGGACGCTGCTGTGAAGGAAGTTGCAGCGAAAGAAGCCGCACCGAAGCCAGCTGCTGCGACCGACACCGCTGCGGCGCCAGCCAAGACAGCTGCTGAAACGAGGAAGGAAGCTGCTGCTGCCAAGAAAGAAGCCAAGGCCGCCGCCGCTGCCGCGAAAAAAGAAGCTGCCGCCGCCAAGGTAGTGCCTGCAGCAGCCGTTGCTCCTGCTGCCGCGGCGGCCGATGCCGCCCCCGTGAAAACGGCTGCCGAAACGAAGAAGGAAGCCGCTGCCGCGAAGAAAGCGGCAACGGCCGCCAAGAAAGAAGCCAAGGCTGCGGAAGCGGCTGCGAAGAAGGAAGCCAAACTGGCTGCTGCCGACGCGAAGAAGGCCGAAGCCGAGAAAAAGTAAGCGTGTCGTTGTGAAGCGTGTTGCGTGGTGGTGCCACGCAGCACGAGAAGAAAACCCCGCGTGGTACCGGCCGCGCGGGGTTTTTTTTATTCCGCAGCCTGGACTTCCGGCTTGCCAGTGCGCCGGAATGGCGCAGCCAGTTGCCCCGCCAGCGTCTGCGGCATGGCGGCCTCGATGCCGCAGGCGGCCGGCCAGGCGCGCGGCAGGTGATATGTGCCGAACAGCCGGTCCAGCACGGGTAAGGTAGAGGCGTAGTTGCGGTTGATGTGCTCGAATTTGCTGTGATGCCAGTGGTGGAAGGCGGGCGTGGCCACCAGCCATTCCAGCGGGCCGAAGCGCCAGCGCAGGTTGGCGTGGATGAAGAAGCCCCAGACGGTGCCGATCAGCAACAGCAGTACGGGGGCGGCGCTGCCTGCCGCACTTGGGCCGGCCAGGCCCAGCAGATACAGGGGTGTCAGGCCGAACAGGCGCGTGACGACCATGTCGACTGGATGGGTGCGCGTATTGGCGAGGAAATACAGCTGTTCCGTGCTGTGGTGCACGGCATGGTAGCGCCACAGCCATGGAATTTCATGGCTGAGCCGATGGCCCCAGTAAGTGCCGACTTCGCCGATCAGCAAGCCCAGCAGTATCTTGCCCCACAGGGGCAGGGCGGACAGGGCGGCGGGGATGGCATCCGGCAGCAAGCGCTGGCCAGCGACGGCGAGCAGGGCCAGCGGCGCGGCCAGCAAGGCGGCCGGCAGCAGACTGCTGATGAAATAAAAGCCCAGGTCGCTGAACAGTTCCGTGCGGGCACGCCCCGCGTGACGCTCGCCAAAGAAGCGCTCGAGCGGCACGAAAATCAGAGCCAGGAGCACCAGCCACAGGACCAGGCGCAGCACATCGATGGCGATGCCGGGCAAGTGGGTTTGCAAGGTATGCAGCAGGCTCATTTCATTCCATCAGATAAGAACAAAAAAAATCCGGACAAAGCTGGGCTGGTCCGGATTCTGTTATGCGCGCTGGCGGCTCAGACTGCAACAACAGCCTTGCGGCGGCGCGCCATGAAGCCCAGCAAGCCCAGTCCACCGATCAGCATGCCCCAGGTCGATGGTTCCGGCACGGCCGACACCAGCGATACGCCATCGAGCAGCATGAACGGTGGCGCGCCCGTCGGGCTGCCCTTGGCCATGAACGACAGCAATTCGCTGCTGTTCGTGGCCGTGAAGGTCATGCTGGCCTGGTGCCAGCCCGTGAAGCCCTGGCTGACGTTGGCCAGCGATGCCGTCTGCTGCTTGCTGCTGCCCAGCGCAACGTCCCAGTAATTGACGAGGTTATCGCCGCGGAAGCCCACTTGCTGGCCCGCGCCATACGAAAAACTCAGGGTGTAGGCATGGCCGGCCACCAGGCCGCTGACCAGCTGCGTGACGGGACCAGGGAAATAATCCCAGTCGGCAGCCAGCACATTGCCGCCCGTGGGGCTGACACCCAGGCCGTTTTTCGGTCCCGCACCGCTATACGAATTCGGGCCCCACAAGGCCAGCGCCGTCGCGGCGTTGGTGTCGTCGATGTTGTTACCGTTCAAGACGAAGTTATAGCCCTTGCTGGACCAGTCGCTCAGGTAGGTGCGGTCCGCGCGGGCGTAGGTGCCTTCGTTCAGCTGTTTCGAGGTGCCGTTGCTGGTCAGTTCGAAATCGCCATTCTTGACCAGGTTGGTTGTGGCGGCCTGGGCAGCAGTGACGCACAGGGAAGCGGCGGCCAGCGCCAGCAAGATAGATGTTTTGCGCATGATAAAGCTCCAAAAGTGACAGGGTAGTGTTGCAGTCTGTCGGCGAGCTTTTGGCCAACGTTGGATTCAATCGCGGAAGGGCGAGAAAGGTATTGCGGAGACAGCGGTGGTGTCTCGTTGAAGCGATTATAGCAGCATTTGGTAAAACGGCATCTAACATGTTTCGAAAACAACAAATATTTTTATATGGCAATCTTGCCAGGATTAAAGTTTTTGCATGTCATGCGCGCCTACAGCTGCGACTCGATCGGCAGCCAGCGCATCACGCACACCAGCATGCGGCGCCAGATGCCTGCTTCCGGGTCGTGCGTCCACACCTTGGCTGGCTCTTCTGTGGCGTCGGACCAGCGCAGGGCGCCGTTGTCGAGGAGCAAACGATAGCTGGTGTCGCTAGCCGTCGAATGCAGGAACAGTGTGCGCATGTCGGCCGCCAGTGCGGCGTCGTTGAACAGCACGCCCATCTCCGTATTGAGCTGGGCCGAGCGGGGATCGAGGTTGAAGGAGCCGACGAAGCCCCGCTGGCCGTCGATCACCACGGCCTTGGTATGCAGGCTGGCGCGGCTCGAACCCATCAGGCTGATGCGCTTGCGGTGCAGGGTCTTCAATTCATACAGCTCGATGCCGCCACCCAGCAGCTCCTGGCGGTAGCGCGCATAACCCGCATGCACGAGGGCCACGTCGGTGGCGGCCAGCGAGTTGGTCAGCACCTGGACCTTGACGCCGGCCGCGACTTTTTCGCCCAAGGTCTGCGTCAGCGCCGTGCCGGGCACAAAATAAGGCGAGGTCAGCAGCGCTTCTTCGCGCGCGTCCGTCAACAGGGGCAGCAAACTGTGCATGAGCCAGTGTTCGTTGCGTTGCAAACTGGCCACGGGCGCGGCTTTTTCCGGCGGGTCAGACAGCACTTGCACTTGCCCGCTCCAGTGCAGGCGTATCCGGCCATCGAGGTGGGCTTGCAGCTGGCCCGTATCCGTCAGTTGCCGCAGGTAGGGCGAGGCGCCCAGTTCGCCCGTGAGCGCGTCGAGGCGGGCGCGCACAGCCTGCAGTTCCGGCGCGCTCGCGTCCTTGCCAGCGTGCAAGGCGCCGATGGGGATGACGGCGCGGCTGTTCCAGAAGCGGTCGAAGATATCGCTCGTCTGCTGCACGGCGGGTCCCACCAGCAGCAAGTCCGCATCCTGGAAATTGACTTGCTCGGCGGCATCAAAGTATTCATCGCCGATATTGCGCCCGCCGACGAGGGCCACCCTGCCGTCGACGATCCATGCCTTGTTGTGCATGCGCCGGTTCAGGCTGACGGCGCGCAAGGCCATTTCCACGGCGCGCAGCCAGATGCCGTCGCGGTTGCGGCTCGGATTGAAGATGCGCACGTCGATCAGCGGGTGGCTGTCGAGTGCGAGGATGGCGGCGTCCTGGCCCCGCGCGTTGATATCGTCGAGCAACACCCGCACGCGCACGCCGCGGTCGGCCGCGCGTAGCAGTTCGCGCACCAGCAACCGTCCCGTGACGTCGTTATGCCAGATGTAGTACTGCAGGTCGAGGCTGCGTCCCGCTTCGCGCGCGCTCAGGGCGCGCAGGGCGAACGCTTCCAGATTGTCGTCGATCAGGGCCGTGCCACTGTGGCCCGGGCGTTGCTCCAGTTGCGGCGCCAGCACGCGGTCGAGCAGGGTGGCGTCTGCCGCCACGGGCAGGGCCATCCCTGGCGGCCCCAGCGACCGCTCGGCGAAACGCCCGTAGCTGTACAGGGCGCCGATGCTGAGCACGGCAAACAAGGTGGCCAGCAGCAGCAACTTGACGAGCATGCGGCGCACCGTCAGCGGGCCGCGGGCATGCTACGGCGCGAGGAAAGCTTGGCGGTGTGGGGCATGCGGACTCTTTCAGCTGGATGGCAACAGCCGATTGTAGCAGTTTCTACAATGCACGATTTTCAGGCCGAGCCCGCCGGCAGCCGCGCCAGGAAGCCGTGAATCTGCGACACCACGGCCGCCCCTTCGCCGACGGCGGCGGCCACGCGCTTGGTCGAGCCGGCCCGCACGTCGCCGATGGCGAACACGCCCGGCACGCTCGTTTCCAGCGCGGCCCGCTCCGGCAAGTCGGGGGAATACACCACGTGGCCGTGGCCATGGGCGCGGCATTCGGCGCGCGTGACGTCGAAGCCCGTGCGGATGAAACCCTGCTCGTCGACGGCCACGGCGCAGTCGTGCAGCCAGTCCGTGTTCGGATCGGCGCCGACGAAGAGAAACACGCGGCGCACGGCGCAATCGGCTTCCTCGCCCGTACGGTTGTTGCGCCAGCGCACCTCCGTCAAGCCATCGTCGTCGCCTTCGAGGGCGATGATTTCCGTGTGCGTATGCAGGGTGATGTTGGGCGTGGCGGCGATGCGCTCGATCAGGTAGCTTGACATGCTGGCCGCCAGCCCTTCGCCGCGGATCACCATGTGGACCTTGGCGGCGTGGCCGGAGAGAAACACGGCCGCCTGGCCGGCCGAATTGCCGCCGCCGACCAGGATGATCTCTTCCTGCCGGCACAGCTTGGCTTCGATGGGCGAGGCCCAGTAATACACGCCCCGTCCCTCATACGTTTTCAGGTTCGCCAGCGAGGGACGGCGGTAGCGCGCGCCGCAGGACAGCACCACCGTGCGGGCGCGCACCTGGGTGCCGTCGCACAGATTGACGCGCAGCGGCCAGGTGTCGCAGAGCAAGTTGGCGGCGCTGGCCGGAGTGGCGATCTCGACGCCGAATTTTTGCGCCTGCACGTAGGCGCGTCCTGCCAGTGCACGGCCGGAGATGCCTGTGGGAAAGCCCAGGTAATTTTCGATGCGCGCGCTGGCGCCCGCCTGGCCGCCATACGCGCGCTGTTCCAGGGCCAGCACGCTCAAGCCTTCGGATGCCGCATACACGGCCGTGGCCAGGCCGGCAGGACCGGCGCCCACCACCAGCACGTCAAAAATCTTGTCGCCGGACAAATCGGGCAGCATGCCCAGGCAGCGTCCCAGTTCCGCATTGCCGGGATTCTTCATGATCTTGCCATCAGGACAGACCACCAGCGGCCATTCCTGCGGCGTGGGCTGGTAGCGCTCGGCCAGCGCGGCGGCGGCCGCATCAGTGGCCGGGTCGAGCACTGTGTGCGGATGGCCATTGCTCGATAAAAAGCTTTGCAGATGGAACAGATTGCCATTGCCGCGCGGTCCCACCAGCACGGGGCCGCCCGAATTGGACTCGATCAGCGCCACGCGGCGCAGGATCAGGGCGCGCACGATGCGTTCGCCCATCTCCGCCTCGGCCACGATCAGTGCGCGCAAGGATTCCGAACTGATGTCGAGCAATTCCACCGCGCCCACGGCGCTGCCGTTGACGAGGGTAGGGCGGCCGGACAATTGCGCCACCTCGGCAATGAAGTGGCCGACACCCACTTCGCGCAGCTGCGACGCCTGCCCCAGCACCTCGTGGCGCTTGATGCTGACCCGCCCCGACAGTATCACCAGCATGCCGAAACTGCTGCTGCCCGCCTCGAACAGCGTATCGCCATCGGCAAAGTGTTGCCGCGTGCCATAGCGCTGCAAGCGCTGCAGTTCGGGCGCATTGAAGACGGGCGAGATCTGGTGGCTGCGGCCCTGCAAGTCGAGCGTGGCGAACTGGACGGGATCGTCCTGCGTCGTTTCGGGAATGAATTCAGGTGTGCTGCTGGCCATGGGGAGTCCGTTCGAAGACTGAATAAGCAAATAACAAAAATAACTAACAGTGACGAGTCTAGCGCATGCGGCGCGCGCCTGCCGCAATATCCCTGGCGCACGCCCGGAAATGGCGGCGCGGCAGGCGTCATGCGGCATGTGGCGGCGCAGCCGGACGCGCCCGCGGGCCCGGATGCCGGCGCCGATGAGCGATACACCGTCCAGCATCTCATATTAGAATGGGTCTTTGTTGAATCCACTCAAACAGACACGATGGCATACAAGACACTTGAAGATACGATAGGCAATACCCCGCTGGTGCAGCTGACGCGCTTGCCGGGTGCCGATGCGCTTGCGCGCAACAACGTCATCCTTGGCAAGCTGGAGGGTAATAATCCTGCCGGCTCCGTAAAGGACCGCGCTGCCATGTCCATGCTCAAGCGCGCCGAAGAGCGCGGCGTCATCAAGCCGGGCGATACCCTGATCGAGGCGACCAGCGGCAATACGGGCATCGCACTGGCCATGGCCGCCGCCTTGCGCGGCTACAAGATGCTGCTCTTGATGCCGGATAACCTCAGCGTGGAGCGCCGCCAGAGCATGGCTGCCTACGGCGCCGACATTTTATTGACGCCGAGGACGGGCGGCATGGAATATGCGCGCGACCTGGCCGAGCAGATGCAGAAGGATGGCCGCGGCGTGATCCTCGACCAGTTCGCCAACGAAGACAATTCGCGCGCCCACTATGAAAGCACGGGACCGGAAATCTGGCGCGACACGGAAGGCCGGATCACGCATTTCGTCAGCGCCATGGGCACGACGGGCACCATCATGGGCGTGTCGCGCTATTTGAAAGAGCAGAATCCCGCCATCCAGATCATCGGCGCCCAGCCCGAGGAAGGTTCGCAGATCCCCGGCATCCGCAAGTGGCCGGAAGCATACTTGCCGAAAATCTACGACAAGTCGCGCGTCGACCAGGTGGAATACGTGAGCCAGGGCGTGGCCGAGCGCATGGCGCGCAGCCTGGCCGCGGAAGAGGGCTTGTTCTGCGGCATCTCGGCAGCCGGCGCCTGCGAAATTGCGCTGCGCATCTCGCAAACGGTGGAAAACGCGACGATCGTGTTTGTCGTCTGCGACCGTGGCGACCGCTATCTGTCCACAGGTGTTTTCCCTGCGTAATGGTGTAATTGAATTGATATCGGCCAGAACGGCCTGAGAACTGCTGGAAATACCCCCTCCCCATGGCGGGGAGGGAAAACCTGCGAAACTGGCAGGATCAGCCTTGTGGCGTTTCGCCTTCTTTTGGCTTGAATTGCTTGTCGCTGATGCGGAATTTGTTGCGGCGGTCACCCATCAGGTAACGCAGGTCGCGGATGCTCAGGTCGCTGACTTCGTGCATGCGGATCAGCAGCGATGCGCCGACCGGCAGGCGGTGGTGGCGGATTTTGCTGATGACTGGTGGCGCTACTTCCAGCGCGCGGGACAGGGCTGCATCGTTTTTCAGGCGCAGGTTTTCGATCAGGGTATCGAGCAATCTGTTTGGGTTGTATTGAAGCAGATCGTCGGAGTCCGAATCGCTGTTCATATCAATGCCGACTTGGTTTGTCATGATGTTATTGTTCCTTCTGTAGTTGCACTGCAAAGTAAAAAACACTCGGAGCTCGCTCTTGCTGCGTTCATGTTCATTCTTTACTAAAAGGAACGAATTCACACACGGTACGATCCGGGATACAGTTTTTCATGATATATACACAATTGTACAACAGGATTCAATTTCAGGCGGGAAAGCCCGATAATCTTGCCTGGTACAGAATCGGTGTTGTCTAGCTGCAACACCTATTTATTCTTTATTATGCTCTATGATAGAACAAAAATTGTACTTTGACAAAAGTTAAGTATAAAACCATTTCCGTATTCCGTGCCGCACAAAGGCTGGCGAGCAAGGCTGGCACATGTTATCGGCCCTTACCATAGACCTGTTTTCTGGTCGCTTCAATATCGCTTACGCTTTCTTACAAGTAATATTATAACTTTACACTGACTTTCGGTTAGCGTGCGCGCACTTGACTGATGGCCTTGCCTAAGTCAATCACTGACATGGCATAAAAATAACTTCTGTTGTACTGAGTTATAGCAAAGAAGTTATTGGTTGCCAAGTGATACTCAGTTGCTTCTGAACCATTTTGCAAGTCGATCAAGCCAAACAACATGTTCTGAGGCGTGGAAGGGGCGGCACTCACGCCAGCTTCCTGCAATTCCGCCAGCCGGTACTTCGCCTGCAAGCCCTGGCCGATGAACTTTTCCCACGCGCGGCTGGCCGAAACGGTGACGGGATACGTGCTGATGGCCGGATCGTCGCGCCGCCAGCCGTGTTCGACGAGGAAATGCGCGACGCTGCCGATGGCGTCGGCCGTTGAATTGCGCAGGTCGATGTGACTATCGCCATCGAAGTCCACCGCATATTTCATGATGCTGCTAGGCATGAACTGGGGCAGGCCGATGGCGCCCGCATACGAACCGAGCAGGGTCAAGGGATCGATGCCATCCTTGCGCGCGTACAGCAGCGCGTTTTCCAGTTCTCCCTTGAAAAACTCCATGCGCGCGGCCCGTGTCGGGCTTTCCGGATAGGAAAACGCCAGGGTGGTCAGCGCGTCGAGCACGCGGAAGCGGCCCGTATTGCGTCCGTACACGGTTTCCACGCCGATGATGCCGACGATGATCTCGGCCGGCACGCCATATTCGCGTTCGGCGCGCGCCAGCGCTTCCGCGTTCTCTTCCCAGAATTTCACGCCCGCATTGATGCGCACCGGCTCGATGAAGCGGGCGCTGTACGCTTGCCAGTTCTTTGGCTTGCCCGGCGGGGCTGGCTTCATCAGTTGCACGGTCGACTCGACATAGCGCACCTTGCCGATCAGGGTATCGAGTTCGGCGCGGTCAAAGCCGTGCTTGGCGGACATGTCGTCGAGGAAGGCGCGTACTTCTTTCCAATTGGCATAGTCGACAAATTCGCCTTCGAAGTCGAATTTCGCCGGTGCTTTCTTCGCCGCCGGCTTGCCAGCCGCTTTCTTGACGGGCTGGGCCTTGGCTGCGCGCACGGCACGGGCGCGGTCGGCAGCGGAAATGTTGCTGTTTTCGCCAGCATGCGCGGTGGACAGGCACAGGGGAAGGGAGAGGAGCAGGGACAGGGCGGAGTATTTGATCGGTAACAAGGAGCGTCTCATCGGCATTGGGTTAACAGGCGGCGCAAGCTGCGCCGCGCGCGGAGTTGTTCGTCTGGGTTGGCATTACCATACTTCATCGCGGCATAGATTGCCAGAAACTGTGTGATGGCGGCGTGCGCCTCTTGTGTGGCCTTGCCCGCGGCCAGCCGGGCAGCATAACCGTGCGGGCCTTCATGCGGCGCACGGCTGTAGCCGCGCCGTGCCTGCTGGCGGCAAAATTGCGCGTACAGGATGTCGAGCGGATCGCCTTGCCGGGCCTGCCGCCACCAGACCAGTACGCCCGCCAGGGCGCACAGCAGGGCCAATACGGCACAAGCGAGTGCCAGCTTTTTCGCCGGCACGTTTTTCAAGCCATCGAGGATGGCGCGCTGGCGTTGCGGCGAGGTGTCGAGCACCCAGCTGCTCCAGGCGTGCTCGGCTTGCTGCCATTGCTGGCGCCACGCGGCAACCGCCCCGTGCGCTCCGCCATCGAGGCCGGCCAGGGAACGCCATGCCGTCAGCGGCGACGGGGCCGGCGGCAGGGCGGCATCAAGGTTGCGCTCCGTGCGCAGGGGCGCGACGGCGCTGGTGGGATCGATGCGCACCCAGCCCCGGCCCGCCAGCCACACTTCGCTCCAGGCATGGGCGTCTGACTGGCGCACGCTCAAGCTGTTGCCTGCCCCGTTGCGCAGGCCGCCCTGGTAACCCGTGACGACGCGCGCGGGTATGCCCATGGCACGCATCAGCACGACAAAGCTGCCGGCGTAATGTTCGCAAAAGCCCGCCTGCGTGGTGAACAGGAAGTCATCGACGCCATGCTTGCCCAGCAGCGGTGGCTGCAAGGTGTAGCGGAAGGGCGCACGGCGGAAGTGCTGCAACACGGCGGCGATGGCGTCGGCGGGCGCCAGCGCCTGCGCGCCATGGCCGCGCAATGCGCGGGCCCAGGCCACGCTGCGCGGATTGCTGCCAGCAGGCAAGGCCAGCCATGGCTGTTGCTGCGCGACCGACAAGCCTGCCTGCAGCCGGTAGCTGGGCTGGGAACTGGCGCGGTAACGCACGGTCAAAGTAATGGGTTGTACGGTCAGCACTTCCAGCGCGGACGACACGACATACGGATTGCCGGGCAAGCGTTCAATGCTGCGCGGCACGTCGAGCGCGAAGATGCGCCGCTGGCCGCTCGCTTGCAACGTCACTTCGTACTGGCTGGGCTGGCCTTCCAGCGCGATGTCTATCCGGCTGTCGCCGGCAGGCGTGCGCCGGCCGGCGCCCCTGCGCGTCCAGGTGGCGCCATCGTAGTCGCCCAGCACCACGCCGCGCCAATACAACTGGTCTTGCGGCGGGATAGCTGTGCTGAAATCGGCAGTAAAGACGGGTTCGCTTGACAGGGCCAGCGAGGCGATGGCGCCCGGCTGCATGCTGTCGGACAAGCCCGTGCGCGCCTGCGCGCCTTCTTGTGCCGTGCCCCACAGGGGGCCGTCGATGCGTGGCACGGCAAGAAACATCACGGCCGACAGGGGAATGGCCAGCGCCAGCATGCGTCCCAGCAAGCCCAGCCTTTGCGCCAGGCGCGGCTGCATGGCGCCGTACTGGGCCGACAACAGGCAGGCCAGCAAGACGATGACGGTGGCCAGCATCCAGGCGGCGCTGAGGATGCCTTGCGCATGAAAGAAGTTTGCCAGCAGGAGGAAAAAACCGAGGAAGACGAAGACGAAGATGTCGCGCCGGCCATGCATTTCCAGCGATTTCAAGGCTAGCAGCAGGACCAGCATGGCCACGCCCGCATCGCGTCCCAGCAGCGTGCCATAGCTGGCGTAGACGGCGGCGATGCCGAGCAAAGCCAGCGGCGCGAGCACGGCTAGCTGAGGCTGGCGCCGGCCCCGCACGGTGATAACGGCGCGCCACAGCAGCGGCGCGGCAGCGGCGGCCGACAGCCACGGGGGCAGGTGCAGCGCGTGCGGCGCCAGCACCATGGCGGCGGCCAGCAACAGCAGCAGGATGTCGGCCTTGTCACGCGGCAAGTTGGCCAGCCATTGCCTCATGCCATGGCCTCATCCTGTGGCAAATCGTGCGGCACATCATGCAGGGCCAGCGCGCGCAGGCAGGCGTCGCGCTGGCTGGCGCCCAAGGCAGGCGCCAGAGTCAGCGTGCCCAGGCGCAAACCATACGGCAAGCCCGTGCGTTCCGCCTGCAGCACCCAGGCGGCCAGGCGCGACAGGCGCGCTTCCGGCGCCAGCGCGTGCAGGGCGGCATGATCGAACACGATGCTGCCACGGGTTGCGCCCGTCTGTGCGTCGGCGGCAGGCTGGAATTGCTTGCTGAATAAATGCTCGCCATCATGCCGGGCGATCTGGCGCCAGGCCAGGCGGTGCAAGGGATCGCCTGGCTGGTAGGCGTGCACGCCGGCCAGTTCCAGGGCACCGCCGGAGGAGCGTGATTGTTGTGTTTGCTGCGCCTGTTGCACCGTGCCGGCCGGCAAGGGCAGCGGCGGCGCGTTCTGCTCGGGCTGCGGATATACGAGCAAGCGCGCTTCGGGTTGCCAATGGCACCAGGCAATAAACAGGCCCAGCGGGAAACTGCCGGACAGGCGCATGGAGGGCGCATCGAGCCAGCCGCGTTGCCGCGCCGCCACGACGATGCTGACGGACGTTTCCCCGTAGGCGGCGATATCTGCCTGGCCGGGTGCTGCAGTGGAATTGATCACGGCCAGCCGGATCGCATGGCGCGTGCGCGTGCTGCGGTTGATCAGGCGCAAGGTGAACGTGGCCTGGCTGCCCGCGAACACGGGCTCGCCCGGCGTGGCGGCCAGCGCCAGGCCCGCCAGGTTGCGGCTGGCAAACAGCATGTCGGCGATGGCGCAGGCGGCCGCGAAATACGTCAGCGCGTAGCCCAGGCCCAGATGGTAATTGACGGCGGCGATCCACAGCGCCAGCAGCAGCGCGGCAAAGGCCAGGCCCGCGCGCGAGGGGCGGATGTGCACGCGCTGCGCGCCCAGCCAGGGGCGCGCCGGCAGCCATCGGATATCGCGCAAGCGCACGGCTGTCAGACGGGTGTCGCCAGCAGCAATTGCTGCAGCAGGCTGCGGCTGTCCGTGGACCCTTGCGCGGCATGCAGGCGGTGGGCGCAGACGGGAATGAGTACGGCTTGCACATCGTCGGGCGTGACGTGGTCGCGTCCGGCCAAGGCGGCCCAGGCGCGTGCTGCCTGCAGCAAGGCCAGCGCGGCGCGCGGGCTCAGGCCATCGGCAAACACGCCCGGCGCACGGGTGGCATGCACGAGGGTCAGCACGTAGTCGACGACGGCAGGCGAGGCGTGGATGCCGCGCAGGTCCGCTTGCGCCTGCAGCAATTCTTCCGCGTTCATCACGGCCGGCAAGGTTTGCAGCATGGCGCGGCGGTCGGCGCCCAGCAGCAGTTCCCGTTCGGCGGCCGCATCGGGGTAGCCCAGGGTGACGCACATGAGAAAACGGTCGAGCTGCGACTCGGGCAGGGGGAAGGTGCCCAGCTGGTGCGCGCAGTTCTGCGTGGCGATGACGAAAAACGGCTGCGGCAGGGCGCGCGTGACGCCATCGAGACTCACTTGCCGCTCTTCCATCGCTTCGAGCAAGCCCGATTGCGTCTTCGGCGTGGCGCGGTTGATCTCGTCGGCCAGCAGCACCTGGGTAAACAGGGGACCAGGGTGGAAGATGAAACTGCCACTGCCCCGGTCATACACGCTCATGCCGGCCACGTCGGCAGGCAACAGGTCGCTGGTAAATTGCTGGCGCTTCCATTGCAGGCCCAGCGAGATGGCCAGCGCGTGGGCCAGGGTCGTCTTGCCCACGCCGGGCACGTCTTCGATCAGCAGGTGGCCGCCTGCCAGCACGCAGGCGAGGGTCTGGCGGATCTGCAAGTGTTTGCCGACGAGAACTTCGCCGATCTGCCGTGCGGCCTGGTGTATTTTCGAAAACATGCTATTTCTATCACAGTAAGACGGATTATTTAATTTACAATCGCTTTGGCCAGGTCAAGCCGTGCCGCCCGCCCGTGCCGCGCACGTGGTAGATTAGTGCAGCGGCGGCACAGACCAGCCAGTGATTTTATGCGAGAACGCGCAGGGCGAACAGGAATGCCATGCAGTGTTCCAGTATGCACAGAGAATGGACAGAGACAGAGGTAACCAGTACAGCGCATGAGCACAGCCATTTATACCCATCCCGATTGCCAGCGCCATGAAATGGGCGACTGGCATCCCGAATCGCCGGCCCGCTTGCAGGCCATCAACGATCAATTGATTCTGGCGCATATCAGCGACCTGGTCGAGCACCGCGACGGCGTGCGCGCGCAATTGTCCGATATCGAGCGCAACCACAGCGCCACAGCCATCGGCCTTGTGCGCGACAACGTGCCGCCGGCGGGCGACTATTACCCGCTCGATGGCGACACCCTGCTCAACGCGCACAGCTACGACGCGGCGCTGGCGGCGGCAGGCTCGGCCGTAGCAGCCACCGATGCCGTCATCGACGGCGAGATCAGCAACGCCTTTTGCGCGATCCGCCCGCCTGGCCACCATGCGCGGCCCAGCGAACCCATGGGTTTTTGCCTGTTCAATAATATCGCCATCGCCGCCAAGCACGCGCTCGATGTGCGCGGGCTGGAACGGGTCGCCATCGTCGACTTCGATGTGCACCACGGCAATGGCACGGCCGAGTCCGTGGCACACGACCCACGCATCCTGATGGTCAGCTTTTTCCAGCACCCGTTCTATCCGTACAGCGACGTGGAATCGTATACGGACACGCGCGTCAACGTGCCCGTGCCGGCCCGCTCGAAAGGCGATGCCGTGCGCCAGTTGGTGCTCGACCATTGGCTGCCCGCGCTGCACCGGCAGCAGCCGCAGATGATTTTCATTTCCGCCGGTTTCGATGCCCACCGCGAAGACGACGTGGGCGGCATGGGCCTGGTGGAGGCCGACTACACGTGGATGACGCAGCAAATGATGGCCGTGGCCAGGCAGTATGGCAAGGGCCGCATCGTCAGCTGCCTGGAAGGGGGCTACAACCTGTCGTCCCTGGGCCGCAGCGTGGCCGCGCACGTGAAGGCGCTGGCGGAGCTGTAAGGGGGCAGGGTTACTACAGCAAGGTGGGCCGGCTGCGGGAATTCGTGTGGCGGTGCGTCTGGTAGTCGAGCGCGTCGCCAGCCATGAAGCAGCGCCAGGCTTGCGTGTAGACGAGCGATGATTTATCCGCGTCGAAGCTGTCGAGCTGCAACATGTCGCGGTGGTGCTTGATTTCATTGACCAGCTGGTCATACAGCACTTGCAAGCCATAGCTGTCGGCGCTCTGGCGCTTCAACCGCTCTTCCAGCTGCGCCACTTGTCCCTGCAATTGCCGGCATTCTTTCTTCCAGTCATTGCGCGGCACGCGCTTGGGCGCCGTGCCAGTGTGTTCCATCATCATATCGAACTATCCCCATCGCATATTTCCCTGGCGGGAGCCAGCCTGGAAATAATTGCTTTTCATTTAAGAGGCGATATTAGAGCATACTTTTTTGTTTCTTTCAGTAAATATAAGAATCCATGTGGAAATAATTGACCTGGCTTTCCGGGCGCGCCTTACTGGTGCTGCGCCGCCTGCAAGGGCGCAGCCGGGGCGGCTCCGGCCATTTTTCCGTCGTCGGCGTAGGTCAGGGTGAGCAGGGTATTGTCGTCCCAGTTCCCGTCATGCAGCGGCGGCACATAGCGCTGCCGGTCTTCCGTGACGCGGATGTCCAGCGTGCGCTCGCCCGAGCGCGCCTGCACGGCAAGCAGCTTGCGGGCCACGGGAAACGGCACGTGGATCAGCGACGAGTGGCACGGTCCGCCCGCCAGGCGGAACAGGTTGCGCCGCACAAAGGACAATTCATCCTGCTCGACGGCCCAGCGGATTTCACATTCCAGGCGCAGGTCGCCCAGGCGGCGCACATTCTGTGGCAGGCCCGGCGTGTGGATGTCGGCGCGCCAGCGTAAGGTGTCGCGCTTCTTGTTGCTGATCAAGTCGGCATTCGCATCGTAGGCGGTCTTGTCGCGCGACAAGGTGAAGCCGCCGTCCGCTGCCAGCGGCACGGGGATCGACAGGTTATCGGCCGACAGGTGCAGGGTCACGCCATCGAGCCTGGCCTGGGGCGTGGCGGGAATCAGCATGAAGCGCAGCGGCGCGCCTGGTGCCAGGCGCTGGTGATCGGCATACGCGTCGAGCCCCTTGAGCATGGTGCGGTAGGGACGCAGGTCGGGATCGCGCGTGCTTTGCACGTCGACGATCTGCTGCATTTCCTGGTTCGCCGCGTCGCCTGGTGCCGCCGGTTTTTCCTGGGCCATGGCAGGCGGCAGGCAGGCGTAAAGGGAGGCGAGGAGGCAGCAAAAGCGGGAAAAGTGCATGGAATGCGTGTCAGGTTAAGCGTGCGATGGGGAACCGGCCAGGCTGGACGGACTGCGAATCTTATCATTCATGTAACTGCCAAATTATCACCAATTGTCTCGTTCGTGTCGCACGGCTGGCGCTGGCGGCGGAAAATGGGACGTCGGGGCGGCAACCACGTAAAATAGCGGATTGACCGAACGATTTTGAAAGCAAGAGCATGGCGATACAATGGTACCCAGGACACATGAACGCGGCCCGCAAGAAAGCGGCCGAGACCATGGAAAACACCGATCTGGTGATTGAAGTGGTGGACGCGCGCCTGCCGGCAGCCAGCTGCAATCCCATGGTGGACGAGCTGCGCCTGTTCCGCCAGCGTCCTTGCCTGAAAATCCTCAACAAGACCGACCTGGCCGATCCTGCCGCCACTGCCGCCTGGGTGGCCTATTTCAATGCCCAGGAAGGCGTGACCGCATATGCGATGACGACCAAGAAGCCGGGCGACGTGGCGCGCATTCCGGACCTGGCCAAATCGCTGGCGCCGCACCGCGGCGTGCCGACGAAGCCGCTGCGCATCATGATCATGGGCATCCCCAACGTGGGCAAATCGACCCTGATGAACGCGCTGCTGAAAAAGCGCGTGGCCAAGGTGGGCGACGAGCCGGCCGTCACCAAAATGCAGCAAAAGCTGTATCTGGACAAGAACACGATTTTGGTCGACACGCCCGGCATGCTGTGGCCGAAGATCGCCATCCCCAGCGACGGCCTGATGCTGGCGGCCAGCCACGCGATCGGCTCGAACGCGCTGATCGAAGAGGAAGTGGCCGTATTCCTGGCCGAGGAATTGCTCAAGCGCTACCCGGACTTGCTGGCAACCCGCTATGGCACCAAGGTCGATGAAGTCGACGCCATCGGCGTGGTCGAAGGCATCGCCGCCAAGCGCGGTTTCCGCATCAAGGGCGGCGATTACGATTTCGAGAAAGCGTCGCACACCCTGCTGCTCGACTACCGCAGCGGCATCCTCGGACGCATTTCGCTGGAAACGCCGGACACGCGCGCGGCCCTGCTGGCCCAGCACGCGGCCGAGATGGCGGAAAAAGCGGCCAAGGCAGCGGAGATCGCCGCCGAGAAGGCGAAGAATGCGGCGCGCGGCAAGCGCGGCACGTAAGTAACCGCTTCACCATGAAAAAAGCGCCGCGACAGCAATGTCGCGGCGCTTTTTTCATGCGCTATCCGATTATCCGAATTTGAAACTGGTCACCGCCAGCGCCCCAAAGAAATTCTCCTCGTGGTACACCACCTGCGCCGCTTCCTGCTCGGCCGCGCCCAGCGCCACCATCAGCGGCAGCAGATGGTCTTCCTGCGGATGGGCCTGGCGCGCGCCCGGCGCCTGGTCCCAGGCCAGCAATTGCTCCAGCCTTTGTTCTGGCGGCAAGGCCATGGCTTGTCGCAGCCAGGCGTCGAACTGGTGCGAGGCGACGGCGCCCGCCTGGCCGAACTGGCGCAGGTTATGGTAAGACAGGCCGCTGCCGAGTATCAGCACGCCTTGCCGGCGCAGGCTGGCCAGCGCGCGGCCCACCTCGATGTGCGTGAGCGGGTCGTAGCCGTGTTTCAGCGACAGCTGCACCAGCGGCATGTCGGCCTGCGGGTAGATGGGGAACAGGGCGCTGAAGGTGCCGTGGTCGAAACCCCGCTCGTGGTCCAGGCGCGCCGGATGGCCCGCCGCATCGAGCAACTGTTTGACTTGCGCCGCCAGTTCCGGCGCGCCGGGCGCCGGGTACTGGATCTGGTACGTATGCGGCGGAAAGCCCGAATAATCGTAGATCATGCCCGGGCGCGGGCTGGCCGAGACGAGAAATTGCGGCCCTTCCCAGTGTGCCGTGACGACCAGCACGGCTGTCGGCCGCGCGCCGATCTGGCGCGGAATATCCTGCAACGATGCTTCCAGCACGTCGTAGCGGCCGCCGAACTGGTCTTTCATGAACGGCCACGGGCCGCCGCCGTGCGACAGGAAATACGTGGGGAAGGTGTGCTCTTGCATGGCGGCTCCTGGGGGAATGGCTAACGATGGGACCATGATAGTCATGCGCAGTCAGTTGATCAAGATCGCTATTATTGATATATCATTTCCAATTTGTTGATGATTGGATAGTCATGGATACCTTGCGCAGCATGCGCGTGTTTCGCGCCGTGGTGGAGCTCGACAGTTTCGTGCGCGCCAGCGAGCGCCTCGACCTGTCGCCGGCCATGGTCAGCAAGCACGTGATGCATCTGGAGCGCCACCTGGGCGCGCGCCTGCTGAACCGCAGCAGCCGCCACCTGAGCCTGACGGAAATCGGCAAGGTGTATTTCGAACAGTGCCGCGACATGCTCGACAATCTCGACGAGGTGGAAGCGACGGTCGGCCGCACGACGGTGGTGCCGCGCGGCATGCTGCGCCTGAGCGCCCCCGTCTGGTTCGCCAACGCCATCTTTACGCGCACCCTGGCCGCCTACCGCGAACGCTTTCCGGAAGTCACGTTCGACATCGATTTGAGCGGAAGAGTGGTCAACCTGGTGGAAGAGGGTTTCGACCTGGCCCTGCGCGTGAGCCAGGCGCCATCGCCGACCCTGATCGCGCGGCCCATCGGCAGCATCGAATTCCACCTGGTGGCCGCGCCCGCCTACCTGGCGCGCGCGGGCCACCCGCACCTGCCGCAGGACCTGGCGCGGCACGCCATGATCAGCTATTCCTTGTTGGCAAACGGCAATGAACTGGCCTTCGACGGGGCACAGGGGCGCGAGACGGTGAAGTTCTCGCCCGTCCTGCAATGCAATAACGAAAGCCTGCTGCACGCGGCCGCGCTCGACGGCATGGGCATCGCGCTGCTGCCGTCGTGGCAGACGGATGCGGACCTGGCGGCGGGGCGGCTGGTGCGCCTCTTCGACGATTTCAAGCTGGCGGGCGGCAGCGTGTACGCCGTCTACACGAGCCGCCGCTACCTGTCGTCGAAGGTGCGTACCTTCATCGACTTTCTCGCCGATGAAGGGCGCCTGGGGAGTTGATTACGCGAGCGAGCGCTTGACGTCGATCAGCGCGAACAGGCGGGCGCTGCGCATCCACGCCAGCACCAGCGCCGCCAGCTGCGTCACCAGCAGGCCGGCCACGATGGCCAGTGGACCGGGCGCCGCCAGGTTCAGGCGCGCCACGCCCAGCAGCGCATACAGCGCCAGTCCCAGTACGGTGATGACGAGGTAGATGGCCAGGCTGGCCAGCGGACGCCGGCGCAGCATGCCGAGGCCCCGCCACCATGCCTTGACGGCCGAGGTGCGGCGACGGTCGACGGCCAGGGCCGCGCGGCCGGCGTCGAGCGTGGCGCAGGCCAGCAGGAACAGCAAACCCGTCAACAGCAAGGCCAGGTGACGGGCCAGGTCCGCATCGGCTTCCAGGATGGCTTTCGCCGCGTGCTTGTCGGCCAGTTTCAGCGCGCCGGCGCCGATCGTCAGCGCCAGGCCCAGCGGCACGATGCTCCACAGCAGCATGCGCAGCATGCGGCCGTATTCGCTGAATGCGCCCGTCAGCAGGGGACCGAAGCCGGGTGGCGCAGGCGCGCGCGCGGCCGTCACCACCAGGCCGCTCAGCAGCGGCGACAGCAGCAAGGCCAGCACGATGCCCGTGATGGCGGCCTGGCTGATGGCGGCGCCGTTGCGTCCCGCATTGGCCACCAGGTCGGCCAGGGTCATCAGGTCGAGCTTGTGCGCCAGGGCCGCCGCATGCACGGCGTTATCGAGGCTGGCGCTCAAGGTGCGCCAGAGGGGAATGACGGCAAGGATGGCGGGGATCAGCAGCAGGCTCGCCCACAGCAGCAGCAAGCGCCATTGCAGGGCGGCGCGGCTGGCGCGCGTGGTCAGGGTCAGGCCGCTGGCCCGTGTCGTGGAAGTGGCGCTCATACGATGGCAATCAGGGAAAGGAGGTATTGGAAGGCGGCCGCAAGGTCGAAGCTCCAGCGCTGCGAGGCGGATTTGTCTGCCTTCAGGGTGCGGCTGTCATCGAGCTTGTTGACGTCGAGATAGTGCACGCGGTCAGGGTCCAGTTCGGCCGAGACGGCCTTCACGGGCTTGCTCCAGGTGTAGCGCTGCCACAGCTGCTCGTTATCCCACACCACGCGTTCGGAGCTGCCGTCGGCGAATTTCACCAGCAGCACCTGCGGCACGGGCGCGCCGCGGCGGCGCAGGACCACGCTGGTCAGGTATGGATACGGTCCCGTGCCCGGCTTGGCGTCCGGATGCGCCTTGTCCCATGCATCGCGTACCTTTTTTTCCTCTTTTTCCAGCGCTTCGGCCGTATGCTCCACGCGTTTGCCGTTCACCAGCGCCATGCCGGCCAGCGGCGTCTGCTCTTCGCTGGTGAAGGTGCCGATGCGGTCGTCGATATTCGCGCTGGCATAGACTTGCTGCGCGAAGACCTGTTCCACGATGCGCCGCTGGCCCGTCGCCTCGGCCAGCGTTTCGCGCAGGTCGGCCACGCTCGGGTGGCGGAATTTCCACTGTTCGTAGTAGGCCTTGAAGCCCCGTTCCATGGCTTCGCTGCCGATGCGCGCTTCCAAGTCGCGCATGGTGATGGCCGTGCGGCTGTAGACGGGCCCCACGCCCTGCAGGCGGTCCCAGGCGTTCTGGCCCAGCGGATCTGCCGCATCCTGGCGCGGCGCGGCCATGCGCTCGAATTCGAAGACCTTGAAGACGGGATCGAAGCCCAGGCGCTTGAGCAGGGGCGTGGTGGCGTGGATGTGCTGGCCGCGCGCGCGCAGCATGCGCTGGTCCCAGTACTCGTTCAAGCCTTCGTCGAGAAGGGGTTCCTCGAACTCGTTCGACGCCAGGATGCCGTAGAAATAGCCATGGCCAAATTCATGGATGGTGACGAAATCGAGGCCGAATTCGGGTATGGTCTTCGGCTGCAGGTTGGCGTAGCTCGAGGCCGTGATGAAGGTCGGATATTCCATGCCGCCCGCTTCGGCCGCATTGAACGGCGGGATCACCACCGTCAGGGTCTTGTACGGATACGGGCCCAGGGTGCGCGAGAAATACGTGAGCGCATCCTTGGCCGCCTGCAGCGCCGGCGCCGCGTTCGATGCGTATTCGGGCGGGTACAGCACCTTGATGGCCACCGGCGGACTGCCGGGGCCGCTCCAGCTGCCCGTCAACGGCTGCGCGCTGCGCTTGTCGGCCGTCCAGGCGAAATCGTGCACGTCGCCCTGCACATAGTGATGCGTGAGCATGCCGTTCTTTTCCTGCGGCGCGCCTTGCAGCTCGCCCGTGGCGCCCACCGTGTACTCCTTGGGCACGGTCAGCTTCACGTCATAGTTGCCGAAATCGGCGTAGAACTCCGAATTGAGGTGGAATTCATGCGCATTCCAGCGCGGCGCGGTGGCGCCCCGTTCGCCGGGCAATTCCAGCACCGCGATCTTGGGGAACCACTGGCCCACCAGGTGGAAGCTGCCGAAATAGCCGGTGCGCGCGATGACGCGCGGCAGCTGGTCGAAGAAGCGGATGTCGAGCGTCGTCTCGGCGCCCGGCGCGACGGCCTGCGGCAAGTCGACGCGCACCACGGTGCGGTCGGTGGCCGGGCCGTTGTCGGGCTGGACGAAATGCCAGGGCGCCTTGGCGCCGTTCTGCGTCATGCTGCGCAGTTCGATGTAGCCCCACTCGCCGTCGCGCGTGTCGACGCCCGAGCGGAAGCCCGTATCGAGCTTGCGCTTCTCGGTGAAGAAGGTCGAATGCTCGCCTTCGAACGCGTTCAGGTACAGGTGCAGGTAGACGCTGCTGACGGCTTGTGCGCTGCGGTTGCGCCAGCGTAGTTTCTGCTGGCCGGCTATGGTGTGCTTGACGGGATCGAGCGTCGCTTCGATCTGGTAATCGACCACGCGGTCCGACAGGGTCGCTTGCGCGCCCGTGCGCGCACCGCCCCAGGCGTTGCTGGCGCTGGGCGTGCTGACGGCGGAAGCGTGCGGCGACGCCAGGGCGATGCCGTCGGCGGACGGCGCCAGCGGCTTGGGCGCGCTGGCCGGCTTGCCTTGGCCCGGCTGGGCGAACAGGTCGGCCTGCAGGGCCAGGCCGGCCAGCAGCAGGGCGGCGATGGAGAGGGCTTTGAGCTTGCCCGAGATGGGGAAAAAACCAATGCTGCGGCGCGTGCCGCGGGGACTTGGCGGCCCCTGGCGCGTTGTGCTACGACTTTCCATGCGTGACTCCCACAGTGACTTCTTATTGTTGATTTTCAAATGCAGTCGGCTGCGCCCAGGATCGCCGGGCGCAGCTTAATATACCTACAAAAATGCCAAATCACCAATAAAATATTGGCATAAGGAAAGTACCATCGGGCCGGCGCTTGCGGCGCCGCGCGCCGTGCGTATAATGATTCGCTTTTGCCATCCCCCCGTCCCACCAGCGTGCGTCCGCGCCGCGATGACGCCTCAAGCCTGCCGCCATGATGCCTGCCCCTCCCGTCCTGACCATTGCCGCGCGCGCCTTGCTGCTGTGCGCCCTGGCCATGCCGGCGTGCGCGCAGGATGGCGTGGATGGCGGCGCGGCCGGCGTCACGCATGGCGACTTGTCCGCCGAGCTGGCGCAGGGCGGCCAGCACAGCGTGCGCGGCGCCTTGTCGCGCGAGCAGGGCGGCATGACGCTCGATGTGGCCATGGACGGACTGCGCAATGGCAATTACCGCGATGGCAGCGTGTTTCACCAGCGCGGCTTCAATGGCGGCGCGGAATGGAAGGTGCGGCAGGGCCGCTTCGGCTTCAGCGCCGACCAGCTGAACCAGGACACCAGCTATCCCGCGCCCGAGGCGCCGTTCCTGGCCATGCTGGCGGCCCGCCCGGAAGACCTGTACCGCTATGAAGTGCGGCGCGCCAGCGCCTTCGTGCAGCGCTATGTGGGCAGTTTCGAGCTGGGCGTGGAACTGTCGCAGCGGGAAAAGCGCGCCACGGCCCACTATGCGGGCGAGGAGGGCAGCAGCGAATCGAGATACAGCAGCCGCCGCCGGCAGCTGGCGCCGCGCCTGCGCCATTACGGCAAGGTGGGCGGCGTGGGCACGGATACGGAAGTGGGCCTGGACCTGATGCAGTGGCAGCGGCGCTCGGGCAGCGATGGCGATGGCCAGCGCCGCCAGTATTCGCGCGCGCTGCTGCTGCGCGAGGAGCTGGCCTTCGGCGGCCTGTATGCGCCGCGCCTGTTGCTGGGACTGCGGCATGAACAGTTCCAGCTCGATCCAGCCGACATGCCCGCCGGCGGCAGCGACTGGGAAAACCAGAATGCCTGGGACGTGCAGGGCAGCCTGCAATTGCGCCCGCAACTGAGCGTGTACGCCAAGGCCGCGCGCAGCTACCGCATCGACGACGATGGCTATACCCGCGCCGGCTACCGCCCCCTGGCGGGACAGCTGCGGCGCGAAATGGAAGTGGGCGCCACCTTCGGCGACGCGGCGCGCAGCGCTTCCGTGCGCGTGTTCAGCGAGCGCCTGAGCAACCAGATCGTTTTCGACCAGAGCCTGGGCCAGCTGGGCTTTGCGGGCAACCTCGACCCCTCGCGCCGCGACGGTATCGCCATCGAGGCCAGCATGGCGCTGGCGCGCGACTGGCGCCTCGACGGGCAACTGCGGCAAGTGCATGCGCGCTATGACGATTACGCCTATGACGGCCCGGATATCGCCCTCGTGCCGAAAACCCTGGCCAGCCTGCGCCTGTACTGGACGGGGCAGGCCGGCGCCAGTGCCGACGTCGGCGTGCAATGGCTGCGCGCGCTGCGCTACGGTCCCGATTTCGCCAACAGCTGCCTGGCGCAGGTGCCTGCGTTTGCCACCGTGGACGGGCGCTATGTGCGCAAGCTGGGCGCCTGGGAGCTGGAACTGGCCGGCAGCAACCTGGCCAACCGCCGCCATTACGGCGATGCGCCAGGCTGCCGCTCCAGCATTTATCTCAAGGATGCGCGCCAGCTGCGCGTGTCGGCGCGCTACCATTTTTGAGGCGCGGGCGCGGCGGGGCTTAAATGCGGCTTAAGCGGGCGCAAACCGGGGCGATAAAGACGGTTTTTTTCCGCCCGGGCTTCATCGCCCGGCGCAAAAAGTGGTAATCTCGCCCCGTTCACGACCATTTATGATGAAGGATTATTATGCGTTTTCTGCGTTTCTTGCGTCCCCTGCTTGCCGCCGTCACCCTGGTGGCGGCCACCGGCGGCGCCATGGCGGCCGATACCGGCTTTACCACGCTCCCGACGCCAGTGCGCACGGACACGGGCAAGAAGGTGGAAGTGGTCGAGTACTTCATGTATTCCTGCCCGCATTGCTACGCGCTCGATCCGCTGATGCACGACTGGGTCAAGAAGCAGGGCGACAAGATCGCCTTCCGCCGCATCCACCTGGCCTTCAATGGCCCGAAGGATCCGCAGGCGCACGCCTATGCCACCCTGGAGGCGATGGGCCAGCTGGACCAGTTCCACGACAAGATCTTCCGCGCCATCCACGTCGAGCGCAACCGCCTGAACCGCGATGACGCCATCCTCGACCTGCTGGTCAAGAACGGCATCGACAAGGCGAAATACCTGGACATGTTCAATTCCTTCGGCGTGCAGACCAAGCTGAAACGCAATGAACAGCTGATCACGGCCAGCAAGATCGACAGCGCGCCGACCATCGTCATCGATGGCCGCTTCGTGACGTCGCCGGCGCAGCTGTCGCGTCCGGGGCAGTCCGAGCCGCAGACCCAGACAGCGACCCTGCGCGTGATGGATGAACTGGTAGCGCGAGTGCTGAAAGAGCGCGCCCCGGCGCCAGCGAAGAAGTAAGCGGAGCGCATCATGAAACAGCTGCCCTGGACCTTGTGCGCACTGGCTCTTGCCCTCGTGGCGTGGCTGGCGATTGCGATCGTCAGCGTGGAAAACCAGCGCAATGCGCTGGTCACCAAGGCGTGCGTGGACCCCGCGTTCAAGAACGAGGTCGACGCGAAATGCCTGGCGTCCGTGCAGTCGCGCGAGCACTGGTGGCAGCATCTGACGTACGCCATGACGCACTTCAGGAACTGAAAACGACTGCAGAAAAACCCGCCATGCGCGGGTTTTTTTTCGTCCGCGTATGATGGAACCACAACCATTCAGGAGGAACGATGAAGGAAGTGATCTTGATTACCGGTAGCAGCCGCGGCATCGGCGCGGCGACGGCACAGCTGGCGGCGCGCCAGGGCTATGCCGTGTGCGTCAATTATGTGCGCGATGCGCAGGCGGCCGACGCGTTGTGCGCGCGCATCGTGGCCGATGGGGGCGAAGCCATCGCCGTGCAGGCCGACGTCAGCGACGCGCAAGACGTGGAACGGCTGTTTGCGGAAGTCGATGCGCGCCTGGGGACGCTCACGGCGCTGGTCAACAATGTGGGCGTGCTGGAGCAGAAATGCCGGCTGGCCGATATCTCCGTGCAGCGCCTGGAACGCGTGCTGCGCACCAACGTGATCAGTTATTTCCTGTGTTGCCAGCAAGCCGTGCGGCGCATGTCGACGGCCAGCGGCGGGCAGGGCGGGCGCATCGTGAATGTCTCGTCGGCAGCCGCGCGCATCGGCTCCCCGGGCGAATACATCGATTACGCGGCCTCGAAAGGCGCCGTCGATACCCTGACCCTCGGCCTGGCGAAGGAAGTGGCGGCCGAGGGCATCCGCGTCAACGGAGTGCGGCCCGGCATCATCTATACGGAGATCCACGCTTCCGGCGGCGAACCGGGACGGGTGGCGCGCCTGGCGTCCGGCGTGCCGATGCAGCGGGGCGGCCAGCCGGAAGAAATCGCCGACGCCATCCTGTACCTGCTGGGACCGGGCGCCAGCTATGTGACGGGCAGCATCCTCGACGTGGCGGGCGGGCGCTGATTTTCCACGCATTTTCAACTCATTATCAACTGCTGCAATCAAGTGATTCAAGCGCGGGGCCAATTATCAAATAGGGCAAGCGAGTCCAGAATGGCGGGGTGCCATTGCAGCAGGCACACCGATCAACCCACCTGGATTCATTATGCCCGCACCTGTTCTTGCCCCCGCCATCCTGGCCCTTTCTCTGCTGGCTGCCGCGCCAGCCCATGCCGCCGTAAATCTGCCCATGCCGGCCCACCTGGCCGGCGCCGCTGCCACCGACAAGGTGGTACTGGCGGCGCGCCGCTATGCCGCATTCTGGCAGAGCGGCGATCCGGCCCTGGCGCGCCTTGCGCTGGCCGATGATTTTATCGACCGCACCTTGCCTGCCGGCCGTCCGCAGGGGCCGGCAGGCCCGCTGCAGGCTTCGCAAGTCTTTCACGCGGCCGTGCCGGATTTGCAGGTGGCCATCGAGGACATGCTGGTGGCCGGCGACCGGGTCAGCCTGCGCCTGCATTTCACGGGGCGCTTCACGGGCGTCTTCCCCACGCCGCAGGGACCCTTGCAGGGGCAGGGGCAAGCCATCGATTTCCATGCCTTCGATCTGTACCAGGTCAATGCGCAGGGCCGCATCAGCGACAACTGGCACCTGGAAGATAATCTGACCCTGCTGCGCCAGCTGGGAGTGCTGGCGCCCTGACCGTGGCCCGCTAGCGCTGCGCCGGCAGGGCCGCGAACTGCTGCAGCAGGAATTCGATCAGCAGGGCGACGCGCGGTGGCTGGAAGCGGCTGCGCCGGTACAGCAGGTTCAGGGGAACGCTGTCGCCGAAGTAATCGTCGAGCACCGTCTGCAGGCGTCCGGCGGACAGGTCGCCGCCGATGTCGAGCAGGGATTTGTAGGCATAGCCATGGCCGGCCACGGCCCAGCGGCGGATGATTTCGCCGTCGTTGCTGTGCCAGGCGCCTTGCGGGCGCAGGCTATGGCGCTTGCCATCCTCGCGGTAGCGCCACTCCTGCGGCGCACCGTCGCCCGCCGTGAGCACGAGGGCCGGCAGCATCGCCAGGTCGCGCGGCGTGGCCGGCATGCCCACCCTGGCGGCCAGCGCGGGAGACACGCACACCACACGCCGGCCAGGGTGCAGCAGGCGCGCCACCATGTCGCTGTCGGGCAGTTCGCCGTAGCGGATGGCCAGGTCAATGTCGTCCTGCAGCAGCCTGGCCGTGGCGTCCGTCAAGGTCAGCGCATGGCGCACCTGCGGGTGCTGGGCGGCAAAGCGGTCGAGCATCGGCAGCAGCAGCTGGCGGCCGATGTCGGACGGCGCCGAGATGCGCACCACGCCGCGCACGCCGGCGCCGCCTGCGTGCAAGCCGTCTTCGGCCTGCCCCAGCAAGTCCAGCGCCTGTTCGCTGTAATGGCGGTAGTGCAAACCCTCTTCCGTCAGGCGCAGCTGGCGCGTGGTGCGCTCGAACAGGGTGACGCCCAGCGCCGTTTCCAGGCGCGCGATGGCGGCGCTGGCGGCGGCCGGCGACAGGCCGTGCTTGCGGCCCGCCGCGGAAAAACTGCCCAGCACCGCGGCGTCGAGGAACAGGGCGATTTCCGCCAGGCGCCCGGCGCCGCCGCTGCGGATCATGCCGGGTGCGCGGCCGCGGGCTTCGGCGCCGGCGCAGAATGGGGCGTGATCACCACGGTGCAAGTGGTGCCGGCCACCAGCAATTGCCCTTTCGGCTGCTCGTCGATGTGGATGCGCACGGGCACGCGCTGCGCCAGGCGCACCCAGTTGAAGGTGGGATTGACGTCGGCCAGCAGTTCGCGGCCCGTGGCGGCGTCGCGGTCGGTGATGCCGCGCGCGATGCTCTCGATGTGGCCGTGCAGGGTGCCGCCGCTCATCAGATTCATTTCCGCCTTGTCGTCCTGCGCCAGCATGCCCAGCTTGGTCTCTTCGAAATAGCCGACGACATAGTACGAGGCGCTGTCGATGACGGCCAGCTTGGCCGCGCCGACGGCGGCGAAATCGCCCTTGTGCACGTTCAGGTTCGTCACGTAGCCGCTGACGGGGGCGCGCACGGTGGTGCGTTCCAGGTTCAATTGCGCCAGCGCGCGCGCGGCCACGGCGGCCTGCACCTGCGACGAGGCCGAGCTGGCGGCAAACGCGGCGCTTTCGCGGCTTTCCGTCGAGATGATGCTGGCGTCAAGGCCTGCGCGGCGCTGGGCTTCCTTGCCGCGGCGTCCCTGTTCCGTCCTTTGCGCGGCCAGCACCGCGTCGGCCTGCGCCAGTGCGCTCGTGTAGCGTTCCTTGTCGACGACGAACAGCACGTCGCCCTTTTGCACCACCTGGTTGTCGCGTACCAGCACGTCCGTGACGGTGCCGGCCACGTCGGCACTGATGTTGACAATGTCGGCCTTGATGCGGCCGTCGCGCGTCCACGGCGACTCCATGTAGCGGTCCCAGACGGTCTTGCCTATCCACAGCGCGGCGGCCAGGAGCAGCAAGGTGATTGCATAGCGGGTCAGTTTGCTTACCATGTCGGCAGCCTTTCCTTGATGGGGTTGAACAGTTTTTTTTATTTGTAAAGCGATAAAGCCAGCGCGCCAAAGATGGCGATGAAAATGCACAGCCGCGCCAGCGACGGGTGCCACACCATGCGGTACACGCCCAGCCAGCCCAGCACGCGGTCGAGCAGGGTTTGCAGGCCGATGCTGAGGATGAACAGGGGCAGCAGGGTAGGAATCAGAATTCCGAACAGGGCGAATTCACGCGGCATGGTGGTCTCCGGCGCCAGGCGCCATATGGTCGAGTAACGAGGTGTAGATCGAATGCAGGTCGGCCAGCGCCGTGTGCAGGCGCAGGTCTTGCTCCTGCTTGCGTTCTGGTGTCGCACCGGCTTCCGTCTGGGCCGCGCGCACCACGGCGCCCGCCTGCAGGGTGGCTGCCAGCGCCGCCTGCAGTGCCGTGTCGCTGCGCGTGCGCAGCCAGGCGGCGATGTGGTCCACGCACTGCTGCAGCGCGTGGCGCGTGGCGCCTGGCCGGGCCGTCGCGATCAGTTCGCGCAATTCGATCACCGAGTGGCCGATTTCCAGCAAGGTCAAGGCCTGGCGCACGACGGCGCGCGCAGCCTCGCCCGGCGCCGGTCCGGCCGCCGCATTGAGCTGGCTGAGCAAGTCGCGCACGCGGTTGTCGAAACGATGCTTGACTCTTCGCGCCGGCGCCGTGCACGCATGCAGCGCTTCGCGCCACAGGGCACGGCCGATGTGGTCCTTGTGGCCCATCGTGTGCTCGGGCAGCAGCACGGCAAACACGAGGGCCGCCAGCATCAGGCCCACGATCAGGGCCATGCCCGTGTTCAAAAAGGCCGCGCCATCGACATGCATCAGATTCGTCGGCGCCATCTGCGTGATGAAGGTCGACACGCCCAGCCCCACGCCCAGCTTGGCGGGATTCGTCATCAGGTACAGGCCGACGGCGAGGAAGGGCGCAAAACTGAGTACCAGCATGGGGAAACCGTCGCCGTGCACCAGCACGAAATACACGCACATGAGCGACAGCGGCATGGCGATGAGGAAGCCTGCCAGCACCTGTCGGATCATCATGATGGGACGCGGCGAGGACGAGGCCAGCGCGCAGAACACGGCCGCCATCAGCATCGCCGTGCTGGCGTAGGGCCAGGCGAGGAAGTAGGCGCCCAGCGCCAGCAGGGCCAGGCTGATGGCCGCGCGCGCGCCGCTGGCGATCACCAGCGCGGGCGGCGTCTTCGGCGCATACGCCTGCGGCGTGCTGATTTCCAGGGGCGTGTCGTGCGCCAGGCTGAAATACACTTCGTGAAAGCGGCTCATGTCGCGCGCGAAGCGCTCCAGCAGTTCGCACACGGTGTCGAAATCGATGCGCTGCGCATGCGCGATGGTCGCGCCATCGATTTCCGAGCGGGCCTGCGCCAGGGCCGTCTGCAGGTGCAGCTGCATGGTGTCGAGCGAGTCTTGCGAAGGCGTCGCCTGCAGCGCTTCGGCAACGATGGCGTACAGGGGCGCGCAGGCCTGCATGACTTGGGTTTCGCCATCGCGCTGCAGGCGGTCGAACAGGCGGTGGAAGGTATAGAAAGTGGTCAGCGCCGTCATGAAGGTGGCGTTGAAGGCGTGCAGCTTGCGGTTTTGCGCACGCACGTGGCTGACCTTGCTGGTGACTTCGAACAGGGCGGCCGAGCGGCCCAGTTCCAGCGCCGCGACGTCGGCGGCAAACTGCAAATGCGTCAGTTCCACCTGCGCCGGCGTGAGCTTTTGCTGCAGCACGTCCTGGCAAAAGGTGAGGAATTTGCCGTAGCGGGCCTGCACCGTGCGCATCACCTGCGTGCCCTGGTGGCGCGGCAGCAGCACGCTGGAGACGGCCGCCGAGCAGATGATGCCCAGGCTCACTTCTGCCACGCGCGTGACGGCCAGGGCGAACACCTGCATCGGTTGCTCGATGGCGGGCAAGACGATCATGCAGGCCGTGTAGCCAGCCAGCACGTACACATACGATTGCGCGTTGCGGTGCAGGGCAGAGCCGCTCGTGCACAGGCCCACCCACAGGGCCAGGCCGGCGAACAGCAGCACGGGCTGTTGCGGGAACAGGCCGATCAGGGTCAGCGCGGCCGTGCAGCCGAGCAGGGTGCCGCACAGGCGGTAAAAGCTTTTTTCCAGCACCATGCCGCTGCTGGGCAGGGCCAGGATGATGGTGGTGGTCATCGCCGTGCTGGGCGAATCGAGGCCCAGGCGGTAGGCCAGCCACAGGGCGCAGAAGGACGCGATGAGGGTCTTGCCGACGTAGATCCAGCGTTCGCCTTCCGTTGCGCGCCAGTCCTGCAGCGCCAGCGCCAGCCAGTGGGCCGCCCGGGTCAGGGGGCCGTGTGTGAATTTGGTTGCTGTGGCTGGCGTCATCGATAGGCTATCAGTTCTGGTTGTTGAGATTGTTCAGGTTGCGCAACTGGCGCATGTACAGCTTGTCGAGCACTTGCAGCTCTTCGTCCGTGAACCCTTCATACAGGGCCGAGGTTTCCTGGTACACATCGGGCAGTGCCGTTTCGATCAGTGCGCGGCCCTTGTCGGTCAGCGAGATCATCACGGAGCGGCGGTCGCCGGGGCGCGTGCCGCGGTGGATCAGGCCGCGCGTTTCCAGGTCGTTGCACACGCGCGTCAGGTTGGCCGGCTTTTCATGGCACGCCATGCCCAGGGTGCAGGCGTTCGAGGTTTCGTCGTCCGTGCCGTACAGCACGGCCAGCACCATGTAGCTGGCATCGACCAGGTCGTGCTTTTTCAGCGCGGCATTGGTCAGATCCTTCATGCCTTTTTGAATGTGGTACGTCATGCGCAACAGGCGCATCAGTTCCATGGGGAAGCCTGGCATGCGCGTGCGGATGTTTTGCAGCCGCTTGGAGGTGGCGTCAAAAGCGGTCATGTCATATTCCTTCATGTGTGAATAAAGTTTCGATTGTATCTTGTTGGGCTAGGGCAATGCCAGGATTGCAAGCTCAGATGCCGCCTCCCAGTGCATTCATCAAGGAAACGTACAGATCGAGCTCGCGTGCCCCATTCTGCGCCTGCTGCTGTTCTTCCGCCAGCAGCGCCACTTGCGTGTTGAGCATGTTGATGGCGTCGCTCATGCCTGCCTTGTAGGCCTTCTCCGCCAGGTCGCGCGCGCGCTGCGCCGTGGCCAGCGCCTGCACGGTCAGCTGGTGCTGTTTGGCCAGCGACTGGGCGCGGGTGACGGCGTTGGCCACGTCCGACATGGCGTTGATGACGGTGGCGTTGTACTGCTCCACGGCGCCGTCGTACACGGCCGTCTGGCTGCCCAGCTGGGCGCGCAGGCGGGCGCCGGCGAAGATGGGCAGGCTCAGTGCGGGCGAGGCGCCGCGGATGTCCGAGTTGGCATCGAGAAAATGGCTGAAGCCGAAGGCCTGGAAGCCGGCAAAGGCCACCAGATTGACGTTCGGGTAGAACTCGGCCTTGGCGGCGTCGATGCGCTGCGCCGCCGCTTCCACTCTCCAGCGCTGGGCGGCGATGTCGGGACGGCGGCCGATCAGGTCGGCCGGCAGCGCGGCGGGAATGGCCAGCGGCTGGTCCAGGCGCAGCACGGGCCGCGTGAGCGCCGCACCGGCTGCGGGGCCCTTGCCCGCCAGGGCCGCCAGCTGGTTGCGCAGCAGGGCCAGCGATTCGGCCGACTGTTCCAGCTGGCGGCGTCCCGCCGGCAAGGTGGTTTCGATCTGCGCCACGTCGATGTCCGTGCCGATGCCGGCGGCCTTGCGCTGGCGCGTGATGTCGAGGATGCGGGCGCGCTGCGCCAGGCTGCGTTCGATCACGTCCTGCAGCTGGAATTCATACGACAGCTGGATGTAGGTGCGCACCAGCGCCGTTTCCAGGGCCAGGCGGGCCATCTGCGATTCGGCCGACGCCATCTGCACGTCGCCCAGCGCGGCGGACAGGGCGGCGCGGTTGCGGCCCCACAGGTCCAGGTCGTACGAGGCCGTGACGGTGGCCTGGTTGCGCCAGGCGTAGTTGCCGGCCAGCGGCGCCGGGGTGCTGCCGTGCTGGGAATACAGTTCGCGGTTGATGGAGACATTCGCGTCCGCCTGCGGACGGGTCTTGTCCTCGGCCGCGCCGGCCAGCGCCTCGGCCTGGCGCACGCGCGCCTGGGCGCCGCGCAGGGTGGGACTGTCGGCCAGCGCCTGCTCCATCAGGCGGTTCAATTGGGGATCGTGCAAGTCTTGCCACCATTGCGTGCGCGGCCATTGGATGGCGGCGCTGGCGGCGGCATCCATGGCCTGGCTCGCTTGCAGCTTGTTGGCGTCGAGCATGGCCGATTGCGGCGCGATATGGCCCATGTCGGCGCAAGCGCTCAAGGCAAGGATCAGGCTGGCGGCAAGCAAACGGCGGTGCAGGGACATGCAGGGACTCCGGGAAAGATCGTGTTGGGGTGAGGCTGACAGCTCGCCGCGGTGAGCGCCGGGAGTGGCCCGGGTGCTGCGCCGCAACTGAGGTGTGTTACTGACTGACTGAAACCGGCTGACTGGTTTCTTATTTCACGACGTGTTTTGCCGTTTGCGCGACATCAAAGTCCGCTTCCGTTTGCGGGATCAGGCCAGCCTTGCGGGCGGCGTAGAACTCGGCCATGACTTGTTCGCGCGTCACGTTGCTGGCGGCGGTGGCAGGCGTTTTCGGGTAGTCGACTTCGCTGGTGGCGATTTCGCCGGCGTTGCGGGCACGGATGTATTCGGCCGTGACGTCGGCGCGTGTGAGTTGCTGGCTGGCAGCGGCTGGCGCGGCGCTTTGGGCGAAGGCCGACGTGGCGGTGGTGATGGCAAACAATGCTGCGATGAGTGATTTGGCTTGCATGATAAGACTCCAAAATGTGCATGATGGCTGGGTGGATGGGCCGGATCGCCACGTACCGGTCGGTTCGGCGGCAGGGCGCTGGTGGGCGCCGTACCGCCGATGAAGCAGTTTCTGGATGAGAAGATGCTTACTTGAATTAACTATAGCAATGAATAGTACATTTGTGAAGTAATTTATGAAAATATTTGTGCGTCGCCGCATTTGCCCCAGGGAAAATGCCGTGCAGGCGTGCGCCGCCGGCCAGGCCAGGGGAGTAAGCTGGTTTTTTTATTAAGGGGAGCCAGCCATGAGCAGCAGTTCACTCGATCCGGACAATTTGCCCGTCACGCCCGACCGTATCCTGGGCAGCGGCCATGGCAAGGGCGCGCTTGGGCCCAGCGACAGTTCCGACAGCGGCAGCGACATGCAGGGCGTGCCGGGCCAGGACCCGGAAGCGCTCGAGAACGACAGCGATGCGGCCGGCACGGGCGAGCGGGCTGGCGTGGAGCCGCAGAATACGGCGCCCGATGGCGGCGATATCGATGTCGACCATGTGGAAAGCGTGGCGCCCGTGCGGCCGGCAGAGGAGGAGGGCGAGGGCGAACCCGGCGGTCCGCGGGGGACTGCGCCGCGCCCCTGACGGCTGCTGGCGGCACGGTGGCCACGAATTACTGTCTCTCCTGCGCCATCAGCGTAAAATGCGGTCAGGGCGGCGTGCGCGCCGCCATGGCCAGCCGGCCGGCACAGGATAGGATGTCAGAGGATGCAAACGCAGATGTCGGAAGAGAAAGAAAAAGACTTGATGTCGATGTACCGCGAGACGCGGCCGCGCGAGTTTTTTGGCGAAAAAAGTAACACCAATCACCTGGCCTGGAGTTTGCTGATGGTCTTGCTGGCGTTGGCGTTCTGGTTTGTCGTGGCCCTGGCGGCGGCGGAAAACCAGCGTTATGCCTTGGAAACGAAGGCTTGCCAGGATCACGTGTTCCCCACGGAAATCGACACGTCTTGCCTGAAGCAGGTCAAGTCGCGCGATCACTGGTGGCAGCACGTGGGCCACGCGCTGGTGCGCATGGGCGCCTGATCTTGGCGCGATCTGGCTGAACTTGGCGGCGGCGGGGGCCGCTGCGGTGATGGAGCGATAGTGCGGGAGGCGCCATGCCACGCGATCACTCGCGCGAGCAGCCGCAATGGCTGCTGGCGCGCCACAGTGCCTTGACGGCGCGCCAGCTGCTGCGCGCCTATGGCTTGCTATGCCTGTTTTCCCTCGTGATTGCCGCCGCCTTTGCGCTGCGCGGCCTCTGGTACATTCCCGTCTTTTCGTTCGCCGAGCTGGGCCTGGTGGCCATTGCACTGCTGCATTATCTGCGCCATGCGCGCGACTATGAACACATCGCCTTGCGCGACGGCGAGCTGATCATTGAACAGGTCAGCGCCGGGCGCTGCCGGCGCCACCACTTTTCGCCGTGGCGCACGCGCATCGCCATGCCGCAAGGGCCGCGCCAGTTGATACGCATCAAGGATATCGGCCAGGCTGGCGCGCATGTGGATGTGGGCGTGTTCGCCACGCCCGAACGGCGCCGGCAAGTGGCGCAGGAACTGCTGGCCCTGCTGCCACCGCCAGCGTAGTCGCCTTACACGGCCCGCGACGGGCCTTCCCACAGATTGATATGGCCTTCGCGCGCCTGCACGTCGATGGCGGCCAGCTCGTCGGCCGTGAACGACAATTGCTGCAGCGCGGCCACGTTTTCGCGGATTTGCGCGCTGCTGCTGGCGCCGATCAGGGTCGAGGTGACGCGGGGATCGCGCAGCACCCAGGCCAGCGCCATCTGCGCCAGGGTTTGCCCCCGCTGCGCGGCGATCTGGTTCAGTGCGCGCACGCGGGCCAGGTTTTCCGCGCTCAAGTGCTTTTGCAGCAGCGAACCGCCGCCGGGGCGGTTGACGCGCGCATCCTGCGGCACGCCATCGAGGTATTTGTCGCTGAGCAGCCCCTGCGCCAGCGCCGTGAACGTGATGCAACCCATGCCTTGCTCTTGCAGGGTGTCGAGCAAGCCGTCTTCCTCGATCCAGCGGTTGAGCATATTGTAGGCCGGCTGGTGGATCAGACACGGCACTTTCCACTCTTTCAGCAGGGCGGCCGCCTCGGCCGTCTTTTGCGGAGAATACGACGACAGCCCCACGTACAGCGCCTTGCCTTGCTGCACGGCGGTGGCCAGCGCGCCCATGGTTTCTTCCAGCGGCGTGTCGGCGTCGTAGCGGTGCGAGTAAAAGATGTCGACGTAGTCGAGGCCCAGGCGCTGCAAGCTCTGGTCCAGGCTGGCCAGCACATATTTGCGCGAACCGCCGCCCTGGCCGTACGGGCCTGGCCACATGTCCCAGCCTGCCTTGGTGGAAATGATCAGTTCATCGCGGTATGGTAAAAAATCGTCGCGCAGCAGCTTGCCGAAATTGCTTTCCGCGCTGCCATACGGTGGGCCATAGTTATTCGCCAGGTCGAAATGCGTGATGCCCAGGTCAAACGCCGTGCGCAGCATGTCGCGCTGGGAAGCGAGGCTGTTGCTGTCGCCAAAGTTGTGCCACAGTCCCAGCGACAGCAGCGGCAGTTTCAGCCCGCTGCGCCCGCAGGTGCGGTATTGCATGCTGTCGTAGCGGTTCTCGGCGGCGTGGTAGGTCATGGCATCTCCTGGTTGAATGAAGTGCTTATTTTCGCGCAAAATCAAGGTCTGCGTGCGTGCGCCTTGCGCGCGAAGGGACGCGCCTTACAATAAGCGTTGAGAAGTCTCGCAAGGAGCGGTCATGGAAATCGAATTGAAATTGTTGCTGGCGCAGGAAGATGTATTGCGTTTGCGCGCGCACCCGCTGCTGGCGCAGTCTGGGCAAGGCGAGCCGCAGCTGCTGCAGATGCACGATATCTATATCGATACGCCCGATTTGCAGCTGTGCCGCCAGCAGGCGGGCTTGCGCGTGCGCCAGGTGGACGGGCGCTGGGTGCAAACCCTGAAGGCGGGCGGCACTGTCAGCGGCGGCTTGCACAGCCGCCACGAGTGGGAAGGCGAAGTTCCCGGGCCGCAACCGGACCTTGCCGCGCTCGATGCGGCCATCGGCCGCAAGCAGCCGATCCGCGCGCTGCTGCGCCAGGACGCCATCCGCGACGCCTTGCAGCCCGTGTTTACCACGCGTATCGAGCGCACCGTATGGCAGCTGCGCACGCCGCAGGGCGACCAGATCGAATGCGTGCTGGACCAGGGTGTCATTGAAAGCGGTGCGGATGGGGCGGATGGCGCCGTCCGCAGCGTGCCCGTCAGCGAGATCGAACTGGAGTTGAAGCAGGGGCAGGCGGCCAGCCTGTTCGACGTGGCGCTGGCCCTGCTGCAAGACGTGCCGCTGCAGCTGGGCCACATGAGCAAGGCGGAACGCGGTTACCGGCTGGCGGCATCCTATCCCTTGCAAGCCGTCAAGGCGCAGCCCCTGGCGTTGGACGCTGCCATGTCCGTGGAGCAGGTATTCCTGGCCATCGCCGGCAATTGCCTGGAGCAAGTCAGCGGCAACCAGGATGGCGTGGCGGCGGGCGAGGACGTGGAAAGCGTGCACCAGATGCGCGTGGGCCTGCGCCGCTTGCGCTCGGCGCTGGGCATGTTCAAGTCCCTGCTGGCGCTGCCGGACGCCTTGAAGGGCGAACTCGGCTGGCTGGGCGGCGCGCTGGGCGAGGCGCGCGATTGGGATGTGTTGGCTGGCAATACCCTGGCGCAGCTCGATGGCGAGGCGGCCTCGGATGCGGCGGCGCTGGCGGAGGCGGCGCATGCGCAGGCGCGGTTCAAGCACGTGCAAGCGGCCCAGGCCGTCACCTCGGCGCGCTATACGGCCTGCATGCTGGGCTTGCAGCGCTGGCTGCAGGCGTGCGCCTGGCGCGACAATTGCTCCGCGCGCCAATTGCGGCGCCTGGACGCGCACGTCTTGCCGTTTGCCCGCGCGACCCTGCGCAAGGACCAGCGCCGCCTGATGAAGCGCGGCAAGCGCCTGATGGATGCCACGCCGCAGCAGCGCCATCGGGTGCGCATCGCGGCCAAGAAGACGCGGTATGCGACGGAATTCTTTGCCTCGCTGTTCGCCGCGCGCACCGTGCAGCCGTATGTGGGGCGGCTGTCGCTGCTGCAGGATGAACTGGGTTGGCTCAACGATGTGCAGGTGGCGGACCGGCTGCTGCAGCAACTACCCGAGGTTCAGACTGGCCAGGCTGACCATTCCGCTCAGTCCGCCCAGTCCGCCCGGGACGGCTTGCGGTTGCACGCGGCCTTCGTGCGCGGCTATCTGGCGGCGCGCGCGCAGGCGCAGGGCAGCGATGGCCGCATGCACAAGGCCTGGCGGCGCTTCAAGGCGGCCCGCTTGCCGGCCTGAGCCCGCTCTTGCCGGAGTATCAGGCCAGGCCAAGCCAGACCAGGCGCGGCTAGGCCAGCGGGCGCTGCAACCGGCGTTCGAGGATGGCCAGCGGCGATTTGTGCGGGGCGGCCATGGCGTGCACCGGCAGCAGCCAGGTTTGCTCCAGCGCATGCTGTCCCCGCAGGGCCGCGTGCGATACGGCGTCACTGAAGACGATCCACGTCTGACCCGGCGCGAACGCATGGGTGTGCTGTTCCACCTGCGCCTGGTAGCCCAGGTCGGCCTTCATGGCGTCGTGCAGCTGCAGCATGTAGTGGTCGTAGGGCGTGCGCCGCGACTTGGTGATGCCCAGCCATTGCAGCAGGGCCGCCAGCACGGGTTGCGGACGCTTCGCGACGGGTAAAAAATGCTGCGCCACCTGCTCGAATGGCGCGCCCAGTTTCCACACGCGGGGTGCGTCGCGCGGATGGATGTTGGTGAAGACGCGCAGGATGCGCCGGCCCTGCGTGGGCGAGGAGGGGAAGCTGTCGACATGCAGGCGCGTATCGTCCTTGCGCCAGGAACTCGCCCGGCCGGCGATTTCCACGGGGCGAAAGCTGCCCTTGCCTTGCTGCAGGTGGGAGGAATAGCCAGGCAGCAAGCCGCCCAGCAAGCGCTGCGTGTGCCGCGCGTAGCGCTGCATCAGCGCGGCCAGCAGGGCCGCATCGTAGGCATCGCCGTGGCCGCGCACGCCGCGCGCCGGTTCCCAGCTGATATTCTTGGCGCTGCTGGCGTTACCCACCGCGCCGTTCAGCAGCGCATGCTCTTCCTGTCGCAGGGAGAAACCCAGGCGGGGCAACAGCAGCACTTGCCCATCTTCGAGTGCCTGCAGCGCCGCCGCCTGCTGCACGGCGCTGCCGCTGACGTCCCACTGGTTCAGGGAAATGTCGATGAGTTTGCTCATGGCACAAACGGGGAAGACATCGGAGCGGCCAGTATGGGCGCATGCCGCCCGCTCCCGTTTGCGCTAGCGCAGGTTCAGCTCACAGTTTGCTGTTCTGGCAGCCGGCGCTCACGCATTCGCGCACGCGGTCTTGCAGGAATTGCGCGCGTTCGATGGTGGTGCGCGTGGCGCAATCGAGATTCACATAGAAGCCCGAGCCATCCTTTTTCGAGCATCGCTCGTTGCGCTCGCTGATCCAGGAAAGCTGGCCCGATTTCAGCTTTTGCTTGCCGCCGGCATCGAGCTGGGAGCTAAGTTTCTTGTAGTTGGCGTTGAGTTCCTTGTCCGCTTCCTGGTACACCTTGTTGAGGCAATACAGGCCATCGAAGTCGTTGCGCGGCGTGTCGCAGGCCGAGTTGGCGAAGGCGGAGCCGGAGGCGCAGAGCAATAGGGCGAGCAGGCATTTTTTCATGGAGTGCTTTCAGAAAGTGGTGTGGTAGGATAGGCGAGCAAGGCAGCGCTCTTGCGCATCGTATAACATTTTCCATTCGGGCCGCAGACGCTTGCGGGCGCGCCCGCAAGCGTGCCGTCAATAGGCCAGGCGGCCCGGCACGCTCACTTCGATCTGCGTGCCGGCGCCGGGCCGGCTGTCGATGCGCAGCCTGGCCCCGATGGCGGCGGCGCGCTCGCGCATGCCGACCAGGCCCCAGTGGCCGGGCCGCTGGCCCGCCTGCGCCACGGCGTCATCGAGGCCGCAGCCGTCGTCGCGCACGCGCAGGGTGAATGCCTGCTCCGCATAGTCGAGTTCCAGCACGATGTTTGCAGCCTCGGCGTAGCGCGAGGCGTTGAACAGCGCTTCGCGCGCGATGGCATAGATTTCGTCATGCACGCGCGGCTGCAGGCGCCGGCAGATGCCGCTGACATGCACCGTGAAGGCGTGCGCGCGGTGCTCGGCCAGGCCCTTGCCGAATTGCTGCAGCGCCAGCCGCAGTTCGTCGGGTTCGGCCGAGGCGCGCAAGTCCATGATCTGGTCGCGGCCTTCGATCAGCAGCTGGTCCGCCAGGTTGAGGGTGCCATCGAGGCGCGCCCGTTCGCGCGTGCCCTTGGGCAGCATGTCCGCATGCGCATGGAACGACAGGATCAGGCCTTGCACGCTTTGCAGCAGCGTATCGTGCAGCGAACGGGCGATGCGCGAGCGCTCGGCCAGGCGCTCCTGCAAGCGTTCCTGCAACCGTTCCTGCATATTGCGCGTCAGGTGGCGGATGCGCAGCACATAGCCGCCATACAGCAGCAGCGCGGCGCCCAGCGCCAGCAGCACGACGAACCACGGCGTTTGCACGAAGGCGGGCGCGATGACGATGTCGAGCCCTGTTCCTTGCGTGTTCCAGACGCCGTCTTCGTTGGCGGCCGTGACGTCGAAGCGGTAGCTGCCGGGGGCAAGGTTGGTGTAGTACGCTTCGCGGCGTCCCACCGCCTCCTGCCAGCCCGTGTCCACGCCTGCCAGCCGGTAGCGCAGGCGCACGCGTTCCGGCATCGACAGGCTCAGGGCCGTGAAGCCGATCTGCAGGGTCTTGCTGCCTTGTGGCAGGTGCTGCGGCTTGCCATCGTCCAGCGCGTAATGCACGCCATCGGCCAGCAAGCTGTGGATCTGCACGGGCGGCGCCAGGGCGTTGCGGCGGATGTGCAGCGGGTCGAGCATGGCGATGGTGGCCGAGGTGGAGAACCACAGCCTGCCATCGGGCGCATGGATCAGCGACGGCACGGGGCGCAGTTGCGAGGCATGGCCCTGCAAGCCGTCGAGCGCGTCGAAGCGCTCCGAGGTAACAGCGCTGCCGTCCCGCATCCACGTGGCCAGGCTGGCGGCAGCGATATGGTCGATGCCGTCCGCGCCATGCAGCCACAGGTCGCCGTCCGGCAGGCGCACGATGCCCGATACGCCGCGAAACGCCGCCCCGTGCGCGCCGCGTAGCATCTGGAAGCGGCCGGCGCGGTACAGGGCCACGCCGTTTTCGCCGCCGGCCCACATCGCCTCGCCATCGCGGTACAGCTGCAGCACGGTGCCCACTTGCAAGCCCTCGGGCGCGCCGAGCCGCTTGACGGTGCCTGTGCGCTGGCCATCGGCCACCAGGCTGAGCGTATTGTCGGCATGGCCCAGCCAGACGGTGCCGGCGCCATCCATCGCCATGGCCGTGGTCAGCACCGCCGGCAGGCCGGACAGGCCGCCGTCGGCGATCCATTTTCCTTCGCTCCGGCGAAACAGGCCGCCGCCGGAAAACGAGGCCCACAGGGCGCCCGAGCGGTCCTGCTGCAGCGCCTGCGGATCGAGTCCCAGCACGGGCGGCACCACGCGCGTCATGGCGCCGTTGCGCGCGCGATGGTGCAGCTCCTGCTCGTTGCCCAGCCACAGCGTGCCGTCGGGCGCCCAGTGGCTGGCCGCCAGCGCTCCTTTCAGTATCACTTTCTTCACCCCGTCGGCGGTAAAGCTGCGCACGTCGCCCACGTAGTCGCCGATCCACACGTCGCCATCGGGCCCCGGCAGCATGCCGGGATGGTCGAAGGGCACGGCGACGGCCAGGGTCTGCAGGCGGTTCGGCCGCAGCCGGTCCAGGCCCGTCGAGGTGCCGAACCACAGATTGCCTTCGCGGTCCTGGAACGACGTTTGCGGCAGCGGGCCGCTGATGCCGTTCTGACGCGTCAGTCGCTGGGATGGCAGGCTGGGGCCGGAAGGGTCGAACTTGCGTTCAATGCCATCGGGCTGCATCAGCCACATGGTGCCGGCGCGGTCGAAGCGGATGCTGTTGCCCCTGGCGTCGGGCCGGATGGGCGCGTCGCCGCGCGGCGCGCTGGTGCGCACGCGATAGTAATTGCTTTGCGCGTCCACAGCCCAGATGGCGCCATCGGGCGCTTCATCCATGCTGGTGAGCATGGTGCGCGGCCAGGCATGGGAAAAGCGCGTCTCGCCCGGCCTGCGGAAAAAGACGCCGTGCATGGTGCCCATCCACTGCGTGCCATCGCGCCCGAACAGGATCTGGTACACGCGCTTGTCGGGCAGGCCCACGTTGGCGGCCTGCGCGACGAAGCGGTCGGCGCCCGGCGCCAGGCGCGCCGCGCCATCGCGCGTGCCGACCCAGATGGCGCCGTCGGGCGCTGCCTCGACATGGAACACGGCGCCCGGCGGCAAGCCGTCCGCTTCCCCGTACGTGCGCGCGCCATCCTTGCGAAAGACGCTGACACCGCCGAGGCGGTAGCCGACCCAGACGGCGCCGTCAGGTGGCGTGGCCAGGCCCAGCACATTGTTCGACGGCAGGCGGTGGCCGTACACGCTGTCGACGCGGTCGAAGCGCACGCCATCGTAGCGGTACAAACCGGTGGCCGTGGCGATCCACAGCCAGCCATCCTTGCCCTGGGCGAATTTCAGTACGTCGACGGGCGCGCCTTGCAGAGCGCCCCAGGCGTTGTGGGTGTAGTCGGACAACAGGGGCGATGGGGCGGCCGCGCACGCGTGCAGGTGGCACGCCAGCAGGGGCAAAATCAACAGGCGGCGCAGCAGGCGAGCGGACATCGGGGCAGGGCGGGGTGGGAAGATGCTGATTGTAGCGCAGCGCCTTGCTTTCCAGCAGGCAAAAAAAAGCCCGCGCGGGGCGGCGCAGGCTTTTTCTCCTTACGTTGACAGGAACTGCTTACGCGAAGTTCTTGGCAACGAAGTCCCAGTTGACCAGGCCCCAGAACGTTTCCACGTACTTGGCGCGCAGGTTGCGGTAGTCGATGTAGTAGGCGTGTTCCCAGACGTCGCAGGTCAGCAGCGGCTTGTCGCCGGTGGTCAGCGGGCAGCCGGCGTTCGAGGTGTTGACGATGTCGACGGAGCCGTCGGCTTTTTGCACCAGCCAGGTCCAGCCCGAACCGAAGTTGCCCACGCACGACTTGGTGAATTCTTCCTTGAACTTGTCGAACGACGACCATTTGGCGTTGATCGCGTCAGCCACGGCACCCGCAGGCGCGCCGCCGCCGGCCGGCTTCATGCCGTTCCAGTAGAAGGTGTGGTTCCATACTTGCGCTGCATTGTTGAAGATGCCGCCCGACGATTTCTTGATGATCTCTTCCAGCGACAGGTTCTCGAACTCGGTACCCTTGATCAGGTTGTTCAAGTTGGTGACATACGCCTGGTGATGCTTGGCATAGTGGTATTCCAGGGTTTCTTTCGAAATATGCGGCGCCAGAGCGTCCATTTCATACGGCAGTGGTGGCAGAGTATGTTCCATGTGATGTCCCTTTGTGGTGAATGTTCGGAGTCTTCCAGCCTGCGGCCGAAGGGTTGAGCCAAGCTTGCTTGAAGCAGGCATTCTTGCTGAACGAGCCACTATTGTAAAGCGGATGCGCCATTGCTGCAGATTCCCGCATGCGTTGCGGATACTGGTAGCGTATTGATTCTCGTTCAGGAAAATAGTGGTATATGGTGAAGCGTCAGCACCTTGAGAAACCGTAGCGAGCAAGCCAGATATCGGGTTGAGTAGCGCAGCTGTACAAAAAGTACAGCGAGCAACGCCGACCCGAGAGCGGGCTGCGCAGTAGGTTTATCATGGTGCAATCCTTAGCGGATGCGGCGCGTAGTCTCGCGCACGATGAGTTCCAGCGGCGGAATGGCTGCCTGCACGGCTTCGCCATTGATCAGGCCCAGCAGCGCTTCCGTGGCGATGCGGCCGATGTCGTACAGGGGCTGATGGATGGTGGTGAGCGGCGGCGTCGTGTAGGACGAGCCGGGCAAGTCATCGAAGCCGACGAGCGAGATATCGTCGGGCACGCGGATGCCCTTGCGGTACAGGCACAGGCGCACGCCGTAGGCGGACAGGTCATTGGCGGCGAAGACGGCGCTGAACTGCTGCTGCGTATCGAACAAATGGTTCATGGCCAGCATCCCGCTTGCTTCGTGGAAATCGCCCTCCACCATCAGCTTCGGGTCGATGGCGATGTCCGCTTCGCGCAGTGCGCGCTGGTAGCCCGTCAGGCGCTCGGCCGCATCCGTGTTGTTGGCGGGGCCGGCCACGAAGGCGATGCGCCGGTGGCCCAGTTCCACCAGGTGGCGCACGGCCAGGTAGGCGCCGTATTCATTGTCGAGCTTGAAGCCGATGGCGCTTTTCGTGGCCAGCAGGCGGCCCGTCGAGACGATGGGGCGCTGCTGCGAGAAATCGAGCACGCTCTCGTCCGAGATGCGCCCCGACAGCAAAATGATGCCGTCCACCTTTCTTGCCAGCAGCAGGCGGATGCGGTCCGCCTCTTCCTGCGCATTCCAGTGCCCGCTGACGATGACGGACGCATAGCCCGTGTCCTTCAAGCCATCGTCCACGCCGCGCAGGCTTTCGTCGAAGAAGGGGCTGGAAATGTCCTGCACCACGATGCCGATGGTCATCGAGCGGCCTTTTTTCAGCCCCTGCGCCATCTGGTTCGGCGCGAATTTCATGTGGGCAATCGCCGCCAGCACGGCGTCGCGCTTGTCGTCGGAGACCCTGGCCGTGCCATTCAGGATGCGCGAGACGGTGCTGGGTGACACGCCGGCCTGGCGTGCCACGTCGAGCAGGGTGGAAGGGGGAGCAGCGTGGGCGCTATCGTTCAAGGTGATTCCTGGGTATCAAGATGGCTGGTTCTCAGTGCTCTGAAAACCTTTTCATCGGAAGATTACCATAAATGCCCACGGGCCCGTAGGTCGGGTTAGCCCTGCGGGCGTAACCCGACATATTGTTGGCCGTGCATGTCGGATAACGCGCTCGCGCACCTCGGCGACCCCGCTAATCCGACCTCCATCTGAAAACGTTTTCACAAAAAACAACGGCAGCTCAAATGACGAATTTTTGCGCTTTTTCATAGGGGGAAACGCGCCGCGGCGTGCCGCTTGCCACGCTGCCTTCAATAAAAATGACAACTTTTTCGGTTGACTTGATTTTCTTTGCGGTGTTAAATGGACACATGTTGTGAAAACGTTTTCAAGATAGAAGACGCTCAATAAACGGAGATGAAATAATGAAGTCAAGCATCCTTGGCGCCGCCCCGCTGGCAGCGCTGACCCTGGCCGCCAGTGTGGCCGCCGCGCCCGCAGCCGTTCCGCCGGCTGCAGCCCTGCCGACGCTGGCCCCGGCCACGATTACCGTCGCCTCGTTCCCCGATTTGGACCGCGCCGTCAAGACGGCCTTGCCCCTGTGGGAAAAACTGTATCCGCAAGTGAAGGTCAAGCTGGCCAGCCTGCAGATCGACGACCACCATAACTCGATGACGACGGCGCTGGCGGCCGGCGCGCGCCTGCCCGACGTGATGGCCATCGACTTCCGCTATGTCGGCAGCTTCGCCGAATCGAAGGGCATGGAAGATTTGCTGCAAGCGCCATACGGGGCAGGGCAGTACCGCGCCCAGTTCGTGCCGTTCACCTTCGTGCAGGCGACCAGTTCGCGCGGCACCCTGGGCGCCATGCCGGCCGACCTGGGACCGGGCACCCTGTTCTACCGCAAGGACCTGATGGACAAGGCGGGCATCAAGGAAACCGAACTGACGCAATCGTGGGAGTCGTATATCGCCGCCGGCAAGAAACTCAAGGCCGCCACCGGCACCTATCTGCTGGCCGGCGCCAGCGACCTGGCCGACATCTATATCCGCGCCAATTTGAAAGATGGCGAAGGCATTTACTTTGGCGACAAGGGCCAGGTGCTGGTCGACTCGCCCCGCTTCGTGAAGGCGTTCGAGCTGGCCAAGGCGGCGCGGGTGGCGGGCATCGATGCGCGCACCGTGGCCTGGACGGGCGAGTGGGCCGAAGGCTTCAAACGCGACAAGGTGGCCAGCCAGATGATGGGATCGTGGCTCAGCGGCCACCTGGCCAAGTGGCTGGCGCCGGCTTCGTCCGGCCAGTGGCGCGCGGCGAACTTGCCGGCCGGCGCGCTGGCGTCGTACGGCGGCTCCTTCTACGGCATTCCGAAAAAGGCGGCGAATAAAACCCAGGCCTGGGAATTCATCAAGTTCATGACCGTCAACAAGGATATCCAGCTGCACTCGCTGAAAGAGATCGGCGCCTTCCCGGCCCTCAAGGCAGCCTATGCGGACCCGATGATGGACGAGCCGCAGGCGTATTTCGGCGGCCAGAAGACGCGCCTGCTGGCGCGCGACACGGCGGCGAAGATCCCCGTCATCCGCGTCGACAAGTTCGACGCCGTGGCGCGCGACATCGTCAACATGGAACTGGAAAGCGTGCTGGCGCAAAACAAGGATATCAAGACGGCCCTGGCTGACGCCAAGGCTCTGATCACCCACCGCGCGCGGCGCTAGGAGCAGCATGACTACCTCCATGCCTTGTACCGAGGGCGCGCCCGCTGCTGCGGCAGCGCGGCCCGCAAAAAAACGCTTCAACATGAAGCAGTGGGCGCCGTACATCTTCATCAGCCCCTTCTTCATCCTGTTCGCCGTCTTCAGCCTGTTCCCGCTGCTGTTTTCCATCTATTTGTCGTTCAACCAGTGGGAAGCGGCCAGCGGCGTGGAAGCCATGCAGTGGGTTGGCCTGGACAACTACAAGTATGCCTTGAGCGACCCGTGGTTCCTGCGCTCGCTGGGCAATACCGTGTGGCTGGCGCTGGCCTCGGGCGTGCCGCAGCACCTGGTGGCCATTCCGCTGGCGGCCTTCATCCACAACAGCTTCAAGCGCTCGCGCAACCTGGTGATCGGCATCTATTTTTTACCGTTCATCACGTCCAGCGTGGCCATCGCCATGGTCTTCAATACCCTGTTCTCGCGCGACTATGGGCAGATCAATGTACTGATCCAATGGTGCGCCAGCCTGCCGCTGGTGGGCGGCCTGTTCCCGGCAGAATCGATCGACTGGCTGGGCAGCTCGCTGTTCATCAAGCCGGCCGTCGCCTTCGTGATTTTCTGGCGCTACCTGGGCTGGAATTTGGTGCTGTACCTGTCCGCGCTGCAGGTGATCCCGAAGGACCTGTACGAAGCAGCCACCATCGATGGCGCCTCGAAACGCCAGCAGTTCTGGTACATCACCCTGCCGCAGCTGCGCCCCATGATCTACCTGGCCGTGACCCTCACCATCATGGGCAATCTGCAGCTGTTCGAAGAGCCGTTCGTGCTGGTGGCCGAATCGAGCGGCGTGAGCCAGTCGGTGATGACGACGGCCATCTTCGTCTACAAGACGGCGTTTTCCTCGGGCGACTTCGGCACGGCGTCGGCCATTTCCTGGCTGCTGTTCCTCATCATCGCCAGCACCACGTGGGTCAACAACCGCATCTTCAGCCGCAACGAGCGTAGAGAAGGCAAGGAGGCCAAATGAGCGCATTGACAAACCGCCGCGCCAGCGCGGCCAGCACCCGCTGGACGGCCTACGCCATGGTGGCCATCGGCGCCCTGATCATGGTCGCGCCGTTCTACTTCATGTTCGTCTTCGCCACGCACACGAGCGCCGAGATCTACAGCCTGCCGCCGCCGCGCTGGTTCGGCACGGCCCTGCTGAACAACATCGAGCTGCTGCAGGAGCGCCTGCCATTCTGGCGCAATATCGGTATCAGCCTGTACGTGGCCCTGATGACCACCATCCTGACCCTGTTCTTTTGCTCGCTGGGCGGCTATGCGTTCGCCATGTACGAGTTCCGCTTCAAGCGGCCCTTGTTTACCCTGGTGATGGCGTCGATGATCATCCCGTCGTTCATGAACATGATCCCCACCTTCATGCTGATGGATTTCCTCGGCTGGCTGGACCAGCCGCGCGCCCTGTACGTGCCGGGAGCGGCAGGCGCGCTGGGTATCTTCCTCATGCGCCAGTACATCGGCACGGCGATACCGAAGGACCTGATCGAGGCGGCGCGCATCGACGGCTGCGGCGAGTTCGCCATCTACTGGCGGGTCGTGCTGCCGCTGATCGGCCCCGCCATGGGCACCTTGGGCCTGATCACCTTCATCAACTCGTGGAACAATTTCATCACGCCGCTGGTCGTCATGCGCTCGGTCGAAAACTACACGATCCCGCTGGCCCTGCGCAGCATGCAGGCGCCGAACAACACGGAGTGGGGCGCGCTGATGACGGGCGCCGCCATCGCCGTGCTGCCGCTGCTGCTGATGTTTTTTGTTGCCTCCAAGCGCCTGATCGAAGGGCTGACCCAGGGCGCCGTCAAAGGCTGATGCACTCACTTATTTCAACCCCTCACACTGATACCACCACCATGCATAACGACGACATTGACACTAATTTCCCCGCCACCTTCACCTGGGGCGTGGCCACCAGCGCCTACCAGATCGAGGGCGCCGCCGCCATCGACGGCCGCGGCCCGTCCATCTGGGATACCTTCAGCCATACGGATGGCAAGATCATCGACGGCAGCAATGGCGACGTGGCCTGCGACCACTATCACCGCTATGCCGAGGACGTGGAGCTGATCGCCAACCTGGGCGTGAACGCCTACCGCTTTTCCATGTCCTGGTCGCGCGTGCAGCCGGCCGGTTCCGGCGCCTGGAACGAAGCGGGCTTCGACTTCTATGCGCGCCTGCTCGACGCCCTGGCCGCCAAGGGGCTCGATGCCCATTTGACCCTGTACCACTGGGACTTGCCGCAAGCCTTGCAGGACGAGGGCGGCTGGCTCAATCGCGCCACCTGCTACCACTTTGCCGCCTATGCGGCCGAGGTGGCGCGCCGCTTCGGCCACAAGGTCGCCAGCATCGCCACGCATAACGAACCGTGGTGCACGGCCGTGCTGGGCCACGGCACGGGCCAGTTCGCCCCCGGCATGGCCGATCCGGCCGCCGCCGTGCAAGTGTCGCACCACTTGCTGCTGTCGCACGGCTTGGCCATGCAGGCCATGCGCACGGTGAATGCGCCGGCGAAGCTGGGCATCGTGCTCAATCAATGGACGGCCACACCGGCTACCGACAGTGCCCAGGACCGCGAACTGGCCGAACTCGAATATGCACGCTCGGTGCAGTGGTATATGGACGCCATCTTCAAGGGCCGCTACCCGGCCCTGGCCCTGAAACACGCCGACGCTTCTGCTTTATCTATATTTGAAAACGATTTCATGGATATCAAACAGCCTATCGATTTCCTTGGCGTGAACTACTACACGCGCGCTTTCATGAGCGCCGAGACGCCGCCGCGCAAGCCCGAATGCAAGCTCGGGGTCAACGACATGGGCTGGGAAACCTATCCGCAAGGCTTGACGGAGCTGCTCGTGGGCCTGCACCGCGAATACCGGCTGCCGCCCGTCTACATCACGGAAAACGGCATGGCGGTTGCCGACAAGCCCGTCGACGGCAAGATTCATGACGAACCGCGCATCGAGTACGTGCAGCTGCACCTGGATGCCTTGCGCGCCGTGATCGCGCAGGGCATCGACGTGCGCGGCTATTTCTACTGGAGCCTGATGGATAACTTCGAGTGGAACTCGGGCTACGCCAAGCGCTTCGGCATGCTGTACGTCGATTACGCCACGCAGCAGCGCAGTTTCAAGGACAGTGCCCTGTGGTACCGCGACTTCATCGCCGCGCAGCGCGCCGCGCATGCCGATGCGGCCGTCCTGGCCGGGGAGCATTGACATGGCCGCCATTTCCCTGCGCGGCATCCGCAAGACCTACGGCGACGGCCCGGAAATCGTCAAGGGCCTGGACCTTGATATCCATGACGGTGAATTCATGGTCTTCGTGGGACCGTCCGGCTGCGGCAAGTCGACCCTGCTGCGCATGATCGCGGGACTGGAAGACATCAGCGCGGGCCAGCTGCGCATCGGCGACCTGCTGGCCAACGACGTGGCGCCGGCAGAGCGGGGCATCGCCATGGTCTTCCAGAGCTACGCCCTGTATCCGCACATGACGGCGCGCGACAACATGGGTTTTGCCTTGAAACTGGCAGGCAAGGGGGAAGCCGAAGTGCGCGCGGCCGTCGGCAAGGTGGCCGAGATTTTGCAGATCACGCACCTGCTCGATCGCAAACCCAAGGCCTTGTCCGGGGGCGAACGCCAGCGCGTGGCCATCGGCCGCTCCATCGTGCGCCAGCCCAAGGTATTCCTGTTTGACGAGCCGCTGTCCAACCTCGATGCCTCGCTGCGCGTGCAGACGCGCATCGAGCTGGCCAAGCTGCACCAGGAACTGGGCACCACGATGATCTACGTGACGCACGACCAGGTCGAGGCCATGACCCTCGGCGACAGGGTCGCCGTCTTCCACGGCGGCCACCTGGAGCAGGTGGGCGCGCCCCTGGACCTGTACCGCCATCCGGCCAGCCAGTTCGTGGCCGGCTTCATCGGCGCGCTGCGCATGAATTTTTTGCCGTGCGCCGCCGTCCCGGCGCTGGCCAGCCAGCTTGGTGGCGAGGCGGGCATGCTGGTCGGCATACGTCCGGAACACCTGCGCCTGGTGCCGCGCGAGGAGGGCTACGGCGCCACCGTCACCCTGATCGAGCAGCTGGGCGATGCGCAAATCATCCACGCGACGCTCGATGGCGGCATTGACTGCAGTCCGCATGCGGTGGCCATTAAGCTGCACGGCGAGGCGCGCCACGCGCTGGCGCAGGGCAGCGCCATCGGCTTTGCGCCGGAAGAAGGCCATGCCTTTCTATTCGACACGGCCGGGCGCGCCGTGGCTACCCATTGACCCCGCACGGAGGCGACATGACTTCAGATTGACACCCAAAAAATGTGCAGCAGTAGCCAAAGAGCTATGTGATCATCATTCAACCAGCGGTACAGGAGACAACAACAATGCAACAGCTCAAACGCAATACCATCGCCCTCAGCCTGGCGCATGCGACATTCGCCCAGTTCATCTTGCTGGGCAGCGGCGCCGCCATGGCCCAGGACACTGTGGCCGCGGACGCGGCAAAACCGGCCTCAGAACAGATGGACCGCATCGTCGTCACGGCCACGCGCCGCAACACCTTCGTGCAGGAGACGCCGCTGGCCGTCACCGCCTTCAACCAGGACACCCTGCAAAACAACCAGGTCAAGGATCTGGCGTCGCTGGCCACCATGGTACCCAGCCTCGTCGTCGAGCAGCATGGCGACTCGGGCGGCGTGCACGTCTACATGCGCGGCGTCGGTTCGGCCAACCACACGGAGCTGGGCGACCCGGCCGTCGCCTTTTATGTCGACGGTGTGTATTCGCCGCGTCCGCAGGGCGCCACGGCGCTGATGTATGACCTGTCGCACGTCGAGGTGGCGCGCGGACCGCAGGGCACCCTGAACGGCCGCAATTCCACGGCAGGTGCCGTCAACCTCGTGTCGGCCGCGCCGAGCACGGCCAAGTTCATGGGTTCGGCCGGCATCACGGTGGGCGACAAGCGCCATTTGCAGACGCAGGGCATGATCAATATCCCGTTTTCCGACGACGTGGCGCTGCGCATCGCCGCCATCAAGGATAGCCACGACGGTACGGTGGATTTCCGCCGCGGCTCGAACGTCATGCCGGGTACGGCCAAGTATGGCGCCGGCGACCAGATGGGCGTGCGCGCCTCGCTGCTGTGGAAGTTCACGCCGCAACTGCGCGGCACGTTCATCGCCGACTACTTCCTCGACCAGGGCGCCGGCAACGTGTACCTGGCGGCCGAACCGAAACGGGGCGAGAAGCTGCGCTCGGCACTGATCGACACGCCGGGCACCCTCGACCAGTCGATTTTGACCTACAAGGGCAAGCTCAATTACAAGCCGACCGATGCGCTGGACTTCACCTACCTGGGCAGCTGGAGCCGCTACAAGCGCCAGAACAGCAACGATGCCGATGCGGGCCTGTTCCCCGGCTTCAAGTCGGAAAACCGCACCGACTGGGCGCAGTTCGACAGCTATTCGCACGAGCTGCAGGCGCGCTCGGACGACGATGCGCCGTTCCAGTGGGTGGCCGGCCTGTTCCTGTTCAATGAAAAGAACAAGGTGCGCTTCGATATCGACCGCAGCCAGATTTCGCAGGCCGCCGTGCAGCAGGATATCGCCAACGGCGCCGTGATCTTCGTGCAGCCGACCGTGGGCCAGTATGCCTCGGCCATGTCCTTCATCCAGGGCGACCGCCAGCTCAAATCAAAGGCCGTATTCGGCCAGGTCAGCCAGCAGTTGACGGACCAGATCAAGCTGACGGCCGGCGCGCGCTACACGAAAGACCATAAATTCGACGTCGGTGGCAAGAACTGGGCTTGCCCGAACTGGCCTGCCAACACGCCGCTGGGCACCACCGTGCTCACGCCCGATCAACTGGCGCAGCTGGTCACGCCGGGCACGGGCCTGGCCAATACGCACAATATCGGTCCTGGCGGCGCCATCACGGCGGCCACCTGCGGCAATACGCCGGGCGACAATACGGCCGACCTGAAATACGGCCAGGCCACCTGGCTGGGCCGCATCGAGTACAAGCTGCGCTCCGATATCCTGCTGTTCGGCTCCGTGACGACGGGCTTCCATTCGCCGGCCATCGGCGACGGCGGCGCCACCACCAAGCCGGAAAAGCTGACCAGCTATGAAATCGGCTTCAAGTCCGACCTGCTGAACCGCGAACTGACGCTGAACCTCGATGCCTTCCTGATGAAGTACAAGGACAAGCTCGAGTCGCAGGTGGTCAACAGCGTGCTGGCCAACTTCAATGCGGCCGGCGCCACCGTCAAGGGCCTGGAAGCGGAATGGGTGTGGCGGCCAACGAAGGTCGATCGCCTGACGGGTAACGCCACCTGGTTGAAAGCCGTGTATGACGACTTCATGTCGTGCGACGTCGATGCGGCGCGCGCGAATGGCCAGTCCTGCGGTTCGACGGCGCCATTGGTGAACGTGGGCGGCAGCACCATGAAGCATGCGCCGAAGTTTTCCACGACCGTCCAGTACGAGCATGATTTCAATGTTGCCGGCGGCCAGCTCACGCCGCGCGCCTCGGTGCATTATGAAACCATGTCGTATGTGGGCGCGGGCGCGTTCAACGGCGACGTGCCGGGCCATGCCGGCGTCAAGCGCCAGGAAGCCTACACGACCCTGGACCTGAGCCTGCGCTTCCAGCCGGCGAACAAGGCCTACACGGTGGAAGCGTTCGTGCAGAACGCCACGGACAAGGCGGTCAAGCTGGACGTCAATGAAATCTGCACGGACGTCGGCATGCCATGCCAGCCCACGCAGCAGATCTACGGCGCCTTCTATAACGCGCCGCGCACCTTTGGCGCGCGCGTGTCGATGAAGTTCTGATGGTGTAGGGTGAAAGAGCAGTCGCAGTAGCAGTCCACTCAGTAGGGTAGGTGTTGGGCCGGGGAGCTTCCCCGGCCTTTTTTATTATTCCAGGGTGGCTTGCACGCTGGCGATGCCGATCTGCGCGCTGCCTTCGGCCAGGCGCACATTGACGTTCTGGCGCGCCTGCAGCTGCGCCGGCGAGCGGACGATCGCCCCTTTCTCATCGCGCAGGATGGCGTAGCCGCGTTCCAGGGTGCGCTGGGGATTCAACAGCTCCAGCTGCGCCGCCAGGCCATCGAGGCGGTGGCGCCGCTGTCCCAGCTGCTGCGCCATGGCCGCGCCGCCGCGCCGCTGCATTTCTTCCAGGCGCGCGCGCGGCGCCGCGACGTCGGGCCGCAAGGCCGCCCAGCGCGCACGCAGGCGTTCGAGTGCGTACTGCGACTGGTTCACGGGCGCGCGCGCCGCATGCGTCATGGCCGTCGACAGGGCCAGCAGCTGCAAACGCTGCTGCTGCAGCTGCGCCTTCGGGTTGAGCAGGCGGCGGCTGTGGCGGTCCAGGGTCTGCGCCGCGTCGTCGAGGCTGCGGCGCATGGCGCGGCGCAGGTCGGCCGCATCGGCGCGCAGGGAAGCCATCCAGTCGGCGCGCGGCGTGGCCGCCAGTTCGGCCGCCGCCGTCGGCGTGGCAGCGCGCAGGTCGGCCGCGAAGTCGGCGATGGTGAAATCCGTTTCGTGTCCCACGCCGCTGATCACGGGCATGGAACAATCGGCAATCGCGTGGGCCACGGCTTCATCGTTGAACGACCACAAATCTTCGATACTGCCGCCACCACGGCACACCAGCAGCACGTCGCACTCGGCCCTTGTGGATGCCGTACGGATGGCGTGCGCGATCTTTTCCGGCGCCTGCTGCCCCTGGACGGGCGTGGGGTAGAGGATGATGGAGACGTGTGGCGCGCGGCGCTTGAGCGCGATCAGCACGTCGCGCAGGGCGGCTGCCTGCGGGCTGGTGACGATGCCGATGCTGCGCGCGAACATGGGGATGGCGCGCTTGCGTTCCTGGTCGAACAGTCCCTGCGCGGCCAGCTTTTCCTTCAGGCGCTGGAACGCTTCATACAGGGCCCCCACGCCGGCGCGGCGGATGGCTTCCACGTTGATCTGGTAATCGCCGCGCGCGCCGTACAGGGTGACGAGGGCGCGCACTTCCACCTTGTCGCCTTCGCGCGGCGTGAAGCCGGCAAACTGGGCGCGGCCGCGGAACATCACGGCGCGCACCTGGGCGCCATCATCTTTTAATGTGAAATACCAGTGGCCGGACGCGGCGCGCGTGAAGTTGGAAATCTCGCCGGCGATCCACGTCAGGGGAAACGAGCGCTCAAGCAGGCGCGCGACGGCCTGGTTCAGGGCGCTGACGGTCAGCACAGGCGGGGCGGCAAAGCCGCTGTCAGTTGGAGTATCGGTCATCATCTGGTGCTATGGGGGAGGGAACTGTCCACATATTATCGGCGAGGTCATGCTTATGTCATATATCGTGCAAAACAACAAGTTCTATTTCTAAGTATTTGATTTCATGATGAATTCCTGTATGCCTGATTTGCGTGCACAGGGAAAAAAACCTTTAATATCAAGCACATCAGTAAAGCCTCTGCCACTTACGCACAAAGTTATCCACAGAAAGTGTGCGGAACTTTTTGCCTTGGACAAACGTTGCCTGACAAGCCAGCATTGAGCGATAAAAGTGCCGTGCTACATTTTTGCGCACGGAAATAAAGTGTATAGGAATCAAGCGCTTAGTATGCCATGCATGGCCTTGCGCACAATCTTATCCACAAAAAATGTGCAGAACTCTGGCACAGCGCCTGATTTATCCACCGGAACGCCCATGGCATGGCTTGCCTGAATTTTGCGCAGCATAAAAATAGCCATATAAATCAAGGGTATAGCATCACACCGTACGCCTTGCTCACAATCTTATCCACAGAATGTGTGCAAAACTGCATAAACCGTTTCGCCTTTTCACCTGCTTTTCCACTGCACGACCAGAGCATTCCTCTGCCTCATTTTTCAGCATTGAAAAAAACTCCTTTAAAATCAATGCTCTTACATGGAGTCAATCCGCTTGCTCACAATCTTATCCACACTTTATGTGTGGAACTGCCTTCACGCTTAAAAACTGCCGTGTTGAAGTGGAATCGGACGCCGAAAACCCCGCTTTTCAGGCCGTGCTACATTTTTATGCATGGCAATAAAAACGATATAAATCAATGTACTTGGCGCCTATCTTTGAGCTTGCGCACAATCTTGTCCACAGATTGTGTGCAGAACTTTTATGGCCACTATGCCGCGTATCGCACGCCCGCTGCCACTTTTTTACTCATTGATTTAATTTCCTTTAAAATCAATGGCTTAATTGAATTCCCGGGCTTTGCGCACAATCTTGTCCACAGTAAATGTGCAGAACTCTTCAAGTGTTAATTTATTGATATTGACTACTGCCGTTAAGCTGCTATGCCTGTATTTTGCGCAGCTCTATAATCTGCATATAAATCAAGGACTTGCCTGATGGACTTCATGCTTGCTCACAATCTTATCCACATAAAATGTGCAAAACCGGGCGCCGGCGGTGGGCGTTCGCTGCGCCGTGTGGACAACTGCCATGCGGGCGCCACTTGCCGCCGGCGCGGCAACGCGCTACATTGCGCCATTCCTGCGCGGACGTACAATCGGTCTTCGGCGCTCGGTACAATACAGGCTGTTCGGGCGGTCCATCGCCTTCCCTTTTCCAGGAGTTTCTTTTGCTCGCTATATTTCAAGCCGCTGGCTGGCCCATCTGGCTGTTGTTGATCGCTTCCATCGTCGCCCTGGCCCTGATCATCGAGCGCCTGCTGTATTTGCGCCGCGCCAAGATACTGCCCCGCAAGCTGTTTGATGAAGTGGTGCAGGTGTATCGCAGCGGCAAGATCACGCCGGACACGGTGGCCAAGCTGGAAGACAATTCGCCGCTGGGCGTGGTGCTGGCCGCCGCCCTGCGCAATGTCGACGCGCCACGCGAGGTGATGAAGGAATCGATCGAAGAGGCGGGCAGCGGCGTGGCCCACACGCTGGAGCGTTTCCTGACGACCCTGGGCACCATTGCCACCCTGGCTCCACTGATGGGCCTGTTTGGCACGGTGGTGGGCATGATCGAAATCTTCGGCTCGCAAAACGCCAGCGGCTCCAATCCCGCACAGTTGGCCCACGGCATCTCGGTGGCCCTGTATAACACGGGCTTTGGCCTGGCCATCGCCATGCCGACCCTGGTCTTCTACCGCCATTTCCGCGCCCTCGTCGACAGCTTCGTCATTGACATGGAGCAGCAAGCGGTCAAGTTCGTCGATATCGTCCACAGTGGCCGCAAATGAACTTCCGCAAAGGCAAGGGGCGTGAAGACCCCGAAATCAATCTGATCCCGTTCATCGATGTGCTGCTGGTGATCCTGATCTTCCTCATGGTCAGCACCACCTACAGCAAGTTTACAGAGCTGCAGATCACCTTGCCGACGGCCGACGCCGAGCAAGCCAAGGACAAGCCGCAGCAGATCGACGTCACCATCGATGCCAAGGGCAATTACACGGTCAACCGCGAGCCCGTCTCGTTCCGCGACGTGGCCGGCCTGGCCGATGCCCTGCAAAGCGCGGCCAAGGCGGCCAATGGCGGCAAGGCACCCGCGCAGACGCCCGTGGTGGTGGTCAACGCCGACCAGTTCGCCATGCACCAGATGGTCATCCACGTGATGGAAGCGGCGCGCCTGGCCGGCTATGAAAAGCTGACGTTTGCGGCGCAGGCGGGTGGTAGCAAGTAGGTCGGCTTAGCCGGAACGGCGTAAGCCGACAAAAGCCGCAGCCGAGCATGTCGGATTACGCTGCGCCTGACGGCGCCGCTAATCCGACCTACACTATTTTTACGTCTTCCTTCATGCCCACATCCTCTCCCGCCAAGCTTGAAACCACTCTCACCCGCGCCTGGCTGACGCGCGGTCCGCTGGCGTGCGCGCTGTGGCCCGTGTCCCTGCTGTTCGGCGCCCTGAGCGCCGTGCGGCGCGGCCTGTATCGGGCCAAGCTCCTGACATCCGCGCGCCTGCCCGTGCCCGTCGTCGTCGTCGGCAATATTTTTATCGGCGGCACGGGCAAGACGCCGCTGACGATCTGGCTGGTGCAAGCCTTGCGCGAGGCGGGCATGCGGCCGGGCGTCATTTCGCGCGGCCATGGCAGCGCCGACCGTTCGCCGCGCGCCGTCAGCGCCGCTTCCACGCCGCAGCAGGTGGGCGACGAGCCGCTGCTGATCTTCCAGCGCGGCGGCTGCCCCGTGATGGTGGGGCGCGACCGCGCGCAAGCGGGCAGGGCGCTGCTGGCCGCGCACCCGGACGTCGACGTGCTGGTGACGGACGACGGCTTGCAGCATTACGCCTTGCAGCGCGACGTGGAAATCGTGCTGTTCGACGGCCGCGGCGCAGGCAATGGCTGGCTGCTGCCGGCGGGGCCTTTGCGCGAATCGCCGCGCCGCCGGCGCGATGTGACGGTGATCAATGCGCCCGAGCTGGCGCCAGCACTGGTGGACCAGGTCGCGCCCAAGGGCTCCCTGGTGGTGCAGATGCTGCTGGCCGGTGGCGTGGCCGAGCGCCTGCTCGACCGCGGCGAGCGCATGCCTTTGGCGACCCTGGCGGCTGGCGGCCAGCGCATCGTGGCGGCGGCCGGCATCGGCAACCCCCAGCGTTTCTTTGCCATGCTGCGCGGGGCCGGATTGGACTTCATGGAACTGCCCTTGCCCGACCATCACGACTTTCTCGACCAGCCATTTGCGGCGCTCGACACGGATGTGATCTTGATCACCGAGAAGGATGCAGTAAAATGTGCGCAAATTGAACATCTCAAAGATGACCCGAGACTGTGGGTCGTCCCCGTCAGTGCGCGCATCGATAGCGCGCTGGCCCAACAAATTGTGGAGAAATGTCGTGGACGCTCGACTGCTTGATATCCTGGTCTGCCCTGTTTGCAAGGGTCCGCTTGAACACGATAAGAAGGCGCAGGAACTGATTTGCCGCGCCGACCGCCTGGCCTATCCGATCCGCGATGGCATCCCCATCATGTGGGCGGACGAAGCGCGTACCCTGCAAGACGCAGTGGAATAACGATGGCGTTCATCGTCATCATCCCGGCCCGCCTGGCCTCGACGCGCCTGCCGGGCAAGCCGCTGGCTGACCTGGGCGGCAAGCCCATGGTGGTGCGCGTGGCCGAGCAGGCCGCCTTGTCGGGCGCCGCGCGCGTCATCGTCGCCACCGACCATGACAGCATCCGCGCCGCCTGCGCCGCGCATGGCGTGGAAGTGTGCATGACGCGCAGCGATCATCCGTCGGGCACGGACCGCATCGCCGAAGTGGCGCGCACGCTCGATTTGCCGTTGGACGCCGTCGTCGTCAACCTGCAGGGCGACGAGCCCCTGATCGATCCGGGCCTGCTGGCCGCCTGCGCGGCGCAGATCAGCGCTGCCGTCCCCATGGCCACCTGCGCCCATCCGCTGCACGATGTGCAGGATGCGTTCAACCCGAACGTGGTGAAGGTCGTGCTGGACAAGAATGGCCGCGCCTTGTATTTCTCGCGCGCCACCATCCCGTGGCACCGCGATGGCTTCGCGCAATCGAAAGACAGCCTGCCGGCTGGCTACGTGCCGCTGCGCCATATCGGCCTGTATGCGTACAGCAATGCGTTCTTGCAAGAATATCCGCAATTGTCCGCTTCGCCGCTGGAAGCCATCGAGGCGCTGGAGCAGTTGCGCGTGCTGTGGCACGGTGTGGCCATCGCCGTGCATGTCACGGACTCGGCGCCAGCCGCCGGTGTCGACACGCCGGAAGATCTTGCCAGGGTGCAAGCCCACTACGGCACCCTGTAAGCGCTACCCGCAAAACGGCAGGCGTGCAAATATAATTTTGTGCGCCTGCAGTAAAAACCACATTTTGAAACGTGCGTCGCGCGAATTGCTGGCTTTGATCAATCAGGGCATAGCAATTCGATAGCAAACTGGCGTTCCGGGGTTTTTTTGTGGTAAGTTTCGTAGGGAAAGATAGCCTTAGCAACACCATCTAAAAATAATTACACATACCACCATCCAAAATCTGTTTTTTAGGAACTTTTCAATGCGTCTGATACTTTTAGGAGCACCCGGTGCCGGCAAGGGCACCCAAGCTAATTTCATCAAAGAAAAATACAACATTCCACAAATCTCCACGGGCGACATGCTGCGCGCGGCGATCAAGGAAGGCACGGAACTGGGCCTGGCTGCGAAAAAAGTCATGGATGCGGGCGGCCTCGTGTCGGACGACATCATGATCGGCCTGGTCAAGAACCGCCTGCAGGAAGCCGATTGCGCCAATGGCTACCTGTTCGACGGCTTCCCGCGCACCATCGCGCAAGCGGACGCCATGAAAGATGCCGGCATCAATGTCGACTACGTGCTGGAAATCGACGTGCCTGACGCGTCGATCATCGAGCGCATGGATGGCCGCCGCAGCCACCCGGGTTCGGGCCGCGTCTACCACGTCAAATTCAATCCGCCCAAGGTCGACGGCATCGACGACATCACCGGCGAACCGCTGATCCAGCGCGACGACGACAAGGCGGAAACGGTCAAGAAGCGCCTGGACGTGTACCACAACCAGACCAAGGTCTTGCTGGGCTACTACAATGACTGGGCCAAGTCCGGCCTGCCAGGCGCACCGAAATACCGCCGCATCGCCGGCGTCGGTCCGGTCGAGCAAATCCGCGACAGCGCATTTGCCGCCCTGGCGGAATAAGCAGTTTATGAAAAGCGGACCTGAGTGTCCGCTTTTTTTGTGCCCGCTTTTCAGCAGCGGTGCCACATCGTTTTCGTGGTTCAGGTTTTTTGCAGGTCGTGTTTTCCTGGCTGCGCGTGCCTACCCGGTGCGGTCTGCAGCTGTTGGCAATGACGTCGGATAAAAACAGAAGGGGACGATATGGCAGCCAGTTTGTGGTTTGCGGTAGCCTGCGGCGTGGTCGCAGTCATTTACGGTTTGGTGTCGCGCAGCTGGATCCTGAGGCAGGATCCCGGCAACGCGCGCATGCAGGAAATCGCCCTGGCCATCCAGCAGGGTGCGGCCGCCTATCTGGCGCGCCAGTACCGCACCATCGCCATCGTCGGCGTGGTGCTCCTGATCGCCATCTATGCGCTGCTTGGCCTGCATACGGCGCTGGGTTTCCTGATCGGCGCCGTGCTGTCGGGCGCCTGCGGCTTCATCGGCATGAATGTCTCGGTGCGGGCCAATGTGCGCACGGCGCAGGCGGCCACCCTGGGCATCAACCAGGCGCTGAACGTGGCCTTCAAGGGCGGGGCGATCACGGGCATGCTGGTGGTGGGACTGGGCTTGCTGGGCGTGACCCTGTTCTACTGGCTGCTGGTGACGACGGGCGCGCCCGGCCTGACGCAGCATGACCTGATCAAGCCCCTGATCGGCCTGGCCTTCGGCGCCTCGCTCATTTCCATCTTCGCGCGTCTGGGCGGCGGCATCTTCACCAAGGGCGCCGACGTGGGCGCGGACCTGGTGGGCAAGGTGGAGGCGGGCATACCCGAGGATGATCCGCGCAACCCCGCCGTCATCGCCGACAACGTGGGCGACAACGTGGGCGACTGCGCCGGCATGGCGGCCGACCTGTTCGAAACCTATGTCGTGACCCTGATCGCCACCATGCTGCTGGGCGCACTGCTGATGGCAGAGGCCAGCGGCACGGCCATCCTCTATCCGCTGCTGCTGGGCGCCGTCTCCATCCTCGCCTCCATCGTCGGCTGCTCGATGGTGAAGACCAAGCCGGGTGCGAAAATCATGTCGGCCCTGTACACGGGCCTGTGGTGGGCCGCCGGCCTGTCGCTGGTCGGCTTTGCCGTCGTCACGTGGCTGCTGTGGCCCGATGACGCCATGCGCTACAAGATGCTGGGCGCCACCGTCGTCGGCATCGTCCTCACGGGCCTGATGGTGTACATCACCGAGTACTACACGGGCACGGACTTCAAGCCCGTGCGCCACATCGCCGAAGCGTCGACGACGGGCCACGGCACGAATATCATCGCCGGCCTGGGCGTGTCGATGAAATCCACTGCGTATCCGGTGCTGGCCGTCTGCGTCGCCATCCTCGTTTCGTACCAGCTGGCCGGGCTGTACGGCATTGCCATTGCGGCTACTGCCATGCTGTCGATGGCGGGCATCATCGTCGCGCTCGACGCATATGGCCCCATCACGGATAACGCGGGCGGCATCGCGGAAATGTCGGGCCTGCCCGACTCCGTGCGCGCCATCACCGACCCGCTCGACGCCGTCGGCAACACGACCAAGGCCGTCACCAAGGGCTATGCCATCGGCTCGGCCGGCCTGGCCGCGCTGGTGCTGTTTGCGGACTACACGCATGCGCTTGAATCCGTGGGCCAGCACATCACCTTTGATCTGTCGAACCCCATGGTCATCGTCGGCCTGTTCATCGGCGGCCTGATACCGTATCTGTTCGGCGCCATGGCGATGGAAGCCGTGGGCCGCGCGGCCGGCGCCGTGGTGGTGGAAGTGCGGCGCCAGTTCCGCGACATCAAGGGCATCATGGATGGCACGGCGCGGCCCGAATACGACAAGGCCGTCGACATGCTGACGGCGTCGGCCATCCGTGAAATGATCATCCCCTCGCTGCTGCCCGTGGTGGTGCCCATCGTCGTCGGCATGCTGCTGGGGCCAGCGGCGCTCGGTGGCCTCTTGATGGGAACGATCGTGACGGGGCTGTTCGTGGCCATCTCCATGACCACGGGCGGCGGCGCCTGGGACAATGCGAAGAAATACATCGAGGATGGCCATTTCGGCGGCAAGGGTTCCGATGCGCACAAGGCGGCCGTCACGGGCGACACGGTGGGCGATCCGTACAAGGATACGGCCGGTCCGGCAGTCAATCCCTTGATTAAGATCATCAATATCGTGGCCCTGCTGCTGGTGCCGCTGCTGCCGGCCACGGGCTGGCTGGCGGTCAAGGCGCCGGCACCCATCCACGCGCCCGTGCCGCCCATCCTGGCGCCGGCGACACCGGCGCAGGTCTTGCCGGCGCAGTAAGGCAGCGCACTCACGCGCGACAGCCCCGCAGCCAGCGGGGCTGTTTTTCTGTGCACACGCGAAACTTTCCTGCCATCCGTATCCCTCGCGTATCAACGGTGAGCATTTGTTACCCTGCCTTTGACTTCCGGCCGCAGCGACCAATAATGGAGTGATAGTCACCGTTGATGGTGCATGGCGGGAGGATGTCATGGACAGCAAGTACAAGAGACGTGGCGTGGGGCTGGTGCTGCTGGTGGTGGGACTGGCGCTCAGCGGCGCCGCCGCGGCCGGGCCTGGCGGGCATGGCGGACACGGTGGACGGGGCGGGCATGGCGCGCACATCGGGCACGGCCAATTCCATGGCCACCATGGCCATCACGGCCACTTTCACGGCCGCCCGCAGGTGGGCGTATGGATGGGATCGTCGTGGGGCTATGGGCCGGGCTGGTATGGCGACCCGTGGTATGGCTATCCCTACCGTTATCCGTATGGCCGCACGCTCATCGTGCCGCTGCCGCCCGTGTATATCGAGCAGGGCGGCGTACCGACGGAGCAGATGTGGTACTACTGCGCGCGGCCACAGGGCTATTATCCGTATGTGAAAAATTGCCTGACGCCATGGCGCGCAGTGACGTCCTTGGGCGGACGCTGAGACGCGGGAGGTCGACATGAACAGGAACGGGTGGTGAAGGGCGGCGCCCATGCTGGCAGCGTGCCGGCCAACGCCGGCACGCTGCCGCTATCAAGTCTTACAGCCAGGCCTTAAAAACGCGACGTCAGGCCGACGAACATGCGGCGTCCCGGCACGTAATAGTCGACCAGTCCATCGGCCATCGGCCCCTTCTTGAACAGGTTCTGCACGCCGCCACGCACGGTCCACTGTGGCGTGACCTTGTACGACACGACGGTGTCGACGATGGTGTAGGCTTTTTCGGCCAGCTTGCCCGCATCGAGTTCCTTGCCCGTGTACTGGGCCGATACTTCGCCGAACAGCTGGTCGTTGACTTGCCAGCCCAGCGCCGAGTACCACGACAGTTTTGGCGTGGACAGCAGGTTGGCGCCCGTGGTCAGGTTCTTCGCTTCCGCCATGTAGGTGACGTTGTTACGCCAGTTCAGGTTTTTCGTCAGCGGGATGGTGGCCGTCGCTTCCAGGCCGCTGGTGCGCGCCTTCTGGATATTCGTCATCTTGGTCCACCAGCGTTTCTGGTAAAAGCCCAGCGGCGCATAGTCGATCTTGTTCTTGAAATCCGTGTGGAAGTAGGTCAGACCCATATCCCAGCCATTCTGTTCCCACGCCACACCGATCTCGCCGGCCGTGCTCGTTTCCGGCTTCAAGTCCGCATTGCCAGCCATGTAGCAGGAGCCGGTGATGTAGCCCAGCGGTTTCAGGCTGCCGCAACCGCGTCCGCCCGAGTTGGTCGCTGCCGCCGGCGAGTTTTCCTTCAGGCTCGGGGCGCGGAAGCCTTGCGAAATGCCGCCCTTGATGGTCCAGGCCGGGGCAGGGTGGTACACCAGGTACAGGCGCGGGCTGTAGTGGTTGCCGAACTTGCTGTGGTGGTCGAGGCGCAGGCCAGCCGTGGCCGTCAGGTTTTCGCGCAGGAACAGCTGGTCTTCCGCAAACAGGGCCGAGGTGGTGCCCGACAGGGTCGCGCCGCTTACAGGGTTGCCCAGGTAATCGGTGGGCACGGTGCCGATGGTGTCCGTGTTCGTCAGCTCCTGGTGCTTCCACTGGCCGCCCATCACCAGCATTTGCTCGATGCCGCCCCAGCCGACCCGTTTTTCCAGGCTGGCGTCCAGGGTGCTGTCCTTGGATTTCGCCACCGTGCCGACGACTTCGTTGTCGAAATCGTTGTGGTACAAATTGACCGTCGCCTTGCCGAAGTCCCAGCGGCCTTCGTAGCCGAGGCTGACGCTCTTGCGTATCAGTTTGTTGGCGCCCCAGCTGTAGACCAGCGGCTCGCCATCCGCATCATGCGCGCTCGAATCGCTGGCTTCCTGCTTGCCATAGCTGGCGTCCAGCGACAGGTTCTGTTTCTTGTCCAGCGCCCAGCTCAGCTGCCCCGAGACAGTCTGGTTGCGTTCGCCGCCCATGCCGCCCGCTTTGCCGAAGGATTTTTCATCGGGATTCTGGCGCGACTGGCTCACGCCCAGGCGCATGCCGACCGTGTCCGACAGGGGGCCGGCCAGGTTTACGCCCAGCTGGTGCGCCGTGCCGCGGTCGCTGTCCTGCGGCTGCGTGTAGTTGGCCGTGGCCGAACCGTTCCATTTGCCCGGCACCTTGCGCGTGATGATATTGATCACGCCGCCCATGGCGTCCGATCCGTACAACGAGGACATGGGGCCACGCACCACTTCGATACGCTCGATCATGTCGGGCGAGATCCAGTTCAAGTCCTGGCGGCCCAGGTCGGGACGGTAAGCCGTGTCGGCCGAGCTGCCCACGCGCTTGCCATCGACCAGGATCAGCGTGTATTTGTCGGGCAAGCCGCGCAGCTTGATCTTCGACGCCTCGCCTTCAGGGCTGGTGCCGCCCGTCACGCCGGGGATACGGCGCAGCAGCGTGTTCAAGTCATACACGGGCTGGCGTTCGATTTCCTCGCGCGTGATGACGCTGATACTGGCCGGCGCATCCTTGATATCGATGGCCGTGCCCGACGCGGTGACGACCACCGTGTTCATGGTGGGATCGGCGGCCACATTGCCTTCGGCCCAGGCATTGCTGACGGCCAGCGACAGCAGGCAGGGCAGGAGCAGGGCGGCGGAATGAATGGAGCGGGCGGGAGTGGCGACGGGGGCTACGAAGACGGAACTACGCTGGGTCATGATGAACTTTCCGGATATTGTTATTTCCTGGCTGCCTTCCGGGTGGCTCGGGTATAAATGAGTGAAAAGATAATAAATTGCGCTCTCACTCCACTAATGAGAATAAGAATCGTTCTTATTGTAATGCCATGCTGGCAAGAAAGAAAGTACTGAAAGGAAATAAAACACCGTTACCGGACGCGCATCGGCGGTGTGCGGCACCAGCAAGCGTGAGTAATTGTTACCTTGCTGGCATCTGGCGCGGCATGTGCCAATAATGAAAACCGGGCGATGGAAGCGTTGGGAGAGGGCATGAAGCGGATGACAAAAAGCATAGTGGCGTTGGCTTGCGGCATGTCGGTATCGGCTGGCGGCCATGCCTGGGCGCAGCAGCAGGCGCCTGAGTCCTTGCCCGTGTGCCAGCTCGACCCGCGCGACAGCAGCAAGCTGGCGGTGGAACCATGCCGCCCGGCGCCGCCCGTGCAGCCACGCCGTTCCGTGGCGCAGGTGATCGGCCGCATGCCGGCGCAATCCGTGCCGCCCGTCGTGCCCATGGCGCCCCTGCCGCCCAGCCCGGCTGTACCGATGCCGCGCGCGCCGCAGCCCATCGGTTCATGCGATACGGGCGGTTGCCGCGACTCTGCCGGCACGCGCTATAACGGCGCGGGCAATGCCACGCTCGATGCCAACGGGCGCATCTGCCACCGCAACGGCGCTTTCATCCAGTGTTTTTAGCCCTTCCATACACCAGCGCTGCAAGTTTTCGCTCGGTGCCCGCAAAAATGGCTACAATTGTCGCCGACATTACGTTTACGTAAACGTAATGCACGACACCATGCACTCATCAGGCGCCGGGAACACGGCCCTTATCACTCAGGAGATTTCATGCAGATTCAGGACAATGTATTCATCATCACGGGCGGCGCATCGGGCCTGGGCGCGGCCACGGCGCGCATGCTGACGGCAGCCGGCGGCAAGGTCGTGCTGGCCGACGTGCAGACGGAGGCGGGCCAGGCGCTGGCCGCGGAGTTGAACGGCGTGTTCGTGCAGTGCGACGTCACGTCGGAAGAAGACGGCCTGGCCGTGGTGGCCGCGGCAACCCAACTGGGTACCTTGCGCGGCCTGGTCAACTGCGCCGGCGTGGCGCCGGCCGTGAAAACCGTGGGCAAGGACGGCCCGCATCCGCTGGCCCTGTTCCAGAAGGTTGTCAACATCAACCTGGTGGGTACCTTCAATATGTGCCGCCTGGCGGCCGACGCCATGGCCAAGCAGGATGCCACGGCTGAGGGCGAGCGCGGCGTCATCATCAACACGGCGTCCGTGGCGGCCTACGATGGCCAGATCGGCCAGGCCGCGTATGCGTCGTCGAAGGCGGCTGTGGTGGGACTGACCCTGCCGATGGCGCGCGACTTGTCGCGCAACGGCATCCGCGTAATGACGGTGGCGCCCGGCATTTTCGAAACGCCGATGCTGCTCGGCATGCCGGCCGAAGTGCAGGATGCGCTGGGCAAGATGGTGCCGTTCCCTTCGCGCCTGGGCAAGCCAGGCGAGTACGCGCAACTGGTGAAAGCCATCGTGGAAAACGTCATGCTCAATGGCGAGACGATTCGTTTGGACGGCGCGATCCGCATGCAACCGAAATAAGCCTGGCGTGATTTGATGTAGGATACCCCCGTATGGGGCGTACAGCCTTGCCTGGCTGTGCGCCCTTTTTTTATCGGAGAATCCATGATCACATTGAAGCCGCTGGCGCTGAGCCTGACCTTGCTGGGAGCCCTGGCTGCCAGTCCCGTATTTGCCGAGGTGCCGCAAAAGGCGCCGGAAATCGCCACCGCGTATGCGGAAAAATCGGGTTGGGCAGCGCAGAAATTCATGGTCGCCGCCGCCAATCCGCTGGCCGCCGATGCCGGCTACCAGATGCTGAAAAAGGGCGGCAGCGCCATCGACGCGGCCATCGCCACGCAGTTGGTCCTGACCCTGGTCGAACCGCAGTCGTCGGGTATCGGCGGCGGCGCCTTCCTGCTGTATTCCACGGCCAAGGGCGTGCAGGCGTTTGACGGACGCGAAACGGCGCCTGCTAGCGCCGATGAACATCTGTTCCAGAATGCGGACGGCAGCCCCGTCTCGCGCGCCACGGGCGTGGTGGGCGGGCGTTCCGTGGGCGCGCCGGGCGTGCTGCGCATGCTGGAACTGGCGCACAAGGAACACGGCAAGCTGCCGTGGGCGACCCTGTTCGGCCCCGCCATCAAGCTGGCGCGCGGCGGCTTTCCCGTCAGCCAGCGCCTCAACGGCCTGTTGAATTGGGACCAGGCCCTGAAGCGCGACCCTGTCGCTGCCGCCTATTTCTATGATAAAGAGGGCAAGGCCTGGCCCGTCGGCCACGTGCTGAAAAACCCGCAGCTGGCGCGCACCCTGCGCGAGATCGCCCGTGGCGGCGCCGACGCTTTTTACCAGGGCCGCATCGCGCGCGACATCGCCGCCAAGGTGGCGGCGCATCCGACCAATCCGGGCAAGCTGACGGCGCAAGATATCGCCGGCTATCGGGCCAAGGTGCGTGAACCCGTCTGCAGCGATTACAAGGCATGGACCGTGTGCGGCATGCCGCCGCCATCGTCGGGCGGCATCGCCATCGCGCAGATGCTGGGCATGCTGGAAGTGAAGGATATCCGGCCGTATGCGCCCGTCGACGGCGTGCTCGATGCGCAAGCGATCCACCTGTTCTCGGAAGCGGGGCGCCTGGCCTACGCGGACCGCAACCGCTACGTGGCCGACACGGACTTCGTGCCGCTGCCGGGCAACGGTATCGCCTCGATGCTCGATAAAACCTATCTGGCGCAGCGCGCCTCGCTGATCGGCGACAAATCCATGGGCAAGGCCATGCCCGGCACGCCGCCCGGCATGCAGGTGGCGTGGGGCATGGACAACGCCTTGCAGCGCCCGTCGACCTCGCACCTGGTGGCCGTGGACGCTTTTGGCGGCGGCCTGTCGATGACCACCAGCGTGGAAGACGCGTTCGGCTCGCGCCAGATGGTCGACGGCTTTTTGCTGAATAACCAGCTGACGGATTTCTCGTTCGATTCGCGCGACGCGGACGGCCCGATTGCCAACCGGGTCGAGGCGGGCAAGCGTCCGCGCAGCGCCATGTCGCCCACCCTCGTGTTCGAGAAGGGCACGCACAAGCTGGTGCTGGCGACGGGTTCGCCCGGCGGCTCGTCCATCATCAATTATGTCGCCAAGGTCCTGGTCGGCACCATGGACTGGGGCATGAACGTGCAGCAGGCGATCAACCTGCCGAACTTTGGCAGCCGCAACGGCCCGACGGAACTGGAAAAGGGCCGCGCGCCTGCCGCGCAAGTCGAGGCGCTGCAAGCCATGGGCCACGAAGTGCGCGTCATCGAACAGAATTCCGGCTTGCAGGGCATCATGCGCCTGAATGCGCATGGCAAGGATTTCTGGTTTGGCGGCGCGGACCCACGCAGGGAAGGCATGGTGCGCGGCGACTGAAATTTCCACAAAGTATCAAGACCCTGCTAATCTGCCGGCATGGGAATGCAAAATAAAACAGGCTTGATACTGACGGGAGGAGGCGCCCGTGCCGCCTACCAGGTGGGCGTGCTGCAGGCGATTTCAGCGATTCTGTGGGAAGCGGGCTGGGCGCCGGCGCGCAACCCGTTCGACATCATCTGCGGCACCTCGGCCGGCGCCATCAACGCCACGGCGCTGGCCTGCCGCGCGGATAACTTCGGCGAAGGCGTGCAAAAGCTGCTTGACGTGTGGCAGCACATCGAAGTCGAGCAAGTGTATCGGGCCGATTCACTGGGCGTGATCCGCTCGGGCGCGCGCTGGCTGTCGCTGCTGTCGTTCGGCTGGCTGCTGCGCCAGTGGCATGCGTCGCCGCCCAGTTCCCTGCTCGACAATACCCCGCTGGTCAGCCTGCTGCACCGCATGCTCGACTTGCCGCGCCTGGACGCGGCCCTGGCTGACGGCTTGCTGCATGCGCTGGCCGTGACGGCGTCGTCGTATTCGGGCAGCCGCCACATGACGTTCTACCAGACGGCCGAGGATATCGCGCCGTGGGTGCGCACGCAGCGCCTGGCCCTGCCGGACCAGATCGGCGTGGAGCACTTGCTCGCCTCGGCCGCCATCCCCTTCATCTTTCCTGCCGTGCCCCTGTATGTGGGCGGCCAGCGCGAGTACTGCGGCGATGGTTCCATGCGCCAGCTGGCGCCGATTTCGCCGGCGATCCACCTGGGCGCGAACAAGGTGCTGGTGGTGGGCGCGGGGCGCATGACGGAACCGGCGCCCGCCGCGTCCGAGGCGGCGCGCTACCCGAGCCTGGCGCAGATCGCCGGCCATGCGCTGTCGTCGATCTTCCTCGATGGCCTGGCCGTCGACATCGAGCGCCTGAACCGCATCAACCTGACCCTGTCGATGCTGCCGCCCGAATTGCTGGGCAAGACGGCCTTGCGGCCCGTGGAATTGCTGGTCATCGCGCCGTCCGAACGGCTCGACGCCATCGCCAGCCGGCATATCGGCAGTCTGCCCCGTCCCATCCGCACCATGTTGTCGGGCATCGGCGCGGCGGAAGCGCGCGGCGCGGCGCTGGCATCGTATTTATTGTTCGAATCGACGTATACTAACGAGCTGATCCGTCTTGGACAGCGCGATACGCAAGCCCGCAAGGATGATGTCCTGGCGTTCTTTGGTTCCTGAGACGGCCCTTGGAGCGGCGTGCGGGTTTTTCGCGTTTTTTTTGACAGGACGATTGTGCTGGTATTTCGACGTGTTTACGATGTTGCCTTACTATTAATTCTGCTGCTGGGCGGCCCGGCCGCGGCGGCGCCTGCGCCCACCCTGCGTTTCGACCAGCTCAGCGTCGACCAGGGCCTGGCGCAGGAATCGGTGCTGGCCATCGCCCAGGACCGGCAGGGCTATATGTGGTTCGGCAGCCAGTCTGGCTTGAGCCGCTACGATGGCTACCGCATGGTCGTCTACAAGAATATCGAAGGCGACAAGACCAGCCTGGCCGACAACTGGGTGGGCGAACTGCATGTCGACAGCCAGGGCCAGCTGTGGGTCGGTACCGACAATGGCCTGGACCGCTTCGATGCCGCCAGCCAGACCTTCATCCATTACGTCCCGGCCGAAAAGAGCAAGCGCGGTAACGGCAACCGGCATATCCACGCCATTCTCGAAGATGGCGCGCGCGGCTTCTGGATCGCCACCTCGGACGGCTTGCAGCATTTCGATCCCGCCACGGGCGTCTTCCGTACCTGGCACCATGAAGAGGGAAACCCGCACAGTCTGGGCGACAATGAAATCAAGGCGCTGGCGCTGGACGCGCAGCAGCGCCTGTGGATCGGCACGGTAACGGGCCTGGACATGCTGGCACCGGGCAGCGAGCGCTTCGAGCATTTTGCCGTCGACACGGAGCCCGGCTCGAAGTACAACGTGATCCAGTCGCTGCTGATCGACCGCCAGCAGAACCTGTGGATCGGCACCATGGCCGGCGCCGAGCGCTGGCGCCTGGGCGCCGCCGGCCAGCCGCCGCAGGCAAGAGTGCGCTTCGGTGAGAAAAATGGCTTTTCCGCCATCCGCGTCGCCAGCCTGTACCAGGATGTCGACGCCACTGTCTGGCTGGGCAGCAATGCCGATGGCCTGTTCCGCTGGCTGCCCGAGAGCGACACCTTCCTGCAGTACCGCCACCAGACGGGCGACAAATTCAGCGTCGCCGATAACCAGCTGTCGTCGCTGTACCGCGACCGCGCCGGCACCTTCTGGGTCGGCTCCTGGTACAACGGCGTGAGCCGGGTCGACCTGGGCAGCGGCGGCTTTTCGCGCATGGCGCGCGCGCCCGGCGATGTGGGCGCGCTGGCGGACAAGAAAGTGCGCGCCGTGGCCGACGCGGGCAATGGCAAGCTGTGGCTGGCCACCAAGGGCGGCCTGAAACTGTATGACACGCGCGACGGCAGCTCGCGCCTGTTCGACCTGCGCAGTTCTCCCGGCATGTCGCGCGACGAACAGGTCACCACCCTGTACAAGGCGCCGGACGGCACCCTGTGGGTGGGCGGCTCGACGGGCTTGCACCGCTTCGATCCGGCACTGGGGCGCTTCTTCACCATGCGCTTTGCCGCCGGCGACCCGAACAGCGACACCATCCGCAATATCGTGAGCGACCGCAGCGGCATGCTGTGGGTCTCGACGCGGGGCGGCGTGCACCGCTTCGACCCCGTCACCAAGCGCTTCACCACCTACCGCCACGACCCGGCCAACCCGAACAGCCTGTCCGACAACATGGTGCGGCCCGTGCTGGAAGACGGCAAGGGGCGCCTGTGGATCGGTTCCTTCCACGGTCTGGACTTGCTGGACCGCGCCAGCGGCCACTTCCGCCATTTCCGCCACGATCCGCAAAACCCGCATAGCCTGAGCCACGATGAAGTGCATTTCCTGCACGAGGACAAGCGCGGCGTGCTGTGGGTGGGCACGGCCAATGGCTTGAACCGCATGGACGTCGATGCCAAGGGCGAGATTCGCTTCCGGCGCTTCCTGCGCAAGGATGGCATGGCCGACGACGCCGTCGCCAGCATTCTCGGCGACGACAACGAGCAGCTGTGGCTGAGCACGAATAGCGGCATCACGCGGCTCGACATGCGCAGCGGCCTGTTTCGCAACTACGACAGCGCCGATGGCACGGTGGAAGGCTCGTACTTCGATGGCGCGGCCTTGCGCGCGTCGGACGGGACCATGTATTTCGGCGGCTTCAACGGCATGACGGCGTTCGTGCCGCAGGATATCCACGACAACCGCGTGCCGCCGCTGGTGGCCATCACGGAACTGCAGATCTTCAACAAGCCGGTGGCCATCGGCCGCGGCGAGTTCGCGCACGTGCTCAAGGCGGCCATCGACCACACGCGCAACCTCGTGCTGACCAGCCGCGAAAGCGTCTTTTCGCTGGAATTCGCGGCCCTGCATTTCGCCGCGCCCCAGCGCAACATGTTCGCCTACCGGCTCGAAGGCTTTGACCAGGACTGGGTCATGACGGATGCGGGGCGGCGCTTTGCCACCTATACCAACCTCGATGCCGGCAACTACGTGTTTCGCGTCAAGGCGGCCAACAAGGACGGCGTCTGGAACGAGAGCGGCGCCACCCTGGCCATCACGATCCTGCCGCCGTTCTGGAAAACCTGGTGGTTCCGCACCCTGATGGCGGTGCTGCTGCTGGGCGCCATCTATGGCGCCTACCGCCAGCGCGTGCGCGCGCTGCGGCATCAACAGAATGAACTGGAAAAGCAGGTCAGCGAACGCACGGCCGAGTTGCAGAGCAAGGAGATCGAAGTGCTGGCCCAGTCGGAAAAGCTGGCGCAAGTGAACAGCAGCCTGACGAAAAACGAGGAAAGCCTGCGCCAGGCCAAGCGCAAGGCCGAGGATGCGACGCGCCAGAAGTCGGAATTTTTGGCCAACATGAGCCACGAGATGCGCACGCCGCTGGCCGGCGTGATCGGCATGCTGGGCTTTGCCCTGCGCGACGAGCAGCTGCACGACGCCACGCGCGAGCAGATCCTGCGCGGCCAGGCCAACGCCCAGTCGCTGCTGGTGATCATCAATGACTTGCTCGATTTTTCCAAGATCGAGGCGGGCAAGCTGAGCATCGAAAACATCGACTTCGCGCTCGGCGCGGCGATCGAGACGGTCGTCAGCCTGTTCGAGGAGCAGGCGGCCGCGCGCAGCATCGGTTTCTCCATCGACTTTGCGCCCGACCTGCCGCCCTTCGTGGTGGGCGACCCGACCCGCTTGCGCCAGGTGCTGGTCAACCTGGTCGGCAATGCCTTCAAGTTCACCCAGCGCGGCGGCGTCAGCGTGTGCGTCGAGCGCGCCGGCGTGGCCAGCGGCAGCGGCGGACGCAAGGTCAACCTGATCCGCTTCACCGTCAGCGACAGCGGCATCGGCATCGATGCGGAAGCCATGGCGCGGCTGTTCCAGAAGTTCGAGCAGGCCGACGCCAGCACCACGCGGCGCTACGGCGGCACGGGACTGGGCCTGGCGATCTGCCGCCAGCTGGTCGAACTGATGGATGGCGAGATCGAGGTGGCCAGCACGCCGGGGCAGGGCAGCACGTTTGCCTTCACCTTGCCGTTGGCCGATGGCGTGGCGCCGCCGCTGGTGCCGCAGGTGGCGCTGGCGCCGCACAGCCACCAGCTGCGCGTGCTGTGCGCGGAAGACTTCCCCACCAACCAGATCATCATCCGCGTCATGCTCGAAGAGCTGGGGCACCGGGTCGACGTGGTCGCCAACGGCGTGCTGGCGGTGGCGGCCTGCGTGCATACGCGCTATGACCTGATCCTGATGGACGGGCGCATGCCGGAGATGGATGGGGCGACGGCGACGCGCCTGATCCGCGTGGGCGGCTGGCCGGACCAGCCCGTGCGCGACCAGGAACTGATGATCGTGGCCCTGACGGCGAATGCCAGCGAAGAAGACCGCAGCCGCTATCTCGGCGTCGGCATGGATGATTTCCTCAGCAAGCCCGTGGACGAGGCGGCGCTGCATGGCTTGCTGGCGCGCGCCATCGAGCGCCAGCTGCAGCGCGGCTTCATGTTGCCGCGCATGCCGTCGAACGTGCCGCGCGGCGCGGGGACAGGCCGAACTCGATGCCCTGTTCGGCATCGCGCCGGCGATTCCCGTTCCGGCGCCGTCCCAGTCCATCCGCAGCGGCGAACTGCAACGGCGCATCCGCGTCGCCTTCGTCGCCGACCTGGAGGGACGCCTGCGTGAACTCGATGCCGCCCTGGCGGCGCAGGACAAGGAAAGCGCCGGGCGCCTGCTGCACGGTTTGAAGGGCAGCGCCGCCTATCTCGATGAAACGCAGCTGCACATGCTGTGCACGGAAATGGAAGAGGCGGCGGACGGCGGGCGCTGGACGCAAGTGGCCGTGCATTTGCCGCAATTGCGCGCACTGTTGGCGCAAATAGCCGTTTCGGGCAAGGAAATGTAAAATAGGCAATGCCGGCCATCGAGCGCGCGGCGAAACTGGGTAGAATACGGCCAGGCACCTTGACGCTGCCGCCAATGGAGAAAGCAATGAAAGTACTGGTGGTTGACGATGATGTCGTGTCGCGCATGGTATTGATGCATTTGATCGACAGTTGCGGCGTGCACGATATCGTGGAAGCCGAAGATGGCGCGGCTGCGTGGGAGCAGCTCGAAGGCGGCTTGCGTCCGTCGCTGTGCTTCTGCGATTTGCGCATGCCGCGCCTGTCCGGCATGGAGCTGCTGCAGAAAATCCGCTCCGACAGCGCGCTCGATGCCATGCCGCTGGTGCTGGTATCGTCGGCCAATGACCATGACACGGTGCGTGATGCCGTGCAGGCCGGTGCTGCCGGCTATATCGTCAAGCCTTTCCAGCCGGAGCAGGTGCGCCAGCATATCGACGCCTGCTTCGACGTCTCGGCCTTGCCGGCCGAGGCGCCGCGCGACACGTTGCAGCGGCTGGGCATCGACAGCGAACGCCTGCTGGCGTATCTGACGGGCTTCCAGGGGCAGATAGTCGCCGCCGGCGAACAGGTCGATGCCTTGCTGGCACGCGGCGAACCGGCCCAGGCGCGCCAGCAGCTTGAACGGCTGCACCTCGGTTGCCGCACCCTCGGCTTGCATGGCGCGGAAGCGGGCATGATGGCGCTGCTGCAGGCCTCGGTGCTCGATGGCGACCAGATGCAAGCGGCCCTGGCCGCGCTGGCGCGCAGCGTGGCGCAGCAGGCGCGTTTGCTGCGGCAGCAGGACGGCGTCGACTGAAATTGCTGTTTTCCGCTTGCTGGAAAAATACTTTAGGTTTAAAGTATCTGCTTCCGGGCCTTGTGCACGCGCCCGCTATCAGCCAGGATGAGCATGAGCAGCGACCCTTCGCCTACCACCGCATCTCCCCAGGACGACTTTGCCCACACGCACTTGCCGCCGCGCGAACTCTGGCCGCAGCTGTGCCTGGACTTGCCCGAGCTGCAGTACCCGCCGCGTCTCAATTGCGTCGCCGCGCTGCTCGATGTGGCCGTGGCCAGCGGCGGTGGCGAGCATACCGCCATCCTTGCCGACGGCCAGCGCTGGACCTATGCGCAGCTGGCGCGGCAGGTCGACCGCATCGCCCACGTGCTGCGCAGCGACCTGCATCTGATCCCTGGCAACCGCGTGCTGCTGCGCGGTGCGAATACGCCCATGATGGCCGCCTGCCTGCTGGCCGTGCTGAAAGCCGGCTGCATCGCCGTGCCCACCATGCCGCTGCTGCGCGCGCGCGAACTGTCCGCCATCCTGGCCAAGGCGGAAGTAAACGCCGTGCTGTGCGCGCAGGGCTTGCGCGCGGAACTTGACGCACTGGCGTCCCTGCCGCCCATGCTGTGCTTTGGCGCCGACGACACGGAGCTGGAGCAGCGCATGGCAGCCCACGATGCGCCATTTGCCGCATGCGATACGGCGGCCGACGACGTCTGCCTGATCAGCTTTACCTCGGGCACGACGGGCGTCCCCAAAGGCACCATGCACATGCACCGCGACCTGCTGGCCATCTGCGACTGCTTTCCCCGCTCCATGCTGCAGGTGCGCGCCGACGATATCTTCATCGGCACGCCGCCGTTGGCGTTCACCTTTGGCCTCGGCGGCTTGCTGCTGTTCCCCCTGCGCTTTGGCGCGGCCACCGTGCTGCTGGAAAAACTCACGCCCGACGGCCTGCTGCGCGCCATCGGCGCCTATCAAGCCACGATCTGCTTCACTGCGCCTACCTTTTACCGCCAGATGGCGCCCCTGGCGGCCAGCCACGACGTGCACAGCCTGCGCCTGTCCGTGTCGGCCGGCGAGGCGCTGCCGCTGGCCACGCGCGATGCCTGGCAGGCGGCGACGGGCCTGGCCATGACGGACGGCATCGGCGCCACCGAGATGCTGCACATCTTCATTTCCGCCACGGGCCAGGGCATCCGCCGCGGCGCCATCGGCAAGGCGATTCCCGGCTACCAGGCGTGCATCGTCGATGACGCCGGCGTGCCGCAGCCGCCCGGCGTGACGGGCCGCCTGGCCGTGAAAGGCCCCACCGGTTGCCGCTACCTGTCCGACCCGCGCCAGCGCGAGTATGTGCAGAACGGCTGGAACCTGACGGGCGACACCTTCGAGATGGATGCCGACGGCTATTTCTATTACCGCTCGCGCAGCGACGACATGATCGTCTCGGCCGGCTACAACATCGCCGGTCCGGAAGTGGAAGAGGCGCTGCTGCGCCATCCGGCCGTGGCCGAATGCGGCGTGATCGGACGCGCCGATGCCGAGCGTGGCCAGATCGTCGAGGCGCACGTGGTGCTGAAGGATGGCTGCCAGGCCAGCGACCTGCTGGCAGCCGAACTGCAGGACTTCGTGCGCCAGCAGATCGCCCCGTATAAATATCCGCGCACCATCCGTTTCCTGCCTTCCCTGCCGCGCACGGAAACGGGCAAGCTGCAGCGCTTCAAACTTCGCACGGACACCCCATGAATATTGTCTGCATCGGCGGCGGTCCCGCCGGCCTGTATTTCAGCCTGCTCATGAAAAAGCAGAACCCGGATCACTGCATCACCGTCATCGAGCGCAACCGCCCGTACGACACGTTTGGCTGGGGCGTGGTGTTTTCCGACCAGACTCTGGGCAACCTGGCCAATGCGGACGAGCCGACTGCGCGCGCCATCCTGCAGGCGTTCAACCACTGGGACGATATCGAGATCCACTTCAAGGGCGAGACCGTGCGTTCCGGCGGCCATGGCTTTTGCGGCATCGGCCGCAAGCGCCTGCTCAATATCCTGCAGGCGCGCTGCGAGGAACTCGGCGTGCAGCTGGTATTCGAGACGGAGGTGCAGGACGACCAGGCCATCGCGCGCCAGTACGGCGCCGACCTGGTGATCGCCAGCGACGGCTTGAATAGCCGCATCCGCACGCGCTATGCGGCCAGCTACCAGCCGGAAATCGAGCAGCGCCATTGCCGCTTCGTCTGGCTGGGCACGCGCAAGAAATTCGAAGCGTTCACGTTTGCCTTCCGCCAGACGCCACACGGCTGGTTCCAGGCGCATATCTACCAGTATGACGGCGAGACCTCGACCTTCATCGTCGAAACGCCCGAACACGTGTGGCGCGCGGCGGGCCTGGATGCCATGAGTCAGGAAGAGGGCATTGCCTTTTGCGAAGCCCTGTTCGCCGAGGAACTCGACGGCCATGGCCTGCTGAGCAATTCGCCGCACTTGCGCGGTTCGGCCCAGTGGATCACCTTTCCCCGCATCGTCTGCCGGCAATGGGTGCACGTACAGGACGGTGTGCCCGTCGTGCTGATGGGCGATGCGGCCCACACGGCCCATTATTCCATCGGCTCGGGCACCAAGCTGGCGCTGGAAGACGCCATCGAGCTGGCGCGCTGCTTCGATCAACATGCCGAGACGGCTGCGGCGCTGGCCGCCTACCAGCAGCTGCGCGCCATCGAGGTGCTGAAAATCCAGAGCGCGGCGCGCAATTCCATGGAGTGGTTTGAAAACGTCGAGCGCTACAGCGCCATGGAAGCGCCGCAGTTCGCCTATTCCATGCTCACGCGCAGCCAGCGCATTTCGCATGAAAACCTGCGCCTGCGCGACCCTGCCTACGTCGCCGGCTATGAACAATGGCTGGCGCGGCGCGCGGGCGAGCAGGCTGGCGTGGAGATGCGGGACGAGGCTTTGCCGCCCATGCTCACGCCCTTCCGCCTGCGCGGCGTGCTGCTGAAAAACCGCATCGCTGTCTCGCCGATGGCGCAGTACAGCGCCGTCGATGGCGTGGCGGGCGACTACCATCTGATGCACCTGGGCGCGCGCGCCATGGGCGGCGCGGGGCTCGTGTTTGCCGAGATGACGTGCGTGTCGGCCGATGCGCGCATCACGCCCGCCTGTCCCGGCATGTACAGCGAAGCGCATACGCAAGCCTGGCGCCGCATCGTCGATTTCGTGCATGCGAACAGCGATGCGAAGATTGCCCTGCAGCTGGGCCACGCGGGGCCGAAAGGCTCGACGCGGCCCATGTGGGATGGCATCGATCTGCCCTTGAAAGAGGATAACTGGACGCTGCTGGCGGCGTCGGAACAGCAGTATCTGGCGGGCGTGTCGCAGGTGGCGCGGGCGGCCACGGAAAGCGACCTGGCGCGTATCGAGCAGGATTTCGTGCGCGCCACCCTGGCTGCGGCCGTCGCCGGTTTCGACTGGCTGGAACTGCATTGCGCGCATGGCTATTTGCTGTCGAGTTTTATTTCGCCGCTGACCAACCGCCGCGCGGACGAATATGGCGGCAGCCTGGAAAACCGCTGCCGCTATCCGCTGCGCGTGTTCCGCGCCATGCGCGCCGCCTGGCCGCAGGATAAACCCATGAGCGTGCGCATCTCGGCCCACGACTGGGTCGAAGGCGGCATCACGCCCGACGATGCGGTGCGCATCGCGCGCCTGTTCAAGCAGGCAGGCGCCGACCTGATCGACTGCTCCTCGGGCCAGGTCAGCAAGCTCGAGCAGCCCGTGTACGGGCGCATGTTCCAGGCGCCGTTTGCCGACCGCGTGCGCAACGAGGCGGGCATCGCCAGCATGGCCGTCGGCTCGATCTTCGAAGCGGACCACGCCAACAGCATCATCGCCGCAGGTCGCGCCGACCTGTGCGCCGTGGGCCGGCCGCACCTGGCCAACCCGGCCTGGACCCTGACGGAAATGGCGCGCATCGGCTACGGCGGCGCCGGCGCCGGAGCGGCTTGGCCGAAACAGTACCGCCCGGGCCAGCAGCAGCTGGAACGCAATCTGCAGCGCGAGCGCCAGCTGGCCGCCGCCAGCACGGGCCTCACCCCGCAACAGGTGGCCGCGCGGCTGCTGGAAGGATGACATGAAGACGCAAGCGATAATCGACAAGCATGCGCTGGTGACGGGCGCCGGCAGCGGCATCGGCCTGGCCTGCGCGCGCGCCTTGCTGGACGCGGGCGCCAGGGTGACCTTGGCCGGGCGCGACGGCGCGCGGCTGGCGCGCGCGCGCATGCAGCTGGAAGAGGAGGGCCATGCGGGCAGGGTCGCCATCTGCGTGCTTGACGTGGCCGTGGAAGCGTCCGTGCAGGCGGGCTTCGCGCAGGCTGCCGCGCATTTCGGCCGCATCGATATCTTGATCAATAACGCGGGCCAGGCGCATGCGGCGCCCTTCGGCAAGACGGACGCGGCCATCTGGCAGCAGATGCTGGCCGTGAATCTGACGGGCGTGTTCCACTGCTGCCAGGCGGCCATGCCGGCCATGCTGGAAGCGGGCTGGGGGCGCATCGTCAACGTGGCGTCGACGGCGGGCTTGAAAGGCTATCGCTATGTCAGCGCCTATGTCGCCGCCAAGCATGGCGTGATCGGCCTGACGCGCGCGCTGGCGCTGGAAGTGGCGCCGCACGGCGTCACCGTCAATGCCGTCTGCCCCGGCTACACGGAAACGGACATGGTGGCGCAGGCCGTGCAAAACATCGTGCGCAAGACGGGGCGTGGCGAAGACGCGGCGCGCGCGGAACTGGCGGCCGGCAATCCGCAGCAGCGGCTGGTGCAGCCACGGGAAGTGGCCGATGCGGTAGCGTGGCTCTGCCTGCCCGCGTCGGCCGCCATGAATGGACAATCGATCGCCGTCGCCGGCGGCGAAGTCATGTAACTGAATGAAGACCATGGATAAAGAAACCGAGAACGTACCGGAAGAACCCGTGCTGGACCTGGCGAGCCGGCTGACGCAGGACCACCACCAGTCGCTCAAGCTGTGGTTGCGCATGCTCTCGTGCACGGTCAAGATTGAAAACGAGGTGCGCACGCGCTTGCGCGCCACTTTTGGCATCACCTTGCCCCGTTTCGACTTGATGGCGCAGCTCGAACGCTTTCCCGATGGCTTGCGCATGGGCGAACTGTCCAAGCGCATGATGGTCACGGGCGGCAATATCACGGGCATCACCGACCAGCTGGAGCAGGAAAAACTCGTGGCGCGCGTGGTCGATCCGAAGGACCGCCGCTCGTACAGCGTCAAGCTGACGCCGGCCGGCCGGCGCGCGTTCGACGAGATGGCGCGCGTGCACGAAGGCTGGATCGCGGAACTGCTGCACGGCGTGACGCCGGACGACAAAAACCAATTGATCGACCTGCTGTCGCACATGAAGCAGCAGTTGAATAACACTTCCCTCAAGGATTGACCATGCGCCATCTACCCGGTCAGCCGCAAGACCTGCCAGGCAACCGCGCCAGCCTGGCTGGCTACGCCGCGCGGCATTTCCTGTTTTCCGTCGACACAGGCGTCGCCACCCTGACCCTGCACCGGCCCGAGCGCAAGAATCCGCTCACTTTTGACTCATATGCGGAACTGCGCGCGCTGTTTCGCGCGCTGGCGCATGCGGACGACGTCAAGGCCGTGGTGATCACGGGCAGCGGCGACAATTTTTGCTCGGGCGGCGACGTGCACGACATCATCGGCCCCCTGACGCAGCTCGACATGCCAGGCCTGCTGGCGTTTACCCGCATGACGGGCGACGTGGTGAAAGCCATGCGCGCCTGCCCGCAGCCCATCATCGCCGCCATCGACGGCATTTGCGCGGGCGCCGGCGCCATGCTGGCGCTGGCTTCCGATATCCGCATCGGCACGGCGCGCAGCAAGACGGCTTTCCTGTTTACCCGCGTGGGCCTGGCCGGCTGCGACATGGGCGCCTGCGCCTTGCTGCCGCGCGTGATCGGCCAGGGCCGCGCCGCCGAGCTGCTGTATACGGGACGCTCCTTGCCAGGGGCGGAGGGCGAACGCTGGGGCTGGCTCAACCGCCTCGTCGAGCCGGAAGAGCTGGCGCAGGCGGCGCAGCTGTTCGCCGCCGGCCTGGCCAGCGGTCCCACGTTTGCGCACGGCATGACGAAAAAAATGCTGCAGCAGGAATGGAACATGGGTGTCGATGAAGCCATCGAAGCGGAAGCGCAGGCGCAGGCCATTTGCATGGCCACCAACGATTTCCACCGCGCCTATCACGCCTTCGTGGCGAAAGAAACACCGCAATTCGAGGGCGATTAAGATGCAACATACACGCGATACGACTTACCTGGACTGGCCGTTTTTCGAAGCGCGGCATGCCGAGCTTGAGTCTGAGCTCGATGCCTGGGCGACGCAGCACCTGGACGACGCGCACGGCGCCGACGTCGATGCGGCTTGCCGCGCGCTGGTGGCGCAGCTGGGGCAGGGCGGCTGGCTGGCGCATGCCACGGGCACCGATGGCAAGATCGATACGCGCACCATTTGCCTGATGCGCGAAACCCTGGCGCGCCATAACGGCCTGGCCGATTTCGCCTTTGCCATGCAGGGACTCGGTTCGGGCGCCATCGGCCTGTTCGGCAGCGCGCAAAACAAGGCGCGCTATTTGCCGGACGTGGCCAGCGGCAAGCGCATCGCCGCCTTTGCCCTGTCCGAGCCGCAGGCCGGGTCCGACGTGGCGGCCATGGCGTGCGCGGCGCGCCGCGATGGCGACGAGTATGTGCTCGATGGCGAAAAGACGTGGATATCGAACGGCGGCATCGCCGACTTTTACGTGGTGTTCGCCCGCACGGGCGAGGCGCCGGGCGCGCGCGGCATCAGCGCCTTCATCGTCGATGCCGACAATCCCGGGCTGGAAATCGCCGAGCGCATCGCCGTCATTGCGCCGCATCCGCTGGCGCGCCTGCGCTTTGCCAATTGCCGCGTGCCCGTGTCGCAGCGCCTGGGAGAGGCGGGGCAGGGCTTCAAGGTGGCGATGGCGACACTCGACGTGTTCCGCACCTCGGTCGCCGCCGCAGCGCTGGGCTTTGCGCGGCGCGCGTTCGACGAAGCGCTGCGCCACGCGACAAAGCGCCAGATGTTTGGCCAGACCCTGGCGGACTTTCAGCTGACGCAGGCAAAATTGGCGCAGATGGCCACCGGCATCGACGCGGCCGCGCTGCTCACCTACCGCGCCGCCTGGCAGCGCGACCAGGGCCGCAAGGTGACGAAGGAGGCGGCCATGGCCAAGCTGACGGCCACGGAAACGGCGCAGCAGGTGATCGACGCGGCCGTGCAACTGTTTGGCGGCATGGGCGTGGTCAGCGATCATCCGGTCGAGCGCCTGTACCGCGAAATCCGCGCCTTGCGCATCTACGAGGGCGCCAGCGAAGTACAGCAACTGATCATCGCGCGCGAACTGCTGCGCGAGGCAGCGGACGCATGAACAACGAGGACAACAATATGCAAGTGTTACAACCACCGGGATGGGCCAGGCCGCGCGGCTATGCGAATGGCATTGCCGCCAGCGGGCGCACGGTGTACGTCAGCGGCATGATAGGCTGGGATGCGCAGGGCCAGTTCCACACGGACGATTTTGCGGCACAGGTGCGCCAGGCCTTGCAAAATATCGTCGCCGTGCTGGCCGAGGCGGGCGCCTTGCCCGAGCACATCGTGCGCATGAACTGGTATGTACTGGACAAGAAGGAATATGTGGCGGCATATCCACAAATCGGCCTTGCCTACCGCGAGCTGATCGGCAAGCATTTTCCGGCCATGACGGCGGTGCAGGTGGCGGGACTGATCGAAGACAGGGCGAAGGTCGAGATCGAAGTGACGGCGGTGCTGCCTGACTGAATTTCTGCTATGAAATATTGTATATCGGCATCTAAATAATAAATATAAAAACATTATCTATCGTGTTATATTTGGCAACCGGAACATAGACCGGTTTTAAATACTGACAGTCGAGGTAGAGGATGCGCAATAATTTCAGAACGGCAAGAAGTGTGGTGCTGGCCGTGGCCAGTATGGGTTTTTGCCTGGGCGCGCAGGCGGGGCCCGGTACGTCGCTATTGTCCCCCGGCTATCAGGCGCAACTGGAAACCTGGCTCGGTGAAGGCAATCTGGCGCTGACGAACATTTACAGCAAGGCAGCGGGCGACACTTCGCTGGACTTTCACAAGGCATCCGATGGCAAGGGACGCACCTTTTCCGTCATGGAGGCCACGAATTCATCGGGCAAGACGTGGCTGGTGGGCGGCTACAATCCACAAAGCTGGAGCTCCACCGATGGCATGCATGTCACCATGGATGACAGCCAACGCACGGCCTTCCTGTTCAATCTGACTGCCGGCTTCAGGCTGCAGCAACTGCCGCAGTATTTCAACGGTGACGGTATCGGCAAGGACCAGACCTACAATCAGTCCAATTATGGCCCGACATTCGGCTATGGGCATGATTTGTATGTGCCGCAAGACCTCACGCATGGCGGCAGCTCTTTCTTGTATACCTATAACTACCCTGGGCAGTCATTGACAGGCCTCAGTTTGCTCGATGGCTCCACGTGGCATGGCAACGATGTGACCTTCGGCGCCATCCAGGTATTTACCATCAGCGCCGTACCGGAGCCGGCCACCTATGGACTGCTTCTGGCAGGATTGCTTGTGTTGCTGGTGCGCCAGCGCGGCAGGGCTACGGCACGCGTTGCCTGAAGTGGCACCGCCCGCTCGCCAGGCTGTTAATGGCAGGCGCTTGCCTGTATAATGCCGCTGCGCGTGTCGCCATCGTACAATGGATAGTACAAGGTCCTCCTAAGACTTAAATGCAGGTTCGATTCCTGCTGGCGACACCACATTCCACGCAACGCGCGCCGGTGGCCTGAGTTTATGCTGGCCGCAATGCACTGGTGGTGCCGAGTTGTCGGTACAATGCGTGCTTCATTCATCTAATCGGCGGCTGTTTGGCGCACCACGCGGTGCGCGCGAGGCGGCGCCCGAGCACTCTTACTCATTATGGCTGTCATTTCTCTTTCATCGGCGCAACTTGCGTTCGGTCACGTCGCGCTGCTCGATCACGCGGAATTTTCACTGGAAACCTCGGAGCGGGTCGGCTTGATTGGCCGCAACGGCACGGGCAAATCCTCGCTGCTCAAAGTCATTTCGGGCAAGTTCAAGCTCGATGACGGCTTGTTGGTCATGCAGCAAGGCATCAAGATCGCCTATGTGGAGCAGGAACCGCAATTCGACCCGGACATGTCCGTGTTCGACGCCGTCGCTTCCGGCATGGGCGAATCGCAGGCGTGGCTGAAGGAATACGATGCGCTGACGGGCCAGTTTGGCCAGGGCAATGACGACGAACTGATGGAACGCATGCACGACATCCAGGTCAAACTCGATGCGGCCGATGCGTGGAGCTTGCCGAACAAGGTGGAAACCGTGCTCGACCGTTTGAACCTGACGGGCGACATGCTGATGAAAACCCTGTCCGGCGGGATGCAAAAGCGCGTGGCGCTGGCGCGCGCGCTGGTCTCGGCACCCGACGTGCTGCTGCTCGATGAGCCGACCAACCATCTGGACTTCAGCTCCATCCTGTGGCTGGAAGGCTTGTTGCGCGACTTCAAGGGTAGCGTGCTGTTCATTACCCATGACCGCTCCTTCCTCGACAATGTTGCTACGCGCATCATCGAGCTCGACCGCGGCCGTTTGCTGTCGTACCCGGGCAACTTCACGGCTTACCAGACCCGCAAGGCGGAGCAGCTGGAAATCGAGGAAGTGGAAAATGCCAAGTTCGACAAGTTCCTGGCGCAGGAAGAAGTGTGGATACGCAAGGGCGTCAAGGCCCGCCGCGTGCGCGACGAAGGCCGCGTGCGCCGCCTGGAAGCACTGCGTCTGACGCGCAATGCGCGCCGCGAACAGCAGGGACAGGTCAAGCTGGACGTATCGGCCGGCGAACGCTCGGGCAAGATCGTGGCGGACCTGGAAAACGTCTCGAAGATCTATGGCGACAAGGTCATCGTCAAGGATTTCAGCGCCACCATCCTGCGCGGCGACAAGGTTGGCCTGATCGGTGCCAACGGCGCCGGCAAGACCACCTTGCTGAAGATGATCCTGGGCCAGGAAGAGTCGGACACGGGCACCATCCGCCTGGGCACCAAGCTGCAAGTGGCGTACTTCGACCAGATGCGCACGCAGCTGAACGAAGAGGCAAACCTGATGGAAACCATCGCGCCAGGCAGCGACTGGGTCGAGATCAATGGCCAGCGCCGTCACGTGATGACCTACCTGAACGATTTCCTGTTCGCGCCGGAGCGTGCCCGTTCGCCCGTCAAGTCGCTGTCCGGTGGCGAGCGCAACCGTTTGCTGCTGGCGCGCCTGTTCGCCAAGCCGGCCAACGTGCTGGTGCTCGATGAGCCGACCAATGACTTGGATATCGATACCCTGGAGTTGCTGGAAGAGTTGCTGGAAGAATACACGGGCACTGTTTTCCTTGTCAGCCATGACCGCACCTTCCTCGACAACGTGGTCACGCAAGTGATCGTTGCCGAAGGCGAGGGCAAGTGGCGCGAATTCGTCGGCGGCTACACGGACTGGGAGCGCGTGCGCACCTTGCCGATCGCCACGGCGCCCGCCAGCAAGCCGGCCGTGAAGGTCGAGGCTGCCGCGCCGGCCGCCAAGCAGAAAAAGCTCAGCTACAAGGAACAGCGCGAGCTGGAAGAGTTGCCGAAACTGATCGCCAAGCTGGAAGACGAGCAATCGGTGCTGGCCGCCGAGCTGTCGCACCCGGACTTCTACAAGAAGACGCCGGCCGAAGGCAAACGCCTGAATGCGCGCGTGGCCGAGATCGAAGGCGAACTGCTGGAAGCGCTGGAAAAGTGGGAGCAGATCGAGGCGCGCGCCAACGGTTGATTGTTTTCCACCTCTCCTGTTGTAATTAAGTTAGGATTATTTGCCACGGCAACGGTTCAGCTTGATATAATTATATAATTATATTTTTTACATCGGGGGATGCATGTTTGTTATTAAAAGCACGCGCTCCGGACCACGGCGTCCGGCGCGTGGTTCCGCCTCCAGTGCGCATCAGCATGTTTGACCGCGCCGCCTTGCCCCGGGTAGCGCCATTCCTCGCCTACCTTTCCTTCATCTTCATCGCCGACATGCTGGGCCGGCTCGGCTTTGCCGCGCAGGACCTGCGCTGGCTGTATGCCGTCAAGATCGGCGTCGTACTGGGCATGCTGCTGTACTGGCGCCGCAGCTATACGGAATTGGCCAGGGTGCCATTGGGCGCGCGCGCGCTGGCCGTGGCGCTGGTGACCGGCATTGTTGTTTTCCTGCTGTGGATCAACCTCGATGCGGGCTGGATGACGATCGGCAGTGCCGACGGCTTCGACCCCCGCAATGAGGGGCGGATCGAGTGGAGCCTGGTGGCCGTGCGCATCGCCGGCGCCGCCCTGGTGGTGCCCGTGATGGAAGAGCTGTTCTGGCGCTCCTTCCTGCTGCGCTGGATCGATGCCCCTGATTTCCTGAAATTCCAGCCACGCCTGGCCAGTGCCAAGGCGTTTGTCATCAGCGTCGTGTTGTTTGGCTTTGAACATAATTTGTGGCTGGCGGGCATTGTTGCCGGTGCCGCCTATACACTGCTTTATATGCGCAGTCAGTCATTGTGGTCGCCCATCCTGGCGCACGGCGTCACGAATGGCGTACTGGGTCTCTGGATTGTTTCCGGTGGATACTGGACTTACTGGTAATATTGCCAATCAACTGTTTGCTCTATCAAAGAGAATACCTATGTTGAATTCCCCGCAAAAAAAAGATGTCGATGACAGTTACCGTCTTGCTGCTGCATCACGCCGTTTTCCGGCTGCATCAGCATTGCGTGCCGGTTGTTTATTGTTGCTGGGAAGCATGGCCAGCCCGGCTGCTCTTGCCTCATGGAGCGACACGATTTTCCCATTCCTGGCCACGTCATATTCGTATGATGACAACCTTTTGCGTCTTGACGACAACACGCCTGGCTACACTGGGCCCCGTTCCGATACTTCGCGCCAGATCCAGGCCGGCTTTCTGTTCAACCGGCCGATTGGACGCCAGGTGCTGAGCGGACAAGCCAAGTGGTCGCGGGTATCGTTCCAGCATTTCGATGACTTGAACTATAACGGCAAGGATTTGCAGGCCGACCTGGAGTGGCATATTGGCAATCACCTGGATGGCCATGCGGGAGCGACCTATTCGGAGACCCTGACGCCATTCAGCGACTTTCAAACCACAGGTACGGATCGCAATATGCGTACGCGGCACAGGACCTACCTCGACGGCGGCTGGCTGTTTCATCCGAGCTGGCGCCTGCGCGGTGGCGTTAGCCGCGAGCGCTATTACTATGACCTTTCACGCCTCAGTTATGCGAATCGCGTCGAGGATGCGAGCGAACTGGGGCTCGATTACCTGGCTTCGAGCGGCAGCAAGATCGGGGTGCAGCTGCGGCACTTGAAGGGCAATTATCCGAATCGTCTTGCCGGTTCGCAATTTAGCCTGGTGGATGGTTATACCCAGGACGAGGTGAAGGCGAATATCTATTGGCGCTACAGCCAGGTGACGCAGGTGCAGTTGCTCGCCGGCTGGGTCCGGCGCGGCTATGCCTCCTTTTCGGGACGTGATTCGAAAGGCGCGAACGGACGCCTGATCGTCAATTGGGCACCGCTGGGGAAAGTGCGCTTTACGGGCAACTTATGGCACGAATTTGGCGCGGTGGAAAGCGCGCTGGTATCGAGCAGCCTGAATAACGGCGCCAGCGTGGCCGCTGCATGGGATATTTCGTCGAAGGTGCGCATGGATGCCGAAGTGCGGCGCCAGAAACGCGATTTTTCCGCTGCCAGCGGGCTGGTCTTTCCTGTCGATGTCACGGACTCCACACATACGGAGTCGCTGGGGCTGACCTATGCGCCGCGGCCGAATATCCAGCTGGGCTTGAATGCCTTCCGCGATACCCGCAAGGGCGCCCCTATTATTAATACAGGCAGCTACCGCGCCAAAGGCGTTTCCTTCAGCGCCAGTGTTCAGTTCTGAGTGTAATATGACGGTTAATGATATACCCCTGATCTCGTTTTTCCAGCGCATACTCGACCCATTGATCATCATGGGCACGCTGTATCTGCTGTCCGCCTTGTCAGGTTCGCCATTTACCGGTTACTCGCTGGTACTGATGATCCTGGCGTTCTTTATTTCATCATCAGTATTCCAGTATGTCGATCCCTATCGTACCTGGCGCAGCGGTCGCATGCTGGCCTATGCCCGTGATATCTTCGTCAGCTGGGGCATCACGGCCCTGATCCTGGTATTCCTGGGTTCGGCGACGGGACTGGCGTTTCACTATGACCGCGAGCTGGTGTTGGCCTGGTTCATGCTGACGCCATTCATATTGCTGCTCAGTCATCTTGCCGCACGGCGCATGGTGGCCGACCCCGGGCGCGACAGCGAAGTGCGTTCGGTCGTCATCATCGGCGCCAATGACGCCAGCCTGAAGTTTGCCGCGACCGTGGAGCGCAACCCGAATCTGTTCATGAGCGTGCGGGGCTTTTTTGACGACCGTACGGATGACCGCTGGCCGGAGACGATGCGCGAACCGATGCTGGGCAAGATGGCCGATATTGCCGCCTATGTGCGCGAACACAATATCAAGATGATATTCATCAGCCAGCCCATTTCGGCCCAGCCGCGCATCCGCAAGATGCTCGATGAGTTGCAGGATACGACGGCTTCCGTGTACTTCTTGCCCGATATCTATATCTTCGACCTGATGCAGGCGCGCTTCGACAATGTGGGCGGCATGCCGGTGATCGCCATCCGCGAATCGCCGTTCACGGGCTTTAACAGCATGGTCAAGCGCGGCAGCGACATCGTGCTGGGCCTGCTGATCCAGATCATGCTGCTGCCCGTTATGCTGGTCATCGCCATCGCCGTCAAGTCGACGTCGAAGGGGCCGGTGATCTTCCGCCAGCGCCGCTACGGCCTGTATGGAGAGGAAATTATTGTGTATAAATTCCGCTCGATGACGGTGAGCGAGGATGGCGACAAGGTGGTGCAGGCAACCAAGAACGACCAGCGCGTGACGCGCGTGGGCGGCTTCCTGCGCCGCAGTTCGCTCGATGAGCTGCCGCAGTTCATTAACGTGCTGCAGGGAAGGATGAGCATTGTCGGGCCCCGTCCGCACGCGGTGGCGCACAACGAGCAGTACCGCAAGCTGATCAAGGGCTACATGCTGCGCCACAAGGTCAAGCCGGGCATTACCGGCTGGGCGCAGGTGAATGGCTTGCGCGGCGAGACGGAGACGCTCGACAAGATGGAGGCGCGCATTCATTTCGACCTCGACTATCTGCGCAACTGGTCGCTGTGGCTGGACTTGTGGATCATTTTGCGCACCGTCAAGGTGGTGCTGAAGCGCGACAACGCGCATTGAACGTGGACCGATGGCGGGCCGCCACACCAGGCTTGAATATTTTTTGCGGAGAATTAATACGCGTTAAAATGGCGCAATCATGCAAGATGTCCAATAGCCGGTTCCTGGAGCCGGCCGAACAGTGATTCGACGAGCCAGACGATCCTATGAGGCAAGCACGGCGACATGATGTGCACGGTGACATGCTCCGCCTGCCTGGCGGCGGGCCAGCTTGTGCCCCGTGGCATGCCCGCTGTCGCCGCGCCCGGCCCGCATGGCGCACGGCGGCTGTTCAATTGATACTGTTCCCAAAGCACCGGCCCCATCCCTGCCGCTTTCCCATGCTGGCCCGCCTTCCATTATTGTGCGGCGTCATGCAAGTGCCCGTCGCTGTGCGAGAAATATTGCCTTGTGAAAACTATTTATTGAGGCTTGGCGATTGCACGGATTGTGTTTCTGATGAAACAGTTGTTTTTAAGACCTTTTAATAGTTTTTTAAGCAAATAGTTTCCTAGCAAGCTAGTACACTGTGTATCATATTTATAATATTGACAATCATGTGGTCGCAAGCCCATAATTTCAATCGAAATCTGTTTTTTTGACAATGTTTTGTTGTTAAGTGAGTTATCATCACGCTCACAAAGCTGTCAGCGGATTTCCTTACCTGAACTGAAGGAGTCATTTTGAACCAAGCGCAAATCGCCCGTGTGCCCTCGAGCAAATCCGCCACGCATTCCCGCCTGCTGTGCGCAGGCCTGGTAGTACTGGCCGTCGCAGGATTGTCTGCTTGTGGCGATAAAGAAAAAAAGGCCGGCCAGGCGCTGGCGAGTGTGAATGGGGAAGAAATCACCGTCCTTCAGCTCAATGAAGAAATGCAGCGCGCCAATGTGCAGGCTGCGCAACAGGAAGCGGCCAGCAAGCAGTTGCTGGAATCGCTGATCGACCGCCAATTGCTGCAGAATGAGGCGGCCAAGGACAAGACGGACCGCGATCCCAAGGTGGTGCAGGCGATCGAGCGCGCCAAGGCACTGATCGTCGCGCAAGCCTACATGCAAAAACGCATCGGTACGATCACCCGCCCCACCAAGCAGGAAGTGGAAGAGTATTTCCAGAAGAACCCGCAATTTTTCACCGAACGCAAGCAGTTCGACATGCGCGAACTGATCATTGCCAGTGCCGACATGAACGACCAGTTGAAGGCGGCCATGGACAGTGCCAAGACACTCGACGACGTAGCGGCCTGGCTTGAGACAAACAAGGTCAAGTTTGCCCGTACCCAGCTCTCGCGCACCAGCGCCGACCTGGCGCCGGAGCTGAGCGCGAAATTGCTGTCGATGCCGAAGGGTCAGTTGTTCATCATCCGCGAGGGCGACCGCACCTTGCTCATTTCCCTGGCCGATATCCGCGACAATCCCGTGACCCTGGCACAAGCCGCACCGCAAATTGAACAATTTTTGTTCAACAAGAAAAACAAGGATGCAGCCGATGCTGAACTGAAACGTTTGCGTGCCGCCGCCAAGATCGAGTACCTGAACAAGAATGGCGCCTCGGCATCGGCATCGGCAGTGGCCAGTGCGCCGGCTGCGGCACCGGCCGTTGCGACGCCTGTCGCGCCAGCACCAAGCGTACCGGTGGCGCCGGCGGCACCGGCACCGAGTTCTTCGGAATCGAATGATCGTGGCGTTGCTGGCTTGAAATAAGCCGCAGCATTTTAAGTTAAGCAACTCATTATGGATTGAACGAATCATGAAACGACTTGTCATGTGGTGCCTGACCCTGTTGCTGGCCATTGGTACGGGGGTTGCCAGTGCCGCCGATGTACAGCTGGGTGCGGGCGATGTATTGAAAATTTCCGTGTATGGCAGTCCTGACCTGGCGCTGGAGACGCGCATCAGCGAAGCTGGGCAGATCACCTTCCCGTTGGTTGGCAACGTGGCGCTCGGCGGCTTGTCGGTTTCCGCGGCAGAAAAGAAACTGGGCGGCTTGCTTGAAAGCGGCGGTTTCCTGCGCAAGGCACAGGTCAACATTATCGTGACTTCGCTGCAAAGCCAGCAGGTGTCGGTGCTGGGCCAGGTGAACCGTCCGGGACGCTATCCGATCGAAGGGCGCCGCAGCGTGATGGATATGCTGGCCATGGCTGGCGGCGTCAGCGCCGATGGCGGTGATTCGATCAACCTGATCCGCAAACGCGATGGCAAGACCAGCCGGGAAGTGATCGATATCGTGGAAATGGTGCGCAGCGCCGATTTGAACCGAGACCTTGATGTGGCTGGCAACGACGTGATTTTTGTCGAGCGTGCGCCACGCTTTTATATTTATGGCGAAGTCCAGCGTCCTGGCCCATTCCGCCTGGAGCGTTCGATGACCGTGTTGCAGGGTTTGTCCGCAGGGGGCGGCTTGACGCAGCGGGGCACGGAACGCGGCATCCGCATCAAGCGCCGCGATGCGGAAGGCAAACTGCAGATTCTTGAAGCCAAGCATGACGATATGCTGCAGGTCGATGATGTCGTGTATGTCAAAGAGAGCTTGTTCTAGTCTTGAACGGGGCCGGCGCCTCGTTCTTATCATTCAGTATTGAAGGTTCCAACATGAATTTCTCTCAATTTTTGCTGATTTTGCAAGCGCGCAAGAAGATTATTTTCTTGACCTTGATCATCACCGTGCTCGCCACGCTGTCTGTCAGCCTGTTATTGCCGAAGAGCTATAAAGCCACCAGTTCCTTGGTCATGAACTACAAGGGCGTCGATCCTGTCACGGGCCTGGCCATGCCTGGACAATTGTTGCCTGGATACATGGCCACGCAGATCGATATCATCAGCAGCAAGAATGTGGCTTTGCGCGTGGTCGATCACCTGGGCCTGGCCAATAGTCCGGCCGTCATCGAGCAATTCAATGCGGCGACAGAAGGCAAGGGAACGGTCCGTGACTGGCTGGCCAATCTCTTGCTGAAAAAACTGGAAATCGTGCCATCGCGCGAAAGCAGCGTGGTCGACATCAGCTTCAAGGGGTCCGATCCGCAATTCGTGGCAGCCGTGGCCAATGCCTTTTCCGACGAATATCAGAAAGTCAGCATCCAGCTGAAAGTGGAGCCGATGAAAAAAGCGGCCAGTTATTTCGATGAGCAAACCAAGATGCTGCGCGATAACGTGGAAAAGGCGCAAAACCGCCTCTCCAAGTATCAGCAGGAAAACGGTATCGTCAGCGTCGACAACCGTCTCGACGTGGAATCGAATCGCTTGAATGATCTGTCCGCACAGCTGGTGATGGCACAGGGCCAGTTGATGGAGGCAAATTCGCGCCAGCGCATGGCTACTGGCGGCAATGGCGGCGAATCGCCGGACGTGGCGTCGAATCCCCTGATTCAAAGCTTGAAAATGGGGCTCGGCAATGCCGAAGCCAAGCTGGCCGAACTGGGACAGCGTCTTGACAAGAATCATCCACAGTACCAGAGCGCGAAGGCCGAAGCGGACAAGCTGCGTGCCGATCTGCGCGAACAGCTGCGCGTCGCCTCGAATAGCGTAGGCAATGCGGCGCAGATCCAGCAGCAGCGCGAAGCTTCGGTACGCGCGGCGCTGGCGGCGCAAAAGTCGAAGGTGCTGGAACTGAACCGTACCCGCGATGAGATGGGCGTGCTGCAAAAGGATGTGGAAAGCGCCCAGCGCGCCTTCGACGTGACATCGCAACGCTTCTCGCAAACCAAGATCGAAGGCCAGTCCGACCAGTCCGACATTGCCGTGCTGAACCCTGCGGTGCCACCGATCGAACCGTCCAGCCCGCGCGTGCTGATGAATACCTTGTTGTCCATCGTCCTGGGAACGTTCCTGGGTATCGGCCTGGGCCTGTTGATTGAAATGCTGGACCGCCGCGTGCGTTCCGACCATGATCTGGCTGACTTGCTGCAAGTGCCAGTACTGGGCATGGTCGACTGGAAAGCCGCACCGCGCCGTCGCAAGGGCTTGCATCGTCTTCTGCCGGCCCGCCGCCTGAGTGCCAATTAATTGATGGAATTGAATATGAACTTTCCCGCGCATCCTGTTTCGAAACCGTCACCCCTGCGGGGCGGCGACTCCAGCATCGGCGCCCTGTTGCTGGCCTCGGGCAAAATCACCCCGGAAAATGCCGAGCGCGTGCTGCGCATGCAGAAGGAGCTCGGCATCCGTTTTGGCGAAGCGGCCTTGCGTCTCGGCTTGATCAGCGAAGCCGACATCCAGCACGTGCTGGCGCGACAATTCGACTATCCGTATCTGCAGGAAGGCGAGGGCAAGTTTGCCAGCGAGCTGGTGGCGGCATATCAGCCCTTCAGCCCGCAAATGGAAACCTTGCGCGCCGTGCGCAGCCAGTTGATGCTGCGCTGGTTTTCGCTGGGGCGCAAGGCGCTCGTCGTGGCCAGCGTCGATAGCGGCGATGGCGCCAGCCTGTTCGCCGCCAACCTGGCCGTGGTGTTTTCGCAGCTCGGTGAAAGCACCTTGCTGGTCGATGCCAATCTGCGCAAGCCGCGCCAGCACGAGATTTTCGCGCTGGAAGAGCGCCAGGGTCTCTCCGATGTCCTGGCCGGGCGCGCCCAGCAGGACGCCATTTCCGTCATCGATTCCTTCGTCGATCTGTCCGTGCTGGGTGCGGGTACCTTGCCGCCGAATCCACAGGAGCTGCTGAGTCGTCCTGCCTTTGGCGCGCTCAATACGCAGCTGGAAGAGCGCTACGATGTCGTGCTGTATGACGTGGCGTCCGTGTCGTCGGGATCCGATGCGTTCGTGATGGGTGCCCGCGTCGGTGGCGTGTTGCTGGTCGTGCGCAAGAACAAGACGCGCCTGGCCGATATCGACGCCATGCGCGAGCAGCTGCAGCGCAGCGGTTCGGAAGTGGTTGGTTCCGTACTGGTCGATTACTGACATGGCCACGCTCGCACAGTCGCGACCAGCCGCCTCGCTGGACTGGAAACAGTTGCTGCTGCACTGGTGGCCTATGCTGCTGGGCTTGCTGGCCATGTACGTGCCCACCTTCCACGACCTGGCCTTTGGCCTGTGGTCCACGGAGAGTTACGCGCACGGTCCGATCATTCTGCTGCTCGCCTTGTGGCTGCTAGGGCGGCAATGGCCGGCCATGCTTGCCGCTGCGGGCGGCACGGGCGGCTCGGCTGCCGGTTGGCCGCTGGCCATACTGGCATTGCTGTTCTATGTAATGGGGCGTTCGCAGAGTATCCAGAGCATGGAACTGGCTTCCTTCATCATGATGCTGGCGGCCCTGCTGCTGCTGTTCTTTGGCGCGCGCGCCTTGAAAACGCAGTGGTTCCCCTTCTTTTTCATGTTGTTCATGATTCCCTTGCCAGGCGCTATTGTCAGCGCGCTGACGATGCCGATGAAAATGGCCGTATCGTATGTCACCGAGCACCTGCTTTTCTGGGCCGGCTATCCGATCGCGCGCAGCGGCGTCATCTTGCAGATCGGCCAGTACCAGCTGCTCGTGGCCGATGCCTGCGCTGGCTTGCAGACGCTGCTGACCCTGGAATCGCTGGGCCTGTTCTACATGAATGTGGTGCGCCATACGTCGGCATTTCGCAATGTCATGCTGGCCATCCTGATCGTGCCGATTTCGTTTACCGCCAACGTGGTGCGCGTCATCGTGCTGACATTGATTACCTATTACTTTGGCGATGCCGCAGGCCAGGGTTTCCTGCACGGTTTTGCCGGCATGGTGTTGTTCATCAGCGCCCTGATCCTGATCATTTCCATTGATTCGCTGTTGCAATGGTTCGTGAATATGCGCCAGCGCCGTCACAAGGGGGCAGTATGAAACCATCGCGACTTTCCATGTTTGTGCTGAGCTGCATGATGGTGCTCGCCTCCCTGGCTGCGGCGTACGCCAAGCCGACCATCCGCCTGGCCGAAACCATGCCGATGCCGGCGCTCGAGAAAATCGTCCCCAGCCAGTTTGGCGTATGGCATGAGGAAAAGACGTCTATCGGCGCCGTGATCGACCCGCAAATTCAGGCAGAACTCAAGCGCATCTACACGCAGATCCTGTCGCGCACCTATGTCAATGACCGGGGCGAACGTATCATGCTGTCGATTGCCTACGGCAAGGACCAGAGCGACACCACGCAAGTGCACTATCCGGAAATCTGCTATCCGGCACAGGGCTTCCAGATCGGTGCCACGCGGGAGGAGATCCTGTCGACGCGCCAGGGCGATATCCCATTGAAGCGACTGGAGACGAGCATGGAAAACCAGCGCTACGAGCCTGTGACGTACTGGACGACGGTGGGCGATGTGGTGGTGACGAACCGCACGGACAAGAAACTGGTGGAAATGCGCTACGGTTTCAAGGGACAGATTCCCGATGGCCTGCTGTTCCGCGTGTCGTCGATCGACCGCGACACGGCTGCCGCTTTCCGCCTGCAGGACGACTTCGTCAAAGCTATGCAGGTGGCGCTCGACCCCGCCAGCAAGCTTCGCCTGATGGGCATACACGGCTAGACACACGGTGCGCGCCGCACCATGTGCTGTTTCACTTACCTAGAAAAACATGACTCTTGCAGCAAAGACACTCGGCGCGGTGAAAAGTAACTACGCAGGCACTCTGATCCGCGTGCTGGCGCAATTCGGTGCACAAGTCGTCATCATGCGCGAACTGGGACCGGAACTGGTGGGAACGTTCGGCTATGCACTGCTGGTGTTCGGCGTGCTGGCGCTGGTGATCGACCAGGGTTTTGGCTGGGCATTGATGCAGGGTGATTTTTCGGAAGAGGAACTGCGCGTGGTATTGTCCCGGTTAATGCTGGGTTCGGTATTCGGCATGCTGTTCGTTTTCGGCATGTCCTATCCGCTTGCCATCTGGCTGGACAATCCGCTGGCTGGCACCTTGTTCCGCTATTCGGCGCCTTCGTATCTGGTCATTGCCGTATATGGCATTTCTCAGGCCCGGCTACGCGCCGAGTTGCGTTTTCGTGAAATCCAGTATGCCACCACCGGCGCTTACCTGATCGCCTATCCCGTCGTTGGCGTCGGCATGGCCCTGGCCGGAGCCGGTGTATGGGCGCTGCTGGCGGCCTGGTATGCGCAGGCGATATTGCAGTTTGCCCTCAGCTATTACTTTAGTCCGCATCCTTTGGTATTCGGCAATCCGTTTCACTCCTGCAAGGCCGCAGCACTGGGCCGCCAGGTGGCTGGCATCAATGTGTTGAATTGGGCCGTGGACAACGCCAGCGGCGTCTTCACCGGTGCGCTGGGACCGCAGGCACTGGGTAATTTCAATGCCGCGTCGATGCTCTCGCGTACGCCGGCCATGCAGTTGGCGCAGACCATGCAAACCGTGTTGTTTTCCACTGCGTCCGCGCTGGCGGGAGACCTGGCACGCATACGCCAGCTTTACCTGAGCGCGCTGGCATCGATTGCCATCCTGGTAGTGCCATCGTATGCGTATGCGCTGACGCATGCCGATTTCCTCGTGCATCTGGTGTTTGGCGAGAAATGGCTGCAGGCCGCGTCCTTGTTTGCCGCCATGACGGTCGGCATGGTGGCGCTGGCCATGAGCACCCTGTCTGGCGCGGTATTGACGGCGACGGGCGGGCAAGGCACGGTGCTGCGCTCGCAGGCTTATTGCCTGGCCTTGATGTTGGCCGGACTGTACTTCGCCGTGCATGTGGAGCTGGTTTATGTGGGCATCGTGATCAGCATCGCTTATACGGTGCGCCTGCTGCTGCAGATGCGAACCATCGCCGTCAGTGCCCGGCTTGCCGGGGCCGACTTCGGCAATGTGCTGCGCGGCCCGCTCGTGCTGGGCATGCTCTGGTCCTTGCCCCTGGTGTCATGGCTGGCGCCGGGGCATCCGGGCCTGCTTGCCGAGCTGCTGGAACTGGGGGGCAAGCTGATCTTGAGCGTGTGCGTGTGCAAGCTGTTCCCGAGCTTCTTCTTCTGCCCCGCGCTGATGTATGTTTTGCAACGTTTTGGCCCCGGACGCCGTCTGGCGAGTGCCTTGGGCCTGTGAGAAATTGATGAAAAAAAATAGTATGAAAGCGAGCTAAGGGCTATCCATGGAAGAGTTAATCATCTATTTTCTGTTGCCTCTGGGCGCCTTGCTCTTTGCTTTGCTGGCGATTGGCGGCGCCGTTTTCGTGGCCGGCATTGCCGCACGCTGGCGCGGTTGGGCATTTGCGACGGTCTTGTTGCTGACGGTGGCCGCCAGCATCAGCAGCATCGTCCTGTCGTTCCGCAAGCTGACCCTGAGCGAGCAGGGGCTGATGAACATGAGCGACGGCGATGGCGCCTCGGGCCTGTTGTCCAAGCTGATCCTGATGGCCGTGATCGGCAGCTCCTTCGCCCTGTGCCTGGCATGGTTGTTCGATTTCAACAAGAAGCTGCGCCAGCACTCGCGCTTTACGCGCCGTGACATGTGCGCGCCCAACGATATCGTGATCGCCTTCATGGTGTTTTATGTGGCGTTCAGCATCGTGCCCATCTTTATGGGCCAGCGTTATTACTTCCACGTGTCGCTGATCTATCCCTTTTTTGTCTACCTTGCCATGTTCCTGTATCTGCAGGTATCGGACATCGATCCTGTGCGGGTTTCAAAGTATTGCCTGGGAGCCCTGGTGTTCGGTAGCCTGGTCGCGGCCATCGTCACGCCCAGCGCCGCTTTCCAGCCTGGCTACAATGGCTTGATTCCAGGCTTCAACCTGCGTTTATGGGGCGTGACGGCGCACGCCAATGCGCTCGGCGCGGTCGCCTGCGCGTTTTTCCTGATGGAGATGGCCGAGCCAGAAAAGAAACGCTGGCTACATTTCGGTATTCTTTTTGCGGCAGGGCTGACGATGATCATGTCGCAGTCCAAGACGTCGATCCTGACGGCTTTCATGGGTGGCATGATGATCACCTGCATGCAGATATGGAACTACCTGAGGACGCAAACCCGCGGCTACAACCGCAACAGTTCGGCCTTTCTGGCCGTGCTGCTGATGGGCTTTTGCTTCGTGATCGTCATGGTGGGTATCTGGATCATGTTTTCTGACGTGAATTTATTAACGATGATCGAGAGCAAGCTCGACTCGCGCGCGGTGGGTGATCTCAGTACGGGCACGGGCCGGCTGTGGATCTGGTCCGCAGCCATCAAGGGCGGGATGGAAAATCCCCTGTTTGGCCAGGGAGCATCGTTCTGGAACCTGGAAAACCGCCTGCGCCTGGGGCTGAGCGGCGCGGTTTCCGCGCATAACTTGTACTTGCAGGTGTTCAGCCGTTCGGGGCTGATCGGACTGGCATCCCTGCTGGCCTTTCTGTTTTTCCTGGTCCGCTATGCGATGCGCGCCTCGAAGGCCACCAATGGCGCCAGCCTGGTGATGCTTGCCGTGCTGCTGGTCCGTTCGATGACGGAAGTGCCGATCGCGCCGAACGGGATACTGGGCGCCGAGTTTTTCGGCACCATGGCGTATATTTTTTACATCATTGACCGCGGGGCGCGGCCGTTGAGCAAGCGTAATGTCATTGAGAAAAAACAGCCGGCATACTTTGCCAACGGGCGTTTCAGGGAGCCAGCATGAGTTGCCGTGTTGTTTCTTCTTGCCAACGGACGGCGCGTGAGCGGAGCGGGGAGGCGCCATGCTGACCATTTACCGGATTGCGCACTTGCTCGCGCGGGCCCGCATCCCCCTGTTGCCGCGCCTTCTCTATATGTTCAACCGTATCGTGTTTTCGATCGTGCTGCCGCCGACCAGTATCGTCGGCCGCGATGTGCTGTTCGGTTATAGCGGACTGGGCATCGTGGTGCATGCCCGCTGCAAGATTGGCGACCGCGTCAATATCGGCCCGCATGTGACGCTCGGTGGACGGGCCGGATTGAACGGGGTGCCGGAAATCGGCGACGATGTGCTCATCGGTAGCGGTGCCAAGATTCTTGGCCCCGTGCATATCGGCAATGGCGCGCGCATAGGCGCCAACGCCGTCGTGCTGCACGACGTGCCTGCCGGCGCCACGGCCGTTGGCATTCCTGCACGTATACGCGGTGGCCAGGCCGGCGGGCCGCTATCGACAGATGGACTGGACAGCTCTACACAGGTGGATAATGAAGTTAGCGATCTTAATTAAGACATACAACGAAGCGCATAATATCGAACGCTGCCTCAACGCCGTGTTTGATGCCATTGCCGGGATTGCCGGGGGCGTGGAGGTGCTGGTCGCCGATTCGTTGTCGACCGATGCCACCGTCGCCCTTGCACGGGCTTATCCTGTGAAGATCGTCCAGTTGACGCTGCCCGCCGATCGCGGCTGCGGCGCCGGGGTGCAGCTTGGTTATCAGCATACGCGCGCCCAGTTCGTGTATCTGCTTGACGGCGACATGGAACTGCAGGGCGACTTTCTGAAGCAGGCGCTGGCGCTCATCGAAAACGACGCGACGCTGGGTGGCATTTCCGGCGTATTACGCGACCGGCACATCAATAATCGGTTTGACCGGCACCGGCTGAAAAACAAGCCCGCCGCGCGCGCCGGCGACGTCGAGTGGCTGGCGGGTGGCGGACTGTATCGCCGTGCGGCGCTGGACGAGGCCGGAGGATATGCGGGAAACCGCAACCTGAAGGCATATGAGGAGGCGGAACTGGGCTTGCGCCTGGGCAGTCACGGCTGGCGCATGCTGCGGCTCGACACGGTGGCGGTGTATCATACGGGACATGCCGAATCGACTGGCGCGCTGATCTGGCGCCAATGGCGTAGCAGACGCATGGATGCTGGCGGCGTGCTGCTCAAGTCAGCCTTGGGACGGCCCTGGTGCTGGCGTGTGATGCGCATGTGCTTGCATCCGCTGGCGGTGCTGTGTTTCTGGACGCTGGTGCTCGGTGCCGCGCTGCTGGCCCCCGACTGGCGTCTGCCTGCGGCATGCCTGGGGCTGGGGGGGCTGGCGGCATTGGCCCTGTGCGTCAAGAAGCGCAGTGTCAATGATGCCGGTTTTTCTATTTTGCTGTGGCATCTTTCTGCCGCAGGCCTGGTAAGGGGTTTCGTTACGGCCAGGTTGCGCTCGCCGTGCGAGGCGATTCCCAGTCAGATCCTGTCCGAGAATACGGCGGTATAGGCCGGTGCAGTTTGGCACCATGGTAAATGTGGTACACGTATTAAAGACACCGAATGAAGAAAAATGTAAAAAAAGAGCTGTTTTATGGCCTTCGTTCGCTGCTGCGCGATAATTTTCTGAGCCGGCATCTGCTGGCACGCCTGCGCCGCAATGCGCAGCTGGACCAGGCGGGCATGGACCGTTTGCAGTTGAACTTGCTGCACGCAACCTTGCAATGCGCGATCGACAAGCTGCCGTATTACGCGCACATCGACAAGCATTTTCCCGTAGGCGACACGCTGCAAGTGTTGCGCCGGGACTTTCCCATCATCGACAAGGGTACCTTGCTCGCCAACCGCCAGCGTTTGTATCCGAACGGTGGCAAGACCAAGCCCTGGTACAGTGTCGGCAAAACCAGCGGCACCACGGGCACGCCACTGACGATCTTCCGCAGTCCGCTTTCCGTGCTGTACGAAATGGCTTTTGTGTGGAGGCACTGGGAATGTAGCGGTTTTCGCCGCGGCGCGCGCAGCGCCGTGCTGCGCGGCGACGTTGTCGTGCCGCAGTCGCGCGAGGCGCCGCCATTCTGGTTTCATAACCGCCATGACAAACAGTTGATGATCTCCTCGCGTCACCTGAAGGAAGGCTATATGGCAGCGATTTGCGATCAGCTCGACGCTTACGCGCCGGCCATGCTGCAAGCCTATCCATCCACTGCCTTCACCCTGGCCAGCTACCTGCAGCGCCAGCAGCGCTTCCTGTCCATTCCGCTGGTCTTTACCAGTTCCGAGCCTTTGTATCCGCATCAGCGCGCGCTGATCGAGGAGCGTTTCCGTGCGCGGGTCAGCGATATGTATGGCATGGCCGAACGGGTGGCGTTTGCCAGCGCCTGTGAATTTGGCGCCATGCATGTAAATGCCGATTATGCATATGTGGAAATTGTTGATGGCGATGGCCAGCCGACGGCGGATTTCGGTTTTGTCGTCGGTACGACGCTGCATAACCACGTCATGCCATTGGTGCGCTACCGTTTGTCGGACCGCGCGCGCTGGAAGGCGGGGGCTTGCGCCTGCGGCCGGCCATTTCCCGTGCTGGAAGAAATCAGCGGCAAGTACGAGGATGCGATTTTTGGCGGCGATGGTCAACCCGTCAGCCCATCCGTGCTGACCTTCGCCTTCAAGGGCGTCGAACATATCCTCAAGTCGCAGGTGGCGCAGGTGGCGCAGGACCGCTGGCAAATCCGCATCGTACCCGCACCCGCGTTCTCCAAAGTGCAGGAACTTGCGCTCATCGAGAATATTCGACAATTGGTAGATAAGGATATCATGGTCGAAATTGTATTAACGTCGGATATCCCCAACACATCTTCTGTTAAGTTCCGCTGGGTCGTGAATGAGCATAAAAAAAATAAATGAAAATGCGTATAATAAAATGCTAGGCGTCAACTCCAATTGAGGCCTGTCCAGGTCTCTAAATCTCGCGTTGAATCACAAATATTTTTGCGCTGCAAAATGGTTTATCTTGCCAGCCTTGTCACACCTATTTTTCAAGATCGGTTCCGATCTTATTGCCGTTGCCTCGGAGGCTAAATTATGAAATTCTTTCCCGTGAAGCTGCCAATATTGCTGGCAGCTGGTGTGTTGTCGGTCGCAGGGCCGGCGCATGCCGACTGGGTGCAGTCCGTCGACCCAGTCGTGGTGGCGCCAGCACCAACAAACCTGCAGATTCAAGCGCAAAATCCCCCCACCTTTACCTGGTCGCGCCATGTGTCGGCGCCGGCATCTTATACGGTGGAAGTCAAATCGGCCACCGGCGCGGTGAGTACCTATACAACGACCCGTAACTGGTTGTTGCCCAGCCAGCTATTGCCAGTCGGTAGTTATTCCTGGCGCGTACGCCCCACGCCGACCGTGGAATGGTCCGATTACCGCAACTTCACGATCACGACGGCTTCGGCGCCGTTCGTTGTGCCGGAGAATGCGGAATTGCGCGCGCGCATCGCTAAAATGCCGAGGCCGCGCAGTTTGCAGGGCCTGCCTTTATATAGTGCCTGGAGCGCGCCGCTGAAGGCCGAGCGCAATGCCGCCATGCTCAAGATGCGTTCCGAGGTCGACTGGGTGACAGTCAAGCCTGGCGCTGGAGTTCTGGATTCGAACTGGACACTGCAGACGGGTTCCGTGTTGACGGCTGCCAACGTTGCGCAGACGGCTAATATCCGTGCTCTGGTATCGGCGAATGGACGCCAACTGGAGGGCGCTTCGCTGCTGTACCGCCTGACCGGCGAGCAGAAGTACCTGACCGAGGCGATCTACCGCGGCGATATGCTGGCCGCGCTCAATCCATATGGTCCGACCAGCTATGTCAACCAGGACCAGGGCACGCGCGTCATCGCGCTGACGCTGATCAAGGCCATCGATACGCTGGGCAGTGCCATCGACGGTACCCGCCGCGCCGCGTGGCTCAATGTCGTGCGTTTGCGCACCAACGATATCTACGCCGATCTGGCCGGTAGCAATGGCCGCATGGATCAATATCCGTTCGACTCCCATGGTGGCACGAATCTGGGTTTCCTTGCCCTCATCGCCACCTTGTCGCTCGGTGAAATCAAGGAAGCCGATACCTGGTTTGACTTTTCCTTCCGCGCCTACGCGGCGGCATTCAGCGCCTGGAGCGGTCCGGAAGGCGGCTTTGCGAATGGCACGGCGTATGCGCAGTACACGGCGGACCTTGCCTTGCAGGTATGGCAGCCGCTGGCCAGCGCTTCCGGCATCGACATGTTCGGCAAGCCATGGTCGAAGGGTTTCGTGCGCTACTTCATGCACTTCGTGCCGCCCGGTACGCCGCGTCATTTGTTTGGCGATGAGGCGGAAGTCGTACCCACCTTCGCGGTACTGAAGGCCTTCGTGTCGCATTATGCGAGTCCCGAGGCGGCCTGGTATTTCCGCGCGCTGCCTGTGGAGATGGACGCGCTGACCCTGCTGCAGGCGCCGTATCCGCTGCCCGTCTCGTCGGTCAGCACGCCGCTGCCTCCGGAGAATGCCCGTTTGTACCCCAGCATAGGCTGGGCGGCCATGCACAGCAGCATGGCCGACAACGGACGGACATCGCTGTATTTCAAATCGAGTCCGTACGGCTCGTATAACCACAGCCATGGCGAGCAGAACAGCATTGTCCTGGTACGCAACGGCGTCGCGCTGCTGGGGCAGTCTGGTTACTCCGACTATTATGGTTCACCGCTGGCCAGCACATGGTATCGCCAGACGCGGGCGCACAATGCCGTCACCTTCGATGGCGGCCTGGGTCAAGCCATCGATGGCTATACACCGCAGGGCTACACGAGGACCAAAGCCTATGGCGGCAAGATCACGGCCTTCTCGACCACACCTCAGCTCGATTATGTGGAAGGCGATGCCACGCCGGCGTACAGCGGCGCCCTGACGCAGGCCGTGCGCAAGGTCTGGTATTTGCGCGGTGCCAATGCGGCGGTGGTCGTCGACGTCCTGGCGTCGGCCACACCGCGCAAGTTTGAATGGAATTTCCATTCCTATGCACCGATGCAGACGGGCGAGAATGGCAAGGTGGTTGTCGCCAAAGATGGACAAATGGTGTGCCTGATTCCCGTGTCGACGGGTATGCCGATTGCTTTCGAGAAGCGCACCGGCCCTCCGCCAAAAGTAGGCACGGTGGAAGACCACGGCGCGTTTGTGAATACCGTGCTGCAACCCAAGGCCGAGTTTGTGGTCGTGCTCGATGTCGGCTGCAGCAATCCGGCACCCGTGTTCGATCCTGTCGCGCGCACCCTGAAGGTTGGGGCACAGACGGTCACGATACCGAAATGACTGCCTGCCCGGCAGCCGGATCAGTTCGCATCGGAAAGCTCGATGCGGGATTGGTTTAGACGCTGCAGGCAATGGTTGAGCAAGTTGTGGACGCGTTTTTTTGCCGATCCCCTGACGCTCTCCTGATATGAAATGACCTCTCCGCGCAGCGCTGGCGGAGAGGTTTTTTTTTACCGGAGGCGGTCGATACCTGTTGGCAAACCGATGTTGAGAGAAAGAGACAAATTTCCATGCGTCATGATTTATGCTTGGCGCATGGTTTTCCAGATGCGCACAGACAAGAAAAGTGCCGTGCTGCGGTTGACAATTGTGGTAATGAATGCAATGATTGTGTTGTTTTAACATTATTTTTTTGTTAGTCGTATTGCACGTGCACAAAGTGTTTTCTGCAATGTCTTCAATGAATCTGATCTGGGAGATGATCGATGGGTGAGTTACTGGTCACGGTGGGCTGGCATGGGATGGCGGCGTGAGTGACGAAAGGCCGCAGGCATTGATGCTGGGCACCGCGCCGGAAGGCAAGGGTGGCGTGGCGGCCGTCGTTTGCGTCCTGCTGCGGGAGGGTTTCCTGGATGAGCATGCGGTACGCTATGTCGTGACGCATGCCGAAGTGCCGGCGATGGACAAGCTTGCCCTTGCCTTCAACGCATTGCGCCAGTTGCTCGCGGTGCGCCTGACCGGGGCGAAGCCGCTCGTGCATGCGCATTGTTCGTCGCGCGCCAGTTTCTACCGCAAGTCCGTCCTGCTGGCGCTGGCCCGCGGCATGGGATGCAAAACCATCTTTCACTTGCACGGTGGCGAGTTCCGCCAGTTCACCATGGATGAGGTGGGTCCCGTGGGCCGTTGGTGGATCCGCCACACCCTGGAAAAAAGTTCGGCCGTGATCGGCCTGTCGCCATCCTGGGCCGAGTTTCTGCAGACTTTCGCGCCGCGCGCGGCCGTGCTGGTCGTGGCCAATTCGGTCAAGTTGGCCGCCTTGCCCCCCGTGCTGCCGGAAGAGGAGGGGCGCCTGTTGTTCCTCGGCCGCGTCGAAAAGAAAAAAGGGGTGTTTGAACTGGTCGAAGCCGTGGCCAGCCTGAGCGCACAATTTCCCCACCTGCGCCTGGTCATGGGCGGCGAGGGCGCACTGGCCGAGGTCCGTGCGCGTGCTGCTGAACTGGGTATTGCCGACCGGCTTGAATTGCTCGGATGGATAGATCCAGATCAGAAAGCCGCGGAAATGGAGCGTGCGAGCATCTTCGTGCTGCCTTCTTATCATGAAGGTTTGCCCATGGCCATGCTCGAGGCCATGGCGGCCCAAAAGGCGGTGGTGGTGACGACCGTCGGCGGCATCCCCGAAGCGGTGCAGGACGGCATCAATGGCTTGCTGATCGAGCCGGAGAGTGTCGCGAGCCTGGCTGGTGCATTGCAGCGTTTGCTTGCCGACAAGCCGTTGCGCGAGCGCCTGGCGGCGGCGGGGCGGGCCACGATCGAGCAGCGTTTCGATACCGAACTGATGCTCGACAAGCTGGCGACGCTTTACGCGCGCCTCGAGGGAGCGGGACGATGAGTGTGGCGACGAGCGTGGTGCGCGCGCGGACCAGTCGCCTGGGCTGGCTATGGAACCGGCTGCGCTGCATGCCGCCAGGCGAGCCTTTGTATCGCCTGCGCCAGGTGTGGCAGTCGCGGCTGTTGCGCCATGGCTTGCTGAGCACGGCCATCCCGGCGCCGCTGGCGCAAACCGGCACCGCCTCGCCGTATACGGCACCACGGCTGGCGGACGCGGCACTGTATCTGCGCGAAGCCGACGCGATCATGGCGGGTGACGTGGTACTCTTTGCCACGGCGCATTTCCAGGTGGGTGCTTCGCCGCGCTGGAATACCGATCCCCTGACGGGCGTGGCGGGACCTGCCAGTTTCAGCCTTGCGCTCGACATTACCGACCGTAGCAGCGTGGGCGATATCAAGCACGTGTGGGAGCTGAACCGCCATCTGCATCTGGTGCGGCTGGCACAGGCCTGGGCGCTGAGCGGCGACGCGCGCTACCGCGATGCGCTGGCGGGGCAGCTGGACTCCTGGCTGGAGCAATGCCCGCCGTTGACGGGGCCGAACTGGACCAGCTCACTGGAACTGGGCATCCGCCTGATTAACTGGAGCCTGATCTGGCACATCATGGGGGGCGGCAACGGTGCCCTGTTCACGGGAGAAGCCGGGGCGCGGCGGCGATCGCGCTGGCTGGACAGCATTTTTTCCCACTGCCAGTTTATCCAGCGTCATCTGTCGCGCCACTCGTCGGCAAACAATCATCTGATCGGTGAATTGGCCGGCCTGTATGTTGCGGCGCAGACCTGGCCGTGCTGGCAGCACAGTGCGGCCTGGCGCGATCAGGCGGCGCGCGAATTGGAGCAGCAAGCGCAGTTGCAGCATTCAGCCGATGGCGTCAACCGCGAGCAGGCATTTGCCTATCAGGTATTCGCCGCCGAATTCCTGCTGCTGGCGGGCTTGAGCGGTGCGCGCGCCAAAACGCCGTTCAGCGACGCTTACTGGCAGGTACTGCAGCGGGCCACACATTTCCTGCGTGCCGTGCGTGATGTCGGCGGCCATGTGCCTATGGTGGGCGACGCCGATGACGGCATCGTCTTTCGCCTGGAGCCCGGTACTATGGGCGACCGGCCGGCAATGCTGCTGGCGCTGGCCGATGTACTGTGGGGAGGGCAAGCGCCATCGCAGTATGGCGCGACGGCGCAATGGTTGCTTGGCGGCACGGAGTTGCCAGCCGTGCCTGCCGTGGATGGACGGGCCAGCGACTGGAACTTTGCCGATGGCGGTTACCTGCTGTTCGGTAACGATTTCGGTCTACCCACAGAAATCAAGGGCATGCTCGATTGCGGTCCGCTCGGCTACCTGGGCATCGCGGCGCATGGGCATGCCGACGCGCTGGCGCTGACCCTGTCGATCGGCGGCGAAGAGTGCCTGGTCGATCCCGGTACCTACTCGTATTGGCAGGATATGAAGTGGCGCGATTATTTCCGCGGCACTTCCGCGCACAACACCTTGCGGGTCGATGGTCTGGACCAGTCCGTCAGCGGCGGCCGCTTCATGTGGTTGCGCAAGGCGGCGAGCAGCGTGCTGCAGATGCCGCAGGATCCCGCGCAGTTTGTCTTTCGCGGTGCGCATGATGGCTATTTGCGCCTGACCGACCCCGTGCGCCATGTGCGCAGCGTGCAATTCGATGCGGCAACACGGCGCTTGAGCGTGCAGGATTGCGCCGAGGCACGCCAGGCGCACCGCCTGGAACAGTTCTGGCATTTTGCGCCCGACCTGTCGGTGGCGCTGGACGGCGAGGTGCTGGTGGTAAGCGGCGCGCGTTTCCGCCTGGAAGGCCGTTTTACCGGCAGCCAGCTGCGTTTGCAGTTGTCCAGCGCCAGAGAGCAGCCGCCGCTGGGCTGGTATTCGCTCCACTACGAAGTCAAAGTTGCCTGTACGACCTTGTGCGTCACTGCCGAGGGCAGCGATATCGCGGCAGAATTTACGATGGCATTATTTTAGACCTTATTAACGTTGAAAGAACATTCGATGCCTACCCTCTATCTGGTTGCCGGAGCGCGTCCCAACTTCATGAAAATCGCACCGATCGTGCGCGCCTTGCAAGCCCACGGCGGGCTTGGATTCAAGATCATTCATACCGGCCAGCACTATGATCGCGAAATGAACGACGTCTTCTTCGAAGAGCTGGGTATCCCCCAGCCCGACGTCTTCATGGGCGCCGGCGGCGGCAGCCATGCGCAGCAGACTGCCAAGATCATGCTGGCCTTCGAAGAGCTGTGCCTGGCCGAGCGTCCCGACGCCGTGCTGGTGGTGGGCGACGTGAATTCCACGCTGGCCTGTTCCATCGTTGCCAAGAAACTCAATATTCCCGTTGCCCATGTCGAAGCCGGTTTGCGCAGCGGCGACATGACCATGCCGGAGGAGATCAACCGCCTTGTCACCGACAGTATCAGCGACTGGTTTTTCGTCACGGAACCCAGCGCGCTGGAACACCTGCGGCGCGAAGGCAAGCCGGAAGCGGCCGTGCACTACGTGGGCCACGTGATGGTGGACAACGTGCTGTATCAGGCCGACAAGCTCGGTGCCGGCGTCGTCACCGAAGGCGAGGGGGTGCTTTTCAAGGCGGCCCATACGGGCGCAGGACAGCGCTACGGCGTGGTCACCCTGCACCGGCCCAGTAACGTGGACAACGCGGACATGATGCAATCGATCGGCGGCGCGCTGCGCACGATCGCGCAGGACTTGCCGCTGATTTTCCCTGTGCATCCGCGCACGCGCGCCAACCTGGACAAGTTCGGCATCGACCTGGGGCCGAACGTGACCCTGGTGGGACCGCAGGGATACATGGCCTTCCTGAATCTGTGGAAGGATGCTTGCGTAGTGCTGACCGACAGCGGCGGCTTGCAGGAGGAAACCACGGCGCTGGGCGTGCCGTGCCTGACGATCCGCGAAAACACGGAGCGTCCCGTCACTGTCGATGAAGGTAGCAATGTACTGGTAGGAACGGATCCGCAGCGCATCGTGGCCGAGGCCGGCAAAATACTGCGCGGCGAAGGCAAGCGCGGGCAGCGTCCGCACCTGTGGGACGGCAAGGCTGCCGAACGTATCGTGGCCGTGCTGGCCGCGCAGCTGTCATGAGCGCCCGTATCACGATGATGGGCTGTCAGATTGATAATCTGACGATGGAAGAAACCCTGCAAAAAGTCGAGGGATTCATCCAGTCCGGCCATCCCCATCAGCATGTGGTGGTCAATGTGGACAAGCTGGTCAAGGCGGAACGCGATGCCGAATTGCGGCGCATCATCAATGACTGCGCGCTGATCAATGCCGATGGCATGCCGGTCGTGTGGGCGTCGCGCCTGCTGGGCAAGCCGCTCAAGGAGCGCGTCGCGGGCGTCGATTTGTTCGAGGCGCTGATGCGCCGCAGCGCCGACAAGCAGTGGCGCGTGTATCTGCTGGGCGCGCGCGAGGAGGTCGTCAGCGAGGTCAAGCGTCTGTACGAGCTGAAGTATCCAGGATTGACCGTGGCCGGCTACCGTAATGGCTACTGGAGTGCGGAGGAGGAGCCTGGCGTCGTCGCGCAGATCACGGAGGCGCGCGCCGACCTGCTGTTTGTCGCCATCAGTTCACCCAAGAAGGAACACTTCCTGGGACAGTACCAGGGGCAGATGAAAATCCCGTTCGCCATGGGCGTGGGCGGCACCTTCGACGTTGCCGTCGGCCGCGTCAAGCGTGCGCCCGTGTGGATGCAGAAATCGGGTCTGGAATGGTTTTATCGTTTTTTACAGGAACCGCGCCGCATGTTCCGGCGCTACTTTATCGAGGACATGGGCTTTATCCGCCTGTTCTTCAAGGAAGCGCTGCGCCGCTAGGCGCCATCGCCGAATTACGGTTTCCACCTTTTAGATTGAAAGTATTGTTATGACTACTATTGCCGTGATTGGCCTCGGTTATGTCGGTTTGCCCCTCGTTGCCGAATTCGGCAAGCAGGCGCGCACCATCGGCTTTGATATTGTGCAAAGCAAGGTTGACAGCTGCCTGCGGGGCGTCGATCCGTCGCGCGAGCTGAGCGACGAGCAGATGGCCGCCGCCGTGCATGCCGAATACTCGTCCGACCCCGCCATTCTGGCGCAGGCCGACATCATCATCGTCGCCGTGCCGACGCCGGTCGACGTGGCCCACAGCCCCGACTTCGGCCCCCTGATCGGCGCCAGCAAGAGCGTCGGCCAGCACATGAAGAAGGGCGCCATCGTCGTCTACGAGTCGACCGTATACCCGGGCGCGACCGAGGAAATCTGTATTCCCGTGCTGGAACAGGCGTCGGGCAAGCAGTGGAAGCGCGATTTCTTCGTCGGCTATTCTCCGGAGCGCATCAACCCGGGCGACCGCAAGCACATGCTGACGAACGTGGTGAAAGTGGTCTCGGGCGACACGCCGCAAACGCTGGAAACGGTGGCCGCCATGTACGAATCCATCGTCGAGCCGGGCGTGCACCGTTGCTCCAGCATCAAGGCGGCGGAAGCGTGCAAGGTGATTGAAAATACCCAGCGCGACCTGAACATTGCGCTGATGAACGAACTGGCGATCATCTTCGACAAGATCGGCATCGATACTTCCGAAGTCTTGACGGCGGCCGGCACGAAGTGGAACTTCCTGAAGTTCAGCCCAGGTCTGGTGGGCGGGCATTGCATCGGCGTCGATCCGTATTACCTCACGCACAAGGCCGAGACGCTGGGCTACCATCCTCAGGTCATCCTGGCCGGCCGTCGCATCAATGACGGCATGGGCAAGTACATCGCCGAGCAGACCATCAAGAACATGATTGCCGCCGGCAGCTATATCAAGGGCGCGCGCGTGAATGTGCTGGGCTTGACCTTCAAGGAAGATTGCGCCGACCTGCGCAATTCCAAGGTGGGCGACGTCATTAACGAACTCAAGACCTATGGCGTGGAAGTGTTCGTGCACGATCCGTATGCCGATGCGGAGGAGGCCATGCACGAGTATGGCGTGCGCCTGTTTGCGTGGGATGAGTTGCCGCGCGCCGATGCCATCGTCGCTGCCGTGTCGCACCGCGCGCTGACGTCGCTGCCCGTGGAAGACTTCCAGCAAAAACTGATCAAGGGCGGCTGTTTCATCGATGTGAAGGCGTGTTTTGACGAGGCGGCATTGCGCGCCGTGGGGATCAAGGTCTGGCGCTTGTAACAGCCGCTGGGCGGCACGGCGGGACAGGCGGCCACGCTTGTCCCGTTAATGTGCTCCTCTTTTGCACTGTATCAATTTCCTCTCTGGCATAGTCCCCTACACTGGGCCTGGCCATCTTCCTGGGGCGCCGACGGCGCCTTATCGAACTATCCTTCAGACAGACAGACAGACAGGCAGCGGCGCCGCGGCCGGAGTGCCGGACCGACGATGGAAGCGTGCGCCATTGAGTCGACAGGAGCCCGACATGAAAATCTACCCAGTGATCCTGTCGGGAGGTGCCGGCAGCCGCCTGTGGCCCTTGTCGCGCCAGGCGTTGCCCAAGCAATTGTTGCCGCTGCTTTCGCAGCAGACCCTGCTGCAGGAAGCCGTGCTGCGCGTGCGCGGGCTGGGTCATGCCGCGCTCGAGGCCATGCCGCCGCTGCTGGTGTGCGGCAATGAGCACCGCTTCATGGTGGCGGAGCAGTTGCGCCAGATCGGCGTGGCGCCGCTGGCCATCGTCCTGGAGCCGCTGGGACGCAATACGGCGCCGGCAGTGGCGGTGGCCGCGCAATATCTGCTGACGCTCGATGCCGAGGCGGTCATGCTCGTCCTGCCTGCCGACCACTGCATCGCCGACGTACCGGCGTTTCACCAGGTGGTCGGGCAAGCGGCTGCGCTGGCCGGGGCCGGCGAGCTTGCCACCTTTGGCATCGTTCCTACCACTGCGGAAACGGCTTACGGCTATATTCTTTCCGGCGCACTGCTGGCCGGTTCGCCGCAGGGCCGCGAAGTTGAGCGTTTCGTGGAAAAACCGGACTTGGCGACGGCGCGTGGCTTCCTCGCCGATGGCCGTTATCTGTGGAATAGCGGCATGTTCATGTTCCGCGCCGCAAGTTACCTGCGCGAGTTGCAGCAATTCGAACCGGCCATGCACGCGGCGTGCGCCGCTGCGGTGGCCGACGGTTGCCGCGACCTCGATTTTTTTCGCCTGGCAGCGGATGTTTTTTCGTCCTGCCGCAGCGTCTCGATCGACCATGCTGTGATGGAGCACACGCGCCGCGCCGTGGTGCTTCCCGCCGCCATGGGCTGGAGCGATATCGGTTCCTGGTCCGGCTTGTGGGACGTGTTGCCAGGCGATGAGCAGGGCAATGTCGTGCGTGGCGATGTCTATCTGGACGGCGCCCGCAACTGCATGATACGGGCGGAAAGCCGCATCGTGGCCGTGTTGGGCGCACAGGACCTGGTGATCGTGGAGACGGACGATGCCGTCCTGGTGGCGCGGCGCGATCAGGTGCAGCGCGTGCGGCAAGTGGTTGAACACCTGGAGCGCCATGGGCGCACCGAGCACGTGCAGCATCGGCTCGTGTACCGTCCCTGGGGCAGCTATGAAGGCATCGACGTGGGCGAGCGTTTTCAGGTCAAGCGCATCGTCGTCAATCCAGGTGGGAAACTATCGCTGCAGATGCACCATCACCGTTCTGAACACTGGGTGGTCGTGCGCGGCACGGCGCGCGTCACATGCGGCGAGACGGTGCGCCTGCTGACAGAGAATGAATCGACATATATTCCGCTCGGCATGATCCACCGGCTGGAAAATCCTGGCAAGCTGCCGCTGCACCTGATCGAGGTGCAGACGGGCGCTTACCTGGGAGAGGACGATATCGTGCGCCATGCGGATGCGTATCAGCGCGCCTGAGATGCGGGCGTACCGAGCGGCGCCGCATTCATGACGTCGGGAACGCAGTCGCTGGCGATGATCTTGCCGGGATTGCCCGCGACGATGGAGGCGGGCGGCACGTCGGCCACGACCACGGTGCCGCCGGCGACGCGGCTGCCCTGTCCGATGGTGATCGCGCCGGTAATGATGGCATGGGGGCCGACCCAGACGCCGTCCTCCAATGTCGGATAGGCGCTGCTGCGCTGGTCCGGGGCGGTGATGCTATCGCGCCGGCCCAGGGTCGCGCCGTGCAGCAGGGTGACATTGCTGCCGATGACGGCGCCAGGCGAAATGACGGTGCCCCAGCCATGCGTCAGGGCGAAACCGGGACCGACCCGGGTTTGCCAGGAAAAGTCGATACCCGCGCGGCGGGTGGCGCTGCGATGCAGCAGCTTGCAAAACGGTAGCAGATATTTCCAGGGAGCGCGGGCGTCGCGCGCGGCCTGGCACAGGCGCATGGTGACGATCGCGCGGAAGGGACGGCTGCCGACAGCCCCTTTCAGCGTCAGGCGCCAACCACTGCGCCCGTATAACCGGAATGTGTCCGCATGCAATGCCGTCCAGGTGGACATATGACTTCCTTTTCTTGAGATGATCCGTCAATCTGATAAAACTTTGCCAATTATAACTGCTGCATGTGCCTGCCCTGGTGGCTGACGGGCGATAGTTTTCGCCTCTTATTTTGATGCCATAAAGAAACTTTTCATTAAAAAATAAATAACTTAAAAAGTTACTTTATGCTATTATCCTTGCTGGTTTGATTATATAAATTCATGTGGCCGCGTTGCGGCCACAATTTTGCTTGGTGGAGTCGCATGAAGAACAATACCCGCTCTATTCTGGCTGTCCTGGCTTTTGCCGGTTCGGCCCTGCTGTCCCAGGCGGCCACTGCGGCTGTCGACATCAGTTCCCTGCCGAAAGCCGTCAAGCTGGAGAGCGGCGGTTCGCTGACATTTGGCGACAAGTTCAAGAACAATCAACAGGGCAGCTTTTTCAATGATGTGTTTACGTTTAACGTGACGCAGCCCAGCGCGCTCAACGTGGTCCTGACTTCGCAAAGCACCAGCGCCCTGACCGGCTTGAATTTGACGGGCTTTGGCTTGTACAGCAGCGTCGGCAACACCTTGCTGCAGGGCGGTACCCAGGAGCTGAGCGGTGCGACCGACAAATGGAGCCTGTCGTTCGCGAACCTGGCCGCCGGTGCGTACTATATGAAGGTCAGCGGCGATATCGTCTTCAGCACCGGCGCCACGTTCAGCGGCAATGGCAACCTGGTATCGGCCGTGCCCGAGCCTGGAACCTATGCGATGCTGCTTGCCGGCCTGGGCTTGCTGGGGTTTGTCGCCCGCCGCCGTCAGAAATCCGCCTGAACACGACTCGCTGTCGTGACGCTATAGTCCCTTTCCCGCGGCGCGCTTGCGTTGACCGCCGTTATCTTGGTGAAAAGTATGCATAAAATATTGAAATCCCTGTTCATGACGTTCGTGCTCTCCGCTGCCAGCGTGGGCGCCCACGCCGCTCCCGTCGACCTGAGCCATGCGCCGGTCGACCTGACGCAGGACCTGATCGACTATTCCAGCGGTGAACTGTTTGGTTCCTTCCGCCTGGGCGCCGGCCAGCTTGCTGGCGCCGGGAATAATTTTTTCAGCGACAAATTCCTCTTCACGCTGACGGGCATCCATGATTTCAGCGGGCTGGCAACTTCGCTCAAGCCAAGCGCCAATTCCGGCCTGACCCTGACGGGATTTAGCCTGAGCAATACCAGTGGCGTAGTGCTGCAGGGCGCGCTCGATCTGCTGAATTTCACGGCGCAGGACCAAGCCTGGGTGCTGAACAGCGGCAAGACGCCTTTGCTTGAGGGAACCTATTTCCTGCAAGTTGACGGCTATGTCGCTTCCGCAACGGGTGGTAGCTACAGCGGCAATATCTCGGCCAGTGCCGTGCCGGAAGCTGAAACCTACGCCATGCTGCTTGCCGGCCTGGGATTGATGGGCTTTGTGGCGCGCCGGCGCAAGCTGCAAGCCTGAGCGCGCGCTGGCATTATCAGCAGCAATAAGAAACGGAAGCCTTGGCTTCCGTTTTTTGTTTGCCGCGTTGCGGCACTATTTCCAGCGCTATAATTGGCCGTCAAGCTCCGACTGCCATGCTGCGGTCGTTTCGATTCATCTTTCTGGCAGCCATCCATTGCATACTCCACTACGTTTTTTGCCCGTGTTGCTGGCGGCTTTCTTCTCCGTGCCGCAAGCTGGCGCGGCGCCAGGATTGCAGCCCGCGCACCTGGCGGTCATCATCAATGATGCGGAACCGAATAGCGTGGAGGTCGGCGAGTACTACCGCCAGTCGCACGACATTCCGCTTGCCAACGTCGTGCATGTGAATATTCCAAACCGGCCACGCAAGCTTAGCGCCGAACAATTTTCCCAGCTTAAGGAGCGCATCGAGGCGCAGCTCAAGCCCGAGATCCAGGCCGTGCTGATGGTCTGGAGCGCCCCCTATGCGGTCGAGTGCAATTCGATCACCTCCGCATTTACCCTGGGATATGACATGGCGCAGTGCGTCAAGACGTGCGACCCGGGCAAGCCCAGCATCTATTTCAACAGCAACGTGGACCGGCCCATGACCCAGATGGGCATGCGCCTGTCCATGCTGTTGCCTGTCGATTCCGTGGATGATGCCAAGGCCGTCATCAAGCGCGGCACGGCCAGCGGGTTTGCCGTGCCGGCCGCCGGCGCCTATTATTTGACTACCAGCGACGCCGCGCGCAATAGCCGCGCGGCATTCTTTCCGCCGACCGGCATGGTGCGTCAGCGCAAGCTGACCATTACGAATGTGCATGCCAACAGCATTGAAAGCGTCCAGAACATCATGGTGTACCAGACCGGCGTGGCCAATGTGGCCAAGCTGGACACGCTGCGATTTTTGCCGGGGGCGCTGGCCGATCACCTGACGTCATTCGGTGGCGATTTGCAGGGCACAGGGCAGATGAGCAGCCAGCGCTGGCTGGAAGCTGGCGCGACGGCCAGTTACGGTACGGTGAGTGAGCCGTGCAATTATTGGCAGAAATTCCCGAATCCTACCGTGCTCCTGCGCCGCTACCTGAACGGCATGACGGCGCTGGAAGCGTACTGGGGGAGTGTGCTGTGGCCGGCGCAGGGGCTGTTTATCGGCGACCCGCTGGCCGCGCCGTACATGGCTTACCGGCGCTGAGCGCTGACCTGGCGGTGCGCCCGACGCCGGGGAGGATAGCTTAAGCGGCTTTGACGCTTCGCTTTCTGCGCGCCGCGAATGCCACCAGGCCGAGGCCGGCGATTAGCATGGCGTAGGTTTCCGGCTCAGGCACGACGGCGATAGGCGGCCTGGGAACGCCGATGCCGCTATTGCCGCTGTCGATCCCGCCTGTCGCCCCGCCGCCACCCACGCTGGAGCCGCCAGCCGGCGAGCCGGTGCCGCGCGAGGCGGACGTGATCAGCGGTGCATAGGTATCGGTGCCGGTGGCGCCATGGTAGGCGCGCCCCGGTCCACGGTAGCCGGCGCCGCCATCGATCGGCGGGAACTCCTGGCTGGTAACGAAATCGCGGGTGCCAAACTGATAGCTTCCCGTGTCGCGCGCCGGACGCGCACGCGTGCCGCCCGCCGTATCGCCCGCATCGGCAAACTGATTGCCCAGGCGGTGGCCGCCGCCGCCAAATTGCGGGTTGCGCAATTCCTGGTCCGAAGCGCCGCTGCCGAATTCCGGCGGCGTGCTGGTGCCGTCGTTGATGCGTGCGCCGAAGCCGATGAAACCATCGACGAGGCTGCAAGCGCTGTACGTGCTATCGAGGTCGGCGTCCTTCGCCTTGCCGCCTGCGTTGCTGGCGGCTCCCGTGGCCTGGCAGCGTTTATCGTCGCCGCTGGCGCGCTGCGCATCATTTTGCGCTTGTGCCGTGCTAGCCGCCAGCAATAACACGCTGCAGGCGAACAAGGATGCGAACTTGGATGGGGTGGCTGGTTTTAACATTACTTACCTCTTGGAAATGCATTCTGAGCGCGGCGCATATCGCCAGGCGCTGAGGATGTAATTGGTGCCTACGCTAGCTGTGCGACATTGTTTGTGCACGCCAGGATGGCAGATGAAGAGCCGGGCATGTATGGGGCCCGCTCAATCCATTTGTATTGCAAGGTTCTCAAAGTTGCCAATGGCTTATCAAGAACAAAACTTATTTGCCTGAAATATATCATATTTTTCACATTGGCGCTTTCTTTGCGTAAATGGAAAGCATTGTTTGTTGTTTGAAAGATACTTATTTTGATGCGTCTGGAAAGAAAATTACTCCATTCGGCTTAATCAAATGTCATCAAGTCGTCATCCCGGGCCTTTAATATGCAAATAACAAGTCTGAAATACTTTTGTTAATTGTGGCGCGCCGGCCGATCATGCGGGACCGGCGTCATTTATTTATCGACCGGGATCCTCATGCACACCTCGTTTTCCCCCTTGCGCACGCCGTTGCGCCTGACCGTCATGGCCTCCCTGCTGGCCAGCCTGTCCGTGCCGGCCCTGGCTGCTTCCGATATCGTCATCAGCCAGGTGTATGGCGGGGGCGGCAATACGGGGGCGCTGTACCGCAACGATTTCATCGAATTGTTCAACCGCGGTGCCAGCCCCGTGAATGTGAGCAACTGGAGCGTGCAATACGCGTCCGCCGCCGGTTCCAGCTGGTCGGTGACGGCCTTGCCGGCTATCGAATTGCAACCTGGCCAGTATTTGTTGGTCCAGCAAGCCAAGGGCGCGGGCGGTACGCAGGACTTGCCTGCGCCGGATGCCACGGGCAGCCTGGCCATGTCCGGTACGGCGGGCAAGGTGTTGTTGAGCAATAGCAAGACGGCGCAGACGGGCACCAGCCCCACGGGCGCCGCCGTCATCGACCTGGTCGGTTTCGGCACGGCCAACGGCTTCGAAGGCGCCGTCGCGCCCGCGCCATCGAATACGCTGTCGATTGCGCGTGCGAATGGCGGCTGCGCCGACACGGACGATAACAGCGCCGACTTCGCCACAGGCAGCGTGACGCCGCGCAATACGGCTTCGCCATTGAATGCCTGCGGCGGCCCTGTCGTGCACCAGATCGTCACCAGCTGCCCAGCCAGCCTGGCCTTGGCCGTGGGCAATGGCGGCAGCGCCGTGCTGCGCGCATCCGACGTCGATGGCGTCGTGAATGCCGCCACCTTGAGCTCGCCGGCCGTGGCCGGCATCAGCCTGGCCAATTTCAGCGCGGCCGGCGTGGCGGGCGAGAGCGCCATGGTCAGCCTGCTGGTGGCCGCCGGCGTGCCGGTGGGAAATTACCCTGTCATCGTGAATTTCAGCAACGACCAGCAGCAAAGCGCCAGTTGCAAGATCGATGTCGCCGTGCAAGGCCTGGCTGCCGTCAGCCACACGATCCCGCAAATCCAGGGCAGCGGCGCTGCCAGCCCGTACGCCAATTCCGTGCAGACGACGCAGGGCGTGGTCACCCTGAAAGTAGGCACCGGCTTCTTCATCCAGGATGCGGCCGGCGATGGCGATCCATCGACCTCGGACGGCATCTTCGTGTACACGGGCGCCACGGCCACCACCGTGCAGCCGGGCGAGCTGGTGCGCGTGACGGGCACGGTGGTCGAATACACGCCGTCGGGCGCGAAAAATTCCTATACGGAATTCAAGGACGTGACGGCCATCCTCACGCAAAGCGCGGGCCACGCCATCGTGCCGACGAATGTGATCTTGCCGAACGAGAACCTGGCCGCCGTGGAAGGCATGCTGGTGCGCTTCACGCAGCCCTTGACCGTGTCGCAAAACGCCTACCTGGGCGCGCGCGGCGAATTGAGCCTGTCGGCGGGACGGCGCGAAGTGCCGACCAACCGCCATCCGGCCGGTTCCGCCGAGGCGCAAGCCTTGATCGCCGCCAATGCGAACAACCTGATCGTGCTCGATGATGGCATCTTTGTCGCACCGCCGACGATACCGTACATCGGCCAGGATAACACCGTGCGCAGCGGCGACACGGTGGCCGACCTGACGGGCGTGGTGGACTTTGGCGCCATCGGCGGTGGCGGTGCCGCCTACAAACTGCAGCCGACGCAAACGCCGCAATTTTCGCGCGACAATCCGCGCACGGGCAGTCCGGAACTGCCATCAGGCAACGTCAAGGTGGCTAGCGCGAACGTGCTGAACTTCTTTACGACCTTTACCAATGGCAATAACGTGTTTGGCCAGACGGGGCAGGGCTGCACCGTGGGCTCGTCTACCAGCAAGAGCAATTGCCGCGGCGCCGACAACCTGGCCGAATTCGTGCGCCAGCGCGACAAGATCGTCGCCGAACTGAAAGCCATCGATGCGGACGTGGTGGGCTTGATGGAAATCCAGAACAATGGCGAAACAGCCGTCAGTTACCTGGTTGAGCAGCTCAACGCCGCCATCGGCGGCGTCACGTATGCCGTGGTGCCGAAGCCGGCCGCCACGGGAACGGACGCCATCCGCGTGGCCATGATCTACAAGCCGGCCAAGCTGGGCCTGGTCGGCGCCGCCTTGTCGGATGCCAATGCCATCAACAACCGTCCGCCCATGGCACAGACCTTCCGCGCCGGCAATGGCGAGAAATTCTCGCTGATCGTCAATCACCTGAAATCGAAAGGCAGCTGCCCGTCGAGCGGGCTGGATGCGGACCAGAACGATAGCCAGAGTTGCTGGAACGCCACCCGCGTGCAGCAAGCCCAGCGTCTGGTGGGCAGCTTCGTGCCGCAGGTGGCGGCCGCTGCCGGCGACGCTGACGTGCTGGTCATCGGCGACCTCAATTCCTATGGCGCGGAAGACCCGATCCAGGTCATCACGGGCGCCGGCTTCGTCAATGAACTCGAGCGTTTCGTGCGGCCGTCCGGCATGCCGTATTCGTACGTGTTCGGCGGCCAGAGCGGCTACCTCGACCACGCGCTGGCCAGCGCGTCGCTGAGCGCGCAAGTGGCGGGCGTGGCCGAGTGGCATGTGAATGCGGACGAGCCGGAAGTGATCGACTACAACATCGACTCGGCCAAGCCGCAAGACTTGTACAACGGCTTGCCTTACCGCGCCTCGGACCACGACCCGGTCGTCATCAGCCTGGACTTGCAGCCCGCTTACCGCGACATCACGGCTGGCGTGGCGCAAGCCAGTTCGGGCCTCGCGTACAACCGCGTGACGCAAAAATACACGGGCACCTTCTCGTTCACCAACACGGGCACGAGCGCCTTGTCCGGCCCGTTCCAGGTGGTGTTCGGCGGCTTGCCTGCCGGCGTGGCCCTGGCCAATGCCACGGGCAGCCATGCGGGCGCCCCGTATGTCACGGTCAACGCGGCCAGCCTGGCGCCGGGCGCGACAGCCTCGTTTGCCGTCAGTTTCACCAATCCGTCGAAAGTGACGATCAATTATTCCGCCAGCATTTTCGCCGGCAACTTCTAAGGACACCATCATGTTGACAACGACACTTCATCCGGCCCTGCGCCGCGCCGTCCTGGCCGCCGTGCTGGCCGCCAGCTCCAGCCTGGCGCTGGCGGATCCGCTCGGCTACCGCGTGGAAATCGACACGAGCCAGTTCTCGGGCGCCGGTTTCCTCGACTTCGCCTTTATCGCCGGCAACAGCCCCGCGCCGGGCGCCAGCGCCGTGCTCAGCAATTTCTCGGGAGCGTTCGGCGGGCTGGCATCGCAGGAAGGCAATGTCAGCGGCAGCTTGCCCGGCACCTTGACCTTCGGCAATAGTGGCGCCTACAACGACTGGTTTCACAACGTGACCCTGGGCGGCAAGTTCGGTTTCAATATCGTCTTCGGCGGCGACTTCCTGAACACGGCCGGCAACGCGGGCACGACCTTCGGCGTGGGCTTGCTCGACTACACCGGCATGGCTTATCTGGGCAATGCGAACGGCAACCTCGTGCAATTCGAACTGACCCCGCTCAACGGCGGCTTGCCCGCCAGCATTGCGGGCAGTAGCTACGCCAGCATCGCGACGATCTCGGCCGTGCCGGAGGCGTCGGAATGGATGATGCTGACGGGCGGCCTGGCGCTGATCGGTTTTGCCCTGCGCCGCCGCCAGCCTGGCACACGGGCCTAGTCTTTCCAGCCTGGACACAGCGCGCCTGCGGGCCGCTGTGTTTTTTTTGTTTATTTATTTGAAATAGCTATAAATCAGGAAACTAAATTGTATTGGTCACCGTTTTACGCTTGATGCATAGTAAAAAACTTGTCGGGCAGTCTAAGTAACCCCCAATAAATTCTTGTGTTTTCTAGCTTCCATAAGTGGCGCGCTGCTGCGTTACCCATCGCTAGCAGTGCTCGCACTGCGTCGCGCCGGGCGCCTTGCATCACATCCACTTCTGTTTGCAATAAATTCACAATAATTTTCTGGCGATTACTTAGTTCTTCATAGATTGCCGCCAACTTTTTTCGGGAGATGCATCGATGCCTGGCCATATCCTGGTGCTGGACCCTGCGCCTGCCATGCAGGCGCTGCTGGCGCATAACTTCGCAGGCGCCGGCTACCGGGTCAGCTGCGCCGTGGATGCGCGCGGCGCGCTGGCGCTGCTGGCGGCCGGCCCGCCCGATGTACTGCTGCTGGAATGGGAGCTGCCGGATGCGTCCGGCATCGCGCTGCTGCGCCAGGTGCGCCAGGATGGCGTGTTGTGCGACTTGCCCATCATCATGGTCAGCGCGCGCGACAGCGAACAGGACAAGGTGCTGGCGCTGGAAAGCGGCGCCGACGACTATCTGTGCAAGCCTTTCGGTCCCCGTGAAATGCTGGCCCGCGTGCACGCGCTGCTGCGCCGGCGCGCGCCATCGGCCTTGCGCGCAGGCACGGCAGCGCTGCGGCTCGACCCGCACACCCTGCGCGTGACGGCCGGTAACGTGCCCGTCAACCTGGGCCGCGTGGAATTCAAGCTGCTGCATTTCCTGATGAACCATCCGGGCAGGGTGCATAGCCGCGCGCAGTTGCTGGACCAGGTGTGGGGCCATGCAGCGTATCTCGACGAGCGCACGGTCGACGCCCACGTGGGGCGTCTGCGGCAGGCGCTGCAGCCGGGCGGCTGCGGCCACCGCATCGAAACCGTGCGCGGCAGCGGCTACCGCTATCTGGCGTTTGACGCCGCCGTGTGCGCATGATGCTGCTGACGGGGCGGGAGCAGGAATACCTGCTGCACGCCATCCTCGGCGCGCATGGCATCGTCGCGCCCGGCGATTTCTTTCTGTGGAGCCAGGGGCCGCTGCAAACGCTGTTACCGCACGACATATTAATGTGCGCGCAACTGGATGACGATGGTGCCGTGCTGCGCAGCGAAGCCTGGCACAGCGCCGCGCCCGATCACGCGCTGCTGCGCGAGCGCCAGGGCCAGCTGGCGCACCTTGCGCTGGCCTGGCGCGCGGGCGGCCAGGGGGCTGCCGTCATCGACGGCGTGCTGGTGCACGGCAGCGTGGGCGACGCCGGCGGCAGCTTTTTTGCCCTGTTCGCCGTGATGCCGGCGGACGCTGCGCGCCAGGCGTATGTGCTGGAACTGCTGTTGCCCTACCTGCACGTGCACTGGCTGGCGCTGCCAGGCAGCCAGCATGCGCGCATGGCCGGCCCGGCTGCCACGCGCGCGGCCAGTGCGCGCGAACTGGAAGTGCTGCATTGGGTGCGCGAAGGGAAAAGCAATGACGAGGTGGGGGAAATTCTCGGTATCAGCGGCGCCACCGTGAAAAGCCATTTGCAGCGTATCTACAAATTATTGGGCGTGAGCAATCGCATGCAAGCCGTGTCGCGCGGCATCGCGCTGCGCTTGCTCAGCCATTAGCGCTGGTCCTGCGGCCTGGCCTGCGGCTTGCCGCTGCCGCCGCCATCTTGCGTGTGTTCGATGCTGCCGGGTGATACACGTACCACGTCCGGGCTCGCTTGCAGGCGCGCCACTTCGGCGCGTGTCAGCATGGCGGCAAAGCCATTGAAGGCCACCGTGTAGCGGTATTGCACTGGGGCATCGGGCACCAGCGCCAGCACGGCGCGCTGCTGCGCTTCCAGCTGGGCCGTGTAGCGCCGCGCCGCGTCGCTGTCCGTATCGAGCCTATGCACGCCGTCCGCTTGCGAGGCCAGCGGCGGGGCGCGCAATTGCACCAGATAGGACAGTCGCGCCGCAGCGGCCTGCGCCGCGACAGGCAGTGCATGGAGGCTGGCCATGCCGGCCAGGATGGCAATGCTGAGGCGAAATGCGGACATGCAAACTCCTTTGCGCATGGCGGACGAGTTGCCCGTGCGCCGATTGTACGCGTGTTACGCATAAAAAACGCGCCCCGCAGGGCGCGTCGTGTTACCGCCTGGAGCGATACCGTTACAGCTTGGCGTCCGCCTTCACGTTGCGCTGGCTGGGGACGGCCAGCGGCAACGGGCTGTTGGTCTCCACCGACAGCACGGTGGTGGACGCTGCCGCGTTGTTACCATCAAGGAAGACTACGCCGCCCAGGTAGCGCTTGCCCGTTTCCAGCCCCGACCAGCTGACGCCGGCCGTGGCGCTGCCGCCCACATACACCTTGGTAGGCAGGGTGGCTTTCAGGTTGCCGCCCTTGTCGGCTGTCGTGACGACGGCCGACGACAGGCCGAAGCCGGTCGACGCGCCATTCGCCAGCTCATAGCCGACCACGCACACCTTGTAGCTGCCTGCCGCCGGGGTGGTCACGGTGATCGCCTCGTTCGAGCCGGCCGTGGCCGAGGTGGCAACGGTCGCGCCAGCGCTGTTGAGCAGCAGCAGGTCGAGGTCATTGCCCGCGCCTTCGCTGGTGTCGCGGTCGAAGATTTCGAAGCGCGCCACGACGGTGCTGGCGGGAATGCTGACATTGACGACCCGCACGCCGCTGCCGCCCGCCTTGCACGCGTCGGCCATCTGCACCAGCGTTTCCACGCTGCCCGGCGCGGCCTGGCTGATGGTTTGCGCGCTGCGCGCCACTTCCTTCAGGCCGCCCGTCGCCGCGCCGACCTTGCCGGCAAAGCCGGTGGACAGGGTCAGCGAACGCAGGCCGCTGACCTTGTCGGCCTGCAGCAATGCCGGCGACTGCACCGCGCGGCCCGAGCGGGCCGTGACGGGGCTGCGTACCGTGTGCACGCCGTCGCTCCACACGAGGGCGCCATACTGCCAGACGTTGTCCGGCGCCGTGGTGCGCGTCAGGGTGACGGTGAAGGACTTGGTTTCGCCGGGCGCCAGCGCCAGGGTGGCAGGCGCCACCGCAACGCTGTAGCCGCTGAGCGAGGCGCTGGCCGTGTAGGTGGCGCTGCTGCTGCCCACGTTGGTGACGCGGCGCGTTACCGTTTGCGTGCCCAGCACGTTGCCGATGGTGATGGACGGCATGTTCAGGTTGTAGCCGGCCAGGGTGCCGCCCGCGCACTCGGCCGTCATGCCGACGCCGCACATGTATTTCTTGTAGTCGGCCAGGTTGGCGTCATACACGAGGCCGGGATCGGTCGCCTTGTTCGGCGTCACGTGGCCGGCGCCCTGGCCCCATGGCAGGATGCCGCGCGCGTCGCCTGCCTGGATGTCGGGCAAGGTGGTGCTGCCGGTCGTCATCAGGGCCGACTTGATGGCGGCCGGGCTCCAGTCCGGATGCTGCTGGCGCAGCAGGGCGGCCAGGCCGGCCACATGCGGGCTGGCCATCGAGGTGCCTTGCAGGAAGATGTAGGCTTGCGCAGGGACCAGGCTGCCATCCTGCACGGCGTCGCGCTGGGCGCGCGACAGGGCAGGCGTGCCGCCGGCCAGGATGTCCACGCCAGGTGCGGTGACGTCCGGCTTGAGCAGGTTGGCGTCGTACAGGTTCGGGCCGCGCGACGAGAAGTCGGCCACCACGGGCGCGGCAGGGCCGTTGCCGTTGGTGACGAAGCGCGAGATGGCGGCCGTGGCCGTGCCCGTTTGCGCCTGGGCATTGATCAGCGCGCCATCGGCGGCGCTCACGTGCACGGCCGGCAGCACGTGCGGGTCGGACACCAGGCCCACGCCCGTGTCGACCAGCACCATGCCGGCGCCGCCCGCTTCGAGCACGGCGACGCCCTTGTCGGTGCGCGCCGTGGTGCCGCGCAGGCAGCTGACGACCTTGCCGGCGACCTTGGCCGGATCCAGCAGGGCCACGCCGCCGTTGTCGCCGGCGCGGTAGCACAGGGCCAGTTTTTGCGCATCGGCGCCGGCCAGGCCCGCGTCTTGCGCGCGGATCAGGGTGGTGGCCGGCAGCGGATTGTAGTTGAGCGAGGCGCCCGTGTAGCTGGCGCCGTTGCTCAAGGTCACCTTGGCCTGATTGGCGCGGTTGTGCGTCGAGGCGGCCACCGTGGTGATCCATGGGCTGACGTGGGCCACGGTATTGGCCGGTCCCGCATTGCCGGCCGAAGCGGCAACGAAGACGCCCGCATTCGAGGCGTGCAAAAAGGCTTGCTCGACGGGATCGTTGACGGTGCCGCCGCCGCTGATCGAGTAATTGATGACGTGTACGCCATCCTGTACGGCTTTTTCAATCGCCGCCACGCTGTCGCCGCCGTAGCAGCCGTTCTTCGCACCGGTCGGCTGGGTAGCCAGATTGTATGACCAGCACACCTTGTAGACGGACAGGCGGGCGCGCGGCGCCACGCCGGAAATGGCGCCCAGCGGCGAGCCGTTGGCCGTGACGGGCACGCCCGCATTGCCGCCCGCGGTGGACGAGGTGTGCGTGCCGTGGCCGCCTTCGCCATTCGGGTCGCCGATGGAATCGCGCGGCGAGGTGAATTCGCTCCAGTGCTGGATCTTGTCCGTCTCGGTCAGGCGCACGGCATTGAAGTATTGCGCACCGAGCAGCTTGTTGTTGCAGTGGTCTTGCGTAAAGCCTTCGCCCGTCTGGCAGCTGCCTTTCCAGGCGGCCGGCGCGGCGCCGTAGGCCAGGGTGGCGTTCGGGTCGAAGGTCGGGGCGCCGTTGGCGTCGACCTTGTCCGCATACGACAGGTTTTCCGGCCACACGCCGCCATCGACGATGCCGATGATGATGTCTTCGCCCGCATGCTGCTTGCCGCCCAGCTGGCTCCACAGGCCGCCCGGCTGGTCCAGGCCCAGGAAGGTGGGCGTGTAGTTCGTCTGCAGGGCGCGCGGTTCGTCGGGGGCGATGCTGGCCACTTCGCCGCTCGCCTGCAGCTGGCGCACTTCGGCGTCGGTCAGCAGGGCGGAGAAGCCGTTGAGGACGATCTTGTACTGGTATTGCACGGGCGCGGCGGCGACGAGGGCCTGTACCCGGGCCTGTTTCTGTTCCAGGTAGTCGCCGTACAGCTGCACTTGTGTGCTGGCCAGGTCGAGGCGGCCGCCGGCGGCAGGCTGGGTGGCGCCCAGGCCTTCCACCGAGCCGGTGTAGGAAGCGATCGGTTTGTCGTTCAGTTGCACGATGTAGGGGCGGCGCAGGTCGTCGGCGTGGGCCTGGAAGCTGAGGCTGGCAAACAGGCTCAGCACGGCGAGCGAAATGGGACGCAAGGCGGGACGGAATGTCATGTAGGGTTTCCTGGTGACGGTAGCGGGAATCGAAAGGGATAAATCAGGCTTGCTGGCGGCGGCGCGCCGCGAAACCGATGCCTGCCAGGCCCAGCAGCATCATCGCGTAGGTCGATGGCTCCGGTACCGAGGCGACGATATTGTCGAGCGCAAACTGGCCCTTGTTGGTGCTGAAGGCGTTGCAATTGCCGGCCGTGTTGCAAGTGAAGCCGAAGAAGGCCAGCGAGGCGAATTGCTGGCTGCCGAAGCTGGCGCTGGTGTTGTAGTGTTGGAACTGGAAGTTGCCGCCGATGGGGCCGCCCAGCTGGTATGTTTCATACAGGGAAGAGCCGTCCGCGTAGAAACCTTGCACGCGCAGCAGGCCGGCTACCGCCGGATAGGTGACGCCCTGGGCGTAGCCGATGAAGCTGGCGTCGAAACCCTGCAGGCTGACGCTGCCGCCCGGGTTCAGCGGGTCCAGGTAGATGATGCCGTCGTTGAGCGAGGCATAGTAATTGCTCGTATTGTTGGTCGGGCACGCCATGCCGCAGGCGGCCGGATCCGTGCCGTCGAACACGGCGCCGACCAGGTCGCCATAACTGGCGCCGGCGGCATTCGAAGCACCCGTCAGCAGGAATTTGCCGAATTCCAGGGAGTCGCCGTGGCCGACGAACTGGCTATCCAGATTGTCAAAGTTGATCACGTCCGCGATGGCGGCGGGGGCCCAGGCGGCGGACAGGGCCAGGATGGCGGCGCCGGTCCACTGCTTGGCCGAGAAAGGACTTGCTGCGGAAGCTGCCTTCGAATGCACAATACGAGTCATGAATTTTCCCTTGGTGATTATGTAGGATGCAATATGTTTTGCGTCTGGGATGCTCTTTCCTGCGTGGACGGATAAGACCAATACGTAGAAAATTGATTTTTACTATAGCAAAAGAGGCAATTTCATTGTTTGATATTCTTGCAAATTTAATTTGAAAGTTACAAATAATGAATGAATAAAATTCATCACTTACTATGAATTGGTAACCAGTAGTAGATAGTTTCCGCATTGAAAATAGTTGAGTGATTGACCAGCCAGTCAAGCGCGCGCGTCGCCGTGGCGGTTTCGCGCACACTGGATGGTTTCCGTCGGAATTTGTTGTTCACAGTACAAAGAAAAGATTGTATGAACCATAACCGGCATGGTAGGCTGATAAGCATCAGGCAAGCGCGTGTCGCCTGTGCGTGGCCATCCGCCGCGCGCAGCGACGCAATGTATTGAAGGTAGGCAATAAGGAGTTACCGGATGCATGCAGCACACAGGCAGAACCTTGCGGCAACGCGCCATGCGCGCGGCTTTACCTTGCTCGAATTGCTGGTCGTCATCGTGATCATCGGCTTGCTGGCGGCGTATGTCGGCCCCAAGTATTTCGCCCAGCTGGGCAAATCCGAAGTGACGGTGGCCAAGGCGCAGATCGAGGCGTTTGAAAAATCGCTCGACACCTACCGCCTCGACGTGGGGCGCTATCCCACCACGGAAGAAGGCCTGGCCGCGCTGCTGGCCGCGCCGCCTGCCGCCGGCACGCGCTGGAATGGTCCCTACCTGAAAAAGGCCGTGCCGCTCGACCCGTGGGGCCATGCCTATCAATACCGCGCGCCCGGCAGCAAGGGCGAGTACGACATCGTCTCGATGGGCAAGGATGGCCAGCCGGGCGGCAGCGGCGAGAACGCCGACATCAGCTCGCAATAACGCCAGCGCCATTCTTTTTCCTACGGACAAGCCATCATGCAGTTCGAAGTACGCGCGCTTTCCACGGACCAGGCCGTAGCAACCTTGCATACGTGCGTGATCGACGGCCGAGATGAAGCCGACGCGCGCCGCCAGGCCGAAGCGCGCGGCTTGTTTGTCAGCGCCATCCGCCCGTTGCGTGCCACGCCGTTCAGCGCGGCCGGGCGCCAGCGGGCGCGCGCCTTGCCACTGCTGCTGTTCAGCCAGGAATTGCTGGCGCTGCTGCAAGCGGGCCTGGGCATCGTCGAAGCGCTGGAAGCCTTGCTGGAAAAGGAAGCGTCGCCGGCCACGCGCAGCGTGCTCACGCGCCTGCTGGAAGGCTTGCGCGAAGGCAAGCGCTTTTCCGCCGTGCTGGCAGAGCAGGCGGAACTGTTCCCCCCTCTGTATATCGGCATCGTCAAGGCGGCCGAGGGCACGAGCGACTTGCCGCGCGCGCTGTCGCGCTACATCGACTACCAGCAGCGCATCGATACGGTGCGTGGCAAGATCGTCAGCGCCGCCATCTATCCCACCATCCTGCTGGCCGTGGGCGGCGGCGTCAGCGCCTTCCTGATCAGTTATGTGGTGCCCCGTTTCGCCGAGGTTTACCAGGGCGCAGGGCGCAACCTGCCGTGGATGTCGCAAGTCATGCTCAGCTGGGGCCAGTTCGTCACGCAGCATGGCGTGCTGTTGCTGCTTGGGCTGGCGCTCGCCGGCAGCGCGGTGTTCATGGCCGTGCGGCGCGTGCTGCGCCATGGCGGCGTGGCGCGCCTGCTGGCGAAACTGCCCGGCATCGGCGAGCGCGTGCGCATCTATGAACTGTCGCGCCTGTACCTGACCCTGGGCATGCTGGCCGAAGGCGGCATCACCATCGCGCAGGCGATTTCCACCGTGCAAGCGATGGTCTCGCCGGGCATGCAGGCATCCTTGCAGGGCGCGCGCGGCGCCATCGAGGCGGGCCAGCCCCTGTCGTCCGCCTTCGAGCAGCATCAATTGACGACGCCGATTTCCCTGCGCATGCTGCGCGTGGGCGAGCGCACGGGCGACATGGGGCCCATGCTGACGCAGTCGGCCGCCTTCTACGACGGTGAAATCAGCCGCTGGATCGACCGCTTTACGCGTACTTTCGAACCCTTGCTGATGGCTGGCATCGGCCTGGTCGTGGGCGCCATCGTGATCCTGCTGTATATGCCCATCTTTGACCTTGCCGGCGATATTTCATGATGCAGACCGCTGCCGAATCCACCCTGGCCAGCGTCGCCATCGACGCCGCCCTGCTGCAGCGCGCCCGCGTCCTGAGCCGCCAATCGAAGCGCAGCCTGGTCGAGGAATTGCAGGAACTGAGCGGCATCGAGGCGCGCGCCGTGGTGCGCGAACTGGCGCGCCCGTTCGGCCTGGACGTGCTGGAAACGGCCGACATGCTGGCGTTTTCTCCCGCCTTCGATGTGCTGCCCCTGTCGCAGGCGCTGGCGCGCCACAGCGTGCTGCTGCGCGCCGCCGACGGCCAGCTGGTGGGCGTGATTGCCGACCCGTTCGATCTCGACCTGCAAACCTGGCTGAGTGCGCGCGCCGGGCAGGGCACCTTGCACGTGCGCCTGGCGCTGCAGGCCGACATCGGCGCCTATCTGTCGAAGCAGGAAGAATCGGCGCGCGCCGTCGACAGCCTGCTGCCCGGCGCCGCCACGGATGCGCGGCGCGACGGCAAGACGGCGGCCGTGCTGTCGTTCGCCAGCGTGTCGGAAGCGGCCAGTCCCGCCGTCAAGCTGGTCAACTCGACCTTATATGACGCGCTGAAGGCGGGCGCTTCCGACATCCACCTGGAAAGCACGGCCGGCGGCCTGGCCGTCAAGTACCGCGTCGACGGCGTGCTCGATCACGCCACGTCCGTCAACGGCATCGAAGTGGCCGAGCACATCATCTCGCGCCTGAAAGTGCTGGCCGAACTCGATATCGCCGAGCGCCGCGTGCCGCAGGACGGCAGCTTCCGCGTCGAATCGGGCGGACGCGAAATCGATCTGCGCGTCTCCATCATGCCCAGCATCCATGGCGAGGATGCGGTCATCCGTATCCTCGACAAGCGCGCCATGATCGAGGCGTATGGCGCCCTGACCCTGGAAGCGCTGGGCTTTGACGCGCCATCGCTGGAAGCCTTGCGCGCGCTGGCGCAGGAAGCCTACGGCATGCTGCTCGTGACGGGACCGACCGGCTCCGGCAAGACGACGACCCTGTATGCGGCGCTGACGGAAATCCACAACGGGCGCGAAAAGATCATCACCATCGAAGACCCCGTCGAATACCAGCTGCCCGGCATTTTGCAGATACCCGTCAATGAAAAGAAGGGGCTGACGTTTGCCAAGGGCTTGCGCTCCATCCTGCGCCACGACCCCGACAAGATCATGGTGGGCGAGATCCGCGACCGCGAAACGGCGGAAATCGCCGTGCAGTCGGCCCTCACGGGCCACCTGGTGCTCACCACCGTGCATGCGAATAACGTCTTCGACGTGTTCGGCCGGTTTACCCACATGGGCATCGATCCGTATGCGTTCGTCTCGGCCCTGAACGGCATCTGGGCGCAACGGCTGATCCGCACCAACTGCCCCCATTGCGCCACCGACTACACGCCCGACGATGGTGAGCTGGCCAGCGTGGGCCTGGCGCGCGCCGACGTGGCGCAGTATCAATTCAAGCAGGGCAAGGGCTGCGGCGACTGCCGCGGCACGGGCTACAAGGGGCGCCGCTCGATTGCCGAAATCCTCGTGCTGACCGATGAAATCCGCGAACTGATCGTCGACAAGAAACCGATCCGGCAGATCAAGGCGGCCGCGTATGCGAACGGCACGCGCAGCCTGCGCCTGGCGGCGCTGGAACTGGTCAAGCGGGGCGCCACCACCATCACGGAAATCAAGAGGGTCACCCTGCATGCGTAGAGGTTTTGGACAAGGTTTGCGCCTGGGCGTGGCGGCGGGCAAGGTGAGCCTGTGGCGCAGCAGCCGCTGGCGCGCCCCTGCATGGATATTGCTGGGCGAAGCTGCGTATGTGCCGGACGGCACGCTGCATGGCGACTTTGCCGCCCTGGGCCAGGCGTTGGAACAGATTCTGCCAGCCAGCCAATACGCCGGCTGGCCCCTGTCCGTGGTGCTCGACAATGGATTGGCGCGCCTGTGGCAAGTGGACATGCCGCAAGGCGCCGCGCGCCTGGCCGATATCGAGGCTGCCGCCGCGCTGCGCTTCCAGTCGCTGTATGGCGATGCGCCCGGCCTGTGGCACAGCAGCAGCGCCTGGGATGCGCGCGCGCCGTTCTTTTGCGCCGTGCCCCGTGCGCTGCTGGCGCAGCTGACGCGCGTGGCCGACGCACGCAAGCTGGCCCTGATTTTTATCGCACCGCAATTCGCGCGCCACTGGAACCGCTGGCACGGCGCGTTGAAGCCAGGCGCCTGGTTTGGCCAGTTGCAGGAGAACGTCCTGACCCTGGGCGTGCGGCACGATGGCCGCCTGCGCGCCGTGCGCGCGCTGCCCGTGCCCGCAGACGCCGGCCTTGGCTGGCTGGCGCAGACCTTGGCGCGCGAGGCGCTGCTGCAAGGCGTGCCCGCACCGGTGCTGCTGCAGCTGTGCGGCGCGCCGCCGCCCGCATGGATGACACAGGCGAAAGAGTTCCACTGCCAGATTTTTTCCACGCCGGACGGGGACGGCGCCTTGTCGCCGGCCGCCCGGCTGGCCCGCAGCGGGGGCGTGGCATGACGCGCCTCGATATCGATTTCGCGCCGCCCAGCTGGCGCCGCAGCCTGCACCGCGTGCCCGCGTGGGCGTGGAGCATCGGCGCCGTGGGTGCGGCGCTGATCGCCACGGCGGCGTACAGCGGCAGCGCCGCGCTGCAGCGGCAGCAGGCAAGCGAGGCACATTGGCGGCTGGCGCAGCAGCGCGTCATGGCCGCCACGCAGGGACCGGTGGCTGCACCGCAAACACCCATCGCGCCGGCGCAGGCGGCGGCCGTGAATGCGGCCATCCTGCAACTGAATCTGCCGTGGCGCGACGTGCAGGATGCGCTGGCCAGCGCCACGCCACCCGCCATCGCGCTGCTGGCGCTGGAACCGGATGCGCGCAAGCGCGTGCTGAAGATCACGGCCGAGACGACCAGTAGCGACGCCATGGTCGCGTATGTGGCGCAACTGAAGCAGCAGGAGCTGTTCGGCACCCGCGTGCAACTGCTGCGCCATGAAATCAACGCGCTCGATCCGAACAAACCCTTGCGCTTCCAGCTTGAAGCGCGCTGGGGCACGCCATGATGGCCATCGACATCAATAGCGTGCGCCTGCGCGCGCAACTGCTGCTGCGCCGCCTGGGCGCGCCTGCCTGCCTGGCCGTGGCCCTGCTCGCGCTGGGCTTGACCGCCTGGGCGTGGGCCTGGCAGCAGCGCGCCGTGGCGGCGCAGCTGGAAGCGCGGCCCTTGCCGCAGCCATCGCTGGCCGCAGTCATCGCGGCGCCGCCGGCGACATCCAGCGAGAACCTGGCGCGCTTTTATGCCGCCCTGGGACAGCAGCGCCACGCGGAGCAGCAAGTCAAGCAGCTGTTCGACCTGGCCGCGAAAAACGGCTTGCTGCTGGCGCAGGGCGAATACAAGAGCGGCTACGACAAGGCCAGCAGGGTTGCCAGCTATCAGGTGACCTTGCCGCTGAAGGGCAGTTATGCGGCCGTGTGGCAGTTCGCGCTGCAAGCGCTGCGCGCCGTCCCCTTCGCCTCGCTCGACGAACTGAGTTTTCGCCGCGAGCAGATCGCCGATACGGAACTCGAAGCGCGCTTGCGCCTGACCTTTTATCTGACCGATACGCCTGGCGATGCGGGAGAGGCGCCATGACCCCGCGCCATTGGCTCATGCTGGCCGGCGTGCTGGGCGCGGGCGCCTTGCTGCTGTTCGGCGAGCGCCAGCCCGTGGCCGAGGTGGCCGAAGCGGTGGAGCGGGCCGTCGCGCCCGCGCGCCATGCGGCAGCCAAGCCGCCAGCCGCGCAGCCGGCCATCCTGGCCCTGCTGCCGCGCAGCGAAGTGGCGGGCGAGGATGGCGATACCTTTGCCGGCGCCGGCGCTGTCTTCCAGAGCCAGAACTGGAATCCGCCGCCGCCGAAAATGGTAGCCGTCGCGCCACCGCCGCCGCCACCGCCGATGGCGCCGCCGCTGCCCTTCGTCTACCTGGGCAAGGCGGCCGCCGATGGCGCCTGGGAAGTGTTTTTGTCGCGCGCCGACAAGACGTATATCGTGCGCGCCAATACCGTCATCGATGGCGCCTACAAGGTCGTGACGATTGCGCCGCCCGTCATGACGCTCACTTATCTGCCGTTGAACCAGGTTCAGCAGCTCAACATTGGAGTTTCCGAGTGATGTCTCGTTCCTTTTCATCGGCGCTGCTGCTCTTGCTGCTGTCCGGCTGCGCAGGGCAGCAAGCCTACCGCGACGGGCGCGAGCTGATTGCGCAAGATCAAATCCCGGCCGGCCTGCAAAAACTGCAGGAGGCGCTGCAGCAGGACCCCGGCAATGCGCAATACCGCAGCGCCTATCTGCAGGCGCGCGAACGGGCGACTGGCAGCCGCTTGCAGCAGGCCGAGCGCCAGGCGCAGGCAGGGCAGGGCGACCTGGCGCGCGCCTCGTTCATGAGCGTGCTGGAAATCGATGCGCAGAACGAACGGGCCAACAGCGGCTTGCGCGCGCTCGAGCGCGAGCAGCGCCAGGGCAAGCTGCTGGCCGAAGCGCAGAAAGATATCGATGCCAAGCGCTACGACCCGGCGCGCCAGCGCCTGAACGCGATCCTGACCGAGCAGCCGAATCACGCCGGCGCGCGCGCGCTGCTGCGCGAGGTCGATGACAAAACGGCGCCGCCCATCGTCGAATCGGGCCTGGCCAAATCGTACAAGCAGCCGATCACGATCGAGTTTCGCGAAGCGCCATTAAAACAGGTGTTCGAGCTGATCGCGCGCCGTTCCGGCCTCAATTTCGTCTTCGACAAGGACGTCAAGGCGGATGCGAAAACCTCGATCTTCCTGAAAAACAGCACGGTGGAATCGGCCGTCTACTTCCTGCTGGTGACGAACCAGCTGGAACAGCAGGTGATGGATGCAAACACGATCTTGATCTACCCGAACGTGGCGGCAAAATTGAAGGAGTACCAGGAAGTGCTGGTGAAAACCTTCTTCCTGGCGAATGCGGACGCCAAGCAGGTGGCCAACACCCTCAAGACCATCTTGAAGACGCGCGACGTGGTGGCCGATGAAAAACTCAACCTCGTCATCGTGCGCGACACGCCGGAGGCGATCCGCCTGGCCGAGCGCCTGATCGCGCTGCAGGACGTGCCGGAGGCCGAGGTCGTGCTGGAACTGGAAATCCTCGAAGTCAAGCGCAGCCGCCTGATGGAACTGGGCGTGGCCTGGCCCACCAGCCTGACCCTGACGCCGCTCTCCACCTCGGGCGGCGCGGGCCTGACCATCAATGACTTGAATAACCTGAACCAGCGCACCATCGGCGTGAGCGACCTGTCCGTGACGGCGAACGCCAAGAAGACGGACGGCGACGCGAACATCCTGGCCAATCCGCGCATCCGCGTGCGCAACCGGGAAAAGGCGAAGTTCGTCATCGGCGACAGGGTGCCCGTGGTCACCACCACCATTTCGCCCGGCACGGGCGGCTTCGCTTCCGAGTCCATCAGTTACCTGGACGTGGGCTTGACGGTGAATGCCGAGCCGACCATTTATTTGAACAATGAAGTGGGCATCCGCATCTCGCTCGAAGTGAGCAACCTGGGCGCGGCCACCACCACCCGCAGCGGCTCGACCCTGTACCAGATCGGCACGCGCCAGGCCTCGACCATGCTGCAACTGAAGGATGGCGAAAACCAGGTGCTGGCGGGCCTGATCAACAATGAAGAGCGCAGTTCGGGCAACAAGGTGCCTGGCCTGGGCGACATACCCGTGCTGGGGCGCCTGTTCGGCAGCAGCAAGGACGACAGCCAGAAGACGGAAATCGTGCTGTCGATCACGCCGCACCTCGTGCGCACGGTGCAGCGTCCGGAAGCGAAGGAATCGGAATTCTCGGCCGGCACGGAAGGCAGCTTCCGCCGCCGGCCCGACATGGCGGCCAAGGCGCCCACGCAGATGCCGGGCACGGTGATCGTGCGTTCCGGCCCGTCGGCCGTCGGCATGCAGCCGGCGCCGGCGCAGCCGCTGATGGTGCCCGGCCAGGTGCCATCGGCCTTGCCGCAGAGCGTTCCGGCGCCGGAAGTGGCGCCATCGCCCGAGCCGGCCGCCTCGCCCTTGCCGATATCGTCGGGCCAGCCCGTGCCGCTGCAGGCGGCGCCTTTGCCGCTGTCATCGAGCCAGCCGGTGCCGGTGGTGCCGCCGCCGCCCGTCAAATGAGACTGGCGCATGCGCAGGGTGGGCAGGGCGGCTTCACCCTGATCGAGCTGCTGGTGACCCTGGCCATCCTGGGCGTGCTGGCCACCCTGGTGATCCCCGTCACCCAGGTAACGGTGCAGCGGCGCCAGGAGCAGGAATTGCGGCGCGCGCTGCGCGAGATCCGCCAGGGGCTCGATGCCTATAAACGGGCCGGCGACGAGGGCCGTATCCTGCGCGCGCCAGACGCCAGCGGCTATCCGAAAAGCCTGGAACTGCTGGTCGAGGGCGTGCCTGACCAGCGCAACCCGAAGCGAAGCAAGCTGTTTTTCCTGCGCCGCGTGCCGCGCGACCCGTTCAACGCGGACGCTGGCCTGAGCGATGCGCAAACGTGGGGCAAGCGCAGCTACGCCAGCGAAGCGGCCGAACCACGCGAGGGCGACGATGTCTACGATGTGTATTGTACATCCGGCAAAATGGGCTTGAACAACGTGCCTTACCGTCTATGGTGAACCATGGCTGCTGAAAATATCCCACACCGCAGGCGCGGCTTTACCCTGATCGAGTTGCTGGTGGTGCTCGGCATCGTGGCGCTGCTGCTGACCTTGGCCGTCCCCCGCTACTTTCCCAGCCTGGACAAGGCGAAGGAAACCGTGTTGGCGGACAACTTGCGCAACCTGCGCGCGACCATCGACCAGTTCCACGGCGATACGGGGCGCTATCCCGATACGCTGGATCAGCTGGTGGAAAAGAAATATTTGCGGGCCATGCCCATCGATCCCATCACCGATAGCGACAGCAGCTGGCTCATCGTGCCGCCGCCCGACGACACGCCGGGCCAGGTGTATGACGTGAAAAGCGGCGCGCCCGGCAAGGACCGCAGCGGCACGCCGTTTGCCGACTGGTAGCGGCCATGCACCGTCCTGCGCGCCGCCAGCGTGGTTTTACCTACCTGGGCCTGATCATCCTGGTGGCTATCCTGGGCCTCGTGGGGGCGGCCGGACTGAAGATGGGTTCCTTGCTGCAGCGCCAGGCGACCGAGCAGGAGTTGCTCGACATCGGCGCGCAGTTTTCAGATGCCCTCTACAGCTATGCAGCCGCCACGCCGGCCGGCCAGCCGCAGCAGCCTCCGACCCTGGCGGCCTTGCTGCGCGACCCCCGCTTTCCGCAACTGCGCCGCCATTTGCGCAAGCTCTATGTGGACCCCATCACGGGACGCGCCGAGTGGGGCTTGCTGTACCAGCCCGGCAGCCAGGGCATCATCGGCGTACACAGCCTGTCGCAGGCGGTGCCATTAAAGGTTGGCAATTTCGAGGCCCGGTTTGCGGGCTTCGAAGGCAAGGCGCATTTCTCGGAGTGGCGCTTCATGGTCGATGCACGGCTGTCATCGGTGCCGCCTGCGGGACCGACAACTGTTCCGGCTAGTGATGAGGCCGGCATCATGCCCGCCTTGCCGGCGCCACCGTTGTTTTCCCGCCCTGTTACTCCATCGCAAGAACAGGCGCCACCAGAGCCAGTTGAGCCGCCTGAACCGCAAAGTCCCGTTGAAAACCCTGCCGAATAGGCGTTTTCACCGTTAAACATGGGAAAAATTAGATGTATGCCCCGGTAACTATTTTTCCATAGAAATTCATAGATAGTGGCAAATAGTTCATTTCGAAAATAGTTATCATGGATGAAACTTCGATAAAATATTTATAAGTAATTTGATGTGATTATGCTACCATCCTGTCTAGTACTTCCGGTACTAAAACTATTGGTGGCCTGCGCATTGCAGCCATAAATTACTTTTTAAGGGATAAACTATGAAATTGAAATTTATCGCTGCAGGCATTCTGGCAGCAGCATCGTTCAGCGCGTCGGCAGCAACCTACGACTTGGGCATCCTGGACCCAACCGGTTCGGACACCCTGTCGGCTTTCACGACCAAGTTCGCCATCAATTCGGAAATCAATGATTCGTGGACTTTCCAGTTGCTGGCCCCATCGTCGACCTCGTTCGGTGCATTGCAAACGTTCTCCGTTGCTAACGGCGCGATCAAGGATTTCGCCGCCAGCCTGGTCGGCTATGGCAGCCTGGCCAAGAGCACGGCCAACGGCATCCAGAATCTGAGCTGGGCCGGTCAATTGGCTGCAGGCACGTACACGGTGCAAGTCACGGGCCTGACGCTGGTGAAAAATGTTCAGTACGTAGGCACGGTTTCGGCCCTGCCAGTACCAGAACCAGAAACCTATGGCATGCTGCTGGGCGGCCTGGCACTGGTCGGCGCCGTGGCACGCCGCCGCGCCAAGAAAGCTGCCTAAGCTTTCGCTGCAATGAAAAAAAACCCGCTTCGGCGGGTTTTTTTTCGTCTTTCGTCAGTATGGCGAGACGCCGCAACAACGTCCTGCACAATCCGGACAAGCTGCGCAGGACCAGGCGCCAAGTCGAAGACAGTACGCTAGTACGGCGAGACGCCGGCAACAACGTCCTGCACAGCTTGTCACGCGTGGCGCTTGAAATCGCGGAAGCGGAAGCCAACCAGGAACAAAGTGGCAAAGTACGCCACGCCGCACACGGCCACCACCAGGGCCAGCGTGCCGGCCCGCAGCAGCGGATGGGCTTGCATGGCGATCCAGTCGATGCGCATGGCGCCAACATATGCCACGCCGCCCATCACGATGAGTGCCGGCAGCAGGCGCAGGAAGAACTTGGCCCAGCCCGGCTTCGGCTGGTAGATGCCGCGCTTGCGCAAGCCCCAGTACAGGAAACTGGCGTTCAGGCAGGCGCCCAGGCCGATCGACAGGGCCAGGCCGGCCACGGCGATGTAGGGCACGAACAGCAGATTCATCAGTTGCGTGGCGATCAGCACGCCGATGGCGATTTTCACGGGCGTGCGGATGTCCTGGCGCGCATAGAAGGCGGGCGCCAGGGTTTTCACGAGGATGATGCCGATCAGGCCCAGGCTGTAGGCCACCAGCGGCTGCGTCGACATGGTCACGGATTCGGCCGTGAACTTGCCGTAGTGGAAGAGGGTGGCGATCAGCGGCGTGGCCAGGGTCGCCATGCCGACGGCGGCAGGCAGGGCCAGCAGGAAAGTCAGGCGCAAGCCCCAGTCCAGCAGGGCCGAGTATTCCGTCTTGTCGCCATCCACATTCGCCTTCGACAGGCTGGGCAGCAAGATGGTGCCCAGGGCCACGCCCAGCATGGCGGTGGGGAATTCCATCAGGCGGTCCGCATAGGACAGCCAGGAAATGCTGCCCTCGGCCAGGCGCGAGGCGATGCTCGTGTTGATCATCAGGCTGATCTGCGCTGCCGAGACGGCAAACACGGCCGGCCCCATCTTTTTCAGCACGCGGCGCACGCCGCCGTCGGACAGGCCGATGGCGGGGTTGATCGACAGGCGCGGCAGCATGCCGATCTTGATCAGCGCAGGGATCTGGATCGCCACCTGCAGCAGGCCGCCGGCGAACACGGCAATGGCCATGGCATAGATCGGCTGCTCCAGATGGGGCGCGAGGAACAGCGAGGCGGCGATGAACGACAGGTTCAGCAGCACCGGCGTGAACGCGGGAATCTTGAATTCGCGCCAGGTATTCAGAATGCCGCCGGCCAGGGCCACGAAGGACATGCAAGTAATATAAGGGAACATCAAGCGCGTCATCCACACGGCCGCGTCAAAAGCGCCCGGGTCCTTGGACAGGCCGGTGGCAATCACATATACGAACCACGGCGCGCCGACGATGCCGATGGCGGACACGAGCAAGGTGGCCCAGACGAGGGTGGTGGCCACATGGTCGGCCAGTTGCTTGCTGGCTTCCTGGCCATGTTGGTTCTTGTATTCAGACAAGATCGGCACGAAGGCTTGCGAGAAGGCTCCCTCGGCAAACAGGCGGCGCAACAGGTTGGGGATGCGGAAGGCAACAATGAAGGCGTCCGTGTAGGCGCCGGCGCCAAAGGCGCGCGCGAACAGGCTTTCGCGCAATAATCCGGTTACACGGGACAGCATGGTCATGCTGGAAATGGCGGCGAGGGTTTTAAGCAAGTTCATGGGGCCAGATTATAGCCGGGCGCGGTACTGGCAAACGGTTAAAATATGGTAACAAGCGGGTAACAAGCGCCGCCGATTCGCCCTTGTCGGCCCCATTTTCAGGTGTTTTTGACGCGATACCCGGTTTTTTGATTTGCCCCCGCTTGAAAATATCGCTATAATCGAAGGCTGTACAGAATTCTGTTACGCAGACACTAATGTTTGACAGGCACTGGTTTGGCACACATGGTTCGGCAGACGCACAGAACGCACCGGTTGGCAAACACTAATGTTTGCAAACGCACTTTGACCCTGTTTTAGGAAATTCCATGGCAAATACCGCACAAGCGCGCAAACGCGCTCGTCAAGCAGTTAAGCAAAACGCACACAATTCGTCCCAACGTTCGACCTTGCGCACGGCTATCAAAGCTGCTCGCAAAGCGATCCAGGGCGGCGACAAGGCAGCTGCTGCTGCAATCTTCCAAGCATCCGTGTCGACCATCGACCGTATCGCTGACAAGAAGATCATCCACAAAAACAAGGCAGCTCGCCATAAGAGCCGTCTGGCAGCCGCTTTGAAAGCACTGTCCGCTTAATATTCGCCAGCAGGCAAGCCACCATGGTGGCCTTGCCTGTGCCGGTACGCTGGCGCTGGTTGAAAAGCAAAAACCCGCAGATTCATTCTGGCGGGTTTTTTCGCGTTTTTTCACCTTTTTTGCGGCCACGCCCGCCAGCGGCAGACCGCGGCCGCGCCGGCCTAGCGTGCCGCCGGCAAGTTGCCGATGTTCATTCCCGGCTTGATGTTTCTTTGCTTGAACCAGCCTAGGTGCATTTCCAGCGCATAGCGCACGGGTACTGTCCTGGTCGAGCAATGGCTGTCGAGCGTGTGCGGCTGCATGTCTTCGATATTGACGATCTTGCCGCCGGCATCGATAAAGGCCACGGACAGGGGCAGCGGCGTGTTCTTCATCCACATGCATTGCGTCGATGGGTTGCCAAAGACGAACAGCATGCCCGCATTGGCCGGCATCTTTTCACGGTACATCAAACCCTGTTCGCGCTGCTCTTCCGTGGCGGCCACTTCCGCCTGGATCAAATGCATGCCAGCCGACAGTTGCAAGCTCTTTGTCTGCGCTTGAGCAATGCTGGCGCACGCCAGCAGGGCGATCGACAGGCTGAGACGGCGTAGGGAATTTTTCATGGGGCGGGACGGTGGCTGCGAAGCGGCGATTAAGCCATGCTGGTGGCCGCCTGGTCAAGCGTGCTGCCCGGCCGCGCCGAAAGCGTGGGGTTACAGCAACATGCTGCCGTAACCCCGGGAACCGCGTTTATTTCACGGGCTTGCCTTCAGTGGCCGGCTGCTTGGTCTTGCGCGCCTGGGGAATCAGGCGCGGCGCATCCGTTGCCGCCGAGGCCTTGGTCGATGCACCTGATCGCGCCGCATCCGTCGCGGCCGAAGCGTTGACGGTGGCCGATGCCGGCGGCACCGGCTTGGCGGCGTCGGTGGCGGCCGAGGCATGGCTGGCAGCCGATGCGGGCGGCGGCTTGACGGCATCGGTCGCGGCGGAAGCGTGCACCTGGGCGCCCGATTGCGCCAGTGCGGTGCCGGCAAGCAGGGAAGCGGCCAGGGCCAGTATTACTTTTGTCATCATCTTTCCTTTTCGGTCATGTTGAGGTCAGATGATTTTAATGCATTATCTAAAAATAAATAGTGCTTATTGGCAAAATTCGGTACGGAAGGCGTTTTTTCTTGTCCGGCTCACGTTTTCCCAATGTTCTCGGCCGGCACCTCGCACCATTCTCCGGGCAGCAAGGGATGGCTGGCCAGCGAGAATGGGCCGATGGCGCTGCGCACCAGGCGCAGGGTGGGCAGGCCGACGGCGGCCGTCATGCGCCGCACTTGCCGGTTCTTTCCTTCTTTCAAGGTGATTGCCAGCCATGAGGTCGGCTTGTCGGCGCGTGCGCGGATGGGCGGATTGCGCGGCCACAGCCAGTCCGGCTCGGCGATGCGCACGGCCTTGCATGGCTTGGTGATGAAGTCGCCCAGGTCCAGCGGCGCCTGCAGGCGCGCCAGGCTGGCTGCATCGGGCACGCCATCGACCTGTACCAGGTAGGTTTTCGCTTCCTTGCGGTCGGGGTGGCTGATTTCGTGCTGCAGGCGGCCGTCGTCCGTCAGCAGCAGCAAGCCTTCGCTGTCGGCGTCGAGCCGGCCGGCCGGGTAGATGCCGGGGATGCTCAGATGGTCGGCCAGGGTGGCGCGGCCATCCTGCGGCGAAAACTGGCACAGGACCTGGAATGGTTTATTGAAGAGGATGAGTGGCATGCTGGTAGAGGAATTGATGTAAACGATGGTGGCTGCTGGTTGGCGCCGCAAAAGCGTGGCGCCCTGTAGGATACTGGTGCATAATATGGATGTTAGTCTTATGTCTTATAGAAGACATGGACGGTATGGCATTGAGATTCTTTGGCGCCCCAGATAGCCCGGGTGTTCTTTCCCTGCTAAAGTGCGTTGTTGCCGCCATGTTCGCACTTGTTTTTGTAAACTCTGCAACCGCAGAGCGCGTCGCCGGCCTGCGTTGCCCGCCAGCGGTGTGTCCCACTTCGGAGATCACGATGTATCAACATATCACTGTACCTGCTGACGGCCAAAAAATCACCGTCAACGCCGATTTTTCGCTGAATGTACCAGATAATCCCATCGTTCCCTTCATTGAAGGCGATGGCACGGGCATCGATATCAGCCCGGTCATGATCAAGGTGATCGATGCCGCCGTGGCCAAGGCCTACGGCGGCGCGCGCAAGATCAGCTGGATGGAAATCTATGCGGGCGAAAAATCGACGAATGTGTACGGCCCCGATGTGTGGCTGCCGGAAGAAACTTTGGCCGTGCTGAAAGATTACGTGGTTTCCATCAAGGGCCCGCTGACCACGCCCGTCGGCGGCGGCATCCGCTCGCTGAACGTGGCCCTGCGCCAGCAGCTCGATCTGTACGTCTGCCTGCGCCCCGTGCGCTACTTCACGGGCGTGCCATCGCCCGTGAAAGAGCCGGAAAAGACGGACATGGTGATTTTCCGCGAAAACTCGGAAGATATCTACGCCGGCATCGAATACCAGCAAGGCTCCCCCGAGGCCAAGAAATTGATGGATTTCCTCGTCAATGAAATGGGCGTGACGAAAATCCGCTTCCCGGCCACGTCGGGCCTGGGCATCAAGCCCGTGTCCATCGAAGGCACGCAGCGCCTGGTGCGCAAGGCCATTCAGTATGCTATCGACAATGACAAGCCATCCGTGACGATTGTGCATAAAGGCAACATCATGAAGTACACGGAAGGCGGCTTCCGTGACTGGGCGTATGCGCTGGCGCAAAAGGAATTTGGCGCCGAGCTGATCGATGGCGGCCCATGGTGCAAGTTCAAGAATCCGAAGACGGGCCGCGACATCATCGTCAAGGATTCCATCGCTGACGCGTTCCTGCAACAGATCTTGCTGCGTCCGGCCGAATACAGCGTCATCGCCACCCTGAATTTAAATGGCGATTACATTTCCGACGCGCTGGCGGCGCAAGTGGGCGGCATCGGCATCGCGCCGGGCGCCAACCTGTCCGATTCCGTCGCCATGTTCGAAGCGACGCACGGCACGGCGCCCAAGTACGCAGGCAAGGATTACGTGAACCCCGGTTCGTTGATTTTGTCGGCGGAAATGATGCTGCGCCACATGGGCTGGCTGGAAGCGGCTGACCTGGTGATTTCTTCGATGCAAAAATCGATCGCCTCGAAACGCGTCACCTATGACTTTGCCCGCCTGATGGAAGGCGCCACGCAAGTGTCGTGCTCCGGCTTCGGCGAAGTGATGATCGAGCACATGTAACTGGAGGGGCAGGGTGCCGCGCACCTTGCGGACGAAAAAAAACCCCGTCAGGAGACGGGGTTTTTCACATCTGAGGGCCGGCGATGCTTAGGCTGCTTGGATGTTGGAAGCTTGCTTGCCTTTAGGGCCTTGCGTGACTTCGAATTGAACTTTTTGACCTTCTTTGAGGGTCTTGAAACCGTTCATGTTGATTGCGGAGAAATGAGCAAACAAATCTTCGCCGCCATCATCTGGAGTGATGAAGCCAAAACCTTTGGAATCATTGAACCACTTAACTGTACCTGTTGCCATAAAAAGAACTTTCAAAATTAAAACAAATCACACGAGCCATAAAAGCAAGAAGCTTCTTGCCCCCTCCTCGACGTCTCACTTCTTATCAAGCTGTACATTACTGCAACAGTCGATACAGCATTGTTGGCGGAATAAATAATGAAGTCAAGCGCTTTTCCATCGATATTGCCAAATTCTTCACGGCAACCAAAAAAGCAACTCTTGATTTTGACGGCAAGGTCGCCATCTGCGCAGTATTAAGAAAACGCGTAAGATTGAAAACAATTGGAAAGGCGTAGATATTGCGCATGACAACCACTGTGAAAGCATTAGAATAAGCGTATGGCAACCAAGCACGACACAGAAACCCTGCTGGAGCGGCAAGTGCTGAAGCCGCCACCGCTCTACCAGGTAGCCTTGCTCAATGACGACTACACCCCGATGGAATTTGTGGTGGCCATCATTCAGGAGTATTTCAACAAGGACCGTGAAACGGCGACGCAAATCATGCTCAGTGTTCATCGCTACGGCAAAGGAGTGTGCGGCGTGTTCTCTAAAGATATAGCGTGTACCAAAGTGGAGTTCGTTTTAACGCATGCGCGCAAGGCGGGGCATCCCCTGCAGTGCGTGATGGAGGAAGTATGATTGCGCAGGAATTAGAAGTAAGTTTGCACATGGCGTTTGTCGAAGCTCGGCAGGCACGGCACGAATTCATCACGGTTGAGCATTTACTGCTGGCACTGCTGGACAATCCCTCCGCTGCCGAGGTGTTGCGTGCCTGCGCGGTCAATATAGAAGACCTGCGCAAGACCCTCACCAATTTCATCGGCGATAACACGCCGACCGTGCCTGGCACGGGCGAAGTCGACACCCAGCCGACGCTTGGTTTCCAGCGCGTGATCCAGCGCGCCATCATGCATGTCCAGTCCGCCTCGAATGGCAAGAAGGAAGTCACGGGCGCCAATGTGCTGGTGGCCATCTTCGGCGAAAAGGATTCGCATGCGGTGTACTACCTGCACCAGCAGGGCGTGACGCGCCTGGACGTGGTCAATTTCATTTCGCACGGCGTGCGCAAGGACCAGTCGACGGAAAGCGCGAAAGCCTCCGAAGGGGTGGAAGAAGCGCCCGTCGACGGCCAGCCGAAGGAAAGCCCGCTCGACCAGTTCACGCAAAACCTGAACAAGGCCGCTGCCGAAGGCAAGATCGACCCGCTGATCGGGCGCGAGGAAGAAGTCGACCGCGTGATCCAGATCCTGTGCCGCCGCCGCAAGAACAATCCGCTGCTGGTCGGCGAAGCGGGCGTGGGCAAGACGGCCATCGCCGAAGGCCTCGCTTACCGCATCACGCAAAGCGATGTGCCGGAAATCCTGCAGAATGCCGTCGTGTATTCGCTGGACATGGGCGCCTTGCTGGCCGGTACCAAATACCGCGGTGACTTCGAACAGCGCCTGAAAGCCGTGCTCAAGCAATTGAAGGACAATCCGAACGGCATCCTGTTCATCGACGAAATCCACACCATCATCGGTGCGGGCTCGGCGTCGGGCGGCACGCTGGACGCGTCCAACCTGCTGAAACCGGCACTGGCCAACGGTCAATTGAAGTGCATCGGCGCGACCACGTACACGGAATTCCGCGGCGTGTTCGAGAAAGACCATGCGCTCTCCCGCCGTTTCCAGAAAGTGGACGTCAACGAGCCGACCGTCGAGCAAACCGTGCAGATCCTGCGCGGCTTGAAATCGCGCTTCGAAGAGCACCATGGCGTGAAATACTCGGCTTCGGCCCTGTCGACGGCGGCCGAACTGGCGGCGCGCTTCATCAACGACCGCCATCTGCCCGACAAGGCGATCGACGTCATCGATGAAGCGGGCGCGGCACAGCGCATCTTGCCAAAGTCGAAGCAAAAGAAAACCATCGGCAAGGCCGAGATCGAGGACATCATCGCCAAGATCGCGCGCATTCCGCCGCAAACGGTCAACCAGGACGACCGCAGCAAGCTGCAGACGATCGACCGCGACCTGCGCAATGTCGTGTTCGGGCAAGATCCCGCCATCGATGCGCTGGCGTCGGCCATCAAGATGGCCCGTGCCGGCCTGGGCAAGACAGACAAGCCGATCGGTTCCTTCCTGTTCTCCGGTCCGACCGGCGTCGGCAAGACCGAGGTGGCGAAACAGCTGGCCTTCATCCTCGGTATCGAGCTGATTCGTTTCGACATGTCGGAATACATGGAACGCCACGCCGTCAGCCGTTTGATCGGCGCGCCACCGGGCTATGTTGGTTTCGACCAGGGCGGCTTGCTGACGGAAGCGATCACCAAGAAGCCGCATGCGGTCTTGCTGCTCGATGAAATTGAAAAAGCCCATCCGGACATTTTCAATATCCTGCTGCAAGTGATGGATCACGGTACCTTGACGGACAACAATGGCCGCAAAGCCGATTTCCGCAACGTGATCATCATCATGACGACGAATGCGGGCGCGGAAAGCTTGCAAAAGACGTCGATCGGCTTCACGAATTCGAAGCAGGCTGGCGACGAGATGGCCGACATCAAGCGCATGTTTACGCCGGAGTTCCGCAACCGTATCGACGCGACCATCAGCTTCCGCGCGCTGGACCAGGAAATCATCCTGCGCGTGGTCGACAAGTTCCTGATGCAACTGGAAGAGCAGTTGCACGAGAAAAAGGTCGAAGCCGTGTTTACCGAGAAGCTGCGCGCTTTCCTCGGCAAGAAAGGCTTCGATCCGCTGATGGGTGCGCGGCCGATGGCGCGTTTGATCCAGGACATGATCCGCAAGGCCCTGGCCGACGAACTGCTGTTCGGCCGCCTGGTGACGGGTGGACGTGTCACGGTCGACCTCGACGACAAGGACCAGGTCTTGCTGGAATTCCCGGAACCGCCAGACGCGGCGCCGACGGCTGCGCCGGAAACGGTGGAAGTGGAATAAGCTTCCTGCTGTCAACAAAAACCCGCCCACGCAAGTGGCGCGGGTTTTTTTACGTTTTTGTGGGCAATAAAGAAGGTTTTAAGAAGGTTTTCTTTGGTCATAGTTATGCCAGAATTGCTGTCCGGTATCGACATGATGTCCATGCCACCTGACCGCTATCTGGATGCTCATATGAAAATTTCCCGCAATCTTAGCTTGCTCCTGTTGTCCGCCGGCCTGCTGGGCAACGCCACCGCTGCCTCTTCTCCTGCCAGCAGCTATTTCCGCTTTCCCGCCGTGCGCGGCGATACCGTGGTGTTTACCGCCGAAGGCGACTTGTGGAAAAGCAGCGTGCGCGGTGGCGCCGCGCAACGCCTGACCACGCATCCCGGCTATGAAACGAACGCGGCGATTTCGCACGATGGCCAATGGATTGCCTTTTCCGCCGCCTATGAAGGGGCGCAGGAAGCGTATGTGATGCCGCTGGCAGGCGGCTTGCCGCGGCGTATTTCGTATGACAACGGCGGCGTGCTGGTCCTGGGCTGGACGGCGCAGGGCGAGGTGCTGGTCAGCACGCAAAACACGGATGGTCCCGCTTCGCGCCGCATCGTCGCCGCCATCGACCCCGTGAAACAGACGCGCCGCGTGTTTCCCGTGGCCGATGCCAACGACGCCGTGCTTGACGATGCGGGCAAGACGCTGTTCTTCACGCGTTTCGGCCTGGCCATGACCAACGACAATGTGCGCAATTACCGGGGCGGCGCGCATGCCACCCTGTGGCGCTATGAGCTGGGCGGCACGGGCGAGGCCGTGCGCATGCATGCGGAACCTGCCGTATTGGCTGGCAACAACAAGCGTCCCATGTGGTGGCAGGGCCGCGTCTACTATATTAGCGACGTGGGCGGCAGCGACAATCTGTGGAGCATGCTGCCGGACGGTTCCGACCGCCGCGCATTGACGACGCACAAGCAATGGGACGTGCGTAATGCTTCCTTGGGCGATGGCAAGATTGTGTATCAATTGGGCGCGGACCTGCAGGTGCTGGACCTGGCGGCAGGGACGGACTCATCGCCATTGCCGATCAGCCTCGTATCCGACTTCGACCAGCAGCGCGCGCGCCAGATCCGTTCGCCGCTGGATACCTTAAGCAATGTGCAGCTGTCCGGCAAGGATGAGCGCATCATCCTGACGGCTCGCGGACGCGTCAGCATCGCCGGCACGGGCAGCATGCGCCGCGTCGATATCGCCATTCCCGAAGGGGCGCGGGCGCGCGACGCCGTCTTTTCCAGCGATGAAAAATCCGTCTTCGCCATCGTCGACACGAGCGGAGAGAATGAAATCTGGAAGTACGCCGCCGATGGCTCTGGCAAGGGCGAGCAGCTGACGACGCAGGGAGATAACCACCGCTGGAAACTGTACCCGTCGCCGGACGGACGCTGGCTGGCCCACACGGACAAGAAGGGCCGCTTCTGGCTGCTGGACCTGGCGACCAGGGGCAACGCGCTGATCGACGACGCGGGCAAGGCGGGCGTGGACAAGCACGACGAAGTGCAATGGTCGCCCGACAGCCGCAACCTGGCCATCGTGCGTGTGGCCAGCAATGAGCAGCGCGAGCAGATCGGCCTGTACAACCTCGCGTCGAAACAGCTGCAGTTCGTCACCAGCGACCGCTATACGTCCGGTTCACCCGTGTTTTCGCCCGACGGGCGATGGTTGTACTTCATGTCGGCGCGCAATTTTCAGCTGGCCAATGGTTCGCCGTGGGGCGACCGCAACATGGGCCCCGTATTCGACAAGCGCATCGGCGTGTATGCGCTGGCGCTGCAGCCGGGCAACCGTTTCCCGTTCCAGCCCGACGATGAACTGAGCCGCCCTGGCGTCAAGCCGGCCGAGACGGACGATGAGAAGGCGGCCGAACTGGCGGCGGAAAAGGCACTGGAAAAGGCCGGCGGCAAGGGCGCCGTGAAAAAGGTAGCGGCTGCGCTGCCGGCCATCGTCAGCCAGGGCCTGGCCGAGCGCCTGTATGAAGTGCCGCTGGCGGCGGGCAATTACAGCGCGCTGGCCGCCGATGACAAGCGCCTGTATTTCCTCGAACGCGACAGCGGCGAGAACAAGTCCAGCCTGAAGACTTTGTCGATTGGCAATACCGGTTCCAAGCCGGAACTGCTGGTGGCCAACGTGCGTGAATTCGACCTGGCGCAGGATAAAAAGCATTTGTACTACCGCACCGCGGCAGCTACGGGACCGGGCGAGATGCTGGTGATCGAAGCGGGCGCCAAGCTGCCGTCCGACCTGTCGAAAGCCAAGGTCAAGGTTGACGACTGGACGTTTGTGTCGAATCCGCGCCTGGAATGGAAGCAGATGTTCAACGATGCCTGGCGCTTGCACCGCGACTTCCTGTACGACGCGAAGATGCGCGGCGTGAACTGGAAGGCGGCGCGCGACAAATATGCGCCGCTGGTCGAGCGGGTCACGGACCGCGCCGAACTCAATGATCTACTCGGCATGATGGTGGCCGAAGTGGGCGCGCTGCATTCGCAGATCCGTCCCGGCGAATTGCGCCGCACCGAGCAGGAAGGCACGCCTGCGGGCCTGGGCGCCGTGCTGGCGCGGACAAGCGACGGTTATCGGGTCGAGCATGTCTACCGCAGCGAAGCGGAATTGCCCTCGGCGCGCGCGCCGCTGTCGCGCCCCGACGTGGATGTGAAGGCGGGCGACGTGATCACGGCCGTCAACGGCAAGGACGTGCTGGCCGCGCGCGATATCAGCGACCTGCTGCTGAACCAGGCCGACAAGCAGGTCTTGTTGCAGGTCAAACGGGGGAATGGCAAGGGCGCGCCGCGCGCCGTCATCGTCACGCCCGTCAACATGGCGAAACAGACGGCGCTGCGCTATGGCGACTGGGAATTGAGCCGCGCCGAGCAGGTGGCGGCCGCTTCGCAGGGGCGCATCGGCTACCTGCACCTGCGCGCCATGGGCCCGAATGACATCGCCTCGTTCGCGCGCGATTTTTACGCCAACATCAACCGCGAAGGTCTGATCATCGACGTGCGGCGCAATAACGGCGGCAATATCGACAGCTGGATCATTGAAAAACTGCTGCGCAAGGCCTGGGCCTACTGGGCGCCGCCGGGCGTGCAGCCATCGTCGAACATGCAGAACACCTTCCGCGGCCACCTGGTGGTGCTGGTCGATGAACTCACGTATTCAGATGGCGAGACCTTTGCCGCCGGCGTCAAGGCCCTGGGCCTGGCGCCGCTGGTGGGCAAGCGCACGGCCGGCGCCGGCGTCTGGCTCAGCGACAATACGCGCCTGGCGGATAACGGCATGGCGCGCGTGGCGGAAAACGGCCAGTTCGGCATCGATGGCCAGTGGCTGATCGAAGGCGTGGGCGTGGTGCCGGACGTGGAGGTGGAAAACCCGCCGCACGCCACCTTCAATGGCGCCGACCGCCAGCTGGAAGTGGCGCTCGACATGCTGGCGAAAAAGCTCAAGGAGCAGCCGCGCCCCGTATTCCAGGCGCAGCCGATCCCCGCGCTGAAATAGTCCCGCTATAGGCCGCAGGCGGCCTTGAACTGTTGCGCGCGGCGGCGCGAGACCTCGACCACGCTGCCGTCCAGCAGGTGCAGGTCGAGGCCATCGGCGCCGTTCGGTGACAGCTGCGCCACCTGCGCCAGGTTGACGATCTGGCGCCGGTTGGCGCGCAGGAACAGGGCGGGATCGAGTTTTTCTTCCAGCTGGTTCAGGGTGCGCAGCATCAGCGGACGCTGTTCGCCGAAATGCACGCGCGTGTAGTTGCCTTCCGATTCCAGCAGGCGGATATCGTCAAACGCCACAAACCAGCAGCGTTCCCCATCCTTGATGAAGACCTTGCGCGGCGCAGGCGGCGGCACGGCTTGCGCCCGTGCGCCGGCACGCGCCAGCGCCGTGGCCAGGCGCGCCGCCTGCACGGGTTTTTGCAGGTAGTCGAGGGCGCTGACCTCGAATGCCTGCAGCGCATACTGGTCGAAGGCCGTGCAAAAGATGACGTCGGGCGCATCGTCCAGCGCGGCCAGCAGGTCGAAGCCGGAGCCGCCCGGCATCTGCACGTCGAGCAGCAGCAGGTCGGGGCGCAGCTTGCCGATCTGCGTGATGGCGTCGGCCGCGCTGGCCGCCTCGCCCACGATTTCCACGGCACCTTGCTGCACATGCGGCGCCAGCAGGCGCCGCAGCTCGGCGCGCGCCAGGCGCTCGTCATCGACCAGCAGTATCTTGAGCGGCTGGCCGTTCATGCCAGCTCCGGCAAGTGGATGGTGGCGTATACCCAGCCGGCCTGTTCGCACAGTTCCAGGCTGGCGCGCTCGCCGCAGGCCAGCTGCAGGCGCTGGCGCGCATTGTGCAGGCCGATGCCGGTGGAGCCGGACGCGCTGCGCAGCCTGCCCGTGTTGGCGACCTCGATCTGCAGCGTATCCATGCCAGCGCCGCGCCGCGCCGCGATGCGGATGTCGCCGCCATCGGCACTCGCTTCGACGCCATATTTGACGGCATTTTCCACCAGCGTTTGCAGGGCCATGGGCGGCACGCGCACGAGCTCCAGGCCGGGGGCGATGTCGAAGCTGACGCGCAGGCGTTCCTCGAAGCGACTCTGTTCGATGGCCAGGTAGGCGCGCACGGCCTTCAGTTCTGCCGCCAGCGGCACGGTGGCGTGCTGGCTGGACTGCAGCGCATGGCGCATCAGGTTGGCCAGCTGATCGATCATGCGCGCGGCCGCTTCGCGGTCTTCGAAGATCAGCGCGCGCACGCTATTGAGGCTGTTGAAGAAAAAATGCGGATTGACTTGCGCCTGCAGGGCACGCAACTGGGCATCCTTGGCCAGCACTTCCAGGCGCAGCGCCTCGGCCTCGAAACGGCTGGCGCGGCGCAGCGACAGCGCGGTGAAGTAGAACACCGTCCAGGTCAGGAATACCCCGAACCAGAACAGCAGCGCGCCGGGCAGCCAGGCGATGCCGCGGATGGTGTCCGGCGGATACATGACGTGGAAGGCGGCCGTCACGCTGGCCGTCTGGATGGCGGCCAGCACGATCAGCGACGGTACGATGCGTCTCCAGCGCAAGCCGTTCACCGCCCAGCCGCGCCGGCGCAGGACGCCATGCCACAGGTGCGACAGCAGCAGCCCGCCCAGCGAGCCCCAGCTGGCAATCGTCACGACGATGCGCAGCTGCGTGGAGCCGCCATACACGCTGTTGAACAGGGTGAGCGCGCCCCAGCCGGCCAGCTGGAAGGTCCAGTACCAGTTGATCCTGGCCAGCAGCGGCGGCCGATGCAAGGGTGCGTTCATCGCCTAGTCCAGGAACTGTTCGATGCGCGCCTGCATCCAGTCCGGCTGGTCGTACATGATGAAGTGGCGCGCCGTGTCGGCCAGCGCGACTTTTACGCCGGGCAGCTGGGCATACTGCTGCTGGAAGGTCGCCTCGATGGCGGCGCGCGGCGCATAGTCCTTGTAGGCGATCCAGGTACCCAGCACCAGGGTTGGCGATTTTATTTTCGCCACGTCCTGGCGCAGGTCGCTGGCCACCAGGGTGCCCATGGCCTTGATCACCGTCTCGCGGTCCGAGCGCTGGCCCCAGCCGATGATGCGCTCCACGTCGGCCGGCGCGCTGGCCATGCTGCTTACCGTGCGGCGCTGGCTGGCGGCGTAGGTGGTCCCATCCTGCGCGCGCATGGCCGATTGCATCTGCGCGGCTATGGCTTGCAGCTGCGGCGGCGTGATGGAGGGCAGCTGCGTCGCGCCCAGCGCCGGCAGCGAGTCGACGATCACCAGCTTGCCCGTTTGGTCAGGATGGTCGATGGCCATTTTCAACGCCAGGAAGCCGCCCAGGCTATGCCCGATGATGGCCGGCTGGCCCAGTTTTTGGGTGCCGATGTAGTCGGCCAGTTGTTGCTCGGCCTGCGCCAGCAAGTCGCCCTCGATGGGCGCCACGCCGGCAAAGCCGGCCAGTGTCAGCACGTGGCATTGGCGTGCGGCTTGCGGGCCGCACAGGCGCGCCACCGTGCCTTGCCAGACTTCGCCGGAAGACGCCAGGCCGGGAATCAGGACCAGGGGACGGCCTTGTCCTGTGACCTCGACCTTGAATGCCGTGGGCGCGGCGGCCTGGCTGGCGCCTGCCAGCAGCGCCGTACTGAGCAAGATCAATGTTTGCAGTGTTTGTTTCATGGGGTACTCCTCCTTGACGACCATGCTAGCGGCGCCGGGAGCGCGCGGCCAGCGCTGCGGGATGAGCGGCGCCAGGGCGGGATGAGTGGTTCAGATCCACGCATCCTGATCCTGGCAGTGCTCCGGGAGGTAGGTCAGGTACTGCACCATGCGCGGCGCCGGGCCGCGGTTGGGCGTGGCGCAATGGGGCAGGGCCTGGTGCCAGATGATGAAATCGCCGGCCATGCCTTCGACGGGCACGGGCCGCAAGTCCTCGACGGCCCATTCGCGCGGCTGGCGGCCCGGCGGTACTTGCCGCAGCCAGCCGGCCATGTGGTGCTGGAAGCCGGGCACGCAGTGAAAGGCGCCGTGCTGCGCCGGACAGTCGCTCAGGTACAGCATGCCTTGCAGCTTGAAGGGAACCGGCTGTTGCAGGCTGACGTCCCAGTGCAGGGCGCTGCCAAGGAAACGGTGCTGCGGCGTTTCCGGCGGATTGAAGCTCACCTTGTCGATGCTGGCGTAGATGCCGGTGCCGGCGCCGATGCCGGTGTCATATAGCTGCTGACAGGCGTGGCGTATGTGCGCGCAGTGGCGGTTTTCCTCGAGGGCCGGATGGTCGGAAAACTGCAGCATCAGGCCCCGCTTGCCCGGGTGCGGCCGGTACCACGATGCCATATCATCGGGGCTGGCGCCCAGGTATTCCCATATCGCCGTTTGTGCGGCGAGGCACTGCGCGCGCGGTACGGCGCCGCGCAGCACCAGGTAGCCGTGCTCCTCGAAATGGCGCAGTTCGGCGGCCGACAGCACGTCCTGATGCGCGCTGGCGGCGTGCGCCGGGCGGACGCGCGTGCGGCCCGCCAGCCACGCCTGGAAGGCTTCCAGCGTAGGGCGTTGCTGGAACAGGAACTGCATGGCGTCTTCCATGGAAATGCCGCGCGCATACAGCGCCTTGATGTCCCGGTGGTCGCGCGCCAGTCCCTGGCTGCCGGCCGCGCCGCCGTGTCCCGTGCAGCGTTGCCATAATTCGTGCAAGTGAGGCCAGTCGTCCATGGTGTCTTTTGTCTGGTTGAAGAAATCAGCCGGTGCGCAGGCGGCGCCACAGGGTGGTGCGGCTGATGCCGAGGTAGTGGGCGGCGGCGTCGCGGCGTCCGCCAAAGCGCGCCAGCACGGCGCTGGCGCTTTCGTCTTCCGGGCGCGGCGCGATGGCGGCGGCCGGCGCCGGCGTGCCGGCAGCATTGGCCAGTTCCGGCGCCACGCCCAGCACGAAGGCGGGCGTCAGCGCCTGCAGCGGTTCGGCGGCCAGGAACAGGGCCAGGCGCTCGGCCAGGTTGCGCAGTTCGCGCACGTTGCCGGGCCAGTCGTAGCGGCGCAGCAGCGGCGCGCAAGCCTGGATTTCCGCATGCAGGTTGGGGTGCGGACGGGCGCCCAGCGCGGCCAGCGCGTTTTTCAGCGACCACTCGGCCAGGCCGGGAATGTCGCTGGCGCGTTCGCGCAAGGCGGGCAAATGCAGGCGCAGCACGGCCAGGCGGTAGAACAGGTCGGCGCGGAAGCGTCCTTCGCGGATGCGCTGTTCCAGGTCACAATGCGTGGCGCTGATGATGCGTACATTGATGGCGATGGGCCGCGTGCCGCCCACGCGCACCACTTCGCGCTCTTCCAGCACGCGCAGCAATCGCGTTTGCAGGGCCAGCGGCATTTCGCCGATTTCGTCGAGGAACAGGGTACCGTGGTTGGCCGCCTCGAACAGGCCCGCATGGCCGCCCCTGCGGGCGCCCGTGAAGGCCCCATCCTCGTGGCCGAACAGTTCCGATTCCAGCAGGGACTCGGCGATGGCGCCGCAGTTGATGGCGATGAAGGGGCGGTTCGCGCCCAGGCTGCGCGGGCTTTCGCGATGGATCGCCTGCGCCACCAGTTCCTTGCCGCTGCCCGTTTCTCCCTGGATCAGCACCGTTGCCGGCGAGCGCGCATACAGCACCACCGACTGGCGCAGCGCTTCCATCGCTTCCGACTCGCCGCGCAGATCGTGCAGGCCGTGCCGCGCGCGCAGGGTGTCGGCCACTACCGTGCGGCGTCCGCGGTTCGATTCGATCTGGGTCAGGCGCGCCAGTTCCAGCGCATCGTCGAAGGCGCGCCGGATGGCCGTGGCCGAATACACGAAGACGGCGGCCAGTCCCGCCTCTTCGGCCAGGTCGGTGACGAGGCCCGCGCCGACGACGGCTTTGACGCCGGCCGCCTTCAGTTCATTGATCTGCGCGCGCGCGTCTTCCTCGGTGGCATAGGTGCGCTGAAAGATCTGGAAGCCGAAGGTGGCGGCAAATTCCGCCAGTTCCGGCATCGGGTCCTGGTAGGTGACGACGCCGATGTGCGGCGAGATGCGCCGCGCGCGCGCCAGCGCCTGCATCACGTCGTAGCCGCTGGCCTTGGCGATGATGACGGGTACCGACAGCCGGCCTTTCAGGTAGGCGCCGTTCGAACCGGCCGCGATGACGGCGTCGCAGCGCTCCGTGGCCATGCGTTCGCGGATGTGGCGCACGGCGTCGTCAAAGCCCAGGTTGATCGGTTCGATCGTCGCCAGGTCGTCGTATTCGAGCGTGATGTCGCGGAACAGGTCGAACAGGCGCGAGACGGAGACGGTCCAGATGACGGGTTTGTCGCGATGGTCGAGCGGAGGTTGGGGAGGGCGGCGCATGCTTTATTCTAAACGATTTGTTTCATTTTTCAGCCATGCAACGGCGTTGCAACGGGCGTGTTGCAAGTGGTCTGTGGTGTTTCAGATATTGCCAATAAGGAATATGAAAAAACCCCGGGAAACTGGTTTATGATCTAGCAGCACCATGATGCTTGGAAGAATATTTGCCCAGGCGCATGTTTATCTTGTCTTTAACCATCCCATGGTGTCCATGAACCGCGTACCGACCAGTCCCGATTTCATCGCCGATGCCTTGCAACTGATCGCCTTGCCGGCCTGCGCCTGCGATGCCTGCGGCATGGTGGTGGCCGCGAATGGCGCCTTGCAGGCCCTGCTGGGTCGGGATATGGCGGGCCGGCTGCTGGCCGACTGCTTTACGGACGCTTACCGCGCGTCGAGCACCAGCATGCTGCGCGGTACGCTTGGCGCGGCCGGGCGCGAGCGGCACTGGGACAGCAGCCTGGAAGGGGAGGCGGGCGCCATCGCCGTGCAGGTCTGGTCGCGGCCCCTGCTGGTGGACGATGGCTTGCCCGGTGCGACCCTCGTGTTTGCCGACATCAGCGTGCAGCAGCGCGACCAGCAAGCCTTGCGCAAGACCTTGCTCGAGCAGCAGGCGATCCTGGAAAGCGCGGCCGTCGGCATCGTCTTTTCCAAGGGCGGCTTCATCGAGGAATGCAATATCCGCGCCGCCGAGATGCTCGGCTACGCGCGCCACCAGCTGACGGGCATGCCGGGCGCGGTGCTGTACCGCTCCGCCGAGCATTGCCGCGCCCTGGGGCTGGAAGCGGCGCCGCTGCTGTCGAAGGGCAAGCCCTACCGCACGGAACTGGAATTGCGGCGCCAGGATGGCACCCTGTTCTGGAGCCGCCTGCACGGGCGCGCCGTCGATCCCCTCAATACGCATGACGGCACGGTCTGGATCATCGAAGACATCAGCGACCACCGGCGCGATGAAGACCAGCTGCGGCGCGCCATGCTGGAAATGCAGGCCGTGATGGATAACGCGCCCTTGGCCATCGGTTTTCAGCGCGACAAGGGCGTGCTGCGCTACAACCGGCGTTTCGCCGAATGCTTCGGTTTTGACGGCGACAGCGGCGTGGGCCTGGCCGTCGCCGACCTGTATCCGTCGCGCGCGGCGTATGACAATGTCGTGCGCCAGGCCGCACCGCTGCTGCGGCGCGGCTTGCCGTTCCAGGGCGAGATGGAGATGCGCCGCCGCGACGGCTCCACGTTCTGGGCCCTGGCGTATGGCTATGTGCTGAATCCCGAGAGCCAGTCCGACCGCGCGCTGCGCGACACGATCTGGCTGTTCGACGACCGCAGCGCGCAGAAGGCGGCCGAGGAGGCGACGCGCCAGCTGATGCTCGAGCAGCAGGCTATCCTCGACAATGCCTCCGTCGGCATCCTGTTTTCCCGTTCGCGCCTGATCCTGCGCTGCAATCCCCGTTTCGCCGAAATGTTCGGCTACGCGCAGGAGGAGATGACGGGCCTGCCCGCCGCCGAACTGTTTCCGTCGCCCGCCGCCTACGAGGAGTTTGGCGTGCAGGCCACGCCGCTGCTGGGACAGGGCTTGCCTTACGAGCAGGATGAATCGCTGTTCCGCCGCCGCGACGGCAGCCTGTTCTGGTGCCGCATCCGCGCCAAGGCCGTCGACCAGACGCACAGCGAGCAGGGCGCCATCTGGATACTGGAAGACATCACGGCCAGCCGCCAGACGCAGATGGAAGTGGCGGCCATCATGACGAATGCCTCGGTGAGCATCCTGTATACCAAGAATCGCCTGATCACGCGCTATAACCTGGGCTTTGCGGCGATGTTCGGCTATAGCGGCGACGAGGCGCTGGGCTTGCCCGGGCGCGCGCTGTACGTGTCGCAGCAATCGTACGAGCTGCTGGGCGCGGCGGCCTTCCCCTTCCTGTCGGTGGCCAAGCCCTTCCAGACGGAAGTGGAAATGATGCGCCGCGACGGCAGCACCTTGTGGGCGCAGCTGATCGCCTATGTCGTCAATCCGGACGATCCCGCCGCCGGTACCATCTGGATCATCGAGGACCGCACGGAAGCCAAGCGCGCCGAAGAATCCCTGCGCAACGCGCTGCTGGAAAACCAGGCCATCCTGGACAGCGCCGTGCTGGGTATCTCGGTGATAGAGGGCGGCTACAATTTGCGTGCCAACAGCAAGATGGAAGAGCTGTTCGGCTATGGACCCGGTGAAATCAACGGCCTGTCGGTGCAGGCCCTGTATCCGGACATGGCCGCGTGGAAGGTGGCGCGCGGCGAGACGGCGCGCGACTTCGATGCGGGACGCGTGCACATGTCGGAATACCAGCTGGTGCGCAAGGATGGCAGCCGCTTCTGGGCGCGCCTGTCCGGCCGGCCGTTCGACCTGGCGCATGCGCATGGCCGTTCCGTGTGGCTGGTCGACGACGTGACGGCGCGCCGCGAGGCGGCCGAGGCGGTGCGCCGCGCGCGCGACGAGCTGGAATTGCGCGTGCAGGAACGCACGGCCGAACTGGCCGGCGCCAACCTGCTGTTGCAGGGCGAGATCGTCGAGCGGCGCCAGGCCGAGGCGCGGGTGCACCACATGGCCTATCACGACAACCTGACAGGCTTGCCGAACCGCGCGTTGCTGTCGGACCGGCTGGAACGGGCCATGCTGGCCTCGCAGCGTTCCGGGCGCAAGCTGGCCGTGATGTTCATCGACCTGGACCGCTTCAAGACCATCAACGATTCGCTGGGCCACATGACGGGCGACTTGCTGCTCAAGGAAGTGGCCGCCCGGCTGTGTGGCGCCGTGCGCGCCAGCGACACGGTGGCGCGCCTGGGCGGCGACGAATTCGTCGTGCTGGTGCCGGGCATCCGCGGCAGTGACGAGGCGGCGCGCGTGGCCGAGAAGATCATCGAAGCGCTGACACCCGCCTTTCCGCTCGACGGCCATGTGCTGCACGTGACGCCGTCGATCGGCATCTGCGTGTATCCGGACGATGGCGGCGACGTCGACGCCCTGATGCGCCATGCCGATGCGGCCATGTACCACGCCAAGGGCAACGGCCGCAATAACTACCAGTTCTTCACGCAGACGATGAACCAGGCGGCGGCCTTGCACTTCGACCTGGAAAGCAGCCTGCGCACGGCGCTGGCGCTGCAGCAGTTCGAACTGTTTTACCAGCCCGTCATCGATATCGCCACGCGCCGGCTGCACGGCATGGAAGTGCTGCTGCGCTGGCGCCGCCCGGGCCACGGCCTGGTGCTGCCGGACCGCTTCATTCCCATCATGGAGGAAAACGGCCTGATCGTGCCGGTGGGCGAATGGGTAATGCGCCAGGCCTGCGAGCAAAGCATGGCCTGGCAGCGCCAGGGCTTGCAGCCGGTGCCCTTGGCGGTGAATCTGTCGCCGCGCCAGTTCATGCACAAGGGCCTGGTGGCGGCGATTGGCGCCGTGGTGCGGGAAACGGGCATCGACCCGGCGCTGCTGGAATTCGAGATCACCGAGACGGCGCTGATGCAGCACGGCGAGCATACGCTGGAGATTTTGCGCCAGATCAATGGCATGGGCTTGCGCCTGTCGATCGATGATTTCGGCACCGGCTATTCCAGCCTGGCCTACCTGAAGCGGTTCCCCGTGAAGAAGGTCAAGATCGACCGCGCCTTCATCAAGGACCTGGAGCACAGCGGGGAAGACCGCGCCATCGTGGCGGCCATCATCGCGCTGGCCGACAGCCTGCAATTGTCGGCCGTGGCCGAGGGCGTGGAGACGGAAGAGCAGTTCGCCCTGCTGCAGGCGAACGGCTGCCGCTATGCGCAGGGCTATCTGTTTTCCGCGCCAGTGCCTGCCGTGAACGCGCAGGCCTTGCTGGAGCGGATAGCCGTTAGCTAGTCAATCGTCGCCACGACTGGCGCATGGTCGGACGGCTGTTCCCACTTGCGCGGTACGCGGTCGATGACGCACGCCGTGCAGCGGGCGGCGAGGGCGGGCGAGAGCAGGATGTGGTCGATGCGCAGGCCCTTGTTCAGGCGGAAGCCCAGCTGGCGGTAATCCCACCAGCTGAACGATTTGTCCGCCTGCTCGAACAGGCGGAAAGCATCCGTCAGGCCGATGTCGAACAGGCGCTGCAGGGCGGCGCGTTCCTTGTCCGACACCAGTACCTGGCCTTCCCAGGCGACAGGGTCATGCACGTCGCGGTCGTCGGGCGCGATATTGTAGTCGCCGACGACGGCCAGTTGCGGGTGCTGCTGCGCTTCTTCGGCCAGCCAGTCGTGCAGGGCGGCCAGCCAGCCCAGCTTGTATTCGTACTTGTCCGAGTCGACGCTCTGGCCGTTCGGCACGTAGGCGCAGACGACGCGCACGCCACCGATGGTGGCGGCCAGGATGCGCTGCTGCGCGTCTTCATAGCGCGGGTTGTTCTTCACCACGTCGGTGATCGGCAGCTTCGACAGGATGGCCACGCCGTTATACGTTTTCTGGCCGCTGAAGACCACCTGGTAGCCGGCCGCCTCGATCTCGGCGACGGGGAACTTGTCGTCCGTCAGTTTGGTCTCTTGCAGGCAGAGTATGTCGACCGGGTTGTCTGTCAGCCACTGCAGCACTTGCGGCAGGCGCACTTTGAGCGAGTTGACGTTCCAGGTGGCGAGTTTCATGGGAAAAATCCTTGCTTGAATGGGTATCGATAGGCGCGAATCTTACCGCATGCGTGTCGATGACGTCTTGCGCCGCTTGCCGGGTAGGAGCTTTATTTGCTGGCAGGGAAAAAGAGTACAAATAAAGTATTTATACTTAACCAATCGTGGCGCATGAATATTATGTTTTTGTGTATCATTGATCAACCCCTATGTTTGATTTGGCATAAGTGGCTGGCGCGGCAGGATGCGTCTCGCTGATTAACGCGACAAAGGTGTAAAGTTTCTCGCTAAAACGCGATAAAAACTACTAAAATGGCACCGTGTAACAACTGTGTCACACAGCTTTGTTACGGCCAAGTTGGCAACCAGACAGGAAGCAGTTGTAATTAGTTGTAATTGCTATTCCGATTACATGACCACTGTGCCGGGGACGGAGTGTCAATTCCGTCCCTGGCGCCGCCAGACTTGTTATATAAATTGCAGTACTATATCTATGAGACTGTTTTGCGACATCAATAGATGGTACTATTTTGAAATGTTGCAGTTTTAATAGTGAGACTTGCGCGTAGCATTTGCAAAGGAAGAAAATGCGAACTGCATTTGAAGCGTGGGCGCAGCGTGACGGCCACATTGTGCGGCGAAGAGAAGACAAACCGGATGAGTACCTGATTTTCGAGACCCAGCGCCGCTGGGTTATCTGGCAGGCTGCTCTGACGCATGGCAAGACGGCTGCCAAGCCGCGCGTGAGCGCTGCCGAAAAGGCGGCGAAAGCCCAGCGCGCGCTGGAAATGTCTTCCGATGAAGCGACCGTGCGCAACAAGGTGCTCAATGAAGTGCTCGACGCCTTCAGCGGCGCCGATGGCGCGGCCGGCATGGAAGGCATACTGAAAGTGATCCAGGGCCTGAAGCAGAAGCAGAAGGCACTGGCCGACGACAAGAGCGAAGATTCAACGGCTTGAGGGGACGGCGATGCGTTATCGGCACTACAAGGGCGGCATTTACGAACTGGTGTGCGAAGCCACGCTGGAAGCGGATCTGACGCCGATGATCGTCTATCGCGCCGCCGACGGTTCCATCTGGACCCGGCCGAAGGACGTATTCTTTCAACTGATCGAAGTCGAAGGCGTCATGGTCCAGCGTTTCGCTCCCATCAACTGATGGCCGCCTGCGTGCGTGCCCGGGATACTTTCATGCGTAAATTGCTGCCTGCCGCTCTGGTGCTGGGCTTTGCCTGCGCCGCGGCGCACGCCGAAACCATCGGTTCGGTCGACACGGTGTTCAAACTGATCGGCCCTGACCACAAGATCGTCGTCGAAGCGTATGACGACCCGCGCGTCGCCGGCGTCAGCTGCTATCTGTCGCGCGCCAAGACGGGCGGCATCAAGGGTGCCGTCGGCCTGGCCGAAGACAAGGCCGATGCGGCCGTGGCGTGCCGCCAGGTGGGGCCGCTGCAATTCAAGGGCAAGCTGCCACGCCAGGAGGAAGTGTTTACCGAGCGTGCCTCGATCTTCTTCAAGCATGTGCGCGTCGTGCGCATGGTCGACAGCAAGCGCAATGCGCTGGTCTACCTCGTGTATTCCGACCGCCTGATCGATGGCAGCCCGAAAAACAGCGTCACCGCCGTTGCCGTGCCCGGCGACCAGCCGATTCCCGTCCGTTAAGCGAGCTTCCCATGCGCGTGCCGCTGTCTGTCCCCCTTGCCGCCTTTGCCGCCGGGACGCTGCTGTTTGGCCTGGGCGGCTGCGCCACCCTGACTGGCAACACCGAGCAGATGGTGCTGGTGCAAACCATCCAGGATAACCGCGAACTGACGGGCGCCGGCTGCATCCTCAGCAACGACGTGGGCAAGTGGTTCGTCACCACGCCCGGGCGCATCACCATCCGCAAGAGCCAGGAACCGTTGAAGGTCGATTGCCGCAAGCAAGGTTCGCCCGCCATCGCGACGGACGACCATATCGACCCCAAGCTCAATGGCAGCGTCTGGGGCAATGTCATCCTCACCCTGGGCGTCGGCTATTTCGTCGACCGCAACACGGGCGCCGGCTTTGACTACCCATCCATTTTGACCATCGTCATGCAGGACCCCGCGCGCCTGGTGCCGCCGCCCGCGCCCGTCGCCGCGAAGCCGCAGCCGGCCGCCGTGCCGGAAACGGTGGTGCAGCCCAAGGTGGCGCCAGCGCCCTTGCCCAATCCCGTCGTCTACTGATTCAACTGCACATAAAAAAGCCGCCAGGGTCAGTGACTATGGCGGCTGTCTTCTTGCGTAACGACGCCTGACAAAACCGTAGCGAGCGGGAGCTAGTGGTGGCCGAGAAGCGCAGCTGTACTTTATGTACAGCGAGCATCGCCGGCCGCCAATAGCCCCGCACAGTAGGTGTGGTCTGGCGTTCTCTTACACGCGGTTGATCAGGAACGTCGTCAGCAGTGGGACTGGACGGCCGGTCGCGCCTTTTGCGCCGCCCGATTTCCATGCCGTGCCGGCGATGTCCAGATGTGCCCAGGTGTACTTCTTGGTGAAGTTTTCCAGGAAGGCCGCTGCCGTCACCGAACCGCCGCCTGGCGTGCCGATGTTGGCCAGGTCGGCGAAGTTCGACTTCAGCTGCTCGTTGTACGCCTCTTCGATCGGCATGCGCCATGCCGTGTCGCTCGACTGTTTGCCCGCTGCCAGCAATTCATTGGCCAGCTGGTCATGCGCCGCATCGCTGCGCGTAAACAGGCCGCTGTTGTGGTGGCCCAGGGCCACGACGCAAGCGCCCGTCAGGGTGGCGATATCGACCACGGCTGCCGGCTTGAAGCGTTCGGCGTAGGTCAGCGCGTCGCACAGCACCAGACGGCCTTCGGCGTCCGTGTTCAGCACTTCGATGGTCAGGCCGTTCATGGAAGTGACGATGTCGCCCGGCTTGGTGGCACGGCCCGACGGCATGTTTTCGCACGCGGCGATGATGCCGATGACGTTCAGCTTCAGGTTCATTTCGCCGATGGCGCGGAAGGTGCCCAGGACGGAGGCGGCGCCGCACATGTCGTACTTCATTTCATCCATGCCAGGACCGGCCTTGATCGAAATGCCGCCCGTGTCGAAGGTGATACCTTTGCCGACCAGGACGACTGGCGCATCCTTGGCCTTGCCGCCCATGTGTTTCAGGACGATGAACTTCGGCGGCTGCTCGCTGCCGTTGGTGACGGACAGGAAGCTGCCCATTTTCAGCGCTTCGAGCTGTTTGCGGTCCAGCACTTCGACTTCGAACTTGTAATCCTTGGCCAGCTGCTTGGCCGTGTTGGCCAGGTAGGTCGGATTGGCGATGTTTGCCGACAGGTCGCCCAGGTTGCGCGTCAGGTCGGAACCGTTGGCGATGGCGATGGCTTGCGCCAGCGCGCCGCGCGTGGCGGCCGTTGCAGGAGCAGCCAGGACGATCTTGCGCACGCCTGCTGGCGCCGGATCTTTTTTGCTTTTTTGCGAGTCGCAGCGGTATTGGCTGTCATGTGCGGCTTGCACCACGCAACGGATTGCCCAATTTACGTCGCGCTCTTTCACTTCAGCCAGCGGTAATGCGATAATGGCGTCCGCAGCGCCCAGCGAGCCGAAGGCCTTCAGTGCGGCTTGTACGCCGGTCGTGAAGCTTTTTTCGCTGACAGTGTCATCGCTGCCCATGCCTACCAGCAGAACACGTTCGGCGGCGACGCCATCGACTGCGCGCAGCAGCAAGGTGCTGCCAGGCTTGCCGCTGATGTCGCCGGACTTCAGCGCAGCCGAAATCGCACCCTTGCTGTCCAGCGATTTTGCCGCTGGCGACAGTTTTTTGTTTTCGAATACCGCAACCGCGATGCATCCGCTTTTGGCCGTGCCGAGGGTGCTCTTGGTATCGAATGCTTTTATGCTAAAGTCCATTTGGTTCTCCGTTTTCATTTACTAGTAACGTGTTACTCAACTAACTGATCCGAATTATAAACTCCGAATGATCTTTCAACGCGCCCTTCGACGTGAATTGGCTAGTGCCGCCGGGGCCACCTTCACAGTTTTGTTCAGCATCCTGCTCACCTGGATGCTGATCGGTATTCTCGGCAAGGCGGCGGGCGGCAAGATTGCGTCGTCCGACGTCATGTCGCTGATGGTTTTTTCCGCCCTGATGCAGCTGCCCACCATCATCATCCTCACCGGATTCATTTCGGTGCTGATGGTCGTCACCCGCAGCTACAAGGAGTCGGAGATGGTGGTGTGGTTCGCTTCCGGCCTGAGCCTGTCGCGCTGGATCTGGCCCGTGCTCAGCTTCGGCCTGCCGCTGGTGCTGGCCACCGGCATCCTGAGCCTGTACGCCACGCCGTGGGCGCAAAAGAAAAGCGATGAATATGTGGCGCGCTTTGAAAAGCGCGAAGACCTGCAGAAAGTCACGCCGGGCCAGTTCCGCGAATCGGCCGGCAGCAACCGCATCTTCTTCGTCGAGGGCGTCAGCGGCGAGAAGACGGTGGTGCAAAACGTCTTCGTCAATACCGTCGATGAAAAAGGCAGCGCCGTCGTCGTCGTCGCCAAGGAAGGCGTGATCAATACCGACGCCAAGGGTGAACGCTTCCTGGTGCTCAAGAGCGGCCGCCGCTACCAGGGCGTGCCGACGCAGGCGGACTTCCAGACCATGGAGTTCGAACAGTACATCATGCGCATCGAGAGCAAGCAGCAGGAACTGGGCGCGGAACTGGGCGTGCGCGCCATGAGCACCATGGCGCTCATCGCCGATCCGAATCCGTATACCATGGCCGAATTGCTGTGGCGGGTCAGCGCGCCCCTGATCGGCCTGATGCTGATCCTGCTGGCCATTCCGCTGGGCTTTGTCAATCCGCGTGCCGGCAGTTCGACCAACCTGATCATCGCCCTGCTGATTTTCTTTACGTACAGCAATCTGATCAAGGTCATCGAAGCGAGCGTGAAACAGGGCCGCCTGACCTTTGGCCTGGCCTGGTGGCCGCTGCACCTGCTGGCGGCGCTGGCTGTGGTGGCGCTGTTTGCGTGGCGCCTGAATGTGAACCACCGCTATCATCCGCTGGTCCTGCTGGCGGCTTTCAAGCGCGCGCGCCGCGCCGGCAATACAAGTAAAGCGGCATCGAAATGAAGATTTTACAGCGCTATTTTGCGGTCTCGATATTCCAGGCGGTGCTGTTCGTGCTGCTGGCCTTCCTGGCACTGCAAGCCTTCATCGACCTGACGGGCGAGCTGCCCAAGGTGGGCCGCAACGGCTACACCATCCAGTATGCCTTCCTGTACGTGCTGGTGCTGGTGCCGGGGCACGTGTACGAGGTGATGCCGATCGCGGCGCTGATCGGCACGATCTATACGATGGCGCAGTTTGCCGCCAGTTCCGAATTTACCATCATGCGCGCATCGAGCATGTCGACGGCGATGGCGGCCGGTTTCCTGTTCCGCATCGGTATCGTCTTCGTCGTCATCACCTTCATCTTCGGCGAGTTGATCACGCCGCGCACGGAACCGCTGGCCGAACGCCTCAAGCTGACCTCGCGCGGCGCGGCCGTGTCGAGCGAGTTTCGCTCGGGCCTGTGGACCAAGGACATGGTCAAGAGCGATGGCCTGACGGGCACCGTCACCGGTTCGCGCTTTTTCAATGTCGGCGAAGCGCGTCCGGACGGCCAGCTGAAAAACGTCAAGCTGTATGAATTCGACACCGATATGCGTTTGCGCACCCTGACCGTGGCCAAGGGCGCGACGTATCGGGGCAATAATATCTGGCGCCTGACCGATGTGACGGAAACCTCGTTCTCGAACAGCGCGGCCACGTCGCCCGGCTTCGAGCCGAAGCTGTCGAACTACTATGGGCAGGAAACGAGCCTGGTGCACACGGTGCAAAGCGCCAGCAAGGACATGACGTCGGAAGTGACGCCGAAGATCCTGACGGTGTCGGCTTCCGATCCCGAGCGCATGTCGGCCAGCGAACTGGCCGTGTACACGCGCCACCTGGCCGAGAACAAGCAGGAAACCGAGCGTTTCCGCATCGCCTTCTGGAAAAAGCTGATCGATCCGCTGGCCATTTTCGTGTTGATGGCGCTGGCGCTGCCGTTCGCCTATATGCATACGCGCAGCGGCGGCATCAGCCTGAAGATCTTCATCGGCATCATGATCGGCGTGAGCTTCATGCTGGTCAACACCCTGTTCTCGCATCTGGGGCTGCTCAGCACCTGGCCGGCCTTCCTGACGGCGGTGGCGCCGAGCGCGCTGTATCTGTTGCTGGCGCTGGGCGCCCTGTGGTGGGTGGAGCGGCACTGATGGAGGCGAACGCGGAACAGGCGCTGATCCTGTTTGCCCATGGCGCGCGCGCCGCATCGTGGGCCGCACCCTTCGAGCGCCTGCGCGACCTGACCCAGGCGCGCATGCCCGGCACCGGCGTGCACCTGGCTTTCCTTGAACTGATGACGCCACGCCTGCCCGAGCTGGTGCAAAGCCTGCTGGCCAAGCTGCCGGCCGGCGCCATTCTGGACGTCACCGTGGTGCCCGTGTTCCTGGGACAGGGCGGGCATGTGCTGCGCGACTTGCCGCTATTGCTGGAAGAATTGCGCCAGCGGCATCCGGCACTGCGCCTGAAGGTGGTCGAGGCGGTCGGCGAGAACGCCAGCGTGCTCGCCGCCATCGCCGATTACTGCGTGGCGGCGCCAGGCTCCAGCACTCTCCCTTGAGCGGCATCGACATCGTCTACCTGTGGGTCGACGGCAGCGATCCCGCCTGGCGCGCGCGCTGGCAGCACGCGTATGCCGCCTGGGCGCAGACGCATCCCGGCCAGCTGGCCTTGCACGGCAACGTGGCGGGGCGCTACCGCGACAACGGCGAGCTGCGCTACAACCTGCGCGCGCTCGAGCGCTTCTTCCCCGGCCACGGCCACATCTACCTGCTGACGGACCGGCAAGTGCCGGAGTGGCTGCGCGCCTCACCGCGCCTGACGGTGATCGACCATGCGAGCCTGATGCCCGGCGCCGCCTTGCCCGTGTTCGATTCCGGCCATATCGAATCGTATCTGCACCATATTCCGGGCCTGTCCGAGCGCTTCCTGTATCTGAACGACGACGTATTTTTTGGCGCGCCGTTCGAGCCCGCGTTCTGGTTTGGGGAGGAAGGGGACGGGCGTTTGAGTGTTTTCACGGAGAGTGCGCTGCACGAAGACATGCAGGGCTTGCGCGCCGACGTGGCGGCCCCTGTCAATTGCGCCACCTTGTCGCGGCAATGGCTGTCGGCGCAGTATGCAGCTTACCAGCATGAACCGCGCCTGTATGCGCACGCGCCGCGGCCCATGCTGAAAAGCGCGCTGCATGCACTGGAAGGGCTGGCGCCGGCCATGTTTGCCGGCGTGCGCGCGACGGTGTTTCGCTCGTGGCAGGTGCCGGCGTTGCTGCCCGACCTGGTGCCGCGCTGGATGGTGCATCAGGGGATTGCGCGGTCGCGCATGCTCGACCCGCTGCATATCGCCAGCGGCGATGTGGCGGCGCCGCAGCAGCTTGAGGAGCTGGCGGCGCGTTTTGGCAGCTTGCCGTTTTTCTGTATCAACGATACCTGCGACGAGGCCGAGGATGATGACCCGCGCCTGCTGCGCGTGGCCGCGACCTTGCAGCGGCTGCTGCCGCTGCCATCTTCATTTGAAGGCGCTTAAGCCGATTTCTTCTTTGGTGCCAGGCTGATGCGGGCGGCGGCCGAACTGTCGGACAGCGAAGCGAGGAACAGCAGCAGATAGGCGCCCAGTTCGAAGACTTCCTCGCCCAGCAGCGCGTAGGCGTCCGGCATGCCATGGAAGACCTTCTTGTCGAAGGGCCAGCCGGCGACCATCAGCAAGCCGCCGATGGCCGTCAGGATGGTGATGCGCATGCTGAAAATCAGGCCGGCATGGGCAAACACCTTGCGGGCACGCGGCGCGAAAAAGATCAGGATGCGTATCAGGATCAGCAATTCCAGCACGCGCAGGGCTTTTTCCAGCTGGGCCCAGACGGGCGCCGTGCCGAACTGGTCGATATCGAGTTCGCGCAGCAGGAAGCCGAACAGCAGGGCGCACAAGCCTGCATGCATGAGGAAGCGCAGCGACTGGCGGTCAGTCTCTTGCCAGGCGCGCACGCCGTGCACGTTGCAGGCCAGGGCCAGGAACAGCGCTTGCAGCCATTCCAGCAAATGGTTTTCGTCGTCGATATTCGGGAACACCGTCCACAGGGCGATGGAGGCGAGCATGCTTAACAGCACAGCACTGGCGACGCCGACATTGCTGCGGCTGAGCGAAGTCAGGGCTTCGCGCATGGAGGTGAAATTCATGTGTGGTCGTAAGGCTAAAGTTGCGCGGCGCGGTATTGCAGCCTGCGGGCGCAGCTTTTTTCGGGGAGGTTGCCAGTGGTTCCGTCAGCCGGGAGACCGCATGGCAAGCGCTATGGCGGGGCGAAGCGTGAATTTATTGCTATCACGCAACAACTTCTCGAGAAAAGATGCGTCCGCATCGTATCATGTTTCCTCTGAAGACGTCGATTACTGACTTTAAAGTCGGTAAAATACGGTGTGTTTATTCAAGCATGGCGCGCCAGCATGGCGGCGGCTGCTTCGGTGCTCTGGTGCGCGCGCGCGGCCATGGCGTCGCCCAGCATCACCAGCACGGGGCCGTGGGTGTCGCCCAGGCCATGCGCCAGGGCGCTCAGCGGCAGGCGCACGATGCGCTGGTCCGGGCGGCTGCAGTTTTCAATCACCACCACCGGGGTGTCGGCACGGCGGCCCTGCGCCAGCAGGCGCTGTGCCGTGGCGATGGCTTCACGGCCGCCCATGTATTGCACCAGGGTGTCGCAGTCGGGAATGCGCGTCTGGTCCGGTTCGCCCGGCGCCGTGCTGGACGTGAAAAAGGCCACGCTGCGCGACACGCCCCGCTTGGTCAGCGGCTGCTGTGTGGCGGCCGCTGCCGCCAGTGCCGTGGTAATGCCGGGCACCACTTCCACCGTGATGCCCGCCTCTTCCAGCGCGCGCAATTCCTCGTCGGCGCGCCCGAACAGCATGGGGTCGCCCCCTTTCAGGCGCACGACGACGGCGTGCTTGCGTGCATGGTCGACCAGTTGCTTGTTGATGAAGGCCTGCGCCGTCGACAACTGGCCGCAGCGCTTGCCTACGAGGATTTTCTTCGCCTGCGGGCACAGCTCCAGCATCTCTTCGGTGACCAGCGCGTCGTGCAGCACGACGTCCGCTTGCGCCAGCAGGCGCGCGCCGCGCAAGGTCATCAGGTCTTGCGCGCCGGGGCCGGCGCCGACCAGGTAGACCTTGCCGGGGAGAGATGGGGAGCTGTTCATGTGGCTGCCTTTCCTGGACGATGCGGAGTTAGAGTCGAACCATGCCGGCCGCGACCGTTTGGTGGGTGACTTCATCGATCAGGATGAAGGCACCGGTGGCGCGGATATCGGCATACGCGTCGGCCGCCAGCGCCTGCTGCACATTCAGGCTGATGCGGGCGATATCGTTGAGCTTCAAGCCTTCGGCCGGATGGCGCTGCTGCGTATTGATGTCGAGGATCGATTCGATCGCCGTCACCTTGGCTGCCGTCTGTTTCGTGCCGTGCTTGATCCAGTACTTGCGGCGCAGGTCCAGCGCGTCTTCCGACAGCCAGCACACGTCGGCCACCACCTGTTTCAGCAGGGTGGCAGGACGCTCGCTGCTTGCCAGCAAGTCGCCGCGCGAGATATCGAGGTATTCATTGAGCAGCAGGGTCACGGACTGGCCCACCACGGCCGTCGACAGCGAACCGTCCAGGGTGACGATGTCTTTGACTGTTGCCGTCTGGCCCGATGGCTGCACCACCAGGGTGTCGCCGATGCTGACCTTGCCCGCTTCGATGCGGCCCATGTAGCCGCGGAAGTCGTTCGCTTCGTGGCCATTGTGGCGCGCCACCAGCTGCACCGGGAAGCGGAATGGCGTGTCGTGCGATTCATCGTAGACGGACAGCGATTCGAGCAGCTCGATCAGGGTCGGGCCCGTGTACCAGCCCAGCTTGTCGCCGCGTTCGACGACGTTGTCGCCGGTAAGTGCCGACAGGGGAATCGGCGTGATGTCCTTCAAACCCAGCGACTGGGCAAATTCGCGGTAGGCGGCCACGATGCGCTTGTACACCGTTTCATCGTAGTCGACCAGGTCCATCTTGTTGACGGCCACGACCACGTGCTCGATCTGCAGCAAGTGCGCGATGGTCGAATGGCGCTTGGTCTGGATCAACAATTCCACGCTGCCATCGTCGCCCAGTTTTACCTTCGACACGTCGATCAGGATGATGACGGCATCGGCGGTGGAAGCGCCCGTGACCATGTTGCGGGTGTATTGTTCGTGGCCCGGGGTGTCGGCGATGATGAACTTGCGTTTCGGCGTGGCAAAGTAACGGTAGGCCACGTCGATGGTGATGCCTTGCTCGCGTTCCGCTTCCAGGCCGTCCGTCAGCAGGGACAGGTCGACCGTGTCGCCCACCGTGCGCTTGTGCTTGGAGCGCGACATGGCGTCGAGCTGGTCGGCGAAGATGCCCTTGCTGTCGAACAGCAAACGGCCGATCAGGGTGCTTTTGCCGTCATCGACGGAACCGGCCGTGATGAAGCGCAACATGCCGCGCTCCAGGCTGTCGGTGAGGTTGGTGTTCTGGATTGCTGCGTTCATTAGAAGTACCCTGCTTTCTTGCGTTTTTCCATCGAGGCTTCGGAAGTCTGGTCATCCATGCGGGTGGCCCCCCGTTCCGTGATTTGCGTGATTGCCGTTTCGGCGATGATGGCGTCGACCGTCGCCGCATCGGAGGAGACAGGGCAGGTGCACGAGATATCGCCCACCGTGCGGAAGCGCACGACTTGCGTTTCCACCGTTTCGCCTTCGCGTGGCGGCGTCAGATCCGTCAGCGGCACCAGCAAGCCGTTGCGCGGGATCACCTGGCGCTCGTGCGCGAAGTAGATCGGCGGCAATTCCAGTTGCTCGCGGGCGATGTATTGCCACACGTCCAGCTCCGTCCAGTTCGAGATGGGAAACACGCGCATGTTTTCACCGGGATGCACGCGGGTGTTATACAGGTCCCACAGTTCCGGACGCTGGGCTTTTGGGTCCCAGGCGCCGAATTCGTCGCGGAACGAGAAGATGCGTTCCTTGGCGCGGGCCTTTTCTTCATCGCGGCGGGCGCCGCCGATGCAGGCGTCAAAGCCGTGTTCGGCGATGGTTTCCAGCAAGGTCACGGCTTGCGCCGCATTGCGCGAATCCGTGGCCGGGTTGCGCAGGCGCACGGTGCCGCGCTTGATCGAGTCTTCCACGGAGCCGACGATCAGGCGTTCGCCCAGTTCCGCCACCTTTTTATCACGGAAAGTAATGACTTCCGGGAAGTTGTGGCCCGTGTCGATATGCACGAGGGGAAATGGGAACTTGCCCGGACGGAAGGCTTTCTCGGCCAAGCGCAAGAGGACGACGGAATCCTTGCCACCGGAAAACAGCAGCGCAGGATTGGCCGATTCGGCCGCCACTTCGCGCATGATGTGGATGGCTTCCGATTCAAGGCTGTCGAGGTGACGCTGGTTCAAAATATTGCTCATATGGGTGCTTTCTTATTCTGCTGAGTCTGTTGTGTCTGTTCAGGCTGCCACGGATTTGATGCGTATCAATTTGCCGTCCACCATGTGCAGGCCGCATTCCTTGGAGTCAGGGTTTTCCCACCACCAGCGTCCGGCGCGCACATCTTCGCCCGGCTGGACGGCCCGCGTACAGGGTTCGCAGCCGATCGACGGGTAGCCCTGGTCGTGCAGCGCGTTGTAGGGCACGTCGTTGGCGCGGATGTATGCCCACACGTCTTCTTCCGACCAGTCGGCCAGCGGATTGAATTTCGTCATCGCGTGCGCCGCGTCGTCTTCCTGCACGTGCAATTCGGCGCGCGTGGTGGACTGGGCGCGGCGTTGTCCCGTCACCCAGGCCTTGTTGCCGGCCAGGGCGCGCCCCAGCGGTTCGACCTTGCGGATGCGGCAGCATTCGCGGCGCATCTCGACGCTGTTATAAAAGGCGTTCAGGCCGTTCTGTTCCACGTAGGCAGCCACCGCTTCCGGCTGCGGGCGGTACAAGGTGATGTCGTGGTCGTAACGGGTCTTGACCTTGTCGAGCACGGCCAGGGTTTCCTGGTGCAGCCGGCCCGTTTCCAGGGAAAAGATGCCGATGGGCAGCTTCGCCTTGAGAATCATGTCGGTCAGCACCATGTCTTCGGCTGCCAGGCTGGACGCGAACACGGCCGGCGAAAAATCCGCGGCGATGCGTGTCAGCGTTTGCTCGGTGGCGTCAATCAAAGAAGTCAAATTGCTCATGATGGGCCCTCAGATGCCGGCCGCGTTGTCGAGGTCAGGATTCTGGCCTTCGCGCTGGTGGCGGCGGAACAGTGGTGATTTTTGATCCCACGAAGCCTGGTAGGTTTCCGAAAAGACCGACAAACCTTTCAGGGCGTCGTGGATGCTGCGGTCGGGCCGGGTGGCATAAGCGTCAAAGCCTACCCTGTGCATGGAAAACAGCTGATCGCGCAACACGTCGCCGATGGCGCGCAACTCACCCTGGAAACCCAGGCGGGCGCGCAGGTTGAAGGCGATCGAATAGCCGCGGCCATCCGTGAATTTCGGGAAGTCCACGCCGATCACGGGCAGTTGCGCCACGTCGGCCGCCAGTTCTTCCGGGCGCTCGTCGCTGGCCAGCCATACGCCGATATCGGGCAGGCGGGCGGCCAGGGTCTCGCGCTGGGCTTGCCATACGAGCAGGGGCACGATGACCTTGCCTGCAGGCACGACGACCGTCTCCGGCGTGTCGTTTTCATCGAGGCGCAGCAAGCCCCAGGTATTTGGCACCACGGCGGCGTTCTTGATGATTTCTTCGCGTACTTCAAACATATTCGTCCTCTCCCACCAGGTTGCCGACCGTGATCGGCGTTGCATATACGTGTTCCTTGAACGGCGCCACGCCCAGGCGCTGGGCCGTATCGACGAAGCGCTCGCCTTCGTGGCGGTCGCGCACATAGACGTGCAGCAGGCGGCCGATGACTTCAGGCATCTGCAGGGAAGAGAACGATGGTCCGATGATCTTGCCGATGGCCGCATTGTTGCCCTGCGCGCCGCCAATCGACACTTGATACCATTCGCTGCCATCCTTGTCGACGCCGAGGATGCCGATGCTGCCCACGTGATGATGGCCGCAGGCATTGATGCAGCCGGAAATATTCAGTTCGATCTCGCCGATGTCATGCTGGAAGTCGATGCTGTCGAAGCGTTCGGCAATGGCGGCCGCGATCGGCAGCGACTTGGCGTTGGCCAGCGAGCAGAAATCGCCACCGGGGCAGCAGATCATGTCCGTCAGCAAGCCGATGTTCGGCGTGGCCAGGCCGTGCGCCTTGGCTTCCTGCCACAGTTTGAACAGTTTCGACTGCTCCACGTCGGCCAGCACCAGGTTTTGCTCGTGGGTCACGCGCAGTTCGCCAAAGCTGTAGCGGTCGGAGAGATCCGCCACGAAGTCGATCTGCTCGGCCGTCGCATCGCCCGGCGGCACGCCCGTTTTCTTCAGCGACAGTACCACGGCCACGTAGCCGGGACGCTGGTGCGGCTTGACGTTGCGCGCCAGCCAGTTCACATACGCCTTGTTGTCCGCGTGCTCCGCCTTGTAGTCGAGTTCCGGCAGGGCAAGATAGGCGGGTGGATTGAAGAAGTCCGCCACGCGCTGCATTTCCTCGGCCGTCAAGGTTTCCGGACCATCTTTCAAGTCGACCCACTCTGCTTCCACCTGGCGCGTGAATTCTTCCACGCCGATGGCTTTCAACAGGATCTTGATGCGCGCCTTGTATTTGTTGTCGCGGCGGCCGTGCAGGTTGTACACGCGCATGATGGCCTGGATATACGTCAGCAAATGCTGCCACGGCAAGAATTCGCGCACGACGCTGCCCAGGATCGGCGTGCGGCCCATGCCGCCGCCGGCCATCACCTTGAAGCCCACTTCGCCAGCTTCGTTGCGCACGGCCGTCAAGCCGATATCGTGCACGGCGATGGCGGCACGGTCTTCTTCGGCACCATTGATGGCGACCTTGAATTTACGCGGCAGGGCGATGAACTCGGGGTGGAAGGTGCTCCATTGGCGCAACACTTCCGCGTACGGGCGCGGATCGATGATTTCATCGGCGGCGACGCCGGCGAACGGGTCCGATGTTGTATTACGGATACAGTTGCCGGAAGTCTGGATTGCGTGCATTTCCACCGATGCCAGGTCCGTCAGGATATCGGGAGTTTGCTCCAGTTCGATCCAGTTGAACTGGATATTCTGGCGCGTCGTGAAGTGGCCATAGCCGCGGTCGTACTTGCGCGCGATGTGTGCGAACATGCGCATCTGCTTCGACGACAGCAAGCCGTATGGCACGGCGATGCGCAGCATGTAGGCGTGGCGTTGCATGTACAGGCCGTTTTGCAGGCGCAGCGGAATGAACTCCTCTTCCGTCAGCTCATTGGCGATACGGCGCGCAACCTGGTCTCGGTACTGGGCGATGCGTTCTTTGATGATGAGGTGGTCGTACTGATCGTAGTGGTACATATCAATTCCTAAAAAAGCCGGGGTGCTGGAAGATTGCCTGGGATTATGTTCTTGATACTGCTCTTGTCACTTGTTCGGTAATTAATAGATTAGCTTCACTGCCACGCCGGTCAAGGTCATCGCCAGCAGCACTCGTAAAAACTTTTCCGGCACGGAGCGGGCGACCCAGGAACCGAGCGTGATGCCGGGCAGGGAGCCGACCAGCAAGGAGGCCAGCAATTCCCAGTGGATGGAGCCGAGCCACCAGTGGCCCAGGGCGGCGATGGCCGTCAGGGGCACGGCGTAGGCGATATCGGTGCCCGCCACTTCGGCCGAGCTCATGCGTGGATACAGCATCACCAGCAGGGTCGCGCCGATGGCGCCGGCACCGATCGACGACACCGTGACCAGCACGCCCAGCACGGCGCCGGAAATAATGGTCGCAGCGGCAAGCTTGTTACCTTGCAATTGTTTCTCGGGGTGTGCATTGATCCAGGCCAGCATGCGGCCCTTGAAAATCAGCGCCACGACGGTCAGCAGCACGGAGCCGGCGATCGAGTAACGGATGATCTGGCCGATTTCCGGCGACAGGGTGCCGAACGATTTCAGCGCCAGGGTCGCGATGACGGCGGCGGGCAGGGCGCCCATGCACAGGCGCTTGACGATATCCCAGCGGATGGTGCCGCGCAGGCGGTGCGTCAGGGTGCCGGCGCTCTTGGTGATCGAGGCGAACGCCAGGTCGGTGCCCACCGCCACGGAAGGCGGCACGCCAAACAGCAAGGTTAACAGCGGCGTCATCAGCGAACCTCCGCCCACGCCGGTCATTCCTACGAGTAATCCTACGGCAAATCCTGAGACTATATAAGACAAAGTCATGCTTGCACCCCCAAAGTACCCGCAATAGTAATAAACTTAGTGTTTATTCCAAACTACTAAGTACGCATTTGCTTATATGCGATATGCGTATATGCATGAACGTAAAATCATGGGTGGGGCGGAAACTCGGCAAATCACGGCAATCTAGGGCAAACCAGCAATGAATCTCCATCAATTGCGCTTCGTGCGCGAAGCGGTCCGGCAGAATTACAACCTGACGGACGCCGCCAAGGCCTTGTTTACGTCGCAACCGGGCGTATCGAAAGCCATCATCGAGCTGGAGGAAGAGCTGGGCGTGGATATTTTTACGCGCCACGGCAAGCGCATCCGCGGCTTGACGGAGCCGGGCCGCCTGGTGCTGGAGTCCGTCGAGCTGATCATGCAGGAAATCGACAGCATGAAGCGCATCGGCAAGGAATTCGCGGCGCAGGACAGCGGCAGCTTTACCATTGCCACCACGCATACGCAGGCGCGCTACACCTTGCCGAAGGTGGTGCAAGCCTTCATGTTGAAGTTTCCGAAGGTAAGATTGTCTTTGCTGCAAGGCAACCCGCGCCAGATCGCCGAAATGGTGCAGCGCGACCAGGCCGACCTGGCCATCGCCACGGAATCGATCGCCGCCATCGATGGCTTGATCACCTTGCCATGCTATCAGTGGGAGCACGTGGTGGTGGTGCCGGTCGACCATCCGCTGCTCAAGTCGAAGTCCGTGACCCTGGAAGAAATCGCCGCCTTCCCCCTGATTACCTATGACAGCGCGTTTGCCGGACGTAACAAGATCGACCACGCTTTCGTGCTGCGCGGCCTGAAGCCTGACATCTTGCTCGAAGCCATCGATGCGGATGTGATCAAGACTTATGTCGAGTTGGGCATGGGGATTGGTATCATAGCGGGTATGGCCTTCGATGCCGAGCGCGACAAAGGCTTGCGCGCCATCCCTGTCGGCCACCTGTTCGGCATGAATGTGTCGCGCGTGGCTGTCAAGCAAGGCGCGTATTTGCGCAGCTATATTTATACCTTTATCGAGTTGCTGACGCCGACCCTGAACCGCAAGCTCATCGAGCAGGCGATGAGCGGTGATAAAGAGCACTACGAACTATAACAATGCACGAAGTCGGCCGGGCGAGGTGCCTGGCCAAGATTATTTAAGAAGAGAAGAAACAATGATTACCGATCAGCTTGCCAAATATTACGCCACCATCGCGCAGCAGTACGAGCGCGTCTATGACAAGCCCGAACGCCAGGAAGACCTGGAAGTGTTGCGCGACAAGGTCGCCGACGTGCTGGAAGGCCACACCGTGCTGGAACTGGCTTGCGGCACCGGCTACTGGACGGAAGTGGTCGCCGAGTCGGCCGAGTCCGTGCTGGCTACCGACATCAACGATGAAATGCTGGCGCTGGCCCAGGCGCGCGGCTTGCCCGACAACGTCACCTTCGCCAAGCTCGACGCGTTCAACTTGCCAGACGATTTGCTGGGCAAGTTCACGGCCGTATTTGCCGGCTTCTGGTGGTCGCACGTCAAGCGTGAAGACCAGGACAAATACCTGAAGCAATTGCGCAGCAAGCTGGGCAAGGACATCCTGCTGGTACTGATCGACAATTCCTATGTCGATGGCAGCAGCACCGTTATCGCGCGCACCGACCTGGAAGGCAATACCCACCAGTTCCGCACGACGGATGGGGGCGAGCGCTATGAAGTGCTGAAGAATTTCCCGTCGGATAGCCACCTGCGCAAGAAGTTCGCCCATTCGGCCCGCGAAATCCGCATGAAGCGCCTGGAATACTACTGGCTGCTGAGCTGCCGCCTGAAGTAAGGCCGGACTGCCGCCACAAGCCGCCCTCGGGCGGTTTTTTTTCGCCTGTTGTTTTTATCTGACAAGACATTGTGCCAAAAAACAACATCTTGTCGATGTCATATTGTTGAAGTATTTGGTGGGCATGATTCGGTTCAGCAGCTAAGCAGCAACATTCTTGTCCAACCTAATGTAGAGAATCTCAAGTGAAAAAAATTACTCTGGCAGCATTGATCATCGGCACCTTCGCAGCAGCTACGGCACAAGCACAATCGAACGTCACCGTGTATGGCCTGGTTGACCTCGGTATTGCCAAGACCACTGGCCAGCCGACGGTACAACGCGAAAACAATGCGTCGCGCCTCGGTTTCAAGGGTACGGAAGATCTGGGTGGCGGTCTGTCCGCAATTTTCAACCTGGAAAGTGAATTCCTGGCCGATACCGGCGCGCAAAAAGGCGTGTTATTCGACCGTCAAGCTTACGTGGGCTTGAAAGGCGCGTTTGGTACCGCCATCCTGGGCCGCACCAAGAACCTGGTCGATGGCACCATCGCCCGCGTCGATCCATTCAACACCTACGGCGTGGTCGGCAAGAACAATGAAACCCTGCTGCGTTCGGGCGTCGGCACATCGCGCGTCAACAACGCCGTGACCTACAACAGCCCAAGCTTTGAAGGTTTCGTGGGCAGCCTGCAATACGTGCTGAGCGAAGTCAACAGCGCTGACGCAGGCGTGATCGGCCTGGCAACCTACGACAATGGCCCGATCAGCTTGCACGCCGGCTACGAAAAAGCCGTGCAAGCAACGGCAACGGCCGCCAAGCCTGACCTGTGGTCCATCGGTGGCGGCTATAAATTCGGCCCAGCCAAGATCACGGCCGCCTACTCGAAAGGCGACACCAAAGTTGCCACGACCGGCGAATTCAAGTCCTACCTGATCGGCCTGAACTACACGGTTGGCGGCGGCGATGCCAAAGTGTCGTATGGCAAGCAAGAGCAAAGCAACAACAAGTTCAAGGATCAGGACACCATCAAGGAATTCGGCGTCGGCTACGACTACCACCTGTCGAAGCGCACCGACGTGTACGCTTACGCTGGCCGCGAGCGCGTCAAATCGCTGACCTCGTACCAGATCGGCCTGGCACACAAATTCTAAGCATCGTTCGATGTGACGAAGTGAAAGGCGCCTGCGGGCGCCTTTTTTATTGCATCGCCGCTGCTGCTGCCGCCTCCGCATGCATGGGCAGCGAGATGTCGATTCGCGTGCCGCCCAATTCGCTATCGGCGCCGATATGGATGCTGCCGTTCAAGCCCCACACCCGTTCGCGCATGCCCAGCAAGCCCAGGGCCGTGGCTTTTTCCAGGTCGTGTTCGGCAATGCCGCGGCCGTCATCCTGGATGGTGATGGCGAGCGAGGAATCGATGCGGTGCAGAGCGATGGTGATGTGGCTAGCCTCGGCATGGCGCGCGATATTCGTCAGCGCTTCCTGCACGATGCGATAGATGGCCGTGCTGCGCGCATCGTCGAGCACGAGGTCGGCTTCGTCGGCCAGCAAGTCGAAATGGATGGCGCGGCGCAGCAGGAAGTCGTGCCGCAGTTTTTGTAGCGCAAAATATAAGCCCCCTTCATCGAGCGCGCGCGGACGCAGGTTGCTGGCGATGCGCCGCAGCGAGGTGATGGCCGTCACCAGCAAGCCGTCCATGCTGTGCAGCAGTGCTTGCAAGGATGCGGTGGTATCCGTGTGCTGGCGCACCAGGGTCAGGTCGACGCGCAAGGTGGCCAGCAGCTGCCCCAGGTCATCATGCAGTTCGCGTGCGATATGCTTGCGCTCCTCTTCGCGGATGGATTGCAGCGCGCTCGACAATTCGCGCAGTTGCGAAAAGGAGCGGGCCAGCTGTTCATGCATTTGCTGGCGCGCAGTGATATCGCGCACGATGATGGTAAACACGCTATGGCCGTCTTCCTGCATGGCCGAGAGCGAACCTTCGAGGGGAAACATGGCGCCATCGCTGCGCCGGCCCGTCAAGGTGTAATCGGTGGCGCGCCGGCCCGTCAGGCGCAGCTCCTGGCTGATGTCGCCAAACGGCGGATCGCCATCGTGCTTGCCCAGGCCGTCAAGGGTACGCAAGTCGCGCAGGATGTAGTGGCCCAGGCGCATGCCGCGCATGCCGCCTGGTGTGTCATCGAACAACCTGGCTGCCGCCGCGTTCGCATGCAGGATGATTTGCCCGCTGTCGATGCTGATGATGGCGTCGCTGGCGCTATCGATGATGGCCTGGCCACGCGCCTGCCGTTGCCGGAGGGCTTTCAGGGGAGGAAACAAGCACAGCAAAAGCGCTGCCGCCATGCCCAGTGGCAGGATGCGCAGCAGTGTGGAACTGCCTCGGTCAGGCATGGGGTTCTCCTTGCGAACGTGAACGAAGGCAAGACAGGAATGGCAGACAGGACTTTAGCCTATGCCTGTTGGCACGGCGCGGCTTGATGTGGCGCAGGAAGGGGAAAGAAGAGAGTGATGCGCCGCGCCGGCCTGGGCCGGGCGGCGGCGAGAGACTTACATTTGCTTGAACAGGTGCAGGAAGCTGCGGCTCACTTCGAGCTTGTCGGACTTGCCTTTGATGAGCACCAGGTGGCGGCCGCGGATGTCGCGCGTCACGCCTTCGATGGCATTCACATTGACCAGTGTGGCGCGGTGGATTTGCCAGAACAGCGAAGGATCGAGCTCTTCGGCCAGGTCGCGCACGGGCTTGCGGATCAGCGCCTCATACTTGGCTGTCTGCACGCAGGTGTATTTCTCGTCAGAACGGAAGAACAGAATCTCTTCCACGGGGATCATGCGCAAGTCCTGGCCGATACTGGCCTGTATCCATTGCAGATACGTGGGCTTGGCCGTGATTTTTTCCGCCAGTTGCGACAGCATGGCCGTGACGCTGCTGTTGACGTCCAGGGCCGGCTTGTTCAAGTGGGTTTTCAGGCGCTCCACCGTGACCAGCAAGCGCTCATGCTCGGGCGGCTTGAGCACGTAGTCGACGGCGCCCCGCTCGAAGGCTTCGACGGCGTGGGTATCATAGGCCGTGACGAAGACGATATGCGTCTTGCCGCCAATCACTTGCGCTGCTTCCATGCCTGTCTTGCCCGGCATGCGGATATCGAGGAAGGCAAAGTCCGGCTTGAGTTGCTCCACCAGTTCGATCGCTTCGTCGCCATTCTTGGCTTCGCCGATGATTTCCAGTTCAGGCCAGGCTTGGCCCAGGCGCAGGCGCAGCTGGTCGCGCATCAGTCTTTCGTCGTCGGCAATAATAGCGGTAGGCATAGGTCTCAAGTGTGAACAGGCGAAGATTGATTATTCAATGATTTAGCGTTTTTATCAACTACTCTGTCTTATTTGGACAATTGATATGGCACTTCGATCACGGCGCATACGCCGGACGGTTGATTAGGCGTAATGGTCAGGCTGCCCTGGTCGCCATGCAGCAGCTTCAGGCGCTCACGGATGGTGGGCAAACCGAGTCCCGTGCCATCGCTGGGTACCACGCCAAAGCCGAGGCCGTCATCGGTCACCGTGACGCGCAGCTTGCTGTGCGCCACTTCTGCCACGATGCGCAGGGTGCCGCCTTCCGGTTTGACTTCCAGGCCGTGTTTGATGGCATTCTCTACCATCGATTGCAGCATCATGGGCGGGAAGGCGGCGCTGCGCAGGCCGTCTGGAATCTGGAAATCGACGGTCAGGCGTTCTTCCATGCGCATTTTCAGCAGGTTCAAGTACGCTTGCACCATATCCGCTTCGCGGCCCAGGTTGGTAATCAGGGCGTTGTCGCGCATTTGCGGCAGCACGGCGCGCAGATACTGGATCAGGCTGCGCTGCATCTTGGCCGCGCGCGGCGGATCGACCTGGATCAGGTGTTCGACGGAGGCCAGTGTGTTGAACAGGAAGTGCGGCTCGACTTGCGCCTGCATCATCTGCATCTTCGCCTCGCTGAGCTGGCGCTGCATGGATTCGCGCTCGGCGGCCTCGTTTGCCGTGACAGTTTCCGCTTCCGCACGTTTCTTGCCGCCAACCAGGGCTTTCATGGCAAACAGGGCCAATACCAGCAAGGACACAAAGCTCTTGAACCAGGTCGATGCCTGCTGGTGATAGCGCGACACTTTTTGTTCTGCCGCATCATCGACCGCTTCTTCAATAGCATTCGACAGCTCTTCGCCGATTTGCGGCGGCAATTCGATATGGACTTCTTCGCCCGAGGCATTCGTCGTTACTGGATAGCTGGGTTTGGCAGGGGCCGCCGGTGGTTCAGGCGGTTCGGGCGGCACGGCACCGGCTTGTGCGTCTGCCTCGGCCGCATCGGCTGGATCGGCCGAGCTGCTACGGCGGTTCTTGCTGTTGCGGGGATTGAAGTGAATGCCCGTATCGTCGATCAGGATATTGGTTTCACCCGAGCCCTTGCTGCTGCGTTTATGCGACTTGATGACCACTTCTTCGTCCGGGCTGGACGAGAACAGCTCATCTTGCAAAATGGAGCCGGCGATCAGTGCCAGTGCAGCGAACAGGAAGAATTTCCACCAGGACAGTTGGGTAACCCAGGTCGTCGTCGCGTCGAATGCCCGTTGCAACCAAGCGAGGATGGTTTTCAACAATTGGGGCAGGCTGGAAATCGGAAGCATGAGGGCACTTTCAAGTACAAGAGTTAATCGACGCAGCGGGCAAGTTTAACCCCTTGTTGAGTAGCGTCAGAGTCTGATGTTGCCACTGTGCCTAAAGACCACGAACTACGCCAGCCGATTGCGACAGGCTGCACAAAAAGGCGCTTGAAGTGAAGACTATGCTTGCTGGGCGGTGAGGGTGGAAAAATAGCGCTTGCGGGGGCGTGCGGGGCACGGCTATAATTCGCCCCCTCGCTGAACGACGCATGCAAATGCAGCGTAAAGTGAGAAAAAAGAAGGAGTTGACGATTGTGCTGAAATGCTTCATACTCTTCCTTCTTCGCAGCTGACAAACACAACGCTTTGTCGATAGCGCGAAAGCAGTAACCGAATACAGTTCTTTAACAATTAACAGTCGATAAGTGTGGGCATTTGATGTAAGTGCAGCGTCAATCTTCGGATTGGCGTCAAACTTAAAATATCAAATGTTCACAAGAAATAATGAAATAGGCGCTACGAAAGTAGTGGCCTGTCAGTTTTTTGAGTGAGCAAATCTTTTGCAATGCAAAAGATTTGGATGGTAGTGATACTGTCCGACCTGTCAGAAATGACATTAAACAGAGATTAAACTGAAGAGTTTGATCCTGGCTCAGATTGAACGCTGGCGGCATGCCTTACACATGCAAGTCGAAC
>NZ_JACYMI010000003.1:0-538473 GCF_020858075.1 Janthinobacterium sp. EB271-G4-7A
GGACCGTGAAACAACTTTGCGCCGATGATAGTGCTGCAACCAGTGTGAAAGTAGGTTATCGTCAGGCTTGTTATTCGAAAAAACCCCTTCCGGTGATCCGGTTGGGGTTTTTTTACGTCCGCTGGTTTTAACTGCACCAGCGATTGCCGGGTTTTTGAAAGGGATGTCTTGTCTGCTGTGCATACACTGGAGCAATTACGGGCTGGCCAACTGGCCGGCCTGCGCCGCCTGAAGCTATCCTGCGGCTTGACGGACTTCCCCCGCGAAATCTTGGACCTGGCCGCCAGCCTGGAAATCCTCGACCTCTCGGGCAATGCGCTGTCCACGCTGCCCGACGACCTGCCACGCCTGCACAAGCTGCGCATCATTTTTTGCTCGGACAACCTGTTCACCACCTTGCCGGCTGTGCTTGGTTCCTGTCCTGCGCTGGAAATGATCGGTTTCAAGGCGAACCGGATACGCCACGTGTCTGCTGCCGCCTTGCCATCCAGGCTGCGCTGGCTGACCCTGACCGACAATGCCATCGAAGCCTTGCCGGACGAACTGGGCAAGTGCAGTGAGCTGCAGAAACTCATGTTGGCAGGAAATTGCCTGGACAGCTTGCCCGCTTCGTTGACGAACTGCCGCCGTCTGGAACTGGTACGTATCGCCGCCAACCGTTTTACGGCGCTGCCCGACTGCCTGCTGTCCCTGCCACGCCTGAGCTGGCTCGCGTATGCGGGCAATCCCTGCACGGAAGCGCGGGAACTGGCGGCCTTGGCCGGTACGGCTGCGGCAGGCGTGGCATGGCAGCGCCTGGAACTGGCGCAGCAGCTGGGCGAGGGCGCATCGGGGGTGATTTACCGTGCCTGTCTGGATGGCGCGGATGATGTCGCCGTCAAAGTGTTCAAGGGGGCCATGACCAGCGACGGCTTGCCGCGCAGTGAAATGGCCGCCTGCGTCGGCGCCGGTGCGCACCCGGGCCTGATTCCCATCCTCGGGACGCTCGATGCGCATCCGCAAGGGGCAATGGGACTCGTCATGCCGCTCATCGACGCGGCCTTTCGCAACCTGGCGGGACCGCCGAGCCTGGAATCGTGCACGCGCGACGTGTATGCCGATGACGCGCGCTTTACCCCTCCGCAAGCGCTGGCCATTGCCCATGGCATCGCTTCGGCCGTGTGCCAGCTGCACGCGCGCGGCATCGTGCATGGCGACTTGTATGCACACAATATCCTGCATGCGGACGCTGGTACCTCCCTGCTGGGCGACTTTGGCGCGGCGTCCATGTTTGTGCCGGGCTCGCCGCGCGGGGACTTGCTGCAGGGCATAGAGGCGCGTGCCTTTGGCGTGCTGCTGGGCGAACTGATCGCGCATTGTGCGACGCCTTTGCCGGCCCTGCAAGTCATGATGGACGCTTGCCTGCAGGAAGAAGCATTGCAGCGGCCCAGCTTTAATGTGATCGAACGGGCCTTGCGGGACATGCTCCCCGCATAAAAAAATGGCGCAGCCTTCGCAGGCTGCGCCATTTTCATTTCAGGCTGGCAAGATTCAGCTTGCCACCAGGATTTCTTTTTCCGGCAGGGCGATCTGGTTGTCGACGCTGAACTGGTAATCCTTGAAGACGTGTTCGGCCGTCAGGATCTGGTATTCGCCGTTGTCGAGCTTATGCGTGGTGTCCTTCAGGCGATACGTGTAATGGCCGCAGGTCCAGCAGTTGAAGTTGCGCATGTGGGTGCACAGGCACGTCTTGTCCATCACGACGACGGTTTTTTGCTCCGGATGGGCCGCCACTTCGCGGTTGTACGAGTTGATGTACGCGCAGTTGCCCGTCGCGTCGAGCAGGTAGCCATACGATTCGCAGCCTGGGCGGATGCCGGCGCCGATGGCGGGCGTGTTCTTCAGCATGCGCATCGGGTAGCCCGTCGGCGAGACGCCATTGACGATGATGTCTTCTTCCGAAGCCTTGTAGTATTCCTGCTTGACCTTGTTTGGCAAGCCGCATTCCTTGGTGACGGTAAAGCGCGTCGCCACTTGCACGCCAGCCGCGCCCGCTTCCAGGAAGGAAACGGCGTCGCTGCCCGTGAAAATGCCGCCAGCGGCGATCAGCGGGATGTCCAGCTGTTCGGCCTTCAGGTAGGTCAGCAGTTCCGCCGTGATCGTGTGCAGGTCGTAATTGGCCCAGTCCATGCCGAAACCAAGGTGGCCGCCGGCCAATGGCCCCTCGACGATGATAAAGTCGGGCAAACGGTCGAGCTTGGCGTTCTTGCGCAGGAAAATCTGCAGGGCGCGTACGGACGAGACGATGATGCCCAGTTTGGCATCACGGAAACGCGGATGGTCGGCCATCAGGGCGAACGAGCCGAAGTGCAAACCGGCGGACAGGGTGATGCCGTCGATGCCTGCGTCCAGCGCCGCATTCAGACGCACGCGCAAGGTTTCACGCGGGCCATTCATGGTCAGCTTTTCCATGCAATTGACGAAGATCAAACCATCGCCTTTTTTTGCTTCCATGGTGCGGCCAATATGCAACCGCTGCGCTTCCGCCAGACGGCCCAGGTCGAATTGCACCACGGCCTTGTCGCTGTTATTGATGTTGAACTTGTACAGTTTCGTCTTGTCTTTGACGAAGGTGGTGTCGAAACGGCGATCCGACACGTCTTCCACCATGGCATCGGAGATATGCCCGATACCGTTCAGCCGGGCCGCTTCCAGGGCCAGCTCCGACGTGGAAATATCCACACCCATTCCGCCTATCATGATGGGCACATATTCTTTTTTGCCAAATCGCAGGCGGAAATCATCAACACGTTTCATTGCTATCCTTAGACTACCGTGGTTATCACTGAGCCAGATGTACGGTCAAGCCCGCCGCCGGTCAGGCGCGCGGGCGCATGTAGCTGCGCGCAGCTTCAATTCTACCCCAAGCGGGCAGGCGCTCCGAGGCAGCTTGCCGCCATGCCGGTGCAAGCGCAGGCCGGAGCGTGCGCATCATCGAAATTAATCGCGGAAATTGTTAAATTCCAGCGGCATGTCGGGCACGTCCTTGCGCAGCATGGCCATGGCCGCCTGCAGGTCGTCGCGCTTGGCGCCCGTGACGCGCACGGCTTCGCCCTGGATGCTCGCTTGCACCTTCATCTTGCTGTCCTTGATGACACGCACGATTTTCTTCGCATCATCCGATTCGATGCCATTCTTGATCTTGATGATCTGCTTGACCTTGTCGCCGCCGATCTTCTTGATGTCACCTTCGTCGAGGAAGCGCACATCGACCTTGCGTTTGGTCAATTTGTTGGTCAGCACGTCGCGCACCTGGCTGAGCTGGAATTCCGAGTCCGCAAACGCGGTCAATTCGTTTTCCTTGTGCTCGACGCGGGCGTCGCTGCCCTTGAAGTCGAAGCGGGTCGTGATTTCCTTGTTGGATTGCTCGACTGCATTCTTGACTTCGATCATATCGGCTTCGGAGACTACATCAAATGACGGCATGGTCTGTTCCTTTTCTTGTTAAAGCGAGCGCACGCTCGGCGCGCTGGGCCTTGGCGGCTGATTCTGCGCCATGGGACGGCCCTGTTAAAGATGCGACATTTTAACGGACAACGGGCAAGTCGCCCTTGTCCTGAGGTGGTTTTTTGTCGCTTTCGCTCTATAATCGAGCAAAATTTCCCTATCCCATGTCTGCAGAGCTCACCATCGAACACAATTACTCCCTCCAGCGCCTGAATACCTTCGGCATCACGGCCAACGCGGCCGCCTACGTACGCATCACCTCGCAGGCCGAATTGCACGCCGCGCTGCAAGATCCCGCCCTGTCCGCCATGCCGCGCCTGATACTGGGCGGCGGCAGCAACATCGTGCTGACGGGCGACTTTCCCGGCGCCGTGTTGCACATGGCTACGCGCGGCATGCGCCTGGCGCAGGCGGATTTCGAGACGGTACTCGTCACGGCCGCGGCCGGCGAAAACTGGCACGATTTCGTGCAGTGGACCCTGGCGCAGGGCGTGGGCGGGCTGGAAAACCTGTCCCTGATTCCCGGCACGGTGGGTGCGGCGCCTATCCAGAATATTGGCGCGTATGGCGTTGAAATCAAGGATTATCTGCATAGCGTGAGCGTCATGCACAGCGCCAGCGGCATCGTCTTCGATATGGACCGCGATGCTTGCCGCTTCGCTTACCGCGACAGCATATTCAAGCAGGCGGACGGGCGCGAGCTGATCGTGCTGGAAGTCACGTTTGCCTTGCCGGCTGAGTGGCAGCCGAACTTGCGCTATGCGGAACTGGCGCAGGCCGTGGCCGAGCGCAATCTTGCCGAGCCGACAGCACAACAGGTAGCCGAGACGGTGATGGCGATCCGCCGGAGAAAATTGCCCGATCCGGCCGTGATCGGCAATGCGGGCAGCTTCTTCAAGAATCCCGTGGTGTCGCGCGAGCAATGTCTTGCTTTGCTGGAACGTTTCCCGACCCTCGTGCACCATGCGCAGCCCGATGGCACGGAAAAGCTGGCGGCCGGCTGGCTGATCGATCAGTGTGGCTGGAAGGGGAAAAACCTGGGGCCCGCGGGAGTGTATCCCAAGCAGGCTCTGGTTCTGGTGAATAATGGCGGCGCTCGTGGCGCGGACATTACCCGGCTGGCGGCAGCAATACAGGATGATGTAGAGGCGAAATATGGCGTGCGCCTGTCGCCCGAGCCTGTGTTTATCTAAATAGTCAATCCGCGCTTGAAAAAATGTTCAGGGCAAGGCAGTGCAACGCAGCCATGGACGTTTTTTCTGCGTGGATTATCCGAAATGGCAGACGTAGTCGACGGTCTCGACCGTTTCAATATCAAAATAGCTATTGCCCGGCACCTTGAATTGCGTGCCCGCGGCATAGCTGTTCCATTCTGTCGCGTCGGCCAGGCGCACCTTGCACAGGCCGCTGACGATTTCCATGATTTCCGGCGCGCCCGTATTGAAGCGCAACGATGACGCGAAAATCACGCCCACGCTTTTCTTCGTGCCATCGGCCAGGATGACGTTATGCGAGACGCATTTGCCGTCAAAGTAGATATTCGACTTCTTGACGACGCTGACATTGTCCAGTTGTGTGCTCATGCTTCACTTTCCTTGCTGTTAAAAATCAGTCCTGGACGTCAGCGGCGCTCAGCACGCTGTTGCGTCCGCCGCGCTTGGCCGCGTACAGGGCCTGGTCGGCGCGGTTGATCAGTTGCTCCACCGTCGAGTCCGGTGACGGCACGATGGTGGCCACGCCGATCGAGATGGTGACGATGCCCGTGCTTGCCGCCGGATTCTCGATCTGCAAGCCTTCCAGATGGCGCCGGCACGCTTCGGCGATCAGCAGCGCGCCGGCCGGATTCGTTTCCGGCAGGATCAGGGCGAATTCTTCGCCGCCGTAACGGGCGGCCAGGTCGGCCGGGCGTTTCAAATGTTCCGTCAGCACGGCGGCGACTTTTTTCAGGCCCAGGTCGCCCGCCAGGTGGCCAAAGTGATCGTTATAGCTTTTAAAATGGTCGATATCGCAGAATAGCAAGCTCAGCGGTGTTTTGTCGCGCTGGCCACGCTGCCATTCGAATTGCAGGGTTTCATCGAAGCGGCGGCGGTTGGCGATGCCCGTCAAGCCATCGAGGGCGGCCAGTTTCTGCAGCTCGATATTCGCGTCGGCCAGGTTTTTTTGACTTTCTCGCAGGAAACGAAAAGCCTGGTCGCGCTGCAAGCGGCTGATGTGGGCCGCCGAGTGATAGCGTATGCGCGCCAGCAACTCCAGGCGGTCTGGCAGTTTCACCACGTAATCGTTGGCGCCGACGGCAAAGCTGTGCGCCTTCAGCTTCGGGTCATCCTTGGCCGACATCACGATCACCGGCACATGCGCCAGCGCCTCGTTTTCGCGGTACAGCTTGATCAAGGCGAAGCCGTCGATGCCCGGCATCACCAGATCCTGCAGGATGACGGTCGGTTGCAAACGCAGCGCCGTGTCCAGCGCCTGGGTGGCGTCGGTCATATAGTGAAACTCGATATCCTGCTGATCGCTCAGCATGCGCCGGATTGCCTCAGCAATAATCAACTGGTCGTCCACCAGCAGGACGCTGACCTTGAATTCGGTCAATGCGGGTTCTTGCTGGATGAAGCTGGAGGAAAATTCTGGCATTGCATTCTTTTCAGATGTTAGGGGAGGGCTCCCACCCATTGTTGAGTTTGGCGCCCAGGCGGCTGCGCAGGCTGGCGCCAATTCTATCCAATGGCAGGATGTGCTGCGCCGCATCGAGTTCGGCCGCCGCGCGCGGCATGCCGTACACGGCGCTGCTGGCCTGGTCTTGCGCGATGGTCGTCTTGCCGGCGCGACGCATGGCCAGCAAGCCATCGCCGCCGTCGCGCCCCATGCCTGTGAGCAATACACCGATGGCGTCGCCGCGCCAGTGCTCCGCCACGCAGTTGAAGAATACATCGACGGAAGGACGGTAAACATACTCGCGTGGTGCTGCATCGTAACCCAAACGATAATTTTGATCTAGCAGCAGGTGATCATTGGTCTTGGCGATCAGTACCGTGCCGGACACCAGTTCGTCGCCTTCGGCAATCACGCGCACAGGCATGCTGAGCTGGTCATCGAGCCATTTGGCGAAGTGCGAGGCAAAGGTTTCATCGATGTGCTGCACCACCACGATGGCGCAGCCGGGCGGCGCCGTCCAGCCGGACAGCACCCTGGCCACGGCCGAAGGGCCACCCGTCGAGGCGCCGATGGCCACCAGGGTCGATACCTGGCCATCGCCCCGTTCGCCGCCATTGCCGTTCGCCTGGCGCGGCGGCGGAGGTTCTGCGCTGTGGCGTATCAGCTTGCCGATGGTCTTGATCTTGGCCAGCAGCTCGCTGTCGCCGCCCACTTGTCCCTGCAGCACGGGGGTGGCCGTGACGTCGAGCGCGCCCGCGCCCAGTGCGCGGAAGACCTGGTTGACATTGTCTTGCGGGCGGCCCGTGACCACCAGGATGGCGCACGGGCTTTGCTCCATGATCAGGCGCGTCGCCTCGACGCCATCCATCTCCGGCATGTTCAGGTCCATCAGGATCAGGTCGGGGCGGTTGCCTTCGCACATGCGCACGGCTTCGAGCCCCGTGCGGGCGATCCACAGCACCTGGTGTTCCTGCGTGCTGGCCACCACGCGGCGCAGGGCCTCGGCAGCCATGGCGACATCGTTGGCAATGGCAATTTTCATGAAGTACAACTCATAAGCGGGCATCTCCTATCAGGTCGGCCACCGCGTCGAGCAAGGTCTCGTCGTGGAAGCTGCCTTTGGTCAGATAATAGTCGGCGCCGGCGGACAGGCCGCGCGCGCGGTCTTCCGGACGGTCCTTGTACGAGACGATCATCACCGGCAGCTTGTGCAGGTGCAGGTCCTTCTTGATCAGCGATACCAGTTCGATGCCATCCATGCGCGGCATGTCGACGTCGGTGATCACCAGGTCGTACTCGCCGCTGCGCACCACGTTCCAGCCGTCGATGCCGTCGATGGCCACGTCGACTTCGAAGCCGCGCGCCAGCAGCAGCTTGCGCTCCATTTCGCGCACCGTCAGCGAATCGTCGACGACGAGGATGCGCTTGGCGCGGCGCTGCTGCGCGTGGCCCGCCTGCGCCAGCTGGTGCAGGCCGCCCTCGTGCAGCAGCTTGTCGATCGACAGCAGCAAATCGGGCACGTCGAGGATCAGCACCGGTTCGCCGTCGTCCAGCAGGGCGGCGGCGGAAATGTCGCGCATCTTGCCGAAAATCGGATCGATGGCCTGCACCGCCAGGCTTTGCTCGCCGCGGATGGCGTCGACCACCAGCGCATAGCTTTGCTTGCCGCGCCCGATCACCACCACCGGCAAGTCCTCGGCCTGGTTCGCCGCTTCGCCCAGTTCCAGCACCTGCGCCGCCGAGACCAGGCCCAGATGCTCGCCCTTGAGTTCGAAGAACTGCTTGTTTTCCAGGGTATGGATGGCCGCTTGCGGCACGCGCACCACGCTTTCCACCTTGACGATGGGGATGGCGTAGGCTTCACCCTGGATATCGATCACCAGCGCGCGCACGATCGATTGCGTCAGCGGCAGGGTGATGAGGGCGCGGAAACCCCGGCCCGGCTCCGATTCCAGGCGCACCGTGCCGTTTTGCTGGCGTATCGTCTCGTGCACGATATCGAGGCCCACGCCGCGGCCGGACAATTGATTCGCCTTTTCCTTCAGGCTGAAGGCGGGCAGGAACAAGAATTCCAGCAGCTCGCCCGGCGACAGCGCGGCGGCCATGACGGGGCTGGCCATCTTGCGCTCGATGACGGACTGGCGGATTTTTTCCAGGTCGACGCCACGGCCGTCGTCGCTGATTTCGATGCTCAGCATGCCGGCGCGGTGGCGCGCCTCCATGCGTATCGTGCCCAGCGCTTCCTTGCCCGCGTCGATGCGCTCGTACGGGCCTTCCATGCCATGGTCGATGGCATTCCTCAGCATGTGGTTCAGCGGGCTTTCGATCTTCGCCAGGATGTCGCGGTCGACCAGGGTGTCTTCGCCCTCGATCTCCAGCTGCACTTCCTTGCCCAGGCTGCGCGCCAGGTCGCGCACCATGCGGGGAAATGCATGGATGCCGTCGCGGAAGGGGCGCATGCGCAGGGCCAGCACTTCGTCGACCATGCCTTGCGAGACGGCCAGCAGGCGCCGTTCATAGGTTTCGATGTCGGCGATGTGCTCGAGCATGAACTGCTTCAGGGGCTGCGTCTTTTGCAGCGCCAGCAGCGACTTTTCCATCAGGCCCGCGTCGCCCGCGCGGGCAATGGCTTCGTGCAGGTGCTCGATGGCGGAAAACAGGCTGCTCTGGTTGCGTTTGAAGCGCTGCAGCGCGCCGATGAACGGGTGCATCTGGTGCGCGTTGATGCGCGATTCGCTGGCCAGCGACAGCAATTTGTCGAAGTTTTGCGCCGGGGCCTTGGCTGGTGCGGCCCCCGTGCGCGGCGCAGGCGCGGCCGCTTCCGGCTCCTCTACCGCCAGGCCGCTGGCCACGGGAGCCTGTGGTGTGGCCGCTGCCGGCGCCGGCATGGGCGCAGGCGCCGAGGGCAGGGCCGGCAATTCGGGCAGCTCGGCGATGCCGGCGATGGCGTTCAGGGTCTGGTCGATCTGCGCCGCATTCGCGGCCAGCCATGCTTCGGCGCCCGCGTCGTCCAGGCGCGACAGCTGCACGATCAGGTCGACGCCCGAGAGCAGCACGTCGACCCGCTCCGGCGTGAGCTTCAGTCGGCCATGCTGGGCGGCGACAAAGCTGTCTTCCATGCCGTGCGCCAGCTGCACCACCACCTGCAGGCCGACGATGGCGGCCGCGCCCTTGATCGAGTGCGCCGCGCGCATCATCGCTTCGACGGCGGCCGCGTCGCCCGCATGGCGCTCCATCGCCAGCAAGCCGTCGGTGAGAATCTGGGTCTGGCTGTCCGCCTCCATGCGGAACAGGTCCAGCATGGAAAAGGCACTCAGGTCGCCGTGCTGGTCCTGGCTCATCGTAATAGTCTCGCAAGTTGAAAGCCGATCAGCGCCGTGTCGAGGCAGCCGATGCGCATGTCGCCTTCGGTGATGACACAGGACAGATAGCGCGACAGGCCCTTGTTGATGGTGGCCGCCGGCGCCTGCACGGTGCTTGATGCATAGCGCACGATGCCGTGCAGGTCGGCCACGGGCAGGGCGTAGGCCTGCTCTTCCCAGCGCATCAGCAGCAGGCGCGCGAACGTGTGGCGACCCTTGGCCGGCGGCGCGCCCTGTTCGTCGATGCCCAGCAAACTGGCCAGCGACATGCATGGATACAGCTTGCCGCCGATATTGACGATGCCCGCCAGGCCGCGCCCGCCGCGGTGCGGCAGCACGTGCGGCTTGGCCTGCGGCGCCACGGAGTCGAACACGCGCGTGGGCAGCGCCAGCCATTCGCGGCCGATGCGAAACACCAGCACCGAGCTGTCGCGCACTTCGCCGCCCGCATCGATCTGGCGGAAGTGGCTGGCCCAGTCGCGCTGGTAGTGTTCATCCACGGGCCGCTGCAGGTTGCGCTGCGCGGCACCCGCATACACGTCGCAGTTGCGGCAATGCACATTGGCCGGCAGCTTGGGGCAGCTCTGGTCGCCGACCACGCCGATATGGTTCCAGCAGTCGTCGATGGCGGCGGGGGACTCGGTGGCGATGAGGTTGGTCATGCTTGCCCCTTAGTTGGACGCCTGGCGGCGCTGGTAGATGCGCGCCGCACGCGCCTTCAGGGTGGCGGCGGCCGTGTGGTTGCCATTGCGTTCGGCCAGCAGGGACAGGTGGCACAGCGCTTCGTAATGGTCGGGCTGCAGGTAGATGCAGCGGCGCCAGTAATCGTCGGCCAGGTCCATCTTGCCGGCCAGTTCATTGATGATGCCCAGCATGAAATACGCTTCCGCCGCCTCGGGCACTCTGGCCAGGTGGGCGTGGCATTTTTCGCCGGCCTCGCGCAGCTGGCCACGGTCGGCCAGCAGGCGCGCCTCGGCCAGCAAATCGGCCTGCGCGGCTTGCGCGGCCGGCGCCGGCGATGGCACGGACACGGGGCGCGTGCGCGGCGCTGTCGCGGCGGCAGGGGCGGCTGCGGCGGCGCGCCTTGGCGCGGGCGGCACGCTGCGCAGGGGGCGCGCGGCCGGCAGCGGCGCCACTTGCACGGGGCTGGCCGGCGCCGCCGTCTCCTTCTTCAGGGCGAAGGCCTGGCGGAACTGCAGCGGCGCAAAGCCGTTCTGGCAGAACGACGGCACTTCCGCATAGCCGGCCAGCAGCATGCCGTCGTCGGCCAGCAGGGCGGACAGGTTGTGGATGGCCGCGCGCGTGGTCGGCTTGTCGAAGTAAATCAAGAGGTTGCGGCAGAAGATGACGTCGTAATGGCGGCTGTAGGTGGCGGTATCGAACTGCAGTAAATTGCCCTGCCTGAAGGTCACCTGTTCGCGCAGGGAGTCGATGATGCGGTAGGCGTCGTCGGCCACGTGCGTGAAATAGCGGTCGCGGAAGGCCACGTCCTGCGCGCGGAAGGCATTGCGGCCATACACGCCGGCTTGCGCACGCTCGATGCAGCCGGGACTCAGGTCATACGCGTCGATGCTGAACGCCTGTTTCGGCACGCCGCCGTCGCGCAGCGCCATGGCCATCGAATACGGTTCCTCGCCGCCCGCGCAGGGAATCGACAGGATGCGCGTGGCGCGCCCCCGTGCCCAGCGTTCCTGCACCAGTTCGACGGTGGCGTAGAACGCCTGCGGGTCGCGGAACAGCCACGATTCCGGCACCACCACCAGCTCGATCAATTGCGTCATTTCGGCCGGCGTGAGCGCCTGCAGGTAGGCTTCGCTATCGCTGAAGCCCGTTTGCTCCATGCGCTGGCCGACGGCCCGTTCGGCCACGGCTTTGGAGACGGACAGGCCGGTCGCGCGGCGCAGCAGGGCTTGTGCCGTCATGCCGCGCCCGCGTCTTGAAACAGCAGCGCGCGCACGTCGGGCGGCAGCAGGTGCTCGAGTTCCACCAGTTGCACGATGCCGTCGGCGTCGCTGGCCACCTGGCCCAGGAAGGGCGCCGTCGTCACGCCGCTGTCGTCGAGCTTTTCCGCATCGATGTCGGCGATGCCGCGCACCTGCGAGGCCAGCAAGCCCAGCGCATGCGTGGCGCCGCCGGGCGCGCGGTAGTCGACGATGACGATGCGCGTGTCGAACTGCGCGGCGGCGGCAGGCAGCCCGGCCAGGCGCGACAGGTCGATCACGGGCACGGGCGTGCCGTGCAAGTCCATCAGGCCGGCCACGTAGTCTGGCGTGAGCGGCAACTGTTTCAGCTCCAGCAGCGGCAAGACGCGCACGATGCCGGCCAGGGGCAGGCCATAGCGGTCGCGTCCGATGTGAAAGAGCAGTACTTTCATGGGATCAGATGGTGACGGCGAAGGTCGATACGCTCGACTGCAGGTCGCCCGCCGCATATTGCAACTGGTGCACCGCTTCGCTGGTGGCTTTCAGCGATTCCACCGTCTGCTGCGTGGCATCGTTGAGCTGCATCATGGTATCGGAAATCTGCGAGGCGCCGATGGCCTGCGATTGCATGCCTTGCAGAACGGCATCGAATTGCGGCGTGAGTTTCTGCACCTGGTCCATCACGGACGACAATTGTTCCGCCACTTGGCGCACCTCGCCCACGCTGCGGCGAATTTCTTCCGAGAATTTATCCATGCCCATCACGCTGGCCGAAACGGCCGACTGCATTTCCTTGAGCATTTGCTCGATATCCCAAGTGGAGACGGACGTCTGGTCGGCCAGGCGGCGGATTTCCGTCGCCACCACGGAAAAGCCGCGGCCCGCTTCGCCCGCTTTTTCCGCCTCGATGGCGGCGTTCAGCGACAGGATGTTGGTCTGGTCGGCCACCTTGGTGATGGTGATCAGCACGCTATTGATATTGCTGGCTTTTTCCGACAGGGCGGCCAGCTTGGCATTGATGGAATCGGTCGCCGAGACCATGTGCTGCATGGTCGAGTCCATGCGCTTGAGGTTGTTTTGTGCTTCGGCCGTGGCATTCGTCGTGTAGTCGGCCACGGCGGTGGCGTCTTCCATGGTTTTCAGCAACTGGCTCGTGTTGGCCGAGATTTCCTTGGTGGTGCTGAGAATTTCCACGCTGGTTTGCGCCTGTTCGATGCCCGTGGCTTCCTGCTGGCGTGCCGAGGCGGCGATTTCCGTGGCCGAGGTCGTCACCTGGATGCCGGCTTTTTGCACATTGTTGAGCAAGCTGCGCAGATTTTCGAACATCTTCGCCAGGCCGTTGCCCAGCTGGCCGATGGCGTCATTGCCCGTGATGCCGACCTTGCCCGTCAGATCGCCCGAGGCCGCCTTCGACACCACTTCCAGCAGGGAATCGACCTTGGCCCGCAAGCTATTCGTCGCGGCCAGTTCGTTAGCCTGGTTGTCCTGGATGGTTTGCGCCATGCGGTTGAATTCTTCCGTCACCTTGCCCAGCTCGTCGCGCGAGATGATGGCGGCGCGCGCGCCCTGCTCGCCGCCGGCGATGCGTCCGACGGCGTCCGTCAGGCTGTTCAGCGGGCCGAGGATGGAACGGCCCAGCAGGTAGGAAATGCCCAGCGCCAGCACCACGCACAGCAGGCCGCCCAGCGCCAGGGTCAGCAGCATGGTTTCCTGCAATTTTGTCGTGGTGGCCGTGCGTTCGACCAGCAAGCGGGATTCTTCGGCAGCGACTTCGTCAAGCAGCTTGTTCGCTTGCGCGACGGCCGGATAGCCGGTCGGCGGCATGGTGCGCGCCACCGCTTCCGTGGCGCCCGGCGCGTTGCCCAGCGCGCGGCGCTTCTCGATCAGGGGATTGATCCACTCCTTGACCCAGGTGGTGGTCAGCGCGTCGATCTTGCGGAAGCGTTCCGACTGTACCTTGTTGTCGACCGTCATGGCGATGGCTTTTTGCGTGTGCTGGCTCAGCACCGCCATCTCGTCCGTTCCAGGGTTCAGCGAGGCTTCGTTGCCTGTGAGGATGAAACCGCGTGCTTCCACCTGGATTTGCAGGATGGAATTGTGAATCCTGTCGATCTCGACCAGCACTTCCATCGTGTGGCGGTCCCATGCATTGGCTTCCGACAGGCGCGAAAAGCTGTTGTAGGCCACGCCCAGCAGGATCAGGATGATGGCCACGATGGAGCCGAAGCCCAGGTACAGTTTATTCTTGATACTCAGGTCTTTGAACATGGGAGGGCTCCGGAAGCGGGAAGGTCAGCACAATTGCACTGTAGCATTTTGCCATGCGGACAGCAAAATGGGGGCGATCTCGGGACGTGGCGGGGCGTAATTTGCGGCAGAGTGCGCTCCAGACGCAAAAAAGCCGCCCGTGGGCGGCTCAGGCAGCTGCGGGCGGCAGTGCCTCCCGGCAACTAATTACTTCTGGCCGCGCTTTTCGCGGGCGATGGCGGCGATGCGCATGCGCAAGGCGTTCAGCTTGATGAAGCCGCCTGCGTCGGCCTGGTTGTAGGCGCCGCCGTCTTCGTCGAAGGTGGCGATGTTCATGTCGAACAGCGAATCCGTCTTCGAATCGCGCGAGACGACGATGACATTGCCTTTGTACAGCTTGATGCGTACCCAGCCGTTCACGGTTTCCTGCGTGTGGTCGATCAGGGTTTGCAGGGCAACGCGCTCAGGCGCCCACCAGTAGCCGTTGTAGATCATCGATGCGTAGCGCGGCATCAGGTCATCTTTCAGGTGGGCCACTTCGCGGTCCAGGGTGATCGATTCGATGGCGCGGTGGGCTTTCAGCATGATAGTGCCGCCCGGGGTTTCATAGCAGCCGCGCGATTTCATGCCGACGTAGCGGTTTTCCACCAGGTCCAGGCGACCCACGCCATGCTTGCCGCCAACCTTGTTCAGTTCGGCCAGCACGGTGGCAGGCGACATGCGCACGCCGTTGATGGCGACGATGTCGCCTTTTTCGTATTCGATGTCCAGGTATTCCGCTTCGTCCGGGGCCTTTTCCGGGCTGACGGTCCAGCGCCACATTGTTTCTTCCGCTTCGGCGCTCGGGTTTTCCAGGTGGCGGCCTTCAAAGCTGATGTGCAGCAAGTTGGCATCCATCGAGTACGGCGCGCCGCCGTTCTTGTGCTTCATGTCGATTTCGATGCCGGCGTCTTCCGCGTACTTCAGCAGTTTTTCGCGCGACAGCAGATCCCACTCGCGCCATGGAGCGATGATTTTCACGCCTGGCTTCAGCGCGTAGGCGCCCAGCTCGAAACGCACCTGGTCGTTGCCCTTGCCGGTCGCGCCGTGCGAAATGGCGTCGGCGCCTGTGGCGTTGGCGATTTCGATCAGGCGCTTGGCGATCAAAGGACGGGCGATCGAGGTGCCCAGCAGGTATTCGCCTTCGTAGACGGTATTGGCGCGGAACATCGGGAAGACGAAATCGCGCACGAATTCTTCGCGTACATCTTCGATATGGATGTTTTCCGGCTTGATGCCGAACTTGATGGCCTTGGCGCGCGCCGGTTCCAGTTCTTCGCCCTGGCCCAGGTCGGCCGTGAAGGTGACGATTTCGCACTGGTAGTTATCTTGCAGCCATTTCAGGATGACGGAGGTGTCGAGTCCGCCGGAATAGGCCAGGACTACTTTTTTAATGTCGCTCATATTGCTTCCAGTTGTCGTTGTCGATATATGTGTTGCGATGCTGCCGGGAGTTCTGCAGTTCCAGGCCAATTAGTTGATTTTACCCAGTAACAGGTATTCGATCAGCGCTTTTTGCACGTGCAAACGGTTTTCCGCTTCGTCCCACACCACCGATTGCGGGCCGTCGATCACTTCGGCGGCTACTTCCTCGCCGCGGTGGGCGGGCAGGCAGTGCATGAACAGCGCGTCGGGCGCCGCGCGGGCCATCTTCGCGCCATCGACGATCCAGCCGTCGAAGGCGGCGATGCGAGCCGCGTTTTCCGCTTCGTAGCCCATGCTGGTCCACACGTCCGTGTTGACCAGGTGCGCGCCTTCGCAGGCGTCGGACGGGTTGGCGAAGAAGGTGTAGCGCTCGGTCTTGACTTGCGACAGGTCGATGTCGTAGCCCTTCGGCGTCGACACGTTGACGTGGAAGCCGAACACCTCGGCCGCCTGCAGCCACGAGTACAGCATGTTGTTGGCGTCGCCGATCCAGGCGACGACCTTGCCGGCGATCGAGCCGCGGTGTTCGATGTAGGTGAAGATGTCGGCAAAGACCTGGCACGGGTGGTGTTCATTGGTCAGGCCATTGATCACCGGCACGCGCGAATTGGCGGCGAAACGCTCGATGATTTCCTGGCCGAAGGTGCGCACCATGATGATGTCGCACATGCGCGACATGACCTGGCCCGCGTCTTCCACCGGCTCGCCGCGGCCCAATTGGGAGTCGCGCGTGTTCAGGTAGATGGCGGCGCCGCCCAGCTGGTGCATGCCGGCTTCGAACGACAATCGCGTGCGGGTCGAGTTCTTTTCAAAGACCATCACCAGGGTGCGGTCGATCAGGGGATGGTAGATTTCGTAGTTCTTGAACTTGCGCTTGATCAGATGGGCGCGTTCGATCACATATTCGTACTCTTCCAACGTGAAATCGGAGAACTGGAGGTAGTGCTTGATCGGTTTTTTTGTCGACATAATGACCACTTGAAGATGCGCAGGCCGCCGGCGGCGTGCCTTTCCCGCCGGGTTGCATCAGCGTAAAACATCTCGTCTGATGACTGCCTCGCCCGGCGCGCTGCTGTGTTGATCGGTGCCAGCGCGACGCCTGTCGCGCGGTACGATGCGGTTTGCCAAGTTGAAAATAATGCAATGGCAAGTACTTCAGCCGTTCAATTATAAGGGTTTTGCTTTTAGATTGGAAAGACTGGCCGGGCGCGTACTTGTATAGGCAAGCCTGCGCCCGGGCAACGGGGCGGTGGATTAATAGATGCTGGCGGGCGCAGCGCCGTCCAGCTGCGGCGCCACCAGGGGCAAGTCCAGGGTGAAGCGGGTGCCGGCAGGGCTGCTGGCCACCTGGATGGTGCCGCCCAGCAGGGCCGTGACGATGTTGTAGCTGATCGACAAACCCAGGCCGCTGCCACCCTGGCCCAGCTTGGTGGTAAAGAAGGGGTCGAAGATGCGCGACAAATGCTGTTCGGCGATGCCGCCGCCATTGTCTTCGAAGACGATCTGCACGCGCGCCGCCTCCATCGTGGCGGACAAACGCATGCAGCCCGTGCCGGCGCCACCATCGTTGGGCGCGGGGGGGAAGGCGTGCAGCAGGGCATTGTTGATCAGGTTGGTGATCACCTGGCCGAACGGGCCAGGATAGCTGTCCATGGCGATGCCGAAGGCTATCTCCACTTCGATGCGGTGGCCCGAGCTGCGGATGCGGTTCATGACGGTGGCGATGATTTCATTGCTTACTTGTTGCAAGTCAAACCGGCGCCGCTGCTCGGTGGTGCGGTCGACGGCCACCTGCTTGAAACTGTTGACCAGGTCGGCCGCGCTGCGCAGGCCGCGCATCACCAGCGCCGACGCCTTGTTCGCATCGTCGATGAAGGCGGCCAGGTCCGAGCGGCGCAGGCCGGGGCCGTTCATCAGGCGTTCCACGTCTTCCGTCTTTTGCTGCATGGTACTGGCGATTAATAAACTGTTGCCGATCGGGGTATTCAGTTCATGCGCCACGCCGGCCATCAGCGAACCGAGGGCAGCCAGTTTTTCCTGCGATACCAGTTGCGCCTGGGCATCTTGCAATTGCCGGTAGGCGCTGGCGTTGTCGAGCGCGATGGCGCCATACGCGCACAGGGTACGGAAGATCAGCCGCTCGCGTTCGCCATACGCGTTGGCATGGCAAGCTTGCACCGTCATCACGCCCAGAACGCGTTCGCCCACCATCAGCGGCACGTACAGCACGCTCTGGTTATGCAGGGTGCCGGGCACCGTGTAGGCATGGCGGCGCGGCGGTACCTGGTCGATATACACTTCGCGCCGGCCCAGCAGGCAGCGCACGGAGTAGGCGCGTGGATTGCTCAGTGGAATGGCGTTGTCGGGCAGGGGACGGCCCGCTTCCATGCCGTGCGCGCGGCGCAGCGCCGTGCCAGCCGGATCGAGCATGTAGACGGCGAAGGTGTTGACTGGCAGCAAGGCGTGCACATGGCGGTCCAGCACCTGGAATACGGCGCTGGCGTCCAGGTGGGTGGTGATTTCCTGGCCGATGGCCGACAGCCGTTCCAGGGTGTCGCTGGTCTGTTGCAGCACTTCGGCGCGGCGCGCTTCGGAGGCGGCCAGTTCGCGGTGGTGATAGCCTTCCGAGCGCGCATGTTCCGTCTGGTGGTAGACCTGCATGGCGGTAGCGCGGTTGCTCGCCTGCTGGGTGTGGCTTTTTTCACGCGCCATGCCCGCATCGAGGGCGATATCGTAGGCGCGCGCATAGTCGCCCGCATGCGCGTATTCGCGCGCCAGCGCATCGAGCAGTTCGCCGGGCGGCGAATAGCCTTCGATGGAGGCGGCCACCTGCAGCGCCTGGTGCAGGAAATGCAGGGCGGGATTGCGTTCCTGCATGCCTGCGGGCGGCGGCAGCTCGTGGCGCGCATGCAGCATGGACAGGACGCGCAGCGCCGCCACCTGATGCATGGCGTCGCCTTGCGCGGTGGCCAGCTGGCAAGCCCGTTCGGCCGCCTGCAGCGCTTCATCGGGGCGATCCAGGTAGGACAGCGCGTGCGCGCTGCCGCGCTGCGCCATGCTGCGGAAATCGGCCTGGCCCAGCGCTTCGGCGCGCTGCGCCAGCCGGCTGAAAGCGTCGAGCGCCGTGTCGTAGTCGCCCTTGTCCAGGCTCAGTTCACCCAGGTGGAATAGGGCGTTGGCATAGGTGCGCGCGCCTGCCACGGGGGCCAGGATGAGCAGCGCCTGGCGCAGCAAGTCTTCGGCCGCGGCCAGCCGCCCCAGCTTGCGCATGGTTTCGGCCGTATGCGTCTGGCAGGCGCCGATGCTGCGGGGCCAGCCGGTGGGGCGCGCCAGGTCCAGCGCACACTGCATCCATTCGAGGGCCGATTCGTTGTCGTTGAGACTGGCGAAGCAGTCGCCGATATTGATGGCGGCCGTGATGGCGCCGCGCAGCTGGCCGCTTTCCAGCGCCGCTTCGTAGCTTTGCATGTAGTGGCCGGCGGCCGTGCCCAGGTCGCGCGAAGTGTGCGCCAGCAAGCCGCGGAAATCATGCACCCAGGCAGCCAGCGGCGCGGGCAGCTTGCCGCTGGCGCCGTCGGCCTGGAAGTGGCTGCCCCAGCGCGCTTGGGCGGCCGGCGCATCGCGCAGCACGGCCCAGCGCGCCGTGGCCGCGTCGGCCAGGCTGGCGCGCATCGCATCGCCGGCGCTGCGCGCCTGTTCGGCAGCGGCCAGCAGTTCGGCATCGCAGCGGGCATGGTCGCCCCGGTCGACGGCAATCGAGGACAGCAGCCAGTGCGCATCGGCGCAAGCGGCGCCGTCGCCATGCGCGCACAGGATGGCGTGCGCCGCCATGGCCAGGCTTTCGGCCGCATCGAGCGCACCTTGCAGCCAGGCCACTTCCGCCTGCACCAGTTGCAGGCGCGCCTGCGCCATGGCCAGGGCGTGGGCCGGCAGTTGGGCCTGGGGCAACAAGGTTGCCGCTTCGTCTGCATGGTGCAGCGCCTGTGCGCAGTTACGCTGGCGCAAATGCCATGCCAGCAACATCAGCAAGGGCAAGCGCTCCAGGGCGCGCAATGGTCGCAGTGTGTCTTCCCACTGTGCAATGTCATGTTCGAGGGCGAACATTTCCATCCGAAATCTCCCGCAAGGCGATGGTGTTGGCCCGCGGCCAGTGACACCTTATTGGATCGCATTGTAAGCTGCATTCGGATGCAGTTGTTTGGCCGACTCGACAGTATTTTTTTGCGCGCGCCATTTCAGGCGGCGCAAAGCAGGCGGGGCGTGCATCAGCCCCTGCCGGCTGATGCACGCCCCGTGGACAGCCTGGCGATGGCCGTGCCGCCTGTACCGTACTGCTTGTGCTAGCGGCCGGCGAAGTGCACGGTGCTGGCTGTTTCGCCAGCCTTGGCGATGGCGCCCGGAATATTGTTCAGTCCGGTAATGGCGATGACGTCGCCATCGTTGCGAAATTCCATGCGGGTGCCGCTGGCCGTTTCAAAGACGCCGGGCGCGCGGCCGAACAGCTCTATTTCGGGCTGTCCCTTGATTTGCGTGAAGTAACGGTTGACTTGCTGGCGCAGCAGCAAGGTATCGCCCGTGTCGAGCTGGTAGCGATTGCCGTACTGGCTGAATTCCTGCGGGGCCAGTTTATAGACCTTGCCGGAGATCTGGACCTTGTCCTGATCGCCGATTTCCAGCGCGCTGGCGCTGAGGCAAGAAAGGCCGAGGACGAGGGCGGCGCTACCGAGGGCGAGGGTACGCGAGAACGATGCTTTCATGATTTCACCTTGTGATCAAAATGCTGGTTGGAGTTAGACCAATGTTGTCTCCAGCAGGTTCGCTGGCGGGGACAATGCCAAGGTAGCAATCGGACCTGCGCGATGCCAGCGCAAAGCGATGAAACGCAGGAATTCGGCGCTGAAACGCGAAATCGGACGATGGATGGTTTTGGAATGAATGCAGGAAAGCGGGCTGAGCGGCAGAATTTAATTCTGTTTAATTCGCGTTGATAATGTTTTTGTCGGTTTGGCGCCCGCTCCGATGGCGGGCGCCAGGCGCGTTAATACAGCGTTTGCGCCGATTCGTGCAGCAGCTGGCCGTACAGGGTATGGCGCATCTTGGAGATTTTTCCTTCGGACAAGGCTTGCAGGATGGCGCACTGCGGCTCGATCAGGTGGCGGCAGTTATAGAACTTGCAGCCGCCCAGGTAGGGCTGGAATTCGCGGAAGGCCCGTTCCAGCATGCCCTCGGATAAGTGGTACAGGCCGAATTCCTGGAAGCCGGGCGAATCGATGATGGAGCTGTTCGCGCCCAGTTCGTCGAGCTTGTACAGGCGCGTAAAGGTGGTCGTGTGCTTGCCCGTGTCGAGCGCGGCCGAGATTTCGCGCACGGCGATGTCCGCGTCTGGCACCAGCAGGTTGATCAGGGACGACTTGCCCATGCCCGACTGGCCGATGAGGATCGACGACTGGCCCGCCAGCAGGGGCGCCAGGGTGGCCACGGCGTGCTCCGGTTCGGCGCGCGCCGACACTTCATCGACGGGATAGCCCATCGAGGAATACGGCAGCAGGCGTTCGCGCGCGCGCTCCAGCGAAGCGGTCACGTCTGTCTTGTTGAGGATGATGCGCGCTTCGATGCCGGCCGCGTCGGCCGCCACCAGCGAGCGCGAGATCAGGTCGTCGGCAAAGCCCGGTTCCGTCGCCACGACGATGAACAGCTGCGTCAGGTTGGCGGCCAGCAATTTCGACTTGTACTGGTCCGAGCGGTACAGCAAGGTCTTGCGCTCCTCGATGCGGTCGATGACGGCTTGGTCGTTGGAAGTGCGCGTCAGGTGCACGATGTCGCCCACGGCCACATTGGTTTTCTTGCCGCGCGTTACGCATTGCAGCTTGGCGCCGTCCACGTCGGCCAGGTAATGGCGGCCATGGGCGGCGATGATAACGCCCGTCAACTTGCCTTCGCTCATGGGGCCACCTGGCTGCTCTGGTAGATAAGGTCTGCCTTGGCGGCGCAGATGAAGTCGTTTTCGGACAGGCCGCCGGCACCCTGGTTGACCGAGTGCGTGTCGTAGCGCACGGCGCAGGTTTTGTAAGTAATGATGAGCTCCGGATGGTGGTCTTGCGTATGGGTCATATAGGCCAGGGCGTTCACGAACGCCAGGGTCTGGTAGTAATTCTTGAAGCCGAAGTCGCGGCACAGCTTGCCGTTTTGCACCGTCCACTGGGGCAGCAGGGCGTGCAGGGTGGCGATATCCGTGTCGCCCAGCGCCTGCTGGCGCGGCGTGCAGCTCAGTTGGGCCAGGTCTTGCGAAGTGGATGGCGTATTCATGCGGAAGCCCCTTTCAGGTGGCGGATGCGCACGCTGGCCGGCGGATGCGAGTCATAGAAGGCCGAGTGCAGCGGGTCGGGCGTCAGGGTCGACGCATTGTCTTCATACATTTTGACGAGCGCCGACACCAGGTCGTCCGCCTGCGTGTGCGTGGCGGCAAAGGCGTCGGCTTCGAATTCGTGCTTGCGCGAGCTGAGCGACGTCAACGGCCCCAGCAGGAAAGTGAAGACGGGCAAGGCCAGCATGAACAGCAGCAGCGCCAGCGCGTCCGTCGGCTGGCCCGTCAGCGCCAGCGCCACGGGATCGACGCCCAGTCCCGCGTAAAACCACGGCTGCGTCTTCAGGAAGCCCAGCAGCGCGAGGAAACCCAGCGAGATGACGAACATCATGGCGATGCGCTTGACGATGTGCTTGAGCTTGAAGTGGCCCAGTTCATGCGCCAGCACGGCTTCGATTTCCTGTGGCGCCAGGCGCGACAGCAGGGTATCGAAGAAGACGATGCGCTTGTTGGCGCCAAAGCCCGAGAAATACGCATTGCCGTGGGCGCTGCGCTTCGAGCCATCCATGACGAACAAGCCTTTCGAAGCGAAGCCGACGCGCTGCATCAAGCCTTCGATGCGGCTTTTCAGCGCTTCGTCGGCCAGCGGCGTGAATTTGTTGAACAGCGGGGCAATGACGGTTGGGAACAGCACCATCATCAGCAGCTGGAAGCCGCTCCAGACGAACCACGCGTACAGCCACCACAGGTCGCCCGACTTGGCCATCAGGGTCAGCACGACCCAGATCAGCGGCAAGCCGATGACGGCGCCCAGGCCCACGCCCTTGAGCATGTCCGTGAAAAACAGCTTGCGCGCCATGGTGTTGAAGCCGAAGCGCTGCTCCAGCACGAACTGGCGGTAATAGTCGAAGGGCAGGTCGATCAGGCCGGAAATGGCGGCAAAGGCGGCGATCAGGCCGATCTGGTACAACATGGGCGAGCCGGGACCCATCCATTCATTCAGGTGCAGCGCCAGCCATTGCAGGCCGCCCAGCAAGGTAAAACCGATCAGCACGGCATAGTTGATCAGCAAGGTCAGCAAGCCGAACTTGGTCTTTGCCACCGTGTAGTCGGCCGCCTTCTGGTGCGCGGCCAGCGGGATTTTTTCCGCAAATTCGGGCGGGACAACGGCGCGGTGCGCCAGCACGTGGCGAATCTGCCGCGAAGCGAGCCAGAAGCGCACGGCGAGAGTCAAAACGAGGACGGATACAAACAAAATCGAAAACGCGAGTGAATACATTCTGTGCCTGTGAGAAAATGGCTGATTATTTAGTTTGATTAGGCCAAGAGAGAATTATGTCACAAGCGACCGACTTAACTGCATCCACCCCCGCACCCGCGGTGCCCGCACGTCCAAATGAGATGAACCTGGTCTGGGTCGACATGGAAATGACGGGTCTGGAGCCCGATACCGACCGCATCATCGAGGTGGCGGTAGTGGTGACGGACATGCACTTGAACCTGCTGGCCGAAGGCCCCGTGTTCGTGATTCACCAGTCGGATGAAACCCTGAACAAGATGGATGCTTGGAACAAGGGCACGCACGGCCGCTCGGGCTTGATCGACAAGGTCAAGGCGTCGACCGTGACGGAAGCCCAGGCGGAAGCGGAACTGATCGCCTTCCTGAAGAAATACGTGCCGGCAGGCAAGTCGCCCATGTGCGGCAACACCATCGGCCAGGACCGCCGCTTCATGGTACGCGGCATGCCGAAGCTGGAAGCATTCTTCCACTACCGCAATGTTGACGTGTCGACACTGAAAGAGCTGTGCAAGCGCTGGAAGCCGGAAATCGCCACCGGTTTCAAGAAGCACCAGAAGCACACTGCGCTGGCCGATATCCTCGAGTCGATCGAAGAGCTGAAGTACTACCGCGAGCACTTCATCAAATTGTAAGTTGAAAACGCCTCACAAAACCTACTGCGCGTCGGTATAGGTGGCCTGCGATGCTCACCGTACTAGAGTACGGTTGCGCTTCTTAGCCACCTCTCCCTTCCGCTCGCTACGGTTTTGTGAGGCGTCGCGAAGGTTCTGTTACATCGTATCAAAGTCAAAATCGAGGGTGTGCCAAACGCCGTCTTCATCCTGCCACTCCAGCGCAAACTCTCCCGTTTGCCGTAAAGCCGTGATCCAGCGCACTTCGCCCGGCTGGCGAAAATACTCTACGCACTGACCGAACGGCTGTCCCAGCCGGCACAGCACCAATCCCTCGCCCGCCACGGCGCACCATTGCTCATGGACATCGATCAAGGCCACGGCCGGGTCGCCATAGAACTCGCCCAGGCTGGCTTGCCGGCCATCGGCCGCCGTCACCTTGGCGTGTTCATATTCATGCTGGACAATATATTGGGCGCTGCGCGCCAGTTCCCTGCTCGTCATGCTGTCTCCACGGTGGGCCAGACGGTTTCCTGGTCGGCGCGCGCCTCGGCGATCAGCCATTCGCAGAAGGCGTGCACGAGGGGGCGCGTTTCCGCCTGGGGCGAACGCAGCAGATAATAGCAGTGGGGGCCGCGCACGGTATGTTCGAACACGCGCACCAGGCGGCCCGAGCGGAGATCGTCGCCGATCAGGGGGCTGGCGGCGATGGCCACGCCCTGGCCGCTGGCGGCCGCGTCCAGGCACAGATACGTGTGCGAAAAGCGCGCGCCGCTGTTGCCGCTATTGCCGCTGTAATGCACGCCGCAGCTGTGCAGCCAGCGCGTCCAGTCGATTTCGCCGGGCAGGTGCACTTCCGGCTCGTCGTGCAGCAGCGGGTAGCGCAGCAGGTCGGCGGGCTGGCGCAGGCTGGCCGCGTTGGCGCGGAAATCGGGGCTGCAGACGGCGGAAAACCATTCTTCCATCAATAAATCCACTTTCAGGCCCGGATAGCGGCCCGGTCCCAGGCGGATGGCCACGTCCACGCCATCGCGCGCCAGGTCGACCGGGTGCATCGAGGCCAGCACGCGCAGTTCAATCTGCGGATAGCGGTCGCGCAAGCGTCCCAGGCGCGGCATCAGCCAGCGCGAGACGAGCGAGCTGGTGGCCGTCACCGTCACCACCTTGTCATCGCCCTGGCGCCGCGCCTGCTCGGAGACGTCGGCCAGCTGGTTGAGTATCGGCCCCAGCGAGGCCGCATAGCGCTGCCCGGCGCTGGTGAGCACCACGCCGCGCGGCAGGCGCTGGAACAGCACGATGCCGAGCCACGCTTCCAGCTGTTTCACATGATGGCCGATGGCGCCGGCCGAGACGTGCAATTCTTCGCCCGCGCGCTGGAAGCCTTCGTGGCGGGCGGCGGCCTCGAAGGCGTGCAGGGCGGCAAGTGGGGGCAGGGGACGTGACATGGCATTCTCAAGAGAATTGAGCCTCAGTATTATTTGGCCTATCCGTGAAGAATATTGGTTTGTTTCATTTTGCGCAAGCGAATATGATGCCGGCTATGCGTGAAGTGACCCGCAATATGATTCACGCATGAATCATCTACCAGCCTTGCTTGGCATTTATATTTACAACGCCTGGGAAAACCGTCGCGATGCGCAGCAGGTTTGCCCGGGTGTACTCAAAGAGGTTAGTCATGTCTGATCGCCGCGCTGTTGCGCTGGTGTTGCTGTCGGCCGCCGGATTCGGCAGTTCCGCAGTGTTTGCCAAGGCGGCATATGCGTCCGGGGTCAACCCGTCGACCATGCTGGCCTTGCGTTTCGTCATCGCCGCCATGCTGTTGCTGCCGCTCGTGTGGCTCGGTGGCTGGCGCTTGCCGCGCGGCCGCCTGCTGGCCGGCTACATGCTGATGGGCCTGATGTACACGGCCCAGTCGCAAGGCTATTTCAATGCGCTCATGTATGCCAGCAGCGGCCTGTGCGGCATGCTGCTGTACGTGTATCCCGTGCTGGTGACCATCCTCGCGCTGGCGCTGGGCTGGGAAAAGCTGGACCGGCGCATGCTGGTGCTGATGGCGCTGGCCATTGCCGGCATGGCCATCACCCTGGGCGGCAAGCTGCAGGGCCAGCCCATCGGCATCGCGCTGGCATTGATGGCCGCCGGCGTGTACGCCGTGTACATCCTGTTTGGCAACAGCCTGTCGAAAAGCCGCGAGAATATTCACCCATTGGCCGCCTGTGTGGTGATCCTGGGCACGGCCGGCCTGTCGAACAGCGCGATTGCTTTGTGGCAAGGCGTGTCCTTGCCGGGCACGGCGACGGGCTGGCTGGCCGTCAGCGCCATCGCGCTGTTCTCGACGGCCATCGCGATTGCCGCCTTCTTTGCCGGCGTGGCGCAGATCGGCGCGGCCAAGGCATCCATCATTTCCACGTTTGAACCCGTCATCACGATGGCGTTCGGCGTGACCTTGCTGAAGGAATCCGTCAGCGGCACGCAATTGCTGGGCGGTGCCATGGTGCTGGCCGCCGTGGTCTTGCTGGCACAGCGGCCCAGTGCCAAGCCGGTTTCCATGCCTGGCGTGCAAGCCAACGCCTGAACTTTTTTCCTGAACTGATCGGCAATACCGATCGGTCTCCTTTGCGCCGCGACGGGTTTCCTGCCGCGGCGCTTTTTTTTGGCCGCGCACAAATAACACTTGATTGCGAATGATTCTCATTTATAATTGATTTCAAGATTCCCCCACCACCAGCCAGCCCATGCCAGCCAGTGTTCGCCTTGAAAGGAGACACCGTGACGAGCATGCCCCCTATTTGCAATACCGAGCTGGTCGCCGGCGAATTTGCCCGCCTGCGTCGCGAAAAGAAAGCCCGCCACCGCGATATCGCCGAGGAACTGGCCATTTCCGAAGGCGAGCTGATCGCCGCGCACGCCGGCCTGTCGCTGGCCGATGACGCCTTGCTGGGCGCCGAGCGCCTGCAGGCCGACTGGCCCGCCATCATCGCCGCCCTGGAACCGCTGGGCGAAGTCATGGCGCTGACGCGCAACGCCTCGTGCGTGCATGAAAAGACGGGCGTGTATCGAAAAGCCAGCCACAACAACCACGTGGGCCTGGTGCTCGGTGGCGATATCGACCTGCGCGTGTTTTACCGCCAGTGGGCGCATGGTTTTGCCGTTCGCGAGATGGGCGAGAAGGAAGTGCAGCGCAGCCTGCAGTTTTTCGATGCGGCCGGCCATGCCGTGCACAAGATTTTCCTCAAGCCGCAAAGCGACCTGGCCGCCTACGACGCGCTGGTGGCGCGCTTCGCCGATGCGGATCAGGCGGCCGGCATTGCCGTGACGGCGCCGGCGCCGCCGCCGGCGGAACTGCCCGACGCGCAGATCGACGTGGCCGGCTTTCGCGCCGCCTGGGCCGACTTGCGCGACACGCATGAATTTTTCACCGTGCTGAAAAAATATTCGGTCTCGCGCCTGCAAGGCCTGCGCCTGGCCGAGGCGCGTTTCGTGCAGCAGCTCGACAAATCCTGCGTGCTCGACCTGCTCAATAATGCCGCCCTCGAAAAGGTGGCCATCATGGCCTTCGTCGGCAATGCCGGCATGATCCAGATCCATTCGGGGCCCGTGCACAAGATCGCCGTGATGGGGCCGTGGATCAATGTCCTGGACCAGCGCTTCAACCTGCATTTGCGCGAAGACCATATCGCCAGCGCCTGGGTGGTGAAAAAGCCGACCGTCGATGGCCTGGTGACATCGGTGGAACTGTTCGACGCCAAGGGCGACACCATCGTCATGTTCTTCGGCGAACGCAAGCCGGGCGTGCACGAACTGTGCGAATGGCGCAACGTCGTCGAGCGGGTGCTGCAGGAGGGCGAACTATGCGCCGCATGATCGCCGCCAGCGTGGCGCGCCGCATCGCGCTGAAAAAAATGGGGGCGGGAGCGCTGGCGCTGGCCGCGCCGATGCAGGTGCTGGCCGCCGTCAGCGACGCGTCCAAGCCGATGGTCAAGGCGCGGCGCATCGTCAGCGTGGGCGGCGCGTTGACGGAAATCGTCTATGCGCTCGAAGCGCAGGGGGAACTGGTGGGCGTCGATACCACCTCGCTGTATCCGGCCGTGGCGCAACAGCTGCCGCAGGTGGGCTATGCGCGCACCTTGTCGGCCGAGGGCGTGCTGTCGCTGGCGCCCACGCAGCTGATCGCCACCGAGGAAGCGGGACCGCAAACGGTGCTGCGCCAGGTGCGCGACGCGGGCGTGCCGGTGGCGGTGCTGAACGCGAATAACAAATTCGAAGGCTTGCTCGAACGGGTGAAACAGGTGGGCCAGATCACGGGACGTGCCGACCCCGCCGCGCGCCTGGCGCAAGCCTTGCAGCAGCAGTGGGACGGCGTCCTGGGCAAGGTGCGCCTGCGCAGCCACGCTCCTGTGCGCGTGCTGTTCATCCTCGCCCATGCGCCCAACCAGGTGATGGTGGGCGGGCGCGAGACGGGCGCCGACGCCATGCTCGCGTATGCGGGTGCCGTCAACGTGATGGGGGGACCGGCCGGTTTTGCCGGCTACAAGCCGCTCACGCCGGAAGCCGTGATCGCCGCGCGGCCCGACATCGTGCTCGTCACGGACCAGGGGCTGAAGGCATCGGGCGGCGTGGACGGCATCTTGAAACTGCCAGGCCTGGCGCAGACGCCGGCCGGGCGCAAGCACCGCATCGTGTCGCTGGAAGCCATGCTGCTGCTGGGCTTTGGCCCGCGCATGCCGCAGGCGCTGGGCGAACTCGACGCCGCCTTCGCCAAAGCCATGACGGCATGAACGTGGCCTCCCTGGCGTCTGTCGCCCCGTGGCGCTGGCCACGCTGGGGCGCTGGCGGGTTGCTGGCCGTGGCGCTGTTTGTCGGCTTGATCATCGCCGTGCAGGCGGGCGCCGTGCCGGTGACCCTGGCCGACTGGCTGGCACCGTTTCAATCTGGCGAGGAGACGCTGTCCGGCGGCGCGTATGTGCTGTGGCATATCCGTTTGCCGCGCGCCCTGTTTGCCATCCTGATCGGCGCCGCGCTGGCGCTGGCCGGCGGCCTGACGCAAGGGCTGTTCCGCAATCCGCTGGCCGATCCGGGGCTGCTGGGCGTGAGCAGCGGCGCCGCCTGCGCGGGCGCGGCCACCATCGTCTTCGCGGCCAGCCTGCACGTGGCGCCGGAGCTGCGCGTGTGGCTGCTGCCGGCCGCCGCGTTTGCCGGCGCCATGCTGATCTGCGTGCTGCTTGACCGGGTTGCGCGCTGGGCCACCCCCGGCTCCATCGTCGGCTTGCTGCTGACGGGCGTGGCGCTGAACGCCATCACGGTGGCCGTCATGGGCTTGTGCATCTACCTGGCCAGCGACGATCAGTTGCGCACCCTGACTTTCTGGACCCTCGGTTCGCTCTCGGCCGGCAGCTGGCGCCAGGTGGCGGCTTTGCTGATTGTGCTGGCCGGCGCGCTGTGGGCCACGCGCTTCCTGATGCGCTCATTGAATGCGCTGGCGCTGGGCGAGGCGCAGGCGCTGTACGTGGGTATCGATGTGGGCCGGCTGCGCACGCAGGTCATCGTGCTGGTGGCCGTGCTGACGGGTTTTGCCGTCGCCTGGTGCGGCGGCATCGGCTTCATCGGCCTGATCGCGCCGCACCTGGTGCGCACCTGGCTGGGCGCCGACCAGCGCCGCGTCCTGCCCCTGGCGATGCTGGCCGGCGGCTTGTTGCTGCTGTTGGCCGACACGCTGGCGCGCACGGTCGCCATCCCGGCGGAAGTCCCCGTCGGCATTTTCACGGCCTTGCTGGGCGGGCCATTTTTCCTGATGCTGTTGCGGCGCTTCCGCCACGGCACAGCCTAGAGGTGAACATGACGCCCCTGCTGGAACTCTCCTTCGCCACCACACAACTGGGCCAGCAGTATTTCGGCCCGTTCAATCTGCGGATCGCGGCCGGCGAGCGCGTCGCCATCCTTGGCCCCAGCGGCGCGGGCAAGTCGACCCTGCTCAAATTGATGGCGCGCGAACTGCACCCGCAGGCGGGCCAGGTGGCGTTCGCCGGCAGGCCGCTGGCGCAGTGGCCGCTGGCTGACCTGGCGCGGCGCCGCGCCGTCCTGCCGCAGGGCTCGAACGTGGCCTTCGGACTGCAGTGCGAACTGGTGATCGGCCTGGGACGGGTGGCGCGCCTGGTCGACCCGCAGCTGGGGCGGATCGTGCAGGACGCGGCTACCCTGGCGCACGCCGGGCATTTGCTGGGCCGCCGCCTGGATACCCTGTCCGGCGGCGAGCAGGCCAGGGTGCAGCTGGCGCGCATCTTCGCGCAGATGTGGGACGTACAGGATGGCTTGATACTCGTCGACGAACCGCTGGCGGCGCTCGATCCCGGCCTGCAGTTCGATTTGCTCGATAGCCTGCGGCAGTTTTGCGCCGCGCGCGGCCACGCCGTCATCGCCATCCTGCACGACATCAATCACGCCTTGCTGGGCTTCGAGCGGCTGCTGCTGGTGCGTTCGGGCCAGCTGGTGGCCGATATCGCCAGCGATGCCGGCGCCGTGCCGGCCCTGGCCGCGCTGTACGGCATCGCCCTGACGACGGCGACCAGCAGCGATGGCGACGTGTGCGTCATCCCTGCCAGAAGCGCCGTCCGCAGGGTCGCCTGACGGATACACTCACTCGCTGAATCAATTCATCACCACACGTCCGCCGTGCGCGGCCGCGCCATCTGGCCGCTGCCCAGCAGCCATACCATCAGGGCCTCGGCCTGTTCGCGCGTGGCCGCCACCTCTTGCAGGATACCGAAGGCTTTCATGGCGCCGGCCGCCATCGCCTGCAGGCGCGCGCGCTGTTCCGCGTCCGCCTCGACCGATACGAGGCCCCGGCAAATGGCGGCCAGCGCTACCTTGTTGTGCTTGAGCCAAAGGCCGCGCCGCTTGCGGTCGATGTGCGCTTCATCGCTGCGTTCCTCTTCGAACAGCATGACGAACGGTTCGCCATGGCGCAGCAGGGCGTCCATGTCGTTTTCCCACAGCGGGGCATAGCCGGGAACGGCCGTTTCAGGGAGAAAGCGCACGACGGGAAAGTCGCTGACGTCGTGGATGGAGAAATGTGCGGGATTCGGTTTCATGGCGTGCTTCCTTGCGAGGTGGTTGAAAATGCTTGCCAGCCGCCGCCCAGCGCCTTGTAGACCTGGACCAGCGACAGCGACGCGGTGGCACGGCTGTCGACCAGCGCCGCTTCGTTGTTCAATAAGGTGTTTTGCACATGCAGCACGTTGATCAGGTCCGTGCCGCCCTGGCGGTACTGCAGTTCCGCGCTGCCCAGCGCCCGCCGTCCCTGCTTGACGGCTTCATCGAGGCTGGCCTGGCGGCGGGCGTTGGCCTGGTAGCCAGATAGCGCATCTTCCACCTCGTGCCAGGCGGCCAGCACCGTCTGGCGGTAGGCGATGGCCGCTTCCTGCTGCTGCGCCTCGCGCAATTGCAGGTTGCCGCGCAGGCGGCCGCCATCGAACAGGGGCACGCTGAAGCCGGGGCCGAAGGCAAAGCGCCTGGCGTCCCAGCCGATGTCGGACAGCTGCATCGCTTGCAGGCCGACGCTGCCCGAGAGCGTAATGCGTGGATAAAAATCGCCCTGCGCCACGCCGATGGCGGCCGTGGCCGCGTGCAGCTGCGCTTCGGCGCGGCGGATGTCGGGCCGCCGCTCGGCCAGGCTGCTCGGCACGCCCAGCTGCACCTGCATGGTCATGGCGGGAATGTCCTTGCCCGCCGCCAGTTTCGCCCGCAAGCCTTGCGGCGGCAGCGCCAGCAGGAGGGCGAGGGCATTGCCCAGGCGCGCTTCGCGCTGCTGCAGCGGCGGCAGGCGCGCTTCGATGGTGGCGACATGGGCCGCCGCCTCGGCTTCGTCGAGCTGCGTCGCCGCGCCTTCGCGCAGGCGGATGCGGGTCAGGTTCAAGGTATGGCGGGCGATATCGAGCAGCTGCTGCGTGATGGCCAGCGTCTGCTGCGCGCCGCGCAGCTCGATGTAGTCGCGCGCCGTTTCGGCCAGCACGGCCAGCAGCACGCCGCGCTGCGTTTCCACTGCCACGTCGACGCGCGCATCGGCCGCTTCCACTTCGCGCCGCACGCGGCCCCACAGGTCCAGTTCCCAGGCTGCGTCAAGGTTGCTTTGCCACAGGTTGTAGGCGGACTGGCCATTGTTGCGCGACGGGTCGCTCAATCCCTGTTCGCTGTTGCGCGCGCGGCTGTAGCCGCCATTCGCACCCAGCGACGGGCCTTGCGCGGCGCCGATGACTCCGCGCGCGGCGCGGCTTTGCTCCAGCCGGCTGGCGGCCGCCAGCACGTCGAGGTTGGCGCCGGCGGCACGCTGCAGCAGTGACGACAGGGTGGTATCGCCAAAGCTGTCCCACCAGCGCTGCTCGATGGCGCCATCCTGCTGTGCGGCGAAACGGGCATCCTGCACCTGGCGCCATTGCTGTCCCAGCTCGTGGTGCGGGCGCTGGAAATCGCTGCCGACGCTGCCGCAGCCGGCCAGGCCCAGGGCCGTGAAGAGTATCCATGCTTTCATCGCGCGCTCACCTGTTGCAGATGTTGACGGCGCATGGCCGTATCGATGCGCACTTCGGCCGACATGCCCACGCGCAGGCGGGCGTCGCCATCCTGGCCCGGATCGAGCGCGATCCTGACGGGAATGCGCTGCACCACCTTGGTGAAGTTGCCGGTGGCGTTTTCCGGCGCGATGGCGGCAAACGTCACGCCCGTGGCGGGAGCGATACTGTGTACCGTGCCGTGCAGGAGCACGCCCGGATAGGCGTCGACGGCGATGCTGGCGCGCTGGCCCTGGCGCACGTGGGTCAGCTGGGTTTCCTGCAGGTTGGCGACGACAAAGCTGCGGTTCAGGGGCACCACGGCCATCAGGCTGGCGCCGGGAGCCACCAGGGCGCCGACGCGCACGATGCGGCGTCCGACGATGCCGTCGATGGGGGCGCGCAGCTGCGTATGCGACAGGTCCAGTTCGGCCCGTTGCAGGCTGGCGCTGGCGCGCAGCAAGGCCGCTTCGGCCGCGCCTTGCTGCGCTTGCAAAATTTCCGTCTGCTTGCGGGTGGCGACGAGGGCGGCGCGGTTTTGCGCCAGGCGCGCGCGGCTCACGTCGAAGCGCGATTGCGCCTGCTGCGCGTTCTGCACGCTGCCCGCGCCCTGGCCAGCCAGGTGCTGCGAGCGGGCCAGTTCCTGCTGCGCCAGTTTGTCTTCCGCCTGGTTGGCGTCGACCAGGGTGCTGGCTTGTTCGATCACCGATTGCTGGCGCTGCAAGGTGGCGCGGGCATTCGCCAGTTGCGCTTCGGCGCCGGCTACCTCGGCACGGGCCGAGGCGGCGGCGGCCTGGTAGTCGCGGTCGTCGATGCGCGCCAGCAGCTGACCCGCCTTGACAGTCTGGTTGTCTTCCACCAGCACTTCCCGCACGATGCCGCCCACCTTGGGGGAAAGCACGGTGTAGTCGGCGCTGACAAAGGCGTCGTCGGTGGCTTGTTCGTCGCCACGGGCGAACAGCAGTTGCCAGGCGCAAAAGGCGAGGGCGCAGGCCAGCAGGGCCAGGCCGAGAAGAAATGCGCGCGAGCGCAGTATGGGTGTTTGCATGGTGAAGCTCTTTCGTAAAAATGGAAATCAGGCGGCGCGCGGAGGGAATACGCGCGTCGGCAGGATGGGAATGATCACAATCATGGCCAGCGCGATGGCGGCCACGGTGAGGTACAGGTCGGACGAGGTCAGGGTGACGACTTGCGCATGCATGCGCTGCGCAATTCCCGCCATGTCCACGCCGGCTGGCAGATTGCCCAGGCGTTCGCTGAGCACCGTCGAATGAAAATGGTTGCGGCGCGTGATCAGCGCATCGAGCACGCCGGTGGCGACGACGGCCGACATGCCCTTGATGGTGTTGAACCAGGCCGAGGCGAACGGGCCATCCTGCGGCGCCAGGCCCGTGGTGGCCAGCAGCAGCAAGGGAATCACGGCCATCGGTTGCGCGAAGATCTGCACCGCTTGCAGCAGGTAGAAATGCGTGCGTATCCAGTCCGGCGACATGCGCGCGCCCAGCACGCAGGACAGGGCCAGCAGGGCCAGGCCGATGGCCAGCACCCAGCGGCAGTCGACGGCGCGGATGTTGCACAGGGCGGCCACCAGCGGCAGGGCGATCAACTGCGGCAGCGCCACCATCAGCATCACGGGCGCCGTTTGCAGCGGGCGGTAAGCGTGCACCTGCGCCAGGTAGGACGAGGGAATCAGGATCACGGCCAGCAGCACGAACAGCACGCCGCCCAGGGTCAGCAGGGCATGGCTGAGATTGCGCCGCGACAGCAGCTGCAGCTTGAAGAACGGCAGCGGGTGCGACCACTCGTTGATGAAGAACAGCACCAGCAGCAACAGACCGCCGCCCAGCAGCACGCAGATCAGCGGCGAGGCGAACCACGCCAGGCGTTCACCCTGCAGCAATCCCACCACCAGCATGCTGATGGCGGGCAGGCCAAGCAGCAGGCCGCGCCAGTCGAACTGGCGCAAGCGCTCCAGGCGCAGCGGGTCTTGCGGCAAGCCCCAGGACACCATCAGCAAGGCGACGATGCTGCCCGGGACGACTTGCCAGAAGGCCCATTGCCAGCCCAGGTATTCGGTCCAGAAGGCGGCCAGCGGCGTGCCCAGGCTGGGACCGAAGGTGGCGCTCAGCGCATAGCCGCCCAGGCCATACAGCTTGATGTTCGGCGGCAGGAAGCGCAGCGCCACCGTCATCAGCATGGGCGGTAGGGCGCCGCCGGCCGCGCCCTGCACCACGCGCAGGACCATCAGCACGGACAGGTTCGGCGCGAACGGGCATAGCACGCCGGCGGCCATGCAGACGATGATGGCGGTGGCCGTCAGCCGGCGCAGCGAAAAGGTGACGGAGCACCACGGCGCGAACGCCATGGCCGAGACCGAGGCGGCCGCATACAGGGCGACGAGCCAACTGGCGTCGTCGCGCGCGATGCCCATGGCGCCGCGGATGTCGGCCAGCGCGACCTTGGTGATGTTTTCATTCAGGCCGGATACCAGCACGGCCAGCAGCACGCCAGCCAGGCCCGTGGCCAGGCGCAGTCCGAAGATGGGAGGCGCGGGCGGCGCGGCCGCGGGGGCGGCGCCAGGAAGGGGTACAGCAGACACAGGGAACTCCGTGGATGAGGATCAGTCCACGCAGTATAGGTAGCCGTCAATCTTGTGAAAATTGATAATTAATGAATTCTGAATTGCGTCTGGCGCAATGATTGTGGGCTCAGACCCTAAGCGTCGGGTGGCGTGCCGTCGCACAGCTCCTTGATCATGCGGCGCAGCCAGCGGTGCGCATGGTCGTGGTCGAGGCGCGGGTGCCAGGCCTGGAAGACTTCCACGCTGTCGACGGGGATGGGCAGCTGGAAGGTGCGCAGCTTCAAGCCCAGGCGCTCGACGATGGCCAGCAGGGGCGTGGGCATCAGCGGCAGCAGCAGGCGCGAATCGGCCACGGCGAAGATGGCGGACTGGAAGTTGGGGCTGATCAGCGAGACCCGGCGCGTGTAGCCCCGCTCGGCCAGGATGGTGTCGAAGGGACCGCGCGCCAGGCCGCGCCGCGAGACGCTGATATGTTCGTATTCGGTAAAACTGTCGAGGTTGATGGGGCCGTCGAAGATCGGGTGGTCGCTGCGGGCGATGCCGACAAAGCCGGTGGTAAACAGCTGCTGCAGCTTGATGTCGGGCGCGAAGGCGCGCCGCGCGCTGATGTACAGGTCGATGCGGCCAGCGTGCAGGGCGTCGTTTTCCGTGGCGCCATCGCCCTCTGGCACGAAGCGCAGCACCGTGTGCGGCGCATGGCGGGCCAGCAGGTCGCGCAGCTTGCCGCCGTAGGAACCGACAAACACGTCGTTGGCGCACAGGCTGAAGGTGCGTTCCAGCGTGCGCAAGTCCACTTCGCGGCCCGACGTGAAGATGGCGTGCGCCTGTTCCACCACGCCGCGCACCTGCTCGCGCAATTCCAGCGCGCGCGGGGTGGGCGCCAGACCGCGCCCGGAGCGCACGAAGACGGGGTCGCCGATGGCGTCGCGGATGCGCGCCAGGGTGCGGCTCATGGCCGGCGCGCTCAAATTCATGCGCCGCGCGGCGGCCACGGCGCTGCCTTCCTCGAGCAGGATGTCGAGGGCGACGAGCAGGTTCAGGTCAGGGAGTTTCATGCGGCGATTATAGCCCGGGGGCCAGCGCCAGCGCTGCGCCGGCAGGACGCCGGCGCAGCGAGTGATGCTACTGCGGGATTACTCGGCTGCCGGCTCGGCTCCGCAGCATTTCTTGAACTTCTTGCCGCTGCCGCAAGGGCAGTCGTCGTTGCGGCCCACTTTCGGCTCTTCGCGCTTCATGGTCTGCACGGGAGCCTTGCGGCGCGGGACCCAGAAACGGTGGATGGCCGGCAGGTTCGCTTCCAGTTCCTGCGCCAGCTTGTGCGCCTTGACCGGGTCTTCCACCAGTTTCAGCTCTTCTTCCTTGATTTCGTCGGCGCCCAGCAGGTAGATCGGCTGCATCAGCTCGGCCACTTCGGAATCCCAGATTTCGTTCCACGAGCCAGGACGCAGCTCCATGCCGTCCCAGAAGCCCCAGCACCAGGCTTCGGCGTCGATCAGGGTCTGGCCTTCGTAGTCGTGCTCGACGAACAGGGCTTCGAATTCCTTCGGCGCCACTTCAAACGTCACCAGCACTTCGTTCATGAATCGCATGATCAGGTTGACGATGCGCTCTTCTTCCTTGCTGTTCTTGAATTTCGGCGCATCTTCGGCATCTTCGCCCCACACGCGCGGCAACCACTCGGCCGGCATGATCGGTTCCGGGCCGATGGCGACGGCCGTCAGATAGCCGTGCAGCATATCCATGGTCATCGCGTCTTCGGAGCAGCGCTCCGACAACAGGAATTGGTCTAATTCGTCGAATTCTTTTTCTGATAATGGCTGTTCGAGTTGCATGGCTTGCTCTTTATTGAATGTAAGCAGACAGTATACGCCTAGCGGCGCTTCCTCACCTAAGTGTTTGCACCGGCGGCCCGCGCGCGCCTTACAATGTCGCTTATGCACAATGAAAACCAGCCGCACGAGGACGACCGGCCCGTCCATCCCTTTTCCGCCCTGAGCCCCGATTGCGTGCTCGACGCCCTCGACAGCGTGGGGCTGCGCGGCGATGGCCGTCTGCTGGCCCTGAACAGCTATGAAAACCGCGTCTACCAGGTGGGTATCGAAGACAGCGCGCCCCTAGTGGCCAAGTTCTACCGTCCCGAGCGCTGGAGCGATACGGCCATCCTGGAAGAGCACGCGTTCGTGTCCGAGCTGGTCGAGCGCGAAATCCAGGTGGTGCCGGCGCTGGAAATCAACGGCAGCACCCTGCACCAGTACCAGGGCTTCCGCTTTGCCGTCTTTCCCCGCCACGGAGGCCGCGCGCCCGAGCTGGACGACCCGGCGACGCTGGAGTGGATAGGGCGCTTCATCGGCCGCATCCACGCCGTCGGCGCGCTGTCCACGTACAAGGAGCGTCCGGCGCTCGACCACCAGACGTTCGGCGTCGAGCCGCGCGAATTTTTGCTGGAGGGCAATTTCCTGCCGCCCGAACTGCTGGCCGCCTATTCCAGCGTGGCGCAACAGGCGCTCGATGGCGTCAAACGCTGCTATGACCGCGCGGGCGACGTGGCCATGCTGCGCACGCACGGCGATTGCCATGGCGGCAACGTGCTGTGGACGGATGCCGGCCCCCATTTCGTCGATTTCGACGATAGCCGCATGGGCCCGGCCATCCAGGACCTGTGGATGATGCTGTCGGGGGAGCGGGGCGACATGGTGCGCCAGATGAGCGACATCCTGGCCGGTTATGAAGACTTTTGCGATTTCGACCCGCGCCAGCTGTATCTGGTCGAAGCGCTGCGCACCCTGCGCCTGATCCATTATTCGGCCTGGCTGGCGCGCCGCTGGGACGATCCCGCCTTCCCCATCGCCTTCCCGTGGTTTAACACGCAGCGCTACTGGCAGGACCGCATCCTGGAACTCAGGGAGCAGGTGGCCCTGATGGATGAGGCGCCGCTCTGGCCCATTTGACCTAAACGCGGGAAAAGGGTGGTAAACGCCCCTCTTCTTGCCGCGCTGATTTGCGCATGCCTGTTCGATAATGGTGCTAACAAATTCCCATAAGCAACGGAATTCACCCGAATAAGCGAGAAATCATGCAAGCACAGCAAAATCAGCGCCAGGCCGCCTCCCTCACCGTCGCGTATTCCGCCGACGACGAGTTCGACCAGGACAGCATGGTCTCGCTGCATGATTTCAAGGACCTGGAGCGCAAGGCCGATGCGCCAGCGCCGCTTCCTGCCGCTCCTGTCGCCACGATGCCCGAGCCGCAAGCCGGGCCGTCAGCCGACGTTGATGGCAAGGCACCGGCCGCCGAACGCCAGAAAATGGAATTGAAAGCCATCCACGAGGCGATCGCCCGCGTGGAAGCGGAAGCGAAGGCCACCTGCGCCGCCGAAAGCCGCGCGCTGGCCGAGGCGCGCGTGCGCTCGCTGGCCGAGGACCGCGCCGCCATCGACGCCGCCGCCGCCGCCGCCGCACAGCAAAATGCCCAGGCAGCCGAAGAAGCGATTGCCGCCAACCGTGAACGTCTCGACACCATGCGCGCCGCCGCGCAAGCCAGCGTGGCCCGCCTGGAAGCCGTCAAGCAGGAGACGGCGGAATTGCGCGCCCGCGTGGAGTCGGACAATGAAATCCGCCTGGCCGCCGAACAGCGTTCGCGCGCGGAACAGGAAAGCCGCTTGCGCGCCAGCGAGCAGGTGGCCGTGCAGTCGGAACTGGCCGAACAGGCCGCCCGCGCCGCCGAAGAATTGCAGGTGCAGACGGAGCAGGCGCGCCTGCAGGCCGTCGAGCGCGTCGCCGCCGTGCAGGCAGCCAAGGAAGAAATGGTGGGCATCGCCTCGGCCGATGCAAGAGTTGCCGTGCTGGCGCGTGAGCGCGAGCGCCATGCGCACGGTGCGCGCCAGACGGCGCAGATGCTGGCCGAGGCGGAAAGCGAAGCGCTGGACTTGACGGTGCAGCGCGAGCGCGCCGACCAGATCGCGCTGGAATCGGCCTTCAACCGGGCCGCCGCCGAAGTGCGCGCGCTGGAAGAAGCGCGCGCGCTGGCGCACCTGGAGCAGGAACGCGAAGCCATCGCCCTGGCGCAGGCGGAATCGGAACGCCATGCGGCGCAATCGCTGCGTTTGCGCCTGCAGACGGAAAAGGAATTGCGCGACGCGGCCATCCACCGCGAGCGCCTGGAAATGGTCGCCGTGGCCAGCGCGCAGGCGCGCCGCGATGCGGACGTGCGCATCCTGGCCGCCACCGAAGCACGCATCGAGGTAGACCGCCAGCTGCGCGCCGTGGCGCTGGCCCGCGTCGCCGCCGAACAGGATGCGGAAATCGCCGGCCACGCCAAGCTGGAAGCGGAAACGGCGGCCCTCGAAGAAACCAAGGCACGCGAAGCGGCCGAGCAGGCCGCCGCCGTGGCGGCAGCCCGCGAACTGGAAGAGCAGCAGCGCGCCGCCAGCCTGGCGCACGAAAGGGCCGAACTGGCGCGCCAGGCCGCGGAACTGACCGCCAGCCAGAATGAAGCCGAGCAGGCCGAGGTCGATGCCGGCCGGGCGACATTGGCCGCGCAGGAACAGGCGTCGCAACTGGCACAGGAAAAAGCGCAGCAGGCAGAGCAGCTGCTGCAGGCGGAGCAGGAGCGCCTGGCCGCCGAACAAGCTGCCATCGCCGCCTTGAAAGAAAAACTGGAAGCGGAAGCGCTGGCGTTCAACGCGGCGCAGGAACGCATCGCCGCCGAAGGCGCGCAAGCGGAACTGCTGCGCGGCCAGCAGGCGGCCGAACTGGCCTTGACGGAAGCGGCGCAAAAAGAAGCGGACGCCATCCGTATTTTGATGGATCAGGCCCTGGTCGAAGGCGAGCAGAAAGCCGCTGCCGCGCAAGCCGTACAGGCACAGGCGCGCCTGGCCGTGGAACTGGGACAAGTGCATGGCGAGCGTGCCCGCGTGGAAGAAGACAAGGCGCAAGCGGCAGATGCGCTGCTGGCGTCCGAGCGCGATTTCGTCGCGGCCGAGCGCGAGTCGCTGGCCCTGATCGCGCAGAAGCTGGTGCAGCAGCGCCAGACCAGCAGTGCCGAAGAGCGCGCCTCGCAAGCTATCGCCGGCCGCCTGGAAGCGGAAAAACAGGCGACGGCGGCAGCGGAAACGCGTGCTGCCATGGAACAGCAGGCGCTGGAAGCCATGCGCCAGCGCGAGCAGCTGGAACTGGCCGCGCAGCAGGCGGCCAGCGAGAAGCTCGCCGCGCAGCAAGCCTTGCTGGCCAGTGCCCAGGCTCATGCCGCCCTGCAGCGCAAGGCGGCCGAGACGACACGCGCGATGGCCGCCGCCAGGCAGCAATTGCTGGACCTGGAAACGGCGCGCGCGCAGCAGCAAGAGCGCGAACTGGCCGCCTTGCGCGCCAGCCTGGAGCAGCCGCAAAGCGCGTTTTCCAGTTCCCTGACCGCCGCCCGCGCGAAAGCAGAACAGGTCAGCTCGGCCAGTTTGACGCGTGAGGTGATCGAGCGCTTGACGCAGCCGAACGACGCGGGAGCCGTCTGGCGCTCACGTTGAAGGCCTGAAAACCCGATAACACCCGGGGTCGGACCTTAAGGTCCGACCCCAGTCCTAGGTTTGGGTTACGTCTGCATCTCGCCCAAAACTTCCGTCCCACCCCCACCAGCAACACATCCGCATCGCGGTGGTAATCCGTCACCACCCGGTTCCACGCCGCTTGCGCCACCCAGCGGCGGTTGACGTGGTAGCGGCCTACGGCTGACAGCAAGCCTGTCAGGCGCGTGCTGTGGCCTTGCGTGTCGCGGCCGTCCCATGCCACGTACGGGCCGGCGCCCATGCCGAATTCCACTTTTTCGTTGAGCGAACGGATCAGCTACAGCTGGGCGGCCGCGCCGCGCCGGTGCGCCAGCGCCGTGCTGCCTTCGTCGATGAGCGTGGCGCTCCAGTCCACGTATTTTCCCGCCGCGCGCCGGTATTCCACGGTGAACGGGCGCGAGGACTCGGAGCGGAAGCTGTTGACGATGGTGTGGCCTGTCGATAAGGTCAGGGTGTCGTCGTGCGCCCAGTTCTGCAAGTGCAGCTTGGCGCCCGGCACGCCGTCATAGCGGTAGCCGGCGCCGATCAGCAGGTGCGTGGTAGTGTCCTTGCCGCTGGGGCGGATGCGGTTGACCTGGGCCAAGGCATACCAGCGGTTGTCGAATTGCCAGCGCGCCTGCAGGCTGGCGATGGAGCCCCAGCCATGGTCATTGTCGAAATTGTGCGGTGCCTCGTCCGTCTTGGCCGTGTCGAAGAAGAAGTAGCGGCCGATGCCGGCGCCCAGCATCAGGCCCTGTTCCACATTTTTCGTGCGCAGCCACACCTGGCCCGCCATGCCGTCGCGGTGATGGTCTTCCGGATGCCCCTCGTTGATATACGACAGGCTCACCGCGTTGTAATTGCCCACCGGCTGCGTGTAGCTGATGGCGCCGACAAAGGTGCGCTCGTTGGTCGAGTTGACTTTCAGGGAACCGGCCATGCCGGCCAAGTCCTGTGCGTGGATGGACAGGGGGAGCGAGGCGGCCAGCAGGGCCAGGACGGTGAATGGTATGCGCATGACGTTTCCATTGATGGGTGAATACACGCTAACGATAGGCTGGCGAAGTGCCATGCGATTGCGCAAGAATCTTGCACATTGACTACATTTGTAAACTGTTTAGCCAGGACTTGTCACAAGTGTATAAGAAAGCGGGAATGCGTGATGCGTGCCAATGTTTTCTTGTTGAAAATACATCGGTGGCGGGCGGGAGGGGAGGCGCCGGCCTGAAGGGGCTGGCCGGCGCGGGACTGCTGGACTTGCGGTCGTATTGCTGTCTTATTACTGGCTCAATACGACTTTATCGGCAAAATATTCCGTCTCGCCGAAGCATTGCGTGGGCACGCCCTTGTGCTGGCTGTAGGTGACGAGAATGCGCTTGCCGGCCGCGGCCGACAATTGCCTGGCCACGTCTTCATCGCGCACGCTGAACTGGAATTTTTCCGGGATGGTGCCGGGCAGTGCCGTCAACAGCAATTCACCTTCCCATGTCTTGCAGATCCAGCCCCGCTTGGAGAACTTTTGCAGGTAGCCCGCCCGTTCGCCTTCCGAGTACGAGAAGCTGAGGGCCATCCACGTGTAGGCGGCCAGCAGCAGGAAGCCGGCCACGAGGAAGATGGCGAAGGCGAAGGTGACTTTTTTGGTCGTAGGGGTCATGGTAGGGTTGTCTAGGTAAAAGGATCAGTCCTTGCGGCCGGCTTTCCAGTTCAGGCCAAAGCTGTATCGCTCGTCCATGGCCTGGTGCGCCGTGATTTTACCTTGGCCGCCGAAGTATTCCACCAACTTTGTCACCTGCAGGTTGCCGCCGTGGTTTTCCAGCATGGCGATGGCGCACATGGCGTGCTGGCTGTCGCTGTCGAGGCGCACTTCCACCGTCGGCTGGCCGGGAATCTCGATCGTCACGACGCCATCGGTGGCGGCCCAGTTCGGCACGCCTTCGTAGATGAAGGCGTACACGAGCACGCGCTTGATCTGGTCGAAATGGGTGCCGTTGATGAAGATGTTTTCGCCGCTGCTGATGCTGCCCGTGCGGTCGTCGCCTTCCAGGTGGATGTACGGCGGACGGTCGTAGGCGCCCCAGCTGTTGCCCAGCGCCTGCACGGCGCTTTTGCTGCCATTGCTCATTTCGAACAGGCAGCCGATGTCGAGGTCGATGCCGCCCGCACGGCCGGCCGGTTTGTTGAACAGCTTGCCGAGGAAGCCCGTGTCCAGCTTCGAAGCGGGTGCCTGGCCTTGCGACGCGTTCTGGTTCCAGTTCAGGTTGACGCGGATGCGGCCATAGCCGCCGCTGTCGCGCTTGTCGAGCGAAATCTTGTCGCCGCGTTTTTCCAGGCGGATCTTCGACAGCGAGATTTTATTCGCCGGCGGCGGGGCCGCCGGCGTGGGCACGGAAGCCGGCGCCGGCGCCGGCGCCGGTGAGGATGCCCCCGCTTCGCTGCCGCCAAAGTGCTTCAGCAGGGCCGCCAGGCCGCCGGCGAAACCCTGGCCCACGGCGCCGAAGCGCCAGCTGCCGTCGCGGCGATACAGTTCGCCGATGATGACGGCTTTTTCATCCTGGAAGTCATTGCCCGTGAAGGCAAACGTGGCCGCCTGGCCCAGCGCCATGCTGGAATTGCCCAGCGCGCGCATGCTGCCCTGTTCCGTCGCCGCCGTGAACACCAGCTTGTCGATCGAGGCGGGCAGGCGGGAAAGGTCGACCTGGAAGGTGGAGCGGGGGCCGTTCAAGTCCACCGTGATGGCGTTGTCCGGCGCGCTTTTCTGGTTGAAGAACACCATGTAGCGGTCGTCCGACAGCTTGCCGGCCGCATCGACGCCGAAGCAGCTGACGTCCACTTCCATCGAGCCCGAAACGATATCGAGTGTGACGGCAAACGGGCCATTCAAGCCCAGGTCAGCCAGTTTGCCTTTTTGTCCGCGTGTGAAATTGGTCATGGTCGTGCAGTCCCTTCGTCGCTGGAGAGTTGAGTATTCAAGGAGTGGTGCAAATGGGGGGCGGGCGCCGCGGCGCCATCGGCCGCATGGCGGATGCCGAACAGGCGCGCCTGCTCGATGATGCGCAGCGCCCAGCTGCTGTGCGTGGCCACTTCGCACATCGATTCCTGCATGCGGAACACGGCCGGGCTGTCCGGATCGATGATGCGCAGCGCCAGTTCGATGTCCGACTGCGCCACCTGGTAGTGGCGTTCGATCTGCGGTACCTGGTCCGGGTGGATGGCCGTCTTGGCGATCATGCCGTGCGCCATGTCCTGCGCCACTTCGGCGTCGAGCCAGCTGCCCTGCGACAGGTGCTCGAAGACGGGCGCCGTCAGCTGGAAGCCGTGCGGCTTGAAGATCGTCACCAGGCGGCCGATGACCTGGCCCAGCGGCGTTGAATAAATGGTGCCGCTGGTGGGGCGGCGCAAGCCGAGTAATGCCAGCAGATCGTTGCCGCCGATGCGCAGGGCCAGGATGCGGCGCCGCACTTCCGGCGCCGACAGGATGATGCGGAACTGCTTCATTTCCTCGTCGTCGAACACTTCGGCCGTTTCCAGGGTCGGCATCAGCAGATGGTGCGTGTGGCGCACCAGCTCGAAGTAGGCGGCGAAATTGTGGCGCGTGGATTTCGGCAGCACGAAGCCGCTCAATTTGTCGGCGCCGGGCATGGCCAGCACGCGCGCCAGCACGTCGAGATTGCGCACGCGCACGAAGCGCAAGGTATCCGATTCGTCGCACATGTTTTGCAGCGCCAGCGACAGGTTGAACATCGCGTAACTGAGGTCGCGTTCCGCGATGGCGTCTTCGGTGCAAAGTATGACCGAACGCAAATGGCTGAATTTGTCGCCATTGGCGATCGCCAGCAAGTCCTTGTGCGTGGTCGGCACATACATGGAGGCGCCAAGCGCCGCTTTATGTTCGCTTTGCGGGTGTAGGGAGTTGTTATCCATCGACTGCGCTCCTGATAAGGGCGACCGCCTGGTAAGGCAGCGCCGGTTCTACTGTGACGGGTATGGCTTTTTCCTGCGCCAGAAGCAGCAAATGTGCCACGTCCGGCGCATTCGTGTCGCGCACGATCAGGCGCTCGGGCACGCGGCGCAGCAGCACGCGCGTCGCTTCGCCGATGCCTGGCTTGATCAGGTTGATGTCGCTGATGCCGTATTGCTGCTGCGCCGCGGCCATGTAGGCTTGCGAGCGGGCCGCCATGGCTGGCGCATCGCTCGCTTCGGCCAGCGGGATGCCGCTGCTGGCGGCAATCGCCACGGCGTCGGCCACCAGGCCGTCGGCGAAATCGCGCGACTGGTCGTGCGCTTCGAACTGCGCGTAGTACACGCAGCCATGGAAGTCGTCCGGGCCGATGGCATCATTCAACACGGAGCGGCTGACCAGGCCCGAGACCGTGGCATTCAGAATGCTTGACGGGATCAGGTAGTCGCTGGCCGATGCGGCGCAGGCCGCCGTGCCGGCCAGGTCGGACAGCACGAACAGGCCGCCGTCGATGGCCGTGCCATGCGCCGCGTTGAAGTCGTTGACCGTCTGGCGCAGTTCGCGCGAAATCACGCCCTTGCCCGTCCAGCCGTCGACGAAGACGAGGGATTCGGCCGCATGGCCGTGCGCCAGGATGTGCTGCAGGGCATTGGCGTCGATGCCGCGGTCGCGGATGATGGAGACGGAATAATGGCTGCATTCGCGCTGGAACACCTGGCGCAGCAAGTGGCCCAGGATGACGCCCACGGGCGTGCCGGCGCGCGCCAGCGAGACCAGCGTGATGGGGCCCGTGCGCCGCGCCGCGATCAGGGCGGCCAGGCGCAGGCAGTCGCGCGCCATCTGCAGGCGGTTGGCTGCAAACGCGCTCCGGAACAGGGCCAGGTAGGCGGGCGAGGGCAGGGATTCGGGCGACAGCATTTCGCTGTAGTGGCGCTGGCCCGACTGGATCAAGCGCTCTTTTTCGGCCAGGTCGAGGATGGGCTCGAGCGCCATCGGCGTGAGCAGAAACTCCACGTCTTCCTGGCGGTAGCTGCCGCTGAAATGCTGCGTGCCGTCGGTCATAGCGCCGCCACCGTGAGTGCCGCCAGCTGGGTGCCGTTGGGGATGATGGCGTAGTCGCAGGCGGCCATGAAGCGGGCGTCCGAACGGCTGTCGCCCATGCCGAAGCTGACGATGGGGCCATGTTCGGCTTCCAGCTCCGCGCGCAGGTAAGCGACTGCGCGTGCCTTGTTCAGGGTTTTCGGCAGCACGGCCAGGTTGTTGCCGTTGCGGTGGATGAAGTAGTCGCTGCCTTCGGTGGCGATCCACTGCTGCAGCACCTGCTCTTCGATATCGGCCAGGCGTTCGCCGCGCGCTTCGTGGTCCTTGACGACGATGTAGAACGGCGTGTTGTAGTCCTCGATCAGGCGCGCGCGCGAAGGCATGCCCGTCTTGGCCTGGAAATCGTCGATGATGCGCATGGCTTCCCGCAGGCCGGGCAAGGCCGTCTGCATGTCGTCCTGCATCAGGGCCAGCCAGCCCGCGTCGAGCGCGCCGCCCGGCTGCAGCACGATGCCGCCGTAATCGAGCACGCTGTAGCTGGTAAACGGCAGGTCGACCCGGCGGAAGGCGTCGCCATTTCTCGCCGTGGCGGGAATCAGGGTCATGCCGCTGTGCGCGAATTCAAAGAAGGCGCGCTGGCGCGCCGTCGTAAACGAGCAGGCGTCGCCATTTTTCAGATAGGCGGCCGGCTGCAGGTCGGTCTCGCCCGGGCATTTTTTCGGGGTCTGGAACAGTGTGTCGTCCAGATCAACAAACAGGAATTTCTTCAATTTTGGTCTCTGACTGAAAGTGGAACAGGCGGCCATTCAACTGGCCGGCGAGTTGCATGAGGGCCGGGCTGGCCGGGGTTTCATGGCAGATGAAAACGTGCTGGTACTGGCCAGGCGCCACGTTGTACAGGTAATTGGCGATGCCTTCGCCGTAGTTGTCGTCGCAGTTGACGATGTGGCCGACGGAGCCCCACGACAGGATGGGCGAGCGCGTGGTCGATTGCACCACCACGTTCTTGCCCAGCGCTTCCAGCTCGCGCGCCAGCAAGAACGACGGGTGCATGAATTCGCCCGTGCCCAGCACCAGTACGGAGTCGCCGGCGCCGATTTCCTGCGCCAGCTGCACCGCCAGGCCTTGCGGCGGCGCCAGGGCGCGGCCTACGCCGATGCGGCCAAACGCGGGGCTGGCGCCCCGTTCCGCATTCGCCTCGAAGCGCTGCGCACTGGCCGCTACCGGAGCAGGCGCATCGCCGGCCTGGAAGGCGTACTGGCCGGAGAGCGCCGCGCCGATGCTGGTGGGCAGGCCGAAACGCTCGCTCAAGCCCGCGTTGGCGGCCTGGCCCATGAAATTGGTGATCACGCCCAGGTGCAGCTTTTCCAGCTGCGGATAGCGCGCGCGGCACACTTGCACCAGATTGGCGAAGGTGTTGCCGGTCGACGCTTCATCGTCGATCAGCACCAGGCTGCGGGCCGTGGAAAACAGCGCGCTGGCCGCGTCCGACAGGTGCAGGAACTGGCGCGGCGCGTGGCTGTGCGATTCCTCGAATTCGAAGAAGGGCACCGTGCCCACGCGGTAGCGCGAGCTGTGCAAAAACAGGGCTTTCCCATGCGGGTTGGCGCGCAGCCATGCCTCGAACACGCCCTGGCCCAGGCCGACGGCCGTTTCCGCCATGGCGATGAAGACCACGGGGCCGGGCAGGCTGGGGGGGATCTGCGCGGCCAGGTCGTCGTGGATGGCTTGCATGGCGCGCGGCGTGACGGGCCAGTGCTTGCCCAGCACCTTGGACAGGAACAAAAAGCCCCGCTTGGCGTTGGCGCGCGCGGCAAAGCCGATCAGCCAGTCCAGCGGAAAGCGCGCCTCGTCCACTTTCAAGGTCAGCTCGCCCGTGGGCATCTGCTGCTTGACGATGTTCATGGCAGCTCCACGGCGTAGGCGGCTTCGCCCACGCGCATGCCTTCGTGGATGGCGGGCACGGTGAGCTTGTCAAAGCCCTGGTCGAAACCGGCCAGCGCCAGGTAGGGCAGGTTCGGGCCGGCAGCGCAAGCCATGCCGATGCCGCCCGACATGCGCGGGTTGATTTCCAGCAGCGCCAGGCCATTCGCGCCTTCGCGGAACTGGATGTTGAAGACGCCATTCAGGCGGTAGTCGCGCGCCAGTTTGTCGCAGGCTGCCAGCAAGTCGTCGCGCAGTTCGATCAGCTGGCCGCTGCCGCCCCCGTGCAGCTTCTTGCGCGGCACGGCGCAAACGAGCTTGCCCTGGTCGGCGACGCAGTCGGCGCTGTATTCGTGGCCGTCGAGGTATTCCATCAGCAGCAGGGTCTTGAACGATGCCATCTGCGCCAGGCCGCTGCGCAGCTCTTGCGCATTGATCTGGTAGGCGGCGCCGGCCAGCAGCAGCTGGGCGCTGGTGCGCTCTTCATCGAGAATGGCAAAGCCCAGGGCATACACGGATTCGGACGGCTTGATGCACAGCTTGCGATGCAGCGGGCGCAGTTCGGCGTAGGCGGCGTCGTATTCTGCGATCGTGGTGACGGCGCGGTAGTCGGCCGGGCGCGCCATGGGCAGATCGAGTCCGTCGCAGAAGCGCGCCTTGTCGTGCATCAAATTCAGGGTGTCTTCGCTGGCCACGCTGAGCACGCGCGTGCCGATGGCGGCGAAGCGCGCGCTGGCGCTGCCGATCAGGCCCGCTTCCTTGCCGGGCCAGAAAATCGTGATGCCCCGCTCGCGGCAGAATTCCAGGCACCACTCGACATAATTGAGGCCCGTCAGTCCCGACGGTTCGACCGCGTATTCGTGGGCCGACAAAAAGGCGGCCGCGTGCGCGTTCGTATTGCTGCACACGATGTGGTAGCGGGGCGCGCCGCCAGTCGCGGCCATATCGGCCTCGCGGATCAGGCGCATGGCAGTGCCGACCGAGGAAAATGTTTTGTTGAACCAGACTCTTTGCATGTACGGGGACCGGGTGGAAATAGGGAAAGCCGCGCGCAGGTGCGCGCGCGGGGAGTGTAACCAGCCAGACTTAACCTGGCCTTAGAAAAACGCCCGCCCAAACCTGCTGCGCGTCGTGGACGCGGCCTGCGATGCTCACTGTGCATACGCACAGCTGCGCTTCTCGGCCACGTCCCCTTCCGCTCGCAACGGTTTTGGCGGGCGTTTGAGGATCAGCCAGCCTTGCCGCTGGCTGTCCATTTGAGGAATGCGTCGCGGTTGCGCGAGCAGATGAACACCTTGCCCGAGCCGGAAAAGCGCAGCACGATGCCTTCGCCGCTGGTGACGCTATTGACGATATTGCCGAGGAAGCCGCCGATGCCGCCGCCGCTGGCACCGCCGCCCGTGGTCACGGAAATCTCGTATTTCAGGCTGTTGTCCCAGCACACGACGTGGGAATTGTCGATCACGACATCCTTGCCCGGCTCGACGTCGAGCTGGAACATGGAGCCGAAGCCCGACACCACCACTTGTCCCGTGCCGGCCGTCTCCATGACGAAGAAGCCGCCCGACTGGGCGAACAAGGCGTTGCCGATGCTTTGCGTGCGCACCTTCATTTCCGTGCCCGAGGTGGCGGCGACAAAGGCGCCGTCGTTGAGCAGGTACTGGCGCGCGCCCACGTCGACCACTTCGATGGCGCCCGGCAGGGTGGGTGAGAGCAGGCAATCGCCGCTGCCGCGCACCGCTTCGATATGCTGCTGGAAGAACGATTCGCCATTCGCGAAGCGGCGCATGATGGCGCTGCCCAGGCCGCCCGTCATCTTGCCTTTCAAGTCCAGCGCCGTTTCCATCATCACCATCGCGTCGGATTCGCAATAGATGGTTTCGCCCTGTTTCATGCTGACGTGGAGGAAAGGATCGACGTCGCCCGTGACACTAAATACTGGCATGATAAATCTCCAAAAAAAAGCCGCCTGAGGATATTCAGGCGGCTGCGTTTAGCTCATGAAAAAATCAAGCGTTGACGCCGAACGAGCGTGCGAGGGGGCCCAGGCCGCCGTTGAAGCCCTGGCCGATAGCCTTGAATTTCCATTCGCCGTTGTAGCGGTAGATTTCGCCAAAGATCATCGCCGTTTCCGTCGAGCTGTCTTCGGACAGGTCGTAGCGGGCGATTTCTTTTTCGCCTTCCGCGTTCAGGCAGCGGATGAAGGCTTTCGACACCATGCCGAAGTTCTGGCGGCGCGCGTCGGCGTCGTGAATGGTGACGGTGACGCTGATGCGGTCGATGTCGGCCGGCACGCGCGACAGGTCGATTTCGATGCGCTCATCGTCGCCTTCGCCTTCGCCCGTGGTGTTGTCGCCCGTGTGGACGACGGAACCGTCGGTCGATTTCAGGTTGTTGTAGAAGATGAAGTCAGAGTCGCCACGGACTTTGCCGTCGCTTTTCAGGAGGAAAGCGCTGCCGTCAAGGTCGAAGGTGGCGCCGTCCGTCGAACGAGGATCCCAGCCGAGGCCGACGATGATCTTCTTCAGGTTCGGTGCTTCCTTGCTCAGGTTGACGTTGCCGCCTTTTTGCAAACTGATTGCCATGTGGTGCTCCTTTTTAATAAATAACTCAAACATGCCTTCATGGGATGAGCGCAAGGCGCTCGTGCCATTACTCTCTCAATTGGGGGCGGAACCCCCGATTTCAAGCTTGTGCCGCGTGCCGTTTGCGATAGCGCAAGGATGACCACAGCGAGACCAGGATGAAGGCCACGCCCGACAGGCCCGTGAACCACTCCGGAATATGGTACTTGACGGACGCCAGCATGATCAAGGCCAGGATGCCGATCGCATAATGGGCGCCGTGCTCCAGGTAGACGAATTCGTCCAGGGTACCCTTGTGCACCAGATACACCGTCATCGAGCGCACGAACATGGCGCCGATGGCCAGGCCCAGCATGATGATGACGACGTCGTTGGTGATGGCGAACGCGCCGATCACGCCATCAAAGCTGAACGAGGCATCCAGCACTTCCAGGTACAGGAAGCCGCCGATACTGCCGCGCGCCACCGTTTTTACCAGGTCGCCATTGCCGTTCTTGGCTGGCGCGGCGCCTTCTTCTGCGTCATCCTGCAAGTCCGGTTCGCCTTCTTCCAGCAAGCCGCTGATCCAGTTCACGCCGATGTAGACGGCGATACCGACGATGCCCGAGGCGAGCACGCTGTATTTTTCATCCACAGGGCCCATCGCCACGCAGGCGGCCACGGCGCCCATGGTGATCAGCACGGCCAAGCTTTCGGTGCCCAGCGCGTTGACTTTTTCCTCGGCCCAGCCCAGCCAGTGCAACTCCTTCTCATCGTCGAACAGGAAGTTCAGGAACACCAGCAACAGGAAGGCGCCGCCGAAGGCCGCCACTTGCGCATGGTTGTCCGTCAGGTGCTTGGCATACACGTCCGGCGTCGTGGTGGCCATGGTCCAGACATCGACCAGACCCAGGCCCGTGGCGACGGAAACGATGACCAACGGAAACAGCAGCCGCATGCCGAAGACGGCCACGAGGATACCGACCGTCAAGAACAGTTTTTGCCAGAACTCATTCCAGTGACGCAAGACCGAGGCATTCACCACGGCATTGTCGAACGACAGCGACACTTCCATGATGCCCAGCACGCCCGTGATCCACAGCGCCTGGATCATGCCCGGCATGCCGCCATGGCTGTACCCCCACCAGCCTGACACTGCCATCAGGATAAAAGTGACTAAGAAGGAAATTCTGAAATGCCGCATGAGGACCCCGTTGCAAGTGTGAAAGACGTTTGATTATCCGCGCCGCTGTGCGCGCCGCACTCAGTGTTGATATACGTCAATTGTTGTATATGCCATGATTTTATATTAGTTGCCGCCGGGGGCGGCGTTTTATAGGCTGACGATAGACAGTTCTGCTGGCGCGGATGATCTGCGATAATTGCGGCGCGCCCATCGGGCTGCCGCAGCCCCTCGCACACTTGACAGACATATATAAGAAGGAATACCCCGTGGATATCGCTTACCTCGTCACGCCCCTGATCACCTGGATCCTGGTCGGACCGATCAAATTCCTGATCAACAGTGTCCGCACGCGGCAATGGGCGTTCGGTCTGGTCGGCAATGGCGGCTTTCCCAGCAACCATAGCGCCGTTGTTTCCAGCATGGCCACCCTGATCGCCTTGCGCGAAGGCATAGCCCATCCCGCCTTCGGCGTGGCAGTGACCTTGGCCTTCATCGTCATCATCGACGCCAACAGCCTGCGCCAGCACGTGGGCAAGCAGGCGGCGGCCATCAACCGCCTGGCCAAGGAAGCGGCCAGCCCGGCGCACACCTGGTTGCGCGAGCGCATGGGGCATACCCTGGTGGAAATCGCCGGCGGCCTGTGCACGGGCGTGGCAATCGGTTTCCTGATCAACACCGTTTTTGCCCGCTAAGTTCGCTTCCCCTGAAACGCAAAACCCCGCCTGAAGGCGGGGTTTTGCGTTTCAGGGCGTAAAAACTACGTTTCATCCATTCATTAAAGCATTACAGGAAGCCGCCGATTGACATGCCCGGACACGCTCATGGATACTTTGGCGCTTGTGGTTTTAATAAAAATATTATGCTTGCTATCGCTTGCAGCCCTATCCGGGCCGCAGCAACGGTAGTGGTGCTATCTATCCGGAGAATTACCCATGTTGCGCAAAACCCTGTTTGTTCTGGCAATCGCTTCCGCCCTGGCCGCCTGCGGCAAAGAGTCCAAAGATCCTGGCAAAGGCGCTGGCAAGGGGGGCAAGGAACAGGCGGGCGCTGCCGTCAATCTGCTGGTATCCCCGGAAGACCTGCTGACCATCCAGAGCAATGCGCTGGCATCGGGGCCTGTCATCACCGGTTCCGTGCAGCCTGAGCGCAATGCGGACTTGCGCGCCGAAGTGTCGGCCGTGGTGATCCAGGTCATGAAGGAAAATGGCGAAGTGGTCAAACGGGGCGACGTGCTGGTGCGCCTGGACGAAACGTCCATCCGCGACGGCCTCAATTCGGCCGAGGAAGCCAGCCGTGCCGCCAGCCAGGTGCTGGAGCAGTCCGAACGCATGTTCCAGCGCATGAAAACCCTGCGTGCCTCGGGCATGACGTCGACGCAGGCGCTGGAAGACGCGGAAATCCGCCGCAACAATGCGCAAAGCGACCTGTCCGCCGCGAAAAGCCGCGCTGTGCAAGCCCGCCAGCAGCTGCAGCGCACCCTCGTGCGCGCACCGTTCGACGGCATCGTGAGCGAGCGCAAGGTTTCGAATGGCGATACGGCGCAAATCGGCAAGGAATTGATCAAGGTCATCGATCCAACCAGCATGCGCCTCGAAGGCCTGGTGTCGGCCGACAAGATCGGCGTCGTCAAGGTGGGCCAGCCCGTGCTGTTCCGCATCAATGGTTATCCGGGACAGGATTTCGCGGGCAAGGTGCGCCGCGTCGATCCGGCCGCCAACGCCGTCACGCGCCAGGTGGCCGTGCTGGTCGATTTCAATGACAAGGAACAACCGCGCGTGGCCGGCCTGTACGCGGAAGGGCGCATCGAGACGGAAACCGTCAGCGCGCTGATGATCCCCGATTCGGCCCTGGTGAAGGCGGGCGACGTGACCTACACGTGGAAGGTCAAGGACAAGGCTTTGCATAAAGTCAACTTGCGCATCGGCGCGCGCGACGTGCGCACGGGCCAGTGGGAAGTGCAAAGCGGCCTGGCCAGCGGCGACACCGTGCTGCGCACGCCGGGCTCGACCTTCAAGGATGGTCAGAAAGTGGAATTGACGGCCGCCAAGGCCGTGCCAGCCGCCGCCGTGGCCAGCAGCAGCACCGCCGTTGCCGGTAAAGGAAACTAAGCCATGTTCCTTTCCGATTTCAGTATCAAGCGGCCCACCGCCACCATCGTCCTGATCCTGGCCATGATGTGCGTCGGCTTGCTGGCGCTCAAGAAACTGCGCGTCAACCAGAACCCGGACGTCGAAGTGCCCTTCATCGTCGTCAGCATCCCTTACCCTGGCGCATCGCCCGACACGGTCGAGCGCGAAGTGGTGAACCGCCTGGAAAAGTCCTTGCAAAGCATTTCCGGCGTGACCGAAGTCAACAGCGATTCAAATGAAGGTTCGGCCAGTATCTTCCTGAAGTTTTCCTTCAATACCAACCTGATCGAAGCATCCGACAATATCCGCAATGCGATTGCCGCCGTGCGCTACAAGTTGCCGACGGAAATGCGCGAGCCTATCTTGCAGCGCATCGACCCGGCTGCCGAGCCCATCATGCAACTGGCGCTGTCGTCGAATACGCAAAGCCATGCGGAAATTTCGCGCCTGGCCGAAGACGTGCTGTCGGACCGCTTCCGCACCGTCGATGGCGTGGCGCTGGTCAATGTGGGCGGTTCGCTGAAACGCGAGCTGTCCGTGCTGCTGCGGGCGGAGAAATTGCGTGAATACAATGTGTCCGTCAGCGATGTCGTCACCGCCTTGCGTAACCAGAACACGAATGCGCCCGTGGGCAAGGTGCGCGGTATCCTGGACGAGAAAAGCATCCGTCTGGTGGGCCGCATCGAATCTCCAAGCGACTTCGAGAAAGTGGTGATCAAGCGGCGTGGCGAGGAAATCGTGCGCCTGGCGCAAGTGGCCACCATCGAAGATGGCTTTGCCGAAGTCAATAGCCTGAGCATGCGCAGCGGCAAGCCGAACGTGGGCATTTCGATCACCCGCGTGCGCGACGCGTCCACCGTCAGCGTGGCCAACAAGATCCGCGACATGGTGGCGGAAATCAACAAGACCTTGCCGAAAGGCACGATCCTGCAAGTGACGCGCGACGGCGGCGAAAACGCCCAGCATAGCCTGAACAACGTGATCGAATCGCTGGTGCTGGGCGCCGTGCTGACGATTTTCGTCGTCTACGCCTTCCTGAATTCGTGGCGTTCGACCCTGATCACGGCGCTGAGCCTGCCGACGTCCGTGATTGCCGCCTTCATTGCCGTGTGGCTGTGCGGCTTTACCCTGAACTTCATGACCTTGCTGGGCCTGTCGCTGGCCATCGGCGTGCTGATCGATGACGCCATCGTCGTGCGCGAAAATATCGTGCGCCACATGCAGATGGGCAAGGACCGCCGCACGGCCGCGCTGGAAGGCACGGCCGAGATCGGCATGGCCGTGGCCGCCACGACCTTCTCCATCATCGCCGTCTTCATTCCCGTGGCCTTCATGCCCGGCATCTCTGGCGAATGGTTCCGTCCATTCGCCTTGACGGTGACGTGCTCGGTGCTCGTCAGCCTGGGCATCTCGTTTACGCTCGACCCGATGCTGTCGGCCTACTGGGGCGACCCGGTCGAGGAACACTCGGCGCCGAAAAAGGGCATCGGCCGCGTGCTGGAAAAATTCAACCACTGGTTCGACCATCAGGCCGACCGCTATGGCCGCGTGATCGCCTGGGCTCTGCATCACCGCCGCTGGATGGCCGTCATCGCCTTCGGCAGCCTGGTGGGCGCCATTGTCCTGCACTCTACGCATGGCGGCACGAGTTTCTTGCCGGCATCCGATTCGGGCAACCTGATGATCAATGTGCGCACGCCATCGTCGAGCAGCATCGAGTATTCGCGTTTGAAACTGGAAGCGGCGGCCGTGCTGGCGCGTACCTTGCCTGAAACCAAGGATACCAACAGCTCCATCAATGCCGGCGGCGGACGGGTATATGTCGACATCGGCAAGCGCAACACCCGCAAGCGTTCGGCCAAGGAAATCGCCGTCGAGCTGCGCGAGAAGATGTCGCGCCTGGTGGGCGCCGAATACGTGGTGCAGGATGACTTGAGCAATGGTTCGCAAAAGCCGATCCAGGTGGAATTCACGGGTCCGGATTCGCGCAAACTCATGGAGATCACGAACGCCTACATGGACAAGCTGCGCGCCATTCCTGGCGCCGTCGACGTGGGCCTGTCCGAGCAAGATCCGAAGAACGAGCTGCAGATCGAGCTCAATCGCGGCCTGGCCAACTCGATGGGTATTTCCGTCAATGATGCGGCGCAATCGTTGCGCGTGGCATTCGCCGGCGTGGAAGTGGGCGACTGGGTCGATCCGACGGGCGAGACGCGCGACGTGGCCGTGCGCCTGCATCCCGATGACCGCGTGGCATCGGAAAACATCGAGCGCCTGCCGATCAGCGTGACGGGCACGTCGCAAATGGTGCCGCTCGACCAGATCGCTACCATTACCATGGGCAAGGGCCCGTCCGGCATTGAGCACAAGAATGGCAAGCGCACGATCACCGTGTCGGCCAATGCGCAAGGTCGCTCGAACGGCGAAGTGACGAGCGACGCCATGAAGCTGGCCAACTCCATCGACTTCCCGCCCGGCTATGGCCTGGCGCTGGGCGGCGCTGGCCAGGACCAGCAAGAGCTGTTCACGGAAATGCTGATCGCGCTGGTGATGGGTATCGGCCTGATGTATTTGATCCTGGTGATGCAGTTTGGTTCATTTACGGCGCCGGTGGCCGTGATGATGTCCTTGCCGCTGAGTCTGATCGGCGTGGTGGTGGCGCTGGTGATCACGAACAACACCCTCAACCTGATGAGCTTTATCGGCATCATCATGCTGATGGGCCTGGTCGCCAAGAACGCCATCCTGCTGCTGGACGCGGCGCGCAAGCGCGAGGAAGAGGGCCATGGCCGCGAAGACGCGCTGATGTATGCGGGCCGCATGCGTCTGCGTCCCATCCTGATGACGACGTTCGCGCTGATCGCGGGCATGTTCCCCGTGGCGCTGGGCCTGGGCGAGGGTGGCGAGTTCTACCGTCCATTGGCGATCGCCATCATCGGCGGCACCATCACCTCGACGATTTTGACCCTGCTGGTCGTGCCGACCTTCTATGACAGCATCGAGATCGCCCGCGATGGCGCCGTGGCCAAGTTCCACCGCCGCGCCGCGCGCATGCCCGTAGCCGTGGCCATGATATTGACCTTGCTCGAATGCGTGCTGACCTTGCTGCTGGTGCGCTTCGTCTACCGCATGCTGAAAAAGGCCGTGCTGTTCCTGATGGGACGCCGCACGCCGAAAGCGACGTCGGTCAGCCTGCAAAAGTAATACCGGGCCAAGGCCAGCTTGCGCTGCGCCGTGGTATTTCAAGAGCCTTCCGCGGAAGGCTCTTTTTTTTGCCCGCCCGTCTGGCCAGGGGGCTAACTGTTGCGTGGCGGCGGCGTGGTCCCTGTGCCCGTGCCTGTTCCCGGTGTCGTGCCGTTGGGGGGCGGTGTGGTGGATGGCGGCGTGGTCGTGCCATCGGGGTTGGTGGTGGTGCCCGGTGTCATGCCAGGCGTGGTTCCTGGCATGGCTGGCGTGGTGGCGTCCGGGTTGGTCGTGCCCGTGGTGCCGGACGTGCCGCTGGTGGCGGGCGGCGTTGCCGGTTCGGTGGCGGCGGGCGTGGCAGTGGTGCTGGTGTCATTGCGCTTGTTGCAACCGCCCAGCAGCGCGCAGACGATGGCGCTGCCAAGGACGAGCTTGCTGGTAGTCAGGAGTGGAGCCGTCATGATTGTTCCTTTTCAGTGTAAGACTGTCGTGGAAACGCATGCCTCGCCAGATTGCGTATCTGGAACAAGGCTGGCATCGCTTGCAAGGTTTAGAGTAGGCGGGCCGGCACAGGTTCACCGGACTTGCACAGGCGCCGTGCTGGCGGGGGCGGGGAGCGCGCTGCGTTTGACGCAGCGCAAATCCGGAAGGGATATGAGGTGGGCCAGGACGGGATGCCCTGACCGCGTAAGGAGCGTTTATTTGGCGGCAGGGGCCTTGCTCACTTCCACTTCCCAATCCACGCCCGACTCGACGTGGTGCTTGGCAGCAAAGTCACCCTGGCTGATGGCGACAGCCACGTCGAGCAGGCTGTTCAGGTAGACGAGCGGCTTGCCCTTGGCGACGCCGCCAAACGTGTGTTCGAATGGCGCCGTGACCTTGGCCACTTGTTTGCCCTTGTGCAAGATGCGCACTTGCAGCGGATCGTGCAGTTTCACCTGCAATTCGTCGAGCAGGGATTTCGGGATATTCGTCCACACATTGCCATATTTGACGTCCAGCACGGGCACGATGCCGCGGATGGTATTGCCGTCGCGTACAGGTTTTTGATACGCGATCTTCACCACGGATTCGCTCGGCAATTGCGGACCCACCTGTTCATAGCTGATGGCGCCCGAGGCCAGGCGCGCACCGACATACGCGTACACGTCGCGGCCATGGAAGGTGTACGATTCGGCGGAACCCGCCAGGCGATTGACCTTTTCATCGATTTCACGCAGTTCCGCCACGCCATCGCGCTCGGCGATCAGGGTGAACAGGCCATTGTCCGGCCCCACGAAATAGCGTCCACCCTTGGTTTTCAGCACCACCGACTTGCGCGCCGTGCCCACGCCCGGGTCGATGACGGACACGAACACCGTGCCTTGCGGCCAGTAATTGGCCGTCTGGTACAAACGGTAGGCGCCCAGCCAGATGTCGTAGTCGGGAATCTGGTGCGTCAGGTCCGAAATGGTGAGCTGGGGATCGACGCCATAGGCGACGCCATGCATGGCCGACACGGCACCGTCGGCCGTGCCGAAGTCCGTCATCAGTACCAGCGGCGCGGCGGCCTGGGCGCTGGACAGCAGGAGGGCGCTCAGGCAGGCGCCGGCGACGAGGTGGGAGATTTTCTTGATGATCATGGATTCTTTCCGTGGCGTTAGAAGGTGTAGTTCAGCTTGGCGTAGAAGTACGCGCCATTGACGCCGATGGGGTTGATGAAATTGTAGGGCAGGGCGCCGCCATACGTGGCGTTATTCGTTTCCCGCACGCGCTGCGGATAGCGGTCGAGGATGTTGTTGCCGCCCACGCTCAAGGTCAGTTGCTTGCTCAGTTTCAATTGGCCTTCCAGGTCCAGCGACCAGACGGCGCCGAAGCGCTGTGCGGGGATGCCGTCGATCAAGGGCGCATCGCTGTCGTAGGAAAAATCTTTCAGCTCGCCAAAGCGCGTGGCGCGCGCCTGCACGCCCCAGCCGGCCGCCTGCCAGTCGGCACCGAGGATCAATTTGCTCGCGGGTGACGCATGTTTGATGCGGAACAAACTCGTTTCCGTCAGCAGGGTCAGACTCGGATCGATATTGGCCAGCGCGGCGGAACTCTGGCGAACCTTGTCGAGGCTGGTCTTGTTCAGGTTCAGCGCCGCGTTCAGGTTCAGCTTGCCTGAGGTGAACGCCAGGTCATGGTTCAGCACCACGTCCAGGCCGCGGGTAGCGGTGTCGAGCAGGTTGGCCAGATAGGCCACGGACTGGATGTCGCTGCGGCCATTGGCGGCCAGGTAGGCCGTGACGGCGTCGCTCTGCAAGTCGCTCGAGCGCGTGATGCGGTCGCGGATGCGGATCACGTAGGCGTCCACCGTCACGCTGGTGGCGGTAGCCGGTTTCCAGGCCAGGCCCAGCGATACGTTGGTCGATTTTTCAGGTTTCAGCTGTTGCGCGCCGAAGCTGCGCGCCAGCGGGTCGCTGGCCGGCAGCAGGGCCGCCGTTTGCAGTGCCGTGCCATCGGCGTTGAAGTTCAGTGTGGCGAAGCGGAAACCCGTCTGCACGAGGGCTGGCGCGCGGAAGCTGTTCGACAGCGAGCCGCGCACGAGGAAGTTATCCGTCACTTTATAGCGCGTGGACAGCTTGCCCGTGCTGGCGCTGCCGAAGTCGCTGTAGTGGGAATAGCGGGCGGCGGCGCCCACCAGCAGGCGCGGCGTGAGGTCGCTTTCCACGTCCGCATACACGGAGCGGATCTGGCGGCTGCCGTCGTAGGCGTCCGAGGGGCGCAAGCCTGGTCCCGCCTGCGCGCCCGGCGGAGCGTCCGTGAAGCTGCCGGCCGCATACGAGGCAGGATCGCCGGCCGAGCTGGTGTAGGTTTCGCGCATCCATTCGGCGCCCACCGCCAGGCTCAAAGGGGCGGGCAAGCCGATGTCGATGCTGCGGGTGGCATCGATATTCAGGGCATTCTGGCGGAAGTCGAAGCCGGCCAGATCAAAACGCGTGGGGCTTGCCGCACCCAGCGAAGCGTTGACGGAGTGGCTCACGCCGTAGTCAAAGCGGTCGCTGCCGTGGCGCGCGCTGGCGTCCCAGTTCCATTCGCCAGCGCTGCCGCGCACGCCGGCCACGATGCTGAGGTCGCGCTTGTCGCCATTGGTGACGGGGCGGTAGCCGTTCGGATACAGGGCCAGTACATTCGACGGGTCGCCCGGATAGCGGAAGTAGGCGCTGCCGTCCGATGTGCGTTCGTTGAGGGTGGCAAACGAGTACAGGTCCAGGCCGCTGTCCAGGGTGAGCTGGGTGTTGTAGAACAAATAGTGGTTGCGCTGGCGCGAGTCGCCCGACTTGAACACCACCTTGCCGTCGAGCGCCTGGTCGGCTGGCGTGAAGTTGTAGGAAGTCCAGCCCGCGTCGCTGGGGCCGGCCCGTTCCGTGGGCGAGCGGCGCCGCGTCTCCGCGCCGAAGCGGAAGAAGCCCGCCTCGCCCAGCGGCACGCCATAGTCGGCGTTGACGATGACGGTCTGGCCATCCGTCAGGGTCTGGTCGGTCGGGTCGAAATGCGTGTGGTTGGCGCCATAGCTGACGGAAGCGGCACCGCCCGTGCGGGCCTTCTTCAGCACGATGTTGATCACGCCCGCCACGGCATCGCTGCCGTACTGGGCGCCGGCGCCATCGCGCAGGATTTCGATATGGTCGATGGCGTTCGGCGGAATGGCGTTGATGTCGACCGGCACGGTGCCGGCAAAGCTGCTTTCCGTGTCGAGCACGGCGCTCGTGTGGCGGCGCTTGCCGTTGATCAGCACCAACACCTGGTCGGGCGCCAGCCCGCGCAACTGGATGCCGCGCACGGAATCGGACGCGCCGCTCGACTCGATGCGGGGGAAGTTGATCGACGGCGACAGGTTTTGCAGGGCCGCGCCCACGTCGCCCGTCGCCAGCGCATTGCTCACTTCGCGTGCGCCGAAACGGTCGATGGGCACGCTGCTGTCGAACACCGTGCGGTTGCGCGCGCGCGAGCCGACGACGGTGACCTGGTCGATGCTGGCGCCGGCCGTTTCAGCGGTGGTGCCTGTGCTGGCGTTGGCTTGCGCGTCCTGGGCCCAGGCGGGCGCGGTGCCCAGCATGGCGCAGGCCAGCACGATGGCGCGCAGAGGCGTGGCGGGAAGGGAGGCAGGGGTGGATGAATGGCGCGGATGCAAGGCGGTGTCCTTTGGGCTCGAGTAGTGTCGGTGTGGAAACAGTTGCAATGAGCTTAAGGGAGGCGCCCGCCGGCGCTAACGATTCTTTCTGGATATGCTTATGCTGTTGTTTCCACGCCGCGCCGTTCATGCGGCCAGATGGCGCAGCAGGGCAGGAATCTCGGCCGGGATTTCGCGCGCCAGGTAGCCGAAGCTGCCGAAGCGCAGGGCCAGCTGTTCGCCTGCCAGCGCATGCAGGGCGATGCCCCAGGCGCACGCCTGCTCCAACGGCGCCCCGCGCGCGGCCAGGCCCGTGATGATGCCGGCCAGGGTGTCGCCGGAACCGGAAATGGCCAGGCCGATATTGCCGCCTGCATGCGTCCAGCTGGTGCCATCGGGCATGGCGATGACGGTCAGTGCGCCTTTCAGGGCGACGATGGCGTTCCAGCGCCGCGCCGCGTCCACGGCACAGGCATGCGGGTCGGCCAGCACGGCGTCTTTCGACAGGCCCAGCAACTGGGCCAGTTCGCCCGCGTGCGGCGTCAGCAGCACGGCTTGCTCAAAACGGAAGTGCGCGGGCTTGCGCACAACCTGCATGGCGCAGGCGTCGAGAATGAGGCGGCTGCCGGCAAACAGGGGCAGCAGGTGGCGCATCAGCTCGCAGCTGGCCGCCGTGTCGCACATGCCTGGCCCCACGAGGACGGCATCCACCTTGCCGGCCAGCGGCGCCAGCTGGTGTTGCGCCTCGTGGCGGAAGCCGCCCAGCGCCGTTTCGTCCAGGCCGATGACCCGCGCCTCGGGCATGGCGATGGCCACCTGCGCCGCCACCGATGCGCCCGTCGCCAGGGTCAGCTTGCCGGCGCCCGCCCGTAGCGCTGCCGTGGCCGCCAGCAGGATGGCACCCGGCATTTCCGCCGAGCCGGCGACGATCAGCAGGTGGCCGCGCACTTCCTTGTCACCGTCGGAGTGGGGCATGGGCAGGGGCCAGGAGCGCAGCAGGGATGGGGTGATATGGGTGGTGTCCATGCATGCCTCCGAAGGATCAGGATTTGGGCGCAGCCGGCATGTCGGGCTGGGCCGTAACGGGTGTGCCGGCCGCTTCCAGCGGCGCGACGAAGTTGCACAGGTCCAGCTGCAGCTTGCCGTGCTTGCCCAGAGCGGAGTTGAAGGCGTAGGAGGTGACGCCGCAGTTGGGCACGTCGGCGGCCTTGTCGATGGCCAGGATGGCTTGCTCATCGCAGCGCTCGAGCAGGTAGCGGAAGCAGTTGACGATGACCTGGTGGCCGACGATCAGCACCCGTTCTCCCCGGTATTCGCGGGTGATGGTGTCGAGCACGCTGCGCAGGCGCAGGATGACGTCGCACCAGCTTTCGCCGCCTGGCGGACGGAAGTAAAATTTGCCCACGTGCTGGCGCTGTTCGTACAGTTCCGGGTACTTGCTGGCGATGCCGTGCACGGTCAGGCGGTCGAGGATGCCGAATTCCTTTTCGCGCAGGCGCTCGTCGGCTACCACGGAGGCGAGGCTGTCCGCGTCGATGCGCGCCAGCACGGCTTGCGCCGTCTGCTGGGCCCGCACATACGGCGAGTACAGCACGACGGTCGGTTGTTGTTCAGGGGGGAGGGTGGCGAACCAGTCGCCCAAGGCTTGCGCCTGGCGCGCGCCCAGCTCGGAGAGGGGGACATCGACATCGCGCTCGGCGATGGCGATCAATAACTGCTTTTCCGCTTCGGCGGCATCGCGCGCCACGTTACCGGCACTTTGGCCGTGACGCACGATCCAGATTTGCTGCGGCCATTTCTGTTCCATCGCCTTGCGCCTTCCTCTGTATTTATGGTGAATAAATATAGACGAAAGCGGCAAGGCGCGGCGCGCCGGTGGTGTGGCTGGACGCGCTTAAGAACGTCTAACAAAACCGTAGCGAGCGGAAGCGAGTTGTGGTTGAGAAGCGGAACTGTGCGAATGCACAGTGAGCATCGGAAACCGCGACCCGCGACGCGCAGTAGGTTTGGTTATGCGTTCTAGGCGGTATGTTCCGCTTCGTCCAGGTCGGGCGCGTCGTCGCTGTTGTAGACGGCCAGGTCGGTTTGTCCCATGACCCGGCTGGTGACGGTGCCGGCCGTGATCGAGCCGCTCACGTTCAGGGCCGTGCGGCCCATGTCGATCAGCGGTTCGACGGAGATCAGCAAGCCGGCCAGCGCGACGGGCAAGTCCATCGCCGACAGCACGATCAGGGCGGCAAACGTGGCGCCGCCGCCCACGCCGGCCACGCCGACGGAACCGATGGTGATGATGGCCAGCAAGGGCAGCAGGAAGCTGATCGTGAACGGGTCGACGCCGACGGTGGGAGCGATCATGACGGCCAGCATGGCGGGATAGATGCCGGCGCAGCCGTTCTGGCCGATGGTCGAACCGAACGAGGCGGCGAAGTTGGCGATGCCTTCCGGCGTGCCCAGGCGCTGCGTCTGCGTCTGCACGCTCATCGGGATCGAACCGGCGCTGGTGCGCGAGGTAAACGCGAAGGCCAGCACGGGGAAGACTTTTTTCACGAAGCGCAGCGGATTCAGGCCCACGCCGGCGATGATGGCCAGGTGCACGAGGAACATCAATATCAGCGCGCTGTACGAGGCGACGACGAAGTTGATCAGTTTCAAGATGTCCGTGTAGCTCGACGAAGCCACCACTTCAAACATCAGCGCGAATACGCCGTACGGCGTCAGACGCAGCACCAGGGTGACCATGCGCATGACGATGGCGTGCGCCACTTTCATGAAGTTTTCGAAGGACGCGAAGATTTCCGGCTTCTTCACGGCGATGCCCGTGGCCGAGATGCCGATGAAGATGGAGAACACGACCACGGCGATGGTCGACGTCTTGCGCGCGCCCGTCATGTCGAGGAAGGGGTTGGTCGGCACGAAGCTGACCAGCAGTTTCGGCAGCGACAGGGCCTTCGCCGTTTCCAGCGAGCCTTGCAGCTGCACGCCGCGCGCCACTTCGGCGGCGCTCGACGTCAGGCCGACAGCCGTCAGGCCGAACAGCTTGGCCATCAGGATGCCCAGCGCGGCGGCGATGGTCGTGGTGATGAGCAGGGTGCCGATCGTCAGCGCACTGATCTTGCCCAGAGAACTCGCATCCTTGAGCTTTAGAATGGCGGAAATAATCGAGACCATGATCAGCGGCATGATGATCATCTGCAGCAGTTTGACGTAGCCGCTGCCGACGATGTCGATGTATTCATTGGTGCCGGCGATGATGGGCGAGCCGGCGCCGTACAGCCACTGCACGGCCGCACCGAGCAGCACGCCCAGGCCCAGGCCTGTAAAGACGCGCACGGTAAATGTCGCGTGTTTGCGTTGCTGGTGGAACATGAAAGCGAAGACGAGCAACGCAACGAGCAGGTTCAGGATGATGTTAATTGCCATGAAGGGGCCTTATCTTGGTTTTATTCGAGACTGCACGGAGCACATAAAACAGTACTACAACTGACAGCTGCCCCAGCCCGGGGCGGAAGGGCAAGCACTGTACAGTACTATGGTGGCGTTTTGCGCAATACCGCTGCGAATATTACGCTATATAAATATGCTCCACAGGCATAAGTCTTCCGGCGGATTGTGAAAAAGAAGATTTCATGCAAGCATGTTTTGCCTATTTATTAATGTCGTGCCAATTATTTCAAGGAAAAAGATGAATGCTTTAACGGAAGTACAGGTACTCGATGCGGAAGAACGCTTGCGCCTGGCCATGATGGCCTCCGACGTGGCTGTACTGAATGTGTTGCTGGCCGATGACTTGTTGTTTACCAATCACCTGGGCCACTTGCTGAGCAAGCACGCGGAACTGGCAGCGCACGAGCAGCGGCTGCTGACCATCACGGACTTGCGCGCGTCCGAGCGCCATGTGCGTGTCAATGGCAACGTGGCCGTCGTCTCCGTGCGCATGCACTTGACAGGCAGCTATCACGACGTGGAAACGCATGGCGACTTCCGTTTTACGCGCGTCTGGGCGCAGGATGCGGCCGGCGCGCTGCAAGTGATCGCCGCCCATTCCGGCGTCGTGGCTTGAGGAGCAAGAGTTAGTGGATCATCGTTCCAAAGGGCAGCTGTTGGAAGCTGTCATCGCCGCCGGCCCGGCCACCCTGGCCATCACGGCCGGCTATCCCGTGTTGCTGTACAACCTGGTGCGCACCTGGGCCGACGCCCCCGGCGCCAATGCGCTGGCCGCGCTGCTGCTGACGGGCGGCCTGTGGGCGTTGCTGGAATTCTGGCGCATCGCCCTGGCAACGGTGGCGCGCAAGGCGTATGTATTCAACTGGCGCTTCTGGCTGGCCATCGCCGGTTTTCTCGGTTGCTTCGTGCGTTTCGTGCCGGACATGCCGGCCGGACTGATGCTGCTGTTGATGGTGCTGCCGGCGCTGGCGTGGACGCATTTCATCTTGTTGCAGATCAAGCGGCCTGGCAATTTGTAAGTTTTATTCTTCCTCTTCGGCTTCTGCTTTCAGCCAGGCTATCCGTCCATTGCCTGCCTCATCCAGATGGGCCAGCAGGGCGGTGGCTGCCGCTTCCGCCAGGCTGAAATCGAACAGTACGTCTGCGCCGTGTTCCACGTTCAGCAAGGTGGCGCCGGCGCCGTCGAGTTCGCGGCGCAGCATGCCTTCCATCGCATACGGCACCGTGCAACGCAGGGAACGCTGGCGTACGATGGCCGTCTTTTCCGCCTGCAGCAGCGCTTGCGCCACGCTGTCCGTGTAGGCCCGCACGAGACCGCCCGCGCCCAGCTTGATCCCGCCATAGTAGCGCACGACCGTCGCCAGCACGCCTTCCAGGTCCTGATGGCGCAGCACGTCGAGCATGGGCCGCCCGGCCGTGCCGCTCGGTTCGCCATCATCGACGGCCGCCGACTGCCCGCCCGCCAGCAGGGCCCAGCACACATGGCAGGCGCCCGGATGCTGCGCCTTCAAATCGTTGACCACCTGCTGCGCGCTGGCGCGGTCCGTCATCGGCTGCACGCAGCCGATGAAACGGCTTTTCTTGATGATCAGTTCGCTGTGGACGGGGGCGGCAATGGTAAACGGCATGGCGGGTGCGAAGGCGGGCAAAGCAGCATGATAGAGGAAATGCGCGCCGGGCACGAGTCAGCCCGCTCACGCGGCGGGGGCGGCCACCAGTTCGCGCAGCGCCGCATCGCGCACTTGCAGGATATCGAACAGCCCCAGTGCGTGCAGGGCCGGCAGGGCATCCACAATGTCGCGCTCGGCAATGGCCTTTTCGTCGATGCTGCTGGCGTCGTCCAGCCACAGCCGGGCATTGGCGAGGAAGGCGCCCACCGTTCCCTTGCGCACGGTAACGCCATTGAACTGGCCCTGGTTTTGTTGATCGGGTAATACGTCTTCTGCACGCATGGTGAACTCCTGAACGATAGAAAGATTCCACTGTATGATGATGGGATTGTCTTGTCTGCGTTGTTTATGTCATTCGACACGTCAAATCCGCCAATTTTTCCAGCGTCGCCGCTGCGCGCCATGCGCATTGTCCAGCCGCAGGAGCGGGTGACGGCGGCGCACCGCCATGCCAGCGGCCAGCTGTTTGGCGCCATGCGGGGCTTGCTTTCCGTTGTTGCCGACAACGGGCAATGGGTGGTGCCGGCCAGCCACTGCGTGTGGATGCCGCCCCATCACGTGCATGCGCTGCGTTCCCATGGTCCGTTTGCGGGCTGGAGCGTGTATGTGGACGAGGCCAGTTGCGGCAACTTGCCCGCCGCGCCGTGCGTGATGCGCGTCTCGGGCTTGCTGCGCGAGGCGGTGGGCCGCGCCAGCGCCTGGGACGATGGCGCGCTCGATGCGCGGCAGGCCCGGGTGGCGGGCGTGATCCTCGACGAGATCGCCGCCGCGCCGCACGAGCCGTTCGGTTTGTCGCTACCCACGGACCCGCGCCTGCTGCGCGTGGCGCGCGCCGTGCTCGATGACCTGGCCGACGAGCGGGGCGTGGAAGCGCTGGCCGCCTGGGCCGGCGTATCGCCGCGCACCCTGGCGCGCCGTTTCACGATCGAGACCGGCTTTGCGCCGTCCGCCTGGCGCCAGCGCGCCCGCATCCTGCGCGCCCTGGAGCTGCTGGCCACCGGCCAGCCCGTCACGACGATTGCGCTGGACCTGGGCTACGACACCGTCAGCGCCTTCATCGCCATGTTCAAGCGGGTGATGGGCGTGACGCCGGGCAGGTATGGGGAAGGGGCATAGCTGGCGCTGAAAACAAAAAAGCCAACCGCGAACGGTTGGCTTCTCTGAAGTATTTGGTAGGCCGTGCGGGATTCGAACCTGCGACCAACGGATTAAAAGTCCGCTGCTCTACCAGCTGAGCTAACGACCCAAAAACTTTGACTACTGAACTGCGGTAATACTGTGCCGTATCAGCATGCTGCATGATGACGACTGAATCTTGGTAGGCCGTGCGGGATTCGAACCTGCGACCAACGGATTAAAAGTCCGCTGCTCTACCAGCTGAGCTAACGACCCAAGGGCGGCTATTATGACGGCCAACGGCGGTTTTGGGAAGGGCCGGGGTGGATATGGGCGGAAAAAAGCCTCGCGTAGCCCTCATGCGCGGTCTCATATTGCTAGATAGCCTGCCTATATCGGATCCCATGCCTGCAACGAAGACCTTCCCATCCCCGAGCGAGCGCCGGCGCTGTCCGACGAATTGTGCACGGCGTCCAGACGTCTGCTGCATGCCACTGCTGCTATTGGGGCTGTTATTCCTGCCGGAATTGCCCCTGGAGGGGCATCCGGCAACGGTCAAGGACGATCAGTAGCGTTCCAGCCAGTGCGCGTAGGGCGCCGGCAGGGTCCACGAGGCGCGCTCGACGCCGAGCTCCTTGGCGGCAAAATATGCCCAGTGCGGATTGGCCAGGTGCGCCTTGCCCACCATCACCACGTCCAGCTGCTCTTCCTTGACGACGCGCTCGGCAATGGCCGGCGTGCCGAAGCCCCAGGCGGACGAGACGGGTACGCCAGCTTCGCGGCGCACGCGCTCGGCAATCGGACCCATGAAGGCCGGGCCCCACGGAATCGCCACGTCGGGAATCGTGAAGCCCATACTGACGCTGAGCATGTCCATGCCCGCATCCTTGAATTGGCGCACGAGGGCTATCGATTCGAGCAGGGTTTGCTCATCGCGGCCATCGAATTCCAGCACGCCGAAGCGGATCGTCAGCGGCAGGTGCTCGGGCCACACTTCACGCACGGCTTTCAGTGTTTCCAGCAGGAAGCGGCTGCGGTTTTCCAGGCTGCCGCCATAGATGTCGTCGCGCTGGTTCGAGTGGGTGGAAAAGAAGCTTTGCGCCAGGTAGCCGTGGGCGAAGTGCAGTTCCAGCCATTCGAAGCCCACTTCGCGGGCGCGGATGGCCGCATCGACGAAGTTCTGTTTCACGCGGGCAATATCGTCGAGGTCCATGGCGCGCGGCACTTTCGGCAGGCCGCCGCCGAAGGCGATGGCGGACGGGGCGATGGTTTGCCAGCCGCGCGCGTCGCCTTGCGTGATGTGGTCGTCGCCTTCCCATGGACGGTTTGCGCTGGCCTTGCGGCCCGCATGGGCGATCTGGATGCCGGGCACGGAGCCGGCCGCCTTGATGGCTTTCACGACGGGCACGAAGGCTTGCGCCAGATCATCGTTCCAGATGCCCGTGCAGCCGGGCGTGATGCGGCCTTCGGGCGCCACGGCCGTCGCTTCGACGATCACCAGTCCCGCGCCGCCGCGCGCCATGCCTGCGTAATGCGACAGATGCCAGTCGTTGGCCACGCCATCGACGGCCATGTACTGGCACATGGGCGGCACGGCGATGCGGTTGCGCAGGGTGACGTTTTTGAGGATGTAGGGCTGGAAGAGGGCGGACATGGTGGCCTTTGTGTTTGTTGATGGAAGTATTGGTGGATGCTGATTCGGTAGTTCGTAAATATTCGAAGAATGGAATTAGTATAGCGCATGCTGTATGATTCTGCTCATGCGCCCACACAAACATCCTCCCGCCAGCGAATTCGTGCTCGAACGCGTGCTCTACGCCTTGAGCGACTCGATTCGCCTCGACATCGTGCGCCACCTGGCCAGAGTCGACGCGGCCGCTTGCGGCGACCTCGACGGCGGACGGCCGAAGTCGACCGTTTCCCACCATTTCAAGGTCTTGCGCGAAGCGGGCCTCGTCTATACGGAAAACGCGGGCACGACGCACATGAACACCTTGCGCCGCGCCGATATCGAAAGCCGCTTCCCCGGCTTGCTGGACGCCATCCTGGCGCAGCAGCCATTGGCGCCCGAGGCGCCGGACGCGGGCGGGCAGGGCGCTTAGCGGCCTGCCGTGCCCCGCCATCTTCCAGGCTCGGCTATGATATCGGCCTTTCGGTAAGTCCCCGGCCGCGCGCTTGTTGCGCGATGGGCTGGCGACGCTACCTGGCACGGCAAGGGATGGGAATGACGGCAGCAGCAGTGGTATCACAGGCGGACCTGGCACATCGTCCGCAGTTTGGCTTGATCAATGGTTTGAAGGCAGGCGCGGCGCAGTTGATCGTGTTGCATCACCTGGCGTTTTACGGCCCCATGTCCGATTACGTGCAACCCCTGTGGCCCGCATTGCTGGACTGGCTGGGCGGCAGTGCGCGCATCGCCGTGCAAGTGTTCCTCGTCATCGGCGGCTTTCTCGTCGCCAAATCCCTTTCGCCTGCCGGCCGTCCCGGCATCGCCACGCCGCTACAGGCGATCTGGCGCCGCTATGCCAAGCTGGCGCCGCCTTTCCTGGCTGCCACCTTGCTCGCTGCCGTGATTACGCCGGTCGCCGGCATCTGGATGATGCACGACTCCATGTCGGCCGCCGTCACCCTGGGTCAGCTGAGCGCCCATGCCTTGCTGCTGCATGGCGTGCTGGGCTATGAGTCGCTGTCCGCCGGCGCCTGGTATGTGGCCATCGATTTCCAGCTGTACCTGCTGACGGTATCGCTGCTGTGGCTGGGCGGCCGCCTGGCGGGCCAGCGGCGCGGGCACTGGCTGATGCCGCTGGCCGTCACCGCGGGCATCACCTTTTCCCTGCTGTATTTCAATCTCGACGCGGACTGGGACAATTGGGCGCCGTATTTCTTCGGCAGCTATGGCCTTGGCATGCTGGCCTGGTGGGCCAGCGATCCGGCCCGCAAACCCGGTGCCATGACCGTGCTCATGGCCATGGCCGCCGTGCCCGTCCTGCTGGCCCTGGCCATCGATTACCGCAGCCGCATCGCGCTGGCCCTGATCGTCGCCTGCGCCCTGTTCCTGTTCGGCCGCGCCCGCACGCCGTCCCAAGGCGGCGCATGGAACATCATCAATGCGCTGGGGCGGATCTCGTATGCCGTGTTTCTCGTCCACTTCCCCGTCAGCCTGCTGGTGAATGCCTTGTTTGTCACGTATGTGCCGCTCGAGCCGGAATGGCAAGCGTTGGGCATGCTGACAGCCTGGGGCGCCAGCCTGGCGGCCGGCGCCGCGTTTTATCGCTGGGTGGAGGTGCCGCTGGGGCGGGTGATGGGTGGTGTGTTGGCGCATCTTGCCGGCAGGCCGGCGTTGGCGTCGCGTTAAGGGTGGCGATGTAGCCGTCCCGATGGCGCCCTTGCTCACCAAACAGGGCTGGCTGTTTCTATTATTTGTTACTACAATAAATAATGAGAATCACTTTTGATGCTGTCAAGCGTGAAAAGACGCTCAGGGAGCGTGGTCTCGACTTTGCGCGTGCGCGTGTAGTGTTTGACGAGCTCACCATTACGCTGCCGGACCAGCGCCAGGACTACGGCGAACCCCGCTTCATCACTGCAGGCTGGCTCGACGAGCCCCTGATTGTACTGGTCTGGGCGCCGCGTGGCCGGGCGCGCAGGATCATCAGCATGTGGAAGGCAAATGAACGCGAAATCGACAAATACAAGCAAAGCCTGGGTTGATCCCGACGATGCGCCTGAATTGACGGATGGTTTTTTCGAGCAGGGTGTCTGGCAAGTGGGCAACAAGCCCGTTTCCCTTCCCGACGCGCGGCAGGAAGCGGCACGCCGCCGCGGCAGACCCGCTGGCACCGGCGGCAAGGTCAGCACGACCATACGTTTCGATGCCGACATTCTCGAAGCCTTCAAGGCCACCGGCGATGGATGGCAAACGCGCATGAATGATGCGTTGAAGGAGTGGCTGCGATCCAGGCAAACCTAGAAAACAAAAAAGCCAACCGCGAACGGTTGGCTTCTCTGTAGAATTTGGTAGGCCGTGCGGGATTCGAACCTGCGACCAACGGATTAAAAGTCCGCTGCTCTACCAGCTGAGCTAACGACCCAAAAACTTTTTACAACAACTTCGGTAACACTGTGCCGTAAAAAAATGCTTGCTATAACAACTCGCAAGCAGATCAGTACTGCGTATTCGTGGTAGGCCGTGCGGGATTCGAACCTGCGACCAACGGATTAAAAGTCCGCTGCTCTACCAGCTGAGCTAACGACCCGAAGAAGAAAGATTATAGGGGGTGCCCGGGATTCTGTCAAACCTAACGGGCAACTTTTTCCCCGCTTTTACTTTTTGCCGCCCCGTTCCTTGGCCGCCTGGGCCGCGCTGGAGTCCGGGTAGCGCGAGATCAGCGCGTTCAGCGTCTTGGTCGCGTTCGGCTTGTCTTTTAGCTCCGTGTAGCAGCTGGCGATGTTGAGCATGGCATCGGCCGCCTTCGGGCTGTCCGGGTAGTTCTTCAGCACTGCCTGCTGGGCCGTGATGGCACTCTTGCAGTCGCGCTGGGCGTAATAGGCGTTGCCCAGCCAGTATTGCGCGTTGGCCGCGTAGGCCGATTCCGGATAGCGCTTGACGAAGCCGTCCAGCGCCGTGACGGCGCCCTTGTAGTCGCCCGACTTGAACAGGCCGAACGCGGATTCGTATGCGCTTTGCTCGGATACGCCCACGGCCGCTTCCTGGCCGTCGATGGTGACCTGGCGCGGCTCGAGCTTGCGCAGGCGCGCGTCGATGTCGGTGTAGAAATCCTTCTGGCGCTTTTGCACATTCGCCAGGTCGTTGCCCAGCACTTCGATCTGGCCGCGCAGGCGAGCGATCTCTTGCATGGTCTGGTCGTGCTGGTTGATCAGGCTCAAGGTGCTGGTCTTGTCCGCCTTGGTGTCGATGCGGCTGTTCAGGTCGCGCGCCATGGCGTCGACCTTGGCGCGCAGCTCGAGGATGGCCTTGCGTGCTTCGTCGTCGTCGAACAGGGCGGCGTTGGCGTGCAGGGGCAGGTAGGCAAACGCGGCCATCAAGGCGGCGGCGACGCCGGCTTTCGAGAATGTCATCATGGGTCGGGCTTTCAAAGGTTACGCAAAACATGCAAACGGGGCGCCGGGCGGTGAATCACCGCGCTGCGCCCCATTATTATGCCTATGACTGGCCAGTTAGGTAAGCGTCAATGCTGCGGCGCTCACCCCTGAACATCAATAAACGATGTCAGCGCGGCGGTTTTCTGCCCATGCTGCTTCGTTGCTGCCTTGTGCTTTAGGCTTTTCTTTGCCCAGCGACACGGCTTCCATTTGGCCTTCTGGCACGCCCAGGGCAGCCATCGACTTGCGCACGGCTTCAGCACGTTTCTGACCCAGGGCCAGATTGTACTCAGCGCCACCGCGTTCATCGGTGTTACCTTGGATCAGGATCTTGCGGCTAGGCGTTTTCACCAGGTAGCCAGCGTGGTTTTGCACGACTGGGGTGTCCGCTTCGCGCACGACGTATTTGTCGAAGTCGAAGTAGATGCTGCGGTTAGCCAGCACGCCTTTTGGATCGTCCAGTGGATCGACCGATGCGGTCGTCACTGGCTGAACTTGACGGGTGTCAACTGGAGCAACGACTTTTTCAGGAGCGCGCTCAACCACTGGGGTTTCTGCGACTTTGACTGGGGTGCTGCAGGCGGACAGCAGGGCTGCGGTAGCGGCGATGAAAGCCAAACTTTTAAAGTTACTCATTTTTATTCTCCGGGTCATGGTTAAAGGTGAAACTGTACAGCATTTACTTCATAAAAGGACCCCAGGTGGGCTCCTTGATATTGCCAGCTTGCGTAGTCAAACGCTGTTTGACGCGGCCATCCACCGATACCACTGCCAGCGACTTGCGTCGTCCGGATTCGGTCGCGTACATGATATATTTCCCGTTGGGCGAAAAGCTCGGTGATTCGTCGTTGGCGGTGTCCGACAGGCGCAGTTCCTGGCCACTAGCCAGGTCGAGCGCGTAGAGCTGGAAATTGCCGTCGCGACGGGAAATATAAGCGAGTGTCTTCCCGTCGGATGAAATCCGCGGGCTGATGTTGTAGGAGCCGCCAAACGTCACGCGCTTGGCTTCGCCGCCGCTGACCGACATGCGGTAGATTTGTGGTCCGCCGCTGCGATCGCTGGTGAAGTAAATGCTTTGGCCATCGGCCGAGAATTGAGGTTCCGTATCGATGCCGCTGCTGCTGCTGACGCGGCGCAAGCCGCTGCCGTCGGCATTGACGGTGTAGACCTGGGTATGGCCATCGCGCGACAGGGCAACGGCCAGGCGCGAGCCGTCCGGGCTCCAGCTCGGCGCCGAATTGCTGCCTTTTTCATTCGACACGATGGTGCGCTGGCGCGTCACCAGATTTTGCACGTAGACAATCGGCTTTTTCTTTTCAAACGACACATACGCGACCTTGGTGCCATCCGGCGACCACGACGGCGAAATGATCGGTTCGTTCGAGCGCAGGGCGACCTGGATGCCTTCGCCATCGGCGTCGGCCACTTCTAGGCGGTATTCGCGGCCCGATTGCGTGACGTAGGCGATGCGCGTGGCGAACGCGCCCTTGACGCCTGTCAGTTTTTCATAGATGTCATCGGCGATCTTGTGCGCCAGCAAGCGGTTGAACTGCGGCGCGGCCGCATTGTTCATGCTGGAGATCTGGGCACCCTTGATGGTGTCGAACAGCTTGTAGCGCACGTCCAGGCGGCCATCGGCCATGCTTTGCACGGTGCCGGCCGCCAGCGCGTCGGCGCCGCGCGATTTCCACTGCTCATAGCTGACGGGCGCCGTTTCCGATACGGGCGCATCGGCGTCGATCAGCTTGAACACGCCGCTGCGCGCCAGGTCGGCCTTGATAATGCCCGACAGCGATTGCGGCGCCGCCGATTCATTGACGAAGCTGGCGACAGCCACCGGGATCTGGTTGCTGCCGATCCCCGTAATCTCCACGCGCAGCTGCGCCTGGGCGCTTGACGCTCCCAGCACCAGGCTGGCGCAGAGCACGACATAGCTCATTTTTTTCATGGTCATCATTTAGGCAAATCCTTCATCTCGAATATGAGTTCAATCTCGCGTTCCACGGTGCCGTCTTTTTTCTTCGGCAGTGGCGACGATTTATTAATGGCGTTTTCCACCGAGCTGTCATACGCCGGCAGGCCGCTACTTTTAATCTTTCGGACCGAAATAATTTCCCCAGTTGGCAGTTGCTCGATCTTGAACACGGCGCGCGGGTTGCCCGGCACGTCCGTGCTACCGCTGTATGCGATATTGCTCTTGATCTTGCTCGTCAGGGCAGCGACATAGCCGCTGTCCTTGCGTGGCGCGGTCGCTTTCGCGGCCGTACCCGTCGTGCCGGCGCCCGCCGCACCCGTGATGCGGCTCATTTCCGCGGCGCGCGCCTTGTCGGCGGCTTTTTTCTCTTCCGCCGCTTTTTTCGCCTTGGCGGCCTTTTCTGCCGCCGCTTTTTTCTCGGACAGTTCTTTCTCGGCTTTTTCTTCCGCCGCTTTTTCTTTCTCTTTGGCTTCCTTGGCTTTCTCCAGCTTGTCGGCCTTTTCTTTTTCCAGCTTTTCAGCCTTGTCTTTTTCTTTCTGCTTCTGTTTTTCCAGTTCGCGCTTTTCTTCCTCGCGCTCCTTCAATTCCTGCTTGCGGCGTTCTTCCGCTGCCGCTTTGTCTTTTTCTTCCTTCAGCTTGGCCTTCTTGCGCTCGAGGGCGATCTCCGCCTCGCGCAGGTCGACCTTCGGCTCGGGCGCTGCCACGGGCGGCGGTGGCGGCGGGGCCGGCTGTTCCACTTGCGGTTCCGGCGGCGGCGCCGGTGTCGGCTCCGGTTCCGTCGCCACGTCAGGCGGCGGCGCGGCCGTCTGCACTTTCATATCCCACACTTCCGCTTCGACGGCGACAGGTTCCGTATTTTGCCAGTGTACGCCCACCCACAGGAAAAACAGCAGCCCAAGGTGCATCGCTAGCGCCAGGCCCAGCGAGGGCCAGCGGCTGCGTTCGCGCGGCACGCTGTAGGGCTTGCCGAGTACATGGTCGATTTGTTTGTTCTGCAAAGTCTAGTCTATCTAAAAACGGTCAAGTCTGGAAACAGGGTGCTGCGCTTACTTGGTGGCCAGGCCGACGCGGGTAATGCCCATCTTTTTCGCTTCCGAAATGAGCTGGATCACATCGTCGTACTTGCTTTCCTTGTCGCCCGCGATCATCACGGGATAGTCGGGATTACTTTCATGCAAACCGCGCAGCTTGCGCAGCAGGGCGTCGCGGTTCGGTTCCGTCTCCGGCGACAGCTGTTCCTTGCCGATGACGCCGATCGACAGTGAACCATTCGGTTTCAGCACGATCTGAATATAGTCATCGGGCGGTTTGGCCGACTTTTCCGCGTTGGGCAAGTTCACCACGCTGGGATTGTTCGACGACGGCATCACCATGAAAATGATCAGCAGTACCAGCATCACGTCGATATACGGCACGACGTTGATCTCGGACTTGAACTTGCGGCCACGGCCGCCGCGCATGCCGCCGCTATTGAATGAGGAACCCATGGACGCTGCTCCCTCTTAGCGCGACTGGCGCTGCAGGATGTTGGAGAATTCCTCGACGAAGCTTTCGAAGCGGATCGCCAGACGGTCGATGTCATGCGAAAAACGGTTGTAGGCGACGACAGCGGGAATGGCCGCGAACAGGCCGATGGCGGTGGCGATCAGCGCTTCGGCGATGCCGGGCGCGACGGCGGCCAGCGTGGCTTGCTGTACGTTGGCCAGGCCGCGGAAGGCGTTCATGATGCCCCAGACGGTGCCGAGCAGGCCGATGTACGGCGAGACGGAGCCGACGGAAGCGAGGAAGGCCAGGTGCGATTCGAGCACGTCCATTTCACGCTGAAACGCGGCGCGCATGGCGCGGCGGGCGCCGTCGAGCACGGCGCCCACGTCCAGCGCTTCGCGCGAACCGTAGGAAGCCTTGCCCTTGATGAATTCGCCCATGCCGGCATCGAAGATGCGGGCCAGCGCGCCGCTCTGGTCGCGGTTGCCGCTGGCGTTCTGGTGCAGCGCATGCAGGTTGCCGCCGGCCCAGAAGCTGCGTTCGAATTCGATGGTTTGCTTGCGCGCCTGGCGCACGGCAAACATCTTGCGGAAAATGTAGGTCCAGCTGGTCAGGGAAATCAGCAGCAGCAGGGCCATGATCAGTTGCACGATCAAATGGGCATTGGAGATGAGCGCGAGGAAAGAAAGATCTTGTGTAACGTTCATTGGCTGGCAGTCTGTTGGGTGAATTGTCCGGGAGTGGCGGGTAGGGCTCAGGCGGCGCGCATGCGGGCCGCGACTGCATCAGGCACGGCGCGCGGGCGCAGTGCCGAATCGACGCAGCCGATCTTGACGCGGGCCGTATTGAGCAGGCGGTCGCCGCACCAGGCTTGTTGCAGGAAAACGATGGAGGCGCGCCCCATTTTTTCTATGCTTAAGGTTAATCTTACCGTGTCATCGAGCCTGGCTGGCGCATGATAGTCGGCGTTGACGCTTTTGACAACGAACATTGCATCGTGCTGCTCCAGCAATTCCTGCTGGCCCACGTCGATGGCGCGCAGCCATTCGGTACGCGCGCGTTCGAAGAATTTCAGGTAATTTGCGTAATAGACGATGCCGCCGGCGTCGGTGTCTTCATAGTAGACACGTACGTTCCAGGTAAAGACTGAAGGCATGTTTATTGCGCCAGTAGTGAGATTGAGCAACATTTTACGCGATTTTTCTTCTTGTGACTGTGGGCGCTTGCTGGAAAGCCATGCAAAAGCTGCATATAAGTTGCACCGCAGCATTGTAAATCCGGCGTGTGCAATGGCAAGCTTCGTAACATACGCTTACATGCCATGGCCAGGTTTAAGTTCAGCTTAAAAGCCGCAGTCATGCCCCGGGGCAGCTTGTGGCCGCACCCTGGCTGGAGTGGCGCGCGGCGATTATAGCCGCACGGTTGCATTCCTTGCTCAATTTGGGCACTTAACTTACAATTTGGCTTCCATTACGTCTCACGTGACTGGCGAAAAGTCGGGCGATCTCCATGAATGGCGATCGGCAAACCGGCGAAAGGTGGGCATCCACCGGGAAACGTGAGATTTTTCATCAGCCGTTCGCCTGGGTAGCCACTATGGAAAAGCACGAAGAGGCTGCCTGTCCAATGTTGTTATTCACTTAACGCCGGCTCCCCTCATTCGATCCAACCTGCCAGTACAAGCACCCTCATACTTGGAGTTTTTACATGTTTGCAAAAGATCACAACCTCGCCAACGTCGATCCTGAATTGTTCGCCGTCATCCAAAAAGAGAATACGCGCCAGCACGACCACATCGAACTGATCGCGTCGGAGAACTACACGTCGCCAGCCGTAATGGAAGCGCAAGGCTCGCAGCTGACGAATAAATATGCCGAAGGCTACCCAGGCAAGCGCTACTACGGTGGCTGCGAATACGTCGACGTGGCCGAGCAACTGGCCATCGACCGCGTGAAACAGCTGTTCGGCGCCGAATGCGCGAACGTGCAGCCGAATTCCGGCTCGCAGGCGAACCAGGGCGTGTTCTTCGCCATGCTGAAACCAGGCGACCTGATCATGGGTATGTCGCTGGCCGAAGGCGGCCACCTGACCCACGGCATGCCGCTGAACATGTCCGGCAAATGGTTTGACGTCGTCTCCTACGGCTTGACGGCGGAAGAAGACATCGACTACGAGGCAATGGAGCGCCTGGCCCGCGAACGCAAGCCGAAACTGATCATCGCTGGCGCGTCGGCGTTCTCGAAAAAGATCGACTTCGAACGCTTCAGCAAGATCGCCAAGGAAGTTGGCGCGTATTTCATGGTCGACATGGCCCACTATGCCGGCCTGATCGCCGCCGGCCTGTACCCGAACCCGGTGCCGTTCGCTGACTTCGTCACCTCGACCACGCACAAATCCCTGCGCGGCCCCCGTGGCGGCATCATCCTGATGAAGGCCGAACACGAAAAAGCCATCAACTCGGCCATCTTCCCTGGCATCCAGGGCGGCCCGCTGATGCACGTGATCGCCGGCAAGGCCGTCGCCTTCAAGGAAGCGCTGAGCCCTGAATTCGTCGAATACCAGAAGCAAGTGATCAAGAACGCCGACGTGCTGGCGAAAACCCTGATCAAGCGCGGCCTGCGCATCGTGTCCGGCGGCACCGAATCGCACGTCATGCTGGTCGACCTGCGCGCCAAGAACCTGACGGGCAAGGAAGCCGAAGCCATCCTCGGTTCCGCGCACATCACCTGCAACAAGAACGGCATACCGAACGACCCGCAAAAGCCATTCGTCACCTCGGGCATCCGCCTGGGCAGCCCAGCGATGACGACGCGCGGTTTCAAGGAAGCGCAAGCGGAAGAAGTGGGCAACCTGATCGCCGACGTGCTGGACAATCCGCATGACGCCGCCACCATCGAGCGCGTGAAAGCGGCCGTGAAAGTGCTGGCCGACGCGCACCCGGTGTACGCAGCTTAAGAGCCTGTTCCGGTGAAGGAATACATCTACAGCAGACAGCCCCTCGGAAGCGGGTACTGCGTTGCTCGTCGTAGCATGGCTAGCCATGCGTCCTCCTCGCGCCTTGTCCGCGCGACCGATGAGCAATCTGCTGCAGACGCTCCTTACCGGAATAGTCGCTAATTATTTGTCCAGAATGTGTCATACGGAGTAAGATTCTGTATGACACATTCCAGTCGTGCCCAAGGGCGCCCGGAGTGATTCGGGCGCCCTTTGTACAAGGGCGGCGATTTCCCGTAATTATTACTATAAAGTTGTAGCCAGCCCATGAAATGTCCATTTTGCCAGCACGGCGACACCCAGGTTCTCGATACGCGCGTATCGGAGGAAGGGGATGCCATTCGGCGCCGCCGCCGCTGCGGCAAATGCGACAAGCGTTTTACCACGTATGAGCGCATTGAACTTATCATGCCGGCCGTCGTCAAAAAGAATGGCAGCCGGACGGAGTTCGCTGCGGATAAGTTGCGCGGCAGTTTGATGCTGGCCTTGCGCAAGCGTCCCGTCGCGGCCGCCTCCGTGGATACGGCCATCGCGTCCATCCAGGAAAAACTGTTGACCAGCGGCTTGCGCGAAGTCGATTCCGGCTATATCGGCGAACTCGTCATGCAAGAATTGAAGCGCCTGGACAAGATCGCCTACATCCGCTTCGCCTCCGTTTACAAGAACTTCGAAGACCTGGCCGAGTTCCAGGATGCGATTGCCGAAGTGGGACAGGCACGCAAGCCCTGACGTTCACTTCGCCGCCAACGGGGCTACTCATGCGCCCCGTTTTCATTACGCCAGCGTTCGCCTGGCAAGCGGCCTGATCAATTCAACGCTGTTCTTCTCACCTTATCGCTGTCCTGTTTGCGCTAGCGCAGATCCGGTTTTTTGCGCGCGCCTATCTTGTAGCTGGGCCGCCTGTTCTTGCGACTCTTTCTGCGGAAGGGAGTAGCGCATGCGCAATGGCGGTCGCACTATGTTTCCTGCGGGTGGCAGCAGCCTCGTCGAGGTGCTCGTGTCGCTGCTGCTGTTGGCGCTGGGCCTGCTCGGTGCCAGCATCCTGCAACTGAACTCCCTGCGCGCGCGCCATGAGTCGGCGTTGTTGTCGGCGGGCGTGCAACTGGCCGCCGGCATGGCCGAGCGCATGCGCGCAAACAGCGTGCTCATGAATGGACCCGATGCGGGCAATCCCTACCTGAACGTGGCGTACGCGGCGGCGGACGGCGCCGACGCTGGCGGCGGTGCGCCGGACTGCTTCGGTGCCGCCGCCTGCGGTGCGGCTGAACTGGCGCAATTCGATATCGCCGAATGGAAGCAACGGCTGCATGCGGCCTTGCCCGGCGCACGTCTGCACATTTGCCGCGACCTCGCCGCGTGGGACGCCGCTGCCCAGGGTTTGCACTGGGCTTGCAGCGGCGGCAAAGGGGCGCCCATCGTCATCAAGCTGGGCTGGCGCGCCCGCCTGCCCGATGGCTCGTCCGCCGAGAATGCGGCAGGCGAGTCGCTGCCCAGGCTGGCAATCCAGCTGGGCGGGGGCGGCGCATGAACCGCGTGCCTGCCGCGTGGCGCCGGCATCGGGGCATGAGCCTGGTCGAATTGCTGGTGGCCCTGTCGCTCGGCGCGTTGCTGATGCTGGCGGCCAGTAGCGTGTTGCTGGCCGTCAGCGGCAGCTATGGCGACCAGTCCTCCAGCGCGCGGCTGGATGACAACGGCCGCTATGCGCTCGATACCATCGCCCGCGCCGTGCGCCAGACGGCGTACGTGAACTGGGATAGCAGCGCCGCGCCCGTCGCCCATGCCGATGACGACAGCGCCAATGTGGCCGGGCTCGACGCGCGCAGCCTGGGCAAGAACAGCGAAGGCATCAGCGGCGCGCTGCCCGGCGTCCTGCATGGCAGCGATGTGCTGGCCTTGCGCTATTACGGCGCCGGCAAGGAAGAGGGCGGCGACGGTTCCGTGCTCAATTGCGCGGGTTTTGGCGTGGGCGCCGCGCAAACGCAGGCGCAGCGGGGCTGGAGCATTTTCTATGTAGCGCAGGGCGCCGATGGCGAGGGCGAGCTGCGCTGCAAATACCGTGGCGCGAACGGCTGGGGCGCGGATGCCATCATCCGCGGCGTCGATGCTTTCCAGGTGCTGTACGGCCTCGACACGGATACGCCGGCCGACGGCGTGGCGAACCGCTATGTCAACGCCAGCGCGCTCGACGCCTACGATGCGGCGCTGGTGCTGGTTGGCGCGGACGCGGCCGCGCGTCAGCGCGATTTTCACCGGCGCACGCACTGGAAGCGCGTGGCCAGCGTGCGCGTGGCGCTGCTATTGCATGGCGAGGCGGGCCAGGCGGACAAGATGGCGGAACTGGGGCCGGCGCAGTTCGATCTGTTCGGCAAGGTGTATGCCGAGGCGCACGGCGCCGGGGACACGGGCGTGCGCATCGCGCGCGCGTCCTTGCCCGCCGCAACGCGCTCCCGGCTGCGGCAACTGGTGCAGACGAGCATCATGCTGCGCAACGGGCCGGCCTAGGCGGGCGGCGCGATGGCTGGCGCGGGCGTCCGCTGTTGCGTACCTTGTCGCGCACTTCGTGGGCACCGCAGCGGCGCTACCCTCGTGTATGTGCTGTGTCTGCTGGTGATCATCTTGTTGCTGGGCATATCGGCGGCGCAGATGGCCTTGCAGGGCGAAAAGGCGGCACGGGGCGAGCGCGACAGGCAGATCGCGTTTCAGGCGGCGGAGGAGGCATTGGTGGATGCGCAGAACGATATCGAAGGCTTGCCTGGCGCACCGGGGCGCAGCAGCCTCTTCGCACCAGGCAGTGCGGCAGGGTTTGCGGACGGCTGCGGCGAAGGGGGAACACTGGGCCTGTGCCTGCCGGCAGCCCCGGGTGCGCCGGCACTCTGGCTGAGCACGGACCTCGATGGTGCCGCAGGGGGCAGCCGCACCGTGCCGTATGGCCAGTTTACGGGCGCCGCCATGCAGACGGGGCAGGGTTTCCTGCCGTCGCGCCGGCCCCGCTACCTTATCGAACTGCTGCCGTTTCACCCGCCCGGCGCGCAGGCCACTGCAGTGGCCAGTGGTCTGGCCACGGAAAGCTATGTGTACCGCATCACGGCCATCGGTTTTGGCGCGCAGGAAAGCACGCAAGTCGTGCTGCAAAGCTATTACCGCAAGCCGGCGGCTGGAGCGGGGCCATGAGGGCTTTGCCGTCCGCTTTCTCGTCCGCGCTGCGTTGCTCCGGCTGGGCCTGGCTGCTGGTGGCTGGCCTGATTTGCCGTAGTGTCCTTGCCGCCGCTCCCCCGGTGGCGCTGGCGCGGGCCGACGCGGGCTTGCACGGCACCAGGGTGCCGCCGAATCTGCTGCTCAACCTGTCCCTCACCCACGCTGCCGCCGCTGCCGCGCATGGAGGCAACTATGCGCCGCAGCGCGAGTACCTCGGTTACTTCCACGCCCGCATGTGCTACAGCTATCCGTATCGCAGCAAGGACGGCGTCATGCTGCCGGACTTGCGCGTAGCGACCGCTTACTTCTCCGTGCTGAAACCGGCCGATGCGCTGCACGGCTGCGGCGGAGACAGTTTCAGCGGCAACTTTCTCAACTGGGCCAGTGCCAGCATGCTCGACATCGTGCGCTATGCCCTGACGGGCGGCGACCGCGTCATCGACGAGGTGCGCAAGACGGTGCTGCAGCGCGCCTATTTGCCCGATGCTGGCAGCCCCATCGACTTTTTTGCCCACCCCGTTTTTTTCCCGCGCAAGGTCTTGCAGACTGGCGTGGCGGCGGCGACGCCGTTTGCGTTGTCGCAACTGGCCATCGTTTCTTGCCGTAATCGCCTGTTGTTCGGCGACGCCAGTTTGCCTCCGGGCGGCAATTGCGACGCGCCTGGGGCCGCCGCCACGCACGGCGTGTTCCTCGCGCGCGTGCGCGTGTGCGACGCTGATGAGGGGCCGCTGCGCGACGACTTGTGCCTGGCGTATGGCAAGAACTACAAGCCGGTGGGCGCCGTGCAGCGCCATGGCGGCAGGGTGCGCGTGGGCGTGTTTGGCCATTTGAATGGCCTGCCTGCAAGCGCCGGCGCCGTGTATGGCGGCGTGCTGCGCGCGCCGCTGGCCCACGTGGGACAGCAGCGCTGGATGGCGCCCGACTTTATGCCGCAAGACAATGCTGGCGCCGAGTGGCATCCCGCCACTGGCGTGTATGCGGTTCAAGCTGCGGCCCAAGGCGCGAGCCCTGGCGGCGGGGTGACCACTTACATCAATGGCCTGGGCCGCGGCAACGCCGGGCATCCCGGCGCGTACGTCAGCGCGGCGCCGCTGGCTGAATTGCTGTACGAATCGCTGCGCTATCTGCAGGGGCGGCAAGCGAGCGCCATCGTGTCACCCGCTACGACACCGCCTGCCATCGACGACGGCTTGCCGGTCGTGACGCAATGGAGCGACCCGCAAACGGCCAGTTGCCAGCGTCACATCGTCGTCAGTCTCGGCGATGCGGGCATGGCGGGTGACCGCTACGTGCCCGGCAACGTTCCGGCGACTCCCGCATCAAACGGCGATCGCGCCCGCGCGCCGGACAGTTTTGCGCCGCCCCCGTTCGATGTCATGGCCTGGACGCATGCGGTGGGCAGCCTGGAAAGCGGTGGGGCGCAAGGCAATCCCGCGCCACGGCCCGAACTGGCGGCACTGGAAATGCTGGCCGAGGGGGCGGGCGGCGCCAGCTACCATGCGGCAGGACTGGCCTACTGGTCGCATGTGCAGGCCCTGCGTCCCGGCGGCAAGAGCGACGGCATGGCGAAGGTCGAGCACTATGCGGGCGACTTGCGCCAGGGCGACCCGGCCGGCGAATCGGCCGCCATTCCCGCCGCTACGCCCTTGTTATTGGCGGCCAAGTATGGCGGCTTTCTCGATGCCAATGGCGATGCCAACCCCTTCAAGAGCGCGACTGGCAGCGCGCTGAGCGAGTGGAGCCTGGATGGCCGCTGGCCCGCCCATTACCTGCCCGGCAGCGACCCGGCCGCCCTGATCGGGGGACTGCGCGCAGCCTTTGCTGCTGCCGACAAGGGTAGCTTGCCGGCGACGCTCGCCGGGCCGGCCCTGATGGCGCTGGCCAGCGGCACGGAAGAGGCATACTGGTTCCAGACGCAGATACGCCTGGCCGATGGCAGCATGACCTTGTCGCGCACCGCATTTGCCCTGGGGGCCGATGGCGCACTGCTTCCCGGCAAGCCATGGTGGCGCACGGGTGGGCAGGAGCAGGTCGCGCCAGATGGAACGCCAGCGGTTTTGCGTCCCGTCTACACGCTCGACGCCAAGGGCACCCTGGTGCCGCTGGCCTGGAAGCGGCTCGATACGGAGCAGCGCGGCGCATTCGGCGGTGGCGATGGACGAGGGGAAGCGCGCCTGGCGTATCTGCTGGGCCAGCGCACGCATGAGGTGGGCCAGCCGGGCGGCTTCCTGCGCCGCCGCACAGGCAGCCTGGGCGCCGCGCCGCATGGCAATTTGCTGTACGTGGGCGCGCCGGGGCTGGGCATGCCGGGGGCAGGCTATGGCTTGCACCGCAAGGCGCTGTTGCAGCGGCGCAAAATGCTGTACCTGGGCGCCAACGATGGCTTGCTGCATGCCTTCGATGCGCGCACGGGCAGCGAATTGTTTGCCTATCTGCCGCAAGTGCTGCTGCACCTTGCGCCAGCCGCTGCGAGTACTCACTACAGCCCCGGCCCGCTGCTCGATGGCGCGGCGGCCACGGCGGAAGTGCTGGCGCTGGGGCATTGGAAGACGGTACTGGTATCGGGCATGGGCGGCGGGGCGCAAGGCGTGTTTGCGCTCGACATCACGGATCCGGCCCGCTTCGCGCAAGACGGAGCGCTGTGGGAGTTTACGGACCGTGACGACAGGCTCATGGGCAACGTGCGCGGGCCGCCCAGCTTTGCGCGCATCAACATGGGCGGCAAGGAGGGCGCGCCAGCCTACCGCGATTTCGCCATCGTCGCCAGCGGCTACAACAACCATGTGGATGATGGCAAGGACACGACGGCGCCCGCATCGGCCGCCGCCATTTTCCTGCTGGCGCTGGACAAGGCGCCCGGCACGCCCTGGGTGTTGGGAAGTAATTACTTCCGCCTCAAGGTGCCGGTGGCCAGCGGTGGTGGTGGCGATGGCGGCCATGACACTGATGCGGGCGCGAACGCGGGCGCCGACGCCATGCCCCACGCGCTGGGTCCGCCCGTCGTGGTGCCGGGCGGCGACGGCGCGCTGGCTTATCTATATGCGGGCGATCTGCAGGGCAATATCTGGCGCCTCGACATGGCTGGCGGGCCGCCGTGGAAAGAGGGGGCGGGACGCAAGCTCGTCTTTGTCGCGCGCGATGCGCAGGCCAGGCGCCAGCCCGTGACGCAGCAGTTGAACGTGGCCTACGCGCCCGGTGGCGGCTATCTGCTGCTGTTTGGCACGGGCAAACTGGTCGAAGCGGCCGATACCTCACCTTCCGCCTTTTTGTCGCAATCGTTTTATGCCGTGCACGACGATTTGCGGGAGTCGTCTCCCACGCGCAGCCGGACCGACCTGGAACAGCGCAGCCTGGGCGAAGCGGTGGGCGGCGTGCGCGTCGATGGCGCCGAGCTGCGCTATACAGGCAGCGACGCCATGCGCGGCTGGTACCTCGATTTTCTCAATACCGGGCAAACGGGCGAACGCAGCATCAACAGTCCCGTACTGGCCGCCGGCAAGGTGCTGTTCAACACTGTGCTGCCGGGGCGCGACCCTTGCGCCAAGCCGGCCACGCGCCTGTACGTGCTTGATGTGCTGAGCGGCTTTGCCGCCGATGGCGCCGGGGTCGTACAGGCGGGTGCGCAGACGGGGCGCTTGTTCGACGGCCTGGCGCGCGCGCCGCCGCTGGCGCTGGAATTGAACAGCACGGTGGGTGCCGCGACGGCGGCAGGGCGGGCCGAGGGGCGCAAGGAACTGGCGGTGCTGCAGCCTGGCTTGCCTGGCGCAGCCAGCGGAACGGCACTCAAGGTCGTCAGCGCACCGCTGCCGGCCCGGCGCCTCAGTTGGCGCGAAGTGGCGAACTGGCGCGAATTGCACGAGGCGGCCAAGAAAAAATAGGCCCAGGGAGGCTGGCGCATCGCATCGGCGGCGATTTCAGGAAAGACGGGAGGTCATATGGGCGTGGTGGCAAGCCGGAACGGTCCCGCTGCAAACGGTGGTGCTCCTGCTGCCACACGGGGCTTCAGCCTGATCGAACTGCTGTCCGCGCTGGCGATCCTGAGCCTGTTGCTGGCGCTGGCCGTGCCCGCCTATCACGGTCATGTCGTGCGCGCCAAGCGGGTGCAGGGACAGGCGGCCCTGCTGCGGCTGATGCAGCAGCAGGAACGCTATTATTCGCAAAACAACCGCTATCTGGCATTTTCCTCCGCGTCGCCGTCGTCGCAAGTGCAGCAGTTTCCATGGTGGTCTGGCGACGGGGGCGCGGCCGGCAGCGCGTATGAAATCGAGGCGCTGGCTTGTCCCGGCCTGGCGATCGGGCAATGCGTGCTGTTGCGCGCGATGCCGGGCACGTCCAAGGTCGATGCGCACTTCCAGGATGCCGATTGCGGCGTGTTGTCCTTGAGCAGCACGGGCCAGCGCGGCAGCAGTGGCCCGTCCAGCCACTGCTGGCCCTAGGCCATGGCCATGCACAAGCGCTCACCGCGGATTGGGCACACCGTCGGGGACACCGTCGGGCATACCCTGCCCGAATTGCTGGCCGTGCTGGCGATTGCCGCGTTGCTGGCTGCCGCTGCCATGCCCAGCCTGCAGCAGGTGCTGGCGCGCCAGCAGGTACGCGCGGCGGCCACGGACTTGTTTTCGGCCATCGAATTGACGCGGGCACAGGCGATGGCGCGGGGACAGCGCGTGCTGTTGATGCCGGCCGGAGCCGGTGGCGTGGATTGGCGTACGGGCTGGCTGATGTTCATCGACCGCAATACCAACCTGGCGTTCGATGGCGATGACGAATTGCTGTTCCGCCAGGGGCCGCTGCCGGCGGGCATCACGGCCCAGTTCGCGTTTTCGTCGGCCACGGCGCCGTTTTATATCGCCTACAATGGCGCAGGACGCAGTTGCAGCGCGACCAATAGCCTGGCGGCGCGCTGGGGTACCTTGTCCCTGGCTTTGGGAAAGCAGGTACGGCATATTAAAATCAATATGCTGGGCAGGGTGCGCGTGTGCGACCCGCAGCAGCAGGCGGCCAATTGCAGCGGCGTGGCCGACAGTTCGTAACCCGACTCACCTATCACTCACTAGCAAAGAAGCCCGTGGAAATACTCAACGATATCGATGGCATGCGCCTGGCGCTGGAATGGGCGGCGCGCGGTTTGTACACGACTTCGCCCAATCCCCGCATCGGCTGCGTGATCGTCAGGGATGGCCAGGTGATCGGCGCCGGCGTGACGCAGGCGGCCGGGCAGGATCATGCCGAAGTACAAGCGCTGGCCAATGCGGCGGCGCGCGGCAACGATGTGCGCGGCGCCACCGCCTATGTCACCCTGGAACCGTGCAACCACCACGGCCGCACGCCGCCATGCTCCGATGCGCTCGTGCGCGCGGGACTGGGGCGCGTCGTGGCCGCCATGACGGACCCGAACCCGCTGGTGGCGGGGCAGGGACTGGCCAAGCTGGAGGCGGCCGGCATCGCCGTCACCACGGGCGTGCTGGCCGACGAGGCATATGAATTGAATATCGGCTTCTTTTCGCGCATGCAGCGCGGCAAGCCGTGGGTGCGCATGAAAACGGCGGCCAGCCTGGACGGCATGACAGCCTTGCACAACGGGCAAAGCCAGTGGATCACCGGGCCGCAAGCGCGCGCCGACGGCCACGCCTGGCGCGCGCGCGCCTGCGCTATCCTGACGGGCATCGGCACCGTCAAGGCGGACGACCCGCAATTGAACGTGCGCGCCGTCGAGACGCCGCGCCAGCCGCGCCGCATCGTCGTCGACAGCCGGCTCGACATCAGCCCCGACGCGCGCATCCTGCAAGGGGGCGGCACGTGGATCGTGGCGGCCGTCGCCAACCCGGAGAAACAGGCGCAACTGCAGGCGCTGGGTGCCGAAGTCATCCTGTTGCCGAACGCGGCCGGCAAGGTCGACCTGGCCGCGCTGATGCTGGAACTGGGACGCCGGCAATGCAATGAAGTCCACGTCGAGGCCGGCTCCAAACTGAATGGCTCCCTGATCCGCGAAGGCTGCGTCGACGAGCTGCTGGTCTACCTGGCGCCCACCTTGCTGGGCGATGCGCAAGGCATGTTTGCCTTGCCCGCATTGACGGATATCAAGCAGCAGCGCACTTTGCAATTTCACCAGGTTCAGCAAGTGGGCGAAGATTTGCGTATCCTTGCAAGATTCGCCCAGCGCAATTAAAACGCCTAACAAAACCGTAGCGAGCGGAAGGAAGTTGTGGCCGAGAAGCGCAGCTGTACGATGGTACAGTGAGCATCGTCGGCCGCAAATTACGACGCGCAGTAGGTTTTGATAGGCGTTTTTAATACTTTTACACTTTTATAGGGTTAGTTCATGTTTACAGGAATTGTTGCCGCCATCGGCAAGATTGAAACCGTGCAAGCACTCGAAGGCGGCCTCGATGCAGGCGTGCGCCTGAACATCCACGCGGGCGGCTTGCCGCTGGCTGACGTGGCCCTGGGCGATTCGATCGCCATCAATGGCGCCTGCATGACGGTGGTGGAAAAGTCGGACACGGGTTTTGCAGTCGATGTCTCGCGCGAAAGCCTCAATTGCACCGTGGGCCTCGATACCACCACGGAAGTGAACCTGGAAAAAGCCCTGACCCTGGCCGAGCGCCTGGGCGGCCACTTGGTGTCCGGCCACGTCGACGGCCTGGGCATCGTGCGCAAGTTCGAAGCCGTGGGCGAATCGTGGGAACTGGTGATCGAGGCGCCGCACGAGCTGGCGAAATACCTGGCCTTCAAGGGTTCCGTCGTCGTCAATGGCGTGTCCCTGACCGTCAACCGCGTGGAAGACCTGGGCGCGGGCGCCGTCAACGGCTGCCGCTTCTCGATCAACCTGATTCCGCACACGATCGCCATGACGACCCTGAAACACTTGACGGTCGATGGCAAGGTCAACCTGGAAATCGACCTGATCGCCCGCTACGTCGAACGCATGTTGTCGCTGGACAAGGCTGCCGCCTGATACAAGAACACCGCAACACATTCTCGCCTTGCCAAGCGTGTGTTGCTTTTCTTGCAGACGCGCATACTATGAAGCTTTCCGCAGTGGAGGCTAGCCATGGACCCGATTTCGCGCGCAACCGTGCCCAACACCATCCCGGCCACGTCCCGCGTGGGCGCAACGGCGCCGCTGCCGCCTGCACTGCCCGTGCCGCCTTCCAGCGCGGCGGCTGTTCTTGCCATCCTGTCATCGACCCAGGTCGACATCTCCCCGCTGGGCCAGTTCCTGTCCGGCGTGGCCTTGTCGCGCCGGCAATTGCTGGCTTTGCAGGGCGCCACGGAAGAGGCCAGGGCGGCAAATACTCCAGTGAATGTCAATGACGACTTGCTGGCGCTGGCGCGGCAGTTGACGGAATCGTTCGCCCAGCTGCAAACGAGCGGCATCGATGCCAGCCAGCTGGCGACGGCCGGCGATGCGCCGGGCAGCCTGGCGCAGCGCTACGATTTGCTGTCGGGCGACGGCACGACGGATGCGGCCGCCGCGCTGGCGCAGGACGGCAGCTTGCTCACGCAAGCGCAGCTGGCCCGCATCGGCATCGACTTGCGCAATGAAGATGTCGATGCGGTCATTTTGCAGGCCGCGTATGCGGCCGACAGCAATGCCACCCTGGATGCCTTGCAACAGGGAACGGACGTGCTGGCGCAGGTGGGCGCCGTGCTGGCCCAGCAGCGGGGCGCGCCGCTGTCTGCCGTGGTCGAAGCGGATTTGACGGGCGAAGCACTGCCGTCCAGCCCCGCGCAGGCTCCGCAGGCCGAGCTGATGCAGGCCGTCGACGAAGCGCCGTCGCAGACGGCCGCTATTGCGCAGCGGCAGCTGGAACTGCAGCAGCAACTGGAAGCGGAGGAGCTGAACCTGGACTTGCAGGAACTGCGGCCCCAGCCGCAGGCGCAAGCAGCCGCCGATGCAGCGCAATTGCTGCAGACGCAGCGCACCGACAACCAGCGCGTCGATGCCCAGCGCCTTGACGCCGAACGCCTGGACGGCGAACGCATCAATACCGATCAGCAGGCGCAGCAGCAGGAAGCGGCGCGGGTGGACGAGCTGCGGCAGGGGCAAGTGCAGCAGCAGGGATTGCAGCAGCAGGCGCAAGCAGCGGCGGACGATGCGGCGCGGGCGCAGCTGGCCGCCAGCGACGCGCAGATGGCGGCCCAGGCGGCATCCGACCGGGCGCAGTCGCTGGCGCGCGCGGCGCAGGGCCAGGCCGATGCCGGCCTGGCGACGGCGCAAGCCCGGCTGGCCCAGCAAAATGCGCAGGCGCAAGAGCTGGCCGCGCAAAACGCGGGCCGTGCCGTGCCGCCGCCTTCATCGCAAGACCCGTCCGTGGCGGCGGCCATCGCCGCCTATAACCTGAACAATGCAGCCCTGAATCCCGGTTTGATGAACCGGCCATTGCCGGCCAGCGATTCGCGCCTGCCGCTGGTGGCGCCGGTAGCCCCCGTGGAACCCGTCAAGCCCGTGACGAAAATCTAGGGCTGCAGGGTAGCGTCCAGGGTAATGTTGGCTTTAAGCAGCTTCGACACGGGGCAGCCGGCCTTGGCCTTGCCCGTCAATTCCTCGAATTGAGCCTGGCTGGCGCCGGGGATCTTTGCTTTCAGGATCAAATGGACGGCCGTGATGGCAAAACCGTCGTCGACCTTGTCGAGGGTGACTTCGGCCGTCGTCTCCATCTTTTCCGCCGTCAGGCCCGCTTCGCCAAGGATCAGCGACAGGGCCATGGTGAAGCAGCCCGCGTGCGCGGCGCCGATCAATTCCTCGGGATTCGTGCCGGGCTTGCCTTCGAAGCGGCTGGCAAAGCCGTAGGGATATTCCTGCAAGGCGCCGCTGCGCGTGCTGATGGCGCCCTTGCCGTCCTTGATGCCGCCTGACCAGATGGCCGATCCGTTGGTTTTCATGTTGCCGCTCCTGTGTAGGGTGTCGCTGCGAATGGAGTGTCAAGCGCCGTGGCGGTGACTGGCTGATCTTATGCTCTTTGCAAGGCTGGCGGCGCGCGCCTTGCCGCCGCCGTGCGCAGGCTCGGGGAATCGGCGCTTTGTGGGGCCAGCTGCGGCGCCCATGCCGCAAACCTGTCTTATTTCAGGTCTGCAAGCGCTAAATCCTTTAAAATAGCGGGTTATAAGAAAATTCCCGGAAATTCGCGGAATATTCGCACGCGATGTTTCAGTTTTTAGTCTCACTAAGAGGATCCATGATGTCTATATCCAGCACCGAAGAGATCGTCGCCGAATTGCGCGCCGGCCGCATGGTGATACTGGTCGATGAAGAAGACCGGGAAAATGAGGGCGATCTGGTGCTTGCCGCCGATTTCGTGACGCCTGAAGCCATCAATTTCATGATCACGCATGCGCGCGGCCTGGTTTGCCTGACCCTGACGGAAGAGCGTTGCGACGAGCTGAACCTGTCGATGATGACGTCGCGCAACGGCACCGCCTACGGCACCAATTTCACCGTGTCGATCGAAGCGGCCGAAGGCGTGACGACGGGCATTTCCGCCGCCGACCGCGCCAAGACCATCCAGGTAGCTGTTGCCAAGGGCACGCAGCCCAGCGATATCGTCCAGCCTGGCCACATCTTCCCGCTGAAAGCGCAAAAAGGCGGCGTGCTGATGCGCGCAGGCCATACGGAAGCCGGTTGCGACTTGACGGCCATGGCCGGCCTGACGCCCGCCTCCGTGATTTGCGAAATCATGAAGGACGACGGCACCATGGCGCGCCTGCCGGACTTGCTGGTCTTTGCCGAACAACATGGCTTGAAAATCGGCACGATTGCCGACTTGATCCATTACCGCAGCCAGACGGAATCGCTGGTCGAGCGCGTTGCCGAGCGCACCTTGCACACGGCGCACGGCGAATTCCGCTTGATCGCCTTCCGCGACAAGCCCAGCGCGTCGGCCCATCTGGCCCTCGTGCATGGCGACCTGGCGCCTGGCCTGGAAGCGCTGGTGCGCGTGCACCAGCCCGTTTCCCTGCTGGACGTGCTGGAAAGCGAAGCGACCACCCACTCGTGGACGGTGGCCGCCTCGATGGCCGCCATCAAGCAATCCGAGCGGGGCGTGATGGTCTTGCTGAACTGCGGCGAGACGTCCAGCGAGCTGTTTGCCCAGTTCGCCGCGCTCGATACGCCGCAAGCCAAGCCGAAAGGCCGCGCCGCCAGCATGGACTTGCGCAGTTACGGCATCGGCGCGCAAATCCTGCGCGACCTGGGCGTGAGCAAGATGCAATTGCTGGCCAGCCCCCGCAAGATGCCGTCGATGGTCGGTTTCGACCTGGAAGTCACGGGTTTTCAGTGCCATCCAGGCCAGCAGTAATTAATTAACACTATTTGGCGGCCTGGCGCATGGCGCCGCCGCTGATCACTTATAAAGAGGCATATGATGACCGTAGGAGCATACGAAACCAATTTTGCCGGCGAAGGTTTGCGCGTCGGTATCGTCCAGGCACGATTCAATGAAATCGTCGGTGGTGGCTTGCTGTCGGCATGCCTGGAAGAGTTGAGCAAGCTGGGCGTGGCCGATGAAGATATCCTGCACGTGACCGTGCCGGGCGCCCTGGAAATCCCACTGATTCTGCAAAAAATGGCGGAAACCGAGCAATTCGATGCCCTGATCGCACTGGGCGCCGTGATTCGCGGTGAAACCTACCACTTCGAGCTGGTATCGAACGAATCGGGCGCGGGCATCACGCGCGTCGGTCTCGATTACGGCATCCCCATCGCCAACGCAGTGTTGACGACCGAAAACGACGAGCAGGCGGAAGTGCGCATGCTGGTCAAGGGAGCCGAAGCGGCGCGCGTGGCAGTGGAAATGGCCAATCTGGCGCAAGCGCTGGAAGAGTTGCAAGACACCGACGAAGACTAAGCGCGTGTGATAAGAATGCCATGGCTGCGTTGCAAGGCCTCGCCGTACTATCGTACTGCCTTCGGCCCCGCGCCTTGCCCTGACATCCTTCTCACGCGCGCTTGAATTGCGGCTGCGCTACCTAAAAGCGCGCCGCAGTGTCTCGCCGGAATTTGTAGTGAACACGTATTTAAGAACAGGTAACAATCATGACTGAGAAAAATTTGCTCGCCAATCCCAGCAAAAACCGCACGCCGCGTCACCGCGCGCGCGAGTTTGCGCTGCAGGGCTTGTACCAGTGGCTGCTGAACAATGAAGACGCGACCACCGTCGTGAATAATATTCGCGCCGCGCATGGTTTCGACAAGGCCGATGGCGATCATTTCACGGTGCTGCTGTACGGCGCCATCAAGGATTCGCTGGCGCTGCGCGAAAGCATGGCACCCTTGATCGACCGCAATATCGCTGAACTGTCGCCGATCGAACACGGCATCCTGCTGATCGGCGCATTCGAGCTGAAGAACAACATGGAAATCCCGTACCGCGTCGTCATCAACGAAGCGGTCGAGCTGGCCAAGTCGTTTGGCGGTATCGATGGCCACAAGTATGTGAACGGCGTGCTCGACAAGCTGGCAGTGAAATTCCGCGAGGAAGAAGTGGGCGCCAACAAGCGCAAGTAATATAGAGAGCAGTTCCTGCGGCTGATGCTGCAGGGCAATAAAAAAGCCACCGGCACTTGCGTGCGGTGGCTTTTTTACTGGGTGCCGCTTTTTGGATGCCCCTGTGAGGGCTTTTAAAGGGTCACAGGCCGGCGATCTCGTTGTGGGGCAATACTTTGATGGTGATGCCGCTTTCCGCTGCCGGGGCCTTGGCTGGCGCTGGCGTGTTCGATGCCATCACCGGCGTCGTGGTCGGCACGCGCTGGCCGGCGGACACTTGTTTCAGGCGGCGGTATTCAGCCAGCACGCGCGAGCCGTAGCCCGAGTCGGTGGCGAAGTTGGCGGCGCCGACGTAGGTTTTGAGGCCCGCTTCGACGGAACCGCCACGCGTGACGTAGTCTTTCAGGATCAGGGAGCCGACACGGATGTTGGCGACGGGATTCAGGGCTGCCTGCACGCCGCCCATTTCCTGGAAGCGCTCATGGTGCACTTTCGACATGACCTGCATCAAGCCTTGCGCGCCGACCGGGCTTTCCGCGAACGGGTTCAAGCCCGATTCGATGGCCATCACGGCCAGGATCAGCAGCGGGTCCAGCTTGATTTCACGGGCTGTCAGGTAGGCCGTCGAGACGAGCATATTGGTCGCATCGTTGGCTACGCGGTAGCGCTTGGAAAGCCAGTTGGTGACCCATTGCTGCTGCTTTTGCGTGCCCAGCAAGGCTTTTTCTTCCTTGCTCAGCGGTGCGTCGTTGGCGGCCGTTTGCACGGAAGCAGGCGCTTCCATCAGTGCCGACAGGGCAGGTGCTTCAACGGCTTGCGCCTCTGCCATCGGCAGCGGGAACAGGCTGTGCGTCAGTTGCTTGCCCAGGTCAGGGCGGAACATCAGCAGGGCGATCAGTGCCAGGGCGGAAATGCCGAAGACTGTCAGTGTGTGTTGTGCCGTGGTCAATACGCCACGTGCCGAAATGGCTTGTGCGCGGGCGCGCAAACGCGCCAACGCTGGCTGGCCAGCCACGGTTGAAGCAGGCAAAGCTGCTTCAGTGCTACGATGAGTCATAGAGTTCCCCGAAATGTCGCGTCAACAGGCAGTCCCTCCGCGGTCTCGCGGTGTTGTGGGTACTGCCAATGCCGTGCATCAGAAATATCATCGTTTCCGCCGCGTATGGATGCGTGCGAGAAACGCCGTCATTGCTTGCTTGAGCTGATCGGTCCCGTTTTTGGTATTGGATCAGTCGCAATACAACTTTTACCGGGGGTAAGGCAGACGCCTTTTGAAAACACTCCTTAAAATGTCATGTGGAGCCCCGACTCCGTGAATGAAAGAGAAACGCTAAAATCAAGCTCTGGGCCGGCGTGCTCTTTCAAGTTGGGCGAATTGTAGAAGCCGTTTTATATCAAGTCAATACTAACGAATCGTTTCTTTATTACTTTTATGTCTTACTTTTTGTCTTGCATTGTGCCAAAAGCCAATAAAATCAATTACTTGGCATAGATCCTTCAGCAATGGCGTCCGACGTCAAAAAAAATTAAAAACACATGAAATATTCAGATTTGCGAGATTTTATTTCTCAACTGCAACAAATGGGTGAACTTAAGCCCATTTCGACCCCCATTTCACCGATTTTGGAGATGACGGAAGTCTGCGACCGCACCTTGCGCGCAGGCGGACCGGCCTTGCTGTTCAACAATCCGACGGGATACGACATGCCGGTGCTGGGCAATCTGTTCGGCACCACGCGCCGCGTGGCGCTGGGCATGGGCGCGGAAGATGTGAGCGAGTTGCGCAAGATCGGCCATGTGCTGGCGCGGCTGAAGGAACCGGAACCGCCGAAGGATTTCAAGGATCTGCTGGGTCTCGGTTCCCTGGTGAAATCCGTGTGGGACATGTCGCCGAAAGAGTTGCGCGGCGCCAAATGCCAGGAAATCGTCTGGGAAGGCAATGACGTCGACCTGGCGCGCCTGCCCATCCAGCATTGCTGGCCTGGCGATGTCGCGCCCCTGATCACCTGGGGCCTGGTGATCACCAAGGGCCCGAATAAGAAGCGGCAAAACCTGGGCATCTACCGCCAGCAGGTGCTGGGGCGTAACAAGGTCATCATGCGCTGGCTGGCGCACCGGGGCGGCGCGCTGGACTTCCGCGAGCACGCGATCCAGAGCAAGGGCAAGCCGTATCCGATCGCCGTCGCGCTGGGCGCCGATCCCGCTACTATATTAGGGGCCGTCACGCCGGTGCCGGACAGCCTGTCCGAATACCAGTTCGCCGGCTTGCTGCGCGGCAGCCGCACGGAGCTGGTGAAAGCCATCGGCAGCGAGCTGCGCGTGCCCGCTTCCGCCGAAATCGTGCTCGAAGGCCATATCTACCCGGATGAAAACCATCCGAGCGGCTACGAGCACGCGCTGGAAGGGCCGTATGGCGACCACACGGGCTACTATAATGAGCAGGACAGTTTCCCCGTGTTTACCATCGACCGCATCACCATGCGCCGCGACCCGATCTACCACTCCACGTATACAGGCAAGCCGCCGGACGAGCCGGCCGTGCTGGGCCTGGCCCTGAACGAAGTGTTCGTGCCGCTGCTGCAAAAGCAGTTCAGCGAAATCACGGACTTCTATCTGCCGCCCGAAGGCTGCAGCTACCGCATGGCCGTGGTGCAGATCAAGAAACAGTACGCGGGCCACGCCAAGCGCGTGATGTTCGGCGTGTGGAGTTTCTTGCGCCAGTTCATGTATACCAAGTTCATCGTGGTGGTCGATGAAGACGTGAATATCCGCGACTGGAAAGAAGTCATTTGGGCCATCACGACGCGGGTCGACCCCATCCGCGACACCACGCTGGTCGACAACACGCCCATCGATTACCTGGACTTCGCCTCGCCGGTCAGCGGCCTGGGCAGCAAGATGGGGATCGACGCGACGAATAAATGGCCGGGCGAAACGACGCGCGAGTGGGGCACGGTGATCACCATGACGCCGGAAGTGAAGGCGAGGGTGGATGGCATCTGGCAAGAGCTGGGTTTGTAGGTGCTAAGTAGGTCGGGTTAGCGCTTGCGCGTAACCCGACGTTGCGGCTCGGCAGTGTCGGCCGCGTACTCAGCAGTGTCGGCTTACGGCCTGCGGCCTAAGCCGACCTACGCAGACCCACGCCGACCTACGCCGACGCACACAGCATTGACACGGCAATTTCCCAATCTTGCGCAGGTCGGTTATAATTGTCCTTGGCGGGCCCCTGCGCATCGTGGCATGGCTAACCTGGTCAGGTCGGGAACGAAGCAGCCACGGCTATTAACCATGAGTGCCGCAGATCAGGCTCGCCTCCTTCGGGAATGTTTTATCAGGATCAACAATCAAGCTGCCATGGGCAGCTTTTTTGCTTTTACGGTCCCTTTTTCTTGCCGAGCTGCTGCATTGCCGGGCTTGCCGTGTTTTCCATATTTCCAGCTGGCCATGTTATACAATTGCTGCTTTGCCGCGTTTGCCATTTTGAATGGCCCGGCCATGAGGCTTGCGCCCGCCGCGCAGGATCACCCGCAAAATCGCATGGTAAAATCTCAGCATGTCCTATCAAGTCCTCGCCCGTAAATACCGCCCCAAGAATTTCGAGACGCTCGTCGGCCAGGAGCACGTCGTGCGCGCGCTCACGCATGCCTTGCACAGCGGCCGATTGCATCACGCCTACCTGTTCACGGGCACGCGCGGCGTCGGCAAGACGACCCTGTCGCGCATCCTGGCCAAGTCGCTCAATTGCATCGGCCCCGATGGCACGGGCGGCATCACGGCCCAGCCTTGCGGCGTGTGCGAAGCGTGCACGGCGATCGATGCGGGACGCTTTGTCGACTATATAGAGATGGATGCGGCATCGAACCGTGGCGTCGATGAAATGGCGCAGCTGCTCGAGCAAGCCGTGTATGCGCCAAGCAATGCGCGCTTCAAGGTCTATATGATCGATGAGGTGCACATGCTGACGAACCACGCGTTCAATTCCATGCTGAAGACGCTGGAAGAGCCGCCCGAGCACGTGAAGTTCATCCTGGCCACGACGGACCCGCAAAAGATTCCCGTGACCGTGCTGTCGCGCTGCCTGCAGTTCAACCTCAAGCAGATGCCGCCCGGCCACATCATCAGCCACCTGGACAATATCCTGGGACAGGAAGGCATCGCCTTCGAACAGCCAGCCTTGCGCCTGCTGGCCCAGGGCGCCCACGGTTCCATGCGCGATGCGCTGTCCCTGACGGACCAGGCCATCGCGTATGCGGCTGGCGAAGTCACGCTGGACGCCGTGCAAGGCATGCTGGGTGCGCTCGACCAGTCATATCTGGTGCGCCTGCTCGACGCGCTGGCGCAGCAGGATGGCGCCGATCTCCTGGCCGTGGCCGACGAGATGGCTTCGCGCAGCCTGTCCTACAACGGCGCCTTGCAAGATCTGGGCACCTTGTTGCACCGCATTGCGCTGGCGCAAACCGTGCCCGCCGCCTTGCCGCAGGATTTGCCCGAATACGCGGACATCGTGCGCCTGGCTTCCGCGTTTGACGCGGAAGAAGTGCAGCTGTTTTACCAGATCGCCGTGCATGGCCGCAATGAGCTGGGCCTGGCGCCCGATGAATACGCGGGCTTTACCATGACCCTGCTGCGCATGCTGGCCTTTCGGCCCGGCATAGGCGGCGCCGATGGCGTGCCGGCTGCACCGGCCGCTGCCACGGGCAACCGTCCGGCCGCCGTGGCCGCCGCGCGCGCCGCGGCTGGGGCTTCGGCTCCCGCCGCCCGCGCCGCCACGAACAGCGTGGCCAGCCACGCCGCCGTGACACCGCCCGCCGTGGTCGCCGCCGCGGCCGCCAGCATGGCGCGCAGCGAAGCGCCGCCGCCACGCGCGGCTGCGCCGGCGCCAGCCGCTGCACCGGCGCCGGCACCAATGGCGCCGCCGCCCGCTACGCCGCCATCGGCTGCTCCTGCTCCTGCTGCGGCTGCCCCGGCAGCATCGGGCGCCCCGATCAGTTCCGCCCGCGCCGCCATCAATGCGGCGCTGGAAGCGGCCCGCGCCGCCTCGAAAGGCCGTCCGGGCAGCGCGCCGTCGGCGCCATCGTCGGCGCCCAAGCCAGCCGCACCGGTACCTGTAGTGGCGCCTGCCGCCGCTGCCCCGGCCGCGCCGGTCCAGGCAGCTCCACCGCCACCGCCCGCCGCCGCGAAAGCGCCGGCGCCGTGGGACGACGCGCCACCCGTGGCCGTGATGGAAGCACCGGTATCCGTACCGGCGGCGGCACCGGTACGCCAGGCGCCGCCACAGCAGCAGGCGCCCGCCGACGACGACTTGCCGCCGTGGGTCACCGAATTTTCCGACGACAGCGCCTCCGCGGCCGTGTCGGCGCCCGCCGCGCCAAGCAGCGAGCAGCCGGCCGTCATCATGCCGCAGCGTGCCGCCAAGCAAGCCGCTCCCAGCGGACCGTATGTGATCACGCCCGTGCCTGGCCTGGACTGGGATGGCAACTGGCCGGCCGTCGCCGCCGTGCTGCCCCTGCGCGGCATAGCCCAGCAATTGGCCGTGCAGGCCGAGCTGATCGAATGCCTGCACGACGGTCACAGCACCACGTTCCGCCTGCGCGTGCCGATCGACACGTGGCGCAGTCCGGCCAACGTGGAAAAACTGGCTGCCGTGCTGAGCGAGCGCTTTGGCCGCAAGGTCAATGTCGATACGGAACTGGGCGCTGTCTGGTATACGGCCAGCGCGGAAGCGCAGGCCCACCGCGAGGCGTGCCAGCTGCAAGCGGAAGAAACCATCGCCAGCGATCCCTTCGTGCTCGACATGAAGCGTGCATTCGACGCTTTTGTTGTGCCGGGAACGATTACCCCTGCACCGGCCGGCTCCGCCGCGCCGACCCTGCATTGATGATTAACACACTCACAAACTGAATTGAACGGAGCATTCTCATGATGAAAAATCAACTGGCTGGCCTGATGAAGCAGGCGCAAGCAATGCAAGACAACATGAAAAAGGCCCAGGAACAACTGGCGCTGGTGGAAGTGGAAGGCCAGTCCGGCGCCGGCCTCGTCAAAATCGTCATGACGTGCAAGAACGACGTCAAGCGCGTTTCCATCGACCCATCGCTGCTGGCCGACGACAAGGACATGCTGGAAGACCTGGTGGCTGCCGCCTTCAACGATGCCGTGCGCAAGGCGGAAGCGACGTCCGCTGAAAAAATGGCAGGCTTGACTGGTGGCATGAACTTGCCAGCCGGCTTCAAAATGCCATTCTGATGCACTGCCGCATGCGCTCGATCCATGGCACGGGGCAGGGTTGATCCATGTCCAAGTCGCTTGAATTCCTGACCGAGGCGCTGCGGCGCCTGCCCGGCGTCGGCCCCAAGTCGGCGCAGCGGATGGCTTTTCATTTGTTGCAGCACGATAGGGAAGGCGCGGCCATGCTGTCGCGCGCCCTGTTCCAGGCCGTCGATGCCGTGCATCACTGCGGCCTGTGCAACACCTTTACCGAACACGAAGTGTGCGAGACCTGTCTCGACGAAGAGCGCGACAAGCGCTTGCTGTGCGTGGTGGAAACGCCCGCCGACCAGCTGATGATCGAGCAGACGCTCACCTACAAGGGCCTGTATTTCGTCCTCATGGGGCGGCTGTCTCCGCTGGACGGCATTGGCCCGAAAGATATCCACCTCGAAAAATTGTTGAACCGCGCCAACGATGGCGTGGTCGGCGAAGTGGTGCTGGCCACCAATTTCACGAATGAAGGCGAAGCGACCGCCCACTACATCAGTGAAATGCTGAAGGCGCGGGGCTTGCGCGTGAGCCGCCTGGCCCGCGGCGTGCCCGTGGGCGGCGAACTGGAATACGTCGACGCGGGCACGATTGCCCGCGCGATGCTCGACCGCAGGGCAACCTGAACACAACATGACAACATCCTCCGCGACCACTGGTCCATTGCAAGGCATTAAAGTGCTGGAACTGGGCACCCTGATCGCGGGGCCCTTCTGCGCCCGCATGCTGGCCGAATTCGGCGCCGACGTGATCAAGATCGAGTCGCCCGATGGCGGCGACCCCATCCGTACCTGGCGGGTGCTGAAGGATGGCACCTCCCTGTGGTGGTCGGTGCAGGCACGCAACAAGAAAAGCATCACCTTGAACCTGAAGTCGCCCGAGGGCCGCGCCATCGCGCGCCAGCTGGCCCTGGAAGCGGACATCATCATCGAGAATTACCGCCCCGGCGTGCTGGAAAAGTGGGATCTCGGCTACGAGCAGCTCAAGAAAGAGAAACCGTCGCTCATCATGGTGCGCCTGTCCGGCTTTGGCCAGACGGGGCCGATGAAGGACTTGCCCGGTTTCGGCGCCATCGGCGAATCGATGGGCGGCTTGCGCTACGTGTCCGGCTTTGCCGACCGCCCGCCCGTGCGCGTGGGCGTGTCCATCGGCGACTCCGTGGCGGCCCTGCACGGCGTGATCGGCGCCATGATGGCCTTGCGTCACCGCGACGTGACGGGTGGCCGGGATGGCGGCGAAGGACAGATGGTCGACGTGGCCCTGTACGAATCCGTGTTCAACCTGATGGAATCGCTGGTGCCCGAATACGACCAGGCGGGCGTGGTGCGCGAGCGCACGGGCGGCTCGCTGCCCGGCATCGTGCCCTCGAATACCTACACGACGGGCGACGGCGAAAATATCGTGATTGCTGGCAATGGCGACGCCATCTTCAAGCGCTTGATGCTGGCCATGGGCCGCATCGACATGGCGGGCGATCCGCAACTGGCGCGCAACGACGGCCGGGTGGCGCGCACGCAGGAAATCGACGACGCCATCGGCGCCTGGTGCGCCACGCACACGATAGACAGCGCGCTGGCCGTGCTGAAGGCAGCCGACGTACCGGCCGGTAAAATCTACTCGGTGCGTGACATGCTGAGCGACCCGCAGTTTCTCGCCCGCGACATGTTCGAACAACACCATTTCGCCGACGGCACGCCCGTGAAATTGCCGGCGATCAGCCCGAAACTGTCCGCCACGCCGGGCAAGACCCAGTGGCTGGGGCCGACCCTGGGCCAGCACAACGACGAGGTGCTGGCGTCGCTGGGGTTTGACGCGGCCGCCATTGCGCGGCTCAAGGCGGATGGGGTGGTGTAGGTTTAGCTTGGTAAATCATCTTGACCCCAGGCAAGGGCTGGGGTCGGACCCTCAGGGTCCGACCCCGGATTCTGTCCTTTGGGTTTTATTAAGGAATATCGTGAAGCAGTCGTCCCTCCGCGCCCCCCGTGCGCGTCTGATCCCCGCGCTGGCCATCTCCATCCTCTTTTCCGCCTGCGCCAGCTTCCCCCACGACGCACCGGTCACGGGCTTGCGCCTGATCGGCGAGCAGCGCATCGCCTTGAAATACCCGTTCGAGGGCACCACGGTGGGCGGCTTGTCCGGCATCGATTACGATGCGGCCAACAAGAGCTGGGTGATGGAAAGCGATGATCGCTCGGCAATCAATCCGGCTCGCTTTTACCGCGCCACCTTGGCCTACGACAGCAAGGCGTTTACGGGCGTGACTCTGGCCAGCGTGCATTTCTTCACGCAGCCCGACGGCAGCCGCTATCCGAACCTGGCGCATGCAAAGCTGGAGCAGGGCGACCAGGTGCCCGACATCGAAACCATCCGCGTCGATCCCCAGGACGGCAGTCTGTGGTACGGCAGTGAAGGCAACCGCAAGGTGGGCTTGGACCCGTTCGTGCGCCATGCCGATAGTGGCGGCCACTACCTGGCCACCTTGCCCACGCCCGCCATGTTCAAGGTTGCGAAGGATGAAATCGGCTCGCGCAACAACATGAGCTTTGAAGCGCTGTCGTTTTCTTCGGATGGCAAGAGCCTGTGGCTGGGCATGGAAGCGGCCCTGTACCAGGATGCTCCGCTGGCCACGCCGGACCACGGCTCCGTGGTGCGCATCACGCGCCTGGACCGCGCGGGCAGCGTGCTGGGCCAGTACGCGTATCCGATTGAGCCCGTGGCATCGCGGCCCGCGCCGGGGAAGGAAGCGGACAATGGCGTGTCGGAAATCCTCGCCGTCAACGATCACCAGCTGCTGGTGGTGGAGCGGGCCGGCGTGGAACACGCCGACGGCCTGTACACGAATCACGTGCGCATCTACGAGATGGAAACGCAGGGCGCCACCGATATCCAGGCCATTCCGGCGCTGGCGGGCGCCAGCTATGTGCCGGCGCGCAAGCGATTGCTGCTGGACCTGGAAAAGACCGGCCTTGAAAGAGTCGACAATATCGAAGGCATCAGCTGGGGGCCGCGTCTGGAAAACGGCCGCCGCAGCCTGGTGATGATTTCCGACGATAATTTCAACGCCCTGCAAGTCACGCAAATCCTTGCCTTCGAAGTGCTCTAGTTTCCACGCTGGCCAGCTGGCCCCTCTGCCTGGCCAGCATGGCCGTGATCGTGTCGTGTGGCGACGGGTGGCCCAGGAAGTATCCCTGCGCCATGTCGCAGCCGTATTCTTCCAGCATCAGCAGTTGCTCGTCCGTTTCCACGCCCTCGGCCACCACCACCATCTTCAAGCCATGCGCCATGGCGATGATGGCGCGCGTGATGGCCGCGTTTTCCGTATCCTGCGGCAATCCGGCGATAAAACTCTTGTCGATCTTCAAGGCCCGCACGTCGAAGCGTTTCAGGTAATTCATTGAAGAATATCCCGTGCCGAAGTCGTCGATCGACAGGTACACGCCGATGCCGCGCAATTGCTCCAGGGTCACCATGGTGGCGCGCGCATCGTCCATCAAGGTGCCTTCCGTCAATTCCAGTTCCAGCAGGCGCGCGTCGAGGCCCGTGTCGGCCAGGGCCGAGAGCACGATCTGCATCAGGTTTTCATCCTTGAATTGCTTGGCCGACAGGTTGACGGCCATGCGGATGGCGCGCCCGCCATCGCTTTGCCAGGCCTTTGCCTGGTTGCACGCCGTGCGCAGCACCCATTCGCCGATCGGCACGATGAGTCCCGTCTCTTCGGCCAGCGGGATGAATTCCGTGGGCGAGATGATGCCCCGCTCGGGATGGCGCCAGCGGACCAGCGCTTCCACGCCGACGATCTGCGTGCTGGGCACGTCGATCTGCGGCTGGTACAGCAGATACAGCTCGTTGTTCTGCAAGGCTTTGCGCAGGCCCACTTCCATCTTGACGTGGCTCATGATTTCCATCGTCAGCGATGAGCTGTACAGCTTGGCGTTGTTCTTGCCGCAGTTCTTCGCGTGGTACATGGCCGTGTCCGCATATTTGAGCAGCGAGTTGCAATCCTCGCCATCTTCCGGATACAGCGAGATGCCGATGCTGGCCGTGACGAAAATCTCGTGTCCTTCGATCATGAAGGGCCGGCGCATGGCTTCTTTCACGCGATGCGCCACGTTGAGCGCGTCCTCCACCCGCTCCAGGTCGGGAATCAGGATCGTGAATTCGTCGCCGCCCAGGCGCGCCAGGTTGCTGCCGCCGGAGATGCCGTCGAGTTCATACTCTGCGCGCAGCACCAGGTCGCTGGGGCGGATGGTTTCGCGCAGGCGTTCGGACACCACCTTGAGCAAATGGTCGCCCACGTCGTGGCCCAGGGTGTCGTTGATGCGCTTGAAAGCGTCGAGGTCCATGAACAGCACGGCGAATTTCTTGTCGTGTTCCTTCGAGCGCACCAGTTCGCGCTCCAGCGTTTCCAGGAACGCTTGGCGGTTGGGGATGCCCGTCAGGCTGTCGCAATAGGCGAGGCGGCGGATCTGCTCTTCCGTGCGCTTGCGCTCGCTGATGTCGCGTACCAGGCCCAGCACTTCATCGGCCCCCGTTGCCACCAGGCGCGCCTCGAAATGGCGCGTGCTGTCTTCGTGCGTGAGCGTGTAGTCGACCGAGCCGATATGCTGCGTGGCCAGCACGGCGTGCGCCTGGTCCAGCAGGCGCGCGGCGATTTCGGGCGGCAGCACGTCGCGGATATGGCTGCCCACGCAGTCGCTGAGGGAAAAGCCGGCGCTGGCGTCGTGCCCCTGTTCGTAGTCGAGATAAAAGCCTTCGCGGTTCAGGCGGAAGAAGGTGTCGGGGATGGCGGCCAGCACGGCGCGGTTGTGCGCGTCGGCGATGCGCAGGCGGGCGATGGCGTCGCTGGCGCGCAGCACGTACAGCACGCGGTGGCCGAGGATGGGCCAGTTGATGGGTTTGGAAATGAAGTCGGTGGCGCCCACCTCGTAGGCGCGCGTGACGGCTTCCAGTTCGTCGCCGCCCGTGACCATGATGATGGGCACCGTGCCGCCCACTTCCTGGTGGCGGATTTCGCGGCACACGGCAAAGCCGTCCATGGCCGGCATGTCGACGTCGAGCATGACCAGATCCGGCCCGCTGTGCTTGTAGCTGGCCAGGGCCTGCACGCCGTCTTCGGCCTCGATCACGTCCAGGCCCACCTGCGTGAGCATTTGCCGCATCAGCAAGCGCATCACGGGATCGTCGTCGGCCACCAGCACCAGGCCGCGGGGAGGGGAGAGGGGCGCTGTCATGTCAGTGTTCCTTCACGAGGATGGCGTTCAGCGATTCGCGTACGGCCAGGAAGGCCTGCTGCATTTCTTGCAGCAGGGGAGCCGCGCCCTCGGTGCTGCCGGCGCGGCCCAGTTTTTCCATCTCCTTGCACAGCTGCGCCAGGCCATCGGCGCCCACGTTGGCGCTGCCCGACTTGAGGCTGTGCGCCACCTTGCGCAGCGCTTCCGCATCCGCGCCGGCAATCGCCTCGCGCATGGCGCTCAATTGGCGCGGCGTCTCGCCGGTAAAGGCGAGGATGACCCGTTCGAGCAGCGCATCGCCATCCGTGCCGGACAGGGCGCGGATGTTTTCCAGCGCCTGCCGGTTCAGCGGCTGGGCCGATGTCGGGGAGGCAGGCGCAGGCGGCGGCACTTCGGGCGGCGCCTCCTGCGGCGTGTGTGACTGCGGCGCTTCGCTGTGGTGCACGGTGGCCGCGCGCGGCAGGGTGATCCAGCGGGCGATCGTGTGGCCCAGGTCTTGCTGCGTGAACGGTTTGCTCAGGTAATCGTCCATGCCGGCCGCCAGGCATGCTTCGCGGTCGCCCTGCAGCGCATTGGCCGTGATGGCGACGATGGGCAGCACGCGCGCGTGGCCGCACTGCTGTTCGTGGCGGCGGATTTCCGCCGTGGCGGCAAAGCCATCCATCACCGGCATCTGGCAATCCATCAAGATCAAATCGAAATCCTCGGCCTGCGCCGCCTGCAAGGCTTCTTCGCCGTTGCGCGCGCAGACGACGTCCAGGCCCAGGCTGTCGAGCATGGCCAGCGCCACTTCCACGTTGACGGCATTGTCCTCGGCCAGCAGTACGCGGCGGCGCTGGCGCCGGCCCACCTGGCGCGCCGTGTGCGGCGGATGGATGCGCAGGCTGTCGCTGGCGCGTGGCGGCGTGACGATGCAGTCGAACAGGTCGCATTCGCGGGCCGGCTTGATCAGCTGAAAGGCCACGCCCGCCTCGCGCCGCTGTACGGGATCGGCCGCCGCCTGTTCCGTGCTCAGCAGCAGTAATTTGAGGTCGGCCAGCAGCGGATCGCTCTTGATGTTGGCGGCCAGGGCCAGGCCGCTGGTGCGCGGCAATTCCATGTCCAGCAGGGCCACGGCATACGGCGTGCCGGCCTGGGCCGCCGCGCGCAGCTTGCCCAGGCAGTCGCTGGCCGTGCCGGCGCTGTCGCTGACGATGTGCCAGCTGGCCAGTTGCCGCTCCAGCACGGCGCGCGTGGCGGGTGTGTGGTCGACGATCAAGGCGCGTAACCCTCGCGTGGTTTTCAGGTTGAAGGACGGGTCGTCGCTGTCGACCCGCCGCTTATCGAAATTTACTTCGAACCAGAAGATCGAGCCTTGCGTTAAAGCATTATCAACGCCGATAGTGCCGCCCATCAGCTCCACCAGCTGTTTCGAGATCGTCAGCCCCAGGCCCGTGCCGCCGTGCTTGCGCGTGGTCGAGCCGTCCGCCTGCGAGAACGATTCGAAGATGCGCGTCTGCGCCTCGTTCGACACGCCGATGCCCGTGTCGTGCACCTCGAAACGCAAGCCCACGCTGGGTGCGTCTTCGCTGCACACGGTCACTTTCACCGTGACCTTGCCCGTTTCCGTGAACTTGATGGCATTGCCCAGCAGATTGACGATGATCTGGCGCAAACGGTTCGGGTCGCCGCAGATGGCGATGGGGATGTCGTAGGCGATATCGAATTCCAGGCTGATGTTTTTCGCTTCCGCCTGCGGCGCGAACACGTGTTCTATGTCGTCGAGCAATTCGCGGAAATTGAAGCGGATGTATTCCACGCTCAGCTTGCCCGCCTCGATCTTGGAAAAGTCGAGGATGTCGTTGATGATCACCAGCAAATTCTGTCCCGAGCGCTGCACCATGCTCGTGTAGTGGCGCTGCTGCGGGCTCAAAGGGCTGGCCAGCAGCAGTTCCGTCATGCCCAGCACGCCATTCATCGGGGTGCGGATTTCATGGCTCATGGTGGCGAGGAAGGCGCTTTTCGCGTGACTGGCCGCCTCGGCCGCATCCTTGGCCTTTTCCAGCTGCGCCGTGCGCACGCCCACCTGGCGTTCGAGCTGGTCGCGGTAATTGGCCAGGGTGCTGTCGCGGCTGTCGATCTGCGCCAGCATGTCGTTGAAACTGTCGATCAGCACGCCCAGCTCGTCGCTGCGCTGGTGCGCGATGCGGTGGCTGTAGGTCTGGCTGCTCGACACTTTTTGCGCTGTATCGATCAGTTTGGTGATGGGTTCGGCAATCACGCTCTTGAAGCGCCGCGCGAGGAACACGGCGATCAGGAAGGACAGCACGGTGGCGCCGCCGATGGCGCCTACGTGGCGGCCGATGTCGCGCCACATGTGGTTCAGGTCCGCCTCGATCAGCACGGCGCCGATGATCTGTTGCGGCTCGCCTGGCCGGTAGACGGGGCGGTACAAACGCATGCCGGGCGCCAGGGTCGTGCCCGAGCCTTGCGTGACGGGCTGCACGGCCATGTCGGCCAGCAAGGCCGGGTCCATGTCTTCCGGCGCCGGCAGGCCGTCCGCATGCTGCGGCGCGCGGTATAGAGCGAACAGGCGCCCGCCCTTGTCGAACAGGGCCGCCTGGGCCACCTCGTCGCGCGCGGACAAGGCCGCCAACACCTGTTCCGCCTGCCCCTGCGCCGATTTTCCCGCCAGCAAAGGCACCGCGCCGGCCGCACCGATCACGCCCGCCAGCGACAGCAATTGCTTGCCTTCATCGTTCTTGTGGCTGAGCACGGACGTCAGCGCAAACGCCACGAACACCAGCAGCAGCGCGCAGCCCGATGACAGTACCGAAATCATGGTCAGCTTCTGGCTGATGCTGGAGCGTTGGAAATTGAACATGAGTCGCTGCTTCCCCGGTCGCCCGTTGACTGTTATTTAATTCCTATTGGAAAAATATAGACGCGAAGACACACCCAGATGTTGATGTGGGTCTAAGGGAAGAGAGGGGAGGGGAACTTATACGAGAGGAAATGAATGGGGCGGTCTCACAAGACCGCCCTCAAATTATTGCTGAGCAACAACACCTGACTCAGCCGTAGCGAGCGGAAGGGAGAGGTGGCCGAGAAGCGCAACCGTACTTTAGTACGGTGAGCATCGCAAGCCGCCTATACCGACGCGCAGTAGGCTGGGTCAGGTGTCCGCTAACAGCAGCCGCCACGTTTGCCCGCGCCACCATAGCGGGCTTCCTGCCGTTCGCGGAAGAACTCTTCATACGTCATCATCGGCTCGCCGGGATGGGTGACTTCCCGGTGGGCCACGTAGGTGTCGTACTCGGGCAAGCCGCACATGAGCCGCATGCTTTGCCCCAGATACCGTCCAGCCTTGATGATTTCGTCTATCATCATTGCACCGTGGGCATGGCCTGGAACGGCGTTTCCTTGGTGCTCGGACGGCTGTCGGCGCGCGCCTTCATGATGGTGCGGATGCCGAAGAACAGCACGCTGACGACGACGATGACGAAGAAGGCGGCCAGGCCGGCGTCCAGGTAATCGTTGAAGATGATCTGTTGCATCTGCGCCACCGACTTGGCCGGCGCCAGCAGGGTGCCTTCATCGAGTGCCGCCGAGTATTTCTTGGCGTGCGCGAGGAAGCCGACGCGCGGGTTGGCGTCGAAAATCTTTTGCCAGCCCGCCGTCAGGGTGCACAGCAGCAGCCAGATCGTCGGCGTGATGGTGACCCACGCATACTGGCCACGCTTCATCTTGAACAGCACGCAGGTGCCGAGGATCAGCGCGATGGCCGCCAGCATCTGGTTGGCGATGCCGAACAGCGGCCACAGGGTGTTGATGCCGCCCAGCGGATCGACCACGCCCTGGTACAGGAAGTAGCCCCAGGCCGCCACGCACAGGCCCGTGGCCAGCAGGTTGGCGATGAGGTTTTCCGTCTGTTTCAAAGCTGGCACGAAGCTGCCCAGCAAGTCTTGCAGCATGAAGCGGCCGGCACGCGTGCCCGCATCGACGGCCGTCAGGATGAACAGCGCTTCGAACAGGATGGCGAAGTGGTACCAGAAGGCCATCATGGCCTTGCCGCCGATGGCGCCGGACAGAATCTGCGCCATGCCGACGGCCAGGGTCGGTGCGCCGCCGGCGCGCGAAATGATGCTGTGCTCGCCAACGTCCTTGGCCGTCTGCGTCAGCATTTCCGGCGTGACATAGAAGCCCCATTGCGAGATGGCCTGTGCGGCGGACTCGGCTGTCGTGCCGATCAGGGCGGCCGGGCTGTTCATGGCGAAATAGATGCCCGGCTCGATGGTCGAGGCGGCCACCAGGGCCATGATGGCAACGAACGATTCCATCAGCATGGCGCCATAGCCGATGAAGCGGGCGTGGCTTTCGTTTTCAATCATCTTCGGCGTGGTGCCCGAGGAAATCAGCGCGTGGAAGCCGGAGACGGCGCCGCAGGCGATGGTGATGAACAGGAAGGGGAACAGATTGCCCGACCAGACGGGGCCGGAGCCGTCGATGAACTTGGTCATGGCCGGCATTTTCAGGTACGGCGCAACGACGATGATGCCGATGGCCAGGCCCAGGATGGTGCCGATTTTGAGAAAAGTAGACAGGTAGTCGCGCGGCGCCAGCAGCAGCCACACGGGCAGCACGGAAGCGATGAAGCCGTAGCCGATCAGCATCCACGTCAGTTCCGTGCCCGTGAACGTGAACATCGGGCCCAGCACGGCGTGTTCCTGCACGTACTGGCCGCCGATGATGGCCAGCATCAGCAAGACAAAACCGATGATGGAAATTTCGCCGATGCGGCCCACGCGGATGAAGCGCGAATACACGCCCATGAACAGCGCGATGGGGATCGTTGCCATCACGGTGAAGCTGCCCCATGGGGAACCGGTCAGCGCCTTGACGACGATCAATGCCAGTACGGCCAGGATGATGACCATGATCATGAAGCAGCCCAGGAGCGCAATCATGCCGGGAATTTCGCCCAGTTCAGCCTTGATCAGGTCGCCCAGCGAGCGGCCATCGCGGCGCATGGAAATGAACAGCACGATGAAATCCTGCACGGCGCCCGCAAACACCACGCCCGCCAGGATCCATAGCATGCCGGGCAGATAGCCCATCTGCGCGGCCAGCACGGGGCCGACCAGGGGACCGGCGCCGGCGATCGCCGCAAAATGGTGGCCGAACAGCACATATTTATTCGTCGGCACGTGATCGAGGCCATCGTTGTGCTTGAAGGCCGGCGTCATGCGGCGCGCGTCCAGGCCCAGTACCTTGTCGGCGATGAACAGGCTGTAGAAACGGTAGGCGATCAGATACACGCAGACGGCGGCGATGACGATCCAGATCGCGCTGATCGGTTCGCCACGTTGCAGGGCGACGACGCCCAGGGACCCGGCGCCTGCCAGCGCAAGCGCTGCCCAGCCCAGTTGTTTGAAAATGCGGTTCATGCTTCCTCCAGAGATTTGACGGGCGCTGTGCCGTGCGATGATGTGTGCTGCCGAGCCTGGTCGTCGCCAGTTTGATGTTACTTTTGGTGTATTTGCAGCTTATGGCGAGTATTCAGGAATCGTATAATTGCCGCAAGCGCACGACTACGCAGTAACGCTCAGTATTACTACGCAGGCCGATCGCCGTGCCGCGACGTAAAATCACGCATTCCCACCAGCATCGACGCCGCCGGAGCGCCAGGCCATGAAACTCAGACAGAAAGTCATCTTCCTGGCCATCACGCCGCTGATCCTCGCCCTGTGCGCCATCGCATTTGCCGTGCGGCACCAGGCCATCACCCTGGCAGAGCAGCAGCGCGCCACCATCCAGCAGGCGTATTTGGCCAGCAAGGAAGCTGAACTCAAGCATTACGTGACCCTGGCCAGCCATTCCATCGCTTCCCTGTACCAGTCGGGGCGCAAGGATGAGGCCACGCAAGAGGAGGCCAAGCGCATCCTGTCCGCCCTCAGCTATGGCGACGACGGCTATTTCTTCATCTATGATTTGCAGGGCAAGTCGCTGATGCATCCGCGCCAGCCCGAACTGGTGGGGCAGAATCTGTGGCAATTGCGCGACGCCGAGGGCAATCTGACCATCCAGCGCCTGATGCAGCGGGCGAAGAGCGGCGGCGGCTTTGAGCGCTACAACTGGATCAAGCCATCGACGAACAAGTCCGCCCCCAAGCTCGGCTATGTGATCCTGATGCCGGAATGGGGCTGGATGATGGGTACCGGCATTTATATGGATGACGTGGACCAGGCGCTGGCCAAGGTTGACGCCCAGCAGTCGCGCAATATCCGCTCGACCATGGAGCTGATCGCCGCCATCGCCATCCTCGGCTCCCTGCTGGTGGCCGCCTGCGGCCTCGTGCTGAACCTGCGCGAATTGCGGGTGGCCGACGCCAAGCTGAAAGTGCTGGCGCAGCGCGTGGTGGAATCGCAGGAAGAAGAGCGGGCGCGGCTGTCGCGCGACTTGCATGACGGCATCAGCCAGTGGCTGGTGTCCATCAAGCTGCAGATCGAGGCGGGCATCGCGCGCCTGGCCGGCAATACCGAGCAAAAAGAAAAGGCGCCCGCCACCTTCGAGCGGGCCGCCGAGCAACTCAACAAGGTGCTGGGCGAAGTGCGGCGCATTTCGCACAACCTGCGCCCGGCCATCCTCGACGACCTGGGCCTGGCCGCCGCGCTCGACCACCTCGTGCATGAATTTAACGACAGCAGCAGCGCGCAAGCCAGTTTCACGGCCAGCCCGGCGGCGGCGGGCGAGGGCTTGCCCGACATGGTCAATACCGTATTGTTCCGCATCGCCCAGGAAGCGCTGACCAATTGCGAGCGCCATGCCCACGCCCGCGGCGTGGAAGTGAGCTTGCACGAGGCGGGCAAGGCCGTGGAATTGCGCATCCAGGATAATGGCGGCGGCTTCGATTTCGATGGCATCGCCCTGCATCCGCAGCGCGGCATCGGTCTGCGCAACATGACGGAACGCATGGAAGCCATCGGCGGCAGCCTGCACATCACCTCGTCTGCGGCCGGTACCCTGGTGCTGGCGCGGCTCGCCCTTCCACCCTCACACTGATAGATACACATGACCGAGAAGATCAACATCCTGCTGGTGGACGACCACCCCCTCGTACGCGACGGCTTGCGCGCGCGCCTGGAGGCGGTGGCGCATTTCGACGTGGTGGCCGAGGCGGGCGGCGCCGACGAGGCGTTGAGCCAGGCGCGCGCGCACCAGGTGGACCTCGTGTTGATGGATATCAATATGCGCGGCATCAACGGCATCGAAGCGACGGCGCTGTTCAAGCAGGCGTTTCCGCAGATTGCCGTGTTGATCCTGTCCATGCACGACAAGCTCGAATATGTGTCGCAAGCCATCGCCGCCGGGGCGCGCGGCTATGTGCTCAAAGATGCTCCTGGGAAAGATATCGTCTTCGCCATCGAGACGGTGATGTCCGGCGGCATTTATTACAGCGCGGCCCTGGCGCGGCAACTGTCGCGCCCGCAAGTTCACGATTCCTTCCTCACCACGCGCGAGCAGCAAGTGCTGCAGCACATCGCGGCGGGCCAGTCGAACAAGCAGATCGCCCGCGACCTGGACCTGAGCGTGCGCACGGTGGAGACGCACCGGCTGAACATCAAGCGCAAGCTGGGCATCGAAGGGCAGGCCGAATTGATCAAATATGCGGTCGAGCACGCGCATGGCGGCAGCGCCTGAGAATGCGCGCGCCGTGCCGTGTTTTTGTCAAACCCGCATGGCAGGCGGGTCTCGCGGGGGAATGTTCTTTTTGAATATTTATTGCCAAAATTAAACTGTTTCATGGGTGAGATTCGGATAGAATGATTCTCGCTGTCGAAATGGCATCCCTGTCGGGCCAGGGTTGCCAATGCTGGTCAGTTTATTTACTATGGCGCCCTACCCACACTGAGATACCGATGTCAGCGTCTGAATCAAACCTGTTTCCGTTGGTGGGATTACAAGCAGTTGCCAATGCTCATAACGAGTGGGTCGCTGTCACCTTGCATGTACCGCAGGCCTCGACGGCGCCGCTGCTGGCGGCGCTGGCCGCCGCCGATGCGTATGCCTTCCTGGCGCCGCTCGACTGCATCATTCCCCTGGCCGATCCGCATGGCGTGGACGAGGCCGTGCTGGCGCAACTGGCGCCGCAACGCACCATCTTCCGTTTGCCGGCCCATCTTGCCGGCGACAAGCAGATCCAGAAAAAATGCCAGCAATGGCGCGACGCCGGCTACCGCCTCATCCTCGATGGCGCCGATGCCGGTCCCGTGGCGGCGGCGCAAGTCGACGCGCGCGCGCTGAGCTTTGACGCGTCCGGTGCGCGCCCGGCCCTGCACCAGTTGCTGCCCTTGGCGGGGCCGCACCTGGCGTACAACATCGCCGACGCGGAGCAGTTTGCTGCCTTGCAAGAACTCGGCGTGAGCTGGTTTGCCGGCGACTACGCCCTGCACCATGCGCGCCAGCAAAGCGAGCCGGAAGACGCCACGTCGCGGCGCCGCCTGCTGGCGCTGCTGGGTTTACTGGCCCGCGATGCCGACGCGCACGAGCTGGAAGTGCCGCTCAAGCAAGATCCGTCGCTCAGCTATCATTTATTGAAACTGGTCAACTCAGCCGCCTTCGGCTTCACGGCGCCGATTACCAGCTTCAGCCAGGCCATCACCCTGCTGGGCCGGCGCCAGCTGCAGCGCTGGCTGCAACTGCTGCTGTATGCGCGGCAACAGGACGATGGCAAGATCCACGCGCTGCTGCCGCTGGCGGCCGTGCGCGCGGCGCAGATGGAAGCGCTGTGCCAGCTGCGCGGCGGCGACCGCGACGCGCAGGACCTGGCCTTCATGGCGGGCGTGTTTTCGCTGCTCGACGTCCTGCTGGGCATGCCGATGCAGGAAATCATCGCCACCCTGAATCTGGCGCCGGAAGTGAGCACCGCCTTGCTCGAACGCAATGGCGAACTGGGCACCTTGCTGGCGCTGGTCGAAAGCGCCGCGCCGCCGCCCGAGGGCCTGCGCCGCGCCGGCATCGATGGAGAAACCTATTGGCGCAGCCTGCTGCAGGCCTACCAATGGGCCATCCAGGTCAGCCGGAACCTCTAGCATGACCCTGTTTCCGGTGTCGGATTTCCTCGGTGACAGCGCCGCCCTGTGCGACGCCGTCGTGCGTTTGCGCGGCCCTGCGCTGGTGGCCGAGCTGGGCCGTATCGCCAGCGCCGTGATGGCCAGCCCGCATGGCCGCTTCCTGCCTGCGGCCAACATGGACGCCGCTGCGCCGGTCGCGCTGTTTCCCGACGATACGCCCGCCTTGCTGCAGGAAATCAGTTTCGACGGCCACTGCTTCGGCCATTACAGCGTGGCGGGACGCCCGCTGTATAACGACGCCGACCGCCGCCACCTGGCCAGCCTGGCATCGTTGACGGCCGGCGTCTTGCAAGTGCATTCGCTGGCGCAACGCTCGACCCATGCTTACGCGCAAGTCGAAGCCTTGCTGGCGCAGCAGACGCAAATCCTCGATCAGTTGCACGAATCCGTGCTGACGATGGACTTGACTGGCTACATCACCAGCTGGAACAAGGGCGCCGAGCGCCTGTTCGGCTACACCTCGGTGGAAGCCGTGGGGCGCAACATCCTGTTCCTGTACGACGACGAAGACACGGGTTTCCACGACGCCTTCCTGGAGCAGGGAGGGCGCCTGATGGAGGTGCGCCGCCGAAAGAAGTCGGGCGAGATCTTCTGGGCCAGCCTGTCCTTGTCGCCGCTGCAAGACCTGGATGACAAGCCCATCGGACTCATCGCCTACCTGACGGACATCACGGAGCGCAAGCTGGCCGAAGAGCGCCTGCACCACCTGGCCTATTACGACCCCCTGACCAGCCTGCCTAACCGTACCTTGCTGGCCAAGCTGGTCGACCAGGCCCTCAGCGTGGCGCAGCGCAGCAAGATGCTCGGCTGCGTGCTGTTCATCGACTTGAACCGTTTTAAACTGATCAACGATACCCTGGGCCGGCGCATCGGCGACGAACTGCTGCGGCAAGTCTCGCTGCGTTTCCGCCACGCCTTGCGCGACCAGGACCTGGTGGCCCGCCTGGGCGGCGACGAGTTCGCCGTCGGCCTGTTCGACATCGGCCAGCATTTCGAGGCCAGCATGGTGGCGCAAAAGCTGCTGGCCTCGCTGGTGGAACCGTTTTTGATCGAAGGCCACGACTTGCGCGTGGGCGCCAGCATCGGCATCAGCGTGTATCCGCAAGACGGGCAGGACGCGGAAACCCTGCTGCGCCTGGCCGATATCGCCATGTACCGGGCCAAGCAGGACAGCGGCGGCGAAGCGGAAAGCGTGGCCTTCTACAGCCAGGACATGAACCTGGGCATGCAGGCGCGCATGCGCCTGGAAACAGGCTTGCGCCAGGCCCTGTCTGAGCAGCAACTGTTGCTGCATTACCAGCCAAAGTATGCCTTGGCCAGCGGGCGCATCATCGGCGCCGAAGCCCTGGTGCGCTGGCACCACCCGCAGCACGGCATGATCCCGCCCGCCGAGTTTATTCCTTTGGCCGAATCGACGGGGCTGGTGGTGCAAGTGGGCGAATGGGTGCTGGAAGCGGCCTGCGCCCAGGCGCAAGCGTGGAAACTGGCCGGCCTGCCGCCGATCCGCCTGGCCGTCAACGTGTCCGCACGCGAATTCACGGCAGCCCTGCCCGCCAGGGTGGCCGCGACCCTGGCCCGCTACGGCCTGGAAGCGGCCTGGCTGGAGCTGGAAATCACGGAAAGCACCCTGATGCACAATATCGAGAGGGTCATTGGCATCATGGACCGCATCACGGCGCTGGGCGTGGCCCTGTCGCTGGACGATTTCGGCACTGGTTACTCAAGCTTGTCCTACCTCAAGCGTTTCCCCATCGACACATTAAAGATCGACCGCTCGTTCACCACCGGCATTCCGACAGATGCCAGCGACTGCGCCATCGCCAGCACCATCATCAGCATCGCCCAGCAGCTGCACCATAAAGTCATCGCGGAAGGCGTGGAAACGGCGGAGCAGCTGGCCTTCCTGAAGAGTTCTGGCTGCGATGAAGTGCAGGGCTATCTGTTCTCGCGGCCGTTGCCGGCGGGGGAGTTCGAGAAGGCGCTGCGGAAAAACTGGGGCGTTTAGGCTTCCCGTTGGCGTACCGGCGCAAATATGGAACCCATAGGCGAAGGGCCGGGGTCAGACCCGCCGGGTCTGACCCCGGAGGTTGCTGTGAGGTTTAAATACGCGGCACTGACTACTCGCCATTGGTAAGCCACGGACCTTTATGTATAATGCTGCCATCTGGAAGCGTGGCCGAGTGGTTGAAGGCACTAGTCTTGAAAACTAGCGACGGGTTACACTGTTCGTGAGTTCGAATCTCACCGCTTCCGCCAAGTACATAAAAAATTCGTGAGTATACTCAACCTATATTCCACCGAATTTCATTGAAAATCAACGACTTAGCTTGATTTTCATCCCTCCGAGTCACAGATTCGGAACCATCCAAAAACCTTCCCACAGAATCACGCGTAGGCTGAAATGTAGGTATCATGCGGTTTTTCTCAAACCCGTACCTACAGGATTTCGCATGGCCATCAATACGCTTACCGATGCAGACTGCCGCCGCGCCACGCCGAATGACGGCAAGCTGCGCAAGCTCTTCGATGGCCACGGCCTGATGCTGGCCGTCCTGCCGAGCGGAAACAAGGTTTGGCGCATGGCCTATCGTAACGACGAGGGCAAGCAGCAAACTGCCGTCATCGGCCCGTATCCCCTGATCGGCCTCAAGGAAGCGCGCGAGCGCCGGGACGTTTTGCGGTTGAAACTGATCGACGGCGACGACCTCAAGCCCAAGCGCAAGGCAAGCAGCCCATCCATTACCCTTGATGCCGCCATCGATACCTACTGGGCGGGACGCACGGACATCAGCGCCGGCTACAAGGCAAATGCACTGCGCGCGCTGGCCATGTACGTCTCGCCGACGCTGGGCGCGAAAACCGTGCGTGAAATTACCAAGGAAGACTTGATGGCCGCGCTGCGCCCGATGGATGCCGCCGGCCTGTCCGTGTACGTTCGGCGCGTGCGCATGTGGGTGGGCCAGGTGCTCGACTGGTCTATCCAGCACGGCCACTGCGAAGAAAACCCCGCATCGAACATCAATTCGAAGGTCGCCTTTTCCCGCAAGCCGCGCGAAGGGTTCGCCGCCCTGGCATTGGCCGAGGTGCATCCGTTCATGGAGCGCCTGGCCCTGGAAGATGAAATTCAGTCTGTACTCGCCTGCAAGCTGCTGGCGTTGACGTGGACGCGCACGGACGAGCTGCGGCGCATGACCTGGGCGGAAGTGGAGGGTGATGTCTGGCGGATACCGGGCAAGCGCATGAAGAAGGGCCGCGAGCACCTGGTGCCGCTGTCTTCCCAGGCGCTGGACCTGCTGGCTGAAATGAAGCTGCGTTCGCGGGGCAGCAACTACGTTTTTCCGAACGACCGGGGCGGCAGCCGCCCCATGAGTGAAAACGCGATTCTTTACCTCATTCACCGTATCGGCTTCAAGGGCAAGATGACGGGCCACGGCTGGCGCAAGGTCGGTTCCACCTGGGCCAACGAGCACGAATACAACTCGGACCACGTTGAAGTGCAGCTCGCGCACAAGGACGGCGGCGTGCGCGGGGTCTACAACTCCGCGGAGTACCTGAAGCAGCGCCGCGTGATGCTTCAGGCCTTCGCCGACTGGTTGTTAAAGCAGCCTGATCCCAGCGGCTTGGAGCGTTGAAAGGCGCCATCCCAGCGTGCGCTGGGTTATGGCAACGTCCGCCGGCGGCAGCTTGTTCTCCTTCACCCATCTGCGCAGCGTCTCCGAAGTGACGCCCAGCATTTTGTATAAGTCCTGGCGGTAAATAATTCGGTCTGCGTTCATTACTTGATTCCTTTCGTGGTGGGGTTTTTCTTGCGCTGGGCTGGTTCTGTATGGCCGCCTTTGTTTTGCACCGCCAAGGCGAATGCTTCGGCCTCGGTGTGGTGCGGTACTTCGACGCCAGGCTTGCGGTAGTCGCGCAGCCGGCAGAATTCTTTGTATTGGTCCATTTTCATAATCTCCTTCTAGTCCGTGCATCCACAATCGGTTAAGGCGTCGTCGAAGGGAAACAGCTCCCCGTGATTCATCGCCATGTCATACATCGCTTGATAGCTGGGCCTGTCCTTGCGGAACCAGCCGCCAGCACCAGATCCGGACGCCTGGGCGTTCTTTTCCTGCTGTATCCACCACAGGGCGCGACTGGGCTTTTCCCGGATCAGGGATAGCACCTGGTTGCCGCCTTTCAGGAAGCACAGATCGCAGTTACCGTGCATCGTCTTGCCGCTCATGTTCGGCAAGCCCAGGTCAAAATCTTGTGTTGCCCAAAACGCGCTGACATCGGCCACGGTCAGGCCGGCCGCCGCCAAGGGCGCCTCTTTCACTTCGTGCTTGCCGTAGTCCTGATTCGCCAGCCGCGCCACGCGCAGGGGCTCGTCGGCGCGCATGCCGATAAACGTGGTCCATTCGACCAGGCCTATCGACTTCAAATAGCGCTGCATCGGGCGTACCTTGAGTTCCGCCGTGCAAAAGCGCGCTACTGGGTTCGGGAGGAATTTCTTTTCGTCGTGCAGATCGGCGAACGGCTCGCCGCGGCGGCTGGCCGTTGTGAAGTCCACAACGGCAAATTCCTTGCCGCGTGCTTCGTTGCGAGGACGGTTTTCTATCCAGACGATGGGAACGCCCCAGCGCTCGCTGCAGTCGCGCACGAATTCAAGGGTTGCTTCCTCTTCCTTGCCGGTGTTGGCGAAGCACACCACGACGTCAGCCGGCAGCGTGCCGCCGTAGGCCTGAAGCGTCATCCACAGCATCATGCCGCTGGTACGGCCGCCGCTGAACGAAATGACGCCCGGGCCGTCGAACAGGAATGGGCTGTTCATGCGGGCACCATGCAGCGTCGAGCCAGGGCCACCAGCCAATGCGCCAGCTCGGCCGGCGTGTGTTCGCGTTCTGCCTTGCCGCATTCCGGCCGCCAGCCTGGATCACCTTTCCGGCGCCGCTCGCCGGCGCGGTTGCGGCCAGCCGCAGCGATCACATGCGAGGCATCGCCCAAGACGATGGGCATGGCCGGTATTTGAGCTGGCGCGCAGCCAACGATGTAGAGCAAGGTGGCCTTTTCGGCGCGGTGGCCAAACGAGCTTTGGAAAATCGGTAGCGTCCAGCCGCCAAATTTGTCCCGCTCGCCGATCGCTGGCAAGCCGCAGTGTGGCCAGAGGGTCGAGCGCTTCGGGTGCTCAAGCACTCCGCCGAACTTGCGGACCTGGGCGACGGCCCACACCGCCAGTTCCTTTTCGTCCGGGCGCGGCTTGGCCAGGTGGCGCAGCGTCCCCCAGGAGCGGCACGGCGGATGCGCCACCACTGGCACGCCACCTGGCCAGGCGCGGGCGTCGCGTTCCGCATCCCAGGCGTCCACCGCCGGCATGGTCTTGTAGATGGAGTTGGCACGCACGAACAAGGCCGCCACGGCAGGTAATGAGCGTTCCGCTGTCATGCTGGGCACCCGACAGGCACGGCTGCTTTCTTGAGCGCCTCGATGGCACCCAGCGGCACCGCCCGGAACATGCCCGGCCACTGGTGATCCAGCTCCACCCACGCATGCAGCTCGCCGTTGCCCACGTCGCGGCGCAGGTCGTTGACGGTGCCGGCCTGGTAGCCTTCATCGGTATCGAATGTCACGCGGTCGCCCAGGGCGATTTGCCGCGGTGAATCGGTCAGGGTGATCAGCATTGCGGTTTTCCTTTCAGTTTGGCGGTAACGCCGCACACGCCGAAGTGGTCGAGGGCGGCCTGGATCGCGTCGCCGCTGGAAGCGGCAATCGCGGCGTATTCAAAGCGTTCGGTTTGCGTGCGAACGATCACGGCATAGGTGCTCATGTGCCATTTCCTTCATGGGGTGGGGTGTCGGGGACGATCAGCCGGGGATACGGGCAGGCGTTGACGGCCGCCCAGGCGGCAATCAGCGCTCTTTTTGCCTCGTCGGGCAGATCGGGGACGGGCGCCGCCGGCGGCGTGGCCGGGGCAGGGCGGTCGGGGTGCGTACAGTTATTTACACGAGTCCGAGGAACGGCAACCCCAACAGCCACCCCGCGCCCGCCTGTGGCCTGTACGGGCGTCCATGTATGGCGCACGGACTTGAAGACCACACCAATCAGGTCGCTGCAGCGCACGCCGTAGGGCGTGGTGCGCAGCGTTTCGCCGTAGCGGCCGATGACGGTCTTTTCATCCTTGGCCAGCGTGACGACCAGCTCCTTGCGCGGCACCAGGGCGCCGCCCTGGGCGCGCAGGTATTCGGCCCAGCAGGCGCGCTTTTCGCCGTCGATCTTTTGCACTGCATTCCAGGCGCGGCGCATGGCGGCCGGCGCTTCGTTGAGCATGCTTTCCTCGATGCGGCGCAGTTCGCGCCACACGGTGACGGGAGCGCCGCCCCATTGCTGGAATTGGCGGATGCCCCAGCAAGCGGCCCAGGACTCGACGCGCGCCGATGGCGTCAGCTCGACATCGCCTTCGGTATCGGCCGTGACCACGTAGCCTTCCTTGGTCTTGTGGTCGGCCACGCCGTCGATGTTCTTGGCCACATATTTGGTGATATAGCCGGCGGCGCTGCCCTTGGCCCAGTCGATGCGTTTCACGTCCAGGCGACGCGCGAAGGCGCCCGGTTCGCCACGGTCCACGCGCCAGGCGTAGCGCTTCATGATGCGGATGGCGCGGCCCGCCACGTCCTGCAGGTGGGCCGTCTTGTATTTCGCGGTGGGGCGCACGAACAGCAGCAAATGCCAGTGCGGGCAGCCATCGTGATGCGGCTCGGCGATGCGAAAGCCGTACAGGCCGATGCCACGGCGCGCCAGTGCGGAGCGGCACAGCGACGTCATCTTGCCCAAATACGCATTGGCCTCGCGCGGCGTGGAGCCGTCGAACTTGTCGTTTGGCTTGCCGCTGTGCTGCATGGCGTGGAAACGCGATGGGCACGTCCAGGTGATGAAAATGCCCTGGTCGCCGCACTCGCGGGCGATCTGCTCAAAGCCGTTGATGCGCAACATCAGCTCGCCGCGCCGGATGGCCTTGTTGGCGGTCGTTTTCTCGGCCAGCTCGGCGATGCTGAATTGCTGGCCGCTCTCGTTCTGCACCAGTGTGGCGGCCAGCGCTGCCGCGTTGCGGCGGTTTTGCGCCATGCGAGACAGCACGGCGTCATTGCTGGCGTAAGGTTCGCCGCGATAGTTCACATAGCCCAGGCGGATATTGCCCGCCTCGAAGGCGCGCTTGACGCGCTTGCGCAGTTGACGGCGCCACCAGCGGGCGTCCACCAGGCGGGCGATGGTGTCGGCCAGCGCGTCGAACTCGGGCAGCTCGATGCCATACGAGGCGCATTCGTCTTCCATGATCTGCAGGGCGTGCGTGTCGGACACGGCCATCCACAGCATTTTGGTGACGCCGGCCGCCGCGCGCTCGGCGGTGGTCACGATGTCCGCATCGCTCTGCGACAGGTCGACGCCGGCAGGCACGTACAGGTCGGCGAATTCGCGCACAAAGCCGGTGGCGACGGACTCATAGACTTTGTACCAGGACGACCAGGCCATCTTGGCCAGGGCTGCCGTGATGACACGGTTGCGCCATTTGTAGGGGATGCGGGCCAGCTCGGGCGCGAACTGGGCGGATCGCAAAAAGGCTTCGTGACGCTGCGGGGCAGGCAGCAGGATTTGTTTAGATTGCATTCAACAGTCTTTCGTACACACGGATAGCGGCAGAGGTGGCGGCGCGCAGCTCGATGCGCTCTTCCTCGGTAAATGAGTGGATGGGCGATTCCCAGCGGTCGGCGTCCATGCCGGCGGCGATCAGCACGGAGCGGCGCGCGCCGCGTGGCGACAATCCCCAGGCCTGGGCCATGAAGGGCGCCAGGTTGCGCGGCTTGATGCTGCGTAGCTGGGCCTTGGCTTCGGCGATGGCGGCCAGCGCATGCCCGGCGCCTGGTGGCGTCGGCATATCCTTGTCGCGCGCGGCCAGAATCTCGGCGGCAGGCTGGAACGACAGGTGATTGTCGATAAGGGACGCCGGCATGGTTCAGTCCTTGATGAAGCCAATGGCCCGCAGCACGCCGGGGGCAATGACGATCAGGAGCGACAGCAGCCAGATGCCGCAGGTTTTGGCCAGGCGCAGCATCAGCGTGCCCCGGCCTTGATAAATTGTTCTGCCCAATACGGGAGCGTGTGCGATGCGCCGCAGCAGTGCCGGGAACCCGCTTCAGTGGCGAAAATGTAGTTCACCTCGATGGGCAGCTTGCCGACCAGGGCGCGCTGCTTGGCTGGCGCGAAAAAGCCGTCACGCTCCAGTGCCTGCGCGTCGCTGACGATGAACGTCAGATTGGCGGCGCCGTAGGCGTGATAGGTCTTGGCAATCTCATGGATGTGGGCGGTCAGCGCCGCGATGCCGATGCCCGCGCTGGCTTGCAGCAGAAAACACGTTGGTGCCACGGGGACAATACAATTTTGCAAGGTCGGGCGGATCGTGCTTGATGCCATGGATTTGTCGGCATGACTGGTGGCGTGCAGCGTGGTTTCCATCGGTTTTCCTTATTTCAGGTTGAACGAATCCCGCACGCTCAAAAGGGAGCGCAGCAGGGCACAGCAAAAGAGGGGAGTTACAGCGGCCGGGCTACGGCGGCGCGAGGATCGGGATAGTCATCAGCAGCCCGCGGTCAGGTCCAGTGCCAGTTGGCTGGTGGCTGCCGTGCGCGCATGCTGGGACATCGGAATGCGGATATCCGGCTTGGGCATGGCGGACAGCGAGAGGGTGCGCAGCACTTCCAGGCCTGCCACGAAGGAGTGCCCGCATTCGGGGTTCTGGCACATGTAGGTGATTTCCTTGAACATGGCGGACATCATGCGGCTCTTGACGGCGCGGACGGTGTATTCGCAATGCGGGCAGGGCAGGCCGATGACTCTCATTTCAGCTTTCTTTCCACTTGGTACAGGGCGCGACCGCGACCTGTCATGTTTTTCGACTGCTTGCGTAAGCGCGACTTGACGAGCCATTCAGCCGCCTGATCGATACTTGCCAGCCCCTGGCGTTGGCGCACGAGTTCCAGCACCGCGCGCTCTTCGTCATTGAGGTGAATTTGATGGTCTGGCATTTTCTGTAACTTTAGAGTTGCTCAAAAGTGACTCGGTTTAAACGCTGCGACGCTGTACGCTGTCGATGGTGGCGTCATCCAAGGCAATCACGGCCAAGGCTTCACGCATCACGATCTGGCGCACCAGCACCGCAAGCTCTTCGCCCTGGTAATTGGCGATCGAGGAAACGAGCTGGTGCTCGTAATCGTCCAGGCGCAGCATGACGCGGTGGCTGCGGATACGTTTTGCATCGGGGTACATGGGCCTGCTCCTGTGCAGTTAAGCGTGATTGATGACGGACAATTGGACGAGTTCGGCCTCATAAGAATTCAGGCCACGCAGCAACATCAAACGCATGAAAGACGCTCGTGAACGGGAGTCCTGCTGCGCGAATTTTTCCACGCGCTCAATCTCAGGAGGGAGCAAGCGAATTGGGATGGGCTGCGAAAGTGGACTCTTTGGCTGCCGCGTCACAGGGGCAATAGTTGTCATAAGGTATGATTTGTATACGTCACATGGTAATGACGTAAATATACGTGAAGAATAATGCATATGTCAAATGAAAAAAGTGAATATTTGTTCCTGTTTGGTGGCCGGTTAGCGGAAGAACGCTTGAAAACTGGGCATACACAGCGCTCTTTAGCAGTGCTTTTTGATATGTCGTCAAGAACACTAATAAAGTATGAGTCTGGCGAGACGGCACCTGATGCCTTTTTTTTGCATGGCCTTCATGTGCTTGGGATGGATGTGCACTACATCCTCACAGGAGAGGTGGCACCGGTTCCCATTACGACCGAGGAAAAGATTGTATTGGCCGCATATCGGAAACTTGATGACCGTGGAAAAGCAGGGGTTTTTGGTATGTTAGATGGGCTGAAGCTTGCGCAGCCGGTAGCTAAGAGAAAGCAGAAAATTATCTTCCAAGGCAATATTGCGCAACAGGTCACTGGCGATATTGTGGTCCCTCAAACTATTAAAGCTGGCCGCAAAAAAAAATGAACGGCGCGGCGTTTGCTCAAGGCGAGATAAGTACTTGCGATTAGGAGACGCTCTAACATGGAGTTTCATGCGCGGCATCATGTGCGCATTTTTAGTTGGCTGGCCGATATACAAATGTAGCTCTAAGATTGACCTATTATTAGGGCCGCTAAGAAATACCTGCTTTTATGACGGGAAAGCCTATACGGTCGGCATTGTGATCGAAACGGCATCAGGCCTCAGATGTGAGTGCTCTTCTGCTAGCGATACAGCGGCCAGTTGGACCGAGGCTCACTTAAGTTAACTGGAGGGAACAGAGCTATGTATCAAAAAAGTATCGGGAGCGGGCACAGACTTAAAGGTGGCAAGATGTATGCGAAATGTTCTATTCAGATGCTTGCCGCTTCTAAGTCAGTCTCGATGCCAGCGTGCCGCCGCTTCAAGGTGGCCGGCCGCTATTTTGGAGTCATTGCGTGTTGAACCGTCTGCTGGTCCGTTTTTCGGCGTGGTTAGTGCGTTTTTCGGCGTGGTTGGCCCGTCGCGTGAGTGCTCAAGCGGACCAAACAAGAACGGAACAGTCTGACGGTGGAATTGGGGCTGAGGCGCCAATCCGGACGGCCTCCGAAGATCGGCTGAGGAGGAGCGATTTCGCTGGCCGCATAGCAAGTGTTCTTTCGGAGCTCAGTCTGCGCGAGGGCAGAGTGTTTGCAATTCGCGGTGAGTGGGGCTTTGGCAAGTCCTCTCTTAAAAATCTAATCACCGAGCAGCTTGATGCCAAGAGTGAAAGAACTCATTGGCTCGATTTCAGTCCCTGGCAATGGGGAGACGGCGACGCAATCGTTCGTGCCCTCTTCGGCCAGATGGCGGATCGCCTAGGTGGAGATAATTCGAAGTCAGCGCTCGCCCGCGCCGAAGCGCTTCGACGCTACGGCGCGATCCTTACAGGGGCTGGCGCGCCTCTAAAAGAAGCTGGTTCCTCGAGCGACCTAATCTCGATGGTACTGACGAACATATCGATGGTTGCCGTCGCCTCTGCCGTGGGCTTTGATCTCCCACAGGCGGGAACTGTGGCCTTTGTTTTTGCCATCCTTGCAGTTGTAGCATTTTTGCTAGGGCGTGGACTGTCGTATTTCGGACGTGACCGCAGCGGAGAACCGTTGGATGCATTGCGAGAGAAGCTAGAGGTTCGTCTTCGACAACTTGTTCGGCCGCTTATTGTTTTCGTCGACGACATTGACAGGCTCGAGCCTGATCAGATTAGGTTGCTCCTACGACAGGTGAAGGCCAATGCGAACTTACCCAACATAGTTTTCGTGCTCATGTTCCAACCCAGCATTGTTGAGCGAGCACTCGATCCCGTCTCCGACGGCGACGGACGCGCTTTCCTCGAGAAGATAGTGCAGACGAGCTTCGACCTACCAGCGGTATCTGGGTCGATTGTGCACGGCATCTTTGGGGAAAAACTATCCGTGCTGGCTGGAGAATACGCAATCGCGGCGAACGGGTTCTCCCAGATGCGCTGGGGTAACGCTTTGATCGGCTGCATCCATCCCTTTCTACGCAACGTGCGTGATGCACGTCGTTTGATCTCGTCCATTGCCGTACACCTGCCGTTGCATGTGGCTGGCGACGTGTTCGAAGTGAATATAGTTGATTTCCTTCTTCTTGAGACCCTCCGGGTATTCGAACCTGACCTCCATGACGCATTGTTCCGTGAGAGAGAACTGGTTCTCCAAGCTCAGCGAATGCCGGGCAACGGGCGCAGGGATAGGGAGGACCAAGCGGCTGCCGAACGGCTTCTTGCAATCGCGTCAGTGGAGCGTCGCGAACACGTCCGGAATGTGCTCAAAGATCTCTTTCCGCCTCTCGAGTGGGCATATGGGGGGACAAACTATGCAGACGGTCTTCACGGGTGGCTGAATACCAAGCGAGTATGTACTGCGCGCTACTTCACGCGTTATTTCGAACTTCAGACGACGGCCGGCGAGTTGTCGGAGCGTCGCTTCGTTGAGTTCCTTAACGCGACTGCTACGGAGGCTGGGTTAGCTTCCATAATCGGCGACATTGAAGCCGACGGTCTTCTACACTCGCTCGTCGCAAGGTTAGACGAGTCATACCATCGACTCCCGGTCGAGAATGCCTCAGTGCTGCTGCCTGGAATGTTTGGAATAGCACAGACGCTCGCAGGAAGGATTGATCTCGGTGTATTTAATTCACCTTGGATTTCAGCCTGGCGAGCGACCAGCTGGTACCTGAAGCAGATGCCGGAGGCTATACGAGGAGCTTTGGTCCTCGAGGCGTTCCGCCAAACTAAGGCCATGTCTGTCGCTGCGATCTTGATACATTTGAACGATCCCGCCGATCAAACCGAGGGTCATGCCTTTGATCCTGCGCTCGACCTTGACACCGTTAATCAGATAAAAAGTGAATGGTTAAGGTTGATAGGGCTCCGTGCAGCAGACGGTGATACGTTGATCGTCGAGCCGGATCTGATTTCCTTGCTCTACCGATGGAAAGATTACTCGGGTTCGTTTGATGAGCCTCGCGATTGGGTGCTGAGAGCCACCCAATCCGACGAGGGATTTGCAAGGATGGTCACGCGCATGATGAGCCGTGGCGCAAGCCACTCATTTGGTGATCGGATCTCAACGTTGAGCAACATATTCGACAGAGCGACGGTTGACATCTTCATTGGCATTGGCGTAGCCAAGGCCAGGTGCGACTCTATAGATACTGAAAAATATCCCGAAGACAAGGAGGCATTGAGAAGTTTACAAGGTTTCCTTGAGACATGGCTTGTTTAAAGATGGCGACACATTCGATTTGTAACAAAGGTGGCGGAGTCAGGTCTGCCATTCGGACACGATCTCAGCCTAGGTAACCAGACTCACAGCAAACCGTGCAGTACTAACTGTTAATACTGCACTACTAACTATGCTGCGTATGCGTATTGACGCTGAGCTTACGCGGAGACTTCAGCTTGGAGATTCGTATAGTTGGGTCTGTGTCGGAATGGCAGACCTGACCCTCGAACGTTCACTGTTCGAGTCGATACAGTTGGCAAAGAAGATGCCAAGCTACAAATTTACCGGATCGGCGACCAAGTGATTTCAATTTTTACTTGCGAGCCGTCGGAGGTGGACAAAGCTATGGGGGCGCCGGTGTTTATCCAGCGAGGCACCGCATCCATTCCATCTGGCCGAACTGCGTATTGTCATATGTGCAATAAATTTGAGGCCGGCGCGCAACGCTAATCGCCGTTCGGCATCGGCTTCGATTCACTTTGAGGACGATCAGATGTTTTTACATGGTGATGTTCAACTGGGTAAGGAATGCCATTGGAAAATTTTGCCCAAATTTCAGAAACGGCTTGATAAGCATCAGTCCTGTCAGGTACCAGAGCATCTGTTTTGGGGGAGATATGCTCTGCGTTGTTGGTCGCTTCAAGAATTATTGTGAGTAAGGCCATTACTGAACGACGATATTTAGCTCCTGGCCCGGCCTCATTCAGAACTCCATGAAATACCAAACTATCGCACAAAGGCTTAATTTCTGGATGATCAAAACCTATTGGCGCTGCGATGTGTGCGAACTTGTTTCTTATCGATCGAAGAAGATGAAGATCTCTGTTGGCATTTTTTGGAAGAAGGCCCAAAAGGTAAGAAAAGTCTATCCGGGACGAAAACGTTCCAAGTGGGCCGTTAAATTCGAATACGCGTCGCCCTAACTTTTTATCGTCTACAAGACGTGCGGCCAATAGTGATTTTATTCGATCATCAAGAAACGCGGCTGCCATCAGCGCCGAACCTCGATCCGTCTCGGAAGTGAGGGATGTTCGGAAATCCATAATCTCTTGCAATTGATTGGCAATTGGTGCTGGCAGCTCTGCCGCCATTGACTCCATATGCTTACGAATTTCTAACGCTACGGCATAAATTTGCTCTTGTGTTGGTTTTTTAGAGTCATTTAAATTTGTCATTTTACAATTTCCACTTTGTAACTGTAGTCCGTTTAGTGTGCCATATATTTTATAAAAATAGAATCATGTTGATACTTTGATAGTAGAGCGTTCACTACGATCTTGATTCATTAATTATAAATTTCACAATATTTTTCTTGAGTGAGTGTTGATGTGATTTTCAAAAACATACCAATTTTATGTATTTCATAAAATGTAACTTATTGTTTCCATTGATTGCCAGCGTTTTTGATATGTTTTTTTGTGTTCGGCACAGACTTTTTAGGATAATTTCTCGTTTCTGCTATTGCCTTATTTTTCTAGGGAGTTGCTAGATGCTCCAAGGTTATTCATTGTTTTCACGAATAATGTCTCGCACCTCTTCAATGTGTTTCCATGCATGTAGCGCCGCCCGCTTCGCGGCTTGCTTGCTCTTGTAAAGATGCCCCAGCGTTTTGAGCGTACCCGTGGCGCCGGCCTGCTCCTGCCCCGCATTTTTCTTCTTCGCCGCCACGTCCTTCCACTTGGCCACCACGCCCGTGATGCCTTCGTCCGGGTCTTTCTCGTCCTCGCGCTCGGCCTCGACCGCTTCCGTCTTCGTTTCAAACTCCACCCGCGTGGTGAAGCCGCTGCCGCCCAGGCTGTGCGTGACCTTGACCGATAGCCATTCGGTGGCGTCGATCTCGGGCTTGAAGCCCTGCACGGTCACGGGCGATTGCGGGAACACGGCCGGGTTGCCAAGGGCCAGGCTCATTTCAAAGGTGGCCAGACCGCGCAGGATGCGTTGCCATTCGGCCACGGCCGCCGCGCGCGCGTCGGTTTCGTTGGCAAAGGTGGTGCGCAGGCGCTTGCTGTTGCCGGGCACGCCCGCCACCACGCTGCGGCGCCGGGCGTAGCGCTCGTCATGCCAGAAGGCGCGCACGCCCGTGTAGGCGTCGCTTTCGGCGCTGTGGTAGCGGTGGCCGTCGCCCAGGGCGCGCTTGATGGGGATGACGGGCAGCGCCTTGCCGCTGGCGGTGCGGCTCTGGTTGATGGGGATGAACAACAGCGTGTCGTTCTTGACGGTGGCCACCGCATCGTATTTCCTACCCAGCCGGCGCAGGAAGGCCGCATCGCTTTCGTGGGTCTGGTCGATGTGCTCGACGGCGGTATCGCGCAGGCGCGCCGACACGCCCGACGCCAGCTCGTTACGGAAGGCAATCGCCTCGATGATGGCGCCCAAGGTGGTCTTGTGAAAGCTGTGTTCCTGTTGCTGCTTAAACGTGTCGATCAGGTTGGCCGACCTGGCGCGCAGGGTGATGGTATCGGGCGCGCCACTGTGCTCCACCTCGTCCACGGTGAACTTGCCCATGTCTACCAGGCCTGTGGCTTGCCAGCCCAACGCGAGGGCGATCTGCGCGCCGCGCGGCGGCAGGGCCAGCTTGCCGTCGCTGTCATCCAGGGAAATGTCGAGCTGGTCGCTCTCGTCGCCACGGCACAGGGTCAACGTCAAATTAATTAGCCGCGGCGAGACAATGGCTGTCAAATCCTTGTCCTCGATGCTGACCTTGAAGGCGGGGATATGCTCGCTCATTTGAACTTGTCCGCCGCGCTGCCGATGGCGCCGCTGATGCTGCCGCCGATCTTGTCCTTCATCTCGCTGACCACGCCGCCGTATTTCGAGGTGATGCCGCCGACCACATTGCCGACGACGCTGCCCACGGCGTTCTTGGCCGCGCCGGCAATGCTGCTGGTCATGCCGTCGATGCTGAGCATGTTTTTCAGGTCGCCGATGTCGCCCAGGCCGACCATGGCCAGCACGCCGTCGTCGTCGCGCTTGAGTGCAATCGAGAACTCGACGCGCCGCGCGCCGCCGCTGCCGTCCAGGAGGGTGCGCCCCTCCGTCATGCTGGTGATGCGGTAGGAGCCGAGAATGCGGCCCGTGCCCTGGATCAGAATCCACGATTTTCCCGTGTCGGCCATCATGCGCAGCGCATCGAGCGAATACAGGGAGCCGGTCAGCTCCGGCGCCACCCAGCCCGACAGGGTGATGGTGTCGTCGCCGGGCCCCACATACTGGTGCGCGTCGCGCAGGCCTACGCGTGCCGTGCTGGCGTGCTTCCATTCCGTTTGCCGCTGCAGCTCGTGATAGGCCAGGGTCGGCAGGCTGAACACGAACATTCCTAAAATCATCATCATGGTGGTTATTCCTTCTTAATCGTGGTCGCGCAGGGACGAGCGGATGCGCGCCGCCTTTTCGCGGTCGCGTTGATCGAGCACCGCGCTTACCGCGCGCGCGATGGCCTGGGGATCGGTGCCGGCCTGCACATTGAAAGTGATTTCGATCTTGTCGCCCTGGATGGTCATGCCGGCGCCGAACCCGCCCACGGGCAGCGGCGCGCGCGTGTCGAAGGCGCTGGCGGGTAACGCCGTGGCCGTGCCGATGGCGATGCCCGCGCCCAGTTGCGTCAGGCGCTGCGCCAGACCGGATACCTTGGCAATCGGTGCGCCCTCGCTGCGGTCCAGGCCTACAGCCAAGCCCTGCATGGTGTAGTCGCCGAGCTGGGCAAACACGCGGCTCGGGCTGTGGATGCCCAGCTTTTCCTTGAACCAGGCAATGGTGCTGGAACCGGCGTTGCTGATGGCGTCCTTGACGGCGCCCATGGAACCCGTGATGCCGTTGACCAGGCCGCGCAGGATATTGGCGCCGAACTCGGTAAACTGGGCCGGCAGCTTGATGCCGAACCAGCTCAGCACGCCCGCGAAGGCCTGGTAAAACACGCCGACCGGTGACCAGTTGATAATCAGGGCCGTGATGCTGCCCATGCCGCCGGCACAGACGGTGCGCAGGCGCGACCAGATATCGCCAAAGAAGGCGGCGATAGGTTGCCAAGATGCGGTGATGCGCTGCAGGATGCTGGCGCCAAAGTCGGTGAACTTGGCCGGCAGCGCGATGCCGAACCAGCCCAGCACGCCCGCGAAGGCGCGATAGAACAGGCCGAGTGGCGACCAGTTAGCAATCAGGGCGCTGACTCCGCCGATGCCGCCGGCAAAGGCTGTCTTGATCTGCGACCAGATGCCAGTAAAGAAGCCAGCCAGCGGCGCCAGTCCTTTGGCGAAGCGGCCCCGGATGTCGGCGGCAAAGTCGGTGAACCTGGCCGGCAGCGCAACGCCGAACCAGCCCAGCACGCCCGCGAAGGCGCGATAGAACAGGCCCAGCGGCGACCAGTCGGCGATCAGGCTATTGATGCCAGTAAAGCCGCCGGCAAACGCCGCCTTGACGTCTAACCATAGGCCGCCAAAGAATCCCTTGATCGGTTCCCAGTATTTATAGATCAGGAAGGCGGCGCCGGCAATGACCGTGATGGCGATGCCAATCGGGTTCATCAGAAGAGCGCGGCCCAGCCACAGCACGGCACGGCCGGCCCACATGAAGGCGCCGCCCAGGCCGCGCAGGATCGGCGTGAGCACGCCACCCGTCACGCCCATTTTGGCGAACATGACGTGCAGCATGGCGTACGGGCCGATCATGGCGGCAATGCCCAGCATCAGCGGGCCGAGCACCAGCAGCAGGCCGGCCAGCACGGCAAAGGCGGTAATCATGACCTTGGCCGTGGTCGGGTTGCGCTCCATGAAGGCATTCAGGCGCGTCATGGCGGCAATCGCCATTTCCAGTCCCTGCGTGTACATGGGCAGGATTTTTTCGCCCATGACCAGCTTCAGGTCGGAAACCTTGGCCAGCGTTTCCCGTTCCGCGCCGGCCCCGAGGCCACGTGCGCGGACGTGCAGGCTGTCCATGCCCTCAGAATTCTGGTTCAGGCGTTCGCTCTTGCGGATCTGCGCGCGCTGGTCGACCATGCGCATCAGGAAGGCGGCGCCGTTGCTATTCGATACCAGGGCGCCGATCTTGCTGTTGATCTCGTCCTTATCCGTGATGCCCTTGGCCGCCAGCTTGGGCAGGAATACTTTCTCGATCCAGTCGAGCGGGCTTTTCTGGAACAGTTCGCCTTCCAGCAGCGCGCCGGCCTGGATATATTTGATTTGGCCCACCTTGTCATACTTGATGTGCTTGCCGCTCAGCAGGCCCAGGCTTTGCATTTCCCTGGCCGCGCGCTGCGTGCCCTTGCCCTGGTAAATGTTGTTGTAGAGGGATCGCCAGCCCACGCCCGCAGTTGAGCCGCCCAGCTCCTGCAGCATGGGTTCCATCTGGTTGAAGAAGGCATTGTCGTTCAGGCCTTTGCCGGCCACGCCGCTGCGGATCGTAAATTGCCGCCAGTCTTCGCCACCGACGCGCCCGCCCGTGGCCGCGATTACCTTTTGCACGCGGTCAGCATCGCTCTTGAAGGCTTCGACGGAACCGGCGTTGCCGCGCAGTTCGATGACCTTTTGCATGGCGAACAGTTGAGCGTTGCGCTCGCCTGCCGATTCCGGGTAGAGCGTATCGTTGATGAATTTCATCTTCGACATGGTCGGCAGGGCCATTTCCGCGTGGTGGCCATCGGCGAAGATCGAGATGGAATCGCGGATCATTTCCGTTTTTTCCAGCTGGCTGACGCCATACGTCTTGAGCTGCTTGGCAAACTCGATGGCGTGTTCTTTTTCCTGGCCCGTGCGCGTGCCCAGCGCACGGATGCGCGCTGTTTCGATTTCGTAGTGTTTCGCTTCGTGCAATCCCTTTACCACGGGGGCGCCGATTGCCGCGCCCGCCACGGTGGCGCCCACGCCAGCGCTGGCCACGCCGCCGGCGATGGCCTTGGCCTTTGCCGCGCCTTGCTGGGCAGTGGCCACGCGATCCTGGCGCGCCTTGAGGGTGGCCAGCTTCTTCTGCTGGATTTCCAACTGCGTGTTGGCTGCAGCGATGTCGGTGGCCAGCGTCCGTTCATGCTGGCGCATTTTTGACGTACTGGTGCCTGCGGCATCCATCTTTTGCCGCACGAGTGTCAGGTTTTGAGCCAGCTTGAGTTTGCTCCCGCTGATCCTGGTCACTGCCGCATCGGCCTGGCCGAGCGTTGTTTTCAGGCTGCGCAGCTTTTCCTGCGACTGACTATATTTCAGTTCCAGCCTGGTGAGGTTGTCGCGCGCCAGCGCAAAGCTGGCCGACAGTTTGCCGCTGGGTTCCCGCGTGCGCATCAGTTCAAGCTGCAGGCCTTTGAATTCGGTGCGCGCTGCCCGAGTCTCGCTTGCCAGCTTGTGCTGCGCCAGGCGCTGATTGTCGAACGCGACACGCGTGTCATTCAGGGCCAGCTTGCTCTTTTTCAGTTCGCTCGATGTGGTGCGAAATTCTTCCTGCAGCTTGCGCAGGTACTTGGTTTCCTTGAGTTTGTCATTCAAGCCTTTCAGGCGCTGGCTAACCTCCTGCAGTGTTTTGCTGGTCGGGGCAACTGCAGCACGTATTTTTTTGAGGGGCGCTGTGATTTTGTCCAGCGCCGAAAACACTACCTGTAACTTCAAATCCCGACCAGCCATCTATTCCGCTCCGCTGCGTTGCCTGGCGCGTTCGCGCCAGCCCATCAGTTCATCTATCGTAAAACCGTCCATCGCTGCCGGCGTCCAGTGGAAGACGCCGGCAATGTCGGCCATGGCGTCTTCTACTTCGCTGGGGATACCGAAAGGCGATCGGCTTTGCTCGCCAAAAAACCGGCGACCTCGGCGCCCACGGCCAGCAGGTCGGCCGGGTCCATGTTGGCGATGTCGTGCACGGTCAAGGTCGGCTCGGTGATGCGCGGCAGCACGATCTGCAGGGCCGACACGTTCAGGTTGGCCAGCTCGATCAGGGAAATGCCGCGCAGGGCGCCCGCCTTGGGCTTGCGCACGGTGAGCGAGGTGATAAAGGTGTCGCCGCGCTTGATCGGTTCGTCCAGCTCGATGACGGCTTGGTTTGTGTTTTCGTTGTTCATGCTGTGTTCCTTGTTGTGGTGTGTTTAGAAAAGGGGATTACAGGCCGATGGCCTTGCGGATGGCGGCATTCGTGTCGCCGCCGCCAAAGTTCTCGGTGCCGCTCATGAAGTCCAGTTCGATGACGGTGGCGCCGTCGATCATCAGCTTGTAATAGCTGCAAGCCATCGTGTATTTGTGGGTGGTGTCGTCGCCCATCTTGGCGCCGCCCATATCGATTTCCTTGTAACGGCCGCGTACGACGACCTCGACGGCGGCAACCGTGCCATCGTCATCTTCCTGATAGGCGCCGGCAAAGCGCAGTTGCACGGCGCCGTGCGTGTGCGCGCCGTACTGTTTCAGGGCTTCGGCGATCAGGCCGCCGCCGCTCCATTCCAGCGACAGCGCCTCATTGCCGAAGTCCACGGACACGGGGCCGCTCATGCCGCCGGCGCGGTACTCTTCCATCTTGCGGCTCAGTTTCGGCAAGGTGACTTCGGGCACCATGCCCATGAAGGAGACGCCGTTCTGGAACAAGTTAAAATTTTTCAGTTTGCGGGGCAGGCCCATAATTTCTCCAGTGATTCAATGCGCCCGCGCTGGCGCGGGCAGGGTGGTGATTGGACGGTTACGCGGCGATACGCGAGGCGAAGTCGGCCAGGTAGCGGTCGGTGATGCGCTGCTGGAATTTCAGGTTTTCCAGCGGCGGCACGGGCGTGTAGTCGTAATCGATGGCCAGCTTGCCGTCTTTCAGCCCGGCCTTGTCGTTGTATTGCTCGTCATACCAGGCATGGCCGTCGATGATGTAGCCCTGCAATTTCAGGTCGCGGAACTTGGCGTTGATGCTTTCCAACAGGTCGCGCACCAGGGACGGATGCAAGGGCACATCGACGTAGGCGAAGTGCGCCTCGGCGATGGTGTCGGCCAGTACCTGGGCCGTGCGCGTGTAGCTTTCGAAATAGAAGAAGCCTCCTTGCGCCTCGCAGGTGCGCGAACCCCAGAAGCGGTAACCGCCCATGTTGATCAGGGTCGTGACTTCCTTGGCGTTGAGCATGCCGGCATCGGTGGCCGGGTCTTGCAAGTCGAAAAACACATCCTTGCTGATGCCGGTCGGGCCGTTGACGACCACGTTCGACAGCGTCTTGTGCCAGCCCGTTTCCTCGTCGATCTTGGCGCGCAGGCCCATGGCATAGGCCACGGCGGAAATGCTGGCTTCGGCATCGATGGCGGTATCCCAGTTGACAAAATCCGGCCAGATGAGCATCAGCTCGCGCTGGCCGAACTGGCTGCGGTAGGTGATGGCTTCCGTGGCGGTGGCGCAGCCGTAGGCCGACGCATAGGCAAAGGCGCGCAGGCGCTGCGCCACGCTGGCCAAAGCATTGGTCACTGCCTGGGTGTCCAAGCCCGGCGCGCCCAGGATGCGCGGTTTCACGCCGAGTTTGCTTTGTGCGGCCAGCAGCGCCTGGGTGCCCAGGTACTTGCCATCGGGCGACACGCCGCCCACGGCATTGCTGGTGGTTTCCGCTTCCGTCTCGCCCTCGGCCACGCGCACAACGATGGTCAGGGGCTTGGTCTGCGCGGCAATCGCTTTCAGTGCGCGGTACAAGGTGCCCGTCTTGCCGGCCTTACCCATGGCGGCCAGCACGTTGGTGACAAGCACGGGCGTGTCGAGCGGGAAGGCCGCCGCGTCGGCATCGTCGGCCGTGGCGATCAGGCCCAGCACGGCCGTGGAGACGGTGCGGATGGGGCGCGAACCCTCGTTGATTTCAATGACGCGCACGCCATGGTGGTAGTCGGTGGCCATAGGGCTCTCCTGGTGAGTGGTGAATGGGGCGTTACTGGGTGGATGCCATGCCGGCGGTATCATCGAAGGCGCGCCGCGCCTCGCCGGTCAGCGTTGCAGCGATGCGCGCGTATTCGGCGTTGACGGCCGCTTGCAGCGCCTCGATGTCCTGCGCGGCGGCAACCATCGGGCAGGTGGTGATGTCGAGCAGCCACGTGCGCGCCGCCGCGATGGCTTGCACGGTATCTGCGTCGCCATCAGCCATGGCGGCAAAGCCGATGCCGGCCAGGCGGTTGAGGATCGCGTCGCGCGTCTGGCGCACGTTGGCCAGGTATGGGGCGGCCAGCACGGCAAAGGGCAACGGCGGCGGCGCGGCGATGTCCCACTTGCCGCCGGATTTTTTACGGATGGTCGCACCGGCGCTGATTGCCTCGCGCAGCATGGCTTCATCCTCGGGCGTGACCTCGACGCCATCGGCCGGCCAGGTGCCAGCCGCTTCATACGCGGCTTGCATGTCCGCCGGAAAGAAGCCACGGACCTTGTTGGAATAGAGCATCGTCATGTTATTTTCCGATGGCAATGAAATTGGCGGAGGCATCTGCAGCGGCATAGGCGTTAAACCCGGTAATAGTGGGAGAATCGGAACTGACGTAGCCCGGATAGTTGCCGTTCGATACGGTGAGGAAGACACGCAGGCACTGCTTCGGAAAGGCATACTGAAAGGCCACGCGCGTGCCCGCCGGCCCTGCCGTCACGGAGCCCCATTGCATGATGAAGTCGCCCGGCAGTTTCAGATCGCCGTCGGGCAGCAGCCGGGATGCAAAGTCCGCATTGCGCCACAGCTCGGCGGTTGAAGCGATGACTCGCCAAGTCTGGTTGGTGGTCGCCATCAAGGTGAGCGACTGCCCTTTTTTGAGGATGATGCTTGCCGTGGCGTCCGGGGCCACGAGCGACGTTCCGACACCGGCGACCAATTGCGCGTTATATGGGCCGGTGCAATGCAGGTGAACGCACGCCCCGGCGGTGTGAGGGATATTCAGGGCTTGCGGCGTTGGAATGGTGAGCGTCGTTGCGGCAATACCAAGCAGGAGAACAGAACCGGCGTCATCAGCGGTAAGCGCACGGTCAGCATCCACACGAGCGAACCCCACCATGCCACCGCGCGCGCGCTGGACAAAATCGGTGTTGGCCAGCTTGGTCGATGCGTCAAACTTCGGTGGCGTCACCACTTCTTTCTTGCTGTATTGGGAGTGCGGATCGGCAGCATCCTGGTGCTTTGCCAGTTGCTGGTCGCCGTAGGTGCGTGCACTGGTGTCCTGCTGATCGACATAGGCGACCTTGGCCAGCAGCGGGTGCGGATCGGCGGCGGCTTGGTGCTTGGCCAGTTGCTGATCGCCGTAGGTGCGTGCGCTGGTGTCTTGCTGATCGACATAGGCGACTTTCGCCAGCAGCGGGTGCGGATCGGCAGCAGCCTGGTGCTTGGCCAGTTGCTGGTCGCCATAGGTGCGCGCGCTGGCGTCCTGCTGATCGACATAGGCGACCTTCGCCAGCAGCGGGTGCGGGTCGGCAGCGGCCTGGTGCTTGGCCAGTTGCTCCTCGCCATAGGTGCGTGCGCTGGTGTCCTGTCGGTCGACGTAGGCAACGACATTGCGGACCTGCTGATCGACGTCGGCGACCTTGGCCAGCAGCGGGTGCGGATCGGCAGCGGCCTGGTGCTTGGCGAGTTGCGTGTCGCCATAGGTGCGCACGCTAATGTCCTGGTCATCGACATATTTACGGGTGGCCAGGATGACGGACGGATCGATTTTCAGCTCGATGGCGGCCGTGCTGGCGACGATCAGCACAATGCGTACCACTTGCGTGCGCGCGCTGCCCTCGGCCATCACAGGTTTGTAGCTCGGCGGGCAGTTGGCCACCGCGCACAGGTCGCCCGCCTCGTCGTAGATACCGATTTCGCGTATCCACCAGCCACCCACGTTCTCGGGCAGCACCTGTTCGACGATGATCTGGCTGCTGTTGGCCGGGTCGACCGTCAGCTGATTCAGGCCGGCACGGCGCACTTCATGCACCAGCGCCTTTTGCGTGCGCGATGGCATGGGCAGATTGCCGTTGCCGTCGCCCACGGCCAGGCTTTTCAGTTTCAGGGTTTGACCCAGGGCGATGGCATTGGCCAGCTTGGCCTCGCCCACTTCGGTCAGGATGGCAAAGTATGTGCTCATGGATAGATGGTGAGAGTGTCGATGGTATGGGATGCGCCGGCCTGCAACAGCGTGCCGCGCACTTCGATGGTTTCCGCGATCCAGGGATACACGGTCATGCTGTCGCCGTGGTAGGCGCAAGCGCCCGCGTAGATGCTGCCGCGACTTTCCAGATAAATCGCCAGGCCCGTCATGTGGCGGCTGACGGGCTTGGCGTCGGCAATCAACCGTTCCATTTCCTGAAACATGGCGCCCGTGATGCCCGAGTCCAGCACGCCGACATCGAGGCGGAAGGTGCCCGGCACGCCCGGTGGCGTGGTCTGCCACCATTCGGTGATGCGGATCAAATAGCCCAGGGACTCGACCACGCGGCGCACGGCGGCAATCGTGCCCTTGTGCTTGTGAATGAAATAGGCCGCCTTGATGCTGCCGCGCTTGATCGATTCGGGCCAGGCGTCGTCCCAGCGGTCAACGGAACAGGCCCAGGCCAGGAACGGCAGCAGGGCAACCGGGCAGCGGTCGGCATTCCACAGGTCGCGCAGCGGCACGGGCACGTTGACCAGCTCGGCGCAGGCTACGGCAATGGCGCGCTCGAGCGCCGTGGTGTTGGGTGGCAGGGTTGGCACGACCTTATTCATCGAGCACCACGACATTGAGCTTAATGGCCGTGCAGCGCGCGGCCTGGGTGGCGTTCAGTTCGATGTCGGCGGCCGGGCTGCTCAAGACGATCTTGCGCACGCCTTCGACGTGGACGGCGGCGCTGCAGGCAGATCGATAAATGCTATGCCCCAGCGGGCGGCGCGGCTGCGACACGCGCACGGCGTTGGTGCGCGCGGCATCCAGCAGAATCGGCACTTCCGGGCCGACGCCGATAAACAAGGTGGCCTCGATCTGGTAGTCGATGACTTGGGCGGCTTGCACGCTCAAGCGGTCGCCCAGGGGGCGCACGTCCTCGGCGTTGAGCGCGCGCGCCACGGTGGCCAGCAGCGCGGCGTCGGCGATGCCTGTGTCGTTGTTGGCCAGCACCGTGACGATGACGTGCGCCGGGGCGGGGCTGGTGGCGCTCGCGTCCTTGACGCGGCCGTCGCTGCTGCGGGCGTGAAATTCGTAGGAGGCTTTCGGGCCAGCCACGGACAGGCCGTCAGGCGCTTCCTGGATGCGCAGGCGATAGGCGTCGTTATCTTCCATGACGGCGGCCACGGGCGGCAGGGCGCTGGAATTGGCCGGTGTGATGGTCAGGCGCGCCACGTTGACGTTGGCGCCCAGCTGGTCCAGGTCGCCGTCGAGGGCAAACGCCAGCATGACGGCCTTGCCCGCTTCGTTGACGCGGTTGCGCAGGATGGTTTCCTGATATGCGTTCTCTTCCAGCAGCTTGGTGGCCGGCTCCGATTCCAGCTCTAGCAGGGCCGTGACGGCCGCGCGCTCGGCTTCCGGTAGCAGGCTGACCAGATGCGCTTTGCGCTTGGTTAGAATGGCTTCGAAGTCCAGCACTTCCACCACGCTGGGCGCCGGCAATTGTGTCAGGTCGATAGGCGTGCTCATACGGTGCCCCCTTGCTTGACGGGCACGGACAGGGTAATGCCTTGACCATTGGCAGTGCCATCGAGCAGCAGCGTGATGGCGCCGTCTGTGTCGCGCGTGAGCTGCACACTGGCAAGCTGCAAACGCGGTTCCCAGCGGCGCAGGGCAAAGGCGGTGGCGGCATAGATGCGCAACTGCGTGGCGCTGTTCAGGGGCTGGTCGATCAGCTCGGGCACCTCGGACCCGTAGCGGCGGCGTCGGATGCGCGAACCCATGGGCGTGGTGATGATGTCGGCCACGGATTGGCGCAGGTGGTCCAGGCCCGTCAGGCTGCACCCGCTGGCGGCGTGCATGCCCATCATGGTTGCGGCCCGCCTGTTTGGTCGCCGCCGGCCTTGACGCCGCTGTGCGGATGCCTGACCAGGCTGATGGCGCCGGCCAGCACGTCCTCACTGGCCTTGATCGTCCCTTGCACGGCCATGGCCACGCCGCCAGCGGCGCCGGCCTTGGCGTTTACGCCGCCATTCAGGGCGGTGGCGCCGTTCACGGTGGCCGATTGCTCGACAAGCAGATTGCCCATGACTGTCAGGTCGCCCGTGCAGATGGTGCTGGGCGCGTTCGACGTGACCTTGTCGGCGGTGATGGTGGCGGTGCCGCTGGGTAGGGTGGCCGTCAGGGTATGGGCCGCATGGTCGTACTGCACCACGGCGCCGTCGGGGTAGTGCGTGGTGTGGATGCTGTCGCTGGACTCGGGAGCATCAAATTCCTGCGAGTACAGGGCCGGCAGGATGATGCCGCGCGTCAGGTCGCCGCCTGGGGAAAAGACGATCACCTGTTCGCCGACCGTGGGTGCCGACCAGGTGCGCGTGCTGCCGGCGCGTCGGGTGGCCCATTTCAGCCATTCGGTGATGAGGTTTGGCCCGAGCCGCACGCGCGCCTTGGCTCCTTTGACCTCGGCGATAGTGCCCAGGCGGATCAGGTTTTGCAGCAAGCGGAGGAGGTCAGACAGGACGGCGTTCATGCAATGCATGTTGCCGAAGTCCGCGTGCGGATGCACGCGGGGGCGGGTTGATATACCGTTTAGTAGCTCGGACTATGGTTGATACATGCTCTCCACGGAAAGCTCCTCTGTTTGACCTCAGATCAAAAAAAGTTTTTTTGATAGCTATTCTGTGAATTAGAGGGCGGAGATAAGAAATTTTTCACAGCAGATATCAGGGCTGTTATTTTTTTCCTTTTTTTTGCGGCGGGTTAAAAATCAATTTAATTTCTTCAATCCAGCGAGGCGTGACATGCCATGGGTCTTGAGTATATGCGTTGGCAAATCTAACTTTATTATCATCAATGTCAAAATATTCGGACATCATACGTTCGTTTAACGATGGTGAAAGATCTAAGTATCCATATGTTGACTTTGATGAATCATTATATTTTTCATTTTTTACAATTTCTCTAAGAGCAAGGACGCTTGGCGAGTCGTCCAAAATTTTTACTGTCCTTAGGAAATTCTTCGGATCAAGAGCATGCTCTATTTCCGTCGCTGGTGAACGTTTTTCATTTTGCATATCTACGAGAATACATTCATTTTCTTTGCTGTTGTAGATTATTCTTTTAAAGTCAATGTATTTTGCATCGTTATATGTGGTAACACTTGGAAGTTGTTCGTCAGTGTCAACTAGACACAATACCCGCCCAGTTGGTGAGTATGCTGTGTCATTGAGTGGCTTTATAAGGTATTCATATGCTCGGCGGACTTCTTTAAATCCACCCAATGGAATTATTCTAAGATTGTGGCTTTTCACTAAGCTTGATAAATAATATTCTAAGTATATTTTATCTGATAGTCCCTCGCATAGAATCCAATTATATCCATTTTGACGAATGATGGATGACACAATTGCTTGTATTAAATCGTTATGACTTTTTAGCTCCACATCTAATGCCACGGCGGAGGATTGTGATTTTATTTTTTGTTTTATTTGTTCGTGGTAATTATATAGGTCAAATGAATGAAATTCTATTTTTCCATTTGTGTTTTGCATAGCATGGGCAATACCTTCTTGTAATATTGGAAGGAATCCATACCAGTGAGTCGTAATTAATACTTGAGTTTGAGGTATCGTAAGTTGAGGGATTTCAGCGAGCCTGGCAAACTGATCATGACATGCAGAGGTATGTAATGAAGCATCTGGTTCATCTATAGCGAGCAATACTGTATGGCCACGCGCTTTGCTTCGCGCTAGTAAAGAATAGGCAAGATCAATTAAGGCCCGTCTCTTTTCACCCGCGCTCATGTCGCGTATGGGTAACGAGGTGCCGTCTCTTTTTCCGTGCAGTATTTTTATTGAAAAGTAGGCCTCGAAAACTTTTTCGATAAGATCGTTCATTGTAAGTTTATTTTTATACGATCCTTTATACTCATATTCTTTTAAGCTGTTGCTTATGTCATCAATAAAGTTTCCAAGTGATCCATTTATTGCAGCTACCGTTGATGATCCAATTGAGTATTCAATAGCTCCCCGGATGTTTTCGTCGAGTAATTTTAAAACATGCTTTGATTCTAACGCTGAGTAGGCACTTGCGTCGGCTTCAACCGGTATATAAAAATACGCATAAATATTTAATATTTTTTGGAGTAATATCGTTAAGTCCTTTTCTGATACGCCTACTCCTTCTAACATAATTTTTAGTTCTGGATCTGTTCCAAAAGATCCGAGAAATACTCCATTTTTTGGATATTGCTTGCCAATTGCAATTAGATAATGACTTTGTTCTGAAAATCCTTTTTTTGTTAGATTATCTCGAAGGGTGTAGAATTCACTGATTGCGTCAACAGTTTTGTAATCCGTATTCCAAAGATATGAGCTTAAAAGTTCAACTTCAGCGGAGCTTTCCAGTAACGATCTTTCAATTAAAAATATTGGCATGATAAAGGGAACTTTATCATCGCCTGAAATCCCGCCGTCGGATCGTGCTTGTAAATTTATGCTCCACTCACCACCGTTAAAGAACTTATCTAGCGCATCAAGTATCGAACTTTTCCCTACTCCATTTGCCCCCATGTAAGCTGTGAAACTAGGCCCGGTACTAATTGGAATGAAGTTAATTTTTTTGTATGTTTTATAGTGACGTAGGAAAAGGCCGACCAGCATTGTGTACTCCACGGTTATAAGCTTGTGATGAGTGTACGCCTGTTTCGATGCGAAAAACTAGCAATCCAGGATGTGCTTGAGGAGGGATTCTCGGATCAACGTCCGATCCGCCTCACTGAATCCCAGCAGCGGACGGGCCGGATAGCTGTATTTTGGCCCTTTATTGGAGACGCTATCCGTCAAGCCCTCATGATGCACCCGTGCGACCTGCATCACCTTACCCACGAAGCCGACAGTCAACTGGCCAGGATCTGCTTGCACCTTGAGGTATTTAGCGGTGCGAATCTTGTTGAACATTGCGGCCTTCTGGCGTTTGACGCGTCCTTTCTTAACCTTGAGTTCCCTTCGCTTTTTGCGCGCCGGGTAGGCCGCACCATCCGGCCCCTGCTGCGCCTTGATGCGCTGCGCTTGGCTGCGGCGCAGGTCGATGGCGACCTTGTGATTGATGGCGCGGCGCTGGGCCGGCTGCAGCTTGGCCAGCAGGGCACCGGCCCAGGATTCCAGCGCGTGCAGGTCGTCACTCATGCTGTCGCCTCGGGCGTGCGCCATTCCGCCAGCAGCTTCTCGCCGGCATACAGCTTCCAGAACTCGTCCGCGTAGGCCGGCATATGCTGTATCTCGGCCAGGTGCTTGATGTCCAGGCGGCCCGCCTCGCCGGTCTTGACGGCCACGCGCTCGGTCAGGTCCAGCTTGATCGAGATATCGACTGTCTCATGGTTGTTGAAGTCGACTTCAAAGGCAATGCCATGCTTGCGCCGCTCTTCATTGGCCAGCAGGTCGAGCTGGTGGACTTTTAGCCAGGCTAACAAGGCCACCATGATGGCGTCGGCGTCGCCGGCGTAGTCAGTCACGATCAGGTTGAGCTTGAAGCGGTATTCGAACGACAGCGAGGCGGTGGCATTGGCCACCACGTTGCCCTCGTCGGCGAAGACCAGCAGGCGGTCGGGGTCGCGCTGCAGGTCGGGGATGGCGGCGGCCAAGTGCTGGCGCAGGCTATTCGGTTTGTACATGGTAGGTGTCTCGCACGGTGTTGTAGGCGTCGATGCAGGCGTTCAGCTGTCGGGTGGCGTCGTCGCCGTCGCCGGCAATGGCGTCAAGAGCTGCCGCAGTCGACGGGTCAAGTTCGGCGCGCGTTTGGTGCTGATCGCTTGCGGCAGCGGTGGAATCTGCAGTTGCTGCGCAGTGGCCGCCGGCGACGGGGATTGACAGGCGCACAGCGCCACTGCGCACGTCAGCATTGAAACGGTCACGTTCAGTTTTCGCATGGGTTTGCTCCTGGTTGAGGTGGTCGGCGCGCTGCGCCAGGGCAGCGCCGGCGGCGCGTTCCAGCGTGAGCACGCGGGCGGTGGCCTGGGCCAGTGCGCTGGCGGCGGTGCTTTTGTTGGTGGCGGCCTCCCGCCGCAGTTCGGCAATGCTGGCATCCTTGCGCCAGTCCTGCGCCGTCCAGCCCGCGATGGCGCCGCACACGAGAACAGCGGCCAGCGGACGCCAGGTGGTGGTGGTCACATGGCCACCCGTTCCTTGATCCAGCCGAACAGAAAACGGCGCTGGGTCGTGTTGGCCTCGGTGATTTCCAGATAGCGCGCCGCCTGCAGACCGTTCAGGGCGCGCAGCAGCACGGTGGCGCCATCCTGGCCGCGCCATTTCAGGAAGGATGCAAGGGCGCCCAGCGACTGCGCACCCAGGCGGCCATCGACAAACAGGGCGGGGTAGCGGGCGCCCGTGTCGTTGAAACCGTTCAGCCAGCGCTGCAGGAACTCGGCCGCGCGGTGCGGCCCCATGTTCACGCCCGTGTCGATCACTTCGGCGCCGATGCCGGCGTGCAGGGCCAGCACTTGGTCGAACTTCGGTTCCGTGATGTAGCGCACCGTGTAGATGGCGCGTGCCACGGCCTCGGGCAGATCGCGCATCGGCCCCGTGTAGCCGTTGGCGCGCGCCACGGCCACGGTGATGCCGTAATTGGTTTCGCCGCCCTTGTCTTGCGGGTCGTTCACATAGCCGCCTTCGGCGCGCAGGATGGCGTCGATGGTGCGCGCGATCAGCGGATTTTCCGTAGTGGCCATCAGAGCTCCTTCGCGTCTTTGACCAGCTCGGCGATGTCTTTGTCGCTGCGGCGCTGGAACCACAGGGCCACGGCGCGCGATACCCACCAGCCGGGCGCGCCCACGATCAGATCGATGGCGGAGGCGTTGACCATGGCGCCGATGGCCGGGAGCTGGGCGCACAGCAGCTGGTAGACGGTGCCGCCCAGCAGGCACGAGAACACGCCGGCGCAGGCCAGGCGGGCGACGAATTCGCCCTTGTTGAAGGTGCCGTCGCTGTTCAAGGGCGGCAGCACGATGTACAGCATGGCGGCGCCGGCCATGCCCAGCGCCGCCTTGAAGCCGTACAGTTTGACCAGGGTGGCGAAACCACCAAACGATTCTGCGGACATTGCTTGATTCTCCGGGGTAAGGGGTGAGAGATTTTTCATAAGGGTAAAAAGGTTGATTCGGGCGTTAATCCCATAGCTGCACGATGTCTGCGGCTTGGGCCGTGCTGGGTGCCGGCTCGGGCAGGGTGACGACCAGGCCGGCCGGCAGCACGGCGCCGTGGCGCGCCAGCGCGGGATTCATTTCCAGGGTTTGCTCGACGTATCCCGCGCCGTCGCCCAGGTAGCGCCACACCAGGGCGTCTACCGTGTCGTGCTGCTGCGTGCGCACCTGCATCAGATCAATTCCACGGTGAGGTGCGTGCGCCCGACGATATCGGCGATGGCCCATTGCGCATTGCGCCGCTGCGCGCCGGGCGCCTCGTCGAGCCATTCCATGCTTTTCTTGTCGCTGACGGACGTGGCCGTGCTGTCGTAATCGCGGTAACGCTCGATCAGATCCGCTTTCGCCGTGCTGTAGACGGCGCGCCGGTACTGCGCCAGCAGGCGGGATTCGCGGTTGATGCACGCGGCCGGCACGTCCACCAGGGCGGTGATACCTGCGGCGGCCTGCTTGCCCTGCCAGTCGGCCAGCTCGCGGTTGACCTGCAGGATGGCATCGACCACGGCTTGCACCAGGCGCGCGTCGGTGACGGTGCCGTCCAGGCGCATGGCGTCGCGCATATCGGTGAGCAGGATGTCGGGAAACCAGCCGTCGTTCTCGATGATGCCGGCGGCCGGTGCTGGCGGCGTGGGAGTGGTGCCGGGCGGGATGGACGGGGGCAGGGCCATGAAGGACATACGGGACGCTTTCAAAAGTGGGCGGTGGACGGGGTTCATCAGGCAAATGAATTAGCCAGAATCCCCCCGTGCCGCCGTGCTGCGGGGGAGATGCTCTTTACGTGGAACCGGCCGCGCGCTTGAGGCGCCGTTCCAGCCGTTCCATATCTTTCTTGACGCCGCACGACTCGGACAGGGCGCGGGCGCGCCTCAACTGGCCCATGGCCGTTTCCGCCTGCGCCACCAGCGCCGGGGCGATGTCGGTATCGTCGGCCTGATCGAGCACGGCGATCATGGCCAGGCCGATGGCCTTGTGCAGCTTGGCGCGCGCCTGGTCGGGCGCGTCGCTGGCGGCCGTCAACTGTTCGACGGTGCCCAGCACCTGGGCGGCGTGCTGCGGGTCGGCGGCCAGCTTGCCGTGCAAGTAGCCTTCGGCGAACTCGTCCAGCATCAGCGTGGCGATATCGCGGCTGTAGCCATCTGGCAGGGTGAACTTGTGCGCCAGCGCGTATTCGGCCATGACCAGGGCGCGCTCATACTCGCCCGTGTCGATGTGCCACACCAGCAAGGTGGCGAACACGTCATCCTGGGCGCCCTTGCCGCCGGCCAGCACCCCGTCGATCCACTGGGCGTAGTCCGGCAGCATGGTGGCCTTGACCTCGATCTTGCGTTCCACGGACTGGATGGACTTCAGGCGTCGGCGGTCATCGGACAGCTTGTAGAGCATCATTTCGTAGGCCGTGCCGGTGGTGACGCCCTGCGGCGCGGCGGCGCCGGCCGTGCGCTCGGCCAGCATGCGCGCGCGGTGGCGCAGGGCGGGGGATTGGTTCGCCATCACTTGTCTTTCAGCTCGATGTTTTCCACCAGCGCGGCCAGGCCCAGGTCTTCGATCACGTAGGCGTCATTCGACGACTCGTAATTCTCGATGCGGTCGCGCTTGGGCACGTCCTCGACGCGGCGGCGGCGCGCGCCTTCCTGGAAGTAGATCGACAGATTGTCGAAACGGGTAATCAGGATGGCGTTGTCCGGGAAGAACGGTACGCGTGCGGCCGGCAAGCCGCCGATGCGCTTCTGGCTGATGATGATGTCGGCCGCCAGGGTTTCCGTGGGCGCCTGCTTGGTGTTGACCAATGGGAAATACTTGTCGTTCAACAGCTTGCGCCCGACGATGGCCACCAGGGTGGTGTCTTCCTGATACCACGGGTCCAGCAGGTTGACGGCATCGGTGACGGCTGCGTCCAGGTTGGCGTAATCCGCATCGTCCACGTCACCGATGATGACCTTGCCCGGCATGCCGTTGGCGACTAGGCCCAGCACGCGCTCGGGCGCCAGTTCGCGCAGGTGCTGCAGCCAGCCCTTGTTCACGTCCTGCAGCAGCGGATTGGCGTCCAGATCGGTGTCGGCCATGGCCTTGACGCCATTAAAGCCGATGACGATGCGGTCCAGCGCCTGGCGCGTGAGGATGGCGTTGGCCACGCGCGACTGGAAGTCGGGGAACTTGGCCCAGGCGTCCAGCTTGGCATAGTTCAGATGCGTGTCGAAGTTGGTTTGTTCGCAGCGGTACTTGGTGCCGTCCAGGGTGGACAGTTCGCGCGTCTTGCGTTCCTTGTCCTTGGTGTTGGTGCGACCCGCAATCGGGCCGGACACGCCCAGGCCCAGCTTTTCGCCTTCCTGCTCGGTCACGCCGATGATGTTGACCTTCGACAGGAACTCGCTCGATTCTTGCATCTTCGTTTCCAGCTTTTGCTGCACGCTGGGCGTGACGCTGAAGGTCTTGGCCACGTTGTCCGTGTCGTTCAGCTGGCCCAAGCGGGTTTCGTATTGGCCAAAGACCTGGCGCGTTTGCTTTTTCATAAATCAGTGCTCCGTTGTTGAATGGGGTGTTGGTGGATGGCGCGGGGCTTAGAACTCGGTCTGCACGGCGCCGTCGTTGCCGGTGGCGGCCGGGCGGCGCGGGCCGTTGCCGGGCGCTTCGTCCATCTGCGCCTTGAAGGCGGCCAGCTCGTCCTGCGTGGCCTTCAATGCCGTTTCGGTTTTCTCCAGGCGGGCCAGGGTGCCCGTGTAGTTGTCGTTGACGGTGACGACGTGGCCAGCCAGCGCCTGCACGGCTTCGCTGATGTCGGCGAACTGCGCCGCGTCGGTGCCGGTTTTAGTCGAGAAGCGTGACAGCAGGTTTTTCACGGCGTCGGCCAGCTTGGTGCCTTGCGGCTCTTCGAATTCCAGCGTCACCTCGACGGCGGAGGTGAACAGGTTGGTGCTTTGCTGCTTGCGGCTGGCGGAGAATTGCAGCGCCTCGGTGCCCAGGCTGGCGGGGCTGTCGGTGACGCCCAGGCCGACCAGGTAGGGCTGCGACGAGTCGGCAAAGTCGGGTTGAATTTCCAGGCTGGTGTACAGCTTTTGTTTCGCCTTGTTGATGGCCACCAGTTCCGGCGTCGGTTCGATCTGCGCGAACAGGGCCAGTTTCTTGCCGCTGTCCGTGTCCACTTCCTCGGCTTTCACGGCGATCACGTCGCCGTAGGCCTTGAACTGGCTGTCGGGCAGGATGCCGCGAATGTGTTCCAGCCAGATGCGCGCGCCGTAGGTCTTCGGGTTGTAGGTGGCGGCGATCTGCTCGATGGTGGCGCGGTCGATGTTGCGGCCGTCGGTGGTGGCGCCTTCGGTGGCGACGCGGAAAAATTTCGATTTGGACATGGTGGGCGTTCTCGGTTGATCGGATAACGCCATGGTCAACGTCTTGGCGCTGCGATTCAATGCGGTGCGGGTTGCTATGGGTCATAGCGACTTTTGCCTTTCCCCGCTCCGCGCGCGCGCGGCCTACGCTGGCGGCATGCTGACAATCGAGAAAATAAGCGAACAAACGGCCGACGAAAAAATCGCTGAATTGGCCGTGCCCGAATCCGAGCCGCGCCGTGCCGCGCGTGCCCTGTACTGGAAGGGATGGCGCATTTCGTCCATCGCCCGCCACCTCGGAATCAAGCGCAGCACCATCAATAGCTGGAAAGAGCGCGACGAGTGGGACAAGGCGCAGGCCATCGAGCATGTCGAGGCGTCGGCCGAGCTGCGCTTGGTGAAACTGATCGAAAAAGAGGTCAAGAGCGGCAGCGATTACAAGGAAATCGACCTGCTGGCGCGTACCATCGTGCAGATGGCGCGTGTGCGCCGCTATGAGCAACCGGGCGGCAACGAGGTCGATCTCAATCCGAAGCTGGCGAACCGCAATGCCGGGCCGAAGAAGAAGCCGACGCGCAACGATTTCAGCGAAGAACAGAAAATCCAGCTGCTCGACGCCTTCCAGGATTCTCTCTTCGATTACCAGAAAGTTTGGTATCGCAACGGCGACCAGCGCACGCGCGCCATTTTGAAGTCCCGGCAGATCGGCGCCACCTGGTATTTCGCCCGCGAGGCGCTGGCCGATGCCATGCAGACGGGCCGCAATCAAATCTTCCTGTCCGCGTCGAAGTCGCAGGCCCATGTCTTCAAGCAATACATCGTGCAGTTCGCGCGCGAGGCGGCCGGCATCGAGCTGACGGGCGACCCCATCGTGCTGCCGAACGGTGCCCACCTGTATTTCCTGGGCACCAATGCGCGCACGGCGCAGGGCTACCACGGCAATTTTTATTTCGATGAATTCTTCTGGACGCAGAATTTCCAGGAGTTGAACAAGGTGGCCTCGGGCATGGCCATTCACAAGAAATGGCGCAAAACCTATTTTTCAACGCCATCCTCGACCACGCACCAGGCCTATCCGTTCTGGACGGGTGAGCTGTTCAACAAGCGCCGCGCCAAGGCGGACCAGGTGAACATCGATGTGAGCCATGGCCGCCTGTCGTCGGGCTACACGGGCGAGGACAAGATCTGGCGCCAGATCGTCACCATTCTGGATGCCGAGCGCGGCGGCTGCAACCTGTTCGACATCGACGAGCTGCGCAACTTCGAATACAGCCCGGACCAGTTCGACAACCTGCTGATGTGCAATTTTATCGACGACTCGGCCAGCGTCTTCCCGCTGGCCGAGCTACAGCGCTGCATGGTCGATTCCTGGGTGGAGTGGGACGACTACAAGCCCTTGCTGGGCCTTCGCCCGTTCGGCAACCGGCCCGTGTGGATCGGCTATGACCCGGCCTTGAACGGTGACAGCGCCGGCTGCGTCGTGCTGGCGCCGCCCATGACGGCCGGCGGCAAGTTCCGCATCCTGGAACGCCACCAGTGGCGCGGGCAGAGCTTCGAAGACCACGCCGACGCCATCCGCCAGATGACGCAGCGCTACAACGTCGAGTACATCGGCATCGACACGACTGGCATGGGCATCGGCGTGCTGCCCATCGTGCGCGGCTTCTTCCCGGCTGTGACGGCCCTGAATTACTCGCCTGAAGTCAAAACCCGCATGGTGCTAAAAGCCAAAAATATTATCAGCAAGGGCCGGCTGGAGTTTGACGCTGGCTGGACCGACATCGCGCAGTCGTTCATGGCCATCCACAAGACCCTAACCCCCAGCGGACGGCACGTTACCTATGTCGCCGGCCGCAGCGACGAAACCGGCCACGCCGATCTGGCGTGGGCCTGCATGCACGCCCTCGATCACGAGCCCTTCGAAGGCACCACCGACAACCACCACTCTTTCATGGAGATTTATTCTTGAGCAAAGCACGACACTTGCGCGCGCGCGGCCGCCAGGCCGAGAGCGCACCACCAGCGGCCACGGCGCCGGCCGCCGCCGGCATCGAGGCGTTTTCCTTCGGCGACCCGACGCCCGTGCTCGAGCACGCCGACATACTCGACTGCTTCGAATGCTGGAAGAACGGCCACTGGTACGAACCACCCGTCAACCTGGCGGGCCTGGCCAAGTCCTTCAATGCCGGCGTGCACCATAGCAGCGCCATCCACTTCAAGGCCAACGTGCTGACGTCCACCTTGATGCCAACGAAATACCTGTCGCGCGATGGCTTCAAGCGCATGGCCCTGGACTATCTGACCTTCGGCAATGCCTACCTGGAAGACCGGCCCAGCCGCAGCGGCAAGGCGTTGACGTACCAGCACGCCCTGGCCAAGTACATGCGGCGCGGCGTCGATCTGGATACCTATTTTTTTGTGAACGGCTACCAGGCCGTGCATGAATTCGACAAGGGCCGCGTGTTCCACCTGATGGAACCGGACGTGAATCAGGAGCTGTACGGCGTGCCGCAGTACCTGAGCGCCCTGCAGTCGGCCTGGCTCAACGAGGCGGCGACCCTGTTCCGCCGCAAGTACTACAAGAACGGCTCGCACGCCGGTTTCGTGTTCTACATGACGGACGCCGCGGCGAACACGCAGGACGTGGACAACTTGCGCCAGGCCATGCGCGACAGCAGGGGGCCGGGCAACTTCCGCAACCTGTTCATGTACGCGCCGAACGGCAAGAAGGACGGCATCCAGATTCTGCCCGTGTCGGACGTGGCCGCCAAGGACGAATTTTTCAACATCAAGAGCGTGACGCGCGACGACCAACTGGCCGCGCATCGCGTGCCGCCCCAGCTGATGGGCATCCTGCCGAACAATGCCGGCGGCTTCGGCGCCGTGGAACCGGCCGCGCGCGTCTTCGCCCGCAATGAACTGGTGCCGCTGCAGGCGCAGTTCGAAGCGATCAACGAATGGGCCGGCGTGGAAGTGGTGCGCTTCGCCCCGTATGACCTGGTCACGGGCGGGGAGGGCGCGCAATGAGCGATCACGTTGACAACACCGACAAGATCATCTTTGCGGAGGTGGCGCGCGGCCTGGCCGCCGTGCGGCGCCGGCCCGCCCTGGTGGCGCACGGCCGCTGCCACTACTGCCACGAGGCGCTGGCGCCCGTGCTGCAGTTCTGCGATGTGGATTGCCGCGACGACTACGAGAAGGAGCAGGCGGCGATGATCCGCGCCGGCCGCGCAGGATGAGCGCCACGCCGCGCTAGTCGGAGGGGTAGGGCCGCGACAGCCCAGCCGCGCCGGAGTCCCCCAGCCACCGCACAAGCCGCCCACGAGGCGGCTTTTTCACGTCCCGACGATTGATGTTGCTCTAGAGGCAAGGAAAAAGCCCATTTCGGCCCGGCGCGCGCAGTTGTCCCCCCTCCACACCTGCCTGCTATATAGGGGTCTTTTGACTCAAATGTGCGCCATGGCCGAAGGCGCATGAGGACTGGCGCGGCGGGGCGAAGAGGGGGCATGCGATTTGACGCATTTTGACGCACTTTGATTGATATTTATCACACCTGTTCCAATTGCGATTTATTGCACTTCGTGAGCATTGGGAAGCTTGTTACGAGTAAAAATATAGATGTGAATTATTTTTTATAGGATATTGAATTTTTAATATTTTGCAATATGAAAATGCACCTATAGGATATTTAGTGTTTTTTATTAAACGCTGACAGTAGGTGTTGGAGGGGTTAATTTCAAAATTGGAATTTTATACTCTGAAATCAAAATATTATCAATGCAGCAGGATAATTTTAGTTTTCCGTTAGTTGGAATTAAAAATCCATCAATCTCAATGATTAATCTAGTAAGTAAGTTCTCTTGAAAGTCGAGTTCAACAGGAGTGCTAAAAGTGACAACATCATCAATTTCGTATTTGACTATTCCATTTTGAATGGTGTTGTCCTCAGCTTCGCGAGAGAAATGAAAAATTAATGCGACACTAGGAATTACAATGGGGAAAGTAAGTGAGCTAAACCCTTCGATGATATCAATCAAGGAAATGCTTTGAGTGCGAGAATCGACTATTGCCCGCTTTGCGATTACTGAGAATGTGGAATTAATCATGAATTGGTTGGCGAGTATGAGACGAAATTAGAACTGGTTGAGTTTGATTTGTAATTTGCAATCGTTACATTTGAAGTAAAGGGGTTTGTAAAATGAACATTGTTAATTGTGGTATTTTTTTGCTGATGTAAGGAAATAATTTCATTTGCCCAATTTAGTTTGGCTTTAGATATCAATTCCTGAATGAAACTAGAGGGGGCGCCCGAGCGAAGTAGCGAAAGTAGCGCGGAATAGGCTAAGGCAACCGATTCCACGTCTCCATTAGTTGATCTGATTACCAACTCAGATAGATTATCTTTTGATAGTTTTTCCAAGGCTGAAACATGCATGCTTGCTAATAATTTTCGATATAAGTAAGCTGGCGTATTGGCAAAGACGTACGCTTCAATTATTTCATTGGGAACTTTGATTTCCATATACTTTTATCCTAAAATATCGCACGTTTGAAAAATTATAGGGGCAATTATTTGCCCAGTGAGAAAATTCAGCAAATTTCCCCCATTTGCTGACAACTCTTGGAACTCCTAACCCACTTTCATTTGGGGAAGACACAACTATTCCTGAATGTTCAAAGTCCCCATCTGGAGAGAAATATATAATTACATCACCCGGTAACACATTAGTCGAATTAATTTGAATATAGTCATCTTCCTTTAGTATCTGCTTCAGATCCTCTGCTCTATATATGCCCGTACGGCGCGAAGCAAATGTCATCCCATGACAGTTGTATCGCGGTGTAGCATCTGTTCTTAGATGAGTACTATCATTTTCATATTTTTTAAAAAGAGAAAATTGATTTTTCTCAGTAATATCAATTTCAGTTATCTGAGCATTTTCAATTTTGCACCCTTTTGCGGTTGCGAGATCAATTGTTACTTCAGAAAGTTGACTGCCTATTAGAATCATTAGCTGCCTTTGAGAAAAAATGTTCTTTCTGTCAAGAACACGAAGCTCCTCAGGATAGCATATTTCTGTACACAAATGATGCCTTGTGTCAACTTATGCAAAAGTACTTTTGTTGCATCTCATCTTAGAACATACGCCCGCTCGATTGGAAGTTCAAGTACTGCTTACATTTTGTAGCAATGGACACTTAATATTGTTTCATTTTATGCAATATTGAATTATGCTTCATAGTAGGAAAATACTCAAAGGCACGTTCAATTGCACAAGTGTCGTTCACAGGGCTGAGTTAAGGTACTTTGAGTCTGTGCTGTGACTATCATGACGGCAGTATGAGCATGAAAAACCTATGGGAAAACGGTCTGATTGAAAATAGAAGAACTGAAGTGGGGACAATGGCAACATGGCTCGCTGACGAGAGCTGTGTTCGTCGATTTTCTAAAGGCCTTGGCGTTCGTACTGGGCTCGATTGCGATACTTGTGCTTTGTCCTTATGATGGGACGACGATAGGGTTAAGATAACATACCGAAAGTTGCTTGGTTATACTGCAATAACTTCGAAAGTGATGTTAATTTATCATGCTTCTGGAATAGTTTGCTCCTCAAACACAAAAAACTCGCCATGGATGGCCGCTTGTACTGCTGCTATAATGTCACCTTTGCGGAGCAGAAACGGGCCGCAAGCCCGCATGGTTGTTGAGTTCCTTGTCGAGCTTCCCAAGCTTGCGCTTGAGCCCCGTCCTCGAAGGGCGTAGGCTATGGACTGCAGACCGAAAGTCTAAGACCTGAAAACTTCTGTGTTCCTTTCAATCGACGGTACGAAAGTAGGTACATTAATAGTGGGTGACAGTGTGGGGCTTATGAATACTAGTTATGTGCATTACACCGCTTCCGCCAGGAAATAAAAAGAAGAGCCGCCCCCTTGGGCGGCTTTTTTATTTCCTGGCGGAAGCGAGCAGGGCGGCGCCCCGAATCCTCCAACCGCTGCCGCTGCGCGGCAGCCCCGCGCGCCTTGGGCGCGCGTTCGTGCTTCCAATCAGTTTTGCGACTGAGCCAACTGTCACAGAACCCCACGCCTCAGTCCGTGTCTGAACGCCAAACCTGACCCTCGCGTTAGTGCACGTGGTGTACTGGCCAAGGAATTTGCAGGGGAAGTGGGAGAGTCTCCCTTACAATAATAGGTGTTTTGCCCCCATGCTTACTTACGTTCTTGTAAGCATGATTTTTGCTTGTTAATAGTTAATTTTTTACTTTTTCAACAACTTGATTAAAGAAAATATTTACTCAAAAATGGAAATTTAAGTTATCTTTAAGACAAAAAAGGAGACATTTTTCTCTTTTATTGATGAGGCAAAAATGCACGTTAACAAACTTGATGAACCCATATTTGCTATTGCAGCCAACCAAAATTATGACTGTTTAAGGCATGACGGTCTAACAGCGCAAAAAGTCGATGTCGGAGTCATTTTTCAAGAAATGCTAGGCACAGCGACTGCGGCCGCCTACTTGGCGAAAAACAACGTTCCTATGCACATAGCTCTCCGGGTCTTGACGCAAACCCATCGTAAGGCTACGAAATGAGGGGATGGCTGTTGTTGCTGAGTAGCTAACGTACGAAAAAATCTGTCATTTTGTTGTCATTCCCAGGCTAAAACACCCCCAAATAATGACAGCTTTCTTCTAGCTAACTACTTGATTCTAAAAATTCAGTGGTGGAGACGTCTGGGACCGAACTTGCCTCGCCAAGTGGCCAAGCGCGATAAACTTTTTCTACGGTTTTGGTGTTGGTATGAGGTAGCCCTTGATGACGTGCTGGACCAAGGCTTGCGGCGCCTCGTCAAGGTGGTCAGTAAACTTTACATATCCAGCCACCAGTTGAGTAGGGTTTCATCATTGTCGTCATCGAGGTTGGCGTAGATATTGGCGAAGTACCATTCCACGCCCGTTGCTTCGCGGAAGGCGTCGGAGGGACCGTTGACGTTGTAAATGCCGTGGTGTCCCGGCACGTTGAAGGTCAGATTGCCTTCATATTGGCCGTCCATGGTGCCGCCAAGCTGCTTTTGCACGTCGTACTCGAGCTGGTCGACTGCGGACTGGCTCACGGCATCGGCATCGTAGATCTGGATGCAGAAGTTGCCGCCGCGCTTTAATACTTGTGCAGGGGAGAGCGGGTCGGCGATGTTTAGATGTCGCCGTGCGCCAGGTTCAGGGCCAAGCCGGGTGACGCCAGCAGTTCGAAGACGTGCTCGGCAATCTGGTGCGCCGGCAGAGTTTCGTACGTGGGGCCGTCGGTGTCTTCGTCTGCCAGTACGCGGATGTGTGGTATGCCTTTACAATTGATGTTTTCCATTAACTCTTTCATCTTGCTGGTACGCTGCGGTGCGGGTCGCGCCAGCTAAATAGATACGACAATATTGTGCAGGCTGCATGAAGAACGACATTTCCTTATCATTTGTCGCATTCACTCATCCTGAAGTTTTGTCAAACCGTCTACTCCAAGGAATGCAAATTTTAACAAAACTGGAAAAAGCGCTAAGGCTTACACAGCCGAACGGCCCGGATGCCGAGCAAGCTATCCTAATACTGGCCCTGAAAGGAAAATGTGCCGGCGACACTTATTACCACAACATGGCCCAGTCTGTTTTTGACAGCGCTATGGAAGGTAACGAGGAGGAAGATTTTTATCACTTCTATGTTCGGCAGAGAACGATAGGTATTCAAGCGTTCAAAAAAGAGGTAGAAAACGATCTCTCGACTCTGTCTGGATGTCAGCTTCATGCCATCGTCCAGCATCATAATTATGATAGTGGCATATGGCTTCCAACGCAGATCATAGTGCAAGCAAAGTGTGAATTTGCTACAGCGCTGTGCATCTACTGGGCCAATCAGCCGGGCGATCACTATGCGCGATACGAGACACTCGATCTTGCTTGCGAGGATATCCATGCTCTATCCCATGCGAATGCCGTGTTGCTCAATAAAATCGAATACAAGACAAAGCTGGGAATATTTGCACAGATCCTTCCCATTCCCGACGTTGCTTGTTTCCTGGATCGCAAGCCAGATTATTCAGTGAAGCCATTGATCAATATTCCAGTTGAACTCCGTGTATACTGGTGAAGAATAAAGCTTGGGCTATAGGCTGGGCCTGCGGGACCAGCCCGCCCAGAATCCTCCCCTTGCTTTTTTGACTTCAGTGCACGCTCATCATTAACACCAGCACGATCTCCCGGCCTGTCCCAACATCAGGATAGATCCACTGCTACCGTTCGCAAACTCTACATAGAGCTCTAATCAGTTTTCGACTGAACAAGCTTTCACAGCACTCAACGCATCAGTCTGTGCCTGAATGGCAGAGTTGCCCCTTCCTCGCTTCGGTTCTGAAAAATTCCACCATATGTCACTTGCCTGTCCAAAAGTACTGTGTAAAAATACAGTGTCAACTTTCAAAAAGGACATCTCATGATCAGAGGCAGTTGCTGCTGTGGCTCAGTAAAGTTTGAATTGGCGTCTCCCCCGGGCATGATGGGCATGTGTCACTGTTCTCGTTGTCGGAAGGCCGGCGCGAGTGCCTTGGCCTTCGTTGATAAGAATTCATTTACCTTGCTGGAGGGGCGAGAATTTATTCAGCGATATGATCCAGAGACTCCCTTTAAATATGCAAGAACTTTTTGTAAAAACTGTGGGACTTCTTTGGGGGAAATTGGCTCAGAAAATGATTCGTTTCCGATATCAGTTAACTGCCTGGATGATCACCCTGAGGTCAGCATACAATTTCATGTGTATGTCGGCTCCAAGCCCGCATGGTATAAAATTTGTGATAATGCAAAACAGTTTCAGGAAAGTCCTGCATAATAAAAAAAGCCAGTCATGTGACTGGCTTTTTTTATCGCAATCTTGAGATTTCAAGTAATTTCGATATTCCTTTTTTGTCAGGACGGACCCTCCCGCCATACCCTCGCGAATGTCGCAACCCTGTCGTCAAATCCCTCGAAACCCAGTTCCATCAATTCCTCATGCGTGGCAAAAATCGATAGATGATTTATACAATGCTGCTGTTCAAATATTGGGTACTGAATTAAGCAGATGAAGTTTTTGGCTGCGCAAGGATTGAATTGTCCTTCGACCACTTGCTCGCTATAACTGGCATCGGAATAGGATGCGTATGACATGGAGTATACAGCTGCCGCGTGCGCATAGGCGAAAAATCCAATAATTCGGCGAAAAACGTTGAAAGAGCTGGCTTTTTCAATGGAATGTGAGATATTTTTAATTGATGCGTTCAATGTTGTGGTGTGGAACGTAGTCGTGATAGATGTATGATTTTTCAGAAAATACAAATCGACATTGCCAAATTGAAATATTTTTGTCGGCAGTTTCGTCCGCGGCTCAAAATAAGCGGTGTCACTCAGGAGTTTCCTGGAATAACTGTGGCGCGTTGTGGACCCTTGGCGATTGGCACAAACACTTCCCATTTATGTTGTATCGTGGGCTTTACAGTCTTGGCGCAGCTCACCGCAACATTTGATCCAGACAGGCCACGGCTCTTCGGAACCCATTCCACACGCAAAGATACCGCGCATTTCGTCACCAGAATCTTCCGGTTAGGCTCCAAGACCCGCCACCGTGTGCCGTTTTTGGAATTCTCTGCTGCCATGAACTTTACTGCAGCATCCCTGATCTCAAATAAGCCATGTATGTCACCGCGTGTCCGGTCTTCATCAAGAGAGGTGGCGAGTGCCGATGAGACGCCAGCAACAAGAAAAACGGCGGCGACAAAGGAAGCGTACATGCTTCTATTCAAACGTAACGGTGCCAACATATTTACAATCCTTGCCAAGTCTGTTCGATATCAGATAGAGATATGGAAGCTTCCACATTTCCAGTGTGAGCATTGTCACACAAGCTGCCGACAGCTTGCTCGTTTGCTGGCAGGATTGCCTCACGCATGTTGACTCTTCACACCCTTGCGAATGCAGGAAGAATGGAACTGCCCCGTCTACAGTCAACAATCCCGGCTCCAGCGTTTTTGTTCTCCACTGGTGAGTGCGTAGTTTTCGTGGCACGATAGAAGTTCATCGAGTTCTCATTAAACTGACAAGACGCACATGGCTTTTACTTTTCACCCGCTCTCCGATATTGCCAATGATGAATGGCTCGTTCTGTTGAATCACCAGGACGTCATCCGCCACATGCCGCTCGCCACCGAAAGCTGGGATGAGCACACTGTGATGGAATGGGCGAAAGGCAAGGACGCGCAGTGGCAAGCAAATGGCTATGGGCCGTGGGCTATCCGGATTGATGGCGCGTTTGCCGGCTGGGGCGGTTTTCAGAAGGAAGGGCGCGAAGCTGACCTGGCACTGGTATTGCTCCCCGCGTTCTGGGGACATGGTCCTGCGCTGGTTCGCCGGTTCATGCACCGCCGGCTGGAACTGGGTATTGGCCCGGTCACTATCCTGCTGCCGCCCAGCCGCACTCACGTCAAGGGGCTTGCAAGAATCGGCTTCGCATTGGATGGCGAAGTGGAGTATGAGGGCCAATGTTTTTTAAAGTTCCGGGCAATTGACTGAGTTACAGGTGCGTGGCGGAGACGGGAACAGCCCTTATCCCCCGCAACTGCCATACTATGAATACGCCGACATGAGCGATGCTTGTCGAAACAGGCTGCGGCCATATCATGGGTATAGCACGCCCAAGCGCGCTTACCTCCACCTTTGAAAACATGAAAAACATCACCGTAGAATATCGTCACAATTTTCCCCTTGATCCGGTCGATATCGTCCGTGTTTTCGATCAGTCTGGAATCAAGCGCCCCACCGACAATCTCCCGAGAATCGCGCGCATGTTCGCCGCGCCTTGCCTCTTGCTGTCGGCTTGGGTGGATGGGGAGCTGGTAGGATTGGCCCGGTCGTTGACCGACTATGCGTATTGCTGCTATCTGTCGGATCTGGCCGTCAACAAGGATTACCAGGGCTTGGGAATCGGCAAGGAACTTGTCAAGCGCACCCAGGACATCATCGGCGAGGAAGTGTCGTTGATACTGCTCTCCGCCCCGGATGCGATGTCTTACTATCCGACGCTCGGTTTTGAGCCTGCCGGCAATGCCTACGTCATTCGGCGCAAGCATTAAGACGCAAGCTTCCATGCGATGGCTGCGCCACGGGACTTGAATCTCGCCGCTTGCTTATGATGAGTCAGCTTTCACGGCGAACGACGCTCCGTCCAAGCGTATACTAGCTTCATCCGGCGCGCGCGTGCTGTCTTAAGCGCACTCCTTGGCCCAATCGGCTTTTTGATACTTCTTGCGGCACTCGACGCGTTCTTCTTCTTTTGTGAAAGAAAATTCAACAGATTGAACCTGTTTTTGATCATCCGATAAATTGAGATAAATGCCGCGTTTTTTCCACTCGGCATAGGGCTTCATGTCAGCGTCGCTGAAACCCGATGCGTCGGGTTTGCCATACTTGGCAATATAGCGCTGCAGCGGGATGGATGCGTCCGGTACCCAGCGCATGTTGCTTATTTTTAAACTGTTATCGGTGGTTTCATTGGCCAGTTTTGTCCAGTACTCGAAAGTGAATACATCCTTTCTCGTGATCGTGCCTTCGGGGGAAGCTTCGATTTTCTCACTTATCTTCTCAAGCATTTTTCGTTGAAAAGGGCGCATGTCGGAAAATACCAGATATAGCTTGCCTGGAAACCCCGGACCTGAAAGCCGATAGAAACCATCTGACTCCGTTACCCATGCAGCTTCCACGGATTCAATGGTTGCAGCAGGAAATTGTGCCTTGATACTGCCCAGGGTCTGTCCGGCGGTGATGTTTTGAAAGCCTTCCGCCGATACTGCGGCGCAGGCGAGGGTGAAGGAAAGCAGTGCCAGTGCGCGAAAGGTTTTCGAACGTAAGAGCAGGCCAGCCAATATTTTTGAAGACATGGTTATTTGATCAGTGAAGGGAGTTGGTCGATATGAGTGCTTGTTATACTTGGCACTATTATAAAGTGCTGGCATACCCGGAGCGCCATTCATGCAGCCGATATTTTCAACCTTCCATAAGCTACGCCAATTCTCGTCCTCGGAAAAATACAGCTCAATGAAATGCGTGTATACCCTTGCCGAAGCCCTGGCAAAAGACCCCAGCCGCGTCGCCAAAATCCAATCCCTCACCCTCGACAGTTCCAGACCCCACATGGGCCTGAAAGGCAGCGAGGGCCTGTTCGCTTCCGAAGCCTGGTGGAAAAGCATCGAGGCCAAGTGCCTCCAAACACAAATCTTGACGGGCATCATCGATCAAACGTATTTCGCGGGCCAGGACAGCCGCCGTGGCGATCAGGTCAACAGCGTTACCTTGCGCCTGGCGGATGGCTCGACAGTGGACGAGAGCATCTACATGAACGACAAACAGGACATCAAGCTGTTCGTGCCTGGCGCCATGGTGACGATGGTCTACGCGCTGGATGAGCTCAAGGCACAGCCAGCCGCCGACGGCGGTGTCAATGTGGCGCGTATCGTGCTGGAAGTGGCCATCTCCGTCAGAAAAGATAAAGAGTAGGGGACGGCGCCATGCAGATGCTCCAAGATCTGCACAAGCTTGATATTGGACAAGTTTCTAGCTGAAATTGGTTTGACCGCCCACCGCGCCAGGTCTAGAGTCATCAACAAGACCCAACCGACCCCGGCGCCCACACCATGGCCAAGCCTTTTCCCTTGAATCCCAAGAACCCCGAACGCATCTGCTGGGGCTGCGACAAGTATTGTCCGCCGGACGCCATGCGCTGCGGCAATGGTTCCGAGCGCACGCAGCATCCGATCGAGCTGTTTGGCGAGGGCTGGAATGACTGGGGGCTGGCGGCGGCCGATAAGGAAGAGGCGGAGAAAAAACCTTAAGGCTAAGCACAGCGAGCTGTGCAGCGACCCGCTACAATTCCTCATTGCGTCCGAGCTGAGGAGTCTCCATGCAAGAAACCCTGTCCCGCTGGCTGGCAAGCAGCGCCGGCGATTACACCCTGGCCGAACACCCGGCCGTCCACACCATCGACGAGGCGCTGATCCACGTGCCAGCCATGCCTGGCCTGATGGTAAAAAACCTGTTCGTGCGCGATGAAAAGGGTCGGCGGCATTTTCTCGTCATCGTGCCTTTCGACAAGCGCATCGACTTGGCGGCGCTGGGGCGGCTGTTGCCGGCCAGTAAGCTGAGCATGGCTTCGCCTGAACGCTTGCTCCAGCATCTGGGCATCACGCCGGGGTCCGTCAGCCTGTTTGCGCTGATCCACGACAGCGCGCAGGCGGTGGAACTGGTGCTGGACCAGGCCGTATGGGAAGCTGGTTCTGTGCAAGCCCATCCCTTGCGCAATACGGCCACGGTGGCGCTGTCGCATGCCACCCTGGTCGATTTCCTCGCCCATACTGGACACGTACCCCGCATTCTGAGCGTGCCGGCGGCTGATTAAACGCGTTGTATCAATGCCCGGCCACGGACGCGCCGCCGCTGCGCCGTCCCGGCCGGAAGCCGTGCGCGCGGGCCGACCAGGCGACGAGGAGCGCCAGCACCAGCAAGCTGACCATTGCCCACGGGAAGGCGTCCGCGCCCCACGTTTCCAGAAGGGCGCCGCCGACCACGCCCGCGGCCGCAATCGCGCCATTCCACGCCACTACGTTCATCGACAAGGCCACGTCGGCGCCACTGCCTGCCGTGTCGGCCAGCGCCGTCTGCAACAGTGTTGCCGCGCCGCCAAAGGACAAGCCCCAGACGGCCATGCCCAGGTAGATCACAGCGGGAATGTGCGATGCGACGCCCAGCACGAAGGCCGTCGCGGCGAACACGGCCAGGCTGGCCAGCACGGTGGCGCGCAAGTGGCGCTCGACCAGCTTGCCCGTGATCCAGATGCCAGCCATGGCGGCGGCGCCGAAGACGAGCAGCACCAGATCGACTCGCTCCGTCAATCCGGCCGGCGCCACGAATGGGGCGATGTAGGTGTAGAGAATATTGTGTGCCAACATCCAGGCGATGACGACGGCCAGCACGGGGCGCACGCCCGGCGTCGTGAAGACGCGGCGCAAGGGCAGGCGCTCATGGACGGATTGGCCCGGGTAATCCGGCACCTTGGCCAGCACCCAGGCGATGAGGATCAATGTCAGTGCTGAAATGATCCAGAACGCGGCGCGCCAGCCGACGAGCGAACCGAACAAGGTGCCCAGCGGCACGCCCAAGGACAGGGCGACCGGTGCGCCCACCATGGCCAGCGCCAAGGCGCGGCCTTGCTGGTGGGGCGCCACCATGCGCCGCGCATAGCCGGCTAGCAAGCTCCATGCCAGTCCGGCCGCCATGCCGGCAAAGAAGCGGGCCGCCAGGGTCAGCCAGTAGTGCGACGACAGGGCCGTGACGGTATTGAACACGAGAAATCCGATGATGGTCAGCAACAGCACGTTGCGGCGGCGCCAGCCGCGGGTGGCGATGGTGAGCGGAATGGCTGCCAGCAGGGAGCCGAGGGCATAGGCCGTGACCATTTGCCCGGCCAGCGCGGCGCTGATGCCGAGTCCAGCGCTGATCTGCGGCAGCAAGCCGGCGGGCAGGGTTTCCGTGACGATGCAGATAAAACCCGTCATGGCCAGGGCCAGCAGGCCGGCGACGGGGAGGCGGTCAGCCAGCGCGGGGCTGGCTCCGGTGGTGATAGTGGCGAGATTCACGGCGAACATCCTTGTAAAGAGATCAGGCGCAGGAGCGCCCCTGACCGTCGTTGCGGTACATATGTATCGATCGGTATAAATATAGGTGATGACGTGCCGCGTTGTCAATGACTTCTGTATCGAGTAGTATGTAAGTAAATGAGGAGGAGCGAAGGATGGCGCAAATGGGACGGCCGCGCACGTTCGACCGGCAGGCAGCGGTCGAGCAGGCCATGTTTTTATTCTGGCAGCAGGGATATGAATCGACGTCCTTGAGCCAGCTCAAGGCGAGCCTGGGCGGCGGCATTTCCGCGCCCAGTTTTTATGCGGCGTTCGGTTCGAAGGAAGCGCTGTTCCGCGAAGCGGCACAATGCTATCTGGACACGTTTGCCCGCGTGACGGAGTGCCTGTGGGATGATAGCCTGGCGCCGCGCGCGGCCATCGAGCTGGCCTTGCGCCAGTCGGCCAGCATGCAGTCCGAGCCGGGACATCCGCCCGGCTGCATGGTGGCGCTCGGCTGCATGAGCGCGCCGACGGCCGAACACGCGGCCGTGGCCGCGCCCCTCACGCATTCGCGCGCCCGCACGCGCGCCGGCTTCGTGCGCTGCGTCGAGCGGGGCATGGCCAGCGGCGACCTGCCTGGTGATATGGATGCCGTGGCGCTGGCGTCCGTCTTCGACAGCTTTCTATCGGGCGTGGCTATCCAGGCCCGCGATGGCGTGGGCTACACCGTGTTTGACTCTGCCATCACGCAAATCATGCGCGTGTGGGATGCCAACCGCTTGGCAGCCTAGGCCGTAAAGCGGAATTCCAGCACATCGTCGCCATACTTGTCCGTCTCGCCCGTCGCGGTCCAGCCCAGGTAGCGGTAAAAACCGTAGGAGCGCGAGGCGGGGTCGTTGGAGCAGCCGAGGAACAGCCGTTGGTGGCCTTGCGCGCGCAGTTCCGTCATCACCAATTCCAGCAAGGTCTTGCCGATACCTAAGCCTTCGAATTCCGGCAGCAGGGCCAGGACGATGATTTCGCCCGTGTCGCGCTCGCCAAAGCAGTAGCCGACCAGCTGGCCGTCGTGATGGCAGACCTGGCCAGGCAGGCTGCCCGAGTGCATCATCTCGGCCCAGGAGTCGGCCGTGATGCCCACTTCCGCCAGGCGTTCCGCGGGAATGGCGTTTTGCCGCGTCTTGCCGCGCAAGTCGATGAAGGCTGGCGTGTCTTCCGCCTTGGCGGAATGGAAAGTAATCGATGTTGGGTGTGTCGTCATGTATTTGCTCGATGGTGTGGGATGAATGGCGGGCAGGGCAGGATAAAAATCATTCCCAGGGTTTGCGCATGATTTTCGCGTGACGCTGCCAGTCAACTAGTTTTGTATTCTCGATGGCCTGCTGGCCGGGGTTGCTGCTATCGATGATTTCATCCTTGACGATGATCATGTCGTTTTTGTCATTCAAGCGATATTCCCGATAGCGCTCGCAATCCTGTTCGCGCCGCGCGGTGGTGATTAATTTGCTGGCCCGCCACGCATAGCTGTCTTCATAAAAGCATTGCGCCGCGCAGCCGCAATTGGCGATGCCGCCTTCGATTCTTTGATCGTTCATGCCGATATCCAGATTTGGAATGGCCGATAATGGCTTGTTGAAACTGTATTGTTTCGCCGGCGCATCCCATAGCCATACATCGGAACAGCGGATGCGCCCTTGGCTATCCGTATAGCCGGTGACCCACAGGTCGGCATGGCCGTCGAAATTCATGTCCAGCAGCAGCGCGTGCAAATTGCCCGTGCCGCTGCTGCTGCAACGGCCATTGAGCCACTGCTTCCCGATTTTCAGCTGATACGTCTGTTTTTCATCGTGATTCGCATAACGGATATTGGCCGCTTGCCACACTTTGCCTGTCACTGCTTTATCCAGATGCAAGGTGCCAGCATAAACCGAGGTGGAAATCAGGGATAAAAGCAGAGCAATCAGTTTCATGGCGATATTCGTGGACGGGCGTTGGGGCAAATGCCCCGATTGCATCAGGCGGAGAGTGATCATACTGCAGGATTTGGGCAGTGCGCCACACCATTCCCTATCGTACATTCTGCGCGGAACGGTGCTGTGTACAATGCCCGAAAATCCCCGAACAAGGAATTCCATGACATCCTCTCCTGAATCTTTTAATGAAGCGGGTATTCTCGCTTATAACGACGGCAATTACGCCGAGGCATTCAAGCAATTCGATGCGGCCGCGCGCACCGGCGATCCGGCCGGCCAGCATTTATTGGCCAGCCTGTATTACCAGGGCCATGGCGTGACGCAAGATTTGCCGAAAGCGGTGGCATTGTTTACGGCGGCCGCGCAGGCGGGTTTTCCGCCAGCGCTGGCCAATCTGGCCCTGATGTATGCGAGCGGCGATGGCGTCGCGCAAGACATGGCGCAATCGCTCGCGTATGGCCGCCAGGCGGCCGAGGCGGGCGATGGCCAGTCGCAATTCAACCTGGCGCAGGCTTACCGCAAGGGCGATGGCGTACCGCAAGACTTTGCCGAAGCGGCGTTCTGGTACAAGCAGGCGGCCGAAGCCGGTTCCCTGTCGGCGCAGAATGAATATGGCTTGCTGTACGCGCAAGGGCAGGGCGTGGAGCTCGACTACGTGCAGGCGTATGCGTGGATCGCCATGCCGGCCGAGGCAGGCAGCGTGCAATCGATCAAGAACCGCGACCAGTTGCTGGAAATCCTCACGCCGTCACAGCAGCAGGCGGCGCGCGCGCTGGCCGCCGAGTATGCGGCGCAGTATGGCGTCAATCCCCACTGAACGACGATTTCCCCGGCTGCTTGGTGAGCGCACCCGCCGCGTCGAGTTCATAGCTGTCGAAATCGCGCGCCAGGAACAGTTCGCCCGAATAATGCAGCCGGGCTTCCGCTTCCAGCTCGGCCATGCCGTCCGCATTGTGATAGCGGGCGCTGAAGTGGGTGAGGATCAGGTTCGGCAAGCGCACCGCTTCGGCGAACTGCGCCACGCGCTGCACGGAACTGTGCGTGGGGCCGGGCCCCACTTTCTGCAGCATCGCTTCCGTGTAGGTGGCTTCATGCACGAGCAATTGCGCATCCGCGCAAGCCTCCGCCAGCAAGGCCGGCGTGTCGTTGTCGCCGCCTATCACTACCGTGGCGCGCTGCGTTTCCACCTGGCGGAAAGCGGCGGCGTTCAAGACCGTGCCGTCTTCGAGCAGCGCCTCCTGGCCAGCTTGCAAGAGTCCCCAGGCGGGGCCGGGCGGCACGCCCGCTGCCTGCAGGGCCGCCTTGTCCAGCTTCCACCTGCTCGTTTCCAGCGCGAAACGATAACCGACGCTCGGCGCGCGGTGCGACAGCGCATGGCGCGAGACGGTCAAGCCCGCTTCCTCGTAGACCACTGGCGCGCTGTCCACGTCGATGTGGATCAGCGGATACGTCAGGAACAGTTCCGTGTGCAGCAGTGTCGCGTCGATCCAGGCCTTGATGGCGGCCGGGGCGATCAGCAGCAAGGGCTTCTTGCGCCCCGTCATCGAGGCGCTGGCCAGCAAGCCCGGCAGCCCGTAGCTGTGGTCGCCATGTACGTGGGTGATGCAAATGCCCACCAGGTCGTGCACGGACAGGGGCAGGCGCTGCAGCCGGTGCTGCGTGGCTTCGCCGCAATCGATCATCCACCAGTCGCGGTTGTGCGTGGTTTGCAGGGCCAGCGACGTGACGTTGCGGTGGCGCGTGGGCACGCCGGAAGACGTGCCGAGAAAAGTCAGTTTGAACATGGGCGCATTATGCGGCAAGCCACCGCCGTTGCCAACGCGCCCGCCTTCAGCCTGCCAATGGCGCGCGCAATTTGTCCTTGTAGATGCGCCCGTTCTTCATGATCAGCAGCAGGTTTTCTTCCGGCCTGGCGAGGAAATCGAGATTCTTCGCGGGGTCGCCATCGGCCACCAGCAAGTCGGCTAGCGCTCCCGCGGCCAGCTTGCCCAAGGTGCCCGGGTAGGGCGAGCGCTGGCCGGACAGGGCCAGCAGTTCGCCATTTTGCCCCGTCGCCTGCGCCAGCAAGGTCAGGGGATCGTAAAAGCGCGTGAGTTTCGCCAACTGGCGGCCCTGCGTGGGCGTGTTTTTCGCGTTGAACAGGATGTCCGTGCCCCAGCCCGTCCTGATGCCGTACTTTTGCGCCAGCGCATATGCCTTCACCGTGCCCTCCGAGACAATAGCCTGGCTGGCCTTGCGCGCCACATCGGGATAGACATTCGCATCCGCGTCTTGCAGGAAAGGCTGCAGGCTCCACCACGTGCCCGTGTCGCGCATCATGCGCACGGATTCGTCGTCGGCCAGCTGGCCATGCTCGATGCTGCGCACGCCTGCGCGGATGGCCCGCTGTATGCCTTTCGGCGTGTAGACGTGGGTCATCACATACGTGCCCCAGTCGGCGGCCGCTTCCACGCCGGCGCGCAGTTCGCGTTCCGAATACTGCGTGCTGTCGAGCGGGTCGTACATCGAAGCGACGCCGCCGCCAGCCATCATCTTGATTTGCGTCGCGCCCAGCATCAATTGTTCGCGCACGCGGCGCAGCACTTCCGCCTCGCCATCGGCGATCATGGCCATGCCCGCCGTTTCCGCCATGCCCAGCGGTGCATTGGCAGCGCGCGGGATGTCCGAGCGCAAACGGAAGTCGCCATGGCCCGAGGTTTGCGAAATCATGGCGCCCGACGGAAAGATGCGGGGGCCGTCGACGATGCCTTCATCGATGGCGCGCTGTAATGCAAAGGCGGGGCCGCCAGGATCGCGCACGGACGTAAAGCCCCGCAGCAGGGTGCGCTGCGCTTCCTGCGCCGCCACCAGGTATAGATAGCCGACGTCGGACGTCATGGCCGTCACCTGGTTGATGGCGGCGAGCATGGTGTGCCAGTGGGCGTCGATCAGGCCCGGCATCACCAGCTTGCCCTGGCAATCGATCACTTGCGCGCCGTCCACCTTTTCGCCGGCCGGCAACAGGGCGGTAATGGTCGGGCCCGTCACCAGCACGTGGATGCCGGAGCGGGGCGCCTTGCCCGTGCCGTCGAACAGGCGCAGATTGGTCAGCAGCAGGGGGCGCTGGGGCGTTTGCGGCTGCTGGGCGATGGCGTTGCCGGTGGACAGGCCGAGGCCGACGAAGGGTGCCAGCATGGCGGCCGCGCCGCCGAGAAACTGCCGGCGCCGCATGTCGGCCATCACCCGCTGGTGCAAGATGGTGAAGACGGTGCCGCCGCAATCGCAGGCGCGCGGTTTCAAGCCGCCCGTTTGCCACGTATCGATCAGATGCTGCTCCTGTGCCAGTGCCATCGCCGCCATCCTTTCATCGCTGCCGCGCCAGGAGAGTGGCTGCAGGCAAAGTTAACAATAGGAAACTATTCCCATTGAAAGCCCGCAGCGTCGGCAAGTCAAGCGTGCACTTGCTTTACAGCAAAGAATGCAGCATCTGCCGTTAAAGGTACATGCTAAGGTGCATGCTGGCCGCTATCTTCCCCGTCGCCGGCCGTGTAATCGACAAAGCCGTCGCGGCGGCAAAAGCTGGCCAGCTGCATGCCGGCCTGGCGCGCGATGCGGATGGCCAGCGAGGTGGGTGCCGAGATGGTGGCGACGAGCCCGATATGCATGCGCGCCGACTTGCGCACCAGTTCATAGCTGGCGCGGCTGGAGAGGAAGACGAAGCCGTCGTGCATGGCGATGCGGTGCAGGGCCAGGTAGCCGATCAGTTTATCGAGGCCATTGTGCCGGCCCACATCCTCGAACACCTTCACGATGGCGCCTTCGGCCGTGCACCAGGCGGCCGCATGCACGCCGCCCGTCTTGTGCATCAATTCCTGGTACGGCAGCAGTTCGCGCGCGGCGCGGCCGAGGATGGCGCTGCTGGCGACCAGCGGCGGAAGGGGCCGCGTGATCTTTTCCGGCACCAGGTCCAGCAGGGCCAGGCTTTCGATGCCGCACACGCCGCAACCGGTGCGCCCTGTCAGCGCGCGGCGGCGGGCCTTGAGCTTGATCAAATCCGGCTGCGCAATGGTCAGCCGCACTTCCGCGCTATCCTCGCCGCAACACACATCGAGGTCGTAGATGTCGCGCACGCTGCCGACGATACCTTCGGTCAAGGTAAAGCCGACGGCGAATTCCTCCAGGTCGCGCGGCGTGGCCATCATCACGGCGTGGGCGATGCCGTTGTAGACGAGGGCCACGGGATACTCCTCGGCCACCATGTCGCGGCCCGCCGTGACCACGCCCCCCTGGTGGCGCACCATGGGAACGTCCAGGTAGCCGTCGCGTTCGATGGTGGTGATGCCGATATCGCATTCCATGATTTTTCCTCCGGTTAATCGATCTGATAGCGTGGGCAGGGCCGTATCGACGGTGGCAGCGGGTCGCCATGCAATTCCAGCAGTGAGCGTTCCGTTTCCCGCGTCATGGCGTTCAGGGCCAGGCAGTTGGGTGCCAGGCCGAACGGTTCGGCGATCTGCTGCGCGATGGCTTCCAGCGCAAACAGGGTGTAGGCGACAAAGACGGAAATGAGGGGCGTGGCCACGCCGATGGCGTCCACCAGGCCCAGCGGCAGTAAAAAACAGTACATGTAGACGGTGCGGTGCACCAGCACGCCGTACGGATACGGTATCGGCGTGTTCTTGATGCGCTCGCAACCGGCCACGGTGGCGGCCAGGTCGTTGAGCTGGGTGTCTAGCATCCACAGCAGCTGCGCCTGGCCCGGCTGGCGCTGCACGGCGTCATGCAGCATGGCCCGCACCGTGTGCAGCACGGCGACGGGCTTGAAGTTCAGTCCCTGCAAGCGCTGCACTTCTTCGGCCGGCAGGTAGCGCGCCAGGTCTTCCTGCGGGTCCGTCTGGCGCAACTGGTGCTTGAGCGCGTAGACGAAGGCGATCAGCCGGTTCATCAGCAACTCATGGTCGAGCCCGCTCGTCTCCCGTGGCAGATACGTGAGCGCCTGCGAGGCCAGGGCCCGCGCGGCGATCAGCAATTGCCCCCAGATATGCCGCGCCTCGACAAAGCGCGCATAGCTGGCGTTATTGCGAAAGCCGAGAAAGATCGCCAGGCTGATGCCGACCATGGGAAACGGCGCCGTATCGAGCGGAATCTTGACGCCGAAGATGCGGCCATCCGTCAGCAGGGCCAGCGAACTGACGACCAGCATCAGCAGCAATTGCGGGATGATGGCTTGCAGCACCGAGCCATCCCAGACGAACAGCATGCGAAACCAGTTGGTGGTGGGGCGGATAATCATGATGGAATGCGCATGCCGTGATGCCGGTTAATGTTTCCGGGGCACGACTTTGCCCTCGAAGACGTAGTATTGGAACAGGTTGTAGCCGATCATGATCGGCAGCATGGAACCCATGCCGATCAGCATGAAGATCAAGGTCGGTTCATCCGATGCGGCCGCCGCGATGCTCAGCTTGCCCGGCACGAGGTCGGGGAAAAAGCTGATGGCCAGGCCCGCGAACGAGGCCAGGAATAGCACGATGGCGCCGCGGAACGGTCCGCGCACGCCGTTCACATGCACGGCCCACAGGATGTAGATGAAGGCGCTGGCGGCGATGGCGGCCAGGGCCAGCAGCACGCCGAACACGCCCGGCTGCGCCCAGCGGTCGTGGCCGATGGCGCTGAAGACCATGGTGCCGGCCGACAGCACGATGGCGGCCGCGACAGTCGCCAGCACGCTGGCCGTGGCATAGCGGCGCGCCGCCGCTTCCAGCTGGCCGCCCGTCTTCTTGATCAGGTAAGTGCTGCCCAGGAGGCAATAGCCGGCCACCACGCCCAGCGCCGTGCAAGCCGTGAAAATACCGCTCAGCCAGCCCGGCTGCAAGCCCGTGATGACCTCGCCCAGCACCACGCCTTGCGCCACGGCGGCCAGCAGGCTGCCCACGCCGAAGACCACGTCCCACAGGCGCTTGTTGCCGGCCGCATGGCGGAACTCGATCGAGGCGCCGCGCATGATCAGGCTGGCGATCAGCAGCATGATGGGAATGTACAGCTGTTCCAGCAAGGTGGCATAGGCGCTGGGAAAGGCGCCGAACAGGGCGCCGCCCACCACCACCAGCCAGGTTTCGTTGGCGTCCCACACGTGGGCGATCGATTGGAAGATCAGGTTGCGTTCCTGCTCGCGGCGGGTGAACAGGCTGAGGATGCCCACGCCCAGGTCGAAACCGTCCGTGACCACGTAAAAGATCAGCATCAGGCCGATCAGGCCGAACCAGGCATTGCCCAGCATGGCATGCGAATTCATATCCATTACACACTCCTCGTCAGATAGCGGCGCATTTCAATACCCCGCAGCATGGGCGGCGTCCGGCAGCGGCAGCGCCACGTCCGGGCCTTGTTGCAGCCATTTCTTGGCAAACACAAAGAAGGTGACGAACAGCACGATGTAAAACACGAAGAACATCAGCATGCTGCCGGCCACGGCGTGGGCCGCCACGTCGGAGACGGCGTCGCGCGTACGCAGCAAGCCGTACACGACCCACGGCTGGCGACCGACTTCGCGCACGATCCAGCCGCACTCAACGGCGATATACGGCAGCGGTATCGTCAGCACCCAGGCCAGCAGCAGCTTGCGGTTGCGCACGAACTCTTCCACCCGCCCCCCCACCTTGCGCCAGGCCACGAAGGTCCAGAACGACAGCAGCACGAACCACATGCCGATGCCGGCCATGGCGCGGAAGGCGTAGTACAGCAACGGCAGCATGGGCGGCTGGTCTTCACGGGCGATGTCGGCCAGGCCCGTGATCTTGCCCGTGGCGCTATGCGTGGCGATCACGCTGAGCATGCCGGGCACTTCGATGGACCAGTCATTCTTTTGCTCCGCCTGGTTAGGCCAGGCCAGCAGGGACCAGGCCGCCCCTTCGCCATCAGGATTCGTGTGCCAGTGGCCTTCGATGGCCGCGCCCTTGGCTGGCTGGGTCTTGAAGACGTCGACGCCGCTCGAATCGCCGAGCCAGACTTGCAACGGCGCAATCACCAACAGCAACATCAGCGCCAGCTTGAACGAGCGGGCGAAGAAGGCCGGTTCGCGGCGCTTGAACATATACCAGGCGGAAATGCCGGCGATGACGAACAAGCCCGTTTCCACGGCGGCCACCCACATGTGGCCCACGGCCCAGGCCATGTCGGGATTGAAGATGGCAGCCACGTAATCGGTGACGATGATCTTGCCGTCCACCACGCGCACGCCGGCCGGCGTCTGCATCCAGGAATTGGCGACCATGATCCAGAACGAGGAAATGCTTGACCCGAGCGCCACCATGCCGGTGGCAAACAGATGCACGCCCTTCGGTACGCGGCCCCAGCCGAACATCATGATGCCGATGAAGCCCGCTTCCAGCATGAAGGCCATGGCGCCCTCGAAGCCGAGGATGTTGCCGATGAACTGGCCGGAATGGTGCGAAAACGGCGCCCAGTTGGTGCCGAACTGGAATTCCAGGGGAATCCCGCTGACGACGCCGACGGCAAAGTTCAGTACCAGCAGCTTGCTCCAGAAGCGCGCGTGGCGGTAGTAGACGGGGTCGCTGGTGCGCAGCCACAGCGCCTCGACAACGAACAGGAACAGCGACAGGCTGATCGTCAATATGGGCCACAGGATGTGGAAGATGGCTGTCATCGCAAATTGCGCGCGCGACAGGTCCAGGGTATCGAAACCGAACATGGCGTTCTCCTGATCAACTGAGGGCGGCCGAAGGCGCCAGCAGCACGGGGATGGATTTGAAGGTCGGCGTGCGCGAGCCTTCGCCCACGCTGTCCAGCGGCACCAGCGGATTGGTTTCCGGGTAGTAGGCGCCGATGCAGCCGCGCGGAATGTCGTACTCGACCAGCAGGAAGCGGTCGGCGCGGCGGGCTATGCCGTCATGCCACACGCCGATCAGGTCGACCCAGTCGCCGGCCGCAAAGCCCAGCATGGCCAGGTCGTCCTTGTTGATGAAGACGACCCGGCGCTGGCCGAACACGCCGCGGTAGCGGTCGTCCATGGCGTAGATCGTCGTGTTGTACTGGTCGTGCGAACGCGTGGTCATCAGCACCATCAGACGCTCGCCATATTGCTGGCGCGCGCGGTGGATCGGTGTGTCGAGTTCGATGGCGTTGACGAGGAATTGCGCCTTGCCGCTTTGCGTCTTCCACACGCGTTCGCGCGAGGCGATTTCCAAGTGGAAACCGCCCGGCTTGGCCACGCGCAAGTTGTAGTCGAAAAAGTCGTCGAACACTTGTTCGATGGAATCGCGCAGCAACGCATAGTTGCCGGAAAAGCGCAGCCAGTCGATCTTTTCGCTGCCCAGGGTCGCCTGCGCCATGCCGGCCACGATGGCGATTTCCGAACGCAAATTGGGCGAGGCGGGCTGGTTCATGCCGAACGAGATGTGCACCATGCTCATCGAGTCTTCCACCGTCACGCCTTGCGCCACGCCCGCCTGCACGTCGATTTCCGTGCGTCCCAGGGTGGGCAGGATCAGCGCATCCTTGCCGTGCACCAGGTGGCTGCGGTTGAGCTTGGTGGCGATGTGCACGGTCAGGTCGCACGAGCGCAGCGCATCCCAGGTGCGCGGCGTGTCCGGCGTGGCCATCGAGAAATTGCCGCCGAGCGCGACAAACACTTTGACCTTTTTTTCCAGCATGGCTGCTATGGTGCCGACGGCGTCATAGCCGTGGTGGCGCGGCGGCTCGAAGTTGAAGACCAGGCCCAGGCGGTCGAGGAATTCCTTGGTCGGCTGTTCCTCGATGCCCATGGTGCGGTCGCCCTGCACGTTCGAGTGGCCGCGCACGGGGCACAGGCCCGCGCCGCGCTTGCCGATATTGCCTCGCATCATCATCAAGTTCGACAGGATTTGCACGGTGGCCAGCGAATTCTTGTGCTGCGTCACGCCCATGCCCCAGGTAGAGATGACGGCCTTGCCCTTCACATAGATTTGCGTGAGCTCTTCGATCTTGTCGCGCGCCACGCCCGATTCGGCCAGCAGCAAGTCCCAGCTTTCCGCGCGCAGGTCGGCCGCGAAGGCCTCGAAGCCCGTCGTGTGTTCGGCGATGAAGGCGCAGTCGAGCACGCGCTCCTGGCCGTGGGCGATGGCGTCGTCATCGAGTTCGACGACGCGCTTGGCCATGGCCTTGATCAGCGCGAAGTCGCCGCCCAGGGTGGGGCAGATGAACAGCGAGCAGATGTTCGTGCTGCCGCCCGTCAGCATTTCCAGCGGATGCTGCGGGCTGGTGAAGCGCTCCAGGCCCCGTTCGTGCAATGGGTTGATGGAAACGATGGTGGCGCCGCGGCGCGATGCTTCGCGCAATTCGCCCAGCATGCGCGGGTGGTTGGTAGCCGGATTCTGGCCGAACAGCAACAGGGTGTCCGCGTGCTCGAAGTCGTCGAGCAGCACCGTGCCCTTGCCGATGCCGACCGTTTCCGGCAAGCCACGGCTCGTTGCTTCGTGGCACAGGTTGGAGCAATCGGGAAAATTGTTGGTGCCGTAGGCGCGCACGAACAGTTGATACAGGAAGGCCGCTTCGTTGCTGGCGCGGCCCGACGTGTAGAAGGCGGCCTGGTTCGGGTCGTCCAGCGCATGCAGGTGGTGCGCCACGAGGGCGAATGCGTCGTCCCAGGCAATGGCCTGGTATTTGTCGCTGGCGGCGTCGTACACCATGGGGTCCGTCAGGCGGCCATGTTGTTCCAGATCATAGTCCGACTGTTCCATCAATGCGGTGACCGTGTGCTCTTCGAAAAATTCCGGGCGCACGCGCTTGCTCGTCGATTCGGCGGCCACGGCCTTGACGCCGTTTTCGCAGAATTCAAACGTCGACGCGTGTTCGCGGTCGGGCCAGGCGCAGCCGGGGCAGTCGAAACCGTCGGGCTGGTTTTGCTCGAACAGGGAGCGGTAATTGCCCGCGCTGACTTTTTCCTTGAACAGATTGATGGCCACATACTTGAGGGCACCCCAACCGGCCGCGGCATGGGTGTAGGGCGCGATGCGCGCGTCGGACTTTGGCTTGCTCATGATGACTCTCCTGGTGATGTGCGATGGGACAATCACATGGTAGGGGCGGCGGACTGCCCCTTAGGCGCACAGTTCCGGGTAAAAAAACAGAGTACAGATGGCAAGACGACGATGCCGGTCGCGCCGGCGCCGGCCGTGATCTATGATGTGGACAAGGAGAAAAGAACATGCAAAAGGAAGAAGGAATCGATGCGGCGCTGATCGCGCTGCTGGCGCTGCTGTGGGAAGCGCGCCAGGAGGCGCCGGTGAGACCATGGTCGCTGGCCAAGCTGGCCAAGCGGGCAGGAGTACAGATGAGCACTTTGCTGCGCCAGCTCAATGCGCTGTCCAGCGCGGGACTGGTGCTGGTGACCACGGCGGAGAGCGGCGGCGGCAGCGCGCTACTCAGCGCGGCGGGCGCGGAACTGTGCGCCAGCGTCTTTACTGCACCGCCAGCGGAATAGATCGCGTCTGTACTCTATCGGCTGGCGCCGGACTGTACCTCTTTGCCTGCTCCCATTCGTCCTATGCTGGACACAGACGAATGCACATCAAGGGGGAAGCACAATGAACACCATCATGTATCCGCAGCCAGCGCTCTGGCAGCCAGACTATAGTGAGCCATGCGTGGACATGCTGGGCCGCCCCCTGACGGACTTGCGCATTTCCGTCATCGACCAGTGCAATTTCCGCTGCACCTATTGCATGCCGGCCGAACTGTACCCCAGCGATTACCCGTTTCTTCCCTCCAGCGAGCGCCTGTCCTTCGCGCAGATCGAAACGATGGCGCGCGCCTTCGTGCGCCTCGGCGTCGATAAAATCCGCATCACGGGCGGCGAGCCGTTGCTGCGCAAGAACCTGGAACAGTTGATCGAGCGCCTGGCGCGCCTCACCACGCCGGACGGGCGCGCCGTGAGCATTGCGCTGACGACGAATGGCAGCTTGCTGGCGGCCAAGGCGCGCTCGCTGAAGGATGCGGGCCTGGAGCGGGTCACCGTCAGCCTCGACAGTTTTGACAACGGTATTTTCCAGCGCATGAATGGCGTCGACTTTCCCGTCGAGAAAGTGCTGCATGGGATTGAGGTAGCGCAAGCCGTGGGATTGAACCCCGTGAAGGTCAACATGGTCGTGCAGAAAGGCGTCAACGATAGCCAGATCGTGCCGCTGGCGCGCCATTTCCGCCATACGGGCGTGATTCTGCGCCTGATCGAATTCATGGACGTGGGCGGCATCGGCGCCTGGTCGCGCACGCATGTCGTCACGTCCGAGGCGGCGCGCGCGCTGATCGCGGCCGAATTCCCCCTCGTGCCGCTGGCCGAAGGCAAGCCTGTCTTGCACGAGACGGCCAGCCGCTACAGTTATCTTGATGGCGGCGGCGAAGTGGGTTTCATTTCCAGCGTGTCGCAACCGTTCTGCGGCGACTGCAGCCGCGTGCGCGTGTCGTCGGACGGCAAGCTGTTTACCTGCCTGTTCGCCCACGACGGCCTCGACCTGCGGCCCCGGCTTGACTCCGAGCAAGGGCTGGAAAACCTGTTGCGCCAGCACTGGCAGCGCCGTGGCGACCGCTACTCGGAAGTGCGCGGCGCACTGGCCCAGCTTGGCGGGCGCAAGCAGTATCCCACCGTGCGCATGTCGCTGGTGGGTGGGTGAAGGTTGCGCCTAGAGGAATTCGGTGATGAGTTTGCCCAGCAGAATGATCGCCTGTTCCACGCCCACGCTCCACGGATAGCTGTAGTTGAGGCGGATGCAATGCTTGTACGCTTGGCTGACGGAAAACATACGCCCTGGGCCCACCGTGATCTTGCATTCCAGCGCGCGCCGGTACAGCTGCATGGAGTCTATGTCGCCCGGCAGCTCCACCCACAGCACGTAGCCGCCCTGCGGGTGCGAGATTTTCGTGCCAGCAGGAAAGAAGCGCAGCACGGCGGCCGCCATGATGCGCGCCTGCTGGGCATAAGCCTTGCGGGTGCGGCGCAGATGCTGTTCGTAGCCATCGTTCTGCAGGTATTCGGCGATGGCCAGCTGCGGAAACGAGGAGGTGGCCAGGGTGTTGAGGAATTTGAGTTCTTCCACCTTGCCCCGGTAGCGTCCGGCCAGGGCCCAGCCCACGCGCTGCGCGGAACTGAGGCTCTTGGAAAACGAGGAGCAGTGCAGCACCAGGCCCTTGCGGTCGTACGATTTGAGCGAGGACGGATGGGCGTCGCCGTAATACAGTTCGTTGTAGACGCCGTTTTCGATGGCGGGCACGTCGTGCTGCTCCAGCAGCTGGACCAGGGCACGCTTGCGCTGGTCGGACATCTGAAAGCCCAGCGGATTCTGGAAGTTCGGCATCACCATGACGGCGGCGATGGGCTGCCGGGCCATGATGTCGGCCAGCGCCTCGATGCTGATGCCGTCGTACGGATCGGTGGACACTTCCACCACCTTCATGCCCAGCCGTTCGACGGCCATCAGCATGGCATAGAAGGTGGGCGACTCGACGGCGATGGTGTCGCCCGGCTTGGCCACGGCTTGCAGGCACAGGTTGATGGCTTCCGTGGCGCCCACGGTGACGATGATTTCGTCGGGATCGACGGCCAGGCCGTTCTCCATGTAGCGGCGGGCGATTTCGCGGATCAGCTGCGGATTACCCGGCGGCAGGTCGTCCGTCACGTTCCACGCGCGGTTGCGGCGCGCCACGGCGCCCGCATACTGGTTGATGCGTTCCCAGGGAAACAGCGAAGGGTCGGGGTAGGGCGAGCCCAGCGGGATGGCGTCGTGCAAGCCGATCGAGCGCAGGGTCGACAGCACCAGGCGGCTGACGTGCACTTCCGCCGGCACGGGGCTGGGATGCGACGCCTGCATGCACATGGCGGGCGCGGCCGTGTCGCTGGCGCGCGGGCGCACGAAGTAGCCGGACTGGGGCCGGCTTTCTATCACGCCCATGCTTTCCAGCTTGACGTAGGCGCGCAGCACCGTGGTGATGCTCAGCTTGTGCTGCTGGCTGGTCTGGCGCACGGAGGGAATGCGTTCGCCTGGCAAGAGCACGCCCTTGGCCACCAGTTGCTCGATGTCGCTGACGAGCTTTTCATACAATTTCATGCAATGGTATCCATTCTTTGATTCTTGCTCTACGTCATTGCATTATCTTCCAATTCATGAGCGAGGTATGCTTGCAATGAACGCATGTTGTCGAAATGAAACTGTCATCCCATACTTCTGGTTTACCATCCACATAGAAAACGAAAAAAGGAATATTGGTCATGGCAATTCCACAAAGCATGCTGTCCGTCGTCGCGCGCGACGAAGTGCATTTGCAGTTCAATGTGAAGGCCGGCGTTGACATGCGGCAGCTGTTCAGGGTGCTGGGCAAGCTGTGGGAGTCCGAGGTCACGGGCATTCTGGATCCCACCCTGAATCGCCACCATCAGTTGACGGGCGGCACGGCCAACGTGGTACTGGGATTCAAGCCCGAGCTGTGGCGCGCCGCTTGCCCGGGTTGCGTGCCGGACAATATGGCGTCGTTCGGGCAAGACCTGGTGGGCGCCAACGGCAAGACAGCGCCGGCCACCCAGCACGATTTCTGGGTCTGGATCACGCAGTCGAACGCGGCCACCCTGTACGACAGCATGTGCACGACGCTCACTTTGCTGAGTCCTTTCGCCGAGCTGGCCAGCGAGCAGGTGTGTTTTCCGTATCACAATAACGTGACGTTTGACGGCTTTGCCGACGGCGTCGCCAACCCGAATCCGTTTCGCGCCAACGGCGTGGCCATCATTCCGGATGGTGAAGCGGGCGCGGGCGGCTCCACCGTGCTGCTGCAGAAATGGCGCATGGATGTGGAACGCCTGCGCGCCTTGCCCGTGCACGCGGCGGAGCAGGTGTGGGGCCGCACCAAGGCCGGCAGCCATGAATTGTCGCCGCTGCCCGTCGATTCCCATGTGGGCCGTAACCAGTTCATCCGCGATGGCGAGGAAGTCGATATCGTGCGCCGCAATGCCAATTACGCCAATGCCAGCGAGGCGGGCGTCATGTTTGTCGGTTTCTGCAAGGACATCACGGTGACCATGGGCATGCTGCGGCAAATGTACGGCGTAGGCTATGATGGCGTCACCAAGACGGACCGGCTGCTGGATTTTTCCACGGCGCTGTCGTCGGCGATCTATTTTGTGCCCAGCATCGATGCCTTGCTGGCCGTGGGTATTTCGCCGGCGGATCCCGGCTGAGGGCCGTCCCGGCGGTCCCTATTTTTACTTTAAAGGAGTTTTCCATGCGTATTCGTCCCGCCACATTGCTGTCCGCCCTGATCTTCGGCAGCGTCGTCTTCAGCGCTTCCGCCTCCGCCGTCGGCCTGGGTTTCCTGGCCGATACGCCCATGGCTTACCTGAACAAGAACGACAAGCCCGTCTTCGTGAAGGCCGTCACCGACGTGCTCAATGACAAGAAGGATGGCGAAACCGTGCAATGGAGCAATGAAGGCTTGCGCAATTCCGTGCGCATCGCGGCCGAGATCACGGCCAGCGACACGGAAAAGACGGATGCGCAAACATGCCGCAAGGTGCAGGTTGCCTTGAACGCCAAGGGCCAGGAACAGACCCTCAAGCTGAAGGTCTGCAAGGCCGGCACGGCCGCGTGGAAAGTGGCGAAGAGCTGATTGCCCGTGCATTTCCCTTGCCGGTTCTGCACCGGCAAGGTGCGACTTTCTCATAAGTAAGTGTTGCAGCGGTTAGAATCACGCTTTACCCTCACTTTTCTCACCTGCATGCAGCAAAGTCGCCTCCTGTTTTTCCGCCTGGCCGGCCAGTTTCGCCGCTATGGCGCCATCGTTGCCGCCACCTTGCTGGCCGTGGGCGTGGCGTCCGCCACCGATGTGTTGTTAATCCGCCAGTTGCAAAACGTCGTCGACGCCATGCGCGCGACGGCCAGCACGCAGGTCGCGCCCGTGTCCGGCGTGATGGGCATGTTGCAGGGCTGGGTCGACCGTTTCTTGCCGGCACAGGCGGGGCAGGTGGACCTGTGGGTGATTCCCGCCACTATCCTGGGCCTGGCCGTGCTGCGCATGGTGTCGAGCTTTGCCGGCGATTATGGTTCCGTCTGGCTATCGAGCCGGGTACAGGCCGACCTGCGCGAAAAGATGTTCGCCACCATCATGCGGCTGCCCAGCCGCTTTTTCGATACCACCACCACCAGCTTGACGCAGTCGCGCGTGGCCTTCGACGCCAGCCAGGTGTCGCAGGCGGGCTTGAACGTGCTCAACGTGATGGTGCGCGATTCCGTCGCCACCGTCGGCTACTTGATTTTATTGTTCAGCATCGACGTGAAACTGGCCCTGTTCTGCATGGCCTCGATGCCCATCGTCGCCATCGTCGTGACCCTGGCGGGACGCCGCATGCGCCACCTGAGCAAGAGTTCGCAGCAAGCCGTGGGCGAGCTGACGTCCGTGCTGGACGAAAGCATAGCCGGCCAGCGCGTCGTGAAAATCTTTGGCGGCCAGGATTATGAACAGGCGCGCTTCGTCGACGTGGTCAAGCGCAACCGCCAGCTGGCCGTCAAGCACGCGGCTACCTCGGCCATGAATTCCGGCTTCATCATGATGCTCGTCGGCATTACCCTGTCATCCGTGATTTACTTCGCCATGCTGCGCGCGCAAAGCGGCGCCATCACGCCGGGCGCCTTCGTCGCCTTCATGGGCGCGCTGATGGCCATGCAGTCGCCGATCAAGAATTTGACGAAGATCAATGAGCCGCTGCAGCGTGGCCTGGCTGCGGCCGAGTCCGTTTTTGGTTTGATCGACACGCCGCTGGAACCGGACCCGGGCACAGTGGCCCCGGCCGCGGTGCAGGGCAATTTGTCCCTGCAGAACGTCCATTTCCGCTACAACAGCGACGATCCCGATGCACCCACGGCCTTGAGCAATATCACGCTCGACATCCGCGCCGGTGAGACGGTGGCCCTGGTGGGCGGTTCCGGCGGCGGCAAGACAACCTTGCTGGGCTTGCTGCCGCGCTTCTATGACGTCAGCGGCGGCCAGATCCTGCTCGACGGCGTCGACGTGCGCGACTACGCCTTGCTGGCCCTGCGGCGCCAGTTTGCCCTCGTCAGCCAGGATGTGATCCTGTTCAACGACACGATGGCGGCGAATATCGCGTATGGCGACCCGGCCCCGGACCAGGACCGCATCGAAGCATCGGCGCGTGCCGCGTATGCCCACGACTTCATTATGCAGTTGCCGCAAGGCTACGACACCCAGGCGGGGCAGAACGGTTCGCGCCTGTCGGGCGGACAACGCCAGCGCCTGGCCATCGCCCGCGCCCTGTACAAGGATGCGCCGATTTTGCTGCTCGACGAAGCGACCAGCGCGCTGGACACGGAGTCGGAGCGCTCCGTGCAGGCCGCGCTGGAAGTGCTGATGCGCAACCGCACCACCATCGTCATCGCCCACAGGCTGTCGACCATCGAAAGCGCCGACCGCATCGTCGTCATGCAGGGCGGGCGCCTGGTGGAATCGGGCAGCCATGCGGACTTGCTGCAGCAGGGCGGCGCGTATGCGCGCCTGCATGCGAGCCAGTTGTCGCCCGTCAAGGATGCCCTGGGCTGACGCCTGGCCCATCCTGCGCCTGCCCATGCGCCAGGCCGGAGCCGGACCAGCAGGTCCGTCCCGGCCTTTTTTCATGGGGCGGCAATCGTGCCTGCGGCGACCGGCGCTTGCCTTTATGATGGCAGCCGCAAAGCAACATGAACAATGGAGCAACATGAAGAATCAACAGACAATGCGCTGGCTGCTGGCCGCCGCGCTGGGTATGAGTACGGCCTTGCCGCTGGCGGCACAGGAAGATGCGCCGTTGCCGGCAACGGCTTCCGATCACGCGCAAGAAGAGGACAAGACCATGTATCTGGATGAAAATTTCATGCCAAGCAAGCAGCGCCGCGCCGTGTATGCGCTGCGCACGCCGCCCGTGCGCGACGAGGCGCTGGGCGCCTGGCATGTACGGCTTGAATTTCCCGACACGCCGGGCGTGCTCGCCTTTGAAACCTATGCCACGGACCTGGACCTGAGCCAGGTCAGATTTGTGCGTTTTCGCAAGTATTACTACGAGAATGGCCAGCTGCTGCGTGAAACCTATTTCAATGCCCAGGGCGAGGAGCTGCTCGGCGGCAGTGTGTACTTCGAGAGTGGGCAGGTCCAGCAGCGGGTGACCGCCTTGCCGAATGGGCGCGACAGCATATCGGAAAGGTATCACCAGAATGGCCAGCTGATGAGCCGCACGCTGTATCACGGCGACGAGATGGCCGATGGCGAGCAAGTGTCGTATGGCGCGAACGGGGCCGTCAGCAACCGCTCGTATCGACGCCATGGCCAGATGGATGGTGTGGAGGAATCGTTTTATGCCGATGGCAAGCTGTTCCGGAAGGGGCGGTACGTCGATGGCCAGCGCGAGGGCGAGTTCGTCATGTACGCGCAGGATGGCAAGGTGCTGGCCCGGACCGTCTGGGTGCACGGCCAACCCGACGGCTGGTCGTTTGAAAGCCATGGCAATGGCGTCGTGTCGAACAAGACGCTGTACCAGAAGGGTGCCGTGCTCAGCTTGCAAACGTGGGCCCCGAATGGCCGGCCCGTGTTTGCCTGGCAAAAAGACGCGCAGGGGCGCGACCACGGCGACACGACGGATTGGCATGCCAACGGCGCGCGCGCCAGCGTGACCCCGTTTGTCGAAGGCCAGCGCCACGGCTTGCTGCAGACGTGGTACGACGACGGCAGCCTGCGCCAGATCGTGCCGTACGAACACGGCAAGAAGCACGGCATCGAGCGCCACTGGGACAAGGCCGGCAAGCTGGTGCTGGAGCAGGCGTGGCAAGCCGGAGAGCCAGTTTCCATGCGCTAGGAGTCGTCCGCCTTTGCAGGTATCATGCAGGGATTCCGGCCCGCCAGCAGGCGTGAAGCCGGCGGGATAACTGGAGGCAATGGTGGTGGAAGCGGAAGTATCGGCGATGGCCAGGGCGCAAGGCATGGCCTTGCAAAACATGCGCGTCGTGATGCGCGCGGCGCAGCGCCACTCGGCGCAGATCGAGAAGCAATGCGGCGTATCGGGCGCGCAATTGTGGGTGATGCAGGAATTGCTGGAGCGGCCGGGCCTGCGCATGGGCGAGCTGGCCAGCAAGATGTCGATCCACCAGACGACGGCCAGCAACCTGGTTGAGGCGCTGGTCAAAAAAGCCTATGTGCGCAAGGCGCGCGACCAGCCCGACCAGCGCGTGGTGACCCTGACCCTGACGGCGGAAGGGCAGGCAGTGATCGCCGGCGCGCCGCAGCCGGCGCGCGGCTTGCTGCCCAGCGCGCTGAGCCAGCTCGATGTAGACAGCCTGGCGCACCTGAACCAGGGCTTGAGCGCCTTGCTGGCCGTCGTCGCTCCCGATGACAGGCAGGCGGGCATGCAACCGTTTCCGTTCACCATGTAATCACTGGCAAGCGTGTGGCTGGACCGCCGCGCTTGCCATTATCATCGGCGCTGTCGCACCGTTGATGAAAGCACGCATTGAAGATATTTACTTCCGTTTTGCTGGCCACCGTCCTGGCCGGTTCTTCCACCATTTGCATGGCCAATGAGTTGGCCATCCCGGCTTTGCTTTCCGGGCAATCGCCGGCCTCCCTCTATTTCGACGCGGATTACCAGCCCGCTGCGCCCGCTGCGGCCATGTACGAGCAGCGCGCACCGTTGCGCCACGATGCGGCCCGCCAGGCCTGGCATTGGCAGCTGCATTTCGCGCAGCCGCCAGGCAAGCTGCACATGGATGCCTGGCTGCGCAGCACGGACCTGGCGTCGCCCGGTTACGTCTACCAGCGCAGCGTGTATTTCGCCGATGGCCAGCTGGGCTTGCTGGAAGAGCGCAATGGGGAGGGAGACTTCGATGGCGTGAACGTGGAATACTATGCGGACGGCACGGTGAAAAGCCGCAAGGCTTACCGCGCAGGCGAGTACGAAGGCTTGCATAGCCACTATCATGCGAATGGCCAGCTGAGGCATGCATTGCTGTATCACGCGGGCCAGCCCGCCGATGGCGAATTCCTGAGCTTTGACGAGCATGGCCAGGTCAGCAACCGCGCGCATTTCGTCGATGGCGTGCTGACCGGTGAAGTGACGGCGTTTCATCCGGATGGCAGGCTGGCTGAGCGGGGACCGTATCTGGACGGCCAGCGCAACGGCCTGCACCAGGCCTGGTGGCCGGACGGCCGTGAAATGTCGCGCCTCAATTTCCTGCATGGCAAGCCGCAAGGCTGGTCGCTGCTGTATTTCGCGAATGGCCAGCTGGACCAGAAAAACCTGCTCGAGGATGGCGTCATGCTGAGCACGCAAAGCTGGCGCGACGATGGCACGCCGCTGCGCCAGCGCCAGCAGGATGAGCAGGGCCGCGCGCAGGGCGAGGACAGGCAATGGCATGCGAACGGCAAGCTTGCCCGGCTCGCTTCCTACCATGATGACGTGCCGCATGGCGCGTGGCGGGAGTGGCATGCGGACGGCTCGCCCCGCCATGCCGTGGATTACGTGCACGGGCGCAAGCAGGGCCTGGAACGGGCCTGGGCCGGCGACGGCACGCGCACCATCTGCGAGTGGCAGGATGGCCGCTTGCTGCGTGCCTGCCGCAGTTTCTAGCTTGCTGCCGCTGGCAAGCGTTGCAATTGCAGCTGCGCCAGCGCCCCGTACAGTGGTTCGCTGAGCACGCGCGACACCGTGCTGGCGACGACGGCGCAGGCCATCAGGCTCAGCACCATGCCGTGGCCGTCGACCATTTCCATGACAATGATGAAGGCTGTCAGTGGCGCCTGCGTGGCGGCGGCCAGGAAGCCCACCATGCCCAGCGCGATCAGGGCTGGCGCGTGCGGGTAGTGCAGCAGCACGGCGATATCGTGGCCAATGCCGGCGCCGATGGCCAGGGACGGTGCGAAGATGCCGGCAGGCACGCCCGACCAGACGGTCAGCCACGTCGCCACATACTTGAAGGCAACAAAGGCGGGGGAGGCATCACTGGCGCCTTCCAGCATGGCGCGCGTGGCCACGGTGCCGCTGCCGAACGTGGCGCCGTGGCTGGCGATGCCGATGGCCGCCACCAGCACGCCGCAGACGGCGGCGAACAGCACGGGACGGCCTGTTCTCCACGCAGACAATTTTCCCAGTGGATTGCCCCGGGCGGAGGCCAGCAGCAGCCGGGCGAACAGGCCGCCCGCCACGCCCGCGACCAGGGTCACGAGCAAGCCCGGCAAGGCCAGCGCCAGGCCGATGGGGCCGGGGTGGATGATGCCGAAGTGGGTGGCGTTGCCGTGGATCGACACGGCCATCATGCCGGCCAGCACGATGCCGGCGACGATGAGGCCGCTGTTGCGCTGTTCCGGCGAGCGTGACAGCTCCTCGATGGCAAACATGACGCCGGCCAGCGGCGTGTTGAAGGCGGCCGCGATGCCGGCCGCGCCACCGGCCACCAGCAGGGAATGGGCGCTCACCTGCGAGTGGCGGGGCAGCGCCCGGCGCGCGGCCAGCATCACTCCGGCGGCGATCTGCACGGACGGCCCTTCGCGCCCCAGGGACAATCCCCCCAGCAAGCCGCCGGCCGTCAGGCAGATTTTCGCGGCACTGAGTTTCAACGAGACAAACAAGGAGCGCTGTTCCGGCGCCACGGCAGGGTCCAGGGTCGCCATCACCTGCGGGATGCCGGAACCGGCCGCGCCCATCGCGTAGCGGCGCGTCAGCCAGACCAGCAGGGCGGCGCAGGCCGGCGTCCACAACAGGGCGAACCACCAGGCCTTGCCGTTAAAGAACAGAAACAGGTCCAGCGCTTCCTCCGCCAGCCACGTAAAGCCCACGACGACGAGGCCCGCGATGGCGGCCATGCCGACAACGACGGCGCGCGACCACCATAGGCGCGGGTTGGCAAATTCATGCTTGAAGGCAGAGGGAATATCGTGCAAGTGCTTCATTGCGGCAAGTCCAGGAAGGGGCGCGCAGGGCGTCGGGGAGACTTGCCATTATATAGATGTATTTGTTCAAATGTATTTCCTGTGCCTTATTTGTGGGCAAGAGGCGACAACAGCTGCGCCTCGGCCAGGAAATCGACGAGAGCCCGTACTTTCGGCGCCAGGTGCGGCCCGGACGGCCACAGCAGCCAGCAACTGTGGGCTGGATGGCCGGCGATCGCGTAGTCCCTCAGCACTTCGACCAGGCTGCCGTCATCGATGGCGCTGCGCACATGAAAGTCGGGCAGCCAGGCGATGCCCAGGCCTTGTCGGGCGAAGTGCAGGCGTGCTTCCACGTTGTTGCACACCATCGACAAAGGCAAGTCCGGTAGCGGCGCCTCGGCTTCCTGGTGCAGTTGCCATTGTTCGACCTTGCCGCTGTGGCGGAAGCGGTAGTGCAGGCAGGGATGGTGTTGCAGATCAAGAGGACGGCTGGGCGTGCCGTGGCGCGCCAGATAGGCGGGCGAGGCCACGAGGCAGGAGCGGAACTGCCCCAGCTTGCGCGCGGCCAGGCGCGAATCGCGGGGCTTACCGATGCGGATGACGGCGTCGAAGCCATCGCCGACGACGTCGGCCAGCGCATCGGAAAAATCCAGCTCGAGGGCGATGGCAGGGTGCCGTTGGGAAAATTCGGCCAACATGATCGAGCAACACCGGATTTTGCAGCGGGTGGCGCGGTTGCTGGATGAGGGCGTGCTGCGCCATACGCTGCAGCAGCGCCTGTCGCCGATGGATGCCGCCACCGTGTTGCGCGCGCATGCGTTGCTGGAGCGGGGCGGGCAGCCGGGCAAGATCGTCGTCAGCGATTGAATCTGGCTTACACGAACAGCTCGTGCCGCGCGCTCTGGCTGATGGCGATGGTGGCCGGGTGGCTCAGGCGCCGTTCCGTGGTGATCGCGTAGACTTGCTCGACGAGGCTGTCGACCCGGCCCAGCGCCACCACGGCGTACTGTTCGCAGACCTGGGGCGCGATCACGGTGGGCGCAAAGAACAGGCCGGCGCCGGACTGGCCGAAGGCCTTCATCATGGCGCTGTCGTCGAACTCGCCGACGATGCGCGGGTGCAGGTTGTTGTCGCCCAGCCACTGCAGCAAGCGTCCGTAAATGGCGAAGTCTTCTCCGGGCAGCAGCAGCGGCGCGCCATCGAGGCATTGCGGGAAGCTCCCCGTCAGGGTGGCGGCCAGCGCTGGCGTGCCGAACAGGGTCATGCCGCTTTCGCCCAGCAAATGGTTAAAGCCGCGCACGCTCAAGTGGGCCGGCATGGGACGGTCCGCCATGATCAGGTCGAGCCGGTGCACGGCCAGGTCCGCCAGCAGGCTGGCCAGCCGGCCTTCGCGGCAAATGATGCGCAGCGGTTCGGCCAGTCCCAGCGCCGGCGCGACGAGGCGGCAGGCGATCAGTTTTGAGACGGAATCGGCGCAGCCGACGCGGAAGGTCGTCGTCGTGGTGCGCGACTGGTCGCGCACGATTTCCAGCAATTCATCGCCCGTGCTGAAGATGCTTTCGGCATGGCTGAGGATGCGCCGGCCCGTGTCCGTCAATTCCAGCTGGCGCCCGCTGCGGCGGAACAGTTCCACGCCCAGGGTGTCGGCAAACTCGCTGAGCTGGCCGGAAATCGATTGCGGCGTCAGGTGCAGCTGCTCGGCCGCGCGGGCGATGCTGCCCGTCTTGGCCACCATCCAGAAATAGCGCAAGTGCTTGAAGTTGAGTGTCGACATGGTATTCCCCGGCAGATTAATACATCGAATTTTTCGATGTATTCTTAAATTATATTCGATTTGTTCGATGTTTATATTCGGACTATGATGGCTGCTCAATTCATGCAAGGAGAGTGCCATGGACTTCAGGATACAAACAGAGCATCGCGGAGGCCGCCGATGAACGGCCTGGAAAGTATTGCTACGGCACCCATGTGGGCCGGCTTCATCGCCTTTGTCCTGGTGATGCTGGCGCTGGACTTGTTCGTCTTTGGCGGCAACAAGGCGCACAAGGTCAGTGTCAAGGAAGCGGCGACATGGTCGCTCGTGTGGGTCAGCCTGGCCCTGCTGTTCAACGGCGGCCTGTGGTGGTATCTGAACGGCACGGCCGGTCCCGAGATCGCCAACCAGAAGGCGCTGGAATTTTTCTCCGGCTACCTGATCGAGAAAGCGCTGTCGGTCGATAACGTGTTCGTCTTCCTGCTGATCTTCAGCGCCTTCCAGGTGCCGATCCAGTACCAGCGCCGCGTGTTGATCTATGGTGTGCTGGGCGCGATCGTCATGCGCGCCGTGATGATCATGGCCGGCGCGTGGGTGGTGAGCGAGTTCAGTTGGGTGCTGTACCTGTTCGGCGCCTTCCTGTTGATTACCGGCATGCGCATGCTGGTGGCGGCCGACGCGGAGCCGGACGTGGCGAACAACCCCGTGCTGCGTTTTGCCCGCCGCCACTTGCGGGTGGCCGACGGCGACCACGGCGAGCGCTTCTTCGTGGCAAAGGGTGGCTTGCGTTATGTCACGCCGCTGTTCCTGGTGCTGATCCTGATCGAGGTGACGGACCTGGTATTCGCGGTTGACTCGATCCCGGCGATCTTCGCCATCACGACGGACCCGTTCATCGTCTTCACGTCGAACCTGTTCGCCATCATGGGATTGCGGGCCCTGTACTTCCTGCTGGTGGACGTGGCTGACCGCTTCCACATGCTCAAGTACGGCCTGGCGATGGTGCTGGTGTTCATCGGCGCAAAGATGCTGATCATGCCGTGGTACCACGTGCCGGTGGAAGCATCGTTGCTGGTGGTGGCAGTCCTGATCGTGTCGAGCTGCGTGGCCAGCGTGTTCATCACCCGCAGCGACAAGAAGTAAATGCTGTACGGCGCGCCCCGCACGGCGGTGGCGCGCTTTTTAACCTCACAATGGAAAAGAGATTATGCGTACGTATGAAGTAAACAGTCCCCAGGCAGCGGGACGTATCCTGGCCCTGATGATGGTGGTCGACGGCAACCTGGCCAGCGCCGAGCTGCAAGCCATGCACCGCAGCAAGATCCTCGAGCATATCGACCTGGCGCCGGCCGCCTTCCAGCAACTGCTGCAAGACTTGTGCGACGACATGCTGACGTCGACCGTGCATGGCGCCGTGCAGCTGGCCAATGGCGTGATCGACAGCCTGCTCGATGAAATCGATGACCCGGACTTGCGCCGCAAGCTGTTGCAAGCCATGTGGAAGATCGCCGATGCGGACGACTGGCTGGCCGATGGCGAAGCCGTCTTGCTGGCCCGCGCCAGCGCGGCATGGTCGGCGGAAACGAACTTCCGCGCGCATGCCGCCTGATGCACATCAAGCCGACTTGTGTCCCATCGCAATGACGGCGGCGCCGGCCAGGGCCAGGCCCACGCCGGCGATGTCCGTCCAGGCCGGCGTGACGCCGTCCACCAGCCACAGCCATCCCAGGGCCGTGGCGATATAGATGGCGCCATACGTGGCATACACCCTGCCGCTGGCGGCCGGGTGCAAGGTCAGCAGCCAGACGAAGATCAGCAGGCTGACGGCGGCCGGCAACAGCAGCCAGGCGCTGCCCTTGTTGCTCAGCCATAGCATGGGCAGGTAGCAGCCCAGCAGTTCGGCCACGGCCGTGACGGTAAACAGCCCGAAGGTGCGGGCCAGTCCAGTCCATTCAATTGCCTCGTTCATTGCATTCCTGTTTTTACCGTCGAGCAGCCATTGTAGCTGCCAGGTCGCCGGCCCTGCTATGATCGGGACCGGATCCCGGAGGAAACAAAATGACGACCACCCCAGTGCCACGCGCCTTGCTGCAAGCCATGTTCCAGGCCGCCATCGAAGCGGCCCAGCCATCGCACTGCATACCGCCCCATCTACCGCCGGCGCCCAAGGGGCGTTTGATCGTCATTGGCGCCGGCAAGGCGTCGGCCGCCATGGCGCAAGCCGTGGAGCGGCACTGGCCGGGGCCGCTGTCGGGCCTCGTCGTCACGCGCTATGGCTATGCCGTGCCGTGCGAGCGCATCGAGATCGTCGAAGCGTCGCACCCCGTGCCGGATGCGCCCGGCATGGACGCGGCGCGGCGCATGCTCGCGCTGGTCGCCAATTTGCAGCTTGATGACACGGTGCTGTGCCTGATCTCGGGCGGCGGCTCGTCCCTGCTGGCACTGCCTTTGGATGGCATCAGCCTGGAAGACAAGCAGGCGCTGAACCGCGCGCTGCTGGCGTCGGGCGCCACCATCGGCGAAATGAATTGCGTGCGCCGGCACTTGTCCGCCATCAAGGGCGGTCGCTTGGCGGCCGCCTGCCATCCGGCCCAAGTGGTGACGTTGGCCATTTCCGACGTGCCTGGCGACAAGCTGGGCGACATCGCTTCCGGCCCCACGGTGGGCGACGCCACTACGTGCGAGGACGCGCTGGCCATCGTGCGCCGCTATGGCATGGACTTGCCGGAAAGCATACGCAAAACGCTGGAAAGCGGGCGCGGCGAATCCGTGAAACCCGACGATCCACGCCTGGCGCGCACGCACACGACCCTGGTCGCCACGCCGCAGATGGCGCTCGAAGCGGCCGCTAGCGTGGCGCGCGCGGCCGGCGTCACGCCGTATATATTGGGCGACAGCCTGGAAGGCGAGGCGCGCGACGTGGGGAAAGTCATGGCCGGCATCGCGCTGCAAACGGCCGTGCGGGGCCAGCCGTTTCCCGCTCCGTGCGTGCTGTTGTCGGGCGGCGAAACGACGGTCACCGTGCGCGGCAACGGCCGCGGCGGGCGCAATGTGGAATTCCTGCTGGCGCTGGGCATCGCGCTCGATGGCCACGAGGGCATTCACGCGCTGGCCGGCGACACGGATGGCGTCGATGGCCAGGAAGACATCGCTGGCGCGTATCTGGCGCCCGACACCCTGCGGCGCGCCTGGGCGCTGGGCATCAAGCCACGCGACAGCCTCGACAACAACGATGGCCACGGCTTCTTCCAGGCGCTGGGAGACGCCGTGATCACGGGCCCGACATTGACGAACGTCAATGATTTCCGGGCTATCCTGATTACCTGATTACCTGATTACCTGATTACCTGATTACTGGAAACCTTCCAGCACAATCTTCCCTTTTGCCGTATTGCTTTCCAGCAGGGCATGCGCGCGCTTCAAATTCGCCGCGTTGATCGTGCCGAAGCGTTCGGCCAGAGTCGTCTTGATGGTGCCGGCATCGACCAGCTGCGCCAGCTCTTCCAGTAGATCATGCTGCTTGACCATGTCGGCCGTCTGGAACAGCGATCGGGTAAACATCAGTTCCCAGTGCAGGGACACGCTCTTGCCCTTGAACTTGCGCACGTCGATGTGCTCGGGGTCGTCGATCAGGGCGAACTTGCCCTGCGGCGCGATCAGTTCCACGATCTGCTCGAAATGCTTGTCGGTCTGGTTCAGGCTGATCACATAATCGACGGGCGGCAAGCCCAGGCGTGTGATCTCCTGTGCCAGCGGCAGGCTGTGGTCGATCACGTGGTGGGCGCCCAATTCCATCACCCAGTCCGCCGTTTCCGCGCGGGAGGCCGTGCCGATGATGGTGACTCCTGTCAACTGCCGCGCCAGCTGCACCAGCACGGAGCCGACGCCGCCGGCCGCGCCGATCACCAGCAGGGACTTGCCTGTCAGATTCCTGTCGCGGCTGAGCTGCAGGCGGTCGAACAGCAGTTCCCAGGCCGTAATGGCGGTCAAGGGCAGGGCGGCGGCCGGAGCGAAATCGAGGCTGGCGGGCATGTGGCCGACGATGCGCTCGTCGACCAGCTGGAATTCGCTGTTGCTGCCGGGGCGGTTGATGGCGCCCGCGTACCAGACTTTATCTCCCACCTGGAACAGGGTCACGTCTGGGCCGACGGCCGTGACGACGCCGGCTGCATCCCAGCCCAGCACTTCCGGCTGGCCCTCTTTCGGCGCGCGGTTCTTGCGCACCTTGGTGTCGACGGGATTGACGGAAATGGCCTTGACTGCGACGAGCAGGTCGCGCCCCGTGGCGACGGGCACGGGCAGCTCGATGTCGAGCAGGGCGTCGACATCCGTGATGGGCAGGCTGTGGTGGTAGGCGATGGCTTTCATATTCTTCCTTTGGTAAAACAGTGATGGAGTCGGGTAGGTCGGATTAGCGCGGCTGTACCGCGCGTAATCCGACACCACCATCGGCCACGCCAACAATGTTGTCGGATTACGGTCCTTCGGACCTAATCCGACCTACGCCATACAGGCTTGATGACGTATCATGGCCATTTTCTCGCCAGGGAAAAAGAGGGTACGTACCGAAACACTTTCAAAGGAATGCTGAAAATTGCTGCGACTCGATGACTTGCAGGTGTTTGTGCGCACGGCCGACCGGGGCAGTTTGTCGGCGGCCGCGCGCGAGATCGGCATTTCGCCCGCGCTGGCCAGCGCCGCCGTCAAGCGCCTGGAAGGGGAGCTGGGCTTGCGTTTGCTGGCCCGCACGACGCGTTCGCTGAGCCTGACGGCGGAAGGCACGCAATACCTGGAACACGCGCGGGAAGCCTTGCGCCTGCTGCGCGCAGGCCACGATGCGCTGCTGGCCGGCAAGGACAGTTTCGGCGGAACCTTGAAAATTGCCATGCCCTCCGACCTGGGCCGCAACCTGATGCTGGGCTGGCTGGACGAATTCCAGTCGCGCCATCCGAAACTGCACTATCAGCTCAGCGTCAGCGACCGGGTGGCCGACATGGTGCGCCAGCAAGTCGACGTGGCCATCCGCTATGGCCAGCAAGACGATTCGAGCATGGTCGCCATGCCGATCGCGCCCGCCAACGACCGGGTGCTGGTGGCGTCGCCCGCCTACCTGCGCGAACATGGCCCCCTGCTGGCGCTGGAAGATTTGTCGCAACGTAATTGCCTGCGCTTTGCGCTGGAAGACGGCTTGCACGACCGCTGGACCTTTTACCGCCTGCCCCAGCGCGAGCAAGTGACGGTGTCCGTGAGCGGCAACCGCAGCGCCGACGACGCCGACCTAGTGCGGCGCTGGGCCGTGGCGGGGCTGGGCATCGCCTACAAATCACGGCTCGACGTGGCGGGCGACCTGGCCGCCGGCCGTCTGCAAGCGCTGTTGCCCGGCGTGGCGGGCGAAGCCACGCCCTTGCACTTGGTCTGCACGCACCGGGCGCAGGTGACGCCGCTGGTGCTGCAGCTGCGCGATTTCCTGCGCGACCAATGTGCTGAGCTATTGAAACAGCATGATTGACGGTGGATTGCTCATTTGCGATGTTCCCGCCGCTCAGCCTGATTTCATCGATTTTTTAGAATCACGTCACTCATGTATTGATTCAAATCGCGAAAATCCTTCACCCGCCAGGCATATGGCGCGATCTTGACGCCATTCTCTTTCAAGGTCTTTGGAATCAAATCGCCATTCGGACGCAGTATGACCGACGATACAATCACGCCCGGATAATCTTTCAGGCGTTTTTTGAAAGCGGCGGTGGTCAGGTCCGGCGTGGGAGGATTGCTTTTATTCGCCAATGGCCCGGTTCCCTTGATCTCTGCTCCATGGCACACGGCGCATCTCTGCACATACAGCGTTTTCCCGTTGAGATTTTCCCCGAAGGAGGATGGTGTTTGAATCAGCGATAACATTCCGAATGCAGCGATAAACAATATTTTCATCTATTTTCAATATGACTTTTGTATGGATAATGTCTGGTTCAAGAGAAAATACGCAGCTGCCATTGCAATACGCCATTCTCCCGATAATATTTTATCCGAGATTATTCACTGCTCATGTACCCGTACCCGCGAGAAGTTGGTTAATGAGTAATCCTGCTTGATTACAACTCGTTGCAAATGGCAATCATGCGCAGGTCAACCTGGGCGTACCCTCAAGCATTCTGCATGAAACCGCTTGAAGGACCGCCATGACCCCACACCGATTATTGCCGACGACCTTGATTTCCCTGCTGTTGCTGGCCGGCTGCGCCGCAACCGAACCTGCCGTCCCGGCCGGTCATCGCGCGCAAACCAGTTCCACGCAGGACATCGCCATGCTGGAACGGATCAGCTGGGGCGTGAACGGGGGCAGCGTGCGCCAGGTGCAGGCGCAAGGCTGGAACGCTTATTTGCAGGCGCAGTTGCATCCAGGAAAAGCGGCCTTGCCGCCGGCCATCGCCGCGCAAATCGACGCCATGACCATCAGCCAGGTGCCGCTCGATCAATTGGTGCTTTCTATGGAGCAAAAGCGCAAGGAGTCGGCCGGTGTCATGGACGACATGGCGAAGCAGCAGGCGCAAAAGGAGTACCAGCAGGAACTGAACCGCCTGGCGCGCGAGGCGGCCACGCGTTCGCTGTTGCTCGATGTGTATTCACCGAACCAGCTGCAGCAGCAACTGAGCTGGTTTTGGCTCAACCATTTCAGTGTGCACCAGGGCAAGCACAACTTGCGCGCCATGGTCGGCGATTACGAGGCGAACGCCATCGCGCCGCACGCGCTGGGGAAATTTCGCGACTTGCTGGGCGCCACCGTCCACCATCCGGCCATGCTGCGCTACCTGGACAATGAAGCCAACGCCGCCAAGCGCATCAATGAAAACTATGCGCGCGAGCTGATGGAGCTGCACACCCTGGGCGTCAACGGCGGCTACAGCCAAGCGGATGTGCAGGAACTGGCGCGCATCCTGACGGGCGTTGGCGTGAATTTGGGCGCGGACACGCCGAAGGTGAAACCGGCGCTGCAATCGCAATACGTGCGCCGGGGCTTGTTTGAATTCAATCCGAACCGCCACGATTACGGCGATAAGCAATTCCTGGGGCAAACGGTGAAGGGAAGGGGATTGGCCGAGCTCGATGAAGCGCTGGACCGCCTCAGCCGCAGTCCGGCCACCGCGCATTTCATCAGCGGCAAGCTGGCCCAGTATTTCGTCGGCGACAATCCGCCCGCACCGCTGGTGGCGCGCATGGCCGCCACCTTCCAGCAGGGCGATGGCATGATCGCCGACGTGTTGCAAACCATGTTCAGCAGCCCGGAGTTCAAGCAGTCGCTGGGCAAGAAATTCAAGGACCCCATGCATTATGTGGTGTCGGCCGTGCGCCTCAGCTATGACGACAAGCCCATCCTGAACGCGGGCCCCATGCTGAGCTGGCTCTCGCGCATGGGCCAGCCCCTGTACGGACGCCAGACGCCGGACGGCTATCCGCTGGCGGACGCCTCCTGGGCCAGCCCCGGCCAGATGACGACGCGTTTCGATATCGCCCGCACCATCGGCTCGGGCAGCGCCGGCCTGTTCAAGACGGATGGCCCGCAGCCGCAGGAAAAAGTGGCCTTCCCGCAACTGGCCAGCGCCCTGTATTACCAGTCGCTGCAGCCAGCCCTGAGTCCGGCCACGCGGCTGGCCCTGGAACAGGCCGCCTCGCCGCAGGAGTGGAATACCTTCCTGCTCTCGTCACCCGAAATGATGCACCGCTAAGTTGAAACCGGAGGATTGCCATGAATCGTCGTGACTTGTTAAAAGCCCTGGCCGCCGCACCCTTGCTGACCCATGCGGGCAGTCTGCTGGCAGCACCGGCCACGGATGCGAAGCTGCTGTTCGTCTTTTTGCGCGGCGGCTATGATGCGAACAACTTGCTGGTGCCGGTCGGCAGCGATTTTTACTATGCGGCGCGGCCGAATATCGCCATTGCGAAACCGGGTGAGGAAAACGGCGCGCTGGCCTTGAACGCTGACTGGGCCTTGCATCCAGCCTTGCGCGAGACCATCTACCCCATGTTCACGGGCGGCGAGGCGGCCTTCATCCCGTTTGCGGGCACGACGGATTTGACGCGCAGCCATTTTGAAACGCAGGACACGATCGAGCTGGGGCAAGAGATCAACACGCGCCGCGACTTCCGTTCGGGTTTCCTGAACCGCCTGGTACAGACCTTGAATGGCAGCAAGGCCAATCCGCTCAATCCCGCCATCGCCTTCACGGACCAGCTGCCGCTGATCTTCCAGGGCGGCGTGCAAGTGCCGAACATGGCGCTGCGCTCGGTGGGCAAGTCCGGCATTGATGCGCGTCAAAGCCAGATCATCGCCGCCATGTACCGGGGTACGCCCCTGCAGCAACCCGTCAGCGCGGGCTTTGTCGTGCGCGACGACGTGACGAAGGAGTTGACGGGGGAGATGCAGGCGGCCAACCGCAACGCCATCAGTACCAAGGGCTTTGAACTGGAGGCGCAGCGCATCGCCCGTTTGATGAAGGATAAATACAACATCGGCTTCGTCGATGTGGGCGGCTGGGATACGCACGTGGGGCAGGGCGGCGCCAGCGGCTACCTGGCGGGGCGCTTCGATGAGCTGGGACGGGGGCTGTCAGCGTTTTCGCAGGAAATGGGCAGCGCTTGGCGCCATACCGTGGTGGTGGTGGTCAGCGAATTTGGCCGCACCTTCCGCGAAAACGGCAACCGCGGCACGGACCATGGCCACGGCAGCGTGTTCTGGGTGCTGGGCGGCGGCATCAAAGGCAAGCAGGTGGCGGGCGAGCAAGTGGCGATTGCGCAGGCGACGTTGTTCCAGAACCGCGACATGCCCGTGCTGAATGAATACCGGGCCGTGCTGGGCGGCTTGCTGCGCCGCACGTTCGGCTTGACCTCGGCGCAGCTCGATCACGTGTTTGCCGGCGTGAAACCGGCGGAGCTGGGGCTCGTGTAAATGGGAATGCCACCGTGTTACGCTACGCCTGCGCAACTGGCGCGTAGCGAAACCGGCGGCTTGTGGCGCCGGGCACGAATGGAGTGGCATGAACGATACCCAGCGCGATATTGTCAGCGCAGGCTTTTCCCTGGCCTTGATCGCCGTGACGGCCTTCGTCATGCAGCGTTTCTTTTTGCCGCTCGTGTGGGCCGGCATCCTGTGCGTGGCTACCTGGCCCTTGTACCTGCGCGTGCGCGCGGCGCTGGGCCAGCGCACCATCGTCGCGGCAGCCGTGCTGACCCTGGCGTTCGCCTGCATCTTCATCATTCCCGTGCTGTTCGGCGTGGCGCAGGCGGCGCGCGAAGTGCCCGTGCTGGCCAATTTCATCGTGCATGCGAATGCCGACGGCTTGCCCGTGCCGCACTGGGTGGCGCATATTCCGCTGGCCGGCAGCGCCATCGGCGACTGGTGGCTGGCCACCCTGAGCCAGCCGCACGGCCTGGGCCACTTCTTTGCGGGCAGCGCCGTGGGCGGCTTTCATTCCGCGCGCGACATGCTCAAGGTGCTGGGGGCGGACGTGTTCCATCGCCTGGTCGACTTCGGCCTGGCGTTTTTATGCCTGTTTTTCTTTTACAAGGATGGCGAAGCGCTGACGCGCCAGATCACGGCCGTCGGCAGCCATTTTTTGCGTCCCGAACGGTGGGGCCGGTATGCGCAAAAGATCCCCACGGCCATCCGCGCCACCGTCAACGGCCTGGTACTGGTGGGCCTGGCCGAAGGCGTGCTGATCGGCATCGCCTATGCGGTTGCCGGCTTGCCGTCGCCTGCCCTGTGGGCTTTTGCCACGGGCATCCTGGCCATCATCCCGTTCGGCGCGCCGCTCGCTTACCTGTGCGCGGCCGCCTTGCTGGTCTTCCAGGGCAATGTGGGCGCCGCCATCGGCGTGGCCGTGTGGGGCACCATCGTGCTGTTTGTGGCCGACCACTTCGTGCGCCCCGGCATGATCGGCAACGCTACCCGCTTGCCCTTCCTGGCCGTGCTGTTCGGCATCCTGGGCGGCGTGGAAACCCTGGGTCTCGTGGGCCTGTTCATCGGTCCCGTCGTGATGGTGCTGTTCGTTACACTGTGGTACGAAGCGAATGCGACTGACAACGTACCGCCTGCCAACATGCCTTCCAGCATAGCTGCCGACGCAGGTGCCGACGCACTGGCCGGTACAGCTGCCGAAACACCTGCCAGCCCGGCCGCGCCGGAACGCACACAGTAGTGAGGGGTCGGTCAGCGTGCCGCTGGCCGGTACTGAGGCGTTCCCGGCGTGGCCGGACGGAGCTGACTTGATAACAGGGTGCGAACACCTTGTTTTAAAGTCATTCTTAATGTGCCTTGGATAAAATGAGGAGCCAACGGCGCATCAGCAGCACTTCAACATAGCCCGGCTCGATGCCCGTACCGCACTCGATCAAGGGATTGACGGTGTAGTAGCGCTTGCGGAAGTCGCGGCAGACGAGGATTTCGCGCTTGCCCATGCGGACGAGGAAAGAGCTTGGGGCGTATTCCAGGCCGAACCGTGAGCCAAAACCGCTATTCAATGTTGCCATGACAATTCCTTTGAGGGAGATGTGTTGAACGAGTCATCAGAATAGCATAAGTACTGTATGAATACACAGCTACTGTATGAATAAACAGTATTTTTTTACTGGTGTGGTTTTTTTGATCAGCACCAGGAACATGAAAGAGAGATGAGTTTGCAAGAGAAAAATGACATGGGCATGACCACGGGCTGGACCACGAAACTGCGCCGCTTCGTCGAGGCGCGCCTGTCGCCCGAAGGCGAGCTGGGCCTGCATATGACGGTGGGCGTGGCGTTGATGCTGGTGGCCATCGTGGTGTTTCACGAAATCGCCGAAGCCGTTATGGGCATGGCCCGGATCACGGTGATCGACTTGCAGGTGGCGCACTGGTTCAACCAGCATGCCGTGCCGTGGATCACCAGCTGCCTGCTGGTCGTCACGCACATGCATGGCGTGATCGGCGCCATCACCCTGGCCGTCTTGCTGGGATGGTATCTGCACCGCAAGGGCGCCGATTACTGGCTGTTTACCCTGGTCATCACCATGCCGGGCGTCATGTTTTTGAACCTGCTGCTAAAGTACATTTTTGTCCGCGCGCGGCCCAGCTTTGACGAGCCCATCTTGCAGACGGCCCTGAGCACGTACAGCTTTCCCAGTGGCCATACGGCCACCTCGACAGCCCTGTACGGCTTGCTGGCCGCCTACCTGATTTGCCAGACGGCACCGGGCGCGTGGGGCAAGCGCATCGCCATTGCGCTGGGTGCTTTCCTGATGGCGTCACTCGTGGGCTTCAGCCGCATTTACCTGGGCGCGCATTACCTGAGCGATGTGCTGGCGGCCATGGCGGAAAGCTATGGCTGGCTGGCCATCTGCATCGCCGGCGTGTCGACCCTGCGCCGCCGCCGGCATATCCGGCAAACCAAATAAGGGGTACGATCCTGAGCAAGATTGCAGTCATCATCAATGCGGGCGCCGGTTGCGGCTATGCGCCCGACTGGGCGCAGCAGCTCGAAGCGGCTTTTGCCGCCGTGGGACTCGACGCCGCCATCACCCTGGCGCAAAGCGGCGCCGACATGATCGCCACGGCCGAGCAAGCCCTGCGCGATGGCGCGCCCATCGTCGTGGCCGGTGGCGGCGACGGCACCATCAATGCCGTCGCATCCGTCGTTGTCGGCAGCGGCACGCCGTTTGGTGTCTTGCCGCTGGGCACGCTGAACCATTTCGCCAAGGATTTGAATATCCCGCTCGACCTTGATGCGGCCATTGCCAATGTAGCGCAGGGCGTGCGGCACCAGGTCGACGTGGGCGAAGTCAATGGCCGCATCTTCCTGAACAATTCCAGCCTGGGCCTGTATCCCGATATCGTGCGCGACCGCGAAAAGCAGCAGCGCCGGCTGGGACGGGGCAAGTGGCTGGCCTTCAGCTGGGCGCTGGTGGCCGCGCTGCGCCGCTACCCATTCCTCAGCGTGCAATTGAAACTCAACGACGCCGTGCATGCGCGGCGCACGCCTTTCGTCTTCATCGGCAATAATGAATACCTGATGGAAGGCTTGAATATCGGCGAGCGCGAACGGCTCGATGGCGGCCAGCTGAGCTTGTACGTGGCGCAGCGTCCGGGCCGCCTGGGCTTGCTGAAGCTGGCCTTGCACGCGCTGTTTGGCAAGTTGTCGCAAGCCAAGGATTTCGACGTGTTGACGGCCACTGACCTGGAGATTGCCACGCAACACCGCCGCCTGCGCGTGGCCACCGATGGCGAAGTGACCGTCATGAATACGCCGCTGCATTACCGCATCCGCACGGCCGCGCTCGATGTGATCGTGCCGGCGCCCGTACCCGCAGCCAGCTAGGAGAACGCCATGCGTACCATCGTGCATTTGTCCGACTTGCATTTTGGCAGGGTCGATGCTGACCTGCTGGCGCCCCTGCGCGCGCTCGTCGAGCGCCTGGAACCGGACGTGGTGGTGGTCTCGGGCGACCTCACGCAGCGCGCCCGCAGCGCCCAGTTCCAGGAAGCACGGCATTTTCTCGACAGCTTGCCGGGGCCGCAGATCGTCGTGCCGGGCAACCATGACGTGCCACTCTACAACGTCGTTTCCCGCTTCCTGACGCCGCTGGTGAAGTACCGGCGCCATGTGACGGACGATTTGTCGCCCGAATATGTGGATGAGGAAATCGCCGTGCTGGGCATCAATACGGCCCGCTCGATGACGTTCAAGGATGGCCGCATCAGCCACGAGCAGATCGATTTCCTGCGTGAACGCCTGGGCAGTTTGCCGCCCGGTTTGACGCGCATCATCGTCACGCACCATCCATTTGACTTGCCCGAGCACTTCGACGAGGATGATCTGGTGGACCGCGCCCCGCAGGCGCTGCAAATGTTTTCCGAATGCGGCGTGGATTTGCTGCTGGCCGGGCACTTGCACGCCAGTGTGGCGGGCAACACGGCTGAGCGCTACAAGATCGCCGGCTACGCTGCCCTGATGGTGCAGGCGGGCACGGCCACGTCCACGCGGGGCCGGGGCGAGTCGAACTCCTTCAACGTGCTGCGCGTGGAAAATAGTTGTATTCGCGTCGAGCGCTACAGCTGGAATGAGGACAGCGCCGACTTTGAAAAGGTCAGCACGGAAGCGTTCGAGCGCCAGGGCGGGGTGTGGGCCAGCTTGCGGCCGCTGTAGGTCGGATGAGCGGGGCAAGGCCCCGCGTAATCGGACGCTATTGTTGGCTTTGGTAATAGCTGTGGTGATGTCGGATTACGCTGCGCTAATCCGACCTACGCCGACCTGCACCTGTCGTCGAGTGGCCGGCAAAATGGCCAGGGCTAGGCGCGTTGCCGAAGACAGTACGAATAGTACGGCGAGGCAATGCAACAACGCCCTGGACTTTTTGATGGCTACTCCGCTACAGCCAGTAGTTCATGAAGCGGGCCGCCCACTCCTTCATGCGGTCGGCAATCGGCCGCGTTTCCCATTTCGCTCTGGTGATTTCTTCCGAGTCGCGCAAGTCTTCCTGGAAGGCGTTTTCCATCTCCCTGCCGAAGCTGTCGCCCAGCACGATCACGTTCAGCTCGCTGTTATGCAGGAAGCTGCGCATGTCGATGTTGGTCGAGCCCACTGTCGACCAGGCGCCGTCGATGACGGCCGTCTTGGCGTGCAGCACGGCCAGTTTCAAGTGGAAGATGCGGATGCCGCCGGCCAGCAGCTGGTCGTACAGCGCGTGTCCCGCATGGAATACGAGGCCGCTGTCGGACACGCCCGGTAGCACGACGGTGACGTCCACGCCCCGTTTCGCGGCCGCGATCAGGGCGTCGACCGTCTGCTGGTCGGGCACGAAATAGGCGGACGTGATGTGGATGGATTTCTTGGCTTCCTGGATGGCCAGGATATACGCCTTGTAGATCTCGAAGCCGCCCTCCGGCTCGCTGGCCACCACGCGCACCAGCTTGTCGCCCACTTCCGACAAGGTCGGGAAATAATTGGCGTCCGGCAAGTCGGCCTGGTCTTGCTGAGCCCAGGTGCGGATGAACAGCCACTGGAAGGCGGCCACGGCCGGGCCTTCGACCTTCACATGGGTATCGCGCCAGCCCACGTCCTTCTTGTCGGTGGGTTTCGATTTCGAGCGGAACAGCGAGCTTTTCGCATAGGTATCGCTGATATTGATGCCGCCCGTAAATGCCATCTTGCCGTCGACGATCAGCACCTTGCGGTGGTCGCGGTTATTGATCTTCCAGTCGTCGCCCTTGAGCTTGGCGGGATTGACGGGGTTGAAGGCCACCAGGTGCACGCCGGCCGCGCGCATGCGGTCAAAGAACGCTTGCGGCACGCCGAGGGTGCCCACGCTGTCGTAGATGACGTTGACCGTCACGCCCGATTGCTGCTTTTCGATCAGCATGTCGGCAAATTTGAGGCCCAGCGGATCCTGGTCGAAGATATACGTTTCCAGGTTGATGCTGTTTTTCGCTTCGCTGATGGCCTGAAACATGGCGGCCATGGTTTGCGGGCCGTCAAACAGCAGGGTCACCTTGTTGCCCTTGATCAAAGGCACGCCCGTAGCCGCCTCTTCCAGCGCCGCCTGGGTTTTCAAGTCCATGCCGGACTTGGCCCAGCGCTTGTTGAGCAGGGCGGCGCGGCTGTTGACGTTCAGCACGGCGCCCTTGCCCGTGATCACCTTGGGCTTGGCCACCGGCTCCAGGGTGGTGTTGAGGTTCTTGACATTGGGCAGCGAGGCGCATGCAGCCAGGGTCCAGCACAGCAGTAGGGCGGTGAGGCAGGGTTGCATGCGCCGAGCGGTCATTTTTGAGCCTTGGTGGTGGGTGACAGGTTTGCCGAATCATCGGCCAGTGCCAGTGGCGGCGGGTTTTTTGAACCGAAGAAGAAGACGATGGGCGACCTCAGGAAGCGCTTGCCCAGTATCTTCAACAACTGCATGCCGTGCTTGAAGCGTACCTGGCGCGAACGCAGAGCCACCCACAGGGCCAGGCCGAAGCTGACCAGCAGGTTGGCCGTGCCGATGGCGAAGATGCCCGACAGCGACTTGACGGCCAGTTGCCAGCTCATGTTGTGGTCCAGGCCCACGAGGGCCGTGGCGAAGTTGGCGGCCGAGAAGGTGATGTGGCGGATGTCGATAGGCAAGCCGATCAAAAAGCCCAGGGTGCCGATGGAACCGAGCAGGATACCGAAATAGAAGTTACCCATCAGCCCGCCCAGGTTGTTTTCCAGGTACATGCCCAGCCGCTGCAAGCGTTCCTGGCCAATCACGCGGCCCAGGCCGCGCAATTGCGCGATGCGCTGCGCCCAGCGCGTGTACAGGGCCTGGTTGTCATAGTAGCCGGAAATCAGGCCGGCCACGAACAGGCATACGCCGGCGATCATGGCGTAGAAGATGGCGGGGCTGCCGATGGGGTCGATATCGTGCAGCAAATGCATGGCCTTCTCGGGCGTCACCAGGTTGTGTCCCGTAATCGCCTTGTAGCCGAGCGCGATCAGCCACGCCGTGGGGATGGCGGTGGCCAGGTTGCCCAGCACGGCCATGTTTTGCGTGCGGAAGACCTTGTTGATCAGTTCCGCCATGCTGTCGAGGTCGATATTCCTGCCATCCTTGCTGTGCAGGCCGGCGGCGATGCGCGACGCCGTCATGGCCGGCTGCTTGGTGGCCACCGTGAAATGCAGCAAGTGGATGAACATGAAGCCGATCGAGTAATTCATGCTGAACATGAAGGCTTCGACCAGCGGCGCCGAGCGCAGGTAGGACATCAATATCTTGAACAGGGCCATGAAGCCGATGATCACGCCCGCGCCCGCGGACGAGAGGAACATGGCGCCCATTTCGCGGCGGTTTTCCGCGATGTAGTGCTCGCCCGTGCGGCTGGCGTTTTCCGTCACATTGCGCGCCAACAAGTTGATATTGTCGGAAAACAGGTCGCTGACCTTGTACTTGTGGTTGTGCGCGCGTATCAGTTCCAGCGCCAATCCGACAGCGCCCGCGCGGCGGCGGCTGACGGGCTGCGGGTACAGCAAGTCTTGCGTGGCATCGACCGTGATGGCGGCGATGTCCACGTTGTTGGAGGCAGGCAGCTCGCCGCTCGTGTCGACGAGGAACAGCAGCTTGCGCAAGCGCTCGATGCTTTGCGCCAAGGCCACCAATAAATACGTGAGGGGAATGCTGGTGCCCTGGTACAGCGCCTTCTTGCGGATCTTGGCGATGACGGCGTCGCACTGGTCCAGCATCACCAGCAGGTGGCGCGCGTCTTCGATGTGCTCGATGTTGCCGTGCAGCAGATTCGTGTAGGCGTCCAGGTAGGCGTTCACTTCCGTGTTCTGCACCATGAATGGCGACTGGAACACTTCGATTTCGCTGTGGAAACGCGTCAGTTCCGGCTCCAGGCCCATGGCGCAGACCCGGTAGGACAGGGTGCGGATGGCGTCGAGCATGCCTGGCAGCATGATATTGCCATCGCCGACGGCCAGTTCGATCTCGTCGCTGGTCAGCACGTCGAACAGTTCCAGCCAGTCCGTGGCGGGCACATTGCTGATCCACAAATAATCGGTTTTCAGGTACAGCACCTGGTCGAGCGCGTCGTTCAGGTACTCGTCGCCGAGGGCGGGTGGCAGCATGCGGTAGGCGATGCGGCGTTTCAATTCCGTGAAGAAACCGCTGTTCGACAGCACGCCGATGTCGGTGTACAGGCTGGCGTGACGGCGCGCGGCCAGCACGCGCAGCACGTATTCGTGCAGGGCGCGCGCTTGCGCGGGGTTACCTTTGAGAAGCTGGCGCAGGGTGCGCACGTTGGCAATCGCGGTCGCGCTGTCGTGGGAGCGCTTGGGACGCAGTGAGTTGAATAATTCCACCAGCAAATCGATATTGCTGGAGTTGGGGTCAATGCGTTCGAGGATAGCTAGCATGCAGAAAAAACGGGCGAGCCGCTGTCGGTAAAACCAGTAGTGTACCGCCTGCGTCAAATCGCGCAACGTTCGCCACCGAACATTGCTTTACGGCAGGGCCTGCATTTAACGCCATTTTGCCGCAAATTAGCTGAATCATGGTCAATATTGCGTGTTGTCAGTGTGCGACTCTTTTCCTGGGCTAAGCTGAAGTTTCTGTTGTACAACGCACGGACGCTGGACAAAAAGCGGGGATAAGGTAACACTGAGATCAGACACACAGCGCATGTCCTGATCAATACCGGGAAGTTTCAATTCACGTTACCGAGATATTTATCATGAAGACCTCGTATTTTGCGCTTGCTGTGATAGGGATGGGGCCTTTCGCGCTGGGCGCGACGGCCCAGGCTGCCGATGGCGCAGGCAGTGCCGCATCCAGTAACGTTGCCGTGTACGGCGTGCTCGACGCGGGTATGGTGGCCGAGCGGGGCTGTACCGCCAATTGCGCCGGCGCCAAGGTGTCGGGCGGCGTCGCGTCCGGTTCGCGTCTGGGCGTGCAGGGCCGCGAGGCGCTGGGTAATGATGTCACGGCCGTGTTTACCCTGGAAGCGGGCATCCAGAACGACACGGGCCAGTCGGAAGAGGGCCGCCTGTTCGGCCGCCAGGCCTACGTGGGCCTCGACAGCCGCCTGGGCGCGCTGACCCTGGGGCGCCAGTACAACCTGCAATACCTGACCCTGACCGATGTGGCCGACCCGTTCAAGGGCGGCATGGCCGGCAGCGCCAGCAACCTGGCCGGCTACAGCGTGAAACGCTATGACAATACCGTCAAATACGTGACGCCCGCCTTGCGCGGCGTGACTGCCAGCGCCATCTACAGCTTTGGCGAGTCGCCGTACAGCAACGCCAACAACCGCGCGTATGGCGCCACTCTCGGCTATTCGGCCGGCGCCGTGAATGTCAGCGTGTCGCACCAGCGCAAGAATAACCTCATCCTCGCTTCCGGCACCTTGCCCGCCATCGACATGTCTGCCCGCAACACCTTGATCGCGGCGAATATCGACCTGAAAGTGGCCACCGCCTTTGCCGCCGTGGGCATCAACAAGGGCTATGGCAGCTCGCCATGGGACCCGAACAATGCCTACAGCGCGCTGGCCCTGTCGATGTCGTCCTCGGACAGCCGCGACACCTTGCTGGGCGTATCGGTGCCCGCAGGCGGCTTCAAGCTGCTGGCCTCGTACGTGCGCAAGGATGACCGCGACCTGGCCAACCGCGACGCCAGCCAGATGGCCGTCGGCCTCACGTACTCGCTGTCAAAGCGCAGCGATTTCTATGCGTCCTACGCGAAGATCCACAACAAGAACGGCGCCCGCTACACGGTGGGCAATGCCAGCGATTCGGGGCGTGGCGATGCGGCGTTTAATCTCGGCTTCCGTCACGGTTTCTGAGCCGCGGTCGCCGATGGGGCAGGGCAGCTTGCGCCCAGCCATTTGCCGTTGCTCGTCACATTCACCTGTTCCGGCGTGCCGCGCGCGCTGGTGGTCACCGCCAGTTGCATGCTGAACGCCTGGTCGCCCGTAAACAGTACCTTGCCTTCGCCGCTCGATTTCGGATTGGCGCAAGTGAACGAGACATTCATGCCGCCCGCGATATCCGTGTTTTTCGATTTGCAGTCACCGGGCTGGCCCGTGGGAATCTGCTTGCGCGCCGCCATGTCCGGCGTCACGCATGCCGTCACGCGCACGGCGCCATCGGCGCCCACGGTGGGCATGGCCATGCCGCGGCTGGCCGCCATGCTTTCCAGCTGCTTGCGTTGATCGGGAGGAAGGTTGCCCAGTTGCTGCAGCACCATGGACATGGCGTTGTCGGTGGCGGCGTCCGGCGACGCCATCTTGCTGTCGACTTGCCACAGGCCCGGCTTGATGGTGGCGGACTGCGAGGCGGCCATGGCATTGGCGTGGGCGCCGAGGGCGGCGCAAGCCAGCAGGGTCAGGCGTAGCAGGGATTTTTTCATCGTGGGGTCTCCGGTATGGGCAGACCCCAGCATACGGCATGGCAAGCGGGGCACGCTTGCCATTGTGTTACAAACTGTGATCGGGCTCGATGCGGCGCACGTCCACGCAGGCGATGCGGCGCTCGTCGGCCTCGATGATTTCATAGCGCAAGTCATCGAGCTCCAGTACTTCGCCCACGGCTGGCATGTTTTCGAAATGCGCCAGCAGGAAGCCGGCCAGCGAGTTGTATTCGCCGTCTTCGCTGACCAGGGTTTCCGTTTCGAACACTTGCTCCAGATAATGCAGGTCCGTCGCGCCGTCGATGCGCCAGTGGCCGGGGCCCAGCACTTCCACGTCGGGCTGCTCGTCCTCGTCGGGGAATTCGCCGGCGATGGCTTCCAGGATGTCGATCGGCGTCAGCACGCCTTGCACGGTGCCGAACTCGTCGACCACCAGCACCAGCTGGCCGCGCGAGCGCTTTAACGTTTCCATGGCTTTCAGCACGCCGGCCGCTTCCGGCACGACGACGGCTTCGCGCATGCTGTCCGGGTCGATCTTGCCGCGCGAGACCAGATCCTCAATGAGGTCCTTGCTGCGCGCGATGCCGACCACATTGTCGAGGTCATCATTGCAGACAGGAATCATGCTGTGCGGCGTGTCGCGCAGCAGTTGCAGCATCTTCTCGCTGCTGTCGTTCAGGTTGACCCACGACACGTCGCCGCGCGGCGTCATGACGGAGCGGATCGAGCGTTCGGCCAGGGTCAGCACGCCGCTGACCATGTTGCGCTCTTCCACGCCGAAGGCGGAGACATCGGGCATTTCCTTGACTTCGTGCTCTTCCACGGCTTCGCGGCCCTTGCGTCCGCCCAGCAGGCTCAGCACGGCTTGCGCCGTGCGGTCGCGCAGGGGGGCATTCGACTGCAGCTTGAGGAAGTTGCGGCGCGCCAATTGATTGAAGAATTCGATGACGATCGAGAAACCGATAGCGGCGTACAGATATCCTTTCGGAATGTGGAAGCCCAGGCCCTCGGCCACCAGGGAGAGGCCGATCATCAGCAGGAAGCTCAGGCACAGCACCACGACGGTGGGGTGGGCGTTGACGAAGCGCGTCAGCACCTTCGACGCCAGCATCATGACGACGATGGAAATGACGACGGCGGCCATCATCACATACAGGTTTTCCACCATGCCGACGGCCGTGATGACGGCGTCGAGCGAAAAGACGGCGTCGAGCACGACGATCTGCGCCACCACCAGGCCGAAGCCGGCATAGACCTTCGGGCCCGTCTGGGCGTGCGTGATGCCTTCGAGGCGCTCGTGCAGCTCGCTGGTTGCCTTGAACAGCAGGAACAGGCCGCCGAGGAGCAGGATCAGGTCACGCCCTGAAAACGAGAATGTCCATATGGAAAACAATGGCGTGGTCAGGGTGACCAGCCAGGAAATCAGGGAAAGCAGGCCCAGGCGCATGACGAGGGCCAGGGTCAGGCCCAGCACTCTAGCCTTGTCGCGCTGGTGCGGCGGCAGTTTCTCGGCCAGGATGGCGATGAAAATCAGGTTGTCGATACCCAGTACGATTTCCAGTACGACCAGCGTCAGCAGGCCGACCCAGATTGTCGGGTCAAATAACCATTCCATGTGTGTAACCTTGTAAAGTCGATCAGTGTAAAGCGTGCCTGGCGGCTAAAGCCCCGGGCGCGTGGGTGTTGCATGCATGTCTTCAGGGGCGGACGCGCGGCGGCCGGGTGGCCAGCCGCACGTCCGCTTCGGCAAGTGCGCCCGGTCCCGCTTGCCAAATGATGGCGTAAAACGGCACGGCCTGGCGCGAGCTCGGGTACAGCGTGATGGGGTCGTTGTCGCATTCTTCGCTACTGCAGCTATCGCAGCTGTCGCCAGGCAGGCCCGCATGGAGGCTGGCATCGGCACAATCGATGCTGAAGGCGGGCGTGGCGCTAGCGCCGGCCGCGATTGCATGCTGGAATGGGGAAGGGCTGGCGTAAGCCATGCTGGCAAACGCCTGGGGTAACGCGATGAAAACAAAAAGGCAGAGCAGGACGAGAGCTCGTCTCATATACAGGCAGATAGTTCTGGAACGGTCGAGTATAACACGCCTGTATGGCAGCCTGATGACAGAGGCTTGCAATAGTGATACGTATGCCGTAAATTACGAAATAGCAATAATTTCACGTGGCGGCGAAGACGCAGCGCGGGCCCCGTGACTATTCTTGCGTTCGTATCACATTGCGCCTGCGCCGTTTGCTTGCGCACGTCTATAACGTAGTGTTACCAGGACTCTGCCTTGAAACCCATTACCGCCCTCCTGCTTGCCGCCGGCATCCTCTCGCCATCGTTCATCCTTGCCGCCACCCCCGTGGAAGCGGCGCCGACCCAGAAAGCCGGCAAGGCTGCACCCAGCCGTACCGCCGCCGTCAAAGTCACGTCCGTCGAAGGCATCACCGAATACCGCCTGGCCAATGGCTTGCGCGTGCTGCTGTTCCCGGACGCCAGCAAGCCGACCCTGACCACCAACATCGTCTACCTGGTCGGTTCGCGCCATGAAAACTATGGCGAAACGGGCATGGCCCACTTGCTCGAGCATTTGCTGTTCAAGCCCAGCGCCAACTTCGGCATCAAGAAGGGCAGCAAGACCCCCGTCGAGATACTGAACTCGACGGGCGCTGATTTCAACGGCACCACGTGGTACGACCGCACCAATTACTACGCCACCTTCCCCGCCAACGACGACAACCTGCGCCAGATGCTGGCCATGGAAGCGGACCGCATGGTCAACGCGGCCATCGACCAGAATGATCTGTGGAACCCGAAGACGCAGAAGGGCGAAATGACCGTCGTGCGCAACGAGTTCGAGATGGGCGAGAGCGACCCGATCGGCGTGACCAGCGAGCGCATCCAGGCCATCGCCTACGACTGGCACAACTATGGCAAGTCGACCATCGGCGCCCGTTCCGACATCGAGCAGGTGAACATTCCCCGTCTGCGCGCGTTTTACCATAAATATTATCAGCCCGATAATGCCGTGCTGATGGTGGCGGGCCGCTTCGACGAAGCCAAAGTCTTGAAACAGATCAATGATCTGTTCGGCAAGATTCCGAAACCCACGCGCGTGATCGAGCCGACCTACACGGCCGAACCCGTGCAGGATGGCGAGCGCGCCGTGACGGTGCGCCGCAGCGGCGGCACGCAGTTCGTCGGCGCCGGCTACCACGTGGCGCCGTCCGGCAACCCGGACGCCGTCGCCATCGAGGTGCTCGGTCACGTGCTGACGGACGCGCCGGCCGGCCGCCTGCACAAGGCGCTGGTGGAAACCAAGCTGGCCAGCAAGATCGAATACAACTCCGTGAGCAACCTGGAGCCGGGCTACAACCTGTTCGGCGCGCTGGTGCCGCTCGATGGCAACCTCGATGCGGCGCAGACGGCCATGCTGAAAGTGCTGGAAGACTTGAAATCGCAGCCCATCACGGATGCGGAAGTGGCGCGCGTGAAACAGCAGCTGAACAAGCAGGTGGAACTGATCACCTCGAACACGGCGCGCATGACGATCGCCCTGACGGAGTCCCTGGCGGCCGGCGACTGGCGTCTGTTCTTCCTGCAGCGCGACCAGCTCGACAAGCTGACGACGGCGCAGGTGCAGGCGGCGGCCGAGAAATACCTGAAGAGCTCGAACCGCACCCTGGGCCGCTTCATTCCTACCGATGCGCCGGACCGCACCGTCGTGCCGGCCTATGCCGACGTGGCGCCGCAACTGGCCGGCTACACGGGCCGCGCCGTGGTGGCGCAGGGCGAAGCGTTCGACCCGAGCCCCGACAATATCGAAGCGCGCACCCAGCGTTTCACCTTGCCGAATGGCTTGAAGGGCGCCTTGCTGCCGAAGAAAACCAAGGGCAGCACGGTCAGCATCGTGTTGAAATTGCAGATCGGCAGCGAAGAGAGCTTGCGCGGCAAGGCGCAAGTGGGCGTCTACACGGCCAATCTGCTGTCGCGCGGCACGGATAGCCTGTCGCGCCAGGAAGTGAAGGACAAGTTCGACCAGCTGGGCATGCAGGTCGCCATCACGGGCGGCGCCGAGGGCGTCACCGCCATGCTGACGGGCAAGCGCGAGAACTTGCCGGCCGCCATGGACCTGCTGGCGCAAGTGCTGCAAAAGCCGGCCTTGAACGAGACGGAATTCCTGGAATTGCAGCGCGAGCGCGTCGGCCGCGCGGAGCAGGAGTTGCCTGAGCCGCAGCCGCTGGCCGTGAACGCCTTCCGCCGCCTGCTCGACGCCACGCCGGAAGGCCATGTGCGCCACGTGGCCACCTTGCCGGCCGAACTGGTGCAATGGAAAGCCATCAAGGTAGCCGATGTGAAATCCTTCCATGGCGCCTACTATGGCGCGGCGAACGCGACTTTCGCTGCCGTGGGCGACTTCGACCCGGCCGCGCTGAAGGCGCAAGTGGCCAGTCTGTACGGCAGCTGGAAAGCGCAGCAGCCGTACGCGCGTATACTTGATGCCGTCAAGCCTGTCAGCGGCGAAAAAGTCACCCTGGAAACGCCGGACAAGGCGAACAGCGTGCTGTTCGCCATCCAGCCGATTCCCCTCAAGGATGACGCCGCCAACTATCCCGCCTTGCTGATCGCCAATCATATGCTCGGTGGCGGCGCCTTGCGCAGCCGTTTGGCCGACCGCATCCGCCAGAAGGAAGGCCTGTCGTACGGCGTCGGTTCGCAAGTGAGCATCCCGTCGCGCGAACCGGCCGGCTACTGGATGGCATATGCCATCAGCGCACCGCAAAACACGGTCAAGGTGGAAGCGGCCCTGCGCGAGGAAATCGCCAAGGCCCTGGCCGATGGCTTCACGCAAGAGGAATTGGCCGAAGCGAAGAAAGGCTGGCTGCAATCGCAGGAAGTGGGCCGCACGCAGGACAGCGGCCTGGCGCGCGAACTGGCCGGCTACCTTGCCGAAGAGCGTACCATGGCTTACGACAAGGACCTGGAAGCGAAAGTGGCCACCTTGACCCTGGCGCAAGTGAACCAGGGCCTGCGCGAGTACCTGAAGCCATCGGCCGTGTCGATCGTGACGGCGGGCGACTTTGCCAAGGTGGCGAAAGAGGGTGAAAGCGGCGCCAAGGCAACGACGTCGAAGTAAGCTGTTTTAAATAAAAAAGCCCGCTGGCAAGTTATTTGCCAGCGGGCTTTTTTTATGGCGATTTCCCGGCCTTAGCGGGGAGCGAGCTCTGCTACGTAGATTTCCACGCGGCGATTGCGTGCGCGTCCCGATGCATCCGCATTCGAGGCGATCGGCTCGCGGGCGCCGCGGCCTTCCGTGACGACGCGGGTCGGCGAGACGCCGCGCATGGACAGGTAGTCGCGCGTGTGGGCCGCGCGTTCCACCGACAGCGGTTCGTTGATGGAAGCGCTGCCCGTGCTGTCCGTATGGCCGATGATGCTGACCGTGGTGTTCGGGTTTTCGTTCAGGGTGGCGGCAAAGCGGTCGAGGATGGGGCGGAAATTGCCCTTGATGTCGGCGCGGTTGGTGTCGAAGGAAATATCGCTGGGGATTTCCATTTTCAGGCGGTTATCGGCCGTTTGCGTCACTTGCACACCAGTACCCTGTGTCGCTTGTTCCATCGCGCGCTTCTGGTTTTCCATGCGGTTCGACCAGATATTGCCGATCACGGCGCCTGCCGCCGCGCCGATCAGGGCGCCGCCGGCCGTGCGGCCGCTGCTGCCGCCACCGGTGGTGCCACCGATCAAGGCGCCCAGGCCCGCGCCGACGCCGGCGCCCGTGGCCGTGCCACGCTGCGTGGCGGACATGTCCGCGCAGCCACTGGCGGCCAATGCGATCACCAGCATGCCGATCAGGGATTTGGCGCCAGGGCCTTTTTTGAATGCTTCTTTCATGGATTTTCTCCTTGTTTTGTTATTGGGACATACCCAGGAATTACCTGCACACGTTACTGCAAAATGGCGCGGCGTGCCAGTGTGCGCGCACTACAGGCAAAAGGGCGGCGCCCGTTCGCACGCGCGCCGCCCCGTCTGGCCACTAAATTGGCCTCTATAAACCGCGCCCGCTGATCAGGCGCAGCAGCACCATGATCACGGCGACCACCAGCAGTATGTGGATGAAGCCGCCAATGGTATAGGAAGTTACCAGGCCCAGCAGCCAAAGAATGATGAGTACGACGGCGATTGTATACAGCATGATGTGTCCTCCGAGAGTAATGTGTGGATGACGGCGACTGCCTTGCCCTTGCAGGCACTGGCGCGTGGCGCCGTCATCGGTTCTTGTCATTGCGCGGCGACCGGGTCGCAACGCTGATGCCATGACTAAGTGTCTACTTTGTTTCCCTTGCGTTCTGTACGCTGTCGTACACAAGTCTCAACTATCGTGAGCGGTCGGCGTGTTCATCGGCCATGCCCGGCACCCATGCCAGCATGCCGGCCATGCCGACGGCGCCCGCCAGGCAGCTGACCATGCCGCCGGTCAGCAGCAGCATGACGCCGAACACGGGGCTGCCCGCTTCGGGCGCCAGGTCCAGCGCGCAGAAGCCCAGCGCGGTGGCCAGCAGGCCGCCGCCAATAAAGCCCAGCCAGATCCTGTTGCTGCCTGCCTTGTCGTCTTGCATGGCTACTCCTTGATGACGTTGCGTTGAACTTTCCTGAATGCATCATCTCGCGGGACGGCAAGCTCATCTGTACGCCAACGAACATTGTTAAAAAGAAAACGCCCGGACAGGCCGGGCGTGTGTTGAATTTGCAACTTATTGCAGCGGCGGCAGCGCTGCGGCCTATGCCTTAGCCGATGGCGCGCAAGCCGCCGTTGACGACGCGCACGCGGTCGCCCTGGCGCCAGTGTGGCGCGGCGCTCTGGTGCACGGTGCGCGTCTTGCCGTTATCGAGGCGCACGACGATGTTGTAGCTGCGCGTGGCGCGCACGCTGCCTTCGATCTGGTTGCCGGCCACGGCGCCGCCGACGGCGCCCAGCACGGTGGCCAGTTGCTTGCCGTGGCCGCCGCCCACCTGGTTGCCCAGCAAGCCGCCGACGACGGCGCCGCCAGCCGCGCCCACGCCGCTGCCTTCGGCGCGCGTATTGACTTCATGGATCGCTTCGATCACGCCGCAATTAGCGCACACCTGCGGCGCCGGGGCTGCCGCGTATTGTGGCTGTGGTTGCGGCTGGCGCACTGGCTGCTGCTGCTGCTGTTGCTGCTGTGGCGGCAGGGCGGCCAGCGGCTGCGCGCCGGCCGGTTGCAAATTCGCTTGGGGCTGGTTTGCCTGCAGGTTGGCCATTTGCTCGGCCGAGGTGCTGGCCGCCAGTGGCTGGCTGTCGCCTTGGGACGAAGGCAGCCAGCCCATCAGGGCAGCCGTGCCGACGCCGCAAAACAGCAGGACGGCGACGGCGGCGGCAAGCACCAGCGGATGAAGGGATTTGGTGGTGGTAGTCATGGAGAGCTCCTTGGTTTTTTTAAAATAATAAAAAGGGTAATGCGTGTTCTGCTGTTTATTCGTGTGTGGTGCCAGTGTGCTGTGCCGCTTGCTCCGCTTCCGTGCGTCACCGTACATACAGGGCCGGTACTGCACCGTAGGCTAAGTAAAAATTATGTCGAGTTGTAACGACACCAAGGAAAAGCAATGCCATCAACGACTGCCAGCATGACCCTGTCCCGCGATGCAGGCCGATCCGGCCTGGGTTCGCCCGTGGGCGCGCTTGACGCCGGCAACCGCCTGCTGGCCAGCCTGCCCGAGCACGACTTGCGGCACCTGACGGCGCTGTTCGATACCGTCACGGTCGAGGTGGGCGAGGTGCTGTACGAACCGGGCCAGCCTATCGGCCACATCTATTTCCCTGGCGATTGCCTGATCTCGCTGCTGGCCGTGGCGGAAGGCCGGATGACCTTGGAAGTGGGCTCCGTCGGCCGCGAAGGCGTCCTGGGCGCGTCCGTCGCGCTGGGTCATGACCTGGCGCAAGTGCGTGCCGTGGTGCAGCGTTCCGGTACGGCCAGCCGCATCGGGCGGGCCGAGTTCTGCGCCGAGTTCGCCCAGCTCGAGTCCCTGCAGCGTTTGCTGTACCGCTACACGGACACCCTGCTGGCGCAAGCCATTCAGATTGCCGTGTGCAGCCGCTTCCACGTGCTCGAGGCGCGCCTGGCTCGTTCGCTGCTGATCACGCGCGACCGCCTGCAGTCGGAAAAATTTCACCTCACGCATGAATTCCTCGCCCATACCTTGGGCGTGCGGCGGGTCGGCGTGACCAAGGCGGCCAGCGCGCTGCAACAGCAAAAACTCATCACCTACAGCCGCGGCAATATCGAGATCCTCGATTCGGCGGGGCTGGAAGCCGTGTCCTGCCGCTGCTACGAGCTGGTCAAGGATAGCGGCGCCATCGGCATGGCCAACGTCTTCGTCTGATTCTTCCTGCTGGCGTTCATCCTTCTGCCGCAGACGCAAAAAAGCGGGGCGGGCGCCTGCGCACCCACCCCGCTTTCTCGATCAATAATTACTTCGGCTTGACCTGGTTGCCGATCACGCCGCCGACTGCGGCGCCGCCGACTGCGCCGACGGCGCTGCCGCCCGTCAGCACGGAGCCGGCAACGGCGCCGACACCAGCGCCGATGGCGGTGTTTTTATCCTGGCCGGACATGTTTGCGCAAGCGGTCAAGCTCAGCAGCAGGGCGGCAACGGAAGTGGTAGCGGCGATTTTTTTAATGATTTGCATGATAGTTCTCCTATGAATTCGGACCTCGTGGCGCCGGCATGGTATGGGCCGGAGGGACTTCGTATCGCCACGTCTTGGGTGTTTCAGGCACGATTAGAGAATAGGATTGTGGCAAGGCAGGGTCTGTTCGGCAACGCACATAGGGGTGTAACAATTGTAATCGTGCACGGCTACGGGCGACTTACCGGCTTTTGCGCGGCGCCTTGCCCGGTTTCGGTGCCACCGGTTTCACGCGCGCCTGGGCCAGCAGTGCCGCGCATTCGCTATCCTCGACGGGGCCGGTATTGACCAGCGGCAGCAGCGCCGCCACGGGCGCGACCACGGCCAGCGCCAGTGCGCCGCCGGCGCGCAGGGCCAGCACGCCCTTGTCGACGCTCACGTCGGGCTTGCTGAACGTGCCGTGCACATACAGGGGCGAGCGCAGCGAAAAGATGCGCAAGCCCTTGCTGTCCGGCCGCAGGGTCAGGTCCAGCCGTTCATCGGCCAGGTTTACCGTGCCGTCGATATTCAGGACGGCGTCATCCGTGTCGACGATGAACTGGCGCGTGCGCATCAGCCCCTTGGTGACGGCGAAATCGGCGGCCATGCAGTTCAGCCTGACCTGCTTGTCGCCGGACAGTTTGGCCAGCACGACACTGCCGATATTCAAGCCCATTTCTTCCAGCAGCAGCTTGCTGATGCTGCCACGGTTGATCAGCGCGCGCACTTCGCCGTTCGAGCTGCCCAGCAGGGTGGCGACGGAATTGCCCGTCGCCGACAGCGAGGCGTCGCCATTGATTTCGCCCACGCTCGCCTGCAGGGCCGGCAGGCGGGGAAACAGCTGCTGGATGTGCAGATGGCGGGCGCTGGCCTTGAGCTCTGCCGCGATGCCATTGGCGATGACCTTGCCGCTGCCGTCGAGCTTGATTTGCGACGTCAGGGTGCCGCCCGCCACATTGAAGTTGAGCGGCGTCAAGGACAGCACGCCGTCCGTCAGCACCACATGCGTGTCGAGCTTGCTGATCGGCAGTTCGGCATCGCGCGTGATCTTGTCGGCCGTGTAGCGCACGTCGGCGTCCAGGCTGGTCCAGCGCTCCGTCTTGAAGGTTTCCACCGGCAAGACCCGGCCGGCCGGCTGCGTCGACGGCACGCCCCGTTCCTTCTTGCTGGCGCTGGAATCGGCGCCCACCAGCGGACCCAAATCGGAAAATTGCAGCAGGCGCGAGTGGACTTCCCCCGTCAGGCGCTTGCGCGGCGTGCTGGCGGAAAAGGCCAGCTTGCCTTGGACGTCGCTGGAGCCCACCTTGCCGCTGAACTTGTCGTACACCCACTCGCCGCCGCGGGGCGCCAGGGTCGCCGTCAAATGGCCTTCCGTGCTGAAGTGCGGCGTCTCCGGCAGCAGCACGCCCGTCAATGGATACAGCCGGGCCATGCTGGGTCCGGATAGCTTCAGGCGCACGTCCAGCGCGGCCAGGTTGGCCGGGCGCGTCAGGGTGCCTTCGATGGCCACGCTGCTGCCGCCCGCGCGCATGTCGGCCTGGATGGGGAAGGGCGTGCCTTGCTGCTGCAGCGACAGTACGCCGCCGGCCTTGCCGCCACCCTTGATGCTTTCGCCATGGTATTTGCCGGACAGCGTCCAGGCGATGCCGTAGCGCGCATCGTCCGCGATGGTGTCGACATCGGCGCGCATCGCCGTTTTGCTGACGCCATCGTCCAGGTACACGGTGCCCTTGCTGAAGACCACGCTTTGCAATTCCAGCTGCCAAGGCGATGGCTGGTCCTGCTTGTCGAAGGTCCAGTTGTTCTTGCCATCCTTGCTGCGCAGCAAGCGCACCTGCGGCGTGTCGAAGCGCAATTGCGGGATGATGATTTTCTTGTCGAGCAGGGCCAGCGGATTGAGCGAGAACGCCAGCTGGCTGACGCTGGCCAGCTGCGCCTGGCCGTCCGTGTCCGTCATGGCGCTCGGGTTGCCCAGGCGCACGTCCTTTGCCTGCAGGTGCGGCCACGGCAGATAGTCGCGCCAGCTTTTTTGCCCGCCAGCCGTTGGCTGCTGCCACGTCAGCGCCAGGTCGCCCTCGATGGCAAACGGCCTTCCCAGCGCATCGCTGACGCGCGCATTGAGCCAGGGCTTGGCGCGGTTCCAGTCCATGTTCAGCACGATGATGGAAGCCGTGACGGGCAGGGCGATGAGCACGGCGGTGCTGGCGAGGGCGATTTTCTGACGGCGGGAGAGCGGCATAAGCTGATTCTTTCTGGACAAGTAGTTGCGATGCTACAGGAATCGCTTCAAAGCCGGGCCTGTTTAAAGTTTTGCTGGCGGGCACGTGCGCTGGCGCACGTTGCCCATGCAAGTATTGTCGATTTCTTACCCTATGTGCGGCACCGAACGGATATGCGGGGAGCCGGAGCCTATAACGTCATACATCAAACGCAGTTCCTGATTCCAGATGCACCGACGTATGAACCCTATTGCTTAACATTCTCCAGGAGAAGAAAAATGACAAACCGAGATTTCAAGATGTCCCCACTGGCCGCCTTGGCCGCCTGCGCCACCGCCGTCGTCCTGATGACGGGCTGCTCCAGCCTGAAAACGCCTGCCACGGCCGATGTCGCCGTGTCGCGCGCCGCCGTCGATAACGCCGCCAGCGCTGGCGCCGCCGACCTGGCGCCAGATGAAATGCGTTCGGCCCGCGAAAAAATGCGCATGGCTAACCAGGCCTTGAAAGACCGCGACTACAAGACGGCGCGCGATCTGGCGGACCAGGCGCAAGCCGATGCCAAGCTGGCGCAAAGCAAGGCCAATTCGGCCAAGGCCACCAGCGCCGCTGATGAAATCAACGAGAACATCCGCGTCATGCGCGAAGAGCTCGACCGTGCCAATCAGCAAGCCCCAAAACAATAAGCAACAACAATAACTAATAACAGGACCCCATCATGAAAAAAGCTACCTACACTACCATTCCCGGCCTGCTGGCCATGGCCGCTCTGGTTGCCGCCTGCAGCTCCGCACCGACCACCACCAGCCTGCTCGACCAGACCCGCGGCGACTACATGGCGGCGCAATCGAACCCGATCGTGTCGACCTATGCGCCACGCGAATTCCGCGAAGCGAGCGCCGCGCTGGAAGCGGCAAACGCGGCCGCCACGCGCCAGGAAGATAGCGAAAAAGTCGACAAGCTGGCCTACCTGGCCAAGCAAAAGATAGCCACGGCGCAAGAAGTCGCCAAGCAGAAGGCCGCTGAAGCCGATATCGCCAACGCCGGCAAGCAGCGCGACCAGTTGCGCCTCGATGCGCGCACGCAGCAGGCTGACCAGGCCACGGCCCGCGCCCAGTCGGCGCAGGCGGATGCGGAAGCGGCCAAGGCCCAGGCGCAAGCGGCCGAAGCGTCGGCCCGCGATGCGCAAGCGCGCGCCGCCGGACTCGAAGCGCAGCTGGCCGACCTGGCCGCCAAGAAAACCGAACGCGGCATGGTGATCACCCTGGGTGACGTGCTGTTTGGCACGGACAAGGCGAACCTGACGGCCGATGGTGCAAATACGGCGCGCAAGCTGGCCGATGTGCTGAAAAACAACCCGCAGCGCACCGTGCTGATCGAAGGCTTTACGGATAGCACGGGCGGCTCCTCGCACAACCTGGAATTGTCGCAACGCCGCGCGGAATCCGTGCGCAATGCGCTGCTGGAGCAAGGCATCAGCCGTGACCGCATCGCCACGAAAGGCTATGGCGCCGCCTATCCGGCCGCCGGCAACGACACGGCGTCGAACCGCCAGCTGAATCGCCGGGTGGAAATCGTCTTGTCCGAGGACAATACGGCGATTCCCGCCCGCCGCTAAGCCGCGCCGCCTGACGCGGAAGTAGAAAGGCAGCACCGGCCAAAGCTTGGCCGGTGGATACCCATGCAAGACTTGAAAGGAAACATCATGACCCAAACATCTGTTGAGATTCCAGCTGGCATCGATACGGCGGCCATCCGCGCTGCCGCCAAAAACCTGGACGATGGCGCCGTGACGGCCGGCTACCAGGGCGACCGCCAGGAGTTGATTACCCTGTTGAATGGGGCGCTGGCCACCGAACTGGTGTGTATTGCGCGCTACAAGCGCCATTACTACACGGTGAGCGGACGCGACAACGGCACCATCAAGGCCGAGTTCCTTGAGCATGCGCAGCAGGAACAGGAGCACGCCGACTGGCTGGCTGAACGCATCGTGCAATTGAATGGCAAGCCAGATTTTAATCCTGCAACATTGCTTGCGCGTAGCCATGCCGAGTATGATGACTCCGAAGACGTGCAGAGCATGGTGCGTGCCAATCTGATCGCGGAACGGGTAGCGATCGAGTCGTATCGCCAGATGATCGTGAAAATCGGCGACAAAGACCCGACCACACGCCATTTGTTGATCAAGATCATGGCTGTCGAGGAAGAGCACGCCGATGATATGCGCGATCTAATGGAATAGTGTTTTTGAGTAAAGTAGGTATAGTAACTACATTCATCCACAGCTAAGGAGCTAAACCATGTTGGAAAACAATATCACCACCGTCAATAACGATGTCAAAACCCTGGTCAAGGATGCGCAAGCCCTGTTCAGCGCCGCTGCCGCCCTGACCGGCGAAAAAGCCGATGAAGTGCGCGTCAAGGGCATGAAAACCCTGGATGCCGCCCTGGCCAAGGCGCATGAAGCGCAAGCGTCGGCCATCGTTGCCACCAAGCAGCTCGCCTCCCAGGCTGACGGCTATGTCAAGGAAAACCCATGGCGCACGGTGGCCGTCGCCGCTGGCGTCGGCGTACTGGTCGGCTTCATCCTGGGCCGCAAGTAATCCACTGTCAGGAGCGATATGGACAAGTCTGCTTCGTCTCACCAGGGGCCGGGATTGATCGGCTCGGTCGCCGGCCTGGCCAAAAACGCCGTCGGACTGATGTTGTCGCGGCTGGAACTGGCCACCATCGAACTGTCGGAAGTGCGCAATCACATGCTGCAGCTGATTGTCATTTTCGCGCTGGCGACCGTGGCGGGCTTGTTTGCCATCGCTTACGGCAGCGTGCTGATCGTCTTTCTGGCCTGGGATAGCCTGGGCTGGAAGATCCTGGCGATCATGACGGTCGTGTTCGTACTGCTGGCCATCGCCCTGGTCATGTATGCGCGCGCCATGCTGCGTCAAGGAAAGCTGTCCATGCCGGCCACCATGGCGGAATTGAAGGCTGACCGCGACATGCTGATGTAAGCTGCATTACGAGGAGAATTCATGTCGGACAACGACAAACTGGCGGCGCAAGCCGCCCGCAAGCGCCTGCTGATCGCCCAGGGCGAAATGTACCGCGTGGGCATCGTGCATGCGCGCGCCAACGTAGGCTATGCGCTGCGCCCGGAATCGATGCTGCAGGGCGTGGTCGAAACGGCGGTCGGCTTTGCCGGCCACCGCGTCGAATCCCTGCTGGCGCCGGGCGGCATGCGTCTGCAAGGCGCCATGCCCTATGTGCTGACGGCGCTATCGTTTATCGGGCGCAAGAAGCTGGTCAAGCCGGCCCTGGTCCTCGTGGCCGTGGCCGCCGTCGCCGCCAGCTGGCTGCGCCGCAAGCGCTGAACGCCCGCCGTGTTGCACAGGAACGCCGTCATTGACGGCGTTTTTTTTGCCCGCACCCAACGTCCGGCACGTGCAGGCGCAATCCCTTACAATGATTCACGCCGCACCCGCGCGGCGGACAGAGGGCCATCTCGATGACGAATTCAAAGACACCGATCAATCAGTTAAATCCCTCGCGCCTGCGCATCGTGCTGGTGCTGCAAGGCGGCGGCGCACTGGGCGCCTACCAGGCCGGCGTCTACCACGCGCTGCATGAACATGGCCTGGCGCCCGACTGGGTGGTGGGCACCTCGATCGGCGCCATCAATGCCGCCATTCTGGCGGGTAACAAGCACGAAGACCGGCTCGTGCGTCTGAAGGAATTCTGGCAGCGCGTGGCGCACCGCGACAGCATCGACATGAACCTGGTATCGGACCAGCAGCGCCGCTCGAACATCTGGCTGGCCACGCTCGATACGCTGCTGCGCGGCGTGCCCGGCTTCTTCAAGCCGCGCGCCTTCAGCCTGTTTCCCGCCGGAATCGCCGTCAAGCCGGAAGAGGCCAGCTTCTATGACACCAGCGAACTGGCCGGCACCCTCGAGGATCTGGTCGATTTCGATTACCTGAACCAGCCCGGCGGCATGCGCCTGACCGTCAACGCCCTGCGCGTCAAATGCGGCAGCCTCACCAGTTTCGACAGCCAGCAGCAGCCCCTGACGGCGGACCATATCCGCGCCAGCGGCGCCTTGCCGCCCGGTTTTGCCGGCGTGCGCGTCGATGGCGATTTATATTGGGACGGCGGCCTGTACTCGAACACGCCGCTGGAAACCGTGCTTGACGATACGCCCCACGTCGACACCCTGGTCTTCATGGTCGATCTGTGGAGCTCGGAAGGACCTGAACCGACCACCCTCGACGAAGTGCAGACGCGGCAAAAGGACGTGACCTTCGCGTCGCGCTCGAAGCGGCATATCGCCGATTACGTCAATACGCATACCTTGCAGCGCAAATTGCGCGAACTGTACGCCGGCCTGCCCGATACAAAGCACAACCGTCAGCAGACGGAAGAGCTGGTGGCGCTCGGTTGCGACAGCACCATGCACATCGTACGCCTGCCGTATGCGGGGCGCGACTGGCACATGGCGGCCAAGGATATCAATTTTTCCCGGGGCTCCATCGAGTGGCGCTGGGAGCAGGGCTACCAGGATGGCTTGCGCGCGATCAAGGCGGCCGGCTGGCTGGCCTTTGTCACGGAAGATACGCCACTCGTGGTGCACGAACTGCCGCCTTACGAGCGCGACGCCGCCTGATCAGGCCGAGTCGCAAGAGTACGCTTCACTACTGCGGATGGGCCGCTACACGCAGTTTTTCCGCGTTGGCCATGTCTTGCCGATACGTGTCCTGCGCATCCTTCAGGCAGGTGGCGCGCGCGGCGGATGGTTCCGAACGGCAGGCTTTTTTGGCCTCGGCCAGGGCGGCGGCGATTTCCTTGCGCAGGGTGCGCAGCTGGGCTTGCACCGTGCTGTCTTCCTGGTACCAGCGTTGCGGGTCGCCCGGTTGCGGCGTGGCCGTCTGGGCCAGTACCAGTGGCGCCAGGCTGCAGGCGAACAGGGTGGCCAAGAGTGTGTTGTGGATAGTCATGATAGTTCCTCCTTGAAATAAAAAAGGCGCCGCAGCGCCTTTTTTTACAACCTGCCCGTCAGTAATAGCAGGATCAGTATCACTACGACCAGGCCGGCGATGCCGCTGGGGCCGTAACCCCAGTTGCGGCTATGCGGCCAGGTAGGCAGGACGCCGACCAGGGCCAGGATCAAGATGATCAGAATGATGGTGCCCATGGCAACTCCTTGTTATCGTACGACTCATGCGGGATGGCGGCTGCCTGTTGGCAAGCTCCGCCGAAAATTAATAGCGGTAGACGCGGCCGTCAACGACGCGCACGCGGTTGCCCGGGCGCAGATCATTCGCGTTGTCCTGCACCACGGTGCGGTATTCGCCGTTGTCGAGGCGTACGCTGATCTGGTAGGCCTGCGCTTGCTGCCTGCGGCCTTCCACCTGGTTGCCCACGACGCCGCCGGCGACGGCGCCCGCCACGGTGGCGGCCGTGCGTCCGCCGCCCGAGCCGATGGTATTGCCCAGCAGTGCGCCGGCGATGCCGCCGACCACGGCGCCCGCGCCGCTGGTTTGTCCGCCGCCCTGCACGATCTGGATGGAGTCGACGGTGCCGTACATGGCGGATTCAGGCTGGTTGGCCGGGTAATATTGTTGTGACTGGGAAGGACCGGTGGCGCAACCGCTCAGTGCGGCGGTGGCGGCGAGCATCAGTGCAGCCAAGGTGGCGTTGGTTTTCATTTTATTCTCCTGACGAGGTGAGGGTGTAGTGCCATCTTAGTCATGCCCCTGTTTCCGGTCTGTACGCTGCCGCACGTACTTATTTGGTGCCGAAAATGGTATTTTTTACCGGGACGATCCAGCAAAACGTTGTTATTTATCCCTGTCTGCCTTCCGCTTTCAAAATAAATTACTTGTGTACGGCAGCGTACAGAAGAGAGGCGGCGATCCACGTAAAACGGTAGTCATGCCAAGCAGACATGCTTGTCACTACCAGGGAGAAATACATGAACAAGAATAAGCTTTTCACCGCCATCGTTGTCAGCCTGGCGTGCGCCGCCTGGGGCGGCCAGGCCGTGGCTGCCACGCCGGAAGCAAAAGCAGCCTACAAGGCGGCCAATGAACAGGCGGGCCTGAATTACAAGCTGGCCCATGCCGAATGCGAAAAAATCACGGGCAACCCGAAGGATGTCTGCATCGCCGAAGCAAAGGCCGTGCGCACCTACGATGAAGCTGTGGCCCAGGCGCAATACACGAATACCCTGCGCGCCTACACCAAGGCGCGCATCAAGATTGCCGATGCCAATTACGACGTCGACCTGACGCGCTGCAATGCGCTGACGGGCAACGACAAGGATGTCTGCGTCAAGCTGGCCAAGTCCACCAAGGTGGCGGCCCTGGCCGATGCCAAGGCAGACAAGAAAGTCATCGAAGCGCGCAGCGATGCGCGTGAAGCAAAAAGAAAAGCCGAGTACAAGGTCGCGACAGAAAAATGCGATGCATTAGCCGGCGCAGCCAAGGATGACTGTATCAAGGCTGCAAAAACCCAGTTCGGTTACTGAGCTCCCTCCGGCGCGCAGTCACCAAACTGGTATAAGAAGCTCATTGTGAGCACATTGATTGACCACTCCTAAGGAAAAAACCATGAAATTCACCAAATCTATCGCTACTGGCCTTTTCGTCGCTTCCCTGTTCGCTGTTGCAGGTTGCGCTTCGACTCCAACCAAGGAAGGCACGGGCGAGTACATCGACGACGCGGCCATCACCACCAAAGTGAAAGCCAGCATCTTCAACGAGCCTACCCTGAAATCGACGGAAATCAACGTTGAAACCTTCAAGGGCGTGGTTCAGCTGAGCGGCTTCGTGGCCCAGCCAGCCGATGCCGCCAAAGCGGGTGAAATCACCCGTGGCGTCAAAGGCGTGAAGTCCGTGAAAAACGACATCCGCGTCAAGTAATGGCCTGACCTGCCGCAGCGGCCAGCCCCAGGGCTGGCCCTGCGGCCTTCCACCGACCGTCGCGGGAATCGCATGCATATCCAGCCTACAGATACCCCGCCCGAGCCGGTGGCGGCTGCCTCCACCGAGCCTGCCGGGCCACCTCCCGGCGCGCCCGTGGAGCAGCCAGACTCATCCTTGCGTTTGCCGCTGCATGTCAATGCGCGTGGCATGGCGCTGGGCATCATCGCCACCGTCAGCTTCATTTATGCGCTGCAGTGGGCACAGAAATTCCTCATTCCCGTCATCTTCGGCATTTTCATCGCCTACACCCTCAATCCCGTCGTCGCCTGGCTGGAAAAGCTGCGCCTGCCGCGCGCCATCGGCGCCACGGCCGTCACGGCCCTGATCCTGTTCGGCTCCATCGTCGTGGTCGAGCGCGTGCAGGGCGAATTCGAATCCATCGTTGAAGAATTGCCGGCCGCCACGCATAAGCTGTCGCGCCTGATCGCCGCCAGTACGGGCGGCAAGAACAGCACCTTCCAGAAGATGCAGGCCGTGGCCAATGAAATCGAGCAAGTGGCCGCCGGCGCCGAAGCGCGCCGCAACAACCGCCGCGCGGCCGCCGCCGAGGCGCCCAACTTCAAGATCATGGACTGGGTCTGGGCCGGCTCGCTGGGCCTGGTGGGCTTCCTCAGCCAGGCCACCATGGTCATCTTCCTCGTGTTTTTCCTGCTGCTGTCGGGCGACACCTTCAAGCGCAAGCTCGTCAAGCTGACGGGGCCGTCGCTGAGCCGCAAGAAGGTCACCGTGCACATCCTGGAAGACATCAATACGTCGATCCAGAACTATATGTTCATGCTGCTCGTCACGAATGGCTTGCTGGCGGTCCTGATGTGGATCGCCCTGCGCGTGATCGGCCTGGAAAACGCGGGCGCCTGGGCCATCGTGGCCGGCTTGCTGCACATCATGCCGTATTTCGGCCCCTTGCTCATCACCATCGCCACGGGCCTCGTTGCCTTCCTGCAGTTCGAATCGCTGGAAATGGTCTTGCTGGTGACGGGCACGTCGATGGCCATCGCCACCCTGGTGGGCACCTTTGTCACCACCTGGATGACGGGGCGCATCGCCCGCATGAATCCCACGGCCGTGTTCATCAGCCTGCTGTTCTGGGGCTGGCTGTGGGGCGTCTGGGGCTTGCTGCTGGGCGTGCCCATCATCGTCATCGTGAAGGTCGTGGCCGAGCGCGTGCAGGGCATGGAAGTGGTGGCCGAGCTGCTGGGCGAATAGCTTGCGGCAACGTAAAGAAAACGGCGCCCGCGGGCGCCGTTGTTGCATGCAGACTTATCGCTTACGACTGGTGGCGTTTCAGTATCTTGACTTGCACATCGCCATCGTCCGTCTTCGGCATATCCTTCATGCTGCCCAGCTGCAGGGCGAACTGGCGCGTGAATTCGGCGCCCAGAAAGAAGATTTGCGCTGAATAATATACCCACAGCAGCAGGGCCACCAGCGAACCGGCCGCGCCATAGCTGCTGGCCACGCCGCTGTTGCCGATATACACGCCAATGGCATATTTCCCCAGTGAAAACATGAAGGCCGTGCCGATGGCGCCGATCAGCACGTCGCGCCAGGACAGGCGCACGCGCGGCAGCATTTTATAGATGACGGCAAACAGGCTGGCGATCACGGCAAAGCCGATCAGGTTCGACAGGATGGTAAACAGCACGGCCGTGTCCTTCCACACGCCTTCCCAGAAGTTGGCGAGGATGGCCATGGCCGCATTGACCACCAGCGACACCATCAGCAGGAAGGCCAGCACCAGCACCAGGCCGAAGGACAGCAAGCGCGTGCGCAGCATGTCCCAGGCGCCCGCTTCCTTCAGCGGCGGTACTTGCCAGATTTCATCGAGGCTGGCTTTCAGTTCGGCAAATACACTGGTGGCGCCGAACAGCAGCAGGGCGCTGGCGATGAGGGTGGCGATGCGTCCCTGCTCATGGTTCTTCGCGCCGGCCAGCACCAGCTGGATGGCTTCGGCGCCCTGCGTGCCCAGCAATCCCTGCAATTGCCCCATCAGTTCGCCGCGCGCGGCGGCCGGGCCATAGAAAAAGCCGGCGATGGCAATCACCAGCACGAGGATGGGGGCGATGGAAAACAGGGTGTAATAGGCGAGGGCCGCGCCCTTGCTCGAGGCGCGGTGTTCCAGCCATTCGGTGACGGAACAGACGATGACACTGCGCATCTGCTTGCTGAACGGCGCCAGGCCGGCCAGTCTGGGATAGCGGGTAGAAATATTCATGGTGGCTTTCAATGCAAAAAAGGGGCGCGAGCCCCTTTTTTTATTCACAAGTGGCGTACCACTGTTTAGCTTACTGCACGCGGCGTTCGATGGTGATCTGTTCCACTTCAACGCGGCGGTTTGGTTCCAGGCACTTGATCAGGTCGGCACGCTTCTTGTTATCGCAGGTGACGACAGGATTGGTGGAGCCCTTGCCTTCGGCCGTCAGGCGGTTGGCGGCGACACCGTGGGCGACCAGGTATTCCTTGACTGCATCAGCGCGCTGCTGCGACAGTTTCAGGTTGTACTTGGCCGAACCGATGCGGTCGGCATAACCACTGATGACGACGTTGTTGACGTCCGGCGCTGCGTTCAGCACGCGGGCGATTTCGTCAAGCTTGGTCTGTGTCGGGCCCAGCTTGGCGCTGTCGAACGCGAACAGTTCCGTTGCTGCCATCGTCACTTTTTCAAAGCGTGCTGGCGGTGGCGGCGGTGGTGGCGGCACGACCACGACGACTTCTTCACGCACTGGCGGCGGTGGCGGTGGTGGCGGCGGTGCAGGTGGTTTGTCGAACGCGAAGTTCAGGCCCACGGTGACGTAGTAGTTGTTGGCCTTGCTGCTCGGGTCGAACGTATTGCCGCGCAGGAAGCCGTGCACGTTGCGCACGTCAGCCTGGAACGACAGTTGATCGTTGATCGTGGACTGGAAGCCCAGACCGACGCTGGCGTACGGCGAGCTCTTTTTGCGTTCGCCGAAAGCGAAGCTGGTGTCCTTGTCGCGCTGCATGCCGGCACCGACCAACAGGAAGGGGCGGAAGGCTTTACGCGAGAACATGTACAGACCGTCTACGCCCAGCGTATTTTGCTGGTAGCGCTGTTGGCCATCCTTGGAACGGGCATACGTGGTGCCCAGCTGGATATCCCAGTCCTGGGAAACAGGTTTACCGAAACGCAAGCCTGCGCCATACCCGGTTTTATCCGTAGCGAAGTCGGAATCTGGCTTGAGTGCGTTGAGGCTAGGTTGAATGTACCAGGAAGGATTGATTTCCTGGGCCTGTGCGCCGAGGGCGGAGCACAGTACTGCGGCGGCAACGGCGATTTTTTTTAGATTATTCACAAGTAACTCCCAACGTTGATAAGAGATTTTCTCTAATGCATCAATGCGACAACTGCCAGACATGCTATTGCTAGAGATAGACAACAATTCCAGGTGCGCTTTCTTGCGATAAATGCACTGCTGTTGGAGTAGAGAATACGGTTGCAGGTTCACGTGGTCGGTGCGTTAGCGCACAAAGCATTGTTGTATATCAATGGTGTTGCAGATTCACGACAACTACTTCGGTGTTGAAAAAAACTAATTCGCCTCCGGAAAATTTTGAAATCACGGCCATATCCTGGCGCCGTAACTGGAGGCAATCGTACGACTTGTTACCAGCATGCCACTGTATATTAGCAACAATGATGAGCTTGATAACTAATATTACATTGATGTTGTATTCCTGCCGCGTTCTGTTGTTTTTCCGGGCTTCTCTTGGGCAACTATCGTGCGCCGCAGCCAGCTCCGCCACTTTTCATCAAGGAGTTACCCGTGCCTGACCACCCCCGTGCTGTTTCTTCCCCGCTGTCCGGCAAACTGGCCCCGCTGGGTCTGCTGGCGGTGCTGCTGTCGCTGGGCATGGCTATGCCGGCCTGGGCCGATAGCGGCGTGTCCCTGTTTTCACCGAGCGGCACGGTCAAGGCCGTGCGCCAGGTACGGGCCCAGTTCTCCACGCCGATGGTGCCGTTCGGCGACATGGGCTTGCCCGCGCCGTTCGCCATCGATTGCGGCAAGGCCGAACCTGCCGTCGTGGCGGGCGCGGGGCGCTGGGCCGACGAGCGCAACTGGAACTACGATTTCGAGCGCGACTTGCCAGCCGGCGTGGCGTGCAGCTTTACCTTGAAAGCGGGGCTGAAGGACCAGGCAGGCAAGCCCTTGCAGGGGACGGCGTCCTACCGTTTCACCACGGGTGGGCCGGCCATCGTCGAGGCCGTACCGTATGACGGCCAGCCGTATATCGATGAAAACCAGATCTTCGTGCTGGGCCTGGACGCCGCGCCGAACGAGGCCAGCGTGTCCGCCAACGCGTATTGCCGCGCCGATGGCATCAATGAAAAGATTCCCGTGCGGCAGCTTGTGGGCAAGGAACTGGAGCAGGTATTGACCCTGCGCAAGAGCTTTCTCGACCGCTACCTGACCGTGTATTTCAAGAAGCGGGGCACGCTGTGGAAAGTGGGCATGCCCGTCGCCAGCAAGGGTGCGCCGCCGCTGCCTGTGACCGTGTTGCAATGCAAGCGCAGTTTTCCCGCCAACGCCAAGGTGTCGCTCGTGTGGGGCGAGGGCATCGCCAGCGCCAGCGGCATCGCCACGGACAAGGCGCAAACGCTGCAGTTCAAGACGCGTCCCGATTTCACGGCCAAGTTCAGCTGCGAGCGCAGCAATCCGAAGGAACAGTGCATTCCCTTCCTGCCCATGCGCGTGCAGTTTTCCGCGCCCGTGAGCGCGGCGCAGGTACGCGCCATGACCCTGAAGGGCGGCGGCAAGACGTATGCGCCGACGATTGCAAAAGAAGAGGAAAAGGCGGAATTCCTGTATGGCGCCACCTTCAATGGCCCGTTTCCCGTGCAGGCCAGTTTCGTGCTGGCCCTGCCGCCGAAGCTGACGGATGACGCGGGCCGCGCCTTGCTCAACCGCGCGCGCTTCCCCATGACGGTGCGCACGGGCGAACAGCCGCCGCTGCTGAAGTTCCCGGCGCCGTTCGGCATCATCGAAGCCAAGGGCGACGGTTTGCTGCCTGTGACGGTGCGCAATATCGAGCCTGTGCTGTCGGGCAAGGAAGTCGCGCAGCCATCCGCTGCCGCCACGGGCGCCACCTTGCGCGTGCCCGACAATGACGACAAGTTCATCATCGAGTGGATGCGGCGTCTGGCCGGCAATGGTGATGGGGGCGAATACTGGCAGCCGTACGCCCAGTACGCGGGCAACATGAGCAAATCCGTGCTGGCTGACGCTGCCGGCACGCGTCCCATCAGCCTGCCTCGTCCGGACGGCAAGAAAACCTTTGAAGTGATCGGCATTCCTTTGCTGAAACCGGGCTTTTATGTGGTCGAACTGGCCAGCCCCATCCTCGGCAAGGCCTTGCTGGGCAAACCGACGACGGCCTATATCCGCACGGCCGCGCTGGTGACGAATCTGGCGGCCCACTTCAAGCATGGCGCGCAATCGTCGCTCGTGTGGGTGACGTCGCTGGACAAGGGCGCGCCTGTCGCGAAGGCGCAAGTGGCCGTGCGCGACTGCGCCGGCAAGCTGCTGTGGCAAGGCGCCACGGGCGCGGACGGCGTGGCGCACATCCCCGGCGAGCTGGCCAATTCCTCGTGCAAGAACAATGGCCGCTACTTTATCAGTGCGCGCAGCGGCGGCGACATGACGTTCACCCTGTCGGACTGGGTGGGCGGCATCGAAGCCTGGCGTTTCAATTTGCCCACGGACGACACGCGCGCCGACAACACCTTGCTGGCCACGGTATTCGACCGCACCTTGCTGCGCGCCGGCGAAACCGTGCACATGAAGCATTTCATCCGCAAGCACACGGGCGAAGGCATGAGCCTGGTCGACAAGAACAACGGCCCCGGCAGTGCCACGTCCATCGTCATCACGCACCAGGGCAGCGACCAGAACTACCAGTTGCCCCTGCGTTGGTCGGCCAGCGGCACGGCGGAAAGCGACTGGATCATTCCCGCCGATGCCAAGCAGGGAGAATACAGCGTGACGATGGCGGGACGCCCGTCCGGCAGTTTCCGCGTGGAAGCGTTCCGCGTGCCGACCATGAAAGCCGTGCTGCAGGGACCGAAGGCGCCCGCCGTGCAGGCGAAGCAGCTGGCCCTCGATGCGCAAATCACGTATCTGGCCGGCGGCGCCGCCACGAATGCGCCCGTCAAGCTGCGCACGGTGCTGCAAGACAAGAGCGTTTCCTTTGCCGACTATCCCGAATACAGCTTCAGCAATGGCGACGTGAAGGAAGGCCTCGTCAAGCAGGGCACAGGTTACGACGACGATGAAGGCGAGTGGCAGGACGAGGGCAATGGCGGGCGTGCCGGCCCCGGCGCCACGGCCGCGCGCACGCAAAGCTTGACCCTGGACAAGGCGGGCGGCGCGCGCATCGTCATCGACCAGCTGCCGCAGCTGTCCACGCCGCGCGACCTGGTGGCGGAAATGGCTTTCCAGGATGCGAATGGCGAGACGGCTTCCGTGGCGACAAGAGTGCCGCTGTGGCCATCGAATGTCGTGATCGGCATCAAGCCTGACGCCTGGGCCTTGAGCAAGGATGCCTTCAAGTTCACGGTGGCCGTACTTGGTACCAATGGCAAGCCGGTGGCGAACGCCCCGGTCGCCGTCGACTTTTTCCAGCGCAACAGCTATTCGCACCGCCGGCGGCTGATCGGCGGCTTCTATGCATATGAAAACAGCAGCGAAGTGGTCAAGCTGGGTCCTGCGTGTGCGGGCAAGACGGACGCCAAGGGCCTGTTGATGTGCGACGTGAAGGCGCCCGCCAGCGGCAATCTGATTTTGCGCGCCAGCACGCAGGACAGTGCCGGCAACGCGGCTGTCGCCAACCGCGAAACCTGGGTGGCCGGCAGCGGCGACTGGTGGTTCAACGCCAGCGACAATGACCGCATCGACGTGCTGCCGGAAAAGAAACGCTATGAACCAGGCCAGGAAGCAAGCTTGCAGGTGCGCATGCCGTTCCGCTCGGGCACGGCACTGATCACGGTCGAGCGCGAAGGCATCCTCGACACCTATGTACGCCAGCTCAATGGGCGGGAACCGGTGGTGAACATCCCGGTCAAACCGAACTATGCACCGAATGTGTATGTCTCCGTGTTTGTCGTGCGGGGCAGGGTGGATGGCGTGCAGCCGACGGCCTTGGTCGACCTGGGCAAGCCGGCTTACAAGATGGGCATTGCACCGCTGAACGTGGGTTGGCAGGCGCATGAACTGAACGTCATGGTGGTGTCCGACAAGGAAGTATATAAAACACGCGACAAGGCGGAAGTGTCCGTGCGCGTGCGCCGCGCCGATGGCAAACCGCTGCCGGCCGGCGCCGAAGTGGCGCTGGCAGCCGTCGACACGGGCTTGCTGGAGCTGATGCCCAACGATAGCTGGAAATTGCTCGACACCATGATGGCGCAGCGCAGCCTGCAGGTGGAAACGGCGACGGCGCAGATGCAGGTGATCGGCAAGCGCCACTTCGGCCGCAAGGCCTTCCCGGCCGGCGGTGGCGGCGGCAAGGGGGCCAGCCGCGAGCTGTTCGACACCCTGCTATTCTGGAAGGGCACCGTCAAGCTCGACGCCAAGGGCGAAGCGACGGTGCAAGTGCCGCTGAACGACTCGCTGACGGCGTTTCGCATCGTCGCCATCGCCAGCGCCGGCAAGGAATTGTTTGGCACGGGCAGTACGGATATCCGCAGCTCGCAAGACCTGATCTTGATGTCGGGCTTGCCGACCCTCGTGCGCGAAGGCGACCAGTTGCGCGCCGGATTTACCGTGCGCAACACCTCGGCCGCATCCTTGAGCGTGGACCTCAACGCCAGTGCGGCCGGCAAGGCATTGCCGCGCCAGAGCTTGACCTTGGCGGCGGGCGAAGCGCGCGAAACGGGCTGGGATTACCAGGTGCCGCTCGGCGCGACCAGCATTGTGTGGGAGATAGTCGCCAAGGCGGGCAGCCATACGGATAAACTCAAAATCACGCAAAAGGTGGGCCAGGCCACGCCCGTGCGCACGTATCAAGCCACCTTGCAGCAGATCGACAAGCCCATCAATATGTCCGTGCAGATGCCGGCCGGCGCCTTGCCGGGCCGGGGCGGCATCCAGACGAGCTTTGTCGCCAAACTGGGCGGCGAGCTGCCCGGCGTGCGCGAGTACATGGCGGCCTATCCGTACACCTGCTTCGAGCAAAACACGTCGAAGGCCATCGCCCTGCAAGACCAGGATGCGTGGAACAAGCTGGCCGCCAGCCTGCCCGCCTACCTGGACAGCGATGGCCTGCTGAAATACTTCCCCATCATGGAGCAGGGCAGCGACAGCCTGACAGCGTACGTACTGTCGGCAACCCGGGAGGCGGGCTATGCGATTCCCGAACAGACGAAGAACCGCATGGAAGCAGCCTTGACGGCCTTCGTGCAGGGGCGCATCGTGCGCCGTTCCGCGCTGGATACAACCGACCTGGCCGTGCGCAAGCTGGCCGCGCTGGAAGCGCTGTCGCGTTCGAACAAGGTGCCGCCCGATGCCCTGGAGAGCATCAGCATCAGCCCGAACTTGTGGCCGACGTCCGCCGTCATCGACTGGAGCTTGTTGCTGCAACGCACGCCAAGCCTGGCGCGCCGCGATGTCCTGCTGGCCGAGGCGCAGCAGATCTTGCGCTCGCGCCTGAATTTCCAGGGCACGACCATGGGCTTTTCCACCGAGCGCAAGGATAACTGGTGGTGGCTGATGGTCTCCGGCGACGTCAACGCCAACCGGCTGCTGCTGGCCGTGATGGACAATCCGGCGTGGAAGGACGACATCGGCCGTCTGGTGCGCGGCAGCATGGGCCGGCAAAAGAAGGGCCGCTGGGATACGACGGTGGCCAACGCCTGGGGCACCCTGGCCATCAATAAGTTCTCTGCCAGGTTCGAAGCCACGCCCGTGACGGGCGCCAGCGCCGTCAAGCTGGGCAGCGATACGCAAGCGCTCGTGTGGAATGGCGCGGCGAAGGTCGGCCCCGTGCTGCAAGCGTGGCCGAAGGGCACGGACACCCTGGGCCTGGCGCACAGCGGCACGGGCAAGCCTTGGGCCACCGTGCAAAGTCTGGCGGCTATCCCGCTCAAGGCGCCCGTCTCCAGCGGCTACACGATCAAGAAAACCGTGACGCCGGTGGAACAGAAGACGGCAGGCGCCTGGTCGCGCGGCGATGTCTACCGCGTGCGCCTGGACTTGTCGGCGCAGGCGGACATGAGCTGGGTAGTGGTCGACGACCCGATTCCCGCCAGCGCCACGGTGCTGGGCAATGGCCTGGGGCGCGATTCGCAGCTGCTCACGGCCGGCGAAAAATCCACGGGCTGGGTCTGGCCCACGTTCGAAGAGCGGGCGTTCGACGCCTTCCGCGCGTATTACGCCTTCGTGCCAAAGGGTAACTGGAGCGTGGAATACACGGTGCGCCTGAACAATGCAGGGGATTTCAGCCTGCCGGCCACGCGCATCGAAGCCATGTATTCGCCCGAGATGTTTGGTGAGTCGCCGAACGCGAATGTGAAGGTGGGGCAGTGAAAGGGGTTGTTTTACTGATGGGCGGCCTGCTGGCCGGCCCGGTCTTCGCTGATGCGATATTGACGCCGGCCCAGGTGCAGGCCGCGTACCGCAGTTCGGAAGCGCAGCTGCTGGACCGCAGCGGCGTGCCGCTGCAATCCTTGCGCGTGGACATGAAGGTGCGCCGCTTGCCGTGGGTGCCGCTGGCAGACATCTCTCCCGCTGTGCAGCAGGCCGTGCTGCTGGCGGAAGACCAGCGCTTCATGCGCCATGGCGGCGTGGATGTGTCCGCGCTGGCCACGGCCGCCTGGGACAATCTGTTTTCCAAGAAACCTCGGGGCGCTTCGACCATCACCATGCAGCTGGCAGGCCAGCTGGACGCGGACTTGCAGGCGTCTTCGGGCGGACGCAGCCTGCGCCAGAAATGGGACCAGATGCGTGCCGCTCAAGCCATCGAGGATAGCTGGAGCAAGGCGCAGATTTTTGAAGCGTATTTGAACCTCGTATCGTTCCGTGGCGAATTGCAGGGCATCGCGTCCGCCTCGTACAGCCTGTTCGGCAAGGCGCCGTCGGGCCTGAACCAGACGGACGGCATCATTTTGGCCAGCCTCGTGCGGGCGCCGAACGCGCCGCCGGCCGCCGTCACGCGCCGCGCCTGCGCGCTGGCGAAGGAATGGCGCATGGACAGCAGTTGCCAGCTGATCGGCCAGCGCGTGCAGACGGCCTTGCAGCGCAACGCCCTGTATGCGGAGCTGGCGCCGGCGCCGCAAGTGGCGCAGCAACTGTTGAAACAGCCGGGCGCGCAAGTCGCCAGCACCCTGGACGGCCCCTTGCAGCGTTTCGCGCAGGAAAACCTGCGCCAGCAACTGGCGTCCTTGCGCGAGCGCAATGTCAACGATGGCGCCATCATCGTGCTGGACAACCGCAGCGGCGACATTCTCGCCTATGTAGGCAATGCGGGCGGCAGCCATGTCGATGGCGTGGCGGCCCTGCGCCAGGCCGGTTCCACCTTGAAACCGTTCTTGTATGAACTGGCCATCGAGCGCCGGCTGATGACGGCCGCGTCCGTCATGGACGACTCGCCGCTCGACGTCGCCACGGCGTCCGGCATGTATGCGCCGCAAAACTATGACCGCAATTTCAAAGGGTATGTCAGCGCCCGCACCAGCCTGGCCAGTTCCCTCAACATTCCCGCCGTGCGCACGGTGTTGCTGACGGGGCAGGACGGCTTTTATAACCGCCTCAAGGACGTGGGCCTGTCCAGCCTGACGGAACCGGCCGAATACTACGGTCCTTCGCTGGCGCTGGGTTCGTCCGAAGTAAGCCTGCTGGAACTGGCCAACGCCTATCGCGCGCTGGCCAATGGCGGGCTGTACAGCACGGCCAGCCTGCAGCCGGGCCAGGCGGGCAAGGACCGGCGCCGCGTGATGGAGCCGGGCGCTGCCTTCATCGTCGGCGACATCCTGGCCGACCGCGCCGCGCGCAGCATGACCTTTGGCTTGCGCAACGAGCTGGGGACGAATTTCTGGAGCGCCGTCAAGACGGGCACGAGCAAGGACATGCGCGACAACTGGTGCATGGGCTACTCGGCGCGCTACACGGTGGGCGTATGGGTGGGCAACTTCGACGGCAAGCCCATGTGGGACGTGTCGGGCGTGACGGGCGCCGCGCCCGTGTGGCGCGACGTGATGGATTACCTGCACAAGAACGTTCCCAGCCATGCCCCGAAAGCGCCGCCCGGCGTATTGCAGCAGATGGTGGCGTACCAGCCCGCGCTGGAAGCGCCGCGCCGCGAATGGTTTATCGCCGGCACGGAAAGCCCCGTCATCGCCGTATTGGGCGACACCGTGAAGCCGCCCGCCATCGTATATCCGGCCGAAGACAGCATCCTCGCCATCGATCCCGACATCCCGCCCGCCTTGCAGCGCGTGTTCTTCCAGGCCCAGGGCAGCCACGCCTTGCGCTGGGTGCTCGATGGCAAGGACATGGGCGCGGCGCTTGACAGCATCAGCTGGCGCCCCGTGCCGGGCAAGCATGCGCTGGCCCTCGTCGACGGCGCCGGCAAGACGGTGGCGCAGGTGGCGTTCCAGGTGCGGGGCAATGCGCTGGCGCAGCTTGCCGCACAGGGAAAATAATCAGTTCGATGGATAATTCGCCGGGTCGATGGCTGGCGTGACGTAGTGCCGCAAAACATCGCCGCCGTGCGGATGCTTTTGCGTGCGGCGTTTTTCTTCCGATGGCGGGCTGACCAGCACGATGGTCGCTTCATCCGGATTGCGCAGGTTCACCACGGCGCTGATCCCCCCATCGCGGTAGCTGCCCATCACGCCGATGGCCATCTGCACGAACAGGGTGGCCGCGCCCGTGTTGCCCAGGCGCTGATCCGTGTCGATCCACTGCGCCGTGTTGCCGCTGTCGAGTTCCGTGCCGCCATCTTCCGCATGTTTCAGCAAGGTCTTGTGCAGCGCCACGAGCTGCGCCTGATTGCCGCCCGTGGCGGCGACCAGGCGTGCCGGTGCGGCGGGGCGCTCGGCTTCCGGCAAGCTGCGCAAGGCTTCCTGCCAGCCCGCCTGCAATGCCTGTTCGCGCTGGTCCTTGCGCGTCAACGGTTTGCCATCCTTGTCGAGCATCCTGACGAACGTGGGCCTGTGGATGAAGCCGAAGGTGGGCAGGCGGTCCAGCTGCGCCAGTTGCTCCTTGTTGAACGGCAAGGGAAACCAGGGCGTGGGTTGCCAGTCTTTCGGTGGGTGATAGGTCTTGTGCTGGAGCTTGTCGAGCATGCTGAAGCTGCCCGTGCCGCGGACGTCGGCACGCCGGGCGAATTGTGCGGCGACGGGCAGCCATTCGGCAATTGAGGGCTGGCGCCGGGTGGTGGCTGCCGGATCGCTTTCCAGACGCTCCTGGGGCACGGTGCCCATCAAGTCATAGTAGGCCAGATACAGGCGCCGCGCCACGCCGTAGGTATTCAAGTCATCGACGCTATCCTCGGGCGGCGCATCGTCGTAGGCGAACTTTCGCACGGCATCGATGCGTTCGCGCCGGGCCAGCACGAGCAGGGCCGAGGCGTCGGGCATTTCGGGAATGTAGTAGCCGTCCTTGACGAGTGATGGCGATTCATTTGGCCGGTAAAGATCGCGCGTGGACATGCTGTCCTCTGAGTTGAGTACGATGTACGGCACGTCGGGATGGGCATCGAAGAAGGCAAATATATCTTCCAGAATACGGTCCGGGTATTCGCTGAAGCGGCGCGGACCGGCAGCGAACAGATGCCAATGCATGCCGGAAGGTGCTGCGCCAGCGGCCAAGCCTATAACCGGTGCGTCGGGCCTGTCACGCATGCGTGAATTAATGATCGGTGGTTCTGCGTTAAAAACGGGCACGCCAAAATACATCGGAGTATCCCTCGCGCCATTTTCCAGCGCGTCGCCGCCGCGGCCACCAGCCATTCCAGATCGTTCCATCGCATCCCAAGGATATTTTTTAGTATCCTGCTCGCGGATGCTGGCGTAGGCATTTCCATTCTGTAGCGCTTCCCACAGCTTGCCTTGGCGATACTTGTCCAGGGTGATACCAAGGCCGATGACTTCCAGCACGTACTCGCGCTTTTCCTGCTCGGTGGGCGCCGCCAACTGCACATGCTGCTTTGCGACTGCCACGGGCTTGGGCGAATGTAACCAGCGTGATCCAAGCAATGTGGCCGCGACGATAGGCGGGACCAGCAACAGCCACTGCAGATGTTTCCATATATTGCTGCGCATCGTGGACTCCAGTAAGAAAGGTAATGGGCTGATCAGCAAAGACCACAGCAGTAGCAGTGCCATGACGATGGCGGCTGCATACAGCGGATATTGCATGCGGAGGAATAAATTTTTCATCTTGGGATATCGTTGCTGGCTTTATGGACGACAGGAGTAACGATCGATTCGGTACGCCTGCCGTTGACTATTTCACATACAACGGTGGAGGGCAGCCCAGCCTGCCGGGCAGGTAGCCAGGCCGGTAACTCTCCCGAGCTATAGTATTGAGCATTGCCTTCAATAATCTGTTTGCGCTGCGCGGACTCAGCGGCCCAATAGATGCCAAATTGCGTCAAGAACTCTTCCCATCTGGGTATGGACGGTCGCTTAAGTATCAGTGGATTTCGTTGTAGCCGCCAATCCGCCACCGCACACAAATACTGGTAAAACCGTGGATCGCTGCTCGCCTTGCCCCCGCCAATAGCCACGTCATACGCCGTCACGTTGCGGTGGTTTTCCGCATTGCCGATGATGGCGCCGTGGAAGGATTTGGGGCTGACCTCGTTCTGCCAGCGCTGGCGCGCCTCGTTCGGGGTTTCTTCGCGGTCCACGCGCAGCCTGTCGCCACCGCCCGGGTGGCGCGAGACGCGGTCGAGCTTGCATTGGTCGCCCGCTTCCTTGCCCAGGTTCAGGGCCTTTTGCACCTGATCGCGTTCGCCCGCGCCGAACATGCCGGCGCCGTGTTCGGGAATGCGATGCTTGAGCGGCCGCGGATCGGCGATGATTTCCTGCCTGCGCATGCGCAAACCTTGTTTGCTGGTTACCGCGATGGCCGCATCGATCGGGTCGACTTCCTCGCACGGTCCTTGCTGGTCGCGCGGCAGCTTGGCCTGGTCGGAATCCTTGGGGAATTGTCCAGGGCGGATCTCTCCGCCGTCCAGCACGGCCGCCCTGGGCACGCGCAGCGCTTCGCCATTGATCGTGCGCAAGCCCTCGCGCCGTCCAGCTTCCGTTGAAAAGATATTCCATTTTGCGGGTTTGACGGGCGGCCATTGTGTCTCGGCATGGTTGCCCCGATGACCGCGGTTGGCGCCCGCCACATGGGCATGGTCGTCCTCGCCTTCCACGCGCAGGGCGAAGTCGTGCGGCGGCAGGCCCACCAGCACTGCCCCGCTATTCTTGCCAGTGGCATCCAGGCGTTGCTTGTTGGTAAACACGCGCTGGTAAAATCCTTTACCCAGTTCCACCAGCGGCTGGCGGCGCTGGAATTCCTTTTCCCAATAGGTGGGGCCATCGCCCCATATGCTTTTGTCCGTCTTGCCCCTGGTCTTTGACAGGCCATGGCCGTCGATGTAGTCGGGTATCCCCTGCCAGCCGATGCCTTGCATATTATCCAGCGCCACCGTCATGTCTTCGGGACAAAAGTACAGGTAGACCTTGCCCCGGTTGTCGCGATCCGCTTCCGCGCGCCATGCCGCGCCCGCCATCCCATGGCAGACGGTATGATCCTTGATCTGCGCAAAGGCGGGCGTGGCGTGCTTTTTTGCCACCACGCCCTGCACGATCTGCACCAGCGTTTGCAGGCGCGCATGCAGGGTCTGGCGATTGCTGATGGCGTCATACTGGTCTTCCATCGCCGCATCCCGGCCGCCGCCAAAGATGCGGCTGGTTTCCGCCGCGCCGAAAAACATGGTCGTGTCTTCCACCAGGCTGTAGGGCGGATGCGTAAGGATCAGCGTGTCGGCCGGCCGCTTGCCTTCGTCGAGCAGAAAGGCCTGTGCCAGCAGCGAGATCAGACAGCCCTGGCTGTGCGCGACGATGGAAACCACGTCATTGCTGTCGTAGTCGCGGATCATGGCGATGAGCGCGGCCAGGCGCTTGGCGGCCAGCACCATGTACATGCGGCCCGGTGCCGTCATCAGCGGACGCACGGGGTCGCCGCCCACGTCGTATGGAGAGAACAGTCCCTTGTTCCACATGTCGGGCAGGGTATTGGTGGCATTGCCGAACGGGCCGCCGTTCTTCGACATGTCCTTATCCAGGCGGTTGCCATAGCGGTCCGTGTTCTGGCCGTTGACCATTTTGCTGGTGTTGCTGCGTTCGCGAAAGCCCCAGTAAAACGGGATGACGGGGCTGTACGTCGCGTCATCCGGCTTGCGCTTGAAATACACGTCGTCCGGGTCGGCTATGGTTTCACGCTTGTCGGACTCCTGCGGCAGGCGGTAGGTGGCTGGGGTGAACACGTGGCCACCGCCATACATGCGCGCATCGAGTCCCTGGCAGAGTCCTTTTTCCACGGCACTGAAACTCGTACCCACATCGTTGACGCCATGGATGACGATGACGTTGCCCGGCAGCTCAGGGCGGATGCGCACGATGGCGTCGCTGAGGCGGCCGCAATGGAGCAGGGCGGTGTTCTTGCCGCAGGTGTAGGGAAGTTTGGGATAGGCCATCGCCGCTCCATGCTGACCAGACAGGCCAGTGTAGAGGGGCGGGATGGCGGATTAATTGCGTTTACGCAAGCATTGCGGAAAAGAAGGGGGCCTTACGGCGCACTGATGATCTTCGTCAGCGCGATGCGATACGCGGGCTGCACGTCGCCATCCTTGTCCAGCTTGTCCGTCATGATCACACCGTAGCCTTGCGCGTACCACACGTATTCGCCGCTCTTGCCTTTGCTCTTGCCACCGACGTCGCGCAGTTCGAACTTGCAGGCATCGGGGAAGCGGCGGCCGCCCAGTTCCAGGCGCTCCCAGCCCAGGAAGGTGATGGAGAAATCGCGTTTGTCGGTGCGCGTGGAGGTGGTGATCTTATCGGACAGGCCCGCCAGGGGATAGTGGGTGTCCGTTCGCGTGTCCGTGAACTGCACGCGCACTTCCTGGCCGGGGCGCATGTTGGCGGGGATGGCGGACTGCGGCGTGTAGACGTTCTTGCTGCGCACGGTGCCGTCTTCGTTGTAGTGGATGGCGCCCGTCAGGAAGACCTGGCCGTCGCGGATGTCCTGGTAAGACGTGGCCAGCAAGACGCCGCCGTCGAGGATCAGCTGCGTGCCTTTCTGTTTCTTGCCTTCGAAGGTTTCCTCGACGTTGACTTGCGCATCGCCATTGTTCTTGCTGAACTTGATGCCTGTCGTCAGCTCCATGCATTCGCCCACCGTGGGCGCCGCCTGCACGCTCGCGGCCGCGAATACGCTGGCCGCCACTATTCCACACCATGCTGCTTTCATTGTCATCCTGAATATATTGCAAAGGCGCGATCATAACGTGCCTTGGAGCAATGTGGCGCAGCGCTGGAGGCAGACTTAGCGGGCCGGCGCGACTGGCGTCGCTGGCGGCGCGGTGGCCGGTCCGCTGGCGGCCGGGGTGTCCGGCGTGGCTACGGGCTTGCCGCGCCGCGTGCGCTTGTCCGTGCGCGTCTTGGCGGGCTTGGCGTCGTGAACCAGCTTGCCTTTATTATCGAGCTTGTCGGACTGGTCCGATTTCTGGCCCGGATCGTTGGGATTGTTGGTGTGGTTGCCCGTCTGGTTCAGATTCGTCGTCGACTGGGCTTGCACCCAGGCGCCGCCGACGGTCATCAGGGTGGCGGCCAGCAAGAGAGCGGCGGTTTTCATGGCAGTGTCCTGTGCAGAAATGAGGAAGAGCTTGCATTCTCACACAGGATACCGGCGGCACGGGTAGGACGCCGCCTCATGGCTGTGTCGGCTACTTGCTACTGATTATCGGAATTGTTCCGTCGAGATATCGAAGCGCTTGAGCTTGTCGTACAGGGTTTTCTTTGGAATATTCAGGCTGGCAGCCGCGTCGATGACGTTGCCGTTGTGGCGGCGCAAGGCTTCTTCGATGATGGAAATCTCGAACGTGTCGACTTGCTCGGCCAGCGAGGCTTCGCGGCAGCCGGCCGGGCTCAGGGTGTCGTCCAGCAAGCCCAGCACGAAGCGGTCCGCCACATTGTGCAGCTCGCGCACATTGCCGGCCCAGCGCTGCGCCATCAAGGAAGCGATCAGTTCGCCGCTGACGAGGGCGGCCGGCTGGCCGTAGCGCAGGGCTGCCTGCAGCACGAAAAACTCGAACAGCAGCGGGATATCCTCGCGCCGGTTGCGCAGGGCGGGCAGGGTCAGGCTGGCCACGTTCAGGCGGTAATACAGGTCGGGACGGAATTTCCCTTGTTCCGCCAGGACATTCAAATCCTCCTTGGCGGCGGCGATCACGCGGAAATTGACGGAAATGAGTTTATTGGAACCGAGCCGCTCGACTTGCCGCTCCTGCAGCACGCGCAGCAGTTTCACTTGCAGGGCCAGCGGCATGCTTTCGATTTCATCGAGAAACAGGGTGCCGCCGTTCGCATATTCGATCTTGCCGATGCGCTGGCGCTGCGCGCCCGTAAACGCCCCTTCCTCGTGGCCGAACAGTTCCGATTCGAAGATCGATTCGGGCAGGGCGCCGCAGTTGATGGCGACGAACGGATGGTCGCGCCGTTCGCTGAAGTCGTGCAGGCAGCGGGCGATCAGTTCCTTGCCGGTGCCCGTTTCGCCGAGGATGATGATGTCGGCCGATTTCGGCGCCAGGTTCAGCACCAGCTGGCGCACCTTGGCCATGGCCGCGCTGCGGCCCACGATGCGCGCCTCGATGCCCACGCGCTGCTCGAGCTGGCGGCGCAAGTTCATGTTTTCCAGCACCAGGTGGCGCTTGTCGAGCGCGCGACGGCATACTTCCACCAGCAAGTCGGCGGAAAACGGTTTTTCGATGAAATCGTAGGCGCCACGGCGCATGGCGCCCACGGCCATCGACACGTCCCCGTGGCCCGTGACGAGGATGACGGGCAGGCTGGCATCCTGCGCCACGGCGATATCGAGCAGTTTCAAGCCATCCATGCCGGGCAGCTTGATATCGCTCAATAAAATGCCGGCAAATTCGGGCACCAGGTAGGGCAGCGCTTCCTCGGCCGTGGCGACGGCCGTCACTTGCAAGCCCGCCAGCTCCAGCGATTGCCGGGCACCCTTGCGCACGACGGCATCGTCTTCCACCAGCAGCACTTGCATGCCTTCAAAATTATTCTCGTGCATTCCCTATTCCTTCGTCTCTATCTTATTCTCCCCCGGGGCGCAGCTCAGGGTGATGGTAAATTGTGCGCCGCCCCCTTCCTGCGCGCTGCGGTTGCGCACGGCCAGGGCGCTGCCGGCCGCGCGCAGTATGCCTGCGCTGATCGATAATCCCAAGCCCAGCCCGTGTTCCTTGGTGGTATAGAAGGGGTCGAAGATCTTGTCGAGCGAAGCGAGCGGGATGCCGGGACCATTATCGGTGATATGCAGCACGGCGAGGTCGCCTTCGCGGCGCACCTGGAACCAGATGTGCACGGGCTCGTTTTCCGGCACGGCATCCATGGCGTTCGTGATCAGGTTGGTAAACACCTGTTCCAGGCCGATGGCGTTGCACAGCACGATGATGTCGTCCTCCAGCCAGCTTTCATGCAGGGTCAGGCGCTGCGAATGCTTGCGCGTGCGGATTTGCAGCATGGTTTGCGCAAATGCCTGGCGCACGCTGACGGGCTTGCGCGCATCGTCGCTGCGCCGCGCAAAGCCTTTCAGTTGCGACGTGACGTAGCCGAGACGCTTGACGAGGTCGGAAATGGTCGACAGGTTATCGAGCGCATCGTCGATGCGCCCGCGCGCCAGGAACACCTTGGCATTGTCGGAAAACGTTTGAAGGGCGGCCAGCGGCTGGTTCAGCTCGTGCGTGACGCCGGCCGCCATCTGGCCGATGGCCGCCAGCTTGCCGCTTTGCACCAGTTCCGCCTGGGCATAGCGCAGGGTCTGCTCGGCCCGTTCGCGCTCGGCCACTTCGGCCTGCAGGCGGCCATTCGCATGCACGAGGTCGGCCGTGCGCTGCTCGACCTTGATTTCCAGCTGTTCATAGGCGCGCGCCAGGGTTTGCTGCGCATTGAGCTTGTCGGCGATGCGGCGCCGGCGCTGGCGCGCATACATCAGGGCCAGCAGCAGCAAGGCCCAGCCCAGCGCGGCGGCGATGGCTGCGTTGCGCGCCGCCTCGTTGACCTGGTCGAGCTCGGCCAGCACGGTGATCTGCCATTGCAGCGGACCCAGGGCGCGGTTCACGGCCAGGTAGTCTGCGCTGCCGGACAGGGCTGGCGTGTCGCCCGTCTGCGGACGCTCCAATGTCATCACGCTGGCGCCATCGGCAAACTGGCGCCGCACGCGGTGCGGCAGGATGGGCAGGTTTTCTTGCAGGAACTGGCGCTGTTCGCTGATGTCTTTCTTGGCGTCCGCCGACAGCGGGGCCAGGGTCTTGAACTTGAACGCGGGTGTGGTCGCCAGGATCAGCACGCCATTCGCATCCTTGACCCAGATCTGTTCGCCCGCGCCGGGCGTGCGCCACGATTGCTCGATCCAGTCCAGGTTGACCTTGGCGGCGACGATGCCGATGATGCGCCCGTTGCGCTGCACGGGCTGCGAAATGAAATAGCCGGCCTCGAAGGTGGAAAAGCCGATGCCGTAGAAGCGGCCGATGCCGCCCGCGAACGCATCCTTGAAGTAGGGCCGGAAACCGTAGTTGACGCCCACATACGAGCTGCGGTCTTGCCAGTTGCTTGACGCCAGGGTCGTGCCCTTGTCGTCGAGCACGTAGACGGCAAAGGCGCCCGCGCGGCGGTTCATGTCGACCAGGTAGGCGTTGATCTGCGTGACCTTGTCGGCGCTGGGCTGTTCCAGCAATTGCGCCACGGCATCGCTCTGGGCCACGGCCAGGGGCAGGAATTCGTACTTGTTGAGGGCGCCGCCGATGGACGCCGCATACAGTTCCGCGCGCGAATCGAGGGTGCGGTGCAATTCATCGAGCTGGCGCTGCTTGACCCAGGCATACGACGCCCACGTCAGCACGACCAGCGAGCCCACGGCCAGCAGGGGGGCGAGCGCGGGTCTCAGGGGCCATTTGCCGAATGCCATGGTGCTCCGTGTGTCGGGTTGATGGGGCAGGCCAGACGGCACTGCCCCGGTGCTAACTAATCAGACATACTATCAGTCTGCAGTACTTGCCATGGTCTCGGCGTTATGGTGCCTTTGCTGCTCTTCCATCACCATCTCGCCCAGCATGCGTTTCAGACGGTTGAACTCGGGGTCGCTCGGGTCGCGCGGGCGGGGCAGGTCGATGGCCACGTCGCGCTTGATGGTGCCGGGACGGTAGGTCATGACGATGGTGCGGTCGGCCAGGTAGATCGATTCCTCGATCGAGTGCGTGACGAACACGATGGTGGTGCCGAAGACTTTCCAGATTTTCAGCAATTCATCTTGCAGGTTGCGCCGCGTCAAGGCATCCAGCGCGCCGAACGGTTCATCCATCAGCATGATCGGCGAATCGAGCGCCAGCACGCGGGCGATGGCCACGCGCTGGCGCATGCCGCCCGACAAGTCTTTCGGGTAGCGGGCACGGAATTCCGTCAAGCCCAGCATGCTCAGCAGCATGTCGACCCGTTCCTTGATCTCGGCCGGCGTCTTGCCGGCGATTTCCAGGCCGAAAGCGATATTGCTCTCGATGGTCATCCATGGGAACAGCGCGTATTCCTGGAACACCATGCCGCGGTCGGGACCGGGTTCGGTGATCAGCTTGCCGCCGGCCAGGATCTGGCCCGAGGTCGGCTGCGAAAAGCCGGCGATGGCGTTCAACAGTGTCGACTTGCCGCAGCCGGAGGGGCCCAGCAGGCAGATGAACTCGCCGCTGGCGATCTCCAGGTTGATATCCTTCAGGGCGATGACGTCCGCGCCGCCCGTGGTGAAGATTTTATTGACTGCATTGATATTGATCGTGGTCATGGCCGTTCCTCTCAGTGTTCCAGGCCGCGGTGCCACTGCAGCAAATGATTATTCAGGGCATTCATGGCGATATCGATGGCCAGGCCGAACAGGCCGATGGTGAACATGCCGGCGATAATCTTGTCGGACCAGAAGTACTCGCGCGCTTCCAGGATGCGGAAGCCGAGGCCGCTATTCACGGCGATCATCTCGGCCACGATCACGACGATGAAGGCCGTGCCCATGCCGATGCGCGCGCCGGCCAGGATATACGGCGTGGCCGCCGGCAGGATGACGCGACGGAACATGGTCATCTGGCTGGCGCCGAGGTTGCGCGCGGCACGGATGTAGATGCCGTCGACCTGGCGCACGCCTGCGATGGTATTCATCAGCACGGGGAAGAAGGAACCGATGCTGATCAGGAAGAAGGCGGGCGGGTTGCCCAGGCCGAACCACAGGATCGCCAGCGGAATGTAGGCGATCGGCGGAATCGGGCGCAGCACCTGCACCAGCGGGTCGAACAGTTTATAGATGGCCTTGTTGGTGCCCATCAGCAGGCCCAGCGGCAAAGCCAGGCCGGCGCCGATGGCAAAGCCGCCCAGCACGCGCGACAGGCTGGCCCAGGCGTCGTGCGGCAGTTCGCCGGAGAACATCCACACCAGGTAATTGCCCGCTTCGGGCGTGTAGGCTTCCATGGGGATCAGGTATTCATACCATTTCACCACCACGGCGACGGGCGACGGCAGGATCTGCGGGTTGATCCAGCCAAACGTCGACATGGCTTGCCACAACAGCAGCACGGCGACGGGCACGGCGGCGCCGTGCGCGAAGCGTTTCATCATTTGAATATTCATCGTGATACTTTCAGATTGGCGAGGTCGTGGTTAGCGTGGTACATGGGACTTCTTGGCTTTTTCCAGCAGGTCCAGCTTGACCCAATCCTTGGCGACAGGCGCTTTGGCCATGCGGCCCACGCCGAATTTCACCATGTAGTCGGTGGTCAGCTGCACGTGGCTTTGCGTGATGTCTTCCGTGAAGATGGCATTGTCGATGGCATCGCGGTAATCCTCGGTGGTGATCTGGTTCTTGAACATCGATTCGCGCACGTATTTTTCCGCCAGTTTCGGGTCGGCCAGGAAGGCGCGCGTGGCAGCGACGAAGCAATCCATGAAGCGCTGGGCCACGGCCGGCTTTTCCTTGTACATTTTTTCCGTCATCACCAGCGCGCGCACGGGCTCGCCCAGCGGCGTGTCGTAAGGCTTGAGGATGGCCGCGCCGTATTTCTTGTGGATCGCCTGGGTCGAGTACGGCTCGGACTGGCTCATGACGTCGATATCCTTGGTCAAGAGCGCCTGGTTCAAGTCAGGGTAGCCCATGTACAGGATCTGCACGTCCTTGCCCGGCTTGTCGGACCAGGTCAGCTTGGCCTTGGTCAGTTCGGCAAACAGCAGGATTTCCTGCGGGCCGCCGCGGGTGACGCCGACTTTCTTGCCTTTCAGGTCGGCGATGCCCTTGATGTTCAGGTCGGGACGGCCGACGATCTGCACGCCGCCCTTGGCGAAGCCGCCCACCAGGTACACGGGCAAGCCGGTGGCGCGGCCCGTGATGGCCGCTTCCAGCGCGCTGGCGGACACGTCGATTTCGCCGGCGATCATGGCCGGCACGATGTCGAGGCCCTTGGCGAAGATGCGTTCTTCAATTTTCAGGTCGTATTTCGGCGCGATTTCCTTCATGTAGGCGACGGCGCCGTAATGGGCGAATTTCAGGTTGCCCAGGCGTACGGTATCGGCTGCGTGGACGGCCAGCGGGAATTGCGCGGCCAGTGCGACGGCGACGGCCAGTGCCTTGGTGTTCAGGAAGGATGCGATGCGGAAGGTGCGTGCCATGCTGTTGTCTCCAAAAGGTAGATGGTTTTATATAGTGGGTCAGGCTGCCGCTCTGATGGCGGTTATGAAAATATAAAAGCATCTTCCGTGCCAGTGGAGCGCATTTTGACGTTTATTGCAAGTGATTGTTTATAAAGGTTTAATTTGGATCTATTGAAAATGGGAAATGGCGATATTCCGCCTTTCCGCACGGGGAGGGGAAAGGCTGTGCGGATTGCCGCATTTTTGGCGGACGGGTCCGATGTCCGCTTGCGGGTTCATTGCAGGTGAACCTTCATGGCGTAGCCGACTCCAATCGTAAAAAAACGCGTTGCAGACAGGCTGGCAACGCGTAACTCCCCCGTGGAGTAGGGGCGGCGCCGCGCGGGCGCCTGATCGATCGCCGTCCGGCGGCCTCGTCTTCAGGCTTTACTTCGGCGCCGTGGCGGGCGGCAGCGCGGGCGCGGTGGCCGGGTCGGTCAGCGGCGCAGGCGGCGTCGTGCTGCCTGGACCTGTCTCCGGCGTGGCTGGCATGACAGGTGCCGGCATCACTTGCGGGGTGGAAGCGGGATTGGGTGCCGTTTCGGGCAGGGGCGGCTCGGCCGGTTTTTTACAGGCGGACAGGCTGACAAGCAAGGCGGCGGCCAACAGGGCAGGTATTTTCATGATATTTCCTTTGCAAGAGTCGAAGGTGCGCGATGCGGGCGGCGGGCGCCGCGTGCGAAGCTTGAATTTATTGCAATGGCGTTTCCGCTTCTGTTCGCTATTTCACTTTGTGCCATGAATGGGAGCACAGAGCGGGAGTGCCGAGTTTTTAGATGTTTTTTTGAGATGCTATGAGAGAAAGAATTCAGTAGGGCAATATTTTTCACTTTCTTGCTTCTAATGTTCGTTAACGCACAGACCGTAGCCGCCGGCACAGGCATTCTGTGTCCAGACGCTCAGGATTCGTGGTGTTCTGGTATAAAAATTGCCAAGAACTTAACAATCCGGGCTACCGGCAATCGTTTAAAAGGAGTATTCAAATGCATGCAATGACTCAGTCTCACGTGAAGAGCGAATTAAAGGCAGCGCACCAGGAACTTCGTAGCCCCGAAAAAGGCTCGCAAATGGTAGAACGCGCAGCACCCATCCCCCCGGAACGCATGAATCCCATTTCCATGGCACCGATCGAGCGCGTGCGTTCGACGTCGGCCACCCTGCGCCGCATTGAAAACATGCAAAAGCTGATCGGCGAATTGTCGCTGCACGAGATGCTGGCCGACGAAATCGCATGGTTCCTCAAGTTTTCGCCATCGGGCGCCCGCAAATACATCCGCGACCTGCGCGAAGCGGGCGTGATCGAACTGGCCCGCTATATCGAAGGCACCGCCACCTACCTGGGCAAGGCAGTGTACCAGCTGACGCCGGATCCTGAGCGCGTGCGCGCCTTCCTGGCCGCCATCGTTCAGCCAAAACGCGAAGGCGCGCCACCGCGCAAGGACCGTCCAGGCCTGCGCGAGCAAAGCATGGCAGGCAGCGGCCGTCACTTCCACATCCTGGCCGATGACACGCATTACGCCATCCGCGTCAACCGCGGTCCCGTGACGCGCGATCCCCTGGTTGCCGCCCTGTTTGGTGCGCCACAGCAAAAGGCTGCGGAGTAAACAATATTGCGCCTGAACGGCCGTCTGGCGGCTGGCGGGCGTAATGCTTGTGGTTTTGATTCTCATATGCATGTCGAAAGCCGGGTTGCAACCCGGCTTTTGGCGTTGGAGCCGGCCCTTCGATCTTGGCGGATTGAAAAGATGTTAATCAACCCCATGTGGGCTGGACTGCCCGCCCGTCCCGATGCGGGGTTCATTCGAAGGAGCTTGTCCTTGTCTGCCTACGCCGCCTTGTTACCGTGTCCGCCCCTGCCTTGCCTGAAACGGGCCGCCGCATGAATCCGCTGCTGTGGATCGCCCTCGTCACGGCCGCCATCGTGCTGTCGCTGTGGTTTCCCCGCTGGCGCTTGAAGCGGGCCCTGGCGAAACCCTTGTCGGCAGAAGGCTTGGCTGTGCTGGAAAATAATATTCCCGTCTACCGGCATATGCCGGCGCCGCTGCAGGAGCAATTGCGCCGTCTCGTCGTGCAATTCCTGTATCAAAAGAAATTCGTCGGTTGCGGCGGCCTGGAGATCACGGACGAGATGCGCTATACGATTGCCGGCCAGGCTTGCTTGCTGCTGCTGAACCGCCAGACGCAGGTGTATCCGGAACTCGACACCATCCTCGTGTATCCCACGGAATTTATCGTCACGCGCGATGAAGTGGGGCCGGGCGGCGTGGTGACGCCATCGGCGAATGGCTTGCTGGGCGAATCCTGGGGCGATGGCCGCGTGGTGCTGGCCTGGGACCACGTGCAGCGGGGCGCTGCCGACTGGAGCGATGGCCACAATGTCGTGCTGCATGAATTTGCGCATCAGCTTGACAGCGAATCGGGCGCCGCGAATGGCGCGCCCTACCTGCCGAGCGTGTCGAGCTACCGCAGCTGGGCCACCGTGCTGTCGCGCGACTTCGATAACCTGCGCCACGACGCCATGATCCAGCAGCAAAGCGTGATGGACCATTACGGCGCCACCAATCCCGCCGAATTCTTTGCCGTGGCGACGGAAACCTTCTTTGAAAAGCCGTACCAGATGGCCGAGCACCACGAGGAGCTGTACGCGCAATTCTTGCAGTACTACAAGGTCGACCCGCGCGACTGGATGGCGCCGCCCGTGGAAGCCGAGCACATGGCCCCGCCGTTCCCCAACTACGCGCCGCACTGGTAAGTTTGGCTTTAACTCAACAATATCAGCCCAGCAGCCGCTGTTTCAGCGCGGGATAGCTGCTGCGCGACACGGGGATACCCGTGCTGGTCTGCGTGTCGAGCGCGTACTTGCCGCCTGCCGCGATCTGCAGCCGCTTGAAACCCAGGCTGTTGACGATGTAGGAGCGGTGCACGCGCAGGAAGTGGGGCGGCAGCAGGGCCATGAGCTTGTCGATAGGCAAGTCATGAAAACACTGTTCGCCGTTGCGCAGCACGATATTGCTGTAGTGGCCGTCGGCTTGCACGTGGTCGATGTCGGCCATGGCGATCCATTCCAGGGAACCGCGCTTCTTGACGGCCAGCGAGGCCGCCTCCGTGTGCCTTCCCGTATAGCGTTGCAGCGCCTTGTGCAGGCGTTCGCGGCTGAAAGGCTTGGCGACGAAGTCGAGCACGCCAAATTCGAACGCCGTGATCGAGCGTTCCGCGTGGGCCGAGACGATGATGGTCTGGAACGAAGCATTTTGGGCCAGGCGCAGCAGGTCATAGCCGTCCGCGCCATGCAGGTTCAAGTCCAGCAGCAGCAAGTCGATCTGGTCCTGCCCCTGCTCTTGCGCCAGGGCGGCCAAGGCTTGCGGCACATTGTCATGCAGCGCCAGCGCCGTCAGGCGCGCGCCGAAATGCGCGCGCACCTCGCGTTCGAGGCCCTGCGCGATCAGCGGTTCATCTTCCAGTATCAAGACATTCATGGCGCCGCCGGCAAGGTAAAGGTGAGGCGCCAGCCAGCCTGATGCTGTTCGCTCGCATAGCGGGCCGCATCGCCGAACACGGCGTGCAGGCTGGCGCGGATGTACTGTTCGCCCACGCCGCCGCCCGCATGCGGGCGTGGCTCGCCTGCGGGCAGGAGCAGGGTAAGCACCTGCGTTTGCGCATGTTGTGCGATGCGCAGGACAAAGGCCGCACCGTGGCGGTAGCGGTTGTGGCTGAACGCATTTTCCAGTGCCGTCAGCACGATGGCGGGCGGCACGGTGATGCCCGCCGCCTCGCCATCGAGTTGCAGGCTGCACGGCTGTTGCAGCCGCGTGCCCATGATGCTCAGGTAATTCTCGCACAGGGCCAGTTCCTGCGTCAGGGCAATGCTGGGCTGCTGCGCGAATTCGTTGAGCATGCGCAGCTCGGCGCCCAGCGCCTCGATGAAGGTTTCGGCTGACTGCGGCGATTGTGCGTTGAGTTCGCTGATCAGGCTGAGGGAATTCATCAGGAAATGCGGTTGCATGCTTTTACGCAGGAGCTGGTTTTCCAGCTGCTGGGCACGCGCCGCCTTGCTGCGTTCGCGCAATAGCTGCGCCAGCAATTGCGCGCATAAAGGCAGCAGCAGGAAGCACACGACGAGGGCGAAGCCGCCTTCGGCAAACTGGCTGCCCGTCAGCAGGAACAGCGCGCACGAGGCCAGCGCGATCAAGGTGCCGCCGCGGCTGCCCGGCAGGCGGCGCCACAGGGCGCCCAGGTTGAGCGCCAAGCTCGCTGCCAGGCCCGTCAGAAACATCAGCCAGCAGCGCGCGTCGAAATGCACGTGCAGCGCGCCGGCCAGCGCGATGCCCGCCAGCAGCACTGCCGCCGCCAGCGGCCAGCGCGGCAGGCGGTAAGCCGTATAGAAATACAGGGGCAGCAAGGCGGAAAACAGCCACGTCAGGGCGCTGACGGCATACAGGCGCGGCATGTGCCAGGGATAGGTGTAGCCGGTCAAGCTGCGCCAGAGTTCCACCACCAGCAGCAGCGCCGCCACCAGGCACAGCGCGGCAAACATGGCCCAGTGACGCTGCCGCTGGTACAGCGCCGTGAGGGCCAGGAAGAGCGCTGTGACGGCGCCCAGCGCCCCGGCCAGGAGCAGTGGCGGCAGCCGGTACCAGGCCAGGCCCGCGCGGTAGTCTTGCCGGTCGACCAGGTACAGCGCATAAAATGGCGATGCCAGGTGGGCCGGCACGTGCTGCGTCGACAGCAGCAGGCGCAGGTGGTGCTTGCCCATGGCCAATTGTTGTGGCGTCAGGTGGATGGCGAAATCGATGTCGCCCGCGCGTTCCCCGCTGGCCTGGCGGGCCGGCTGGCCATTGCTGCCGATCAAGTCGCCATCGAGCCACAGTTCGCTGGAAGCCAGCGCCGACAGCACCAGCAACTGCGTCGACGACGGCGTGGCGGCCAGGGTGACCTCGCGCTCCACGCACAGCAACAGGCCCGGTTGGACCAGCTGCTGCAGCGAGGCGGGTGCGGACGGGGTGTTGCCGCAGGTGCGCCAGCCTTCGTCCAGCCAGAGCGGATGCATGGCGCAGGCGAAAGAGGGCACGGCCAGGCAGCAAGCAAGGCAGTACCGCAGCAGGGAGCGGAAGAGGGAGGGCATGGCGGGCATTGTAGCTGCTCATGTGCTACCCCGTTGCTACCCCTTTGCAACATTTTCATCAACGCCGGTGCCGTTCGTGCGGGCTGCGTGCATTTCGTGCACGGCCCGCCAACGGTGTGTGAAAGACATTTACCATGCATCAGCGCCGTGCTGTGCACACGGCCCTCACCATGGAATCATGACTATGCAAAGCAGCAAATACTACGGTTTCGCCGGCGCGCTGGCGCTGTTCTGCGGCATGGCGCAAGCCGCCTCCGCTCCCTCCGCCGGGCTGGCCGCGCGCCTGGCGGATTTCGATGGCTGGGCGGCCCGGCGCATGGGCGCGGAACGCATTCCGGGCGTGACCGTCGGTTTCAGCCAGGGCGACGTGGAATGGGTGAAGGGTTACGGTTATGCCGACCTGGAAAACCGCGTGCCGGCCACGGCCCAGTCCAGCTACCGGCTGGCGTCCGTCACCAAGCCCATGACGGCGGTGGCCATCTTGCAACTGGTGGAACAGGGCAAGATCGACCTGGATGTACCCGTGCAAACCTATGTGCCGTATTTCCCCGTCAAGCCGTTTCCCGTGACGGTGCGCCAGCTGCTGGGCCACCTGGGCGGCATCGACGCCTACCGCGACAGCAAAGTGGAACAGCATTTCAAGGAACACAAGGACACGCGCCAGTCCATCGCCGTCTTCGAACAGTTCGACCTGATCGCCGAACCGGGCACGCGCTTCCGCTACACCAGCTATGGCTACAACTTGCTGGGCGCCGTCATCGAGGGCGCTTCGGGCGAAAGCTATGGCGGCTACATGCGGCGCCACGTGTGGGGGCCGCTGGGCATGGACGCCACCGTGCTGGATGACCCGGACGCCGTGATCGCGCACCGCGTGCGCGGCTACCGGCTGGCCGGCAAGGAGTTGAAGAATTCCGAATTCGTCGACATCAGCAGCCGCTTTTCCGCCGGCGGCACGCGCGCCAGCGTGCCCGACATGCTGGCCTTCGGCCGGGGCGTCCACGACGGCAAGATCCTGTCGGCGGCCAGCGTGGCCGCCATGGTGCAGCCGATGGCCACGCGTGCGGGCCGCTTGACGAATTACGGCATGGGCTGGGAAATCCTGCCGACGGGCGGGCGCTACGCCATCGCCCACAGCGGCCAGCAGCCGGAAACCGTCACCTACCTGTACAGCTTTCCTTCGCGCAAGCTCACCATCGCCGTCGCCGCCAATCTCGAGCGCGTCAATCCCGAGGCCTTCGTGCAGCGCCTGTTCGAAGTAGTCACGGGCGAACCGTGGCAGCTGAGCACGTATATCGCCGATGCGGGTGCGCAGCGCGCTTACCGGGTGGCCCAAGGCCTGTTCGAGGAGGGCAGGGCGCATGCCGAGCGCACGGATCAAGCATATGCCGATGCGGCCGCCACGCGCGAGGCATTTACGCAAATCAACCGCCAGGCCCTGGCGCCTGACGCCAAGGCGGCGCGCGCTTATATCGATGCGGCCCGCCATCCCGCAGGCGGCCGCGTGTTTCTCACGGCTGGCGCCAGCATGGCCAGGCAGCTGCGCGAGGCGGGCATCGACCTGAATCAATACTCGCGCGGCGGCGCGCTGGCATTTGCGCGCGACTATATCCTGTTGTCGCAAGGTACAAAGGCCGGTGCCTTGCCGCGCTTCGACCCCGCCTTCGAACAGGCCATCGTGGCCCTGGCGAGCAGCTGGGACCGCACGGCCGCCATCGCCTGGCCGGCCGCACCCGCCTCGGCATCCATCGCCGCCCTGGATAGCCAGCTGCGCGCGGCCTTCCGCGGCCAGCGCGCCTATCCCGATTTCGTGCCCGAACTGCAGGAACTGGCGCAAGCGTCGTCCGCGCGCGGCGAGACGGATACGTCGCTGGCGGCCAGCCGCCTGGCCGTGGAGCTGTATCCGCTCAGCGACCGTGCGCATGTGCTGCAAGGCTTGACCCTGCTGCGCGCCGGCAAGTGGGAGCCTGCCCTCGCCGCCCTGCGCCTGGCGCTGGACCGCGACCCGCTGGGCGCGGCCAGTCCTGCGGCGCTGAACCTGGAAGCCTACCGTTTGAAAGGTAGCGGCGCCGTGGCGCAAGGCATGGCCGTGCTGCAGGCGGCCGTCAGTCTGCATCCGCGCGACGCGAATCTGCAGGACAGCCTGGCCGAGTTTTATGTGGAGCAGGGCTTGCGCCCGCAGGCGGTGGCCGCCTATCGCCAGGCGCTGCAGCTCGACCCCCGCTATCCGGGCGCCGTGGGGGCAAAAGCGGCGATCATTCGCTTGGGCGGCGAGACGAAGGCGCTGGCGCCTTAGTTGATGTCTTCGCTGATGCCTTAGATGAATTCTGCATAAACATGGGTGAAAAGATTCCTTTTTGGAAATAAGCGTGCCGCGGTCTAATGGCGGCATTCATTATTCACCAGAGGAATTCCATGCAGACCCGTCTTCATTTCGCCGCGCTTCTTTTCACCTCAATCGCCTTCACCCAGGTGGCGCAAGCGGACCAGCTGGCCAGTATCAAGGCGAAGGGAGAGCTGGTCTGCGGCACTCTGGGCACGGATGAACCGAACAGTTTTATCGACGCCAAATCGCGCCAGCTGGTCGGCTATGAAGTGGACCTGTGCCGCGCCATCGCCCAGGGCCTGGGCGTCAAACCGGTGATCAAGCAGCTGGCCGTGGCCGCCCGCATTCCCGAATTGCAGCAGGGCCGCATCGATATCCTGACGGCATCGCTGACGCACAATAAGGAACGCGAGGCGCTGATCGATTTTTCCCTGTCGACGTTTTACACGGGCCAGCGCGTGCTGGTCAAAAAAAGCAGCAATATCACGACGGTTGCTGGCCTGGCCGGCAAGAAAGTGCTGACCGTCAAGGGCGGCACGCAGGAACCGAATATCCGCAAGGCCGTGCCTGGTGTGGATGTGGTGACGTTCGAGACGGCGGGCCAGGCTTATTTGGGCTTGCAGCAGGGCAAGGGCGTCGGCTATGTCGACGATGAAGTCTCCTTGCTGAATAACTACGCCAAGCTGGGCGCCGCGCAAAAGGATTACATTGTGCTGCCGCAAAACATCAGCCAGGAAGTGTTTGCCTTCGGCATCCGCAAGGGCGAGACGGGGGTGAAAACAGCCGTCGACCAGGTGCTGCGCGGCCTGGAAAAGTCGGGCGAGGCAGAAAAGCTGTTTTTCAAATGGTATGGCCCGACGAGCAATGTGAAATTCCAGAAACGCACATTTAAAATTGAATCGGACAAGATCGACGCCTGAACCTTGCCTGACTCTTCCGCATGTTTGATCTGAACTTTTTGCTGGCCGGCGACTATCGCGACTGGTTGCTGTCCGGCCTGCTGTTGTCATTGCAACTGTTGGGCATTACCTTGCTCTTTTCCCTGCCGCTGGCGTGCGGCGTGGCCATGTTGCGCCTGGCGCCGTCGCGCCTGCTCAACGGGCTGGGCGCCGCGTATGTCGAGCTGATCCGCAATGTGCCCTTGCTGGCCCACTTCCTGTTCTGGTATTTCGGCGCGCCCGAATTGTTGCCGGACTCCTGGAAGGAGCGCTTGTATGCCGGCAATATCGAAGCCGTCAGCGCCGTCACGGCCCTGACCTTGTACACGGTCGCCTACATGGCGGAAGACATCCGCAGCGGCATCCGCGCCATATCCGCCCAGCAATTCGAGGCGGGCAGGGCGCTGGGTTTCAGTTTTCTCGCCACCATGCGCCTGTGCATCGTGCCGCAGGCGCTGCGGCTGGCCGCACCGCCGCTGTTGTCGCAAACCCTGAACCTGTGGCAAAACACCAGCATCGCCACCGTCATCGGCGTGGCCGAGCTGATGTACCAGACGCAGCGCGTGGAAGCGGCCTCGTTCCGCAGCGTGGAAGCGTTCGTCTTCGCCAGCGCGGCGTATCTTGCCGTTTCGCTGGTGATCGCGGGCCTGGCGGCCTTGCTGCAAAAGAAGGTGTCCTGATGCTGGAACTCATTCACGATTACTGGCTGTATTTTCTCGTCGGCCGCTATCCCGAAGGGCCGCTGGGTGGCCTCGCGCTGACGGTGCTGCTGGCCAGCCTGGCGCTGGTACTCAGCCTGCCCGTTGGCTTGCTGCTGGGGCTGGCGCGCCTGAGTCCCTGGCGCCTGCTGCGCTGGCCCGTCGCCGCGCTGATCCACGTGGTGCGGGGCATTCCCTTGCTGCTGGTGATCTTCTGGGCGTATTTCTTCCTGCCCAGCATCACGGGTCACGAAAGCGGGCAGTTCGGCACCATGCTGGCGGCCCTCGTCATCTTTGACGGCATTTATCTGGCGGAAATCGTGCGCGCCGGCGTGCAAGCCGTACCCAAGGGGCAAGTGGAGGCGGCCCGTTCCCTGGGCTTGACGTACCTGGACAGCATGCGCCAGGTCGTCCTGCCGCAGGCGCTGCGCCACATGCTGCCGTCATTGGTCAACCAGTTCGTCTCGACCATCAAGGAAACCTCGCTGGGATACATCATCGGCCTGGCCGAAGTGTCGTTCATCGCTTCGCAAGTGAACGGCCTGGTGCTGACGAAACCCGTGCAAGTGTATTTCTTGCTGGGCATGACCTATTTTGTCTTGTGTTTCAGCCTGTCGCGCGCCGCCTTCTGGCTCGAGCGGCGCCAGGCGCGTCTCTTGAAAGCGGCTGCATGATCACCTTTGACAACGTCAACAAATACTATGGCGACTATCACGCCTTGAGCGGCATCAATGAGCACGTCGCCAAGGGCGAGGTGCTGGTCGTGTGCGGGCCGTCCGGCTCCGGCAAGTCGACCCTGATCCGCACCATCAACCGCCTGGAACCGATCGCTTCGGGCCGCATCACGGTGGCGGGCCAGGACATTTATGCGCCGGGGCTGGACGTGAATGCCTTCCGTTCGCATATCGGATTTGTTTTCCAGCAATTCAACCTGTTTCCCCATCTTTCCGTGCTGGACAATTGCGCGCTGGCGCCGCAGCGCTTGCGCGGCCTGACCCGGCGCGAAGCGGAAGAGCGGGCGCTGGCCCTGCTGGAACGCGTGGGCCTGGCGCACAAGGCGCGCGCCATGCCGTCAGCCCTGTCGGGCGGGCAGCAGCAGCGGGTGGCCATCGCCCGCGCGCTGGCCATGCAGCCGCCGCTGATGCTGTTCGATGAACCGACCAGCGCGCTGGACCCGGAAATGGTGGGCGAGGTGCTGCAAGTGATGCGCGACCTGGCGCAGGGCGGCATGACGATGGTGTGCGTGACGCACGAGATGGGTTTCGCGCGCGAAGTGGCGGACCGGGTCTGGTTCATGGACCATGGGCAAGTGCTGGAACGGGCCACGCCCGGCGAATTCTTTGCGCGGCCGCAACATGCGCGCGCACAGCAATTCCTGTCTGATATCCGCAGCCCCTTCAGCGCGTCTGCTTGAGTGAGCATATGATTGGGCATGGGAGTAAGCGGCTGTGTGCGTAAGCGAACGGTAACTTGGCGTTGTCTGGCGCACGCTATCGAGGCGGCGCATGGTGCGCCAGCAGCCGACGAGGAGGGCCGTATCATGTCACGCATCATCGCAGGTCATTTTCAGTTGCAGGAGCAGATCGACGTCGCGCGCGCCGCCCTGAACCAGGCGGGCTTTTCCGACAGCCGCATCAGCGCCTTTTTTGTCAACCAGCCGGGGCAGCATGATCTGCATGCGCTTGGCGGCGACCGCGACATGTCGCCGGGGGCGAAGGAAACGCCGGAGGGCGTGGTGGAAGGCGTGGCTGTCGGGGCCGCAGTGGGCGCGGGCATCGGCGCGGTCACCACCCTGGCGACGGGGCCGCTGGGCCCGGTGGTGGGGGCGCTGGTGGGCGCCCACGTGGGTTCGCTCTACAGTTTCAATAAGATGAAAGACGCGGGCGAAGCCGAAAAGAATGGCGAAAGCAATGGCGAAAACCGCCGCCAGCCGCGGCATCCGGGCATGCTGATCGCCGTGGCACTGGGCGGCCTCGACGAGCGCGAACGGGCGCTCGAGGCGCTGCACCGGCTCGGCGCCGAGCATATCGAGGAAGCGGAAGGCACGATCGCCAATGGCGACTGGCATGATTTCGATCCGCTCAGCATTCCCGTGCTGGTGGCGTGAATCGGCGCGCCAGCCGTGCAATATGCATAAATGCCGCGCTGCATGAAATTTAGGTATGATCCTTGTTAGTATTCGTAATTATTGGTAAACAATGCCGACAGGGATAGTTTCCGCGCGCCCGAAGTGACACTGGACCAAGGTGACTGCCTTTAGTACTTGCCTCGCATGCTAACGAGTATGGATAGGAGGTCGCGTCATGACACAGGCATGGTTCATTCTGACACGGGCCGATGGGCGCGACATCTGTGCGCCCTCGCCGGCACAGTTGGCCGATGCGCTGGCCGAGGTCTACCGCGGTGGCGGCGTCGCGCCGGACGGCAGCCCGGCCGCCGTCCTGTTGCGCTTTGGCTACGACGATGGCTTGATGTATCAGGTCGAAGTCGCTAGCGGAGGCGAAGTCACTTTCGAGGAATGGTCGGACCGCGATTGCGAAATCGCCCTCGCCAGTCCGCGCCACATGTCGGCCCTGCCGCAGGGCGACGCCCTGCAGCTGTGGCAGTGGCTGGCGCAGCGCCAGGTGGCGAAGATCCGCAGCCTGCCATGGCAGGGCGGCTAGCCCGCCGTCTTTCCAAAGGTCTAGTGCGCCATCAGCACGGGGATCGTCATGCTTTGCAGAATCGTGCGCGTGACGCCGCCGAGGATGGTTTCGCGCAGGCGCGAATGGCCGTACGCCCCCATCACCAGCAAGTCGGCCGACAGGTCCCCCGCCTTCGACAGCAGCGCTTCGCCGATATCGCCGCGCCGCACGCCCCCGCCATCGAGCAAATGCAGCCGCGCTTCCACGCCGTGTCGCGCCAGGTAATGCGTCAGTTCCGCGCCCGGCTGTTCGCCATGTTCGGCCGCGTGCACCTGGGCATCGAAGATGGCCACGTGGACTTGTCCGGCGCGTTGCAGCAGGGGCAGGGCGGCGCTCACGGCGCGGCTCGCTTCCTTGCTGGCGTTCCAGGAAATGAGCACATTGCGCGCCGCTGCCGGCGGCGCCAGCAGGGGCAGCGGCGGCGCATACGGCACGATCAGCACGGGACGGCCCGAATGCAGCAGCACATAGGCGGGAAAGTCGCGCATCACGGACGGCGATTTATCCTTGGCATTGTATTGGCTGATGACGACCAGGTCCGCATAGCGGGCCAGCAGGCTGATGCCGCCCGCCGCCTCGTCGTCGAGCACGCGCTGCTCGAACGAGGCGACGCCGGCCGCGCGCACCTGCGCCTCGAAACCGTCGAGGGCGCGCGTCGCCCGTTCCCGCAGGAAATTCAAATGCAAGCTCAGGTTCGGATCCGCATCGAGGTCGGGCTGGTTCTGGTACAGCAGGCGCGACACGCCCGTCAGCGCCACGCCCGTCAGGTGGCCGCCACAGGCCTGGGCGATGCTGGCCGCCGCCTCGATGCGGGCGGCGCGCCCGGCGCTGTCGTCGATGTGGAGCAATACGGTCTTGTATGTCATGGCCTGTCCTCTCGCTGTGCAGTAGGGATCATTCTGGCACAGTCCGGGGGGCCGGCCGCGCACGACTGCGGCCGGCGCTTGCCGCCTCAGCTCATGGCGATGATGATGATGTCGGCGTCGCAGTTACGGTAGTGAATCACGATGACGATGATGCGCCGCAATTGCGCCGCCTTTTGCGCCACCTCCGGCATGGCGCGGCTGGCGCGGTTCTTCATCGTCACCTGCACTTGCGAGGCGTCGCTGACGGGGATGCCCATGGCTTTCAGCGCCGCTTTCGGATTGGCCATCAGGGCCAGCGCATGCTGTGGATCGAGCTCCGCCTGATGCACCGATTCCACGTCGCTCGTGCCGGGATTGATGTCGTTGAACAAGTCCCTCAATGCTTCTGTGTCGTCCTGGATTTCCATCGCGTTCTCCATGTGAGTCTTACCTTCAAGCAAAGTCTGCACGGCTTGCCTGCCGAGGTGCCATCACCTCACGGCTGAGTATAATTTTGACAATTTTTCATGCATGGATGCAGCGCAGGCAGACGCTGCTATATGCGGGCTCAGCCTTTGATATGGCGCAATGCCGCTTTCAAAAGTGCCACTTACACTTGATCCCACGCAGAACAACCATAACAAGCGGGAGAGACAGCAATGAATGAGCAAAAAGTAGCGCTGGTCACGGGTGGCATGGGCGGCCTGGGCACGGCCTTGTGCCGCCGCCTGCATGCGGCGGGCTTTGCCGTCGTGGCGTCGCATACGCCGGGCAATGCCCGCGTGGAAAGCTGGCTCGGCGAACAGCATGGGCAAGGTTATTATTTTCATCCGCTGGCCATCGACGTGGGCGATTTCGATGCCTGCAGCGACGCCGTGGCAAGCGTGCTGGCGCAGTTCGGCCGCATTGACGTGCTGGTCAATAACGCCGGCATCACGCGCGACCAGAGCATGCGCAAGATGGAATTGCCGCACTGGGCCGAGGTCATGCGCACCAATCTCGACAGCCTGTTCAACATGAGCAAGCAGGTGCTCGAGCCGATGCTGGCTAACCGTTGGGGCCGCATCATCAATATCTCGTCCGTCAATGGCCAGAAGGGCGCGTTTGGCCAGTGCAACTACGCGGCGGCCAAGGCGGGCGTGCATGGCTTCAGCAAGGCGCTGGCGCTGGAAGTGGCGCGCCACGGCATCACCGTCAACACGGTGTCGCCCGGCTATCTGCGCACGCAGATGGTGACGGCCGTGCCGGCCGAGATCCTGGAAACGAAGATCCTGCCGCAGATTCCCCTGGGCCGATTGGGCGAACCGGACGAGGTGGCGGCCCTGGTCGCTTATCTGGCGTCCGACGAGGCGGCCTTCGTCACGGGCGCGAATATCGCCATCAATGGCGGACAGCACATGAGTTGATCCCGCGTGCAGCTGGAGACTTGAAGCAGGGCAATGGCAGTAGAGGAGACCCGTCCATCCAGCCGGCGCACAGACGCTGGCGGGGGCGGCTGGCAGCATGGTCGTCACGCTGGAAAACAGGGGGCAGGGCAGCGATGCCTTGCCCTTTGTCGTGGCGCAGCCGTCATGGCACTGTCACGCTACTCAGCGCTGGGCTTTTTCCAGCCGCGTCTGGCAATCGATGCACAGGCGCGCTTCGGGGCGCGCGTTCAGGCGCGACAGGCCGATGGCTTCGCCGCAGTTGTCGCACAGGCCGTAGCTGCCATCGGCAAACTTGGCCAGCGCGTGCTTGATGATGGCCAGCTGCGCCAGGTTGTGTTCGGCCGCTTCGCTGACGAGGGCGTTCAAGGTGCGCACGCTGGCGTTGTCGGCCGGCGAGGCTTCGATTTCATTGAGCAGCGAGGCGCGCGCATCCGCTTCCGCCGTTTCATTCTCGATCTGTTCCAGCAACGCCAGCTTGCGTTGCTCCAGCACGCCCTGCAGGCGCTGCAGCTGGTCTTGCGGCAATCCATTCATGGCCATCACCCGGTAGAGGTTACTCCCCTCATGGTAGTCCAAGATTGGCAGCTCTGCTTGCGCTACCACCCGCGCCGCGTTTGACGCGGCGCAGGCTGGCAGCGGCCGTTCTATGCTGGTTCCTTGAGGCAGTTGACCATCCAGGCCACGCCGAACTGGTCTTTCAGCATGCCGAAGCGTTTGGCCCAGAACGTTTCTTCCAGGGGCATCTGGATGTTGCCGTCACGCGCCAGCGCGTCGAAGACCCGTTCCGCCTCTTCCGGCGTATCGACGGTCAGGCAGACGGAGCAGCCACTCATGCCCTTGGCGCCATCTTCGGTGCAGCCGCCGTCCGAGCCCATCAGCATGGTGGCCCCCAGCTGTATGGAGCCGTGCATGATCTTGTCGTACCAGTCTTCCTTGACTTGTTCCTGGCCCGGCGAGCCGCGATACGGCATCAGGCACAGGTCCGTGCCATGCAGGTGCTGGCGGTAGTATTCCAGCGCTTGCGCGCAATTGCCATTGAATTGCAAATACGGTTCGATACGCATGTTGGTCTCCTCTGGTCATCGTCCCGCAGGCACGATTGCCAGGCGGGGACGTCCCAGTATAGGCGCTTGCCGGCTAAATTCAATCAGTCCGGCGCCATCTCTTGCAGCCGCTCACGCACCTTGCCCAGGGAGCCCAGGATGCGCTCGGGATTGCCGGCGAGGACGGCGCTGCCCAGGTGCAACAAACTCGTCGCCAGGCTGATCCAGTGCCGCACGTCGTCGTTGCGGGCGATGCGCAGGCGCACCGTGTCGAGCAGGCCGCTGAGCTGGCGCTGCGCCGTTTCCAGGCCCGCCACGGTGTGTCCTGCGGCATCGGCATACAGCTGGTTGGCTTGCTGGCGCAAGGCCACTTCCAGGGCGAAGACGGCTTGTGCCTGGCTGTGGCTGATGCCATTGGCGCCCTGGCTGGCGCGCTTGCGGATGGCGCGCATGACGGCGCCGTGCAAGGTGACGGCCGCCTGCGACAGGCTGTCGGCCAGTTGCTCGACGCGCATGGCGCTGCTGAGAGCCGCTTCGCGGCGTTCGCTGCTGCTGCCTACCGATCCGTCCATCTTGCCTCCGTGGTGGTGAGGGTGGCAGCGAGCTGCGCGTGTTCGCGACCCAGTGCCGCCAGTTGCCGGCGCGCCAGGGTATGGCGCAGGCCAACCAGGCGGTATTCCTCGGTTTTGCTTTGCTGCATGTTTTTCGCCAGCACGGCCAGCAGGCGCTGCTGCGGCGTGTCCGCATAGGCGATTTCCACGTCGAGCAAGCCGAGCACCATGTCGCGCTCGTTATCGCCGCTTTTGTCGTACAGCGCCAGCAAGCTGTCGAGCGCGGCCAGCAGGGCTTGCAGCGGCGCGTCGCCCTCGTGCAGCACTTGCGCCAGGTGCGCCTGCTGGCTGGCCGCGCCGCCCAGGCGCGACAGTTGCTGCAGCAGCAAGGTATAGGCGCTGACATGGCGGTCGTCGATGCCGCTGCCTGGCCAGGCGCGGATGGCGGCGCCGGCGCCAGCCAGTTCGGACTGCACGTCATACGCATCGGCATTGGCCAGCCGGCCCAGCGCCTGCAGGTACAGGCGCACGGCCTGCGCCAGGCGCGCGACATCGGCCTGCGCGGCGCGGCGCTGCACGTCGAGCAGGCGTTCGCGTGCGTCTTCGGCGGGCGACAGATAGGGGCGGGCGCGCTGGTAACTGTCCACGTGGCGCTGCGACAGCTCGCTGAAGGCGGTCAGGGCATCGGTGCCGGCGGCCAGGGCGCGCACTTGCGCCAGCTCGGGGCGCGCAGTGGTGCAGCCGCACAGCACGGCAGCCAGGAAGAGGCTCAGGTACAGCTTCAGGGAAAGGGCGCGGCGATGGCGGGCGGGCAGGTTTGACACGGCACCTCTCGACAGGAAATACTGTATGGAAAGGTATTGTCGTGCCGGCCTGCGCCGTCCGCCTTGTGCGGGCGCAAGCGTGCTGCGATCAGGCGCCCAGCGTGCCCGCTGTGCCCGTCAATTGCTCGCGCCAGCCCAGTCCCGCGACGGTATCGCTGGCGGGGCGGTATTCGCAGCCGACCCAGCCTGCGTAGCCGACCTGGTCGAGCAGCTTGAACAGATGGCGGTAGTTGATCTCGCCCGTGCCCGGTTCGTGGCGGCCCGGCGTGTCGGCGATCTGGATGTGGCGGATCAGGGGCAGCATGGCGCGGATGGTGTTGCTCAGCTCGCCCTCCATGCGCTGCATGTGATAAATGTCGTATTGCAGGAAGATGTTGCTGCGCTGGCAGTCGGCGATGATGTCGGCCGCCTGCTGGCTATGGTTCAGAAAGTAACCGGGCATGTCGTAGCGGTTGATGGGCTCGATCAGCACGTTGATGCCATGCGGACGGCAGGCGTCGGCCGCAAATTGCAGGTTGCCGATCAGGCTTTGCCGCGCCCGCTCCAGGCTCATGCCGGGCGGCACGATGCCGGCCATGCAGTGCAACTGTTTTGCCCCGAGCGCCAGCGCATAGTTGAGCGCCAGTTGCACGTTGCCGCGAAATTCCTCGCCCCGGCGCGGATCGCAGGCAATGCCCCGCTCGCCGTGCTCCCAGTCGCCGGGCGGGAAGTTGAAGACGGCCAGCTGCAGCTGGTGGCGTTCCAGCCGCATGGCGATCTGCCGCGCCTCGACGGCATAGGGGAACAGGAATTCGACGGCATCGAAGCCCGCTTCCCTGGCGGCGGCAAAGCGGTCGAGGAAGGGCAGTTCGGTAAACATCATGCTGAGGTTGGCAGCGAAGTTCGGCATGGCAGCACGCAGGTGAGGACGATGGATACTATCCTAGCCCAAATCGGCAAATGGTGGCGTGCATAAAAAAACCGTTCCAGAAGCAAGTCCTGGAACGGTTTTTATCGTCTTTTTGATAAAGACAAACGCTGCCCGAAAGCGTAGCGAGCGGGAGTGATATTGCGTCGAGTCGCGCAGCCGTACAAGAGTACGGCGAGCAACGCAAACGCAATAGCGCCCCGCGCAGTAGCTTTCAGGCCGCGTTTTAGCGGCCGCGGCCGCCGGAACGGTGGTTCGCTGCCGAACGCGGCGCATTGCCTGAACGGTTGCCACCGCCACCGCCGCCCGATGGGCCGGCGCTGCGTGGCTTGGCGCCGCTGCCGCCCGTTTTCACACGCACGACGGCGCCGGCTGGCGCGCGGCTGTTGTTGCGGTGGCCGCCGGTGCCGCTGCGCAATTGCACAGGCTGGGCGCGGGCGTTCAGGTCGGGCTCGAAGCCCGGGATGACTTCGCGCGGCAGGGTTTGCTTGATCAGCTTTTCGATGTCTTTCAACATTTCGTGCTCATCCACGCAGACCAGCGACACGGCTTCGCCCTTGGCGCCGGCACGGCCCGTGCGGCCGATACGGTGCACATAGTCTTCCGGAATGTTCGGCAAGTCGTAGTTGACGACGTGCGGCAACTGGTCGATATCGATGCCGCGCGCGGCGATGTCGGTGGCGACCAGCACTTGCAAGGTGCCATCCTTGAACTCGGACAGCGCGCGCGTGCGTGCCGACTGGCTCTTGTTGCCGTGGATGGCCAGGGCGCCGATGCCGTCCGCGCCCAGTTGCTCGACCAGTTTATTGGCGCCATGCTTGGTGCGCGTAAATACCAGCACTTGCGTCCAGTTGTTCGACTTGATCAGGTAGGACAGCATCGGGTGCTTCTTGTCGCGGTCGACCGGATGGATCTTTTGCTTGATCACTTCGACGGTCGAATTGCGGCGTGCCACTTCGATCATGGCCGGCTTGTTCAGCAAGCCGTCGGCCAGGGCCTTGATCTCTTCCGAGAACGTGGCCGAGAACAGCAGGTTCTGGCGTTTTGGCGGCAGTACGGCCAGCACTTTCTTGATGTCGCGGATGAAGCCCATGTCCAGCATGCGGTCGGCTTCGTCCAGGATCAGGATTTCCACTTTCGACAGGTCGACGGTGCCCTGGCCCATATGGTCCAGCAAACGGCCCGGCGTGGCGACGAGGATGTCGACGCCATGCTTGAGCTGCTTGATTTGCGGGTTGATGCCGACGCCGCCGAAGATCACGGTCGAGTTCAATTTGGTGTACTTGCTGTAGGCGCGCACGCTTTCCTCGACCTGCGCGGCGAGTTCGCGCGTCGGGGCCAGGATCAGGGCGCGGATCGGGCGCGTCGAGGTGTTGCTGGTGATGGACGCGCCATTGGCGTCCGTCGACAGGCGGTGCAGCACGGGCAGGGTAAAGCCGGCCGTCTTGCCGGTACCGGTTTGTGCACCGGCCAGCAAGTCGCCGCCAGCCAGCACGGCGGGAATCGCCTGCGACTGGATCGGGGTCGGCACGGTGTAGCCGTGTTCGGTAACGGCACGTACGATAGCGTCGGACAATCCGAGGGAGGAAAAGGACATGGTAACTTTATTGTGAGATCGGCCTGTCGCCATCGTGGGGCGCCAGTCGCAGGCAATCAGATTAGGGGTCGAAAGACAGCGGCAAGGGGACTGGTCATATGTGCCGCACACGCGAAGTATAACAGCCTGGCAAAAACGCGCCTGTTTTGTTTCAGCTTTGCAATGCCGCAAGTAAAGAAAAGGGCGCCTAGTCGTCGATCTCGTCGACGGTGTAGCGCACGCCCTGCGCATCGAGCCAGGCGCGCAGGGCGTCCAGGCCGTGCCACGGGTCCGGGCGCAGGTGCTGGCATATATACAGGCCGGCGTCCGTCAGCCGGGCATCCGTGTCCGGCATGGCGCCTGACGCCGGCGGCAGCGCCGCCAGCAGCGGTGCGATGTGCTGGCGCTGTTCCGGCGTCAGGCTGGCCGTGACCCTGAATTCAAATCCCATGTTTTCTCCTGGATGCGCGGGCTGCCGCCGCGGTTATTTTTCATCATCGAAAAAATCGAATATAACTTCGCATTCTTTCCGTTTTTGTTTTCAAAGTATCTCGTCCATACTGCATAGCACTGGCCCGGCACACACAGCATGACGCAAGGGCATGAGCAGAAACACCATGCAACGACATCTTTTTTCATGTTCAATTATTTTCACTAAGGAAAACATCATGCCTATCGCCACCGCCCAAGCCGCACAAAAACTGCTGGCCCCTAACGATCATACCCTGATCATGATCGACCACCAGTCACAGATGGCGTTCGCCACCCGTTCCATCGACCTGGCCCTGCTGCGTAACAATGCAGCCCTGGTGGCCAAGGCGGCGGCGGAATTCAAGGTGCCGACGATCCTGACGACGGTGGCAGCCAAATCGTTCTCCGGCCCTATTTTTGACGAAATCCAGTCCGTCTTCCCGGAACAGGCGCCGATCGACCGCACCAGCATGAATACCTGGGAAGATGCGCGCATCGCCGACAAGGTGAATGGCTACGGCAAGGGCAAGATCGTGCTGGCCGGCCTGTGGACCTCCGTCTGCATCGTGGGACCAGCCCTGTCGGCGCTGGAGCAGGGCTTCGAGGTCTACGTGATCGCCGACGCCAGCGGCGACGTCTCCGACGAAGCGCATGCGATGGCCATGCAGCGCATGCTGCAGGCGGGTGCGCAACCGATGACGTCCGTGCAATACTTGCTGGAACTGCAGCGCGACTGGGTCCGTGGCGAGACCTACAACGAGACGGTGGCGACAGCCGTGGCGCACGGCGGTGGCTATGGCCTGGGCCTGATCTACGCCAAATCCATGTTCAACGCCAGCGAAGGCCATTGATTATTCACTGAGCCCGGTTCCGCCGCCTGCCGGCGGGACCGTGTTTTCACCTGATTCGGGAGTTCCCATGCACGCAAACACGATCTTGCTCAATGGCCGTTTCCATACGGTCGACAGGACGCAGCCGCTGGCGTCCGCCGTCGCCATCGCCGATGGCAAATTTCTCGCCGTGGGCGACGTTGAAGACGTGATGCGCCATCGCGGCCCCGCCACGCAGGTGATCGACCTGGCTGGCCGCACGGTGATTCCCGGCCTGAACGACTCGCACCTGCACCTGATCCGCGGCGGCTTGAACTACAACCTGGAGTTGCGCTGGGAAGGCGTGCCCTCGCTGGCCGACGCCTTGCGCATGTTGAAAGAACAGGCGCTGCGCACGCCGAACCCGCAATGGGTGCGCGTGGTGGGCGGCTGGACGGAATTCCAGTTCGCGGAAAAGCGCATGCCCACGCTTGATGAAATCAACGCGGCCGCGCCGGACACGCCCGTCTTCATCCTGCACCTGTATGACCGCGCCCTGCTGAACCGCGCCGCCCTGCGCGCCGTCGGCTACGACAGGAACACCCCGAACCCGCCCGGCGGCGAAATCGTGCGCGACGGGGCCGGCAACCCCACCGGCTTGCTGATCGCCCGCCCGAACGCCATGATCCTGTATGCGACGCTGGCGCAAGGCCCGAAGCTGCCGCTCGAATTGCAGGTGAATTCCACGCGCCAGTTCATGCGCGAACTCAATCGCCTCGGCCTGACAAGCGCCATCGACGCGGGCGGCGGCTTCCAGAATTATCCCGAGGATTACGCCGTCGTCGACGAACTGGCGCAAAAAGAGCAACTGACCATCCGCATCGCCTACAACCTGTTTACGCAAAACAAGGGCGCGGAATTGCAGGACTTCCAGAAGTGGACCGGCATGATCAAGCCGGGCGACGGCACGGACTTTTACCGGCATAACGGTGCCGGCGAAATGCTGGTGTTTTCCGCCGCCGACTTCGAGGATTTCCTCGAGCCGCGTCCCGAGCTGGCGGCCGGCATGGAAGACGAGCTGGAAAAGGTCGTGCGCCACCTGGTCGAGCAGCGCTGGCCGTTCCGCCTGCACGCCACCTATGACGAATCGATCAGCCGCATGCTCGACGTGTTTGAAAAGGTCAACCGCGACACGCCGTTCGGCGGCCTGCACTGGCTGTTCGACCACGCGGAAACCATCAGCCCCCGTAATATCGACCGGGTCAGGGCGCTGGGCGGCGGCCTGGCCATCCAGCACCGCATGGCGTTCCAGGGCGAATATTTTGTCGAGCGCTATGGTGCCGATGCAGCCAAGGCCACGCCGCCCGTACAGCGCATGCTGGACGCGGGCGTGCCCGTGGGCGGCGGCACGGATGCCACGCGGGTGGCCAGCTACAACCCGTGGACGGCGCTGTACTGGCTGGTATCGGGGCGCACCGTGGGCGGCCTGGCCCTGACGGATGCGGCGGGCAGATTGTCGCGCGATACGGCGCTGGAACTGTGGACGGCGGGCAGCTCCTGGTTCTCGAGCGAGCAAGGCAAGAAGGGGCGCATCCGCGAGGGCATGCTGGCCGATTTGAGCGTGCTGTCGGCCGATTATTTCGCCGTGCCGGAAGAGGGGATCAAGTCCATCGAATCCGTGCTGACCATGGTGGGCGGCAAGATCGTCTACGGCCAGGCGGAATTTACCCATCTTGCGCCGCCCTTGATTCCCGTGCTGCCTGAATGGTCGCCCGTGCGCACAGTGCCGGGACACTACCGTCCCGTGGCCAGGCCGGCGCAGGCGCAAGCCATGCTGCCGCACCAGTGCGCGGGCGCCTGCGGCGTGCATGCGCATGCCCACGACCGGGCGCGCGCATCGGCCGTGCCGGTCAGCGATTTTTCCGGTTTCTGGGGCACTTTGGGCTGCAGCTGTTTCGCCTTTTAGCGGCTGGCCAGGCGTTATTTGGAAATGCGCAGGATGGCCGAGGCGAGCCGGGTGAAACAGGGACTCAGGTCGCTGTCGCTGGCTGCATAGCAATACAGGCCCACGGGTTCGGCCGGCTTGCGGCAAGCCGCTTTCGCATCGGTGGTATTGGCCAGGCAGCGCAGCAAGTCTTCGCCCAGCTCGTTGTCCGGCCCTTCCTTGGTTTTCAGCGATGCGCCCATGCCCAGGGTAAAGACGAAAATGCCTTCCTGGCGCGCCTTGGCCGCCATCGCTTCGACCAGGTTGCGCGAGGCGCGGTGCACATTCGTCCATTGTGCCTGCGCCGTCGCGGTGGACGCGGTCACGACGCGTGGCGAGTTGGTGACGATGGGAAACTCGCGCAGCGCCGCGTCGTTGGCGTGGGCGGGGTCATTCGTCGCGTTATACCATGCGGGAAGCGCGGTGATCTGATTGGCGGCGCAATCGCCGTACTGGAGCGTGTCGCTCACTTTCATCCGGTACAGGCCTGCCAACGCCGGGTTTTGCAGTTTCGGAAAGGTGGCGAGCCCGCCTGCGTCCTTGCATTTGTTGTCCTTGTTGGGAAAGTACGAGGAAAATGCCGCTGGCGAGCCATCGGAGAAAAACACGATGACGCGCAGGCTGGAGCGGTTGACCTGCTCGATGTCGTTCAGCTGTTTGCGCGCCTGGAACATGCCGGCGGAAGAGTTGGTGCCGCCGACAAAGGCGAATTGATCGATCTTTCCACCTTTCATGGTCATGCCGCCGCGGTCGAAGCCGCGCTCGATCTGCCTGATCGGGACGTCGATTTGCGCTTCCGAGGCGAAGTGCAGCAAGCCGACCCGGTCGACCGTGGCGTTGAACTTGTTCAGGAAGGACTTGCCCGCTGCCCGCACGGCGTCCGCATTGTTTTTCAGCGACCCCGACGTATCCATCACCAGCACCATGTCCAGGTCCTTGCGGATGGTTTGCGCGCTGGCTGCCACCTCCAGGGTCTTGAAGCCGAGTACGCCCATCAGCGAGACGGGCAGCGAGGCGCTGGCGGAGACGTCGATGGTGACGGTGCCCTTGTCGAACGTGACATCGACGGGATGGAGGGTCGGCGTCGACAGCAGGAAGTGGTCCGGATAATTGACGTCAAAAAAATCCCTTGCCGACTGGCGCGCCCTGGTCCGCTGTTCTTCTTCCGAGTTGCCCGCAGTGACGCCGCGCGCCGCCGCCAGGCTGGCCGCGTCGACGGCCGCATTGAGCTTGGCCTTGACGAAGTAGCCGAGGGCCGAATCGATGGCCAGGCCCACGGAGGCGATCAGGACGACGGCCGACAGCGCCACCATGACCAGTACTTGCCCGCCTTGCCGCTGGTGTGGAATGCGCATCAGAATACCGTCATCGAAGTCAGGTTGGGCGCCAGCACGGGCGTCGTGCTGTTGCCAAATTTCAATGTGCCGAACAGCATGTCGAAATTGTAGAAAGTTTCCACGGCGTAAATCAGTTCGCCATCGGCCAGCTGGCTCTGCATCAATGACACCGCGGGGGCGTATTCATCCTTGGCGATGCCGGTGCACGTGCCATCGCGCCAGCTGCCGCATTGCCACACCTGGCTGGCGGGCAGGTAGCCGCTGGCCTTTGCGCCGGCGTCCCAGCGGTACTGTTCCAGCACGATATTGCGCAAGCCGCTCTGCGCCGTGTAGCCCATGATCTTGGTGATGTAGATCATGCCGCGCCCGTGCATGTCCAGCGGCGGCGTGCTGGCGGCCAGCGCATTCATGATGCCCTGGCTCGAGCCGCTCAGGTCGGACGTGGCGCGCGCGGACAGGTTGGCGCCTTCGCGGCTGATATTGAGCAGGATGGTCTTGGCCTGGATGGCGCGCGACAGGTCGGCCAGCATGAACAGCAGCAAGGCCAGCAAGGGCAGCACGATGGCAAATTCGATGGCGGCGATGCCACGCGCGGCGCGGCGCGGAAAACGGAGGGTTGGCGCGCGTATCACAGGCCGCCAAAGCTTTCATTGCGCATGGTGGCCGCCACCACGAAATGCGCCTGGCCGTCGCGGAACAGGGCACGGATCATAGGCGTGGCAAACGCCCAGCGGCAATCGACGGAAATGACGACGATATCGCCGGCCTGGCCGAACATGGCGGCGCCCACCGCATCGCTGCCGTTGACGGAGATCACGGGGCTGACCTTGTCATACATGCCCATGGAACTGTCGCGTATCTTTTGCATGACGGCGTGGTAGCGCTGCTGGTTGGCACTGTCGGGGTCGAGGTCCTTGGCCCCCGTGACAGCATAGCGCGCCCCTTCGCGGACCGCATGCTGCATGGTCATATTGGCAAAATAAGCCATGCTCAATTCAATGATGCCGATTATCAGCATGAGAAAGACCGGTGTTATCAGGGCCAATTCGACCAGGGTGGCGCCAGCCTGTCCGCTGTGCTTGTGGAATATGCGGGAATCGGCCTGTTTTAAGCGCATGGGAATAATCCGGTTAAGTTCCGCGATGACGAATGTCGGGCGGATGGCATTGCGCCATTTGACTGGCAATTATTCTATATCGATTTTCAAGGGCGTGTCCGCCATTTAAATTATTACAGGTCAAGATAATCGCAATTAACTGCGTTATTTCAAACGTGCCGGCCCCGTCGCTACAGGGCCGGGAGTAATATGCTCGGGTATGAAAACAGGCCTGGTGTCAGGATTGTCCTGCGTGCAGGCAAGGACTTGTTTTGCAAGGTGATGCAACAAAAATGCTGCAATGTAAGCAACAGCAGCGGTGGCAGCAGCGATGGCGCGCCAGCGGCGCGTCCGCCCTGGCCACGCTGCCCATCCATCGGCACACGCCCGGCATGCGGCGACCGCTGCCGTGGGGCACGCACCGCGTTTGCGCGTGCCGGCCCAAGGCCTCTTCCTTCGTGCCCCCATGACTTCTTTCCCCCGTGCGCGGCAGCAGAAGGCGCGCGCGGATGAGGCAGGCAACCCGATTCGGATCAACCACCTTCCCTTGAAGGGAGTGGGCTACAAGTAAAGAGGTAAAGCATGTCAACAAACAATGTCATACGCGTCATGCTGGTGTCGGACCACAAGACCTGGCTGTGGGGCCTGGAGCAGCTGCTCGCCGGCGCCCAGCCCGCGATGCAGGTGGTGGCGAGCTCCACCGAGATCGACAGCGCGCTGCTGCTGGCGCGCACCCTGTGTCCCGACGTCATCGTGCTCGACGCCGATCTTGGCTGCGGCGGCGCCTGCGCCATCGATTATCTGCCGCAGCTGCTGGGCAATGGCGTCTCGCGGGTGCTGCTGTTCAGCGGCACGCAGGACCAGGCAGAGTGCGGGCGGGCCGTGCGCAGCGGCGCGCGCGCGGTGCTGGGCAAGGAAACGTCCGTCAAGCAACTGATCGACGCCATCGCCCGCCTGCATCGAGGCGAATTGTGCCTGGATCCGGCGCTGCTCGACAGCATGCTGGGCGTGCTGAACAAGCCGGAAGCGGCGCCCGACCCGGAAGAGCAGCGGATCGCCAGGCTGACGCTGAAGGAGCGCAAGATCGTGGCCATGATGGTGGAAGGAAATGGCGCGCTGAACCGTGCGATAGCCCAGCGCGCTTTTATCTCGGAGCAAACCTTGCGTAATCATCTGACATCGATCTACAGCAAGCTCGATGTCACCAACCGCCTGGAATTATATGTGTACGCCACCCGCAACCGCCTGGCCGAACCCGTCCATGCGGAATGACAGTACATATGTCCTGATTATAGACAAAAAATTAAGATGGTTTGTACTGGGCATAAAATGACTTTTCTCTGATTCGATTTAATGTTTGTTTATATAAAATACACGCATCAGAAAATGGAAAATAAAAACAAGGATAATGTTTTTATTTTCAGACTGTATTTTCAGTTTTTATCATGTTTAAAACTTGACCTGAAAGGGAATAATATGAATTTCATTAAAAACTTTATCGCCGAAGAAGATGGCGTGACTGCCATCGAATATGCGCTGATCGCTGCGCTGGTGGCTGCGGCGCTGGTCACGGCCGTCGGCTATTTCACCACCGGCCTCGATGGCGCCTTCAAGGCGATCGGCACCAAGCTGACGGGCGCGGCGATCTAAGGCGCCTGCCCACCGCGCTGCACCCCGGCAGGCCGGCTGCCCTTGCGCACCGGCCTGTCGACTTCCCGCCCAACGATGCGCATGCCGTCATGCCATCGGCTTGCATCAGGTACACGATGGACCCTCATTCTTTCTGGACGTTCAGCCCCGCCATGGTCTTGTGGGGGCTGCTTGCCGCGGCTGTTTGGCATGACGTGCGCCGCCGGCGCATTCCCAACCGGCTGGTGTTTTCCGGCGCCTTGCTCGGCGTGCTGCTCAACAGCCTGGCCTTGCCCGGGGTGACGCCGGCCGGGCCGTGGCTGGCGCTGGGCGGTCTGGCCGTCGGCCTGGGCTTGCTGCTGCCCATGTATGCGATGAAGGCGCTGGGCGCGGGCGACGTCAAGCTGATGGCGATGGTGGGGGCTTTTCTTGGTCCCGGTCCCGCTGTGTTTGCCGTGCTGTGCAGCCTGCTCGCTGGCGGCGTGCTGGCGCTGGCCGTCGCCCTGTGCCAGGGCACGCTGCGCCAGGCGATGGCGAATGCCCGGCAATTGCTGCTGCAAGGCTGGCTGCGTGCCGCCGCAGGCGAGGTGCCGCGGGTCGATGCGCCCGCCGTGCCGGGCGGCAAATTGCCGTACGCGATCGCCATTGCCGCCGGCACCGCCATCTGGCTGGGCCTGGCGGCCGGCGGCCATACATGACATGCCCGTCCGGAAACCCAAGTTTTACCAAGAGGAAAAATCATGAGAAATAGCCGCGTTGCGATCGTGCTGCTGCTGGCGCTGCTGATGGCGGGGGGCGCCGTGCTGGCGGCGGCGCGCTGGATGTCGGGACAAGGCGCGCCGGCCAGCCAGACGGTGATGGTCGCGCTGGTCGATATCGGCGTGGGCGCGAAGGTGACGCCGGCCATGCTGCGCGGCATGGACTGGCCGGCGGGCGCCATGCCGCCGGGGGCGTTTGGCGAGGCCGGCGCGCTGGACGGGCGCATCACGCGCACCGCCGTCAGCAGGGGCGAGCCTGTGCTGGAAAGCAAGCTTGCGCCGCCCGGCGCCACGGGCGGCCTGTCGGCCATCGTGGCTGCCGGCAAGCGCGCCATGACCGTGCGCGTCAATGACGTGGTGGGCGTGGCCGGCTTTGCCCTGCCGGGCAATTTCGTCGACATTCTCGTGCATACGCAGGATGACCGGGCCAGGCCGGCGGGCGGCGGGCCGCTGGCCATTTCCAAGATCGTGCTGGAACGCATCCTGGTGCTGGCCGTGGCGCAAGAGTCCGGCCGCGACGACAACAAGCCCAAGGTGGTCAATGCCGTGACCCTGGAGCTGACGCCGGAGCAGGTGGAAAAGCTGGACCTGGCGCGCAGCGTGGGCAGCTTGTCGCTGGTGCTGCGCAACCAGGTCGATCCGGCGCCCGTCACCACGGGCGGCGCCACCAAGGAGTCGCTGCTGGAACTGAAGGCGCCGGCGGCCGCGCCGGTGCGCGCACCGCGGCGCCAGGCGGCCCCGGCACGCGCTCCCGCGCGCGACAGCATCACCGTCATCAAGGGCATGGATACGAGCGTCCAGCAATTTTAAAAAATCAGCAGGCAAGCAAGGATGATCGATGAACAAATTTCGTAAGCACGCTGCGGGTGCGGGCATGCGCCTGGCCCTGATGCTGGGCAGCGCGGCGGCAGGCATGGCCTGGCCGGTCAGCGCCAGCGCGGCGGCGCCGGCCAGGCAAGCCGTCATGTCGCCCGTCGCGGCGCCGGCCATGTCGCTGGGCGCCGATATCGCCCGCCTGGGCGCGCCCGTGCGCATCGCCGTGGGCAAGTCCACCTTGCGCAAGCTGAGCCTGCCGGTGTCGCAGATCGCCGTCAACGATCCCCGGGTGGCCGGCGCCAGGATGCTGGGCTCGTCCAGCCAGCTGTTCGTCTGGGGCCTGGCCCCGGGCAGCACCAACCTGATCCTGTGGGACCGGCAGCAGCGCCCCGTGATCGTCGATATCGAAGTCGAGATCGATGTCGAAGGCTTGCAGGCGCAGCTGGCCTATGTCTTCCCCGGCGAGCGCGCCGTCAAGGCCGGCGCGGCCGGCGGCAGCATCGTGCTGTCGGGGCAGGTGAGCGACAGCGTCAAGGCCAGCCAGATCCTGGAGATGGCGCAGGCCTATGCGCAGCGCGGCGCCGGCGAAGCGGCTGCGCCGGCCGACGGCGCGGCCAGTGCGGCCGGCAGCGTCAAGGTCATCAATATGCTGTCGATCGCGGCGCCGCAACAGGTCATGCTGGAAGTGAAAATCGCCGAAGTGTCGAAGACCCTGGTCGACCAGCTGGGCGCCAGCGTGGGCATCAGTGGCACGCGCGGCAACTGGACGTATGGCCTGCTGTCGAACCTGCTCAGCGGCAACCCCAGCCAGCTGGGCGCCGTGCACGGCAAGAATGGCAACGGGCTGACGCTCGATGCGCAAAAGCGCGACGGCCTGGTCAAGGTGCTGGCCGAACCGAATATCATGGCCATCAGTGGCCAGGAAGCTAGTTTCCTGGCGGGCGGCAAGATTTTCATTCCGGTCGCGCAAGACAGCACCACCAACAAGATCACGCTGGAGGAAAAGGAATTCGGCATTGCCGTCAAGTTCACGCCCACCGTGCTGGAGGGTGGACGCATCAACTTGAAGGTGGCGCCGGAAGTGTCGGAGCTGAACCGCGAAGGCATCGGCATCACCACCGGCGGGGGCGCCGCCGCCAATGCCGTGCTGCCGGCATTTACCACGCGGCGCACCACCACCACGGTGCAGCTGTTCGATGGCCAGAGTTTTGCCGTTGGCGGCTTGATCAAGAACAATGTGACGACCAATATCAAGGCATTGCCCTTTCTGGGCGAGATTCCCGTGCTGGGTGCGCTGTTCCGCAGCAGCGATTTCCAGACCGACCGCACGGAACTGGTGTTCATCATTACACCGCATTTGGTCAAGCCGCTCGACGGCACGCTTGACGGCGATATCGTGTTGCCCACCGATGCCTATGTGGCGCCCAGCCGTGGCGAGTTCTTCTTGCAAGGAAAAATGGAAGGCGCTAGCGCGCCACGGCCACGGCAGGAAGCGGCCAGGCAGACACCGCCAGCCAGTCCGGACATTCACTAGGAGCACAGCATGCAGCATTCCCTTTCCCTCTCTGTGCTGCTGGCCGCCCTGGCCGCCAGCGGCTGCGCCGCCACGCCGAACCTGGACCGCCAGTTCGGCGCCAGCGTTCAGCAACTGCGCCTGCGGCAAGTGCTGTCGCCGCAGGCGGGCGCGAACCGCGACCCCGTGGCCGGCATGGATGGCAAGGCCGCCCAGGCCGCCTACGCGGCGTACCAGAAAAGCTTTGCCGCGCCCGCACCGCAAGGGGCCGCCTTGACCATTGGCGTCGGGGCGCGCCAGTGAGCCTGGCATCGTCACCACAGAACCAGCAAGGCATATCGTGAAAATCGCCATCCATTCCACTGATCAAAAAACGCTGTCCGAACTGGGCCTGCTGCTGCGCAGCCGCAACCGGCTCGACGAGATCAACGCGGGCGGCGAAGCGCTGGAACCGCTGCAGGCGGCGCAATCGCTGCCCGACGTGCTGATCTTCGACCGCCCGTCGAACGACGGCGCCGACCTGGCCGCCATCGAGCGCCTCAGCAACCAGCATCCGCGCATGGCCTTCATCGTGCTGTGCCACCAGCAGGCGCCTGAATTCCTGCTGCAGGCCATGCGTGCAGGCGTGCGCGACGTGCTGCCGTTTCCCGCCGCGCCGGCCAGCCTGTATGCGGCGCTCGAACGCATCGAGGAAAAGCTGGAGCGGCGCGAACATGGCAACGGCAAGGTGCTGGCCTTCATCTCCTGCAAAGGCGGCAGCGGCGCCACCTTCATCGCCAGCAACCTCGGTTATGCGCTGGCCGCCGGCGGCCAGCAGCGCGTTGCCCTGATCGACATGAACCTGCATTTTGGCGACGCCTCGCTCTTCGTGTCCGAGAACAAGCCGCTGGCCACGCTGTCCGACGTCACGCGCGACATCCACCGGCTCGACGCCTCGTTCCTGGCATCGAGCATGCTGCACATCACGCCCAACTACAGCGTGCTGGCCGCGCCCGAGGATCCGGCCCACGCCAGCGAAGTGGCGCCCGAGCACATCGACGCCATCATCCGGCAAGCCAGGCGCCAGTACGATTTCATCGTGCTCGACGTGGGCCGCAACCTCGACGCCGTCAGCGTGCGCGCGCTGGACCACGCCGACATGATCTTCCCCGTCCTGCAGGCGACCTTGCCGTACATCCGCGATGGCAAGCGCCTGCTGGGCATGTTCCGCTCGCTCGAATACGCGAAGGAGAAGGTGCACATCATCGTCAACCGCCACGACAAGGGCGGTGAAATCCGCCTGCGCGACCTGGAAGCGGCGTACGGCACGGCGGTCTACCGCACCGTGCCGAATCACTACGCCTCGGCGGCCGCCTCGGTCAACCAGGGCGTGCCTATCCTGCAGCTCGACAAAGCCAGCCCGATCACCCGCTCGCTGCAGGAGTTCGCCGCCAGCCTGGCCGGCGGCGCGGCCAGCACGGCGCGCCAGGGCTGGCTTGGCCGCGTCCTGCGGCGCGCTTGATCCACGCGCTGATCCCCATCCCAGAACAGGAGCATTTCATGGCTAGTTCCCCCATCGCCGCCTTGTCCATCCGCGAACGGCTCGGCAGCGCCAAGATCGCCGCGCTCGCGCCGCTACGCATGGCCGCCATCGACAACCACGGCTACCGCGACCTCAAGCTGCGCATCCATGGGCTGCTGCTCGAACGGGTCGACCTGGAAAGCATGCAGCGCCTGTCGCAGGAGCGCATCCGCGAAGAATTGCGCGGCCTGGTCGAGCGCTTGCTGGAGGAAGAGGCGGTGGTCATCAACGACGCCGAGCGCAAGAGCCTGACGCGCGACATCCAGCACGAGATGCTGGGCTTCGGGCCGCTCGAAACGCTGCTCTCGGATGCCAGCGTGTCGGACATCCTCGTCAATGGCCACAGGCAGGTGTATGTGGAGCGCGGCGGCCGCCTGGAGCTGACCGACGTCAGCTTCGACGATGACGCCCACCTGATGAAGATCATCGACAAGATCGTCTCGCGCGTGGGACGGCGCATCGACGAATCGAGCCCCATGGTCGATGCGCGCCTGCCCGACGGGTCGCGCGTCAACGCCATCATCCCGCCGCTGGCCATCGACGGCCCCGTGATGTCGATCCGGCGCTTCTCCGTCGATCCGCTGCGCCTGGCCGACCTGGTCGCCTACCACAGCATGACGGCCGAGATGGCCGAAGTGCTGCAGGGCCTGGGCAAGGCAAAGATGAATATCCTCATTTCCGGCGGCACGGGCAGCGGCAAGACCACCATGCTCAACGTGATTTCCGGCTTTATCGGCCAGACGGAACGCATCGTCACGGTGGAAGACGCGGCCGAGCTGCAATTGCAGCAGCCGCACGTGGTACGGCTGGAAACGCGGCCCGCGAATATCGAAGGCAAGGGCGAAGTGACGCAACGGGCGCTGGTGCGCAATGCGCTGCGCATGCGCCCCGACCGCATCATCCTGGGCGAGGTGCGCGGCGCCGAGGCGCTCGATATGCTGGGCGCGATGAACACGGGCCATGAAGGCTCGATGGCAACCATCCACGCCAATACGCCGCGCGACGCCATCACGCGGCTGGAAAACATGATCAGCATGGCGGCCGCCAACCTGCCCAGCAAGGCCATCCGGCAGCAGATCAGCTCGGCCGTGTCGGTGGTGGTGCAAGTGTCGCGCCTGATCGACGGCAAGCGCAAGGTCACGTCGATCCAGGAAATCACGGGCATGGAAGGGGAGGTCATCACGATGCAGGAAATCTTCAGTTTCCGGCAGACGGGCGTGGCCGAGGGCGGCGCGGTGGTCGGGCATTTCTCGGCCAGCGGCATCCGCCCGCGCTTCCTCGATCGCCTGAACAGCTTTGGCATCGGCGTGTCGGCCGCCCTGTTCGAACCCACTGCGGCGGGGCGCTGATCCATCATGCTTTCCTATCTGGTCTATCTGTTCCTCTTCCTGGCCGTGCTGCTGCTGGTGGCTGGCGCCTGGCTGGCGTGGCAAGCGGCGCGGGGGGCGGGCGCGGCGCGGGTGGCGCGGCGCCTGCAGGGCATGTACACGGCCAGCGATGGCGAACAGGCGCTGTCGATCACCAAGCAGCGCCCGCTGAGCGCCCATTCCTTGCTGCACGGCGTGCTGGAAGGCTTGCCCGGCGCGCGGCGCCTCGATCGGCTGCTGCTGCAGGCGGGCATGCGCTGGCTGGTGGCCACTTTTCTGGGCTATTGCGCACTTGGCGGGACGGCCGGTCTGCTGCTGGCCGGCGCGCTGCCGCTGCCATGGTATGTGCGCCTGGGGCTGGGCGCGGGCGGCACCGCACTGCCGTATCTGCTGGTGCGCCGCGCCAGGAGCAAGCGGCTGGTGCGCATCGAGCAGCAATTGCCGGACGCGCTCGACCTGATGAGCCGCGCCATGCGCGCCGGCCACGCCTTTCCCACCGCGCTGAAAATGGTGGGCGAGGAAATGACGGGACCGCTGGCCGACGAGTTCCGCGCCGTGTTCGACGAAGTCAGTTTCGGCGTCGCCATGGCCGATGCGCTGGGCAACCTGGCCGCGCGCGTGCCCAGCACGGACTTGCGCTATTTCGTCATCGCCGTGCTGATCCAGCGTGAAACGGGCGGCAACCTGACTGAATTGCTGAGCAGCATCAGCGCCATCATCCGCGACCGCCTGAAATTGCTGGGCCAGGTGCGCGTGCTGTCGGCCGAAGGGCGCATGTCGGCCTGGGTCCTGGGCTTGCTGCCGTTCGGCGCGGCGCTGATGATGCATTTGATGAATCCGCAGTTTATTGCCGTGCTGTACACGGATGGGGGCGGGCGCAAGATGGTCGGCGTATCGCTGGGCTTGCTGATGCTGGGCGTGATCTGCATCAGAAAAATTATCAATATCCGGGTATAAGATGAAAGAAAAGACACGATGAGCACGATGAGTGCGGCGCAGCTGGCTTTGCTGGGCCTGCTGTTCCTGATTGTCTTCGCGCTGGCCTTGCTGGTGTTGCGCCTGCTCACTGGCAGTGCCGTGCAGGAGCGGCTGCAGGCGCTGGGCGATGCCGGCGCCGGCGGCGACAGCGGGCGCCATGCCAGGCGGCGCTGGCTAGCGCACGCCGTCAGCCTGACGCGCCCGCTGGCCAGGCTGTCGCTGCCGGAAGAGGGCTGGGAAAGTTCGCCCATCCGCAGCCGTTTCGTCCATGCCGGCTGGCGCAGCCAGGCCGCGCCCGCGCTGTTTTATGCGGCCAAGACAGGCTTGTTCGTGGGCTTGCCGCTGCTGGCGTATTTTCTGCTGCGCCAGGGCGGACACAATATGCTGTTGTGGCTGGTCGCGGCGGCCGCCCTCGGTTATTACCTGCCCAATGCCTGGCTGTCGCACTGCCTGAAACAGCGTCAGCGCGAAGTGTTCGAGACCTTTCCCGATGCGCTGGACCTGATGACGGTGTGCGTCGAAGCGGGGCTGGCGATGGATGCGGCACTGGCGCGCGTGGCGCAGGAAATCGGCCTGAAGAGCGCCGTCCTGGCCGAAGAGCTGCAACTGGTGACCTTGGAGCTGCGCGCCGGCAGCGCCAAGGACAAGGCCTTGCGCAATCTGGCCTTGCGCACGGGAGTGGAGGATGTGGACGCGCTGGTGACCCTGCTGATCCAGGCCGAGCGCTTCGGCACGAGCATCGCCGCGTCGCTGCGCGTGCAATCCGACCAGCTGCGCACCAAGCGGCGCCAGCGGGCCGAGGAAACGGCGGCCAGGATCGCCCTCAAGCTGCTGTTTCCGCTGATCTTTTTTATCTTCCCATCGCTGATGGTGGTGCTGATGGGACCGGCGTTCCTGCAGATTTACCGCGTGCTGCTGCCGGCCATGCGGGGCAGCTGAGGGCTGGCCGGGCCGAAAAAAAAGCTGCCGGAGTCGCCTCCGGCAGCTTTTTTACGTCAGACCGCGCCTGGCAATCAGGCGAATGGCGTCAGCAGGGTGATCATCTGGCCAAAGATCTTCGGGCTGGCGGCGATGACGTCGCCCTTGTACAGGTAGTCCGATTCGCCGGAAAATTCACCGACGATGCCGCCCGATTCCGTGATCATCAGGGCGCCGGCGGCGATATCCCAAGGCTTCAAGCCTTTTTCGTAGAAGCCGTCCAGGCGGCCGCAGGCGACGTAGGCCAGGTCCAACGCGGCCGAGCCGGCGCGGCGTACGCCCTGGCTGCGTTCGCCCATGATCGCGTACATCTTCAGGTATTCGTCCAGCGCGCGGGCGCTGCCGGCCACGTAGCCGGTGCCCAGCAGGGCGTTCGAGATGCGGTCCAGTTTGGTGACGCGGATGCGTTTTTCGTTCAGGTAGGCGCCGGCGCCCTTGGTGGCCGTGAACAGGTCGTTGCGCACCGGGTCGTAGATGACGGCTTGCGTGACGACGCCGCGATGCGCGAGGGCGATCGAGATGCAGTATTGGGGGAAGCCGTGGATGAAGTTGGTGGTGCCGTCCAGCGGATCGATGATCCACTGATATTCATTCTCGTCGTGCGAGTTGGCGGAAGCTCCCGATTCCTCAGCCAGGAACGCGTGGTCCGGGTAGGCTTTGGACAGCACCTCGATGATGGCTTGTTCGGCCGCCTGGTCGACGTCAGTGACGAAATCGTTATGTTGTTTTTCCGTGACGACGACGCGGTCGAGGTCAAAAGAGGCGCGATTGATGACGGCGGCGCCGCGGCGGGCGGCTTTGATCGCCGTGTTGAGCATTGGGTGCATGTGAGCTTCCGTTAAAAGCACGCGACCGCCCAGCGTCGCCTTTCGGCGCCGGTACGATAGAGTGCAAGAATGAATTAAAGAGCGGAGCGGTGCCGAAGTGGTTAAAATCCCGGCCTGGAGTCAGCGTTTTGTGACTCCGTTTCCCGAAATTTCCTGTATCGATACCGCGCAATAGCGCTATTTTAAATGAATCTGCCCGAAATCAACACGTCTCTTTTCAAACGCCTGCGATTTATTCTTGTCGAAACTAGTCGCTCTGGCAACATTGGCGCCGTCGCGCGGGCCATGAAAACGATGGGTTTTTCCGATCTGGTACTGGTCAATCCCCGCTTTCCCGATGCCTTGACGGACGCGGAAGCGGTGGCCTTCGCCAGCGGCGCGCAGGATATCCTGTCCGGCGCGCGCATCGTCGGCTCGATCGCCGAGGCGCTCGAAGGCTGCAATTACGCGGCGGCCGTCTCAGCCCGCCTGCGCGAATTTTCTCCGCCCGTCACGGCCCCGCGCGCCATCGCGGCCCAGCTGGCGGCCAGCGAAGACTTGCACGCGGCCGTCATCTTCGGCAACGAGCGCTTCGGCTTGCCCAACGAGATCGTCGAGCAGTGCAATGTGCTGATCAACATACCCGCCAACCCCGAGTATTCCTCGCTGAACCTGTCGCAGGCGGCTCAGGTCGTCGCCTATGAATGCCGCGTGGCGGCCCTCGGCGACGGGCAGATCGCCAGTCCCGTCGGTTTCCATGGCGACGCGGCCAGCCTGGCGCAGGTCGACGGCATGTACGCACATCTGGAACAGGCGCTGGTGGCCATCGACTTCCTCGACGCCGACAACCCGAAAAAACTCATGCCAAGGCTGAAACGCCTGTTTTCGCGCACGGGGCTGGAAACGGAAGAAGTCAATATCCTGCGCGGCATCGCCCGGCATATCCTGGCGGTAGCGAAAAAAGGCCCATGATAGAGACCCGGCTGCTGCGCCAGTTCATCGCCGTCGCCGAGGAACTCAATTTCCGCCGCGCGGCCGAGCGGCTGCACATGGCGCAGCCGCCGTTGTCGCAGGCGATATTGCGGCTGGAAGAAGCGCTCGGCTACCCCGTATTCGAGCGCACGAACCGCAAGGTCAGCCTGACGCCTGCCGGCATGGCTTTCCTGGCCACGGCGCGCCAGGTGCTGGCCAGCCTGGAAGAGGGCGTGGCGGCCACGCGCCGCGTGGCGCAGGGCATCGAGGGCCACTTGCGCCTGAGCTTTATCCACATCACGCCGTATGCCCACGTATTGAATGCCTTGCGCGCGTTTCGCGCCGCCTCGCCCGCCGTGCAGTTCACCTTGCGCGAAGCGTCGACGCAGCAGCAGGTCGAGTGGCTGGAAAGAGGCGAGGTCGATATCGCCCTGCTGCGCGCGCCGGGGCGCAGCACGCCGGGCTTGCGCTTCGAGCGCCTGTCCGGCGAAGACATCGTGATCGCGCTGCCGTCGAACCACCGCTGCGCGGGCCAGGCGCGCGTGGATCTGGCGGACCTGGCCGGCGACGATTTCGTCGCTTCGCCGCGCGAGCTGGGCCAGGGTTTCCACGACCAGCTGGCCAGCCTGTGCCTGCACGCGGGCTTCGTGCCGCACGTGGCGCAGCAGGCGCGCCGTTTGCAAACGGTGCTGGGACTGGTGGCTGCCGGCTTCGGCGTGGCCCTGCTGCCGGCCAGCCTGGCCGCCTGCGCGCCAGCGGGCGTCGTCATGCTGCCGCTGCACAGCGATGCGCCCGAACCGTTGCGCCAGCTTGACCTGTACATGGCGTGGGATCCGCAGTGCACGTCTCCCGTGCGCGAGCGGCTGCTGGCGCAACTGCGGCACTTTTCCGTCTATTGAGACTTTCAAAGTCTCGTTTTAAGATAAATAAGATATTTTACAGATGGTGAACGAGGGGCCAGCATGGCGTTTTGATTGTCAGGAACTGCCATGTCCACCATGTCCTCGCGCACAGTGCTGCCGTCCGCCACGCTGCCACTCTCCATTTATCTGCTCTCCCTGTGCAGCTTTGCCTTCGGCTTGTGCGAATTCATCGCCGCCGGCCTGTTGACCCCCATGGCGCGCGACTTGCATGCCAGCGTGGCGGCGGCCGGCGGCGCCATCGCCGCGTATGCGCTGGGGGCGGCCATCGGCGCGCCTATCCTGACGGCCATGCTGGCGCGCCGGCCCGTGCGCCAGGTGCTGGTGGCCACCATGCTCGTGCTGGCGGCCGGCAGCATAGCCATGGCGGCCGCGCCAGCGCTGGGCGCGCTGCTGGGGGTGCGCTTTGCCGTCGGCCTCGCGCATGGCGTGTTCATGGCGGTGGCGTCGCATGCGGCCACCAGCCTGGTCGACCCGTCCCGCGCGGGACGGGCGCTGTCCATCGTCTGGCTGGGCCTGACCCTGGCGCTGGCCGGCGGCGTGCCGCTGGGGACGTGGCTGGGCGCCGTCTCGTCATGGCGCTGGGTTTTCGCGGCCATCGGCGTGCTGGCCCTGTGCGGCGGCGCCGGCCTGCGTTTCGCCATGCCGGCCGCGCGCCAGCAGGCCGCCGCCGCATCAGCGCTGGCCAGCCTGCGCGCCATCCTGCAGCTACCCCTGCTGCTGGCGGCCGGCGTGGCGGCGCTGGTCAGCGTGGCTACCTTCAGCTTTTTCACGTATGTCTCGCCCTTCCTGCTGCAGCTGGGCAGGCTCGATGCGGGCTGGCTGGGCGCCGCCATGCTGTGTTTTGGCGCGTGCGCCATCGGCGGCAACCTGCTGGGCGGCTGGTGCGCCGACCGTCCCCACGCGCTGCGTGCCACCGTGCTGGCCCTGGCCGCGCTGGCACTCAATCTGCTGGGGTTTTATCTGCTGCGCGCCCAGCCCGTGGCCATGCTGGCCCTGTGCGGCACTTTGGGCTTGCTGTTCTTTGCCCTCGTCACCCTGTCCACCATGCGGCTGCTACGCCTGGCGCAACGGCATTGCCCGGGCAGCGACGCCGTGGCGGCGGGCCTGAATATCGCCGCCTTCAATGCGGGCACGGCCTTTGGCGGCGCGCTGGGAGGTGCGCTGATCGTCGCTTTTGGCTTGCCCAGCATTGCCATCGGCGGCGCGCTGGCGGCGCTGCTGGCCATGCTGCTGCTGTGGTTTCAGGCGCAAAAACTAGACGCTCCGCTCTAGTTTTTGCGTTCAAACGCCCACTGCCTTTGGCGTACACTGGCCTGCAAAAGGCGGTATAAAACAAGGGGATAGGGGTATGCAACGCAGATCGTTTCTGAAACTGGGCGTGCTCGGCGCCTGCGCGCTGGCCGCCGGAGGGGCGGCCTATCGCCTGGTGCGCGGGCCGGCGCCACCAGGCCACTTCGTGCTCGATGGCGCGGCGCGCGCGGCGCTGGCGGCCATCGTGCCGGCCATGCTGGGCAGCGCGCTGCCGCGGGAAGCCCCCGCGCGGGCCGCGGCGCTCGATGGCGCCATCGCCGGCGTGGACACGGCCATCCGTGGCTTGCCCCTGGCGGCGCAGCAGGAGGTGCAGGATCTGTTTGGTCTGCTGGCGCTGGCACCCGCGCGGCGCTTCGTCGCCGGCGTGCATGGCGGCTGGCGCGAAGCCGATCTCGCCCAGGTGGCCGCCTTTCTGCAGTCGTGGCGCACGCACCGCCTGGCTACCCTGCAGACGGCCTATCTGGCCCTGCATGATCTGATCCTCGGCGCCTGGTATGCCGATGCCGCCCACTGGGCCGCCATCGGCTATCCGGGGCCGCTGCCCGAACTGAGCGCATAAGGCATCCATGAGCACCTCTCCCATTCCTGACCCCATCGCCATCGGCGTGGCCAGCGGCTGGAACGTCACCGACGCCAGCACCGTGGCCGCCGACCGTACGCTGGAAGCCGACGTGGTCATCATCGGCAGCGGCGCCGGCGGCGGCGTGACGGCGGAAATCCTTGCCCTGGCCGGCCTCAAAGTGCTGATCGTCGAGGAGGGCGGCTTGAAGTCCTCGCAAGACTTCAAGATGCGCGAAGCGGACGCCTATCCCGCGCTGTACCAGGAATCGGCCGCGCGCAAGACGCGCGACAAGGCGATCAATATCCTGCAGGGGCGCACCGTGGGCGGTTCGACCACCGTCAACTGGACCTCGAGCTTCCGCACACCGCCCGGCACCCTCGAATACTGGCGCAAGCATTTTGGCTTGTCCGGCTATTCCATCGATGCCATGGCGCCGTGGTTCGCCATGATGGAAAAACGCCTGCACGTGAGCGACTGGGCCGCGCCACCCAACGAAAACAACGATTTACTACGCCGTGGCGCCACGGTGCTGGGCATTCCCACGGCCGCCATCCGGCGCAACGTGAACGGCTGCTGGAACCTTGGCTACTGCGGCATGGGTTGCCCGACCAACGCCAAGCAGTCGATGCTGGTGACGACGATCCCGTCGGCGCTGGCGCTGGGCGCGGGCCTGCTCGTGCATGCGCGCGCCGAGCGTTTCAGCTTCAAGGGCGAGCGCATCGACAGCCTGCAGGTGACGGCGCTCGACGCCGCCGGACAGGTGCCCACGGGCGTGCGCCTCACCTTGCGCGCCAAGCACTTCGTGCTGGCCGGCGGCGCCATCAACTCGCCGGCGCTGCTGCTGCGCTCGCAGGCGCCCGACCCGCACGGCTTGCTGGGAAGGCGCACCTTCCTGCATCCGACGGTGATCTCGGCGGGCCTGTTCCCGCAGCGCGTCGACGCTTATGCGGGCGCGCCGCAGACGATTTATTCCGACCATTTCCTGCACACGGCGCCCATCGATGGTCCCATCGGCTACAAGCTCGAAGCGCCGCCGCTGCATCCGCTGCTGATGGCCACCACCATGGGCGGTTTCGGCGATGAACACGCGCGCACCATGCGCGAATTCCCCCATGCGCATGGCTTGCTGGCCCTGCTGCGCGACGGCTTTCACCATGATTCGGCGGGCGGCACGGTATCGATCGACAGCTTCGGTGCGCCCGTGCTCGACTATCCGCTCACGCCTTTTATGTGGGATGGCGTGCGGCGCGCGCTGCTGTCGATGGCGGAAATCCAGTTCGCCGCCGGCGCGAAAAGTGTCTATCCCGTGCATGAAATGGCCAGCCATTACACCAGCTGGGCGCAGGCGAAGCAGGCGATCGGCGATTTGCCGATGAAGGTGCTGCTGGCGCGGGTGGTGTCGGCCCACGTGATGGGCGGCTGCGCCATGTCGGACGATGCGCGCCTGGGCGTGGCGGGTGCCGATGGCCGCTACCACGGCGTGCGCAACCTGTCCGTGCACGACGGCTCGCTGCTGCCCACGTCGATAGGCGCCAATCCGCAATTGACGCTGTATGCGCTGGCCGCGCGCCTGGCCAGCGGCCTGGCGCGGGAGCTGACGGGAAAACCGGCGCCCGTGCCCGTCCCAGCGCCAGCATGATCGCACGCATACTCAAGTGGCTGATGCTGCTGCAAGTGCTGGCCGTGCTGGGGTTGGCGTACCTGGCCATGCAGGCGTGGGGCGTGGCTTCGCCGGTGCAGGCCGTGTTGCTGGCGCTGGCCATGCTGCTGGCCGTGCGCGCGCTGGTCGTGGCGCGCAATTTTTGGCAGAGCCGGCGGCTGGGTAGCCCCGTGCCACAGGAATATCAATTGGGTGTGCGGGGGGCCGCGCGGCTGTTCCTGGGCGAACTGCGCGCCACCCTGTGGGCCTCGTCATGGGGCATGCTGCGTCCGCGCCTGCATGCGGCCGACACAGTCGCTGGCCAGGGCCTGCCGGTGCTGCTGATCCACGGCTATGTGTGCAACCGCGGCTACTGGACGCAGCTGAGCCGGCAACTGGCGCGGGCCGGCGTCGTGCACGATGGCGTCGACCTGGAGCCCATCGGCGCCGATATCGAGCAATTTGTGCCCCAAGTGGAGCAAGCCATCACCGAGCTGCGCGCCCGCACTGGCAGCGACCGCGTGATTCTCGTCGCCCACAGCATGGGCGGCCTGGTGGCGCGCGCCTGGCTGCGCCGGCATGGCGCGCGGCGTGTCGCCCGCATCATCACCATCGGCACGCCGCACCACGGCACGGCGCTGGCCAACCTGGCGGCAGGCGCGAATGCCCGGCAGATGAGCCGTATCCATGGCGCGCCGGACGCCTGGCTGGCGCAGCTGGCCGCCAGCGAGACGCCGGAAACGCGCGCCCTGATCACCTCGATGTACTCGCACCACGACAATATCGTCGCGCCGCAGTCGTCCGCGCAGCTGCCCGACGCGCGCAATCTGGCCTTCGGCGGCATCGGCCATGTGGCGCTGGCCAGCGATGCGCGCGTGCTGCGTCAGCTGCTGGAAGAAATCACTATCAAGAACGAAGTCGCCCAGCCTCCGTCTTGCCCGCATTTTTCCTGAATCCTGTTGTGTTTTGTCTGCATGGCAAGACTGTCTGTTTTGACTCTGCTGTTGCCCCTGTTTAACAACGCCATGGGCAGATAATGCTGTTTTCCGCTGGCGTACTGTATTAAGCTAAGGTCAGAAGGGCAGCGGGAAAAATTGTTCCTGAGGCCGCTTGCGCCGTTCTGCAGACGTCCGGCGGCCAGATTTTTCTCAGGATCTATGGCAAGATATTGTAGGATTGTTATGTAGCCCGCGCATGCGAAAAGTTGAACGCAGGCAGAAAATGAGTCCACGTAGTTTTTATTGGGGGCGCTAATTGTCCGCACGTATCCTGATTATTGAAGATAACGCCACCAATATGGAATTGATGGTGTATTTGCTGCGTGCCTTCGGGTACACGCCGCTGGCCGCCTATGACGGCGAAGAGGGCGTGCGCATGGCGCGCAGCGAATTGCCGGACTTGATCATTTGCGACGTGCATTTGCCCAAGCTCGATGGCTATGGCGTGGTGGCCGAGCTGAAGAAAGATCCGCAGCTGCGCAATATCCCGGCCCTGGCCGTGACGGCGCTGGCCATGGTGGGCGACCGCGAACGTCTGCTCGAAGCGGGTTTCAATGGCTACATCGGCAAGCCGATCGAGCCCGACCTGTTCGTCGCGGAGCTGGAATCTTTTTTACCCGGGGCGCCGTCGACGCCAGTTAAAAACGACATAGCCACCATCCTGATCGTCGATGATCATGTGCTGAACCGCGAATTCCTCACCGCGCTGCTGGGTTACGGCGGCCACCGCCTGCTGGAAGCGGCGAATGGCGCCGATGCGCTGGAAATCCTGCGCACCGAGCGGCCGGACCTGATCATCTCCGACATCCTCATGCCGAACATGGACGGCTATGAATTCGTCACGCGCGTGCATGCCGATCCCGCGCTGACCGACGTGCCCATCATTTTCTATACGGCCACCTACCGCGAACAGGAAGCGATCTTGCTGGCGCAGGCCTGCGGCGTGCGCTGGGTGCTGCCCAAGCCGTCCGACCCGGAAGTCATCGTGCGCACCGTCAACGAGGCGCTGGGACTGATGCCGCCGACGGCCCAGGTGGCGGCCACGCCGGGCGCGGGCAGCGCTGCGGCGCCTCCCGCCACGGGCAAGCTGGCTGGCATCGAGCATCAGGTCAGCGGCTATATCGACGAACTCGAATCGAGCAGCCAGCAGATTTCGCAGCTGGCCAGCCAGCGCGAGGGCCAGGCCGCCATCCCCGAAGACCTGGGCGTCATGACGGAGCGCCTGTCGCGCTCGCTGTCGAGCCTGCAGGCGGTGAGCCTGCGCCTGACGGCCCTGATCGAGCTCGGTATCGAACTGGGCGCCGAACGCGATCCGCGCGCCCTGATCGAAGCGGGCTGCAAGGTGGCGCAGAATATCTGCGTCTCCAAGTATGCCTGCATCGGCGTGCTGGAAGAGGGCGCCGAAAAGCTCAGCTATTTTTCCTCGTGCGGCGCCGAGAAAGACCTCGATCGCATCGCCAGCACACCGCGCACGGGCATCCTGAACCGCTTGCTGGAACAGCGCCAGCCCTACCGGGTCAACGGCTTGAAGGGCGACCCTGGCGCGCTGGGCCTGCCCGACACGCACCCGCCCGTGCATTCCTTTCTGGGCGTGGCCATCGCCTCGCGCGAGCGCAGCCACGGCTGGCTGTACCTGGTCGACAAGCTGGGCGCGAATGAATTTTCCGAAGTCGACGAGCGCGTCGCCGCCACGGTGGCGGCGCAGATCGCCGTCGCCTACGACAACCTGCTGCTGTACGACGAGATCAAGCGCCACCATGAGCAGCTGACCCTGGACATGGCGGCGCGCATCCGCCTCGATGAAGACTTGCGCCGCTTCCGCCTGGCGATGGATGCCACGGCCGACGCGATTTTCCTCGTCGACCGCGCCGGCATGTGCTTCGTCGACGTCAACCAGACGGCTTGCCGCATGCTCGGTTTCGAGCGCGAGGATTTTCTGCGCGTGGGGCCGGGCCGCGCGCACGAGGGCGAATCCCAGCTGGAAGAGCTGTACAACAAGCTGCTGGCCGGCGACCAGGGCGGCCCGATGACGGAACTGCAGCTGCAGCGCAAGGACGGTTCGCCGCTGTCGGTGGAAGTGCAGCGGCGCACCCTGCGCTCGGGGCAGAGCTGGATCCTGGTGGCCGTGGCGCGCGACATCACCGAGCGCAAGGATGCCGAACAGCGCCTGATGAAGCTGGCGCATTTCGATACCTTGACGGGTTTGCCTAACCGCAGCCAGTTCTACGCCTCGCTGACCCATTCGCTGGCCCAGGCGTCCGAACACCAGTGGGCCGTGGCCGTGCTGTTCATGGATATCGACCGCTTCAAGAATATCAACGACACCCTGGGCCACACCATCGGCGACGATCTGCTGCGCCAGTTTTCCAGCCGGCTCGTCGATTGCCTGCGCGTGCGCGATACCATCGGCCGCTTTGGCGGCGATGAATTTGCCACCATCCTGGTACTGCCCGATGGCGCCCAGCATGCCGTGGGCGTGGTCGACAAGATCCGCGAGGCGATGCGCAAGCCCTTCGACTTGCAGGGCCACGAGGTGACGGTGACGGTCAGCATCGGCATATCCGTGTACCCCGACGATGGCATCGATGCGGACACGCTGATTCAATATGCCGACACGGCCATGTACCGCGCCAAGGAAGCGGGTCGCGACGCCTTCCGCTTCTTCACGGCGGAAATGAATGCGCAGTCGATGGCGCGGCTGGACATGGAAAACGCCCTGCGGCGCGCCATCGACAACGAGGAATTCGTGCTGTTCTTCCAGCCCAAGGTGAATATCATCTCGGGACGCATCAGCGGCGCAGAGGCGCTGATACGCTGGCGCCGCCCCGGCCACGGCATGGTCTCGCCAGCCCTGTTCATCCCCCTGCTGGAAGAAACGGGGCTGATCGTGCGCGTCGGTAACTGGGTGCTCGACGAAGCGTGCAGGAAGATCAGCGAGTGGGGCGCCAGCAGCATCGGGCCCGTGCACCTGTCGGTCAACGTGTCGGGCATCCAGTTTTTCGTCGGCGGCCTGGAAGAGGAGGTGCTCAAGGCGATCCGCAAATACGATATCGCGCCCGAGCTGCTGGAGCTGGAGCTGACGGAAAGCTCGCTCATGTCGAACGCCGAGGAAACCATCGCCGTGCTGCGCAACCTGAAGGCGCTGGGCATCCAGATTTCCATCGACGATTTCGGCACCGGCTATTCCAGCCTGGCCTACCTGAAGCGCTTCCCCATCGACAAGCTGAAGATCGACATCGCCTTCGTGCGCGAAGTGACCAGCAATCCGGACGACGCGGCCATCGTGCTGGCCATTATCAGCATGGCGCACAGCATGAAGCTGGAAGTGATCGCCGAAGGCGTGGAAAACGATGCGCAGCTGGCCTATTTGCGGCGCCACGGCTGCGACGAGATGCAGGGTTATTACTTCAGCCGTCCCGTGCCGCACGAGGAATTCGAACAGATGCTGATGAAAGGCACGCTGTTGCAGGCGCCGCAGGATGCCGGTGGCGAAGAGCAGCAAACCTTGCTGATCGTCGACGACGATGTCTTCATGCTCGATGTGCTCAGCGACTTCCTGGCGCAGGACGGCTACCGCATCCTCACGGCGCAGACGGCCGCCGAAGGCTTCGACATCCTGGCGCGCCACAAGGTGCAGGTGATCCTGTGCGACCAGTGCATGCCGCTCATGAGCGGCACCGAATTCATGGAGCGGGTCAAGCACCTGTGTCCCGACACCTTCCGCATCATGCTGTCGGCCTTTGCCGACCTGACGCCCATCATGGCGGCCATCAACCGCGGCGCCGTCGACCGCTTCTATACCAAGCCGTGGAAAGGCGCCGTGCTGCGCGAGAATATCCGCGAAGGCTTCCGCCTGCACAAGCTGCTGCATGGCCAGGTGAAGGCGGCGGCCTAGGTTCTGGCCGCCGCGTGCGCTGGCGCACCTTGAGCAGCCGCTTTCCATCGAATTAGACCCCCGTCTCTAGTTTTGCTCACTAGAATAAAATGCATCCATGAAGTGGCATGGCCTTTCACATGACGGGAGCTGGCGATGGTGAAGAAATTGAAGGAACCGACGGAAGACAAGGAATTGGCAAGCGCCGTGCGCTCGTCCGCGCAGCAGATCTGGCAAGCGGGCCTCGGTGCCTTTGCCAAGGCGCAGGAAGAGGGCGGGCGCGTGTTTTCCAAGCTGGTAAAGGAAGGCACGGAATTCCAGAAGCGCGCCGAAGACAAGGTGGCCGGTGTCAGCGACAGTGTCAGCAAGCTGGCCGATGGCGTGGGCAAGCAGGCCAGCGGCTCCTGGGACAAGCTGGAACAGGTGTTTGAAGAGCGCGTCGCGCGCGCCCTGGCCACCATTGGCGTGCCCACGCAACAGGACCTCGCCGCGCTGCACGCGCAGATCGATGCCTTGAGCCGGCAAGTGGCGGCGCTGTCGGCCAAGGCCGCGCCGGCGCCCAGGCCGAAGGCTGCGGCCAAGCCCGCCGTGAAGGCGGCGCCGAAAGCCGTACCGAAAACCGCGCCAAAAACCGCACCGAAAGCGGCCGTCGCCAAGGCCACGGCCAAGCCGGCAGCCAGGGCTACGCCGCGCGCCGCAGCCAAACCGGTGAGCAAGCCGCTCAGCAAACCGGCGGCGAGACCGGCGGCGAAGAAAAAAGCGCCGGCCGCCTGAGCTGGCGCCGCATTCCTCCAGCCTGCTCGCGCAGGCTTTTTTTTGCCTGCGTTTTTCGCCGGCGGCCAGGGGCGGAGTGTTTCATTATGGCTATTTTAGGTGGTATGCTTGAGGCAGAACACAGAGAGATTGCCCGCCATGCTACAAAAAGCACCACGCCGTACCCGCGAACGCATCCTGGAGTTGTCGCTGCGCCTGTTCAATGAGTTTGGTGAGCCGAATATCACGACGACCGTGATTGCCGAAGAGATGAACATTTCGCCCGGCAACCTGTATTACCACTTCCGTAACAAGGACGACATCGTCAATTCGATCTTCGTCCAGTTCGAGGCGGAAATCGAACGCATCCTGACCGTGCCCGACGGTCGCCGCTCGAATATCGAGGATGTCTGGCTGTATTTGCACCTGATGTTCGAACTGATCTGGCGCTACCGCTTTTTCTATCGCGACCTCAATGATTTACTGTCGCGCAACCGCAAACTGGAATTGCACTTCAAGCTGATCCTGGCGCACAAGATCAAGGTGGCCACGCAGCTGTGCGAAGACTTGCGCAGCGAACAGTCGCTGGAAGCGTCGGACATGGAAATTGCTGCGATGGCGACGAATATGGTGGTTGTCGCCACCTACTGGCTGTCGTACGAGTATGTGCGCAACCCGCGCAAGTACAGCGAGCAGCAATCGATGTCCGATGCGCTGGCGCGCGGCTGCTACCAGGTGCTGTCCCTGATCGGCCCGTATCTGCGCAATGAAACGCATTTGCTGTTTCGCAAACTGTCGGAAGAGTACGTGACGAAACTCAAGAACGACTGACGCGGCTGCTGGCGCCACGTCGCTATTTACAGGAGAGATATATGGCTTGGAAACAATTTCCCTATCCGGACGAGGCATATGTCTACACGCCGCAAACCCTGGAAGCGGCCTGGGCGCGCCTGCATGCGGGCGACGTGGAACCCTTTCCCACGCACTCTGCGCTGGTGCAAGCCTGGCTGGCCTTCCATGCGGGCGACTTCGAGCGCGCCGTGAAGCTGGGCCTGGCCGTCGGCGTGCCCGGTTATGCGGTGGCGCACAAGGCGACCTGCATCTACGCCACGCACCTGGAAGTGGACGACAGCCGGAAACTCGACATGTACGAAGAAGTCGCGGAGCGCTGCGAGCGCCAGCAGAGCGAGCAGCCGGACAATCCGGCCGGCTACTACTGGCATGCCTACAGCCTGGGCCGTTATGCGCTGGGCACGTCCGTCGTCAAGGCCCTGGCGCAAGGCATGGGCGCGCGCGTGCGCAACAGCCTGGACCGCACGATGACGGTGGCGCCCATGCATGCGGAAGCGCATATCGCGTTTGGGATTTATCATACGGAAATTATCGACAAAGTCGGTGCCATGATAGGCAGCCTGACCTACGGCGCCAACAAGGAAGACGGCTATCAGCACTTCAAGACGGCACTGGCCCTGACGCCGTATTCGGCGCTGGCGCATAGCGAATATGCGCGCGCCTTGAACATGCTCGACGGAAAGAAAAAGCTGGCGGAAGCGCTGGCACTGTATGAAAAGGCGGCCGAGTGCGAGGCACTGGACGCCAAGGAGCGCCTCGAGGTCGAGGCGGCGATCGATGAATTGAAAGGGTAGGGATTACTGTGATCAAGGCTTTATGTGTGTACTGTGGCGCCAATGCGGGCGTCTCGCCGGACTATGCTGTGGCGGCGCGCGAACTGGCGCGCGTGCTGGTGGCGGAAAATATCTCGCTCGTATATGGGGGTGGCAAGGTGGGCCTGATGGGCGTGATCGCCGATGAAGTGCTGCGCCTGGGCGGCGAAGTGACGGGCGTGATTCCCACCCAGCTGGTCGAGCGCGAAGTGGGCCACACGGGCTTGACGCGCCAGTTTATCGTGAAGGACATGCATGAGCGCAAGGCGATGATGGCCAGCCTGTCTGACGCCTTCATCGCCATGCCCGGCGGCTATGGCACCCTGGAAGAGCTGTTCGAGATGCTCACGTGGGCCCAGCTGGGCTTGCACGCCAAACCCATCGGCTTGCTCAATGTCGACCGTTTCTATGATGGCTTGATCGCTTTCGTGCAAAACGGCAAGGAACAGGGCTTTATCCGCCCGCAGCACGCGGCGTTCCTGAATGCCGACGCCGATCCTGCCGCGCTGGTGCAGCGCCTGAAGGAGTGCGCGCCTTAATCTTTCTTCATAGAAATTGACAGGGAGCCATGCGCTGCGCAGTGCATGGCTTTTTTTATTTCCACACGGGAAAATTGATCGCGCTCAATGATTCAATTGATAAATATATGTCCATAATATTTCTCTCTATGCATGTTATTTTGAAAATGAAGATGCTTTTTAATTATGGTTGTGGTCTACTTGTCCTGTTCAAAAGTTAGGACTATCGGACACCCGTGAGCGCGACAAGACTCCTAAAAAACGGTGCCGAGCCATTTCAAGTTGCCACAGCCACGCTACTTCATCATCTCGAAAGGATGCTATTTTGAAACCTATGACCCTCTTGCGCGCGACCGCTGTCGCCGCCATTCTTGCAGCCGCTGGCGGTGCTCAGGCGCAGACGACGACGATCGGCTTCGATTCGCTCGAACATCCCGGCTACTTTGGTTCCGTATTCAATTCCTACTCCGAAGGCGGCTATAACTTTGACAGCAGCTTCCTGGGCCTGTTGAGCTCGGCACATCAGGATAGCTTCGCCTATGCCGGCTCGGCTGGCCTGGGTGCGACAGCCCTGTCGACAACGACCTTGTCGCGCGCCGATGGCGCCGCTTTCTCGCTGAGCTCGATCAGCCTGGCCGATTTCGTGAGCTTGCCTGGTTCCTTCGATGTGACCTTTGTCGGCCACCAAGTGGGCGGCGGCACGGTGACCCAGACCTTCAGCCTTGGCGGCGGCCACACCTTTGCCGATTACACGTTTACGGGTTTCAGCAATCTGCTGTCGGCATCGTGGAAGGAAGGCGCCTTGCACACCTTCCAGGTTGACAATATCTCCGCCACTGTCAGCGCCGTACCGGAACCGGCCACCTACGGCATGCTGCTGGGCGGACTGGGCCTGCTGGGCTTCATGCTTCGCCGCAAGAACGCCGCCTGAGCCTGAACATGGTGCCGGCCATGCCGGCGCATACGTAAACAATGCCGCCCAGTGGATGCCGGGCGGCATTGTTACGTGGACTTCATGATCCTGACTTCATGACCACAGGCGCTGGCCTGACAGGTCGAGCTGGGTCAGGTACAGGCGCACGTCGAATTCATACTGGTGGTATTGCGGTTCCATATACGTGCACAGCTTGTAGAACGCCTTGTCATGCTGCTTTTCTTTCACATGCGCCAGTTCGTGCACGGCGATCATGCGCAGGAATTCCAGCGGCACTTCCTTGAACATGGTGGCCACGCGGATTTCATGCTTGGCCTTGAGCTTGCCGCCCTGCACGCGCGAGATCGAGGTATGCAAACCCAGCGCATGCTGGATCACATGGATCTTGCTGTCGAACGCCACCTTGTTGATGGGTTCGGCATTGCGCAGGAATTCATTCTTCAAGTCCTGCACATACTGGTATAACGCCTTGTCGTTGCGCACATCGTGCGCGTTCGGATAGCGTTTCAACAGGACGTCGCCCAGCTTGTCTTGCGCGATCAGTTGCTGCACTTGCGCTTGCGTTTGTTCGGAATAGGCGCTCAGGTATTTCAGGGATGGCTGCATGCGGGGAAGGGCGGGGCGGGGCGCGGAGGTGTCGGTAAGGCGAGAATGTACCATACCGCCGCGCCCCGCGCTGCGCCAGCCCTTGCGCGGGGCCGCCGGGGCCGTCCCGTGCCTTCGTCAAGCCGCGCTGTCCGGGTAATCCCGGTCAGCCCGTCAGCCCGGATCAGCCCTTGTCGTCTTCTTCCTTGCCACCCTGCCGGCCAGTGTTGCCGCTGCGCGCCGCCGTGCCGCCGCGGTTTTCATTGGCGCGCTGGGCCGATTGCCGGCTTTCGCCACCCTTGCGGCCTATTTCCGCCATGTGTTCGCGGTTGCGGCTGACGGCTTCGCCGCCTTTCTGCCCGGCCCGGCGTGCTTCTTCCGAGTCGAATTCATGCGCCGTGCCCTTTTGATGGGCTGCCTGACCGCCCTTGCTGGCAATTTCGCGTTGCTGCTCCTCATTCATGGCGGCAAAGCCGCGCTTGCTCGTGCCTTTGGCGCTGCCCGATTCGCTGGCTTTCTGGCTGCTGCCAGCGCCTTTGCCCTGTTCATTACCTTGATTGTTTGCCATGTCGCTCTCCTTGCTATCGAGTGGGGGTCCAGTGTTCAACTCACGTATTTAATTCAAGTCTTCAATGCGCCTGATCGGATTGCCTGTGGCCGGCGCCATCGCGGTGGCCTGTGGCGTGCATTTTTTCGATCATTTCACGCTGGCGCTGCGTGGCTTTTTCCGTTTCCTCGGCCGTCTTGCGCACCACTTCGTCAGCGAAGGCCACGGCCGTGCGGCTCGCTTCGGGCAGGTGGTTCTCTGCCGTGCGGTTCATCTCGACATTGGCGTTGGCGACGAGGTTGCCGAGTTGCTGCTGGTACTGGCGCAGCTTGTTGCTGCCCGGCTGCAGCTGGGCAGCAGCCAGCGACATGAACTCGCCCGTGTCGCGCGCACACAGCAGTTGCTGGCTGGCGTTGCTCCATTCCTGCAGCAAGTCTTGCGCCAGCCGCAGATGCAGCTCGCTCAGTTGCTGCGCCGTATCGAACATCTTGCGCGATAGTTCCGTGGCGAAATTGCACTGGGCCTCCAGATGGGACTTCAGGGCGTGGCTGAAACTGGGGGGCATACTGGTTGTGAACATGTTCTACCTCAATGAAAAGCGGATCCAGGAAACACCCGGTGTACCGGATGCGGCGTATGGTGCAACAAGCAAAGGGATAGACGCCGGATGGTGTGCCAGGTTCCACGCCAGATGCCGGTTTGGCGCGAGAATGGGGCCTGGCAGGGGGAAAAACGCGATGGTTTTGCGCCAGATCAAATGAACGTGAATCAGCTTGCCGCCGCCGGCAGCCATGCTGCTTGTGTGGAAAATGCAGGTTTACAGGCCCGGCCGTGCGACAATAGCCGGCTCGCGGCAGCGCAGCCGATGGCCGGCGCGCGTGGCTGAGCCGAGCATAGCCCACCTTTTTTGCCTTATTCCGCGACCATGACGCATCCCGAATACATCCTGACCCTGTCCTGCCTGGACCAGCGCGGCATCGTGCACCGCGTGTCCGGCTTCCTGGCCGAACGCGGCTGCAACATCCTCGATTCCGCCCAGTTCGGCGACCAGGAATCCCAGCTGTTCTTCATGCGCGTGCATTTCGCGCTGGAAGACGGCGCCGTCAGCGACGCCCAGTTGCGCAGCGACTTCGCCGACCTGTCGCAAGCCATGCAATTGAACGGCCCCTTCCACGGCCAGTTGCACGATGCGCGCGTCAAGCCGCGCGTGATGCTGATGGTGTCGAAGATCGGCCATTGCCTGAACGATTTGCTGTTCCGCTACAAGAGCGGCTTGCTGAACGTGGAAATTCCCGCCATCGTGTCGAACCACATGGAGTTCTATCAGCTGGCGGCCAGCTACAATATTCCCTTCCATCACCTGCCGCTGGCGGCCGGCGCGCCGGAAGCGGCCAAGCTGGCGCAGGAAGCGAAGATCATCGACTTGATGGACACGCACAAGATCGACCTGGTGGTGCTGGCCCGCTACATGCAGATCCTGTCGCCGGGCCTGTGCCAGGCGCTCGATGGCCGCGCCATCAATATCCACCATTCCTTCCTGCCCAGCTTCAAGGGCGCCAAGCCGTATGCGCAGGCGCATCACCGCGGCGTCAAGCTGATCGGCGCGACGGCCCACTTCGTCACTGGCGACCTGGATGAAGGCCCGATCATCGAGCAGGACGTCGAGCGCGTCGACCATGCGATGGATGCCGAAACCCTGACGGCCATCGGCCGCGACGTCGAGTGCGTGGTGCTGGCGCGCGCCGTGAAATGGTTCGTCGAGCACCGCATCCTGAAAAATGGCGACAAGACCGTGGTTTTCCGCTGATACCTTCGCCCGTACAATATTGACATCCACTTTACCGAGACAGAAACACGATGGCCCTCAAAGCAACAATTTTCAAAGCCGATCTGCAGATCGCCGACATGGACCGCAATTACTACCAGGATCACGCGCTGACCCTGGCGCGCCACCCGTCCGAAACGGACGAGCGCATGATGGTGCGCCTGCTGGCGTTCGCCATCCACGCCGACGAGGCGCTGACCTTCACCAAGGGCCTGTTCGATACGGAAGAGCCCGACCTGTGGCAGAAAGACTTGACGGGCGCCATCCAGCTGTGGATCGAAGTGGGCCAGCCAGACGAAAAGCGCATCCTGAAGGCCTGCGGCCGTTCGGAACAGGTGATCGTCTACAGCTATGGCGCAACCAGCCACATCTGGTGGAAGCAGATCGCGAATAAACTGGAACGGGCGAAGAACTTGACCGTGATCAACTTGCCATCCGAGGCGGCGCAAGACATGAGCAAGCTGGCGCAGCGCAGCATGCAGCTGCAATGCACGATCCAGGATGGCCAGATCTGGCTGACGGACAGCGTCAACACGGTCCTGATCGACCGCGAACCGGTGAAGCCGGCCCGCTGATTTTTACCGTTTGCAACGCAAAAAGCCCGGATCGCTCCGGGCTTTTGTCATTGCGGGCGCTTAGTTCGGCGCACTGCCCAGCCGCTTGATGCTGCTGGAACGCTGCATGCTGCGGCTGATGCGCGGATCGCCGTAGTAGCTGACTTCGCCCGAGCCGCCGATGCTGATGGTCAAGTCATCCTTGGCCCACACCTGCGCCTCGCCCGAGCCGCCGATGCTCACCTGCACCTCGCGTGCGGCCAGCTTGCCCGCCTGGATATTGCCCGAGCCACCGATGGAGGCCGTCAGCTGCTCCGTCTTGCCGCTGGCCTTGAAGTTGCCGCTGCCGCCGATGGCCACGGAGACCTGGCGGCTGTCGAGGTCGCGCGCGTGGATGGAGCCGGAGCCGCCCACGTCGAAGCGCAGATTCTCGGCGCGCAAGCCCGTGGCCGTGATGTTGCCCGAGCCGCCCACGCTGATGCGTTCCACCTGGCGCGCCTGGATGACGATGGTCAGGCTGCTCTGGCGGAAGTTGGCGTTGCGCTTGGCGGGCCGGATGCGCAAGGTGCCGTTCTCCACCGCCGTCTCGATCAGCGGCAGGATATTGTCGTCGGCCTCGACGGTGACGCTGTCCGTGTTGCCGATACGCAATTCGACCGTGCCCGGCACGTTCAGCGCCACGGCATGGAAACTGCCCACTTCGCGCGTCTGCTTTTGCAGCTTGCCGCTGCCCTGGATGCTGTTGCCGGAAATCCAGTCGAGCGGCGACGCCAGCGCCGGCGCGGCCGGGATGGCCAGCGCGCAGGCGGCCAGCAGCAGGGTGGTCACGGCGCGGGCATGGCGGGCTTGGAAAATTGCGTGTGTCATTCTTGCTCCCTGTTTGGAATTGGACTGTGTGCATGGTATGCCAGCCGGCCAGGCTTGCGTACCGCGCTGCGACAGACTGCGCCAGCAGCGGCATGGAATGCAGGAGGATGCGACAGGATGGCATGAGGTATCATGCCGGTATTGGACATACGACGACCGGCTCGCGCCGCTCACACTACTGGAATTACATGCTGATCATCACCATCAAACAGGGCAAGGAAAAGAGCTTGCTGGGCCAATCGTGGATCTATGCGTCCGCGATTGAAAAAGTCGAGGGCAAGCCGCAGGAAAAAATGAAGCCGGGCTCGACGGCCATCGTGCAAAGCTCGTCGAAGCAGTTCATCGCCCGCGCCGCCTACAATTCGAAGTCGCAGATCCGCGCGCGCATCTGGAGCTTCAAGGAAGACGAACCGGTCGACCACGCGCTGATCAAGCGCCGCGTCAAGGCCGCCATCGAGAAAAAACTGCCAGCCATCAAGAAGGCGGGCGAAAACCAGCTGTTGACCCTGATCAAGGGCGAAGACGAGGGCTTGCCCGGCCTGGTGGTGCAGCTGTTCGGCGGCGTGCAAGGCTACCTGATCTGTGAATTCAACGCCGGCGGGGTCGATGCGTGGAAAGTGGCCATCGTGCAATCGCTGATGGCGTCCACCGGTTGCGTGAACGTGTACGAGCGCTGCGACGACCTGATGCGCAAGGGCGAAGGCTTGCCCCTGATCGACGGCGCCCTGGCCGGGGAAGAGCCGCCCGATGAAGTCATGTTGACGGACAACGGCGTGCGCTATGCGCTGGATTTGAAGACAGGGCACAAGAGCAAGTTCCGCTGAGAATTGCTGCCTGACATAAAAAAAACCGGCGCTGGCCGGTTTTTTCATGCCTGTTACTCCAAGGGCACGCTGCGGTATTTGTTGACTTCCAGGGCCGACACGGCCGGCGCATCATTGCCCCACGACGCGCGCAGGTACGTGACCACGGCGGCCACTTCCGCATCATCCATGACGGGGCCGAACGGCGGCATGCCGTAGGGGCGCGGGTTGCCTTTTGTTCCGGGCGCGAAGCCGCCGTTGAGCACGAGGCGGATGGCATTCACGGCCGACTCCGTCGTCAGCGCGCGGTTGCCGGCCAGCGGCGGGTAGCCGGGCGGCACGCCCTTGCCGTCGGCCTGGTGGCAGCTCGCGCATTGCGCCTCATACAGTTTCTCGCCCAGAGCCAGTTGCTGCCTGGCTTGCTCCGACGTGTCGCGCGGCGCCCGTTGTGCGGGCTGCGCGGGGCCGGGCAGGCTTTTCAGGTAGACGGCCATGGCCTGCACGTCGGCCGTGCTCATGTGCTGCAAGCTTTGCCGCACGACTTCGGCCATGGGACCGAAGACGGTGGCGCGCGGCGACACGCCCGTTTGCAGCAATGCCACGATATGCGCCGTGTCCCAGTCGCCGAGGCCCGCTTCCGCATCCGACGTCAGCGACGGCGCGTACCAGCCCAGCACGGGGATCAGGCCGCCCGACAGGCCGTCATCGCTGCCACCCAGCGTCGTGCGGCTGCTATGGCAGGCGCTGCAGTGGCCCAGGCCCTGCACCAGGTAGGCGCCGCGGTTCCATTCCATGCTTTGCGTCGTGAGCGGCTGGTACACGCCCGGCTTGAAGTACAGGGCGCGCCAGGCGGCCAGCGCGATCTGCTGGTTGTAGGGGAAGCGCAGCGCGTGCGGCGCGTTCGCCTGCTTGTGCGGCTTCACGCTCTGGAAATACGCATACAGGGCGTCGCTGTCCTCGCGCTTTACCTTGGTGTAGCTGGTGTACGGAAAGGCCGGATACAGCAGCCGGCCATCCTTCGACTTGCCGTTGTGGATGGCGCGCCAGAAATCGTCGGCCGTCCAGCTGCCGATGCCCGTTTCCTTGTCGGCCGTGATGTTGGGCGAAAGCACCTTGCCGAACGGCGTCTGCAAGGCGCGTCCACCGGCATACGGCACACCGCCGCGCGTCGTGTGGCAAGCCATGCAGTCGCCCGCCTTGGCCAGGTAGGCGCCGCGCGCGACCAGCTGTTCCTGGTTCAGGGTGCTGGCCACGGCGGGCGGGCCCGGGTCGTCGCCAGGGTATAGCACGAATTTGGCGCCGGCCGCGACGATGGCGACGATGGCGGCTGCGATCATCCATTTTTTCATGGCGCCACCTGCGCGGCGGAACCAGGCACGCCGCCGCAATGCAGCGGCAAGGGCAGGGCGATGCTGCTGGCGGGGCGCGCGTCGGCCGATGCCACTTGCGTGCCTAGCCAGGCCGAGACGGCGCCCACGTCCGCGTCCGACAGGCGCTGAGCCACCTGCGCCATGCAGTCGGGCGCATGGGCGCGGCGGATGCCGTTCTTCCAGGCGCCCAGCTGGGCGTTGATATAGTCGCGCGGCAAGCCCAGCAAGCCGGGGATGGCGGGTGCCACGCCAGCCAGCTGCTGGCCATGGCAGGCGATACAGGCGGGAATCTTCTTGCCGGCATCACCGTGCAGCACCAATTGTCTACCGCGCGCCAGGGCTGTCGTGCCGGCGCTGCTGGGCTGGGCCGGCGGCGGGGCCGGGTGCTGTGCCGCAAAATACTCGGCAATTTCGCGCAGGTAATCGTCGGGCAAGTGTTCGACCATATAGTTCATCAGCGGATACTGGCGCCGTCCCTCGCGAAAGTTCAGCAACTGGTTGTACAGGTAGCCGGCCGGCTTGCCGGCGATGCGGGGAAAGAAGGCGTCGTGGCGCTCCTGTTGCGCATGACAGGCCGTGCACGCCTTGATGCGCTGTTCCAGGCTGTCGTGGCTGGCGGAGATGGCGGCGGGCGCGGCCAGCGTCATGCCGGGCAGTGCGACGGCCAGGGCCAGGGTCAGCACCGGCACGAGGGGGAAATGCAGTAGCATGGAAAGTCGCATGGGAAATGGCATGGGAAATGAGCTGTCTCGTCGGTCGGGATGGCGTGCCGGTGTTGCTGCCCGGATGTTGTTACCCTAGCATATACCGGGTGCTGTCACTGTGACAGGATCAGTTGTGCAATAAAACTACGGATCAGTTTGAGGAGCAGGGTTGAAACGATATGAGGAATTGGCGGAAGAAGTCGCCGCCATGATCAGTGCGCAGTTGTTGCTGCCTGGCGATAAGCTGCCCTCCGTGCGCCAGCAGCATGCGCGCAGGGGCGTGAGCCCGTCAACGGTGTTCCAGGCCTACTATTTGCTCGAAGCGCGCGGCATGATCGTCTCGCGGCCCCGCTCCGGCTACTACGTGGCGCCGCAGCGCGCCGCGCTGGCGCCCGAGCCGGACAGTTCCCATCCGCTCGACGCCAGCACCACCGTCGATGTCAGCGACCTCGTGTTCGAGGTGCTGGGCGCCGTGGGCGCGCGCGATATCGTGCCCTTCGGTTCGGCTTTTCCCAGCCCGCATCTGTTTCCGATGGAGCGGCTGGCGCGGGCCGTGTCGGCCAGCATGCGCCGCCTCGATCCCTGGAGCACCGTCACGGATTTGTCGCAGGGCAATGCGGAGCTGCGCCGCCAGATCGCCCTGCGCTACCAGCTCGACGGGGTGCTGGTGTCCAGCGACGACATCGTCATCACGAATGGCGCGCTGGAAGCGCTGAACCTGTGCCTGCAAGCCGTCACGCGGCCCGGCGACACGGTGCTGATCGAGTCGCCCAGCTTCTATGCGTGTTTGCAGGCGCTGGAGCGGCTGGAACTCAAGGCAGTCGAGATCGCCACCAGCCCCCGCGACGGCGTCGACCTGGCGGCTCTCGAGGAATTGCTGCAGCGCCACCAGCCCAAGGCGTGCTGGCTGATGACGAATTTCCAGAATCCCCTGGGCAGCCTGATGCCGCCGGAAAAGAAGCGCGCGCTGGTCGAACTGCTGGCGCGCCATGGCGTGCCGCTGATCGAGGATGACGTGTATGGCGAGCTGTACTTTGGCAAGCAGCGCCCCGGCCTGACGAAAAGCCATGACAGCGCGGGTCTGGTGATGCATTGCAGCTCGTTTTCCAAGACCCTGGCGCCCGGCTTTCGCCTGGGCTGGGCCGTGGCGGGCCGCTACGCGCGCCAGGTCGAGCGCTTGAAACTGACCACCAGCCTGTCGGCGCCGATACCGCTGCAGATGGCGCTGGCCGATTACCTGGCGCAAGGCGGCTACGACCGCCATTTGCGCCAGCTGCGGCTGACCCTGGCGGCGCAGCAAGGTACCATGCTGCAAGCCATTGCCGTGCATTTTCCGCCCGGCACGCGGGTCACGCGGCCGCAGGGCGGCTATTTCGTCTGGGTGGAAATGCCTGCCGGTATCGATGCGCTGGCCTTGCACCGCAGCGCGCTGGCGGCCGGCATCAGCATCGCGCCCGGCCCGATTTTTTCCGCCACGCGCGCGTTTCGCCACTGCATCCGCCTCAATTACGGCCACCCGTGGAGTCCGCAACTGGAAGAGGCCATCGCCACCCTGGGGCGACTGGCGCTGGCGGCGGCATAGCGGAGAGCAAAAAAAATCCCTTGCGGCAGCAAGTGTTTCATTTCAAAAAGAAATATTGCTGTTATATTGGTGTATCTATAACTAATGATGGGAATGATAATGGATAACACGCAGCCGGAAGTGGGTCGTACGCAAGATACGACGATCGCCATTCTGTCCCATGTTGGCGGCCTGTTCACCAGCTGGGTGGCGCCGCTGATCATTTATTTGATCAAGAAGGACGATGCGGATAAATTCTCGGCCGAGAACGCCCGCGAAGCGCTGAATTTCCAGATCACCCTGATCATCTGGTATTTCGCCTGCTTCATCCTGTCGTTCGTGCTGATCGGCCTGTTCCTGTTCTGGATCGTGGCGCTGGCCAACCTGGTGTGCTCGATCGTCGCGGCCGTCAAGGCCAGCAATGGCGTCACTTACCGTTATCCCCTGACCTTGCGGCTCGTCAAATAAGGCTGCGCCGGCCGCCGGGTGTCAGCCCGGGCGGCCGGGCAGTATCAGGAATGCGGCAAAGCCGGGCGCCACCGCTGTGGTGGCGCCTGTTTCGTGCGACCACAGCACGACCACCGGTTCACCGGTCGGCCCCGTTTGTGCATAGTCAAAACAATAGTAATCGCCCGTGCCGAACTGGGCGAAGGGCAGCAGGCTGCTGGCGTCGTTGCCGCTGTCGCCCATACTCTCCAGCCATTCCTGCCAGTCTTCGCGGTAGTGGCGCGTGATCGATTCCCACGTCTTGCGCGCATTGGCCGCGTCGTAGACGGGAAATACAGTCAAGGCGCCCAGCGCGCGGCCATTGTTCACCAATAACCATTGCACGTAGGACGCGGGCAGTTCGCGCCCCAGCGCCTGTTCGGCGGCGGCGATCGCGTCAGGCGTGGTGCCGATGGACTTGCTCTTGTTCATGCTGCAGAAGGCGCGCCTGCTCAGGCGGCGATGGGTGGCGGGGCCGGCGGCGTGCTGGCGCGCGGGGCTTTTTGCGGCGCCACTTTGCCGCCGTCGGCGATCCAGCGGCGGTACACGCGCAGGGCCACTTGCGCATCGTCGGCCGCGTACAGGATCTGCTTTTCCGTCAGGCGCGACGTGGCCCAGTTGGTGGTGGAGATCTTTTTCGATTTCTGCAGGTGCAGGCCGAAGAACTTGGCCACGGCCGTCTTCGCGCCCAGGTCGTTGCGCTGGCCGCCGCGCAGGGCGACGGACAGGTCGAGCACCTGGGCCGGGGCGATGCCCAGCTTGTTGCGCAGGCGCTTGACGTCATCGGACAGGCCAAAACCCACTTTCAGGGTGGTGGTCGATTCGAGGATGGCTTTCAGTTCGGCCAGGGCCGGCGCCGGCGTGCTGCCCACCTGGAACAGGTAGGCGATGTCGTCGGTGGCCAGCTGGATCAGATGGGGGCCCGTGGAGGACTCGCCCTTCACAAAAGTCGGCTTCGATTCCGTATCGAAGCCGATGGCGTCCGCTGCCAGCAGGGCGGCCATGGCCGCTTTTGCATCATCGCTGGTGCGTACCAGCTTGACGTGGTCGAGGGCAATGCCTTGATAGGGGGGCAGTGGCGGTGCGGCAGCTGTGTCCATGAAACCGGATCAGCCTTTGCGCGAGAATTTCGCGGTCAGCTGATTCAGTTTTTCCAGGCGCAAACGGCTCGCTTCTTCCGCGGCGGCCGCGTCGCGCTCGGCTTTCTTGCGCTCGGCTTCCTTCTTGAAGCGTTGCTGCAATACTTGCGTGGCGTGGTCGCGGTGGGTTTGCGTCACTTCCGCGCCGGCGGTGCCGTCGAGGTCGTAGCGTACCTTGGCTTTTTCCATCACGCGCAGGTAGCGCAGCGAACCCGTGTGGATGCCCAGCGCCGTGCGCATCAGCTTGCGGTCCAGGTCCGGCAGGCGCGCCAGGATCTGCTTGTCGATACCGATCGACAAGGGCAGGCAATCGCGGAATGGCGGGAATTGCTCCTGGAACTGCTTCAGCAGGGCGCGCGCGGTCAGGCCGGCAGGTGCTGGCGTGGTCGCTGCGGCCGGTGCCGCCGCTGGGGCTGCATCGACTGGCGTGTCAGGAGTGGTGGCTTGCTGGTCTGGCGTGGAGCTGGTCATCGACATCATTGGTTGGGCTATAAAAGGGGAGCATAGCACGCGCCACAGGCAAGTGCATTGTCTTTTTTGGCAACTTGCGCTGCGATCTGCCTGCGCGTGGCTGGCCGTGCCAAGCGCGAAATGCGGGAAATGTGTATAATGTCGGCTTGCGCTGATGACTGGACCCCGTATTTGACGGTCCGGCTCAGGTGTGCAGGGGATAGGAGCAGTGCGGTACAGGGCCACGATTATTGATATTTTTGATATCAGATATTTTGTTTATCAATTATCCAGATAACTGGCCTTCGTGCATAATCTTGCTCTCCGCTGTGTCTTCACTGAACAACAATAGATTCAAGCCCGTTCTGGTACGGGCTTTTTTTCATTCCGCAATGTACATCGCTTATTTATCTGACCCGGCTTCGGCCCCGCCGCTCCCCATGACGGATGCGCGGGCTTTGAACGTCCCGATAGACAGGCGCCGCTGCCGTTAACACGGCAGCCGCAACAATACGCTCCATCGAGTCCGGTTTCGCAGGCTTAGGTGGAATCATTCACTTCGCGCCGACACCATCTGGTCTCGCATTAAGAGATATCTCATGAAGAATACGCCAAAAACTTTAACGTTGTCCGCCAAGGCGCCACGCCCAGCTGCGGCGCCACTTGCCGTACCCAAAACGACTTTATCTTACTTCATCGATAATGCGCAAGCGAATCCGGAAGCCACCGTCACGACGGCGCCGACCGTCGTCACCGTGGTGAAGAAAAGCCGCTCGCGCCTGGCTGCCGTGCCACCGGCCGAGTCGGCTGCGGAAGCGGCCGTCAGCGCGCCAGCCGCCGAGGCTGTTGCCGACGTGGCCGAGGCCGCCGAAGCCGCACCGGCGAAAACCCCAAGCGTGAAGATCGCTCCCGGCGCCAAGGCCCCGGCCGCGCCGCGCAAGGTCAGCGAAAGCGCCGCCACGAACAAGGTGGTGACGGCAGCCCGTTCGAAAGTCGTGCGCGCCAAGCCTGAAGCGGCGCCCGTGACCATCATCACCGGCGCGCAAGTGGTCAGCAAGACCACGGATGCCGATGCCCTGGCCGCCATCGATACCTCGAATTACTTCCTGCCCACCGTCAAGGTGCCGGGCCGCCGTGGCCGCAAACCGAGCGAATTCACGCCGGAAAACGATGAAGTGGCAGCGCTGAACGCCGTCGAACGCGCCGAACTGAAGGCCGTGTCGAAAGCGCGCGACCGCAAGGCCAAGGGCGGCCTGGCGGACGCACTGGGCGATCCGGAAGCCTCGGCAGCGGACCTGGAACGCCGCCGCAAGCAGATCACGGGCTTGATCAACATGGGCAAGGAACGCGGTTTCCTGACCTATGCCGAGATCAATGACCAATTGCCGGAAAATATCATCGATCCGGAAGCGATCGAAGGCATCATCGCCACCTTCAACGACATGGGCATCGCCGTCTACGAGCGCGCCCCTGATGCGGAAAGCCTGTTGTTGACTGACAACGTCGCCACCGTCACCAGCGACGATGAAGTGGAAGCGGCTGCCGCGACCGCCCTGTCGACCGTCGACTCCGACTTCGGCCGCACCACCGACCCCGTGCGCATGTACATGCGTGAAATGGGCGCCGTGGCGCTGCTGACGCGCGAAGGCGAGATCGAGATCGCCAAGCGCATCGAAGGCGGCCTGAAGGACATGATCCAGGCGATTTCCGCCTGCCCCACCACCATCGGCGAAATCGTTGCGCTGTCGCAAAAAATCGCGCGCGACGAAATCAAGGTCGATGAAGTGGTCGACGGCTTTGTCGATTTGAACGAAAGCAATGCCCCGGCGCCCGCCGCTGCCCCCGCGCCTGCCGCCGCCAGCGGTGACGACGAGGAAGAGGAAGAAGAAGCCGAGGAAGAAGACGGCGACGCCAATGGCGGCGCGGCCGGTTTCTCCAGCGAACAGCTGGCCCAGCTGAAAAAGAATGCGTTGGAGAAATTCAACGTCATTTCGACGCAGTACGACAAGATGCGCAAGGCGCCCGAGGGCTACAACTCGAAAGCCTACATCAAGGCGCAGGAAGCCATTTCGCAGGAATTGCTGGGCATCCGCTTCACGGCCAAGGTCGTCGAAAAGCTGTGCGACACCCTGCGCGGCCAGATGGAAGAAGTGCGCCATATCGAGCGCGCCGTGCTGGAACTGTGCGTGAACAAATGCGGCATGCCGCGCGCCCACTTCATCAAGGTGTTCCCGGGCAATGAATGCGATCTGGAATGGGTCGACCGCGAAGTCGATTGCAAGTATCCGTACAGCGCCATCCTCAGCCGCAACGTGCCTGCCGTGAAAGAACTGCAAAAGAAGATGATCGACCTGCAAGCCCGCGTGGCCTTGCCGCTGGCTGACTTGCGCAAGATCAACAAGCAGATGGCTGCCGGCGAAAAGCGCGCGCGTCACGCGAAACGCGAAATGACGGTGGCCAACTTGCGCCTCGTGATCTCGATCGCCAAGAAATATATCAACCGCGGCTTGCAATTCCTCGACCTGATCCAGGAAGGCAACATCGGCTTGCTGAAGGCCGTCGACAAGTTCGAATACCGCCGCGGCTACAAGTTCTCGACCTACGCCACCTGGTGGATCCGCCAGGCCATCACGCGTTCGATCGCCGACATGGCCCGCACCATCCGCGTGCCGGTGCACATGATCGAAACGATCAACAAGATGAACCGCATCTCGCGCCAGATCATGCAGGAAACGGGCAGCGAGCCGGACCTGGCGACCCTGGCCGTCAAGATGGAAATGCCGGAAAACAAGGTGCGCGAAATTATGAAGATCGCGAAAGAGCCGATTTCCATGGAAACGCCGATGGGCGAAGATGGCGATTCGCAACTGGGCGACTTCATCGAAGACAACACGACCCTGGCGCCGCTGGACGCCGCGCTGCACGCGTCGATGCGCAACGTGATCAAGGAAGTACTCGATTCCCTGACGCCGCGCGAAGCGAAAGTGCTGCGTATGCGTTACGGCGTGGAAATGTCGAACGACCACACGCTGGAAGAAGTGGGCAAGCAGTTCGACGTGACGCGCGAGCGCATCCGCCAGATCGAAGCGAAAGCCATGAGCAAGCTGCGCCAGCCTTCGCGTTCGGACAAGCTGAAAACCTTCTTGACTCAAAATTAAGTAGTCAACAGGCAATAAAAAAGGAGGCGTGAGCCTCCTTTTTTTACGCCCGTGCCGCGCGCGGCCTTACAGGAAATGCATGCGCTGGCCCGTCACGCCGGCGCGGTGACGGCGCCGCAGCTGGTACAGCGCCACGCCGCTGGCGCCGAGGATGAAGGTGATGAACAGCCAGTCCAGCGGGGTGCGGCGCGGTGGCGGCGGTGGCGACGCTTGCGACGGCACGGCGAAGGCCTGGAATTTATGTCCCGTATAAATGGCGCCCACCACCAGCCCGCCATCCGTGATCTTGTTGGTCAGGTACAGGCCATCGTCGCGCCGGCGCACCGTCATCACGCCTTCCTTGTAGACAAAGGTCATCGGTTCGAAGCCGTTGATGCTGACGCTGCCGACCACGTGTCCGGCCGCGTTGACGGCCGTGGCGTAGCTGTCGCCGTGGCCGATCATGGCGCCCAGGTCGAGCATGCGCTTGCCGTCCCAGGCAAAGGCGTGCCAGCGGCGCTTCTCCGTTTCCGAAGCGCCCACGACCAGGCCCGCGTCATTGATGGCGGTGGCCGAGCTGATGCGCCCGCCGGGCAGGGTGCCGATTTCCTGCATGCCCGCGCCGGGGCGGTAGATGAAGGCGCGGCGGTAGCCGTCGCCGCGCTGGGCCGTGCCCACCACCACGCCATGGCTGTTCAGGCCGCTGGCATAGCTGCTGGCGCCGCCCAGGGTGCCCAGGTCTTGCAGGCTGTGGTCGGCTTTCGTGACAAAGGCGTGGAAATCGCCGCCGCTGGTATCGGCATAGCCGGCCACCTGGCCGCCGCGCGCGATGGCCGTGGCATAGCTGCTGGTGCCGCCCAGGGTGCCCAGGTCGCGCATGCCGCCCGCTGCATCGTAGTGAAAGGCGTGCCAGGCGCCGCTGGCCGTCTGCGCCGAACCGACCACCACGCCATGGATATTGATGGCCTTGGTGAAGCCTTCGTCACCGCCCAGGGTGCCCAGCTCGCGGATGCGGCCATGCTGATACGTCACGGCGCGGCGCCGTCCTTCTTGCTCCATGATGATGCCGGCCACCAGGCCCGCCGGATTCAGGTCGGACGCGATGCTGCCGTTGCCATCCCTTTCACCAAAGCCGCGTTCGGCATAGAGGGTGGCGCTGGCGGTGGGGACGGCGGCCAGCAGGCACATGCCCAGCAGTGGGGCGTGGAAGCGGGAGAACCGTGGCGGCATGATAGTTTCCTCAAAGAAAAAACTTACTATACTTTTTAATGTTGAGAATGCATACTTAATTTGCTACTGTTTTTGATAATTCCTGTATTTCATCATGCCCGGCTGGCGCGCCTTTCCTGGTCTGCGGCAGGTGGATGGCCAGCACCGTGCCCCGGCCCGCCTGGCTGTCGATGCGCAGTTCGCCGCCCAGCGCGTGGACGCGTTCGCGTATGCTTTTCAGGCCGAAGGCGGCCTTCTTGCCGTGATCGTCCGGCTGCATGCCGATGCCGTTGTCGCTGATGCGCAGCACGATGGCATCCGTATCCTGCGCCAACGCCACCTTCACCTCGCTGGCCTGGGCGTGGCGCACGATGTTCGACAGCGATTCCTGCAGCACGCGGAAGATGGCCGACGTCTGGCGCTGGTCCAGGCCCAGGTCGGGCACCTCGCTGTCGAGCGATAGCTGGTAACGGATGGCGCCGCGGCTTTCCATCTGGCGTATCAGCCATTCGGCCGCCGGGCCCAGTCCCAGTTCCAGGGTGCTGGGATGCAAGTCATTGATGATGGTGCGCACCGAGCGGATGGTGGCATCGATGGTGTCGAGCACGCGCTGGGCGTGGCGGTGCAGGCGCGGGTGGGTCTTGGCCGTGCGCGCATGCAGCAGCGACACATCGATGCGCAGCACCATCAGGTTCTGGCCCAGGTCGTCATGAATGTCGAGCGCGATGCGGCGCCTTTCCTCTTCCTTGATGGTCTGCTGGTGGTCGGTCAGTTCGCGCAGCTGGGCCAGGGTGCGCTGCAGGTTCTCCTCGTTGCGCTTGCTTTCCGTGATGTCGATGCCCATGGCGATGATCATCTGCGGCCGGCCTTGCGCGTCGAAGATGGGTTTTTTATGCGTCTGCAGCAGGCGGTTTTCCTGCAGCCGCGCATTCCATACCAATTCTTCGCGGATCACCACCTGGCGGCTGGCAAACGCTTCCTGGTCCGCCGCATGGAATGCCTGGGTCTGGTCCGAGGGAAAGTGCTGCACGTCGCGTCCCTCGGCGATATCCTTGAATAGCACGCCCCATTGCTGCTCGCAGGCCTGGTTCATCAGCAGCATGCGCGAATCGGCGTCTTTCAGGAACAGCGACAGGGGCATCATGGAAATGATGTCCTGCAGCCGCTCTTCGCTGCGGGCCAGTGCCGCTTCCGTTTGCGCGCGCATGGCGATTTCCGCGGAGAGCTGGAGATTGACATCGAGCAGCTGCGCCGTGCGCAGGGCCACGCGGTTTTCCAGTTCCGCATGGGCGACGCTCAACGCGTGTTCGGCCCGCTTGTGTTCCGTGATGTCGCTGGCCAGCACGAGGGCGCCCGTCAGGCTGCCTTGCGGGTCGTACAGGCAGCGGCCGCTGATCATGGCCCAGCGTTCCGAGCCGTCGCTGTGCCGGTAATGCAGTTCTCCCATGCAGCTATCCGTAGCCGTCTGGCGCAGCGGACACAGGCGCAGCAAGGTGGCCTCGTCGTGGAATTCCTCCATGGTATGGTTCAGCAGCAGCTCGGCGGGGAGGCCCAGCATGTCGCACAGGCGCTGGTTGACGTGCAGGATGCGGCCGTGCGCGTCCGTTTGCCACATGCCGTCCTGCGCCGCTTCGCTCAGGTCGCGGTAGCGCATGGCGCTGGCGTCGAGTTGCTGGCGCGTGCTGGCCAGGTGGGCGCGCAGCGTGCGCATCAGCCACATGGCCGTGCCGGCAGCGGCGGCCAGCAGCAGCGCCAGCCAAACATGTTCCCAAAAGTCGAGTGCCTGCCAGGCTGCGCCTGCCAGCCAGCCCAGCATGATCAGGATGAGGGCGGCGCATGCCGTACTCAGCGTTTCAATCGACCATTTGCTCATCCGCGTCCCTGGCGTCATGGTTGGCCGCTGCGGTGCGCCTGGCGCCGAAGAGGGAAAAGTATCTGACGCTAGTGTAATACCAAATGTTGTTTTATTGAGAATATTTTTCCATTGAGCAAGCAAAAGGGCCGGCCCTTGCGGTGCCGGCCCCTGCCTGCCGATGGCAATGTGACTCTATCAGCCCGTATTGCGCAGGCCGGCCGCCACGCCATTGATCGACAGCTGGATGCCGCGGTGCACCCTTTCATCGATCCGGCTTTCCGCCGACAGGGCGCGGTTGCGCTTGATCAATTCCACCTGCAAGTGGTTCAGCGGATCGAGATAGGCGAAGCGGTTCTGGATCGAGCGTGCCAGCAGCGGATTGCCCGCCAGGCGCTCGGTATTGCCGGTGATCAGCTCCAGGCAGCGCAAGGTGTTGCCATGCTCGTCCGTGATGCGCTTGTAGATGCGTTCGCGCAAGTCCTGGTCCGCCACCAGTTCCGCATAGCGCGAGGCAATCGCCAGGTCCGTCTTGGCCAGCACCATGTCCATGTTCGACAGCAGGGTGGCAAAGAATGGCCATTCGGCATGCATGGCGCGCAGGGTGGCGATCCTTTCATCCTGCGCGGCGCCGTCGGCCTGCCTGATCCAGGCTTCGATGGCGCTGCCGAAGCCGAACCAGCCCGGCAGCAGCAGGCGGCACTGGCCCCAGGAAAAGCCCCAGGGAATGGCGCGCAAGTCTTCGATGCGCTGGTTGGCCTTGCGCGAGGCAGGGCGCGAACCGAGGTTCAGTTCGGCAATTTCCGCAATCGGCGTAGCCGAGAAGAAATACTCCGTAAACCCCGGCGTTTCATACACGAGGTGGCGGTAGGCGTGGTAGGCGAGGTCCGACAATTCCGCCATCACGGCTTCGAACTGCGCCAGCTGGCTGTTGCGGGCCGGATTGGCTTCCTGCGGCGCCAGGCTCGCTTCCAGGGTGGCGGCGACCAGCAATTCCAGGTTGCGCCGGCCGATTTCCGCGTTGGAAAACTTCGAGGCGATGATCTCGCCTTGCTCCGTCAGGCGGATCTGGCCGTTGACGGTGCCCGGCGGCTGGGCCAGGATGGCTTCGTAGCTGGGTCCGCCGCCACGGCCTACCGTGCCGCCGCGGCCATGGAACAGGCGCAGCTTGACGCCGGCCTTCCGGAAATCCGACACCAATGCCAGTTCCGCCTTGTACAGTTCCCAGTTGGAGGTGAGGAAACCGCCATCCTTGTTCGAATCGGAATAGCCGAGCATGACTTCCTGCAACTGGCCCTGCTTGGCGATTAATTGCTTGACCAAGGGCAAGGCCATGACCTGGCTCATGATGCCGGCCGCGCGCTGCAGGTCGGGTATCGTTTCGAACAGGGGGATGACCATCAGCTCGCAGCTGCTGTCGCCAGTTTGCCAGTCGGTGCGCAGCAAGCCTGTTTCTTTTTGCAGCAGCAATACTTCCAGCAAGTCGGACACGGTTTCCGTGTGCGAAATGATGTAGTTGCGGATGGCGCGCGCGCCGTAGCGCTGGCGGATGTCGCGCGCCGCGCGCAGAATCGCCAGCTCGGAATCCGTTTCCGTGGCGTAGCTGATGTAGGGCGAGTACAGCAAACGCGGCTGGGCCAGTTCGTTCAGCAGCAGCGCCTGCTTATCTTCTTCGGACAGGGCCGCATAGTCGGCGGCCACGCTGCTTTTCGCGAACAGGTCGGCCAGCACGCGTTCGTGCACGTCCGAGGTCTGGCGCATGTCGAGCGAGGCCAGGTGGAAACCGAAGATGTCGGCCGCGCGCGCCAGGGTAGCCAGGCGCGGGCGCACCAGGGCGGCGCCGTGGTGCGATTCGAGCGAGGCGACGATGGTGCGCAAGTCGGCCACAAAGGCGGCCGCGTCAGGGTAGGCGGCTGCGGCGCCCACTTCCTTGCGCAGGATATTCGTGGCGCCCAGGGCGCGGGCCGTGGCGGCCAGGCGCGCATAGATGCCGATCAGGGCGCGGCGGTACGGTTCGTCGCTGCGGTGCGGCGAGGCGTCCGGCGACTGGTCCGCCAGCGCCTGCAGTTCGCCGCTCACGCCCACCATCAGGGTCGAGACGGACAATTCCGCGCCCAGCGCGTGCACTTCGTCGAGGTAAAAGTCGAGGATGGTGGTGGCGTGGCGCGCCAGCGCGTGCTGCATGGTGCCCGCGTTGACGTTCGGATTGCCGTCGCGGTCGCCGCCGATCCAGCTGCCCATCTGCACGTAGGCGGCATTGATCGGTTCGATGGTGCCATTGCCGTTCGGGTACTCGGCGGCGATGTCGTCCTCGATATCGTCATACAGGCCCGGCAGTTCGCGCAGGAAGGTGATGCGGTAGTAGGACAGGGCGTTTTCGATTTCGTCGGCCACCGTCAGCTTCGAATAGCGCAGCATGCGCGTCTGCCACAGGGTGGCCACGCGCGAGCGTAGCAGCTGCATGTTGGCGTGCCGCTCTTTCGGCGTCTGCGGCACGTCGCGCTCGGCCAGCAGGCGGGCGATGTCGTGCTCGGCGTCGAGGATGCTCTTGCGCTGCACTTCCGTCGGATGGGCTGTCAGCACGGGGGCGATCAGGGCATCCTGGAAGAAGGTGTCGACGGTCTTGCGCGGCACGCCGGCGGCGCGCAGTTTTTTCAGCGCGAAGCTGACGCTGCCCTTTTGCGCCGGCGAGCCGGCCAGCAAATGGGCGCGGCGGCGGCGGATGTGGTGCTGGTCTTCCGCAATGTTGGCCAGGTGCGAAAAGTAGGAAAAGGCGCGCACGACGGAAATCGTCTGTTCGCGGCTCAGTTCCTTGAGCATGGCGTCGAGCTCCAGCGCGGCGCCCGCGTCCGCTTCGCGGCGAAAGCGCACGGACGTCTGGCGTATGGTTTCCACCACATTGAAGACGGCGTCGCCTTCCTGTTCGCGCAGCACGTCGCCCAGCAGGCGGCCCAGCAGGCGAATGTCTTCTTTCAGTGGCGCGTCCTTGTCGGAGCCGGCCGCTGGAACTATTTCTGGTGCTACTGCGTCATTGAGCATAATAAAGAACCAAAGTAAGTGTAAAAGCAAGGGAATGTGGATCGCACCGGGCGTTTGGCCGCAGAGGGGAGGGGGCGCATGATAAAATTTGTGGTCTTCAACATGGACGCTAGCCTGACTTGGCCTTCTAGGCCAAGGGATAACGATTATAGCGACGCCAGGCGCCTTTTCGATACAAATTGATATCGGACGGGCCAAATGGCAACGACAACGACAGCCACAGCGAAAGAACTTGTTTTGAAAGCATCCGAATTGACCCCGAATGAATTGCCCGTGAACGAACTGACGCCGAAGATTCCCGCCCGCCTGGTGATCGCCACGCGCGAGAGCCGTCTTGCCATGTGGCAAGCTGAACACGTGCGCGCCCGTCTGGCTGCCCTGTATCCGCAGTGTAGCGTTGAAATTCTCGGCATGACCACACGCGGCGACCAGATTCTGGACCGCGCGCTGTCCAAGGTAGGCGGCAAGGGCCTGTTCGTCAAGGAGCTGGAAGTGGCGATGGAAGAAGGCCGCGCCGACCTGGCCGTGCATTCGCTGAAAGACGTGCCGATGGAGTTGCCGGAAGGCTTTGCCCTGGCTGCCATCCTCGAACGCGAAGACCCGCGCGACGCGTTCGTCTCGAACGACTACGCCAGCCTGGCCGAGCTGCCGCATGGCGCCGTCGTCGGCACCAGCAGCCTGCGCCGCCAGTCGCTGATCGCCGCGCGCTATCCGCACCTGACGATTTTACCGCTGCGCGGCAACCTCGATACGCGTTTGGGCAAGCTGGACCGTGGCGACTACGCGGCCATCATCCTGGCCGCCGCCGGCTTGAAACGCCTGGGCCTGGCGTCGCGCATCCGCGCCGTGCTGGCGCCGGAAGACAGCCTGCCGGCCGCCGGCCAGGGCGCCATGGCGATCGAAATCCGCAGCGGGCGCGAGGACGGCGCCGACCTGGTGCGCCTGCTGGCGCCGCTGAACCACACCGATACGGCGCAAGCCGTCACGGCCGAGCGCAAGGTGTCGAAGATCTTCGGCGGCAGCTGCCAGATTCCGCTGGCCGCGTTCGCGACAGTCGACGGTGGCAACATGCGCTTGCGCGCCATGGTCGCCACGCCGGACGGCGCGCGCATGGCCAGCGCCGACGTCAGTGGCCCGGCCGGTGCGCCGGAACAGCTGGGCGAGCAGGTGGCCGAACTGCTGCGCGGGCAAGATGCCGCCGGCATCCTCGCCTCGTGCGCCGTCACACCCGACAACCATGAAGGCCTGGCGCCGCATGCCTGACACCGTGGTGATCACGCGGCCCGCGGCGCAAGCGGGGCCACTGGCCGCCAAAATCGCGGCGCTGGGCTTGCCCGTGCAACTGCTGCCGCTGCTGGAAATCCACGCGCTTGACGGCGAGGACGAATGCGCGCAGCTGCAAGCCGTGCTGGCGCGCCTGGCCGAATATGACCTGGTGGCGTTCGTCTCGCCCAACGCCATCGACTGCGTCTTTGCGCACTTGCCCGCCTGGCCGCCCGGCCTGCCGCTGGCCGTGGTGGGCGAGGGCAGCAGGATGGCATTGGGGGCGCATGGCGTCACGGATGCGAATGCCAGCATCACGAGTCCGCTCGATACGGCGCGCAGCGATTCCGAACATCTGTTGCTGGCGCTGGACTTGCCGGCCCTGCGCGGCAAGCGCGTGCTGATCGTGCGCGGCGATGGCGGACGCGATTATCTGGCCGACGGCTTGCGCGCCGCGGGCGCCGCAGTCGAGTTCGTCACGGCCTACCGCCGCAAGGTGCCGAAGCTGACGCCGGCCTTGCGGGCGACCCTGGAAAATCTGTTGCAGCATAATAATGACTGGATCATCACCAGCTCGGAAGCGCTGCGCGGTCTGCTGGCGCTGCTGGGCGAAATGGATGCTGAAAAGACAGTTGTTGTGAAAATGCAACAGCAGCATCTGATCGTGCCGCACGCCCGCATTGCACAAACGGCGGCGGCCCTGGGTTTTGCCCGTGTCACCTTGACAGGATCAGGCGACGCAGGAGTGCTCGCCGCGTTACAATCACGACCATGAACGAAATGCCTACACTCTCCGAACCGAATGCAACGCCTGGCAGCGCCGTGAAGACGGCGCCGCAGGCGGCCGACCAACCCGCTGGCCGCGCGCCGACCCTGCTGGAACAGCTGCAAAAGCCCATGAGCATCGCCGTCATCGTACTGGCCGTGCTGCTGGCTGCGCAAAGCTGGTCGACCAGCAAGCAGATCCGCAACCTGCGCGAAGAAGTGGCCAAGCGCCTGCAAAAGGGCGATGTCAGCAATGCCGAAACGGGCGTGCTGGCGCGCAACGTGCAAGAAGGCACGAAAGAGCTGGAAATCAAGGTGGGCGCGCTGGAAAACCGCCAGAGCGAAACGCAAAGCCAGCAGCTGGCGCTGGAGCAACTGTACAACGACTTGTCGAAGAACCGCGACGAGTGGGCGCTGACGGAAATCGAGCAAGTGCTGTCGACGGCCAGCCAGCAGCTGCAGCTGGCCGGCAACGTGCCCGGCGCGCTGATCGCCCTGCAAAACGCGGACCGCAGCCTGTCGCGTTCCGACAAGCCGCAATTCATCACCATCCGCCGCGCCATCGGGCGCGACATGGAAAAACTCAAGGCCCTGCCCAGCGTCGATTCGACGGGCGTGGCCCTGCGCCTCGATGCCGTGATCGCCCAGGTCGACTCCCTGCCGATGCTGTCCGACGAAACGCCAGCCTTGCCGGCCGCGCCGGAAAAACCGGGCAAGGCCAAGCCCGTGCGCGATGCGAGCGGCAAGCTGATGGGACCGCCGGCGCCGGAACCGCTGCTGCAAAAAGTGCGCGACGGCTGGAATACCTGGAGCGGCGACATGTGGGCCGACGTGCGTCAATTGATCCGCATCCGCCGCGTCGATACGCCGGAAGCGCTGATGCTGTCGCCGACGCAATCGTATTTCTTGCGTGAAAACGTCAAGCTGCGCCTGCTCAATGCCCGCATGGCCTTGTTGTCGCGCAATGAAACGGCCTTCCGCAACGACTTGATCGCGGCGCAGGATGCTCTGGCCAAGTATTTCGACACCCGCGCCAAGAGCACGCAGACGGCGCAAGCCCTGCTGCGCCAGGTGCAGGGCAGCAACCTGGCCATCGAGATGCCAACCTTGTCCGACAGCCTGACGGCTGTGCGCAACTACAAAGCGAAGTCCTGAGCCCATGCGTCTATTTCTCTGGTTACTCGCCCTGATGGCCGCGGCGATCGGTATCGCCGTGACGGCCCGTTTCAATCCCGGCAACGTGGTGCTGTTCTATCCGCCGTACCGCATCGACTTGTCGCTGAACTTTTTCCTGCTGCTGCAGGTCGTGCTGTTCGTACTGCTGTACCTGCTGGTGCGCGCCGTGCGCGCCACCGTGCGCATGCCGGCGCAAGTGGCGGCCTATCGCCAGCGCAAGCGTGAGCGCGACGGCAACAAGGGCTTGCGCGAAGCCTTGAAAGCCCTGTTCGAAGGCCGTTTCGGCCATGCCGAGAAGGCTGCCTTGCGCGCCGCCGAGCTGGAAGAAAACGCCGGCCTGGCCGCGCTGATCGGCGCGCGCGCCGCGCACCGCATGCGCCAGTCCGAACGCCGCGACAGTTGGCTGTCGCGTGTCGAAGGCGATGCCAGCCTGAAGACAGCGCGGCTGATGACGGTGACGGAATTGCTGGTCGACGACCACCAGCCGGAAGCGGCCCTGGCCGCCGTGCGCGAACTCAATGCCAGCGGTACGCGCCATATCCACGCGCTGCAATGGTCGCTCAAGGCCGAGCAGCAGGCGAAGAACTGGCCGGAAGTGCTGCGCCTCGTGCGTTCGCTCGACAAGCACCGCGCCCTGCATCCGGCCCTGTCGTCGCGCCTGCGCGAACTGGCTTACGACCATTTGCTGTCCGACCCGTCGCATGACGCCGAATCGCTGATGCGCGTGTGGTCCACCGTGCCGAGCGCGGACCGGGTCAAGCCGTATATCGCCTGCCGCGCCGCCACGGCCCTGAATGCGCGCGGCCTGCACGACGAAGCGCGCCTCGTGTGCGAAGAGTCGCTGGCCGCCGACTGGGACGAGCGCGTCGTGCGCGCCTACCGCGAAGCGGCGGCGCCGAGCGGCACGCCGGCCCTGCTGCTGCAGATCGAGCATTGCGAGCAATGGATGAAACAGCGTCCGCTGGATGCGGAACTGGCGCTGACCCTGGGCACCCTGTGCCTCAAGCAAAAACTGTGGGGCAAGGCCCAGCGCCATCTGGAGCAGGCCTTGTCGGATGCGAACGAGCCGCAGATGGTGCGCGACGCCCACCTGAAGCTGGCGCAGATGCACGACGCCTTGCAGCAGACGGAACAGGCTGCAGCGCATTACCGGCAGTGCGCGCTGGCGACCATCCTGTAAGCCTTGCAGATCATTTCCTCGGACGTAAAAAAGCCGTTCAGTGCAGACTGAACGGCTTTTTCTTTGTGCGCACCCCATGGCGGAGTGCGCTGCTATCTTGCTGACTTACTTCTTCGGTACGGCAGTACCTTCCGGCAAGGCATACGCGACCAGAGTGTCGTTCATCTTCGTGCCCAGCGAACCGTGGCCGCCGGCCATGACGACGACGAACTGGCGTCCCGACTTGTTCGAGACATAGCTCATCGGCGTTGCCTGGCCGCCGGCCGGCAGGCGGGCTTTCCAGATGACTTTACCGTTGCTGACGTCGTAGCCGCGGATGTAATAGTCGAGCGTGCTGCTGAGGAAGGTCACGCCGCCACCGGTGGTGACCATGCCGCCCAGGCTGGGCACGCCCAGTGGCAGTGGAATCGGCACGGGGCCGCTGTCGCGCGTGGTGCCGTTCTTGTGCATCCACACTTTTTTCATGGTGCGCAGGTCGACGGCGGCCACATAGCCCCACGGCGGTGCCTGGCATGGAAAGCCCAGCGGCGACAGGAATGCCTTGATTTCCACGGCGAACGGGACGCCCGTCTGCGGCTGCAAGCCCATTTCGCCGCCCGTGCCGCCCTTGGCCGTCGTTTCCGCGCGCGGCACGAGTTTTTCGAGGAATCCCATGTAGTCAGGGTTGACGATCAACAACTGGCGAACGGGGTCGATGGCCGCGCCACCCCATTCGAAGATACCGAGCGGGCCCGGCGAGATGACGGCGCCCTTGCCGGCCGTTTGCGGCGTGAACGGGCCCTCATAGCGGCGTTCCTTGAAGATGATGCGGCAAGCGAGCTGGTCGAATGGCGTGGTGCCCCACATGTCCGCTTCGCTGATGTTGCGCTCAGGCAAGAAGGTCAGGGCTGAGAACGGCTGCGTGGGCGACAGGGTGTCGCCAGCGGCTGGATTGCTCGTCGGCACGGGTTTTTCCGGCGCCGGCACGACCAGGCTGCCGTCGCGGCGGTCGATCACATAGATGTCGCCCCGTTTTGTCGTGGCCACGACGGATGGCACTTTGCCTTTGGGCGTGTCGATGTCGACCAGCGACGGTTGGCCGCCGATATCCATGTCCCAGATATCGTGGTGTACGGTCTGGTACACCCAGCGTACTTTACCCGTCGCCAGGTCCAGCGCGACGATGGCGCTGTTGAATTTCTCGCCATTCTTGTTGCGGTTGCCGCCCCAGGTGTCGGGGGTTTCATTGCCCATCGGGATGTACACCATGCCCAGTTTTTCATCGATGCTGGCCACGCCCCACGAATTGGGCGAGTTGTTGGTGTAGTTCTTGCCTTCAGGGAAGGGGGCCGTATCTTCCGGCGTGGCCGGGTCCCAGTTCCACATCAGCTTGCCGGTGACGGGATCGTAGCCGCGGATCACGCCCGATGGCTCTTCCGTCGAATGGTTGTCCGTCACGCTGGCGGCGATCACGGCCATTTTCTGCGAGACGGCCGGTGGAGATGTTGGCATCAGGAAACCGCGCTTGATCATGGCCATGTTTTTATACAGGTTGACGACGCCGTTGTTGCCAAAGCTCCTGCACGACTCGCCCGTATCGGCATTGACGGCGATCATGGTGCCGTCCATGGTCGGCGCCAGGATGCGGCGCGGACATTCCATGCTGGCAGCTTCGGGTGCCGGATTGTTCTTCGCGCGGCCCGCATTCACGTCCCAGTACGCCACGCCACGGCAGATCATGTGCTGGTAGCTGGCCGCGTCGCGGTTGATCTTCGGATCGTGGCGCCAGATTTCCTTGCCCGTGTCCGGGTTCAGGGCGATGACGATATTGTGCGGCGTGCACAGGTACAGCATGTCATTGACCTTCAGCGGCGTGACTTCGTTGGCGATCTCGCCCGGGTCGTTCGGTCCCTTGAAGTCGCCCGTGTGGTAGGTCCAGGCTTCTTTCAAGCCGGAAATATTGGCCGGCGTGATCTGCGCGGCGGGTGTGTAGCGGTCGCCATAGCCGGAGCGGCCATACGCGGACCAGTCGTTGTGCTCGACGCCGGGCGCGAAATCGCCGGAGGCGGTGGCGGCCATGTTTTCGGCCGGCACGTCGCCATGCAGGTCATGGTAATCCTGGAACAGGGCGATGACGCCGGCGATGACGGTCAAGGCCACTGCGGCGGAGAGGGCCGTCTTGCCCGCCTGCCCCTGTTTTGCCGCGGCCGGTGGCGCCAGGCGGCGGCTGACGAAGGGCAGCAGCAGCCAGACGGCGGCGGCAAACCAGATGTCTAGGCGCGGCAGCAATTGCCACCAGTCGAATTTCACTTCAATGACGGACCAGATCAGGGTGGCGAGCAGCAGCAGCGCCATGAACGGTTGCGCGCTGCGCTTGCCCTGGAATACCAGCGCGCCGGCGATCAGCATGCCTATACCGGCCAGCAAGTAGTACCACGAGCCGCCAAGCGTGGCCAGCCAGATGCCGCCGCCCAGCAGGGCGAGGCCAAACAGAATGAAAATAACGCCGGTGACCTTTAATAAAGGACCGGGCCGGAAAGAGGGAATCATCATATTCCTTTTTGCAAGGATTTATCGGTGGCGCGTGATGCGTCATATTGAATTCAGGGAAGGCGTCGATTGCAGAATATACAAAGTTTGGAATCACCAGAATGTTATAGTTTATCAGAATTGATGATTGTCTTCTGGTAGTGCCATTTTTTGGCGGGATCGCCATTTGAATCAAATAAACGCTTCAAATAAGCGCAAATATTATGCTGGAAGGGGAGATTGTGAGGCTGGATGGGGGTTTGATCAAGCATGTTGAAATGCCCGCGTCATTATGCGAAGTCATCGTCGGATGAATGATGATGAAATTGTTGTTATAAATTGCTGCAAGAAATGCAACGCGGATTATAATAGCCATGATTATGGAATGGTGATATTGAAATGAAAATATGTGGATATTGAAGGTATTAACTTTTGTTTGAGCGTAGTATTACTTAAGTGTTTTTACTTATTATTTTTGGCCGCCTGTTTGTTCTTTCGCTGACAGGCTGTGCCTGCCAGCGGGTAGTGCACGCCACTGTTGCTGGCTGGACGCGCAAAACGCCGGCGGGCTGCTGCTGCATCGCACAAGGTGCCTGTACTTCGCTATAATTACGCGGTTAAAACACCATCCGCTAATGAGGAACCCCATGAGTTTGAATAACGTCTCTTCCGGCCGCGACCTGCCGAACGATTTCAACGTCGTCATCGAAATCCCGATGAACGCCGATCCGATCAAGTACGAAGTCGACAAGGAAAGCGGCGCGATTTTCGTCGATCGCTTCATGGGTACCGCCATGCATTACCCGTGCAACTACGGCTACGTGCCGAACACCCTGTCGCCGGACGGCGACCCGGTCGACGTGCTGGTCATCACCCCGTTCCCGCTGATCCCGGGCGTGGTCGTGCGCTGCCGTCCTATCGGCGTGCTGAAAATGACCGACGAGTCGGGCGAAGACGCGAAAGTGCTGGCCGTGCCAGTCGACAAGGTCCTGTCGATCTACAGCCACTGGCAAAAGCCGGAAGACTTGAACGAACTGCGTTTGCGCCAGATCCAGCATTTCTTTGAACACTACAAAGATCTGGAAAAAGGCAAATGGGTCAAGATCGACGGCTGGTATGGTCCTGAAGTGGCCAAGGAAGAAATCCTGAACGGCGTTGCCGCTTTCAAGACTGACGCCGCCAAAGCCTAAGAATACCCAGTAAAAAACGCTCCCCGCCAGTCATGGCCGGGAGCGTTTTTTTATGCGCGAAACGGACTGTGCTCGTTCAATTCATCGAGGTAGGCGTCGATGCCGCCCCGTTCGCGCTCGAGGAAGCGCTGCACGGCGTCCGCAAAGGCCGGATGCGCCAGCCAGTGGGCGGACCAGGTCTTTTGCGGCAGGAAGCCGCGCGCCATCTTGTGCTCGCCCTGGGCGCCCCCTTCGAAGGTGGCGATGCCGTTGGCGATGCAAAACTCCAGCGGCTGGTAATACGCCGTCTCGAAATGCAGGCAGGGCACATGCTCGAGCGCGCCCCAGTAGCGGCCGTACAGGGTGTCGGCCGTGTGGATCACCAGCGAGGCGGCAATGGCCCGGCCTTCGCGCTCGGCGATGACCAATAGAATGTTCTGCGGCATGCTGGCGCCTATGCGCCGGAAGAAGTCCAGGCTCAGATAAGGCGACGAGCGGTGTTCCGCATAGGTATTGCTGTAGCAGCGGTGGAACAGCTTCCAGTCGGCCTCAACAGCATCCACGCCCCGCACCTGGCGCAGGGTGACGCCCGCTTCCCGCACCTTGCGCCGCTCGGCGCGGATATTCTTGCGCTTCTTGTGTTCCAGCGTGGCGAGGAATTGCTCGAAATCCGTGTAGCCGGGATTGAGCCAGTGAAACTGCACGCCACTACGCATCAGATAGCCAGCCTGCGCCAGCTGGCGCGCTTCGCTTTCCGGCGGGAACAGGATGTGGCAGGACGACACCTCGCTGGCTTGCTGCTGGGCCTGCAGGAAGGCCAGCAGGGCCGCGCGCGCCTCGCCATCGCGGGCCAGCAAGCGCGTGCCGCTCACGGGCGTAAACGGTATCGCGGACAACAGTTTCGGGTAATATTCGAGACCATGTTGCTGATAGACCTCGGCCCAGGCCCAGTCGAACACGTACTCGCCATACGAGTGCATTTTCAGGTACAGGGGCAGGGCGGCGGCCAGCACATCGCCTTGCCACAGCACCAGGTAATTCGGCTGCCAGCCCGTGTCCGCGCTGGCGCAGCCGGACTCGTGCAGCGCGTGCAAAAAGGCGTAGGAAAGGAAGGGAGTGGCGTCCGCCTGGCTTGCCAGCAGTTCAGACCAGGCCGCTTCGCCAATTTCAGCCAGGGTAGTGACGATAGCCGTGCGATAATTCATTGTTGTAGTGTGCATTCATCACTCTCGGGGCGCCGCCATCGGCCCGCGCGCCCCTGTCTTGTTTAATAGAACGAAAATATCCATCATCATCATGACAGTCAAAGTCGCAATTGCTCAAATGAATAGTACGGTCGGCGATCTGGCCGGCAACCGTGCCAAGATCTTCGATCTTTCCCGCCGCGCCTTTGAGGCGGGCGCCGATATCGTGCTCACGCCGGAACTGTCGCTGGTCGGCTATCCACCCGAGGACCTGTTGCTGCGCAATGCATTCTACGCAAAAACGCAGGAAGCGTTTGCGGGACTGGCTACCGACCTGGCCCAGTTCAAGGATTTGCACGTGGTGGTGGGATTGCCCCTGCAAGACGAGAAGGGTGTGCGCCACAATGCCGCCTCCGTCTTGCTGAACGGCGAAGTGCTGGGCACCTACCGCAAGCACGATTTGCCGAATACGACCGTGTTCGATGAAAAGCGTTACTTTACGTCGTCCGACCAGGCTTTCGTGTTTGGCGTGAAGGGCGTGCGTTTCGGCATCAATATCTGCGAAGACACGTGGTTCGAGCATGCGCCGATGCGCGCCCGCGCTGCCGGCGCGCAAGTGTTGCTGGTGCCGAATGGCTCGCCCTACCACATGAACAAGCAGCATCTGCGCTATGAAACCATGCGCAGGAACGTCAGCGCGCAAGGCATGGCCCTCGTGTACGCCAACCTGGTCGGCGGCCAGGATGAACTGATCTTCGACGGCGACTCGTTTGTCATGGATGCGGCCGGCACGATCTGCGCCCAGCTGCGCCATTTCGAGGAAGACTTGCAGGTCGTCGACTTCGACGGCGCCACGCCCGTGCCGCAAGCGCTGGCCGCGCCATTGACCACCGAGGCGCAGGTGTACCAGGCGCTGGTGCTGGGCGTGCGCGACTATATCGGCAAGAACGGCTTCCCGGGCGTGCTGATCGGCATGTCGGGCGGCGTCGATTCCGCCCTGACCCTGGCCATCGCCGTCGATGCGCTGGGCGCCGACAAGGTGCGCGCCGTCATGATGCCGTCGCAATTTACGGCCGATATCTCGTGGATCGACTCGCGCGACATGGTAAAACGCCTCAATGTGCGCTACGATGAAATTCCGATCAAGCAAACCTTCGACGCTTTCCGCGCCACCCTGGCTGACGAGTTCGCCGGACTGGCGGAAGACGCGACGGAAGAAAACATCCAGGCGCGCATCCGCGGCACCTTGCTGATGGCCCTGTCGAACAAGCATGGCAGCATCGTGCTAACGACCGGCAACAAGAGCGAGATGGCCGTCGGTTATTGCACCCTGTATGGCGACATGGCGGGCGGCTTTGCCGTCATCAAGGATATCGCCAAGACCCTGGTGTACCGCCTGTGCGCGTGGCGCAACAGCGTGTCGGACGTGATTCCCGAGCGCATCCTGACGCGCGGACCGTCGGCCGAGCTGCGCGCCGACCAGCTGGACCAGGATTCCTTGCCGCCATATGACGTGCTCGACGGCATCATGCAGTTGTACATGGAAGAAAACCGGCCGATCGCCGAGATTATCGAGGCTGGCTACCCGCCGGCCGATGTGGCCCGGGTCACGCGCCTGATCAAGATCAATGAATACAAGCGGCGCCAGTCGCCGGTGGGCATCCGCGTCACGCACCGTGGCTTCGGCCGCGACTGGCGTTACCCCATCACGTCGAAGTTTTACGAATAAGCAGCCATCTGTCCACAATCCAACAATTTTAAGGAGTAGCCATGAAACAGATTACCGCCATCATCAAACCATTCAAGCTCGACGAAGTGCGCGAGGCCCTGGCCGATGTGAACGTGACGGGCTTGACCGTGACGGAAGTGAAGGGCTTTGGCCGCCAGAAGGGGCATACCGAGCTGTACCGTGGCGCTGAGTATGTGGTCGACTTCTTGCCGAAAGTCAAAGTCGAAGTGGTGGTGGACGACAGCGTGTCGGAACTGGTGGTCGACGCCATCATCAAGGCGGCCCGCACGGGCAAGATTGGCGATGGCAAGATCTTCGTGCGCGACGTGGAGCAGGTGATCCGCATCCGTACGGGCGAGACAGGTCCCGACGCCGTTTAAGTTTTTTTGCTGGGGTAACACCTACAATGTTGTCGGATGACGGCTCTTTGAGCCTGATCCGACCTACGCGATTCATCGCGCATCATTGCAGGCCGTAGGTCGGATTAGCGCGTGCGCGTAATCCGACATGAGTTGCGAATAATATTGCTGGATTACGCCCCGGCGCGGTTCAGCGCCCCAGCCGCATGTCGAATTTCCAGCATATCAGGCGCAGAATCGTGATGCCGCTGGCGCTGGTCCACAGCGCAAAGTCGTGCTCGGCGCCGAAGTGCATTTGCAGCAGGTAGGCCCAGCAGCCGAAAAAGGCGCAGATGGCGTACGGTTTGCCGTCGCGAAACACCATCGGCACTTCGTTGCAGACGATGTCGCGCATCACGCCGCCAAAAATCCCCGTAATCACCCCCATCATCGATGCGATGAAGAGCGGCATGCCGGCCCGCGTTGCTTCGGCCACGCCCGCGATGGCGAACATGCCCAGGCCGATGGCGTCGGCCACGATGATCAGGCGTTCCGAGACGATCTGGCGCAAGTGCTGGATCAGGGGCGCGGCCGTCAGGGCCAGCACGAAGATGAGAATCGCGTATTCCTGGTGCGACACCCAGAACAGGGGCCGCTTGTCGAGCAGTATGTCGCGCAAAGTCCCCCCGCCAAACGCCGTGATGAAGGCCACGACGAATACACCGACCAGGTCCATGCGCTTGCGGCGTGCTTCGATGAAGCCGGAAAACGCGCCCACCAGGATGGCGATGACCTCAATGATCTTGATCAGCGAGCCAGGCGGCAATTGGGGTGGCATCATGGGTGGAGCGCTTGAGCAGGAAATAATTGTCACAGGTTAACATGACACGGCCCCGAATGGTGACAAACGGGGCCGTGTGCAGTGCGGAACTTGTTATTGAATTGTGATCTTGCTGTCAATGCTAGCGGATGGGCTGCAGTGCGGAAGAAAGCAATACGACCAGTGCGCCATCGCCCCCTTCGGAGCGGCGCGCCTGGCAAAAGGCGATGACTTCATCCTTTTGCACGAGCCAGCTGTGCACCATCGATTTCAAGACCGGTTCCTGGCCTTTCGAGCCAAAACCCTTGCCGTGGATCACGCGCACGCAGCGCAGCTTGCGTCTTGTCGCCTGGTTCAGGAAGGCGCCGATGCCGTCGCGCGCCTCGTCGCGGCGCAAGCCGTGCAAGTCCAGCTCATCCTGCACGGGCCAGTGGCCCTTGCGCATCTTTTTCACCACGTCCGGGCCCACGCCGGGGCGGGCGTAGTTCAGGGCCGGATCGTTTTCCAGGTAGTGGTCGACTTCGAACAAGTCCGACAGCGACTCGCGCAGCACGGCCGCATCGTCTTCTTCCGGCGACAGCTTGCGCGCCGGCTGCTGGGCCGCCATGGCGCTTGTCTTGGGCAGGCTGGGCACGTAGCGGTCCGACTCGGGCAGGCGCTTGACGCCGCCGATGCTGGCCTTGAACAGATTGCTCTCCACGGCCTGCACCTTGGCTTGCTGGACGCGCTCTGCCGCAGCTTGCGCGCGCGCATCGGCCTGCTCCTTGAGCTGCTTGCTGACCGCTTTCAGGTCGGCAAAGTCTTTCATCGACGCCATGCGCCGCTTACTCCTGGCCTTCCAGGTAGCGCTGGGCGTCCAGTGCTGCCATGCAACCCGTGCCGGCGCTGGTGATGGCCTGGCGGTAGATGTGGTCTTGCACGTCGCCAGCGGCAAACACGCCCGGCGCGCTGGTGGCGGTGGCCATGCCTTCCAGGCCCGTCTTGGTCTTGATGTAGCCGTTGTGCATTTCCAGTTGGCCTTCGAAGATGCCCGTGTTCGGCTTGTGGCCGATGGCGATGAACACGCCGTGCACGCTCAACGCTTCGACCTTGCCGTCGATGGTCGACTTGATGTTCAGGCCCGTCACGCCGCCTTCGTTGCCCGTCACTTCGTCCAGGGTGTGGTTATATTTCAACACAATCTTGCCTTCGGCAACCTTGGCGTTCAGGCGGTCGATCAAAATCGCTTCGGCGCGGAACTTGTCGCGGCGGTGGATCAGCGTGACTTTATTGGCGATGTTCGACAGGTACAGCGCTTCCTCGACGGCCGTGTTGCCGCCGCCGACAACAGCCACTTCCTGGTTGCGGTAGAAGAAACCATCGCAGGTGGCGCAGGCGGACACGCCCTTGCCCATGAATTCCGCTTCCGATGGCAGACCCAGGTATTGCGCGGACGCGCCCGTGGCGATGATCAGCGTGTCGCACGTGTATTCGTGGCTGTCGCCCTTCAGGCGGATCGGTTTTTCATTCAGGAAGGTGGTGTGGATGTGGTCAAACACGATTTCCGTATTGAAACGCTCGGCGTGCTGCAACAGGCGCTGCATCAGGTCCGGACCTTGCACGCCCATCGGATCGCCAGGCCAGTTTTCCACGTCGGTGGTGGTCATCAATTGACCGCCTTGTTCCACGCCGGTGACCAGCATCGGGTTCAGGTTGGCGCGGGCGGCGTAGACGGCGGCGCTGTAGCCGGCTGGGCCGGAGCCGAGGATCAAAACGCGGGCGTGTTTGGTAGTGGTCATAATGAGGCTTCTCTATGAGTGGGGTCTATCCGAATTGGGGGCATACGCGCGAAGAACAAGGGCGTATTGCGCTTGTGCAAGCAATCCACGATTATAGACCAAGCCGCCTGTAGCGACGAATCGTGGGGCCGTCCGGGGCATATATGGCTTAGAATACTTCCTTATTATGGGAAATTCCCTTTCAGAAACATTTATCACCTTGCAGCGCTTCCCAGAATGACTAAACCAGCCCAGGCCAATCAAAATAGCTACACCCGAAAACCGGTCGAACGCCGGCCCTTGCCCAACCGGCTGGTGCGGCTGCTGTCCGAGGCGCGCTGGTTCGCGCTGGCCGCGTTTGCCCTGTATTTCGTGCTGATACTGGCCAGCTTCAACAAGCTCGACCCCGGCTGGTCGCACGCCACCAACGTCGACAAGGTGGCCAACCTGGGCGGCAAGCTCGGTGCGACCTTCTCCGATCTGTTGCTGTATATCTTCGGCTTTTCCGCCTGGTGGTGGTGCGTGTGGCTGCTGCGCACGGTGTGGCATGGCTATCGCCGGTTGAGTAAGCGCTTCCTGCTGGAAGAGGAAGAGGTGGAGCGTGAACACCATGTCGAGATGCTGATCCGCATCGTCGGCTTCTCCATCATGCTGATCGGCAGCATGGGCCTGGAATACCTGCGCATGGCAAAGAGCCTGCACGTGCAGCTGCCGCGCGATCCGGGCGGCGTGCTGGGCCAGCTGGTGGGGCACTCGGCCCACGTGGCCTTCGGTTTCACGGGCGCGACCTTGCTGCTGTTGCTGCTGTTCGGCCTGGGTTTCAGTCTGTTCTTCCATGTGTCCTGGCTGCAAGTGGCCGAGCGCATCGGCGGCGCCATCGAAGACGCCTTCAACTGGTTCGTGCTGCGCTACCAGGACCGCGAAGACCGCCGCCAGGGCGAAGTGGCCGCCGTGCGCCGCGACGAGGTGGTGGTGATCGAGCGGGCCAAGCATGTGGAGAAACATGTGGCCGCGCCACCCGTGAAGATCGAGCCGCAGGTTGTGACGGTGGTGAAATCGGAGCGCGTGGAAAAGGAACGCCAGGCGCATCTGTTTGAAACCCCCGGCGATGGCAAGCTGCCGCCGCTGTCCTTGCTCGATGAAGCGCCGCCCGTGGTGGAAACAGTCTCCGTGGAAACCCTGGAGTTTACTAGCCGCCTGATCGAAAAGAAATTGTCCGACTTTGGCGTGGATGCCAAGGTAGTGGCCGCTTACCCCGGCCCGGTGGTGACGCGCTATGAAATCGAGCCGGCAACGGGCGTCAAGGGCAGTCAGATCGTCGGCCTGGCGCGCGACCTGGCCCGTTCGCTGTCCTTGACGTCAATCAGGGTGGTGGAAACCATTCCCGGCAAGAACTACATGGCGCTGGAACTGCCGAATAGTAAACGCCAGATCGTGCGCCTGACGGAAATCCTCGGCTCCAAGGTCTACAACGATGGCGTGTCCAGCCTGACGATTGCGCTGGGCAAGGATATCGCCGGCAAGCCCGTCGTGGCGGATCTGGCCAAGATGCCCCACTTGCTGGTGGCCGGCACCACCGGTTCCGGTAAGTCGGTCGGCATCAATGCGACGATTTTGTCGCTGCTGTACAAATCCGACCCGCTCGACGTGCGCCTGATCCTGATCGATCCGAAGATGCTGGAAATGTCCGTGTATGAAGGCATTCCGCACTTGCTGGCGCCCGTCGTGACGGACATGCGCCAGGCTGGCCATGCGCTGAACTGGGCCGTGAACGAGATGGAACGCCGCTACAAGCTGATGAGCAAGATGGGCGTGCGTAACCTGGCCGGCTATAACGCCAAGATTGCCGACGCGAAAAAGCGCGAAGAACATATCCCGAATCCGTTCAGCCTGACGCCGGATTCGCCGGAGCCTCTGGAAAAACTGCCGACCATCGTCATCATCATCGACGAGCTGGCCGATCTGATGATGGTGGTGGGTAAAAAAGTCGAGGAATTGATCGCGCGTATCGCGCAAAAGGCGCGCGCCGCCGGCTTGCACTTGATTCTGGCCACGCAGCGCCCATCTGTAGACGTGATCACGGGCCTGATCAAGGCAAATATCCCGACGCGTATCGCCTTCCAGGTATCGTCGAAGATCGACTCGCGCACCATTCTCGACCAGATGGGTGCGGAAACCCTGCTGGGCATGGGTGACATGCTGTACATGCCGCCCGGCACCGGCTTGCCGATGCGCGTGCACGGCGCGTTTGTTTCCGATGAAGAAGTCCACCGCGTTGTCAGCCATCTCAAGCTGCAGGGCGAACCGAATTATATCGAGGGCATCCTCGAAGGCGGCACCCTGGAAGGCGACGGCGCCGAAGGCGGCGCGCCGGGCGAGGGCGGCGGCGAGGCCGACGCCCTGTACGACCAGGCGGTGGCGGTGGTGCTGAAAAACCGCCGCGCTTCGATTTCGCTGGTGCAGCGTCATTTGCGCATCGGCTACAACCGCGCCGCCCGTCTGCTTGAGCAGATGGAGCAGAGCGGGGTGGTCTCAACCATGCAATCCAATGGCAACCGGGAAATCCTGGTGCCGGCGGCCAGTAGTGAACAAGGGTAAACAGAATGAAGAACACGACTTTCGCAGCAAAAATGATGATTGGCGCAGCCAGCGTTGCCTGCAGCCTGCTGTTCGCGGCCAGCGCCTCGGCCAGCGCCCTCGAGCAATTCAAGAGCTTTGCGGCCGGCACCAAGTCGGCCAAGGGCGAGTTCGTGCAGCGGCAAGTCAAGAAGGCGGATGCCAGCGGCAAGGCGAAAGTGTCGACGCCGGCCAGCGGCACGTTCGAGTTTGCCCGTCCGGGCAAGTTCATCTGGACGTATCTGAAGCCGTACGAGCAGCTGCTGCAAGCGGACGGCGACAAGCTGTATATCTATGACAAGGACTTGAGCCAGGTGACGGTCAAGAAACTGGGCGACGCGCTCGGCTCCTCGCCAGCCGCCATCCTGTTCGGCAGCAACGACCTGGAAAAGAATTTCACCCTGGCCGAAGCGGGCACGCGCGATGGCCTGGAATGGCTGAAGGCCACGCCGAAAGCCAAGGACACGACGTTTGATGAAATCACCATCGGCTTGCGCAACGGCGTGCCGGAAGCGATGGAATTGCGCGATTCGTTCGGTCAGACGTCGGTGCTGGCATTCAAGAACTTCCAGAAAAATCCGGCGCTTTCGGCCAATCACTTTAAATTTGTCATGCCCAAGGGCGCCGACGTCATTAATAATTAAGACTGTCGCGCCTTGCGTATGAGCCGGCCTCGCAGCAATGCGGGGCTTTTGCATTCTTATTAGGTAACTCATTATGGCGGATCTCTTTTCCACCGCACCGCGCCAGCCGCTGGCTGAAGCCTTGCGGCCGGCCACCCTGAACGAAGTCATCGGCCAGACGCACCTGCTGGGCGTGGGCAAGCCGCTGCGCCTGGCATTCGAGGCGGGCAAGGCCCATTCGATGATTCTGTGGGGGCCGCCCGGCGTGGGCAAGACCACCCTGGCGCGCCTGATGGCGAACGCGTTCGACAGCGAATTCATCGCCCTGTCGGCCGTGTTTGCTGGCGTAAAAGATATCCGTGCAGCCATGGACCAGGCCCGCCACAGCCTGGACCAGTTCGGCAAGCACACCCTGCTGTTCGTCGACGAAATCCACAGATTCAACAAATCGCAGCAGGACGCCTTGCTGCCTTTCGTCGAATCGGGCCTGGTGACGTTCATTGGAGCCACGACGGAAAACCCCAGCTTTGAAGTGAACTCGGCGCTGCTGTCGCGCGCGCAAGTGTATGTGTTGAAATCGCTCAACGAAGACGAGATGAAGCAGTTGCTGGCCAAGGCGCAATCCACGGCCCTGACGCACCTGACCTTCGACGAGGCGGCCGCTGACACCCTGATCGGCTACGCGGATGGCGACGCGCGCCGCTTCCTGAATTTGCTGGAACAGGCCGAGACAGCCGCCAGCTCGACGGGCACGACGAAGATCGACGCAGCCTTCGTCGACAATGCGCTGACCCTCAATTCACGCCGCTTCGACAAGGGTGGCGACAATTTCTATGATCAGATTTCCGCACTGCATAAATCCGTGCGCGGCTCGAACCCGGACGCGGCCCTGTACTGGTTTTGCCGCATGATCGACGGCGGCGCCGACCCGCGCTACCTGTCGCGGCGCATCGTGCGCATGGCCTGGGAAGACATCGGCCTGGCCGATCCCCGTGCCTTGACCATGGTCAATGACGCGGCGGAAACGTATGAACGCCTCGGTTCGCCGGAAGGCGAGCTGGCGCTGGGCCAAGCCGTGATTTACCTGGCGATTGCCGCGAAAAGCAATGCCGGCTATAACGCGTTCAATACGGCCATGGCTTTCGTCAAGAAAGATAAATCCAAGGAAGTGCCCGTGCACTTGCGCAATGCGCCGACGAAGCTGATGAAGGAACTGGGCTACGGCCACGCCTACCGCTATGCGCACGACGAGCCGGACGCCTACGCGGCCGGCGAAACCTATTTTCCGGATGGCATGGCGGAACCGGGCTGGTACCAGCCCGTGCCGCGCGGCCTGGAAAGCAAGATCGCCGATAAATTGGCCTGGCTGCGCGAGCTGGACCGCAAAGCGGGGAAGAATATATGATAAATCATATATTTTATTTTATCAGTCTAAATGTTGGTTGATTAGCCCATCTTAAAAAGATGGGCGTACCCGTCTCACAATCTCAACGCCGATGTATTAACGTTCTATTCATTGAATTCAGCAGCTACTTGTTTTGGTAGAATATATGATTCCTTGAGCAAATGTTCAATTATTTCCATTGCGAGGCCAAGTTGACGGCCTGTATGTGGTTTTACTTCGTGTGCAGCTTCATTTCCTAAAGTTCTAATTTTGTGCAAAATGGCAGCGCTGGCCGGAGTTAAAATGTTTGAATTCTTCAAACTATCAATTTGATTGAATAAGTTACCTCCACCAGCATTTTTTTCTTTGCAAACTGTTTCCAAAAGTGCTCTCAAACCTATGCCTGAAAGAACAGGGCATTGATTTGCAAGTGCAGTTAAAGTTTCATCATAGATTCTTTCAACGGTCTGGGGTAAATAATGAGTGCTTTCACCTAAGCCTTTTCTTCCTGCTGATCGAGAAGGGAAAAGTTTTTCGCTCACAGCATAATCGTACTCGCCTGGTCCAACTTGATGGTAGTCCTCAGAATTGGTGCTTGCCTGGCGGAAGGAAATGGTTTTACAGCCTTGGCATTGAACTATTTGATATTTTGTATTCCAGTCGACAGAATACTCTTGGTCTCCATCCGATCCCTTTTCGTCATATGAAGAAACCACTTTATGGGATGGTGCTCCAGAGCATTGTGTGCAAGGTAAGTTTAATTCTTCGCCTTGACTTTCATTGACTTCATATTTTACGCGGCCAGCCATTGTCATCTCCATTTTTGGTTTTTATTATTATATAAATTTCAAAAAATACAACTAATTTTACTCTTTTTGGTGAGTGATATGCAATTATTTTTTTTAATTTAATGATAATAAAAAAATAGAAATTTGCATTTTAATTTAATTATTTAATTATTTCAATTTCACCTATGCTCTTCAGTAGTGAATTGTATTGATGAGGGTCCGCCTCATAAATTTTATCTAGTACGTAGTTGGCCAGTTTTGGAATTTCTGGAATTTCAATGGGTTTCATGCTTCTGTCAAAAATCGACTCAAGATGCGATAGTTCATTGTTGAGGCGATTGATAAGAGTGATAGCTGCATCGTCGTCGCCAAAGAACTTTTTCATGCGCTCGAGACTATCATTTTTATCATCTTGGTGAGGATATTTGTAGAACAATAACGCCTCAAGGAATTTCCTTAGATTGTTCCCGAAAGAGTAGAAGGGTTCATGCGAAACTTTCGCATATTCGGCATCACGGCATTTATAGATCTGATGAAAAAGGTAGTTGAATTCTGTAATGTACTCTTTGAGATAGGAGGGCATGAGAGAAATGCTACTAGCGGTTCCATTTCTTTCAATGATGAAGTACTGATTTCCACCATGATTTTTCTCCGGTGGTAATGAAAGCTTCTTAAGATACTTCAAGAAGTCCAGATTGTGGGTGGAGATGAATAATTGCTTATAGCGATACTTGTTCGTTCCATCAGGATTTTTAAGAGGCCTTGCAATAAGGCTTTCAATCAGGCTGAAGACGAAGAAAATATGATTTCCATCAAGGCTGCAAATCGGATCATCAATGTAAATGATGAGATCTTTTCCCTTGGAGTCGGGTTCTTCAAGTTTTGCTATGAAGTAGCAAAATGCGATAAGACTGCACTCACCTTCACTCAGGTTGTAAGCTGATTTTCCGTCTCTTGTTATTTCAAATTTGACGGCTGTTTTTTCTGTGTTGTCTTTTGCTTCCAGCTTGATTCCATCATGACCGAAAAAATGGTTCAACAACGAGTTGATACGATCAGCACCTTTGCGTTCATCCTTCTCCTTGGCTCTCCAAGTCGTGATTTCAGCTTCAAGCTTAAGAATTTCCGCGTTGGCTTCGATGAAGGTTGTGTTGGCTGTCGTAGCTTCAGTTTTCAATGTGGCAATGCGCGTCACTTCGGCGTCGTAGTTTACTGCTTGTGCAAAGGTATAAACATCAAACAAACGAAGTGTTTCTCTCGCGGTATTCTTGTCTCTATCTAGTGTTTTAGTTTTTCCGTTGCTGGTCAAGATTAAGGCATTGATAGCGTCTACATGCTTCTGGATTTCATCTGCACTGTGGATTGGATCTTTCATAGAGACTACTTGGAAGAGATTGCTCTTGCGACTCTCCAAATCATTATTCAGTGTTTCTAAATCATTTTTGTAGGCCGTTAATGCTTCAGTCAGAGCCTTGCTATTTGAGTCAAAGGCAGAGCGCTCTTCAGCATAGAACTGATCACTTCTAAAATTATTGAACCCCGTAATGGCCTTAATTTCGTCAGTAACGGACGTGATAGCTACGTCCAAGGCCGTTTCAAGATCGCCTGATTCTTTGCTGAAGTGCTCGTCCAGTGTTTGCCAAATATCATGAGGTAAATTTTGGCTGCAAAAAGCACAACTTTCGCGCTTTTCACGGTGATGGCCGATACCTTGTTTAACCCACATTTGAAGAACACTATCGTTGAGCAATTCTTGAATGGGTTTAGTCGGCTTGATTTCTTTGGATAGAAGTGGCGAAGCTGTGCTTCGTAAAAAATCAAGTTTTAGCTGAATTTTTAGTGAGCCTGATATGTCACTCAACGCCTCTTGTTTCAATAGAGTCAGTTTTGCAGCCTGTTCCTCTATGGTCAACGGCTTGAATCCAAGTTGCTTGCCTGCCAAGATGTCTCTTTTAATGCTTTCAATGTTGTAGACCGCTGACCCATATTCACGATTTTTTTTGATCTTTTCGTTTGCGTGGGCGCGCAACTTATCTTCAAGCCCACTAGCGGCGGTAGAGTGATTAGTCTTGGTACGAACCTGCTCTTTCTTCTTCCCGTCCAACTCAAATCTTAGGCCAGTTTTGTCCTCTACTTTTCCAAGCTGGGTTTCAATCGCCGTTATGGCATCTTCAATCTCCTTGTTCTTATCTCCAACGATGGCGAAGGTCTTGATCTCGCCGCCAATCTGCTGATGTACGAGAAAATCCAAGTTGTCGGTTACGAAATCACGGTTATAGACCCGGACGTCGTAGTTGTGCGTCGGTATGGTGGCTTGAGTGACGTTACCTTGATCTCCATAAATGGTGAACGAAGGAGTGAGATAGTTTAGGGGGACCTTGCGTGTTTCCAAGGCACGGAAAACTCGAGAGAGAGTCGTCTTGCCAGAATAGTTTCGTCCATAAAGGATGTTCAGCCGCTTGAAATTCTGAACAGTTTTTCCGCTATCCTTAACCGTTTTTTTCCAGTCCAAGCCGCGGAAACTGCCAAAACTTGCTATATCTATCTGATTTATCACCGATTCCATCTCCCAATATTCGCCTGTCAGCTGGTTGTAGTAGAGTGTTACAGCTAGTCTACACGTATAAATAGGTGACGCCAGTACGCAATGTTAAAAAGGGCAAGCATCGCGATTTAATGATGTATTAACAACAGCGGGTGGCGAATTTGGTGTTGATGTTCACCTTGGCTGTTGAATTTACTGCTCGATGTTCACTCTTGCCAGTCAAACGATCCAGTAGCGAATCTGAGGTTAAATGACAAAGCGGAAATTTGCAGATATCTACTATGGTTCCGAAGGACGAAAATTGACGATAGATATCCTCAATGTCTATTTGCCCATGGTCATGGTGAAAATAAAAGGGAATGTGGATTTCTATCTTGAAGAAATGAAAAGAGTGATGCGTGTTGGTAGCTAGGTTTTATAAGCCCAGCAAGCTGAAACCGTCGTCCTGCGGCGCGTAGCCCACCAGCTGGCGCGTCGCCGCGATGGACAGCCGCTTGTAGCGGTTGTCCGACACGCCATGCACGACGTGGTAGCCGGGCGGCACGTCGGCGGCGATGCAGCGGGCCAGCAATTGCACCACGTCCCGTTCGCTGATGAAGGCGGCCACGTCGCGCGCGCTGTGCTGCTGGCCTGGCGCAAAGTTGGCCACATTGGCGATGCGCACGGCGATTGCCGTCATGCCATGCTGGTGCGCGAACGCCGAGGCCACGCCTTCGCCGAAGGCCTTGCTGGCGCCATACATGTTTGCGGGCCGCGCCGGCATGTGCTCATGCACCTGTGCGTCGAGCGGATAGCCTTCGATGGCTTGCGCGCTGCTGGCAAACACGACTCTTTTCACTTTCTTTACCTGTGCCGCGCGGAAGATGTTGTGCGTGCCGAGGATATTCGGCTGCAGCAGTTGCGCATCGAAATCGGCGCTGGCATGGGGCACGCCGGCCAGGTGCAGCACCACATCGATATCGGTGCAGGCGGCCAGGCAGGCGGCATAGTCGGCCACGTCGAGTTGAATGGATGGGCAGGGCGCTTCGGCCAGCTTGCCTGTGTGCAGGTCGGCCAGGCGCAGGGAGAATTCCCCGTGCCGGCTCTTCCAGAAAACGCTGCCGATAACGCCGGCGGCGCCCGTGACGAGGACGCGCAATGGTGGTGCTTGAGTCATGTATTCCTAATATTCAAGGTGTGAGGCAGTGCCAGGTTCAGCCAGCGCAGCAGGGTAGGGCGGGGTGCGGCAGTCCCATGCACGCGGATGTGTCCGCTGCCCACGGCTTCGACCAGCACCAGGCCGTCATTCGGTATCGTATAGCGTTCGCCGCTGCGCAGCACGCAATCCTCGAACTGGGCGTAGGCCGTGATCCACGCCGTGCCGGACAGGCATTCGATGACCTTGGCATGCGCTTTTTCCAGGCGTAAAGGCCGTTCGCTGCGTAATTCGTGGTCGGTATGCATGGCATCGCTCCTGTTGTGCTGACAGGAACAGCTTAGGCCCTTGCGGTGAACCATGACAGATGCAGGAAAACGAAATTGTCATGAATACAGTGTCCCTTGTCGTAGACTGTGCTTATCAAAAAACTCGGCAACTGTATCTGTGCCGGCGACGCGCGGCAGCCGCATACTGAAAGGATGAACATGAGCGCGCATTTGAATCTGTACGAGCACCTGGCCAACGAGCTGGGCGCCTTGATCGACTCGCGCGTGTTCGCGCCCGGCGACCGCCTGCCGTCGATCCGCCACCTGGCGCAGCAAAAGCGCATCTCCATCAGTACCGTGATGCAAGCCTTGCGCCTGATGGAAGACCGGGGGCAAGTCGATGCGCGGCCCCAGTCCGGCTATTTCGTGCGCCACCGGGCGCCGCGCCGGCCCTGCAGTGCCGACGCCCAGCACCTGAAGGAGCCGGCCTTCGTCGGCATCAACAATCTGTTGATGCGCGTGCTGAAGGACAACGAGACGGCGAATATCGTGCAGCTGGGCACGGCCTGGCCGCCCGACGAGATACTGCCCATCAAGCGCATGCAGCGCACCATCAGCGCCGTGGCGCGGCGCGAACCCGCTTTATTGAGCAAGGTCAGCTGCTACGACGTCAGCGAAGGCAATTTCCTGCGCCAGGTTGCGCGCCGGGCGCTGGACTGGGGCAAGCTGGACCCGCAAGAGATCGTCGTGACAAATTCCTGCACGGAAGCGATCAGCCTGTGCCTGCGCGCTGTCGCCAAGCCGGGCGACACCATCGCCATCGAGTCGGCCACGTATTTCGTGCTGCTGCAGATGATCGAAAGCCTGGGCATGAAGGCGCTGGAAATTCCCACCGACCCGAAGACGGGGCCGTCGCTCGACGCGCTCGAGCTGGCCCTGCGTGCCGGCCTCGTGCAAGCGTGTCTGTTCGTGCCGAACGCAAATAATCCCCTGGGCTGCGTCATGCCGGAAGCAAACAAGAAACGGCTGGCGGGCCTGCTGTCGGAATTCAATATTCCGTTGGTGGAGGACGATGTGTATGGCGACCTGTGCTTTGCACCGCAGCGGCCGTGGCCCGTGAAAGCCTACGATACGAGCGGGAATGTGCTGCTGTGCTCCTCGTTTTCCAAGGCCATCACGCCCGCGTCGCGCGTCGGCTACGTGCTGGCCGGGCGTTTCGCGCAGGAAGTGGCTTTGCTCAAAACCGTGTCGAGCGGTGCCACCAGCCATTTCTTCCAGGCCGTGCTGGCCGATTTTTTGGAAGGCAGCAGCTACGACCAGCAGCTGCGCAAGATGCGGCGCACCCTGGTGCAGCGCATCGCGCGCATGTCCGACGCCGTGGCGGCCAGCTTCCCGGCGGACTGCATGCTGTCCGAGCCGCAGGGCGGTTTCGTGTTGTGGGTGCAGATGCCGCCGCATATCGATGCGCTGGCCCTGCACGGCCAGGCCATCGCGGAAGGCGTGGCGTATATGCCGGGCCAGCTGTTCTCGGCCTCGGGCAAGTTCGGCAATTATCTGCGTCTCAATTGCGGCAATGCGTGGACGCCGCGCATCGAGCAGGCCATTGGCCGCCTGGGGCGTCTGGTCAAGGATGCCTTGTAACTATTCTCTGCGCTTCAGTCCCCGTTTTTCACCGTTCGCTCCCTGTTTTTCGCCGCTGGTCGCAAGCCGGTGGCGTTGTTCGCGGCCGTTGGCTAAAGTACCACCATACCAGCAGCAGTCAACGAAACAAACTAACCAGGAGTAACATCATGAACGCACTGAAAAACATGGAAATCACCTTTGTCGCCGCCGCCATCATCGCCATCGGCGCCAGCTTCGTCACCGCCGGCGCGAATACGCTGGAAGTGAGCGCCAGCAGCACCGTGATCGCCCAGGCTGCCGACAGCACGATGCCCGTCGTTACCGTCAGCGCCCGCCGCCTGACCGCTGCCGAAAAAGCCGCGTTCATTTAAGCAATAAGCTAAGCAAAAAATGTAAAGCGGGTGCGAGTGCCCAGCCATGCCGCCATGACGATGGTTGGCCATGTGCAAAACTCATAAAGAACTGAACGGGTCTTGGTACAATGAGTGCTTTCGATACATCGGCACCGCCATCCACCCATGATAGATATCCAACTTCTCCGTAAAGACATCGCCACCGTCGCAGAACGCCTGGCGACGCGCAAATTCCAGCTCGACGTGCCAGGTTTCAATGCCCTCGAAGCCGAACGCAAGGCGATCCAGACGCGCACCGAAGAGCTGCAAGGCAAGCGCAATGCGCTGTCCAAGCAAATCGGCATGTTGAAAGGCAAGGGGGAAGACACCTCGGCCGTGATGGCGCAAGTGGCCGGCCTGGGCGATGAGCTGAAAGCCGATGAAGCGGCCTTGAGCGTAGTGCAAGCCAAGCTGAGCGACTTCATCATGGCCGTGCCGAATTTGCCGCACGAATCGTCGCCTCTGGGTACGGACGAGTCGGGCAACGTGGAAGTGCGCAAGGTCGGCACGCCACGCACTTTTGACTTTGAAGTCAAGGATCACGTCGACGTGGGCGGCCCGCTGGGCCTCGATTTCGAAGTGGCCACCAAGCTGACCGGCTCGCGCTTCTCCGTCATGAAGGGCGGCATCGCCCGCCTGCACCGCGCGCTGGCGCAATTCATGCTCAACACGCACGTGGACGAACATGGCTACACGGAATGCTATACCCCGTACATGGTCAATGCCGACTCGCTGCGCGGCACGGGCCAGCTGCCGAAATTCGAAGCCGACCTGTTCTCGGTGAAAAAAGGCGGCGCGGAAGGCGAGGGCGAGACCTTCTACCTGATCCCGACGTCGGAAGTGTCGCTGACCAATATCGCGCGCGATGAAATCCTCGCGCTGGATCAACTGCCCCTGAAAATGACGGCCCATACGCCATGCTTCCGTTCGGAAGCGGGCAGCTATGGCCGCGACACGCGCGGCATGATCCGCCAGCACCAGTTCGACAAGGTGGAAATGGTCCAAGTGGTGCATCCGGACACGTCGTACCAGGTGCTCGATGAAATGGTCGGCCATGCGGAAACGATCTTGCAACGCCTGGGCTTGCCATACCGCGTGATGTCGCTGTGCACGGGCGACATGGGTTTCGGTGCCACCAAGACCTTCGACCTGGAAGTATGGCTGCCGGCGCAAAACACCTACCGCGAGATTTCGTCCCTGTCGAACTGCGAAGCCTTCCAGGCCCGCCGCATGCAGGCGCGTTTCCGCAACGCCGCCGGCAAGCCGGAACTGGCCCACACCCTGAACGGCTCCGGCCTGGCGGTGGGCCGCACCCTGGTGGCCGTGCTGGAAAATTATCAGCAAGCGGACGGCAGCGTCGAGATCCCGGCCGTGCTGCGCCCGTACATGGGTGGCCTGACGCATCTGAAGGCCTAAAATAGTCCTTTTCTTTTCGCCGCGGGCTGCTATAATCTTGCCTTCTCGCAGCAATGCGGGAAAGACCGCAGCAAATGGAGAGGTGGCAGAGTGGTCGAATGTACTTGACTCGAAATCAAGCGTACGTTAAATCGTACCGTGGGTTCGAATCCCACCCTCTCCGCCAGAACAAATAGAGAAAGCTCCCGCAAGGGAGCTTTTTTTATTTGTGGCGGCGGAAAGGAGCAAGGCGCCTGCGCGCCTTGCGCGTGGGATTCGAAGACGAGCGCGTATTCGCGCGAGGCTCCCCGAATCGACCAATTGGTTTTTTGGTTTGGCTACCAGCCCTCAGTTGCAAATCGCCAATAAAACCCCTACCCAACCCAACAATCCCCATGCTAAAATAGCGCCTCGTTCAAACAGGCACGTCAGTTTGAACGAATAGACCGCAGTAAACGGAGAGGTGGCAGAGTGGTCGAATGTACTTGACTCGAAATCAAGCGTACGTTAAATCGTACCGTGGGTTCGAATCCCACCCTCTCCGCCAGAATACATAAGAGAAGCTCCCGCAAGGGAGCTTTTTTTATACCCGCCACATGTGCAAGCCGCCAGCGCAATAAGGCAGGTAGAAAAAACCGCCCAAAGCGCGCAGCGCAAGGCGTTTTTTCCTCCATTCAGGCTTTGAAAGCCAGCGCTCCCACAAACGCAATCTAATGCACTAGCCTCGCCACCGCAAACGCGACGCCCGACATGGCAATGATCGTCCCCACACACGACAGGATGACAGCCGACTTCGCCTCAGCCACATCGGACTTGGTCGCATAATTGGAGCGCACCACAGCGAGGTCCAGTTTCAAGCCACTGACATCCGTCTTGAGAACGCCGACATCGGTCTTGAGAGCAGCGACATCCGTTTTCAGGCCAGCAACATCCACCTTGATGTCCGCGACATCGGTTTTCAAGTCCGCAACATCGACTTTGATGTCAGTTACATCGGCCTTTACATCCTTTACGTCCAGTTTCACACTGGCCATGTCCTTTCCCAGCGTGTTGACTTGCTCGTCCATGGCGCAATCCTCCGTGCTTGTCACTGCATGCTCCTCGCTTTTTTCACCGCTGTCAAACAGTGTCCCGAGGGTATCGCGCATGGCTTTGCTATTGCTTGCCAGGCGTTGCGCCAGCGCCGTCACGCGCTGCAAGTCGGCCATTCCTTCGCCTTGTAGCTGCTCCGTGGCAGTCTGCAATTCGACGGTGATCTGCTCGCTGAGACTGGCTGCGACCTGTAGCCACGCATCGATCTTGCGCTGGCGTGACTGTTGCGTCAGCGCGCCATGCCGCGCCTGCGTATCGCTCAGCTTGTGCATGCTGTTCATGCTGCGTCCTCTTCACGTTGGGGCCGATGCCGCCCACGCTACTCCTCGCCGATAGTGTCCGCCTTGACCCCGCTCACCCTATGGTAATCTACCGTGTCCCCATCCTGTCCCCATACCCAAGCAATGAGCCGATTCTGGAGCAATATCGTCAGCGAGCTGACCCCCTACATCCCGGGCGAGCAACCCAAACTGCCCAACCTGGTCAAACTCAACACCAACGAAAATCCCTACGGTCCGTCGCCGCAGGTGCTCGCCGTATTGCGCGAAGCAGCCAACGACAGCCTGCGCCTCTACCCTGATCCGTCCGCCAGCGAACTGAAGCAAACCCTGGCCGACTACCACGGCTTGAACAGCAATCAAGTGTTCGTCGGCAATGGCTCCGACGAAGTGCTGGCGCTGGCCTTCATGGCCTTGCTCAAGCACGATGCGCCGCTGCTGTTCCCGGACATCAGCTACAGCTTCTATCCCGTGTATTGCAAGCTGTACGGCATCGATTACCGCACGGTGGCGCTCGACGATGCCATGCGCATCCGTCCGGAAGACTACCAGGGGCCGTGCGGCGCCATCATCTTCCCCAATCCTAACGCCCCCACGGGCGTGGACTTGCCGCTGGCCGGCGTGGAAGCCTTGCTGCGCGCCCATCCCGATGCCGTGGTGGTGGTCGATGAAGCGTATGTGGATTTCGGCGGCGAGAGCGCCGTGGCCCTGGTGGCGCGGTATCCGAACTTGCTGGTGGTGCAGACGTTCTCGAAATCGCGCTCGCTGGCCGGCTTGCGCGTGGGCTGTGCATTCGGGCATCCGGACTTGATCGAGGCGTTGGAAAGAGTGAAGAACAGTTTCAACTCGTATCCGCTGGACCGGCTGGCGCTGGCCGGGGCCGTCGCATCGCTGCACGACGAAGCGTATTTCCAGCAGACGCGCCAGGCCGTTATTGCCACCCGCGAACAGCTGGCGGCGGACTTGGCGGCGCTGGGCTTCGAGGTACTGCCCTCGGTGGCCAACTTTGTCTTTGCGTGTCATCCGCAGCATGACGCGGCGCAACTGGCCGCCGGCTTGCGTGCCCGCTCCGTGATCGTGCGCCACTTCAATGCGCCGCGCATCAGCCAGTATTTGCGCATCAGCATTGGTAATGTGGGCGAGTGCGCAGCCTTGATGGCGGCGTTGCGCGAGATATTGTCGTGATGGCAGGCCTGGTACGGCTGCCGGCAGCCGTACCAGGCGCCAGTTTGCTTACTGCTGGCTGACTCGGCGGCGGCGCGCCATGAAGCCGAGCAAGCCCAGGCCGCCCAGCAGCATGCCGTAAGTGGCTGGCTCCGGTACGGCCGACACGGACAGGTTATTGATGGTTGGCCAGATACCGATCTGTCCGGCTGTGCTGACGGACAGGTCGGAGAACGCGTCCGACGACACGAAGCCGATAAACGAAGCTTGCGTCGGCAGGGCCAGATCATAGCTGAGCAGCTCGCCCAGCGCATTGCGCGCTGTCAGCGTGATGCTCTGGCCATTGGCATATTCGCCGGCAAAGTTCGATCCGAAGAAGAATCCCCCCACACCGCGTACGGCACTGGAAAAGTTGGAGAACACCACGCTGTCGTTGCGGTCGTTCGTACTCAGCCAGTTGTCGCTGCCCGTGCCTGCGCCATACAGGATGGGCGAGGCGCCAACGCTGCTGACCGTGTAGGCATAGCTGCCCGCGTTGCGGTTCAGCGGGCCGTCGAGCGCATCGATGGGCAAATCATCAAAGGTGTCGACGCCGGTATTGCCGACCGCTGCCAGATAGGCGGACTGGCTGGTAAACACCGTGATGTCTGCGTGTGCGGCGCTGGCGGCGAGCAGCAGGGCGGCGGCGCTCATGATTTTCAGGCGGGAGAATGCAGTTTGCAAGATCGACTCCTTCACAAGGGTTGGGAAAAGGATGCGGCAAAAGTTTACTTATTTATAATGCCAATTCAATATAATATTAACTAGAAAAAAATGCAATATAAAGTTCTTTATGATAATTTTCGTCTTGTATAGCTGAAAAGCGGATGTTTCCCAATCACCACTCCGTGTACGCCAAACGTCGCGTAGGGCCGCGCCATGCTGCCGCCACGGGCCATTTGTGCAACAATAATCGGATTCATTCATCGACAGGACGGACAATATGGCAAAAGTGGCATTCATCGGTTTGGGCGTCATGGGTTTCCCCATGGCAGGTCACCTGGCGGCGGGCGGGCACGACGTCACCGTGTACAACCGCAACCCGGCCCGCGCGGCCGCCTGGCTGGAACAGCACAAGGGCAGCAGCGCCGCCACGCCGGCTGCCGCGGCGGCGGGTGCCGAGTTCGTCTTTACCTGCATCGGCAACGATAACGACCTGTACCAGGTCATCCTGGAAGAGGGCGGCTTGCTGTCCGCCATGGCGCCGGGCAGCATCCTGATCGACCACACGACGGCCTCGGCCGAAGCGGCGCGCACCATCCACGCGGCGGCGAAAGAGCAGGGCGTGTTCTTCCTCGACGCGCCTGTGTCCGGCGGCCAGGCGGGCGCGGAAAACGGCAAGCTGACGGTGATGGCGGGCGGCGATGCTGAGGCGTATGCACGGGCCGAGCCTGTCATCGCCCTGTTCTCGCGCGCCGTCACCTACATGGGCGCTTCCGGTTCCGGCCAGCTGACGAAGATGGTCAACCAGATCTGCATCGCGGGCCTGGTGCAAGCCTTGAGCGAAGGCATCGCCTTTGCGGAAAACGCGGGCCTCGACGCGGCCCTCGTCGTCGACGTGATTTCCAAGGGGGCGGCGCAGTCGTGGCAGCTGGAAAACCGGGGCAAGACCATGATAGAGCGCAAGTTCGACTTCGGTTTCGCCGTCGACCTGATGCGCAAGGACCTCGGCATCTGCCTCGCCGAAGCCAAGCGCAACGGCAGCGACTTGCCCGTGACGACCTTGACGGACCAGTTCTATGGCGAAGTGCAACAGGCGGGCGGCAACCGCTTTGATACATCCAGTCTGATTACCCGCCTGAACAAAAAGTAATCGTTCAACGGCCAGCCACGGCGGCGCGTCCCTGCACAGGGCCGCGCCGCTTGTCGTTTACGCCAGCATTAACCTTAAAACGTCAGTTTCCGGAACATCCGGTTTCGATTTTCGTGGAAAAGCATGGACTTCGCTAGCTCATCGTGTATTATTAAAAAACGAGATGAAATGTCCCAATTTTTAAAACATTATGAGTGGACCCGCATGAAAACCAACTCCTCAGCGATAACACGCGTTGTCGACAAGAACATTCCCTACCTGTCTTCCGCCGTCGCCATCTGGCGTCCCCGCGCCGTGCTGCGCAGCTGGCCCGGCGTGGCCATCGCGCTGGTGATCGCCCTGTCGGCCACCTTTATTTCCAGCAATTACGGCGGTCCTCAGCTGCTGTATGCGCTGTTCTTCGGCCTGGCTTTCCACTTCCTCGCCTCCGACCCCACCTGCAAGCCCGGCATCGAGTTTTGCAGCAAGATTTTATTGCGCACGGGCGTGGCCCTGCTGGGCGCGCGCATCACCTTCAACCAGATCGCTTCGGTGGGCGTGACGCCCCTGCTGATCGTCGTCGGCGGCCTGGTGGCGACCTTGGGCTTCGGCTACCTGCTGGCCAGGTGGCTGAAACGCCCCATCACGGAAGGCATCCTGTCGGGCGGTTCCGTGGCCATCTGTGGCGCCTCGGCCGCGCTGGCCATCTCGGCCGTGCTGCCGCAAACCAAGGAAAACGAAAAATTCACGCTGCTGACGGTGGTGGGCGTGACGACCCTGTCGACCCTGGCCATGATCGTCTACCCGCTGCTGGTCAAGCTGCTGGGCTTTGACCCGACGGAAGCGGGCGTGTTCATCGGCGGCACGATTCATGACGTGGCGCAAGTGGTGGGCGCCGGCTACCTGGTCAGTAATCACACGGGCGACGTGGCCACCTTCGTCAAGCTGACGCGCGTCGCTTGCCTCGTGCCTGTCGTGCTGGGCCTGTCGATCATGTTCAAGCGCAAGGACGGCAAGAGCGAAGTCGATGCGCCGCCGCTCGTGCCATTCTTCCTGATCGGCTTTGTGTGGCTCGTCATCACGAATAGCCTGGGCCTGATCCCGCAGGAAGTGAATGGCTGGATCAACAATGCTTCGCGCGCCTGCCTCGTCATCGCCATTGCCGCGCTGGGCGTGAAAACGTCGTTCCAGTCGCTGGCCTCGCTGGGCTGGCGTCCCGTGATCATGCTGGTGATGGAAACCGTGTGGATCGCCGCCTTTGTCGCCATCGCCGTGCTGCTGACGCGCTGATTCCAGGCCAGTTGCCATGAAGCTCCTAGTCCTCGGCGCCGGCGTGGTCGGCACGGCATCGGCCTGGTATTTGCGCCAGGCTGGCCACGATGTGCGCGTGTTCGAGCGCCAGCCGGGCGCCGCGCAGGAAACCAGCTTCGGCAATGGCGGGCAGATATCCGTCTCGCACGCGGAACCGTGGGCCAATCCCGCCACCCTGCGCAAGGTCGTGCGCTGGCTGGGCAAGGACGACGCGCCGCTGCTGTTCCGTCCTCGCCTCGATACGCTGCAATGGCAGTGGGCGCTGCATTACCTGCGCGAGTGCCTGCCGTCGCGCGTGTCGCGCAATATGCGGCAGATCGTCGCCCTGGCCGAGTACAGCCGGCAGAGCTTGCAAGCCCTGCGCCGCGAAACGGGTATCGAATATGACCACCTGGAGCGCGGCATTCTGCATTTCTATACGGACCAGCAGGAGTTCGATAAATCGCAGTCGGGCGCCGCCCTCTTGCGCGAGCTGGGCTGCCCGCGCAATACCGTCAGCGCCGATGAAGTGATACGGCTGGAACCGGCCCTGGCCCACGCCCGCCCGCACATCGTCGGCGGCGACTTTACGGCCAGCGACGAGTCGGGCGACGTGCATCTGTTTACCACGGCCTTGGCGTCCCGCGCCGCCGCTGCCGGCGTGGATTTCCAGTACGGCAGCACCGTGACGCGCTTGCTGGCCGATGGCGAACGCATCACCGGCGTGGAATGCATCGATGCGCAAGGGCGCCACCGCATCGAGCATGCGGATGCCGTGGTGGTGGCCATGGGCAGTTTTTCCGCGCCCTTGCTGCAGCCGCTGGGCATGCGCTTGATGCTGTATCCGGGCAAAGGTTATTCCGCCACCTATCCGATTCTTGAGCCATCCGCCGCACCGACCGTCTCGCTGACGGACGATGGCCACAAGCTCGTGTTTTCGCGCCTGGGCGAACGCCTGCGCGTGGCGGGCACGTGCGAGCTGAACGGCTATACGCGCGAACTCAACCCCGTGCGCTGCGCCGCCATCACGCGCCGCGTGCAGGCGCTGTTCCCGCACGCCTGCGATTACGGCGACCCCGTCTACTGGGCCGGCCTGCGCCCCCTGACACCCTCGAACGTGCCGTATATCGGCGCCACGCGCTACCGCCAGCTGTTCCTCAACACGGGCCACGGCACCCTGGGCTGGACCATGGGCTGCGGCGCGGGCAGGGCGATCGCGGAACTTGTGTCGGGACGCCGGCCGGAAGTCGATTTTGCGTTTTGCGGGGAGCCACCCCGGCCAGAGACCGCTTTGGTTCAACTTAGGAGAGCACCACGATGAGAGACGACGCCACCCCCAGCCAAGCACCGGGCGGCCTGACCCTGGCCGGCACCACCTACCAGTCGCGCCTGCTGGTGGGCACGGGCAAATACAAGGATTTCGAGGAAACGCGTCTGGCCATCGAAGAGAGCGGCGCCGAGATTGTCACGGTGACGATACGCCGCGTGAACATCGGCCAGGAAAAGGGCGAGCCGAACCTGCTCGACTTCATCCCGCCATCGAAATACACGATCCTGCCCAACACGGGCGGCTGCTACAACGCGCGCGACGCCGTCTATACCTTGCAGCTGGCGCGCGAGCTGCTGGGCGGCCACCCGCTGTGCAAGCTGGAAGTGCTCGGTGATGAAAAGACCTTGTTCCCGAACATGCCGGAAACCTTGAAGGCGGCCGGGGAGCTGGTGCGCGACGGCTTCCAGGTGATGGTGTACTGCAGCGACGACCCGATCCAGGCGCGCATGCTGGAAGACCTCGGCTGCATCGCCGTCATGCCGCTGGCGTCCCTGATCGGCTCGGGCATGGGCATTCTGAATCCGTGGAATCTGTCGCTGATCATCGAGCAAGCCACGGTGCCCGTGCTGGTCGATGCAGGCGTGGGCACGGCGTCGGACGCGGCCATCGCCATGGAACTCGGCTGCGACGGCATTTTGATGAATACCGCCATCGCGGCGGCGCGCGAACCGATACGCATGGCGCGCGCCATGAAACTGGCAGTGCAGGGCGGACGCGAGGCTTACCTGGCCGGACGCATGCCGAAAAGTATGACGCAGCCTGGCGCCATGCGCGCCTCGCCGTCGTCGCCAATGGCCGGGCTGATCGCCTGAGCCAAGTTTGCGGCACCGTAGTTGATTATCGTTTCAAGCGTTTATAAAAACCACAATACCTGGAGATGACATGAAACACACACTCGTAGCGGCAGCCATCCTGGCCTCCTTCTTCGCTGGCAGCGCCAGCGCCCAATCGTCCGTCACCGTGTACGGCTTGCTCGACGCGGGCCTGACATCCGAACATGGCGGCGCGGACGGTTCCGTCACCAAGCTGGCCACCGGCGTGCAGTCGGGCAGCCGCATCGGCTTCAAGGGCACGGAAGACCTGGGCAACAATCTGAAAGCCAATTTCTTGCTGGAAAACGGCCTCGACGTGGATACGGGCGCCAACCGCCAGGGCGCCTTGTTCGGCCGCAAGGCTTACGTGGGCCTGTCGGGTGGCTTTGGCGCCGTAAACCTGGGCTTGCAGCACAACCCGCTGTTTACCGCGCTGGACAATATTGACCCCTTCGAGACGGGCATGACGGGCGCCTCGATCAACCTGATGAGCGTGGCCAGCCTGCGCACGAAGAATTCCATCATGTATGAAACGCCGAAAGTGAACGGCTTGTCGGCTGCCATCATGTATGGCTTGGGCGAAAAGCCGGACAGCAACACCCTGGGCCGCACCATCGACTTTTCCATCGACTACGCCAATGGCCCGCTGGTGCTGACGCTGGCGCATGACAACCGCAAGGATACGCCGCTGAACACGGCGAAAGTGACCTTGCTGGGCGGCACCTATGACTTCGGTCCCGCCAAGCTGCACGCCGCGTATGAGACGGACAAGGATGATGCGGGCACGGATTTCCGCAACGTCATGCTGGGTGCGTCGGCCCCCGTGGGCGCGGCGGGCAGCGTGATGGCGTCCTACATCAAGAAGGATGACCGCACGAATGCGCGCCGCGGCGGGCGCCAGTTGGCCATCGGCTATACCTATGCCTTGTCCAAACGCACGAATCTGTACACCTCGTACGGCCGCATCAACAACGATGGCGCGGGCACCAATTTCGTTGGCGATGCCTCCAGTGGCGGCAGCGTGCCCTTGCCTGGGCATAACTCGAGCGCCTTCACGGCCGGCATGCGCCTGAAGTTCTAAGCGCGGCGCAGAAGGAGAACGATGGCGGCTTGTCTGTTGCGGATAAGCCGCCATTGTTGTTTCAGGAGTGGACCTAAGTCACGGATTCCGGATTCAGGAATGAAACAGTCCGATTTTTCATGAATTTTCATTGACAGCGCATTTCGCAACCGTTAAATTGAACACACATTTCAAATATCGGAACAAAATATACCGATTTTTCATAAAACCGTAAGGAGACTGAGCCATGACCGATTTGTCCGACCAAAAAGCCGCCGCCGCAGCGATACCTGTGGGCCCGCAAAAGATGACGCCTTCCGAAGCGTTCGTGGAAACCCTGGCCGCCAATGGCGTAACCGACATGTTCGGTATCATGGGCTCGGCCTTCATGGACCCGATGGATATCTTTGCCCCGGCCGGCATCCGTTTGATTCCCGTCGTGCACGAGCAGGGCGCCGGCCACATGGCCGACGGCTATGCCCGCGTCTCGGGCCGCCATGGCGTGGTCATCGGCCAGAACGGCCCCGGCATCAGTAATTGCGTGACCGCCATCGCCGCCGCCTACTGGGCGCATACCCCGGTCGTGATCATTACCCCTGAGACGGGCACGATGAGCATGGGCCTGGGCGGTTTCCAGGAAGCGAACCAGTTGCCGATGTTCGAGGAATTCACCAAATACCAGGGCCACGTCACCAATCCGGCCCGCATGGCCGAATTCACGGGCCGCTGCTTTGACCGCGCCATGTCGGAAATGGGCCCGACGCAATTGAACATCCCGCGCGACTATTTTTATGGCGAAATCAAGGCGGAAATCCCGAAACCGAACCGCCTGGATCGCGGCGCCGGCGGCGAACAAAGCCTCAACGATGCGGCGGAGCTCCTGGCCAAGGCCAAGTTCCCCGTGATCATCTCGGGCGGCGGCGTCGTCATGGGCGAAGCCATCGAAGAGTGCAAGGCCCTGGCCGAACGCCTCGGCGCACCCGTCGTGAATAGCTACCTGCATAACGACTCGTTCCCCGCCAGCCACCCGCTGTGGTGCGGTCCGCTCGGCTATCAAGGTTCCAAGGCGGCCATGAAACTGATCGCCCAGGCTGACGTCGTCGTGGCCCTCGGCTCGCGCCTGGGCCCGTTCGGCACCCTGCCGCAGCACGGCATGGATTACTGGCCGAAGAACGCCAAGATCATCCAGATCGACGCGGACAACAAGATGCTCGGTTTGGTGAAAAAGATTTCGGTCGGCATCTGCGGCGACGCCAAGGCGGCCGCCAAAGCCATCCTGTCCCGCCTGGATGGCAAGACGCTCGACTGCGACGCCACGCGCGACGCGCGCTATGCCACCGTGCAAGCGGAGAAGGCGGCGTGGGAAGAGGAATTGACGAACTGGACCCATGAAAAGGATGCGTACAGCCTGGACATGATCGAAGAGCAGAAGAAAGAGCCGGGCAACTATCTGCACCCGCGCCAGGTCTTGCGCGAGCTGGAAAAAGCCATGCCGGAAGACGTGATGGTGTCGACCGACATCGGCAACATCAACTCGGTGGCGAACAGTTACTTGCGCTTCGAAAAGCCGCGCAGTTTCTTTGCGGCGATGAGCTTTGGCAACTGCGGCTATGCCTTCCCGACCATCATCGGCGCCAAGGTGGCCGCACCGCACCGTCCGGCCGTGTCATATGCGGGCGACGGCGCCTGGGGCATGAGCCTGATGGAAACGATGACCTGCGTGCGCCACAACATTCCCGTGACCGCCGTGGTCTTCCACAACCGCCAGTGGGGCGCGGAAAAGAAAAACCAGGTGGATTTCTACAACCGCCGCTTCGTCGCCGGTGAGCTCGACAACCAGAGCTTTGCCGAGATTGCGCGCGCCATGGGCGCCGAAGGCATCACGGTCGACAAGCTGGAAGACGTGGGCCCGGCCTTGAAGAAGGCGATCGACATGCAGATGAATGAAGGCAAGACGACCATCATCGAAATCATGTGCACGCGCGAGTTGGGCGACCCGTTCCGCCGCGATGCGCTGAGCAAACCCGTGCGTCACCTGGACAAATATAAAGACTACGTCTGATTTGCTGGTGTTGTTGGATTACGCCCTCTGGGCTAATCCAACCTACCCAACCTACGCGACTGTGTAGGTCGGATTAGCCGGGCCTCGGCCCGGCGTAATCCGACACCACCCTGACCGATCCTTGTATGACCCCGGCTCGCCGGGTTTTATGTGCCGGAACCATCTTCATGCTTGCGTGGTTCCGGCACTTTTTTTTACCGAATTGGAGTCGCCATGAAAGCCCTGCACCGCATCATCGAGCAAGCCCGCACCGTGCCGAAGAACATCGTCTTGTGCGAGGGCGGCGACGCGCGCGTGCTGCAGGCGGCCGCGCGGGCGGCAAGCGAAGGCCTGGCGCACATCACCATCGTCGGCAAGCCGGCCGCCATCCTGGCCCTGGCGCGCGAACATGCGCTGGACCTGGGCAGCGTGCGCCTGATCGACCCGGCCGAGTCCAGCGAGTCGGAACACTATGCCCAGCAATTGTTTGTGCTGCGCCAGGCCAAGGGCATGACGGTGGAGCAGGCGAGGATCGCCGTGCAGGATCCCCTGTGTTACGCCAACCTGATGGTGCGCCTGGGCGACGCGGACGGCTGCGTGGCGGGAGCCGTGCACACGACGGCCGACGTAGTGCGCAGCGCGATCCAGATCATCGGCGTCGATCCGGCCTTCAAGCTGGTGTCGAGCTTTTTCCTGATGATGCTGTGCGAACCTTTCCATAGCCTCAAGGGTGGTTTCATCTTTTCCGATTGCGCCCTCGTTGTCGACCCGAAAGCCGAGGAACTGGCCGACATCGCCATGGCCGCCGCCGACAGCGCGCAAGCCTTGTTGATGGAAGAACCGCGCGTGGCCATGCTGTCGTTTTCCACCAGCGGCAGCGCCCACCACGCGGCCGTCGACAAGGTGCATGCGGCAACAGACCGGGTCAAGGCCCAGCGTCCGCTGCTGGCCATCGATGGCGACGTGCAGCTCGACGCGGCCATCGTGGCCGAGATTTCGCAGAGAAAAGTCAAGGATTCCGTCGTGAATGGCCGCGCGAACGTGCTGGTGTTCCCGAACCTCGACGCGGGCAATATCGGCTACAAGCTGGCCGAACGCATGGGCGGCGCCGTCGCCATCGGCCCCCTGCTGCAAGGCTTGAAGAAACCCGCCAACGACCTGTCGCGCGGTTGCAGCGCGATTGACGTGTACAACGTGATTGCCGTCACGTCCGTGCAGGCCCAGGGTGGACGCTGACTTCCTGTTCAGCTTGCCGGTGCTGGCGCTGCTGGGCGTGGTGGCGGCGGGCACGTATTTTCAGACCGTCACGGGTTTTGGCCTGGGCATGATCGTCATGGGCGTGGCCAGCGGCCTGGGCCTGGCGCCCGTGCCCGCGCTGGCGGCCCTCGTCAGTTTGTTGTCCTTGGCGAATTGCCTGGTGGCCTTGCCGGGCGCCTTGCACCACCTGGACTGGCGCGCCATCCGCGCGGCCAGCATCGGCTTGTTGCCAGCCATGGCGGCCGGCGTGCTGTTACTGGGATACCTGGACCAGGCGTATGCGCCCCTGCTGAAACTGTTGCTGGGCGCGGCCATCGTGTATGGCGGCGTCAGCATCCTGCTGCAGGCGCCGCCGGGACCGGGCGCGGCGGACAAGCGCAGCTTTTTTATTAGCGGCGTGTGCGGCGGCCTGTTCTCGGGCCTGTTTTCGCTGGCGGGACCGCCGCTCGTGTACCAGTTTTATCGCCAGGAAATGAGCCTGAAAACCATCCGCTACAGCCTGATTTTCCTGTTCGCCATCAGCGCGGGCGGACGCTCGCTGATGGCGGGCAGCCAGGGCCAGCTCGACGCGAAAGTCTTGCTGCTGTGCGCGCTGGCCTTGCCCGTCGGCGTGCTGGCCACGATGGCCGGCAAGCGCTATCCGCCACCGATCGCCCAGCGCGGCATGCGCCGCATCGCGTTTGCCGTGCTGACCGCCATCGGTATCTCATTGATGGCGGCTGCCGTGCCGCAATTGCTCAGGCCTTGAACGTCAGCAGGGGCTTCAAGCGCGCCACCGATTGCAGCAAGCCCGCTTCCTCCTGCGCGGCGATGACGGGACCGATCTTCTTGTACGCCATCGGCGCTTCCTCGACGCGGCGTTCTTCGCGCAAAGTCACGCACTGGAACGCCATCTCGTCGCCGCCCACCGTGGGCCGCATGGCGCGCATGGCCTGGCGGCGGATGCTGCGCCCCGCGCCATGCGAGCACGACCACAGCCAGTCCGGATTGCCCATGCCCGTTGCCACATAGGAGTAATCGCCCATGGAGCCGGGGATCAGCGCCAGGTCGCCCTCGCGCGCCGGCGTGGCACCCTTGCGGTGGATGTTCATGCCGTGCTCGCGCAGGATGACGTTGTGGGGCACGTCCACCACCAGGCGAGAGGTATCGTGCGCATACACCTGCGACAGGCTGTCCCGCACCAGCTCGGCCAGGACCATGCGATTGACCCAGGCATAGCGCGATGCGACGCCCATGGCGTCCATGTATTCGCCGGCCAGTTCGCCCGTCAAGCCGTACAGGCCGGACTGCGGGTGGCGCACGCCTTTCGGCCAGGCCTCTTTGGCGCGGTCCATCCAGCGGCTGCCGACGAAAAAGCCCACGTCGCGGCTGCCGCTGTGGATCATGACGACCACTTCGCCCGGCACCAGCCCGTGCCGGTACGCGGCGTGGCGGTCCATGACGGCATCGACCAGCTGGATTTCCACGAAATGGTTGCCCGATCCCGTGGTGCCCAGACTGGGGTCGCGTATCACTTCGCGCGTGCCGACCAGCGCTTCGGGCGCATGGCGCAAGCCGCCGCCCAGTTCGCGCAGGGCGATGCAATCGTCGAGCTCGCGCAGCAGGCGTTGCTTGTCGACGCGGGGCCACAAGCCCTCATTGTGCAGGCTGTCGATGAACGCTTCCGGCCCCACGTCGAACAGGGCGGCAAACGCTTTCGAGCGCAGCGGCACGTTGCGGCCGTCTTCCAGCAGCACATGCTTGAGCTTGCCGAGCAGCTGCGGCTTGCGCGCCTCGAACTGCGCCAGGCTCAGGCCCGTCGTGATCAGGCGCATGCCGCAGGCGATGTCCGTGCCGGGGATGGCGGGAATCACCATGTCTGGGCTGGTGGCGACGATGCTGCCCACGGGCGCGATGCTGCCCGGGTGGAAGTCGGGCGTGGCGCATGCCTTGCACACATGGCCATCCTGGCCGGGCACGCTGACGGCGGCAAACTCCATCAGCTGGCGTACGGCTTTTTCCTCGAGCGGAAAGTTGTGGGGCAGCAGCACGGACGCCTGCGCGTGCGGATTGCTGAGTGTATAAATGCCGTCGGCATAGGCGACAGCGATGCCCTGGCGGCGCAGGGCTTTTTGTAATCTGGATAGGGGAAACACGATTCTGCTCCGGAAATAACGAATGCACGGCCCTTTTTGCAAGGGCCATGTTTGTTTTCCACGCAGCAGCGACAGGAAGTACCGCCAGCTTAGCAAACTTTGTGCCGCTTGCAAAGTGAGGGTGGGTACAAGCGTGCGCACGATACGCGGCGCCACTTGCAAAATAATCAAACAGCCTTTATATTCCCCGTTCTTTCTCGAACCTCTTCCTTATTGGAGCCAAAAGTGCCTCGCTTCTTCGCCATCACCTGCTAACGCTGACGAAATGCTCTCTGCAGCATCGTTCGGCGCGTTGACGCCCCCGATTGCTGCGGCACTGTTTTTGCTCCCTCCGCACACGTATCCGAGACGCTAGTCTCGATCGTCCACGCCCGAACACGTCGTCAGCACCCCTGACCCTGTATGGACACGCCCCGGTGAACGCGGCGTGGGACGCTATGTTTTTACAATCTTTACCCTTATTCAAATACCCGCGCACGCCGCACCTGGAAGGCTCGCGCCTGCAGGACGGCGATGACGGTTCCGACCAGATGCCCTTGAAAAAGCTGGCCGGCCAGTACGTCGTCATCGAGGAAAAAATCGATGGCGCCAACTCTGCCGTGTCGTTCAGCGATGCGGGCGAGGTGCTGCTGCAGTCGCGCGGCCATTACCTGGCGGGCGGCGGCAGCGAACGCCAGTTCAACCTGTTGAAACCGTGGGCGCACGCGCATGAACACGCCTTGCTGCATCTGCTGGAAGACCAATTTGTGCTGTTTGGCGAATGGTCGTACAGCAAGCATTCCGTGTTTTACGACCGCTTGCCCCATTACTTCAACGAGTTCGACGTGTATTGCCGCCGCACCCAGATGTTTTTGTCGACGGCGCGCCGCCACGCCATGCTGGCCGGCTCGCCCGTGCTCTCCGTCCCCGTGCTGTATGCGGGCAAGATGCCCTCGTCGCCCAAACAGTTGTGGCAGTTGCTGCGCCATTCGCTGGCCAAGTCCCGCCTGTGGCGCGACGCTTTTGAAACCGCGGTGGCGCGCGAACGCCTGCCGCTGGACCTGTGCTGGAAGCAGACCGACAAGTCCGACCACGCGGAAGGCCTGTACCTGAAAGTGGAAGACGACGAGCAAGTGCTGGCCCGCTACAAGCTGGTACGCCATGACTTTACGCAAACCATCCTCGACAGCGGTTCGCACCACAGCACGCGGCCCTTGATCCCGAACCAGCTGGCCGAAGGCGTGGACCTGTACGCGCCGCAGCCGCTGGTGACGTGGGAAAGCCTGGGTCTGCACACCTGCCATTCGCTGGATGAACTGGCAACCTTTTCAAGGAGTACAAGATGAACTGGAAACAGTTACAACAACTGGTGCCGCAAGCGGGCCAGTCGCCCGATTTCAATGCCTGCCTGGCCGCCTTCCCGCAGCTGGAACTGGCGAAAACGACGCCGCAAAATCCCGTGTATCACGCGGAAGGCGATGTGTGGACGCATACGATGATGGTGGTGGAATCCCTGCTGGCCATGCCCGATTACCAGCAAGCCACGCGGGCGGAACAGGAAATCGTGTTCCTTGCCGCCTTGCTGCACGACGTGGCCAAGTGCAGCACCACGGTGATCGACCCGGTGACGGGCGCCATCGGCCAGCCCGGCCATTCGCGCAAGGGCGCCCTCGATGCGCGCATCGCCTTGTGGGATTGCGACGTGCCGTTTGCCGCGCGCGAGGAAATCTGCCGCCTGATTAACGTCCATCAAGTGCCCTTCTTTGCACTGGAAACGTCGCGGCGCGGCGTCACGCCGGAATTTACCGTGCGCGAACTGTCGTGGCAGGTCGATATCCGCCTGCTGGCCATGCTGGCCGAAGCCGATATCCGTGGACGGATCTGTCCCGATCCGCAGCGCATACTCGACGCCATCGAGCTGTTCCGCGAACTGGCGCGCGAGGAGGGCTGCTACGGTCAGCGCAAGGCCTTTGTCGATGATCACACGCGCGTCAAATATTTTCGCGGCGCCGAGGCGCACCCCGATTATTCCCTGTTCCAGGAGCCGGGTTCGCACGTGATCGTGATGTCGGGCTTGCCTGCTTCGGGCAAGAATACGTGGGTGGAGAAGCACCATCCGCGCCTGCCCGTCGTGTCGTTTGACGATGCGCGGACGGCCTTGGGCTTGAAGCACGGCAAGAACGAAGGGCAGGTGGGCGACTATGCGGAAGAGCGGGCGCGCGAACTGCTGCGCAAGGGCGAACCGTTCGTGTGGAATGCCACGCATCTGTCAAAACTGATGCGCGAAAAGACGCTCAACCTGCTGTATAAATACCACGCGCAGGTGGAACTCGTGTACCTGGAGCAGCCACGCAAGGAGTTATTGCGGCGCAATGGCCAGCGCGACACATCGCTCAGTAACAAGAAGCTGCAGTCGATGCTGTGGAACTGGGAAATCCCCTTGCCGATGGAAGCGCATGCTGTGCGTTACTGCGTCGATTGAGGCGCCAGCAAAGGTGCGGCGCTTCATTCGGCCGGCTGTTTGATCGTTTCCGGGGAAATCAAAATAACAACATTTATTTTTAAAATTGCAACAAAGTGAGCATATTGCGACTTTTTCATTTATTACAATGAATTGCCTGGATAGCCGCATTGCCGGGCTGCGGCGCGAGGGGCTACCCTCGCGTTTCCCGTGTGAATCACTGCATGATCCACGTCCCCCTCATTGAATGAACAGGAGTCATCGATGCACAAATCTCTCATCGCACTGGCCGCAGCCGCCATGGTTGGCCTTGGCGCCGCATCTTCCGCGCAGGCGGCCACCCAGACCATCACCTTCAGCGCCGACCGCGCGCTGGGCGCCACCAACTGGGCCGACACCCTGGGATTGGGCAAGTTTGATAGCAACCTGGGTACCTTGACCTCGATCAAGTTCCACCTGGAAGGCGCCGTACAGGGCAGTGGCAAGGCGGAAAGTCTCGATGCCAGCGCCTCCGACGTGACCCTGAGCCTGGCGTCGCTGCTGACCTTGTACCGTCCCGACAATTCCACCTTGCTGGTGGCCAACCCACTGTTCACGCAGACGTTCGCCCTGAGCGCCTTCGATGGCAGCATCGACTTTGCCGGCACCTCGGGTGCCAATACAGGACCCCGGTCCAGCACGGGCGCCAACTCCTACACGAGCGGCAGTGCCAGCGACTTCGCCCTGTTTTCCTCGGCCGGCGGTGGCTTGATCCAGCTGGGACTGAACGCCGTCGGTTCCTCGACGGGCAGCGGTTCCGGTAATTTGCTGACCCAATTCCAGACGGCCGCTTCCGGCCGCGTGGCAGTGACGTATGAATACATCAGCGCCGTGCCGGAACCGGAAACGTATGTGATGCTGCTGACAGGCCTGGCGCTGGCCGGCGTGATGACGCGCCGCCGCAAGTCCATGGTGTGATCAGCGTTTCCCGCGTCCTGCGAGCAGCTGGGCGATTTCGCTGAACAGTTCATTGTTCAGCGAGGCGGGCAGGGTGGTGGCCAGGCTGCGGCTGTAGTAGGCGCCCAGGTCCAGGCCCAGGCCCAGCCCGCAAATCTCAATGGCGCCCTGCGCTTCGCGGCGCGCCACCACTTGCCTCAAGTGTTGCGCCAGATAAAACTCGTCGTTGGCCAGATTCGTGGCCGTATCCATCGGGCAACCGTCGGACACGACGAGCAGGATGCGCCGCCGTTCCGGGCGCGCCAGCATGCGGCTGCACGCCCAGTCCACGGCTTCGCCATCGACGCCTTCGCGGTACAGGTCCGCCTTCAGCAGGGCCGCGATGTCGGGGCGCGCGCGGCGCCAGCTCGTATCGCCATCCTTGAAGACCATATGCACGAGTTCATTCAGACGGCCCGGGTTGGCGGGCGAGCGGGCGCGCATCCAGTCGCGCCTGACTCGTCCCCCGTTCCACGCGCCCGTCGTAAAGCCCAGCAACTCCGTGCTGATCCCGGCCTGGTCCAGCACGCGCAGCAGAATGTCGAGCAGCACGGCCACAGATTCCGCATGCGTCTTCATGGAGCCGGAGCAGTCGACGAGGAAGGTGACGAGGCAATCGGCCTTGGGAAGGAATTGTTCCTTGCGGAACAGCCTGCGTTCGGACGGCGAGCTGATCAGCTGCGCCAGGCGGCGCCCGTCGATAGTGCCCTCTTCCTCGCCGAACGACCAGCCGTCGCGCTCGGGTATGGCCAGCAGTTGCGTGAAGCGCCGCGCCAGGCGGGCCGTGTTGATGCCCAGGCTGGCGATGCGCGCATCCATGCGTTCGCGGTATTCGAGCAGCAGGGCGCGGCGCACCAGCTCGCCCGCTTTTTCTTCGCGGTCGTACGCCGTGCTGTAAATCCGGTAGGCGCCATCGCCGTCGCTGAAGGCGCGGCTTTCGCCCAGCGGTGCGGCATCGGGCAGATGGTCGTTATCGCTGTCGAAATCGAGCAGCAGCTTGAAGGCTGCCTGCGCCTTGGCGTCCCCGGCCTCGTCCTGGCTGCCGTCGCGCGCCGTTTGCGCGTCTTGCAGCATGGCATCGACGGCGTGGGCGATGGCCAGAGAGTGGCGCGCAAAGGCCGCCTGGTCCGTTCGGTGGCGGCGCAAGCCCGCCAGGTCGCCGCTCAGTTGTGAAGAGATGGACCAGCGCGTCGCTTCGATGAAATCTTCCGTCTTTTCCAGCACGGGCCGCGCCGTCAGGCGCGACCAGCACATCTGGAATACCGTGTACAACAGCAAGCCCGATGCGCCCTCGGCCAGGCCGGAATCGTAGAACGCGTGCGACCATGCCGTAAAACGGTGGCGCAGGTTGTCGATGACGCCAGCGTGGTGTTCTGGCGCAAGCGTTTCCACCCTTAACTGTTCCAGCAGCTCGAATACGAGGCGCGCGACGGGCTCGGCCGGGCAGAGGGACTTGTGCAGGGCCGCATCCGTGTGCAGCAAACGCAGGGCCACGCTGTCTGCCGCGCCGCGCAGCGAGGGCAAATCCTGCAGCGCCGCATCGGCTTGCAGATGGGCAGCGTGGATGGGCAGGGGGCGGTGGCCGTCGTGCAGGCGCCGGCCACGGTAGCGGATGGAGGCAACGCCGCTCAGCGCGCGGATTGCGCCCGCGCACAACTCGTCCGTTTCCTGCTGTTCGCGCGTGTAGGCGGCAGGCGCGGTCGCTTCCGTACTCATGCCTGGCTCGCCAGCAATTCCTCATTGAAACAGCGCTGGTAATACTCGGCCACCATGGGCCGCTCGGCCTCGTCGCATTTGTTGAGGAAGGACAGGCGGAAGGCCAGGGCCGGGTCGCGGAAGATCTGGCAATTCTCGGCCCAGGTAATCACCGTGCGCGGCGACATCAGGCAGGCCAGGTCGCCCGCCGCATAACCGTGGCGCGTGAGGCTGGCCACGGCCACCATGCTACTGGCCAGCTGGCGGCCCGCCTCGTCGTTCATGGCGGGGACACGGGCCAGCACGATCTCCGTTTCTTCCGCCTGCGGCAGATAGTTCAGGGTAGCAACGATATTCCAGCGGTCGATCTGCGCGTGATTGAGCACCTGCGTGCCGTGGTACATGCCGTTCAGGTTGCCGAGTCCTACCGTGTTCGACGTGGCGAACAGGCGGAAGTGGGGATGCGGCGTGATGACCCGGTTCTGGTCGAGCAGGGTGAACTTGCCGTCGCGCTCGAGGATGCGCTGGATGACGAACATCACGTCGGGGCGGCCCGCGTCGTACTCGTCGAAGATCAGGGCCACGGGACGCTGCAGCGACCAGGGCACGATGCCTTCCTGGAATTCGGTCACCTGCTGCTGCTCGCGCAGCACGATGGCGTCCTTGCCGACCAGGTCCAGGCGGCTGATGTGGCCGTCCAAGTTGACCCGCACGCAAGGCCAGTTCAGGCGCGCCGCCACCTGCTCGATATGCGTGGACTTGCCCGTGCCGTGCAAGCCCTGCACCATCACGCGGCGGTTGTGGCTGAAGCCGGCCAGAATCGCCAGAGTCACGTCCTGGTTGAAGCGGTAGGCGGGGTCGATGTCGGGCACGTGCGGATCGCGTTCCGTGAAGACGGGCACGCGCAGGTCGCTGTCGATATGGAACAGGCTGCGCACGGACTGCAAGGTTTGCGCCGCTGCGACGGGGGGATGTTGGCGTGAATCTGGCACCTTGTTCTCCTGTGAAACCGCAGCATGGGCGCTACGGCGGTTATGAGTGACCGGCTTGCAATGCGTCGTCGTCACCGCCCGTCGTCGGCATGGTTTCCGATTCGATGGCGGCCAGGGCTTGCGCGGCGCGTTGCAATGCTGGCAAGAAATGTAAAGCCTTGTCGTGCGTTAAACGGATGATGGGCGCCTGGATGGCCACGGCCAGGTTCGAGCGGCCGTTCGGGTTCGGCACCAGCACGGCCACGCACAGCAGGCCGGGCAGGAATTCTTCGTCGTCCAGCGCATAGCCGTTGCGGCGCACCAATTCCAGTTCGCGTTCCAGCTTGACGGGGTCCGTTTCCGTCTTGTCCGTAAAGCGCGTCAATTCCATGTGGCCCAGCAGGCGGCGCCGTTGCACGGGCGTCATTTGCGCCAGGAACAGCTTGCCGCTGGACGAGCAGTGGGCCGGCACCCGCGAACCGGGATGCAGGTAGAAGCGCAGCGGGGCCGCCGTTTCCACGCGGTCCAGGTACACGACTTCGCTGCCGCTGAAGGCCGTCAGGTTGCAGCTTTCGCCCACTTCCTCGACCAGCTGGCGCAAGACCATGCGGCGGGCGCCATGGAAAGTGTTGTTAATCAGCAGGTTCGATGCGAGGCGGCGCAGGCGCACGCCCGTGCTGTAGTGGCGGCCATCGCTTTCGCGCTGCAGCACGCCCACGCTTTCCAGCTGTTGCAGCATGCGGTGCAGGGTCGGCTTGGGCAAGCCCGTTTCTTCCACCAGCGCTTGCAGCGACAGCAACTGGTCTTTTTCGGCAATCACTTCCAGCAAGGCAAACAAACGCATCGTGGGCGTGTCGCCTTCCAGTTTTTCCGGCTCAAGTTTTGGGGATGAAATCATGTCCATGGTGGCCTCGGTTGGGTAGCTATGAGTGTTACTTCAGCTTATTTCATTTTCGAACTCAAATTGTACCGTTTCCTTGAAAATCTGTTTGACTTTTGATTGCTGAAGGCTTAAATTGAATTGTATATCAAATTTCGGAACAAAATATACCGATTTTTAATAAATGAGTTGATAATTTCAACAGCTTCAATCACCACAGACCAGGAGACACCCATGAATGACATGACCGACCAAAAAGCCGCCGCCGCAGCGGCCATCCCCACCGGACCGCAAAAGATGACGCCTTCCGAAGCGTTCGTGGAAACCCTGGCCGCCAATGGCGTGACCGACATGTTCGGCATCATGGGCTCGGCCTTCATGGACCCGATGGATATCTTTGCCCCGGCCGGCATCCGTTTGATTCCCGTCGTGCACGAGCAGGGCGCCGGCCACATGGCCGACGGCTATGCCCGCGTCTCGGGCCGACATGGCGTGGTCATCGGCCAGAACGGCCCCGGCATCAGTAATTGCGTGACCGCCATCGCCGCCGCCTACTGGGCGCATACGCCGGTCGTGATCATTACCCCTGAGACGGGCACGATGAGCATGGGCCTGGGCGGTTTCCAGGAAGCGAACCAGCTGCCGATGTTCGAGGAATTCACAAAATATCAAGGTCATGTGACGAATCCGGCCCGCATGGCGGAATTCACGGGCCGCTGCTTTGACCGCGCCATGTCGGAAATGGGACCGACGCAACTGAACATTCCGCGCGACTATTTTTATGGCGAAATCAAGGCGGAAATCCCGAAACCGAACCGCCTGGACCGCGGCGCCGGCGGCGAACAAAGCCTCAACGATGCAGCCGAGTTGCTGGCGAAAGCCAAGTTCCCTGTGATCATCTCGGGCGGCGGCGTCGTCATGGGCGAAGCCATCGAAGAGTGCAAGGCCCTGGCCGAACGCCTGGGCGCACCCGTCGTCAACAGCTATCTGCATAACGACTCTTTCCCTGCCAGCCATCCGCTGTGGTGCGGCCCGCTCGGCTACCAGGGTTCCAAGGCGGCGATGAAACTGATCGCCAAGGCCGACGTTGTCGTCGCCCTCGGTTCGCGCCTGGGACCGTTCGGCACCTTGCCGCAGCACGGCATGGATTACTGGCCGAAAAACGCCAAGATCATCCAGATCGATGCGGACAACAAGATGCTGGGCCTGGTCAAGAAAATCTCCGTTGGCATCTGCGGCGACGCCAAGGCGGCCGCGAAAGCCATTCTGGCGCGCCTGGACGGCAAGACGCTTGACTGCGATGCGACGCGCGACGAGCGCTATGCCACCGTGCAAGCGGAAAAGGCCGCGTGGGAAGAAGAGCTGACCAACTGGACGCACGAGAAGGATGCGTACAGCCTGGACATGATCGAAGAGCAGAAGAAAGAGCCGGGCAGCTATCTGCACCCGCGCCAGGTCTTGCGCGAGCTGGAAAAAGCCATGCCGGAAGACGTGATGGTGTCGACCGACATCGGCAACATCAACTCGGTGGCGAACAGCTATCTGCGCTTTGAAAAGCCGCGCAGCTTCTTTGCGGCGATGAGCTTTGGCAACTGCGGCTATGCCTTCCCGACCATCATCGGCGCGAAAGTGGCCGCACCGCACCGTCCAGCCGTGTCGTATGCGGGCGACGGCGCCTGGGGCATGAGCCTGATGGAAACGATGACTTGCGTGCGCCACAACATTCCCGTCACGGCCGTGGTGTTCCATAACCGCCAGTGGGGCGCGGAAAAGAAAAACCAGGTCGATTTCTACAACCGCCGCTTCGTGGCAGGCGAGCTCGATAACCAGAGCTTCGCGGAAATCGCGCGCGCCATGGGCGCCGAAGGCATCACGGTCGACAAGCTGGAAGACGTGGGCCCGGCCTTGAAGAAGGCGATCGACATGCAGATGAATGAAGGCAAGACGACCATCATCGAAATCATGTGCACGCGCGAGCTGGGCGACCCGTTCCGCCGCGATGCGCTGAGCAAACCAATTCGTCACCTGGATAAATATAAAGACTATGTCTGATGTGCTGGTGTTGTTGGATTACGCCCTGGCGGGCTAATCCAACCTACGCAACCTACGCAACCTACGCAACCTACGCAATTGACGCGTGGTGCTGGCGTAGGTCGGATTAGCCGGGCGAAAGCCCGGCGTAATCCGACACAGCGCTGTGACCAAATTCTCACAGATTGTCACGAAAGCATCATAATTTCATTAAAGAATACAAGGCGTCCCGTTTTTTGAATTATTTGATTTGACAAGGCCATGCTTAAGGCTTAAATTCAATAAAAGACAAAAAACGGAACGTAGCGTATCAAAAACGATTTACGGAGACAACCATGAACCACCCTGTACCGCACACTGACGCCGTCACCACGGACTTTCTGCAAGCATTCGGCGATGCCTGGAACCGCCACGATATCGAGGCCCTGATGGCCGCCATGGCCGACGACTGCGAATTCCACGCCGTCGCCGGTCCCGAGCTTCTGGGCAAGAGCTTCATCGGCCGCGACGCCGTGCGCGCCGGCTTCGAGCTGGCCTGGCAAACCTTCCCCGACGCCGCCTGGCTCAACCCCGTGCATTTCGTCAGCGGCGAGCGGGGCGTGACGGAGTCGACCTTTGCGGGCACCAAGGCGGACGGCACGCGCATCGAAGCGCGCATGGTCGATATCTTCACCTTCCGCGACGGCAAGATCGCCGTCAAGAATGCTTTCCGCAAGGATCGCCCACCCGTCGTCACAGTCTGAGCCAGCACGTTCACCAGGAATGACCATGAACAAACCTGTCGACACCCCGCCTGGCGTAATGGGCAACAACAGTACCGCCGCCCGCACGCCCTACGATCCCGCCTTCGATCCGCTGGTGGCCCAGCGCCCTGGCCACGGCAATGCCTACGCGCCCACCTACTGGATCGGCACGGCCGGCGAGCCGCCCGCCGACGACGGCCCCATCACGCATGACATCGACGTTGACGTGGCCATCATCGGTTCCGGCTTCACGGGCTTGTCCTGCGCCATCTTTTTGGCCCAGGAACACGGCATCAAGGCCACCGTGCTGGAAGCGAACCGGGTCAGCTGGGGCTGCAGCACGCGCAACGGCGGCCAGGCGCAATGCACGACGGGCCGCCTGAAACGCTCGCAGTGGATAGACCGCTATGGGCTGGACACGGCCCTGAAACTGCACGCGGAAGTGTGCGATGCGATGGAAACGTTCAAGAAGATCACGGCCGACATCGATTGCGACCCGCAGCCGGGCGGCCACCTGTACATCGCCCACAAGGCGAAAGCCATGCCCGCGCTGGAAAAAGAAGCCAAGGTCATGCGCGAGATCTTCAAGTACGACGCCCGCATCCTCGACGCCGACACCGTCAAGCGCGAATTCGTCGATGACAAGGAAGCGGCCGGCGCGCTGCACGAGCCGGAAGGCATCGGCATCCATGCCGGTAAGCTGGCGTTCGGCTACCTGCGCAAGGCGCGCGCGCTGGGCGCCAAGGTGCACCCGTCCAGCCCCGTGATGGGCTGGGAAACGCGCAATGGCGTGCATTACCTGCAAACGCCGGGCGGCGTCGTGCGTGCCCGATCCGTGGCCGTGGCCACGGGCGGCTACACCTCGCCGCACCTGCATCCGCAAGTGAAGAACCGCTTGCTGCCCATCCTGTCGAATTCGCTCGTCACGCGTCCGTTGACCCCGGCGGAAATCGAGGCGTGCAACTTCCGCACCCACCAGGTCATTACGGATACGCGCATCTTGCGCCACTACTACCGCCTGATGCCGGACAACCGCGTGCAGATCGGCAGCCGCAGCGCCATCACGGGCGCCGACGCGCCGGACGATAAATACAAACAGTTTTTGATCAACGATCTGCACCGCAAGTTCCCCGCGCTGACCGGCATCGCCATCGATTATTCGTGGTGGGGCTGGGTCGACGTCAGCCACGACATGATGCCGCGCATCGTGCAACCGGACCCGAAGCAATCGATCTTCTATTCGCTCGGCTACGGCGGCAACGGCGTCATGTACTCGGCGCAGGCGGGACGGCGCATGGCCGAGCGTATCGCCGGCAAGGCCAGCGACACGGGCTTGCCGATCTTCAATTCGAAACTGCCGTATCCCAACATGATGGAACTGGTCGAGTCGCAAGCGTTCGCCCCGTTCCGCCGCCTGGGCCAGCGCTTCCTGTACCGCTGGTATCACTTGAAGGATGAAGTGTTTTAAATAGCAGTAGCCGTACTAAGCCGCCGCATGCGTTGACATAGATCGACCAGCGGCGCCTCCCGCGAGGGATGAGATTGCCCGCACGTTCACACATAACAATAACTTGGAGTGAGACATGAACACAAATACGAGCAAAAACACGGTTTTTTCAACGATGCGCCGCGCCGTCCTCGGCACCCTGGTACTGGGCGTTACCCTTGCCTCCAGCGCTACCGCCTTCGCGCAAAGCAAGGAAGTGACGATTGCCTACCAGGAAATCAACGGTCCCTTCCTGGTGGCGATCGCCAGCGGCGAAGTGGAAAAAACCACCGGCTATAAAATCAACTGGCGCAAGTTCGATTCGGGCGCCAAGGTGGCTACCGGCATGGCTTCCGGCGACGTGCAGATCGGCGTCATCGGTTCCAGCCCACTGACGGCAGCCGTCAGCCGCGGCGTCGACTTGCAGCTGTTCTGGATCATCGACGACATCAATGAAGCCGAAGCGATGGTGGCCCGCAATGGCGCCGGCATCACCAAACCGACGGATTTGCGCGGCAAGAAGATCGCCGTGCCTTTCGTGTCCACCACACACTTCCACACCATGTTCGCGCTGGAAACGTGGGGCATCAAGCCCACGGAAGTGAAATTGCTGAACATGCAGCCTAACCAGATCGCCGCCGCCTGGGAGCGGGGCGACATCGACGCCGCCTTCGTATGGGATCCGGCCTTGAGCAAACTCAAGCAAAACGGCAAGGTGCTCGTCACGTCCGGCGAACTGAGCAAGAAGGGCAAGGCCACGTTTGACGGCATGGCCGTCGAGCGCGCCTGGGGCGAAGCGAACGCGGACTTCATGGCCAAGTTCGTCAAGGTGATGGCCGCCGCCGACGCCGACTACCGCGCCAATCCCAAGGCGTGGACCATCGATTCCCCGCAAGTGAAAGCCAACGTCAAGCATTCGGGTGCGGCCGCCAAGGACGTGGCCGCTTCCGTGGCCCTGTATGCCTATCCCTCGCTGCAGGAACAGGCCTCGCCGGCCTGGCTCGGCGGCGGCGCGAAGGGCGGCGTGGCGCAAGCCTTGCTGGCCACGGCGCAATTTTTGAAGGGCGAAGGCAAGATCGACACCCTGGCTACCGATTACGCCAAATATGTGACACCCAAGTATGCACAGGCCGCGGGCCTGCTGAAGTAAACGTTGTGCGATGGCGCGCCTGCGGGCGCGCTGACTGAACAGAATGCGTTGAACTGAAGTGACTACACCTATGCGGGGCACACGATGGAAAATCTCTACGTCAAGGATGTCAGCGTGATTTATCCGGGCAAGACGGCCGGTGAACGCGTGCATGCCTTAAATAATATCAACCTGACCATCAATAGCGGCGATTTTGTCGTCGCCCTGGGCGCCTCGGGCTGCGGCAAGACTACCTTGCTGAGCCTGATGGCGGGCTTTATCGCCCCATCCAAGGGCGAGATCATGCTCGGCGACAATAAAGTGGAAGGGCCGGGTGCCGACCGTGGCGTCGTGTTCCAGAAACATGCCTTGCTGCCATGGCTGAACGTGATGGAAAACGTGGAATTCGGCTTGAAGCTGCAAGGCGTGCCGAAAGCCGTGCGGCGCGAACAGGCGGCAAAGAACCTGGCGCTCGTCGGCTTGAAGGACTTTCACGACAATATGATTTATCAGTTGTCGGGCGGCATGCAGCAAAGGGTGGGCATCGCCCGCGCCCTGACCAGCAATCCCGCCATGCTGCTGATGGATGAACCGATGGCGGCGCTCGATGCGCTGACCCGCGAAACCATCCAGGAATTGCTGCTCGATATCTGGGCCAAGTCCAGCACCATGTTCTTCTTCATTACCCACAGCGTCGACGAGGCGCTGTTCCTGGCGAACCGGCTGATCGTCATGTCGCCCCGTCCGGGCCGCATCACGCACACGTATGAACTCGATTTCAACAAGCGCTTCCTCGAGTGCCGCGATGCGCGCGCCGTGAAATCGAGCCCGGACTTCATCAAGATGCGCGAAACGGTGCTCAACATCATTTATGGCGACGAACGCGCCGTCAATAAAGAGCTGGAGGTGTCCCATGCATAGCCCATCCGTCGTGGGATTTCCTCCCACCACCGCCAAGCGCGCCGGCTTTTTCTCGCGCCTGTTCGCTCCCCGTTGCGCCATGCCCGGCGAAGCGTTCGGCGCGCCGGGGCAGGGCAATTCCAGCCGCATCGCCACCGTCACCGTCATCGCCGTGCTGCTGCTGTGGTTTGGCGTGACGGCCAGCGGCATGGTCAAACCGCTGTTCCTGCCGTCGCCGCAAGCCGTGTATGAAAAATTCATCATGGCGGCCACCACCGGTTTCGGCGGGGCCACCCTGTGGGAACACACTGTCGCCAGCCTGGTGCGCGTGTTCGGCGCCTTTGGCCTGGCTTGCCTGTTTGCCATTCCCATCGGCGTGATGATGGGCGTCAACCGCGTGGCGCGCGGCATCTTCGATCCCTTGATCGAGTTCTACCGTCCGCTGCCGCCGCTCGCCTACTTGCCACTGGTCATCATCTGGTTCGGCATCGGCGAGTTTTCGAAGGTTTACCTGATCTTCCTGGCCATCTTCGCGCCGATGGCGATCGCGGCACGCGCCGGCGTCAGCTCCGTGTCGCTGGAGCAAATCCACGCGGCGTACTCGATGGGCGCCACGCGTTTCCAGGTCATCGTGCACGTGATTTTGCGGGCCGCGATTCCGGAAATCCTCACCGGCATGCGCATCGGCATCGGCGTGGGCTGGACCACCCTGGTGGCTGGCGAAATGGTGGCGGCCACGCGCGGCCTCGGCTACATGGTGCTGAGCGCCTCCGAGTTCCTGGCCAGCGATGTGGTGATCATGGGCATTATCGTGATCGGCTTCTTCGCTTTCCTGTTTGATTTGATGATGCGTTACCTCGAACGTACCCTCGTGCCATGGAAGGGCAAGGTGTAAGACGTTCCCGGGAGTGGCGCGCACGCCACAAGTGTTGCCGCCGCTCCCATTTTTTTAACTCGCCATACCCGTACTTACCCTCCAGCGCGCTTGCCCCCTGGCTGCCGCGCCGGGCCGCTGCATTTCCAGATTGACTTATGGAATGCGGCCAACCAGACTGATTCACACGATGTATCGATGCTGCTTGACGGTGTTGCCTAAATAAAACAAAGCCGCGCGGCATGAACAAGCCGCAGCAGGCAGGGCGCACCGAGCTTCAGAGATTTTCAGGAGACAAAACATGATTAGCGAATCGCATAACAGTACCGGCTTGCAGCACTCGCTCAAGCAACGCCACATGAGCATGATCGCCATCGGCGGCGTGATCGGCGCCGGCCTCTTTGTCGGCAGCGGCGTCATTGCCAAGGCCGCCGGCCCGGCCGCCATCCTTTCCTTCCTGCTCACGGGCGGCCTCGTCGTCCTGATCATGCGCATGCTGGGCGAGCTGGCTTCGTCCCTGCCCGTGGTCGGCTCCTTTTACGAATATGCGCGCCTGGCCTTCGACGACAAGCCGAAGGTCTCGAAATTCCTCGGCTTCATGAGCGGCTGGATGTACTGGTATTTCTGGGTCGTCGTCGTGGCCCTGGAAGCCATCGCCGGCGCCAAGCTGGTCAACTTCTGGCTGCCCGACGTGCCGTCGTGGGCTATCAGCCTGGTGCTCCTCGTCTCGATGACCATCCTTAACCTGTTCTCGGTCAAGGCCTTCGGCGAATTCGAATTCTGGTTCGCCTCGATCAAGGTCGTCGCCATCATCGTCTTCCTGTTTGTCGGCGCCCTGTTCATCACGGGTAGCTTGCCCAACAGCATCCCGACCCTGGGTTTCTTGACCAGCAACGGCGGCTTCATGCCGCACGGCTGGGGGCCGGTGCTCAGTGGCGCCGTCGCCGCCACGGCCTTCTATTCGGGCGCCGAAATCGTCACCATCGCCGCCGCCGAAACGTCGGATCCGGCCAAGGCCATCGCCCGCGCCACCAATTCCGTCATCACGCGCGTGCTGATGTTTTATGTCGGTTCCATGTTTGTCGTCGTCTGCATCGTGCCCTGGGATTCGCCGGCCATCGCCACGCCATTCGTCAGCGCCCTGACCGTCATGAACATCCCGTACGCGGCCCACATCATGAACGCCATCATTTTGACGGCCGTGCTGTCGGCCTTGAATTCCAGCCTGTACGCGTCGTCGCGCATGATCTTTGCGCTGACGCGCCGCGGCGATGCGCCCACGGGCCTGGTCAAGCTGAGCAAGAACGGCGTGCCCATCCGCGCCATTTTGTTCAGCACCCTGTTCGCCTATTTCGCCATTGCCGTATCGTATGTATCGGCCGACCTGGTGTTCCCCTTCATCGTCAATTCCTACGGCATCCTGATCCTGTTTGTATACCTGCTCATTGCGATATCTCAATTGCGTTTGCGCCGCCGCCTGGAGCGTGAATGCCCGGAACGCATCAAGGTGCGCATGTGGCTGTTCCCTTACCTGACGTATTTCACCATCATCGCCATGCTGGTGATCCTCGGTGCCATGAGCGTGTCGTCCGATACGGAGCAGCGCGTGTCGTTCTGGTTCGGTCTGTTGAGCGTGGTCATCATGAGCGTCATGTACTACATCAAGAAGCTCGTCAACGACGACCGCAACGGCGACAACGAAGCCAAAGTGGAGCTCAAACATGTCTGACACGACCTTGTTGCCCGCAGGCCGGCGCCGCTTCCTGCGTACGACGGCTGCCCTGGGCGCCGCCGCCGTGGCGGGGCCGACGCTTGCCGCCTCCGTCACTTTGCCGTTTGAGAATGGCGAGCGCGAACTGGTGGCCTTTCCGCAAAAGCGCCCGCTGATCCTGCTGACCAGCCGTCCGCCCCAGCTGGAAACGCCGTTCAGCGTGTTCAATGAAGGCGCGATCACGCCCAACGATGCGTTTTTCGTGCGCTACCACTGGAGTGGCTTACCTACCAGCATCGATGGCGACAGCTACCGCCTGCGCATCGCCGGCCTGGTGAAGACGCCCTTGGAACTGTCGCTGGCGGAACTGAAACAGCTGGCCGAGCCTGTCGACGTGGTGGCCGTGACGCAATGCTCGGGCAACAGCCGCGGCTTCTTTGCCCCACGCGCGAATGGCGGGCAGCTGGGCAATGGCGCCATGGGCAATGCCCGCTGGACGGGCATCCCCCTGAAGACCGTGCTGGAAAAGGCCGGTATCGCGGCCAGCGCCGTGCAAGTAGCCTTCAATGGCCTGGAAGCGCCGCCAGTGGGCGATGGTCCCGACTTCCAAAAAGCCTTGTCCGTCGAGCACATCATGGCGGGCGACGTCATGCTGGCCTGGGCCATGAATGGCGAAGACATTCCTTTCCTCAACGGCTATCCGCTGCGGCTGATCGTGCCAGGCTATTACGGCACTTACTGGGTCAAGCACTTGAGCGACATCACCGTGCTGGACAAGCCATTCGACGGTTTCTGGATGAGCACGGGCTACCGTATCCCCGACAACGGCTCCGGCTTCATCGAGCCGGGCGCACCCGTGGGCAAGACGACGCCGATCAGCCGCCTCAACGTGCGCTCTTTCATCACCAGCGTGCAGGATGGCGCGCAAGTGAAGGCGGGGCGCGACCTGGCCCTGCGCGGCATCGCTTTTGATGGCGGCCAGGGCATCAGCGAGGTGACCGTGTCGCTTGACGGCGGCCAGACGTGGCAGGAAGCGAAGCTGGGCAAGGACCTGGGACGCTACTCGTTCCGTGTATGGACCATGCTCATGAAGGCGCCGCGCAAGGGCAGCCACGTGCTGATGGTGCGCGCCGTCAACCGCATCGGCCAGAGCCAGCCCATGAAAGCCCTGTGGAATCCCATGGGTTATATGCGCAACGTGGTGGAAACCACGCGCATCCAGGCAGTCTGAGGAGATTCACATGCGAATGAAAATATTGATTGCCGCGCTGGCACTGGCGGCGGGTGGTGCGTGCGCGCTGGAGATCCACTTGCCGCCGGAAACGGCGACGTACAAACCCAGCGAATTGCCCGGCTACCAGCTGGTGCAGCGCAACTGCATGACGTGCCACGCGGCCCAGTATGCGTCGAGCCAGCCCCCGGCCTCTCCGCGCGCCTATTGGGAAGCCACCGTCAAGAAGATGAAGAAGCCGTTTGGCGCGCAGTTCGACGACGCGGACATGCCGGCCATGGTCGATTACCTGGTGAAAACCTATGGCGTGGAGCGGGGCGCGGCAGCAACGGGCGCGACCGTCGCCAAACCCGTGGCAACCGCTGTCCCGGCCGCCAGCGGCAAGGATGTCAAAACCTTGCTGGCGGCGAATGGCTGCATGGCTTGCCACGCGCTCGACCAGAAGGTGGTCGGCCCCGGTTTTACCGAGGTGGCAGCCAGATACAAGGGCAAGGACGGTGTCGCTGCCGTGGCGGCCAACATCCGCAGTGGCGGCGCGGGCAAATGGGGCCCCGTGCCCATGCCGCCATTCAGCCAGCTGAGCGAAGCGGATGCGGCGAGCCTGGCGAAGTACGTGCTGAACAGATAAGTTCGTCCCGGACGCGCAACAACCCTTAATACCACTTGCCGCCACCCATCCAGCGCGGTATTGCCCGCTGCCATCATGCAGCGGGCCTTTTTTTACTTGTCCCATTCGCCACCGCATCGCTTGCCAACGCAGCGATCGCCAGCACTGGTATTGTAAAAAACACCGTTATATAAAACCACTTGACTACCAATTTAGAGCGTCGCATTCTCTCTGCAGAAAGCCGACGCTTCGCTGTGCTTTCTTTACGTACAACATAAAAAGCTACTTCGATAGTTTTCGTATAACGTTCAGGAGACATTGTGAAGACACGGCAAATTAGCCGGCTGGCCTCGCCTTTGATGGCTGGCCTGCTGGGCAGCGCGCTGCTCGCTTGCGGCGGCAATTCCACCACCGAACCCCCATCGACCCTGCTGGCCGCCACGGCCGCCAGCGATCAGTGCGCGGCCTGGAGCGCCGCTGCCGTCTACACGGCGGGCCAGTGCGCCGTGTATGACGGCAAGGTCTACCGCGCCAAATGGTGGGTGCAGGGCACGGCGCCGAACAACGACCAGTGGGGACCGTGGAGTCTCGATAGCAGCACTCCAACCCCGACGCCCACCCCGACACCGACGCCAACGCCAACGCCAACGCCAACGCCAACGCCCACTCCAACGCCCACTCCAACGCCCACTCCAACGCCCGGCATCCCCACCAAGGCCCAGGCCGAGGCCAACGAGGCGGCGCTGACGAACAACGATTTCTTCCGCAAGGTCAAGGCGTCGATCCGCACCCTGGGCAATACAGCCGTCGAGGCCGTGCAGCCCGGCCTGGCCAGCAATCCGCTCAACGTCAAGCGAGTTGAGCGCCTGCTGCCGGCGGCAAAGTGGGATTACTATTTTGCCGCGCGCGACACCAGTTATACCTATCAGCGTTTCCTGCAAGCCGTAGCCAAGTTCCCCGCCGTGTGCGACGACTACAGCGACGTGCGCAATGCGGACGCCATCTGCCGCCACAGCCTGGCCACCATGTTCGCGCATTTCGTACAGGAAACGGGCGACCATAACGCCAGCAGTCCGCTGCCGCAATGGCGCCAGGGCTTGAAGTATTTGCGCGAGCTGGGCTGCGACGAGACGGGCGCCGGCTGCGGCTACAACGTCGAGTGCGCCGATCCCGTCTTCAACAAGGTCTGGACCTGCGGCAAGAATGCCGATGGCAGCTTCAAGAAGTATTTCGGCCGCGGCGCCAAGCAGCTGTCGTACAACTACAATTACGGCCCATTTTCGCAAGCCATGCATGACGGCGACCAGTCCGTGCTGCTGAAGAACCCGGACCTGGTGGCCTCGACCTGGCTGAACCTGGCCTCGGCCACGTTTTTCTTTGTCTATCCGCAACCGCCGAAGCCGTCGATGCTGCATGTGCTCGACGGCACTTGGGTGCCGAACGCGGCCGATACGACGGCTGGCGCGGGCAATAATTTCGCCACCACCATCATGATCATCAACGCCGAATGCGGGCAGGGCACGGAAAAGCAGGCCGCGCAAAACCGCATCGATTACTACAAGCAATTTGCCGCCGACATGGGCTGGGATTATTCCGGCGAACAATTGTCTTGCGCCAACATGCAACGCTTCACCCCGGCCAGTTCCGCTTCCTACAACATTTATTGGGAAAAGAACTGGAGCGCCGGTGGCGACAACCAATGCCAGCTGGTCAGCTATCAAACCCCGTACAGCGCCTTGCTGGCCGGGAACTACGTGAAATGCGTGGAAGCCAACTGGAATGTGAAGTTGCAGTAGCAGTAAATGCAGGAATAGCCGGCCAGGGATAACAGTTGACAAGAGCCCCTTCAGGGGCCTGCAACAGCTCACAACGTACAACCTGTACAACCATAACGGAGACCAATACAACATGAAATCGAATGCATTATTGATGGCCCTGCTCAGCGGCGTACTCGTCGCTTGCGGCGGCGGTGGCCAAGACGGTACGACCGCCACCCCGAACACCTTGCTCGCCGCCGTCGAAGCGTGCGCCGTCTGGGACGCCGCCACCGTCTACACGGGCGGCCAGTGCGTGCTCTACCAAGGCGTCACTTACAAGGCCAAGTGGTGGACGCAGGGCAATGTCCCCAGCGCCGCCGACCAGTGGGGCCCATGGGCCGTGACGGATACGCCGACACCGACGCCGACCCCTACGCCAACCCCGACACCAACGCCAACGCCAACGCCAACGCCAACGCCGACACCGACACCGACACCGACACCGACACCGACACCGACACCGACCCCAACGCCAACCCCGACGCCCACGGCTTGCCGCCCGGACGGCTTGATCTCGGCCGTGCCGAATGTGCCGTATTGCAAGGTGTATGACGCGAATGGCCGCGAAGTGCTGAGCAATGGCTTGAACCGGCGCATTGTCGGCTACTTCGCCAGCTGGCGCACCGGTGTCGATGGCAGCCCCACCTACCTGGTAAACAATCTGCCGTGGGACAAGATCACCCACCTGAACTATGCGTTCGCTTCCGTCGATCCGGCAACCTCGAAAATCGCCATCGGCAGCGGCGCGGCCAATCCGGACACGGGCCTTACGTGGCCGAATGTGCCAGCCGCCGCCATGGACCCATCCTTGCCGTACAAGGGGCACTTCAACTTGCTGTCGCAATACAAGAAGAAGTATCCGGGCGTGAAACTGATGATTTCCGTGGGCGGCTGGGCCGGCAGCGGCGGCTTCTACACGGCCACGACGAATGCGGACGGCAGCATCAACACGGCCGGCATCAACACCCTGGCCGATTCCATGGTGGCCTTCGTGCGCCAGTACAACTTCTTCGATGGCGTCGATGTCGATTACGAACATCCGACCACCAATAATGAAGCGGGCAATCCGAACGACTTCGCCGTCTCGAAGCCGCGCCTGGCCGGCCTGATGACGAGCTACAACCTGCTGCTGAAAGTGCTGCGCCAGAAGCTCGACGAGGCGGCCGTGCAGGACAATAAATACTATCTGCTCACCATCGCCGGCTCCGCCTCGGGCTGGGTCTTGCGCGGGGAGGAAAACATGTCGGGATTGAAATATCTCGATTACGCCAGCCTGATGAGCTACGACTTGCACGGCGCGTGGAACCAGTATGTGGGGCCGAACGCGGCGCTGTTTGACGATGGCAACGATGGTGAATTGCGTGCCGGTAACGCCTACCAGTTCCAGAACATCGGCTACCTGAACACGGACTGGGCCTACCGCTACTACCGCGGTGCCATGCAGGCGGGGCGCATCAATATCGGCGTGCCGTTCTACACGCGGGGCTGGAAGGATGTGACGGGTGGCACGAATGGCTTGTGGGGCACGACGCCACTGATCAGTTCCACGGTCACCTGCGCCGGCACCAAGACGTGCGGCACGGGCGCCACCGGCATCGACAACGTCTGGTACGACCTGGACTCGCAGGGTAAACCCACGCCAGGCGGCGGCAACCCGATCTGGCATGCGTTGAACTTGCAGAACGGTATCGTGCCGAGCTACCTGGACGCCTATAAAGTCACGGACAAGGCCCTGGTGGGCACCTATGTGCCGCATTACAGCAGCACCATGGTGGCGCCGTGGCTGTGGAATGCGACCAAGAAAGTGTTCATTTCCACGGAAACCACGCAGTCGATCGCGGCCAAGGCCCAATACATCGTCAACAACAATATCGGCGGCGTGATGATCTGGGAAATGGCGGGCGACTATGCCTGGGATGCCACGCGCAACGGCGGCAAGGGCGAGTATTTCATGGGCACCACCTTGACGGACGTGCTGTACCAGGCCTTCCGCACGGCTGGCGTGTATGGCAACAAGCGCGCCGAAATCGCCATGCCGGGCACGGCGGCCAACGTCAGCATCACTTTGGGCGGCTGGAAGCTGGGCGACAACAACTTCCCCATCAACCCGGTGATGACGGTGAAGAACAATACGGCCTCGACCCTGCCGGGCGGCACCGTGGTGGAGTTCGACTATCCCGTCTCGGCACCATCGGACATGAGCGACCAGTCAGGCTTTGGTTTGACGGTGATCAATGCCGGCTACACGGGGCCGAATAATATCGGCGGCTTCACGAAGAACTACAACCGGGCCCGCTTCGCGATTCCCGCCTGGCAATCGCTGGCGCCGGGCGGCTCCGTGGCGCTGACCTTGAATTACCGTTTGCCGATCTCGGGACCGGCCAACTACACGGTCACCGTGGGCGGCACCAAGTATGCGCTGACGCAGGAGTATCCGGAATTGCCGGTAGCCTTGCCATAAGTTGAATCCGGTAATGTAAACAGAGAAGGGCGGAACCGCGGTTCCGCCCTTTTTAGTTTCTGGCGTTAGTTAAGCTGGCTTAAAACCAGGTTTCCACCTGGAAACCGTAAGATGTTCCGCTGGTATTGTTGTTGTAGATCGGGCCGCCGTTGTTCGACGCATTGACCGAGGCGGTGGCCGCATCGTTCCATTTGCCGTACGTCACGAAAGCGCGCAGTTCAGGACGCGACCACAGGCCAGGACCGGCCGAGATCGTCGGCGCGATGGTCAGCTTGGTCAGGCGCTTGGCTGGCTGGCCGCCCGACTGCGTCACGCGGTCCGTGCCCAGTTCGCCCACCAGCTTGAAGTTGTCGGTGAACGCGTACACAGGGCGCACGCCAACCGAGGTCCAGGTCGAGGAGCCGGTGGCTTTCGACTCGTCTTTTTGCCACAGGGCGACGAATTCCATGCCAAAGTTCGGCAACGGCTGGATCGCCATGTCATTGAACACGCGCGTGCGTTTCACGTCCGAACCGAAACCGGTGTCGCCCGAAGCACCGAACTGCGCGCCCTTGCCCGTGCCGGGACCGACGCCGTACTGCACGCCGAAGGTATTGCCGCCGCCGAAGACTTTGCCTTGACGGTGGAATGCCGACAGCTGCCAGCCATTGTGCTTCTGGCCATTCGCATCGTTGTCCTTGCCTTCACCGATGATGTAGGTCGCGGCCAAGTCCAGCGTGCCGTTTTCATTGACGGGAATTTCGCCGTAGATGAAGTTCTGGCGCACGGCAGACTTGGTACTGACGACACCGGTCGGCGATACGGTGTTGATGTCGTTGTCCTTGAAGAAGGCATACGAGAACTTGCCCGGGCCCGCAGGAATACGGTCCAGACCGGCACCCGTGCCGTTCATGTTGATGTATTGCAGATCCAGCATGTGGATGTCAGGACGGTAGTAGAAGCGTTTACCGATCCAGGCCGTGCCGCCGTTCAGGAAATCGAGTCCCTGCGCTTCGACATAGGCCTTGACGATGCCCAGCTTGTTGTCGCCGAAATCCGAGTTTGGCGCGTAGGCGTTGACCCAGATGGTGGCCAGGTAGTTCACGCCGCCGGACTTGGCAACAGACTTGGTGTAGCCGAATTCCGTGTAGGCGTCGCACTCATTGCCCAGACGATATTTCATGGTATTGCCACCCAGGCCGAAGCAGCCTTGCGAACCGCCGTCGCCCGAAGTATTGCTGCCGGCGCCAGCGCGCAGGTAGCCGTGGAAGCCTTCGGCGTCGCTTGGGTACATGGGGTCGGCCATGGCGGAAGCGCTGGCGATGGCCAGGATCAGGGCAGGTAAAGTTTTCAATGCAGTACGGTTCATGCGGTCTCCAGAAGAATGTAAGTGGTAGCGGTGGCGCCCCTGAAGGCGACTACCGCACGCGGTCTAATGCCGAAAACCAAGTCTAGCAGCGCTTTTTTAACCACCCTGATACAAAACGTGCAAGTGCTGATACTTTCTTTCAGAGTGTTGTTTTTGCTACATATCGATACTCTGGTGCATAGCGGCTCTGCAAAAGAGTATCGAATTGCGGTTTTGGAGTATCAGAAAGTATCAAAGTCCGGTGCTACATTGTGGTCGTGGTGCCAAGTACCTGAGCATTGCCAACGACAAAAACACTGGAGACATACAATGAAACGTTACGCCATCGCCGCGCTGTTCGCCGGCTGCCTCAGCTCGTCCGCTTTTGCCGCCACCGACCTGGTCATCGCGACTGTCAACAACGGCCACATGATCGAAATGCAAAAGCTCAGCAAGTTCTTCGAGCAAGCCAATCCTGACATCAAGCTCAAATGGGTGACCCTGGAAGAGGGCGTCTTGCGCCAGCGCATGACCACCGATATCGCCACCAAGGGCGGCCAGTTCGACGTGATGACCATCGGCCTGTATGAAACGCCCATCTGGGGCAAGAAAAACTGGCTGATCCCCATCAAGCCGGACGCCAAATACGATATCGACGACTTGCTGCCGGCCATCCGCGAAGGGCTCTCCGGCGACGGCAAGCTGTATGCGTCGCCGTTCTATGGCGAAAGCTCGATGATCATGTACCGCAGCGACCTGGTCAAAAAGGCGGGCGTGACGATCGAGGACCGTCCGTCCTGGAACCAGCTGCGCGACGTGGCGGCCAAGCTGCACGATCCGGCCAACGGCGTGTACGGCATCTGCCTGCGCGGCAAGCCGGGCTGGGGCGACAACATGGCACTCATCACCACCATGGCCAATTCCTATGGCGGCCAGCTGTTCGACATGAAATGGAAGCCGCAATTTACCAGCAAGCCATGGAAGGACGCGGTCACCATGTATGTCGACCTGATGAAGAAATACGGCCCGCCGGGCGCGGCCGCCAACAGCTTCAATGAAAACCTGGCGCTGTTTAACCAGGGCAAGTGCGGCATCTGGATCGATGCGACGATTGCCGCCTCCTTCATCACGGACCCCAAGCAAAGCAAGGTGGCCGACAAGGTGGCGTTTGCCCAGTCGCCTATCGGCGTGACGGAGCGGGGCGCAAACTGGCTGTGGATCTGGTCGCTCGCCATCCCCGCGAGTTCCAAGCACCCGAATGAAGCACAGCGCTTCATCAACTGGGCCACGTCGCCCGACTACGTGAAACTGGTGGCCAAGGAAACGAGCTGGGCCAACGTGCCGACCGGCACGCGCAAGTCGACCTATGCCAGCCCCGAGTTCCAGAAAGTGGCGAAATTTGCCGCCGCCGAAGGCAAGGCCCTGGCCACCACGCGCGCCGTGCAAAGCACCTTGCCGCCGTCGCCTTACGTGGGCGTGCAATTTGCCTCGATTCCCGAATTCCAGGTGATCGGCGTGGCAGCCGGCCAGCAGATGGCGGCAGCGCTGCTGGGCAAGGTGACGGTGGACCAGGCGCTGGAATTGTCGCAGCAGACGGCGGAAAGAGAAATGCGTAAAGGCGGGTACTACAAATAAGACGTCTCCGGTCTTGCTGTGCCATTTGCTTTGTCAACAGGTGATGTGATCGGCCTTGCTGTTCAGCGGGCCGTCACTCCCTCACGTCCCAAGAGTATCCTATGAAACGCATTATCCCCCGGACTTTGCTGACGCCGGCCGTGGTCGCCGTCTCCGTCATTTCCGTGATCCCGTTATTGATCACCCTGTATTACTCGTTCGTGCGCTATTCCATGCTCGATCCGAGCGGCCATCCTTTCCATGGCCTGGCCAATTTCCACTTTTTCTTTACCGATGCCTCGTTCCTGCCGGCATTGCAGAACACGTTTACCCTGCTGTTTTCCGTCATGCTGGTCACGGTGGTGCTGGGCACGGCGCTGGGCTTGCTGATCAATGAAGCGTTCCCGGGACGCGCCATCGTGCGCGTACTCCTGATTTCGCCGTTTCTCATCATGCCGGCCGTGAATGCCCTGATGTGGAAGAACATGCTGCTCAATCCGATCTACGGCCTGTTCGCGCAAATCAGCATTTTCTTTGGCGCCACGCCCGTCGACTGGCTGTCGGCCCATCCCCTGTTTTCCATCATCATGATGGTCTCGTGGCAATGGCTGCCGTTCGCCTGCCTGATCTTCATGACGGCCCTGCAGTCGATGGACCGGGAACAGTTGGAAGCGGCGCGCATGGATGGCGCCACCTATCTGCAGCAGCTGCGCTACCTCTACATTCCCCACCTGGGCCGCGCCGTCTCGGTGGTGCTGATGATCGAGATGATTTTTTTGCTGTCGATCTTTGCGGAAATCTTTACCACCACGGGCGGCGGTCCCGGCTTCGATACGACCACCATCACCTTCATGATTTACCAGCAGGCACTGCTGTCCTATGACGTGGGAGCGGCCTCGGCCGGTGCCCTGTTCGCCGTGCTCATCGCCAACATCGCCGCCTTCTTCCTGATGCGCGTCATCGGCAAGAATCTGTCGAAATAAGGAGACCTTGATGCATAGCAAACTCAATCTGTATGGCCGCACGGCCGCCGCCTGGCTGTTCGCGCTGCTGCTGTTCTTCCCCATCTTCTGGCTGGGCCTGATGGCCTTCAAGACGGAAGGACAAGCCATTTCCACGCCGCCGCTGCTGTTTTTCACGCCCACGCTCGACAGCTTCCGCGAAGTGCTGGCACGCGACAATTACTTCGGCTACGCGTGGAACTCGCTGTTTACCAGCGTGCTCTCGACGGCCATCGGCCTGTTGATCGCCATCCCGGCCGCCTATTCGATGGCCTTCTTTCCCACGGGCGGCACCATCGGCTTGCTGAAATTCATGCTCAGCTCGCGCTACATGCCCGGCGTGGGCGCCCTGATGCCGATCTATATCTGCTATCAGTACTTCGGCCTGCTCGATACGCGCATCGGCCTGACCATCATGTTCATGCTGATGAACCTGCCCATCATGATCTGGCTGCTGTACACGAGCATGAAGGAGTTGCCGCGCGAAATTCTGGAGGCGTCGCGCATGGATGGCGCCACCGTGTGGGACGAATTCCGCCACGTCGTGCTGCCCCTGTCCGTGGGCGGCATCGCTTCCACGGCCCTCGTGTGCATGGTGTGGTCGTGGAATGAATCGTTCTGGTCGCTGAACCTGGGGGCCTCCAACGCGGGCACCCTGGCCTGGCTCATCGCCTCGTATTCCAGCCCGGAAGGCTTGTTCTGGGCGAAATTGTCGGCCGCTTCGCTGATGGCCATCGCGCCCATCATGGCGCTGGGCTGGTTCTGCCAAAAACAACTGGTCCAGGGTATGACCTTTGGCGCAGTCAAATAAACTACAGAATAGAGACACACATCATGGCTTATCTTCAACTGAGCAATATCGAAAAATTCTTTGGCGAGCACCGCGCCATCAAGGGCATCGACCTGGAGATCCGGCAGGGCGAATTCGTCGTCTTCGTGGGTCCGTCGGGTTGCGGAAAATCCACCTTGCTGCGCCTGATCGCGGGCCTGGAACCGATCGACGGCGGCAAGCTGTCGCTCGACGGGCGCGACATCACGGCGCTGCCATCGTCCAAGCGCGACCTGGCGATGGTGTTCCAGTCGTATGCGCTGTATCCGCACATGACGGTGTTCCAGAACATGTCGTTCGCGCTGAAACTGGCCGGCGTCGATCCGGCCATCATCCGCGAAAAAGTCGACAAGGCGGCCGCCATCCTCGACCTTGGGCGTTACCTGGAACGCACGCCCAAAGAATTGTCTGGCGGGCAGCGCCAGAGGGTGGCCATCGGCCGCGCCATCGTGCGCGACCCGAAAGTGTTCCTGTTCGACGAACCGCTGTCGAACCTCGATGCGGCGCTGCGCGTGCAGACGCGCATCGAGATCGCCAAGCTGCACCGCGAACTGGGCGCCACCACGATTTACGTGACCCATGACCAGGTGGAGGCGATGACCCTGGCGGACCGCGTGGTGGTGCTGCGCGACGGCCAGATCGAGCAGCATGGCTCGCCATTGGAACTGTATGACCGTCCCGCCAACCGCTTTGTCGCGCAATTCATCGGCACGCCCAGCATGAACGTGGTGCCAGCCGATGCGGCGCCGCAGTTGCTGGCGCAGGCGGGCAGCGCGGCGCAGGCGGACGGCTTCGTCGGCATCCGCCCCGAACACGTGCACCTGGGCGCGGCGCAGCCGGGCAGCGTGCCCGTCACGGTCGATCTGGTGGAGTCCTTGGGCGTGGAAACCCTGACCTATGTGCGCTTGCCGAACAATGTGCAGGTGGTGTCGCGCGGGGCGGAGCGCAGCAGCCTGCAGCCGGGCCAGCAGACGCATTTGACGTTCGAGCCGGGCTTCGTCCATTATTTTGACCGCGCCGGCAAGACCTACGCGGCGGCGAAAGGAGCGCTGTAATGGACGCGATCGCATTGAACCAGGCGAACCTGGCCAAGCTGCCGGTGGACGCAGCCGTGCCCGCGTATGCGCGCGGCGCGCTCGTGCCCAGCATCGTGCATATCGGCGTGGGCGGCTTTTTCCGCGCCCACCAGGCCGTGTACCTCGATGATTTACTCGGACTGCAGGGCCAAGGCCAGCAGCACGCGCAGTGGGGCTATTGCGGCGTGGGCTTGCTGGCGCATGACGCGGCCATGCGCGACGCCATGCGGGCGCAGGATGGCTTGTACACGGTGGTCGAGCGCAGCGCCGCCGGCGACAGCGCGCGCATCATCGGCTGCATCGGCGAATACCTGTATGCGCCCGACGAGCCGCAAGCCGTACTGGAAAAGCTGGCCGACCCTGGCACGCGCATCGTCGCGCTGACCATCACCGAGGGTGGTTACTATGTGAACCAGGGCACGGGCGAATTCGACGCCGGTCATGCCGATATCGTGTATGAACTGGCGCACCCGCAGGCGCCGCGCTGCTCGTTCGGCTATCTGGCGGCGGCGCTGGCCGTGCGCCACCAGCGGGGCCTGGCGCCGTTTACCATCATGTCCTGCGATAACCTGCAAAACAATGGCGACGTGACGCGCAAGATGTTGCTGGCCTTTGTCTCCCTGCGCGACGGGGAGCTGGCGCGCTGGCTGGCCACGCATGGCAGCTTCCCCAACAGCATGGTCGACCGCATCACCCCGGCCACCACCGATGAACACCGGGCGCTGGTGCGCGACAGCTTTGGCATCATCGACGCCTGGCCCGTCGTGTGCGAGCCGTTCCGCCAGTGGGTCATCGAAGACGACTTCCCGCAGGGGCGGCCGGCCTGGGAGCTGGTGGGCGCGCAGATGACGCACGACGTGCTGCCATATGAAAAGATGAAGCTGCGCCTATTGAATGCCAGTCACCAGGCCCTGTGCTACATCGGTATGCAGTTCGGTTACACGTTTGCGCACGAAGCGATGAACGATCCTGGCATCCGCGTGCTCGTGCGCCAGATGATGGATGAGGAAGTGACGCCCTTGCTGGATGTAGTGGAAGGCATCGACCTGGAGCGGTACAAGGCCACCCTGATCGAGCGCTTTTCGAATCCGGCCGTGCGCGACCAGCTGGCGCGCATCGGCACGGAAGGTTCGGCGCGCATCCCGAAATTCGTGCTGCCATCCGTGCGCGAAGCACTGGCCCGTGACGGCGCCATCAAGCTGCTGGCGTTTACCGTGGCGTGCTGGTTCCGCTACCTGGAAGGCCACGACGAGCAGGGGCGCGAGATGCCCTTGAACGACCCGTATGCGGCGCGCCTGCGCGCACTGGCGCTGCAGGGCGGGGCGGACGCGAAGGCCTTGCTGTCGCTGCGCGAGTTGTTCGGCGAGTTGAGCGACACGCCAGCCTTTACGCAGGCGGTGGGGCAGTCGCTGGCCAGCCTGTATGGGATGGGTGCGCGCGCGGCGCTGGAACAGATCGTCGCCTGACGGGGGAGGGCGCGCCATGCCACGCAAAGCCGATGCCTCGCTGCCGCAGATGGAGCTGGAACAGCAGCGCGACGCCACGCCAGGCTTCGAGCCGAAAGGCAGTTTTGGCTTCATCCGCTACCTGGAGCACGGCTTTCCGAATTCGCTGGTGCGCTGGCATTACCACGACGAGTACGAGCTGCACCTGATCGTCGAAAGCAGCGGCAAGGTCTTTGTCGGCGACTACATCGGCCAGTTCACGCCCGGCCACCTGGTGCTGACGGGACCGCGCGTGCCGCACAACTGGGTCTCGCTCGACACGCCGCCGGAAGGCGTGGCCTTGCGCGACATGGTGGTCCAGTTTTCGCATGCGCCGCTGGCGTCGATGGCCACCGCCATTCCCGAATTGAAGGATATTTTTCCGCTGCTGCAGCGTGCCTTGCACGGCGTGGAATTTTTTGGCGTCAGCGAACAGTCGCTGCGGCGTTTCCAGCGCATCCGCGACAGCAATGGCCTGCCGCGCTTCATCGAGTTCCTGACCTTGCTGGGCGAACTGGCGCAGACCAGCGATTACCAGCTGCTGTCGACGGTGCCGATGCAGTCGAGCGACGACGACGTGGCGCTGGCGCGCATCAGTTCGGCCATCAACTTCATCGTGCACAATTACAGCAGCCAGTTTTCGCTGAAACAGCTGGCCGAGCAGGTGGACATGCCCGAGCGGACGTTTTCGCGTTTTTTTCGCAGCGCCACGGGCAACAGCTTCACGGACTTCGTCAACCGCCTGCGCATCAACAAGGCGTGCCAGCTGTTGATGGAGACGGAGCGCTATGTCAGCAACATCTGCTACGAGGCGGGATTCAATAACGTGGCCAATTTCAACCGGCGCTTCCTGGAATTGAAGGGCATGACGCCGAAGGAGTTTCGCCAGCAGGCGCTGGGCCGTTTTGGCGCCTGAGGCTTTTTGAGGTACATTGGATGGCACAGGCGGGGACAGCCTGGGAGAGACAAGCATGGAACACTTATGGCAGAAGGACAGCGAGCGCAAGGCGCCCGAGCTGGAACGGGAAAGCTACGATGGCATCATCAATTACCTGGAACACGGCTATCCCAGCTCGCGCGTGCGCTGGCACTGTCACGAGGAATATGAGCTGCACCTGATCGTCGCCACCAGCGGACGATTGTTCGTGGGCGACTATATCGGCGAATTCTCGCCTGGCCACCTGGTGCTGACGGGCCCGCGATTGCCGCACAACTGGATTTCCAACGTGATGCCCGAAGGCGGCGTGGCCTTGCGCGACATGATCGTGCAATTTGCCCATGCGCCGCTGGCCGGTGCCGCGCGCGTCATCCCCGAACTGCGCGAACTGCTGCCGCTGCTCGAGCGCTCCAGCTATGGCGTGGAGTTTTTCGACATGGGCCACGAGGCCGAGCAGCACCTGGCGCGCATCCGCGCCACGCATGGCGCCGAACGCTTCGCCGAATTCGTCCAGCTGATGAGCAAGCTGGCGCGCACGGCCAACTACCGTTTGCTGTCGACCGCCTCCTTGCGCTCGTACGACGATGACGCCACCCTGGCCAAGGTCAACTCCGTCCTCAACTACATCACGGACAATTACCGGGAGCCGATTTCGGCGGAAATGCTGGCCGATCAGGTGGGCATGTCGCTGAGTAAGTTCTCGCGCTTCTTCCGCAAGGCGACGGGTAACAGCTTCACGGATTTCATCAGCCGCCTGCGCATCAACAAGGCGTGCCAGTTGCTGATGGATACGGATCACTATGTGTCGAACGTCTGTTACGACGTGGGTTTCCAGAACGTGGCCAATTTCAACCGCCGCTTCTTGCAGGTGAAGGGCGTCACGCCCAAGGAATTCCGGCGCCAGGCAGATGGCCGCTTTGGCGGCATCGGCGGGCCCGTGGCGGATATGCCACAGGCCTGACGGCTGTCACGGGCTTGTCACTTTGACTGGTTATGCTCCACGGCTATCCCACCCACCTTAGCCGAGGAATGCATGAACACTGCTGTAACGTCGATCCCGAAACTGACCCTGTTGGCCATCGCCGCCGGCCTGACCCTGGCCGCTTGCGGCGGCAGCGACAATCCGCCGGCGGAGCCTTCCAAGCCCGTGGCGCAGACGGGCGTGTTCCTCGATGGCGCGGTGGAAGGACTCGATTACGTGGCGGGCAGCGCGGCCAAGGCCAGCACCAATGCCAAGGGAGAATTCATGTGCAACCCGGGCGATACGGTGGCCTTCAGCGTGGGCGGCCTGGCCCTGGGCTCGGCGCCATGCGGCGCCGTCGTCACGCCGCTGGCGCTGGCTGCCAGCACGAACGTGGCGGACGACAAGGTCGTCAACCGCCTGCTGGCGCTGCAATTGCTCGATGACGACAGCGATCCGTCGAACGGCATCAAGCTGACGGCCGAAGTGAAGGCGGCGCTGGCCGGCAAGACGCTGGACTTTGCCGCCGTCCCGGCCGTCTTCAACGCGGCGCTGGCCGCGCATCTGGCAGCGGTGGGCGGGAAATTCGCCGGCCGCACGGTCGATGCGGAGCGCCGCGCCCTCGTGCGCGAGCATTTCGAAGACACCCTGGCCTCGAAAGCGGGCGCGCCCGTCAACGAGGCGCTGACGCAAGCCAATCCGGTCGGCGAAGTAAAAGTCACCGTGACGCGCTACCAGATACAGGCGGCCGATAAATTCTATGTGCCGTACGAAGGCACCAACGCCAAGATCAAGGGCGAATTCCCGAACGGCTTCCTGCCGTCGTACGGCTCGGGCCTGGCTTACAAGGGCAAGAATGCGGCCGGCGACCTGGAATTCTATGGCTTGACGGACCGCGGCCCGAACGGCGACGGCCCGCTGGTGCCCGATCCATCTGGCAAGGGCACCAGCGGCAGCAAAATCTTCCCGTCGCCCAGCTTCACGCCTTCGTTCGGGGTACTCACGGTGGGCAAGAACGGCGCCGTGCTGGCGTCGAGCACGCCGATCAAGGTGTCGGCCACCGTCAACAGCTCGGGCTTGCCCGTGCCTGTGGGCGCGGTCGGCAATTCGGCCGAGATTCCCGTCATGGATGCGATGAAGTTCGATGCGGCGGGCAAGGCTGTCTTCAATGCGGGCGGCCTCGATTCGGAAGCCATCGTCGTCGATGCGAAGCGCAATGCGCTGTGGGTCTCGGACGAATACGGCCCCTTCATCATCAAGATCGATGCGGCCACCGGCATCATCCAGGCCAAGTACGAACCGGGCAAGGGCTTGCCAACCCTGTTCGCCAAGCGCCGCGCGAACCGCGGCATGGAGGGCATGACCTTAGATACGAGCAACGACAAGCTGTACGCCTTCCTGCAAAGCCCCCTGTCCGACGGCACGGCGCCATACACGGTGACGAAGAAGAATGAGCAGGTCGAGCGCTTCGCCCGCTTCACGCGCTGGATCGAATTCGACCCGGTGACGGGCACCAGCGGCAAGATGTATGCGTATCCGCTGAATGCGGCCGACTACCAGGACGGCCGCACGGGCAACGCCAAGCTGGGCGACATGGTGGCGCTGGGCGGCGGCAAGTTCCTCGTCATCGAGCAGGGCGCCGCGCCGTCGGGCAAGGTGTTCAATAAATTGATGCTGGTCGAATTGAAGGGCGCCACCGATATCTCGGCCGCTGCCTTCAACGCGACGACCTCGGACCTGGAAAAAAGCAGCATGGGCGGCGCGGCCGTCAACGGCGCCGACTGGGCGGCCGTCACGCCGCTGAAGAAAACCCTGCTGCTGGACTTGAATGCCATCGGCTGGGCGGCGGAAAAGGCGGAAGGCCTGACCCTGATCGACGACTCCACCATCGCGCTGGCCAACGACAACGACTTCGGCCTGAAGACGAAGATCTTTGACGCGAACGGCGTGGAAGTGGCGGATGCCGACGTGACCAAGTGCACGGTCGATGCCAGCGGTACTATCGTCACCAGCGCCGCCGCCGGCTGCAATGCCGCCAACACCATCCGCGTGGCGCGCGGCGACGACCGCGAACGCCCAAGCCGCTTGTGGATCGTGAAGTTCGCCAAGGCGCTTAATAGCTATTGAGCGGGAGCGGTGGTGATGTCGGATTACGCGGCGCTGCACGCCGCTAATCCGACCTACGTGAACATGAAAAAAGCCGCGCGGTGCATCTCTGCACTGCGCGGCTTTTTTAACCCCTGAAGGAGAAGTACCGGGGTCGGACCCTGAGGGTCCGACCCCAGCCTTTGCGCTGCGGGTTACTTCTTGGTGTAGGTATTGAGCCAGTCCAGCACCGTGTGATGCCACAGCAGCGAGTTCGCCGGTTTCAGCACCCAGTGGTTCTCGTCCGGGAAGACCAGCAGCTTGCTCGGGATGCCCTGGCGCTGCAGTGCCGTGAAGGTGCCCAGGCCTTGCGCGGTGGGGATGCGGAAATCCAGGTCGCCCTGGACCACCAGCATCGGCGTCTTCCAGTTCTTCACGAAGTTGACGGGATTGAACTGTTCGTGCTTGGCTGGCGCATCGTAGTACGGGCCGCCGTTTTCCCATTCCGTGAACCACAGTTCTTCCGTTGCGTAAGCCATGCCGCGGTTGTCGAACACGCCGTCGTGGTTGACCAGGCATTTGAAGCCGTCCGGCCAGTTACCGGCGATCCAGTTCATCATGTAGCCGCCATACGACGCGCCCAGCGCGCAGCTGCGTTCGCGGTCCAGCCACGGGAATTTTTTGGTGGCCGCTTCCAGGCCCTTCTGCAAGTCGACCAGCGGCTTGCCGCCCCAGTCGCCGCTGATGGAGTCCGTGAACTTCTGGCCATAGCCGGTCGAACCGTGGAAGTCGATGAAGACGGTGGCGTAGCCGGCGCCCGCATACACTTGCGGATTCCAGCGGTAGCTCCAGCTGTTGCCAAAGCTGCCTTGCGGGCCGCCGTGGACGAGGAAAGCGACCGGATACTTTTCGCCGGCCTTGGCATTCCATGGCTTCATCACGTGGCCGTAGACGGTTTCGCCATTCGCGCCCGCGAACGAGAACTGCTCATATTCGCCGAAGCGCACGTCGGCCAGGGCTGCCGCGTTCTGCTTCGTCAGCTGGACCATCGGCGCGTTTTCCGACTTGGCGTCGAGCTTGCGCGTGTACAGCTGCGCGCCCGAGGCCAGGTTGGCTTGCGCCAGCACGATGGTATTGCCGCGCACGTCGAAGTCGCCCACGGCGCCCTTGCCCGTCAGCGCAGCGACCTTGCCGCTGGCTGCGTCGATGTGGAACAGGCGGTGCTGGCCCACGTCATCGGCGGCGACGAGGAAAGCCTTGCTGTCAGGCGTCCAGCGGAAGTCGGCCACGGAACGGTCCCAGTCGTCGGCCACGGTGCGCTTCTTGCCGGTGGCGACATCCATCAGCACCAGATGAAAACGGTCCGCTTCGAAGCCCGGCTTGGTCATGGCGACATAGGCCAGGGTGCGGCCATCGGGCGACCAGGTAGCTTTCGCATCCCAGGCCGGATTGTCGGCCGTGAGATTGCGCGGCGCCTGGCCGCCAGCGGCAGGAATCGTGTAGACGTCGAAGTTGGTTGACCACGATTCCGTGCGGCCGGCCACGCGCACGGAGAAGGCCACCGTCTTGCCGTCCGGGCTGAAATGGTATTCGCCATTGTCGCCGAACGGTTTCGATGGGGCGTCGCCGTCCAGGGTGCCGCTCAGGCTCACGGGCGTGGCGCTGACCTTACCGGTGGCGTCGATCGGCGCCGAGTACAGCGCATTGCGGCGGCCATCGGCCCAGGTATCCCAGTGGCGCACGAACATCTGGTCGTAGACCATGCCGGTCGCCTTGTTTTTCGCTTTTTCATCGAGGCGCTTCTTCGTGCAGGCGATGTCCGCGCAATCGAGGAAGACGCCCATGCTGAAGGCCAGGCGGTCGCCCTGCGGCGACAAGCGATAGGTGTCGACATCCAGCGCCAGGTCGGTGACCTTGGCCGCTTCGCCGCCGGTCAGGGGCAGCTGCCACACTTGCGAGGAGCCGGAGCGGCCGGACAGGAAGTAGATGGCGTCGCCGTTCGGCGACCATTGCGGGTCGCTGGCGCTGGCATCGCCGCGCGTGAGCTGGCGCGGCGCCGCGTTCGGCGCGCGCAGGTCGATCATCCACAGCTGCGTGTTGCCGCGGTTCTTGTCCAGGTTGGTGGTGCGCACCGTGTAGACGACGCGCGTGGCGTCCGGCGACAGCACGGGGCTGCCCACACGTTCCATGGCCACCATGTCTTCCACGGTGAAACCGCGCGGCGCGGCCAGCGCAGGGATGGCTGCGGTGGTGGCCATGGCGGCACTGAATGCTCCCAAGAGCAGCAGACGTAAACTCATTCAAACTCCCGATTCTTATGACGACGTTATCGATATGGTATTGACGTGGCCGGCTGTACCGCCGGCAGCCCGACATCATAGCAATAAAGACGCGCTTGCTGCGGGAGTTGACCGCCGGTTAGCCGGCCGGCAGTGCCAGTTGGTCGAGCGCTACATGGCCCAGGAAGCCGCCCTGGCTGGCGGCCGGCAAGCCCGCCTCGATGGCGTGGGCAAAGCGTATGCCGGGGTCTTGTTCCAGCGCGGCCAGCAGGCGCGCCACGTGCGGATAATCGGCCAGGCTGGCCAGCTGCAGCGGTTCGGCCCAGCGCGCAGTAGCGGCCAGGTAAGCGTCGGCGATGGTCGGTGCCGTGTCCGAGGCCAGCCAGGCACGGCCAGCGAGCAGGCGCTCCAGGTGCGCCAGGCTTTTGTTGACCTTGTCGACGGCCATCTCGCGCCACACGGCTGCGCGCGCATCGTCCTGTGCCGCGCGCGATGCCTGGAAGGCCGGCATGAAGGCGGCGTGGAAGGTCGTGTGCAAAAAGGACAGCACGCTGTTCAGGCGATCGTATTGCGGCGTGCCTTGCGCAAAGCCCAGGCCTGTGTGCGGCGTGTGGGCGGCGATGTGCAGCAGAATCGCCATGCTTTCCAGCAGCGGCGCGCCCGCGTGCGTGAGCAGGGCCGGCGTCTGGCCCAGCGGATTGATGGCGAGAAAGGCCGGATGCTGCTTGCTGGCCGGGTCGCGCGCTTCCACGCGGGCCAGGCGATAGGGCAAGCCGCTCCATTCGAGGGCGGCGATGGCGGCAAACGAGCAGCCGAACGGCACGCTGTAGATCAGGGTGGTTTCCATGCTGGAGCTCCGGTGAGAGGAAAGAAGGGGAGTCTAATCGTGATGGTTACTATTTGGAAGAAGGCAGAATAATGTAGTATAGGTACATTTTTTATACCAGATGGGAAGCGAACCATGAAAGACAATGTCTCCGGCTGCGCCGTGGAAGAAGCCATGCGACTGCTGGGCGGGCGCTGGAGAGTGGTGCTGCTCAGCTATCTGATGGCGGGGCCGAAGCGCTTCAGCGAAATTCGCCGCGCCGTGCCGAATATCTCGCAGCGCATGCTGACCCTGGACTTGCGTGCGCTGGAAGAGGCGGGCTTGCTGACGCGCACGATCTACGCGGAAGTACCCGTGAAGGTCGAGTACCAACTGACGGACGAGGGGCTGCGCTTGCGCGAGCTGGTCGAGATGCTGCGAACCATTGGCTTGCGGCTGCGCGGACAGGCGGACGCGGGCGGGGCCTTTCTCGCACCCGATGCCGTGGATAATTCCCTATAGAAACAGCTGATTTGATGCAAAGTGCTAGACTGCCGGCCTTTGATCACTACTCTCGACACCCATGCGCCTGACTTCCTTCGCCCTGACCGCCGCCGCCCTGTTTGCCGCCTTGCCGGCCCAGGCGGCCACCATGCCGACGCTCGAACAAATCCACGCCGCCGTGCAGGCGGGCGTGGCCAAGACCCGGGCCAAAATGCAATCGACTGTGCCGGTACCGATCGCCGTCAAGGTCACCAGCTTGACCGGCTGCCAGGATTCGCAGGAAGTGCCGGGCGAAGTGGTGTGTCTGGTCGCCATGAGCGCCGGCATGCGCGATGCTTTCATGGTGCTGCCGCTGCGTAACGAGAACGGTAGCTGGGTGGGCGTCGAGCGCAAGGACGCCAAGTTCGCGGGACCGTCGCCGGCCGAGGCGCAAGCCATGATCCGAAGCTGGGCGAAGGAAGAAGTGGCGCGCAATCCGGAAGCGGCCAAGGATGTGCAGATGCAGGAAGCGCAGACGACCATGCAGGTCAAGGCCGTCAATGAGTGCGACGTCAAGCGCAAGACGGGCTATCTCGTATGCGATACGGAATTGAGCGTGCCGAGCCGTCCGGAAGGCATCAAGACGGAACTGACGTTCATGCTGGAAAATGGCAACTGGCGTTACGTGCCACGCTAAACGCCGCCCTGTTTGCCGCCGGGACAGTCACGCTGTTCCGGCATCGCTCCCGCCATTCCCCAGCGGCCACGCCGCCATCTGCAATCTTTGCAGATTCGCAAGGCAATTTCGCCAGTAAAAATTGCCCATTTAACTTAATAATTAAATATTAAAATTAATGTATCGGTGCAGACTGCCGCCGGCTTTCTGCCGTCCCGCATTTGCCCTTTCCCCCGTGCCTGCACGGGCTACAGCCAAGGATCCGACCATGCGACTCAATCTTCCCGTCAGTGATACCGAGATCAACCTGAGCGATACCGAGACCATCGTCTCGACTACCGACTTGCAAGGCAATATCACGTATGCGAACCCGTATTTCATCGCCGTCAGCGGCTACAGCGCGGAAGAATTGATCGGCGCGCCGCAAAACATCCTGCGCCATCCGGACATGCCGGTCGAAGCGTTCGCCGATTTCTGGGCCACCATCCGCTCGGGCCGCTCATGGAGCGGCATGGTGAAAAATCGTTGCAAGAATGGCGATTACTACTGGGTGCTGGCGAACGTGACGCCGGTGGTGGAAGACGGCGTGGCCGTCGGCTACATGTCAGTGCGCACCAAGCCCACGCGCCAGCAGGTGGCGCAGGCATCCGCCCTGTACGCGCGCATCAAGGCGGGGCAGGCCGATGGCATCGTCATCAGCCAGGGCGCTGCCGTGCGGACTGGCTGGCTGGCGCGGCTGGCGAGCTTGCGCGACCTGCCGCTGGGCAAGCGCATCGGCTGGAATTTGGGCTTGCTGAGCCTGGTATTGCTGCTGCAGCTGGCGTGGAATGCGGGGGCGTTGCCGGCCGGTGCGGGCGGCTGGCTGACGGGCCTGTCCGTGGTGGCCCTGTGCGCGACCTTGTATTTCTGGCACAGCTTGCACCGTGCCGTGCTGCAACCCTTGCAGCGGGCGCGCCAGGCCTGCGACGTGATGGCGGGCGGTGACCTGACGGGCGAGCTCGACACCACACGGCGCGACGAGATGGGGCAGTTGCTGCGCTCGCTGCGCCAGTTGCGCGTGAACCTGCATTCCATCGTTGGCGACGTCCGCGGCAATTTCTTGCGCATCAGCATGGCCAGCCAGGAAATCGCCGCCGGCAATATGGATTTGTCGGGCCGCACGGAAGCGCAGGCGTCGGCCCTGCAGCAAACGGCGTCGAGCATGGAGCAGCTGGCGGCCACGGTGCAGCAAAACAGCGGCAACGCCGTGCAGGCCAGCGACATGGCGGGCAAGGTCCACGGCCTGGCAGGGCGCGGCGGCGAGATCGTCGGCCAGATGGTCAACATGATGGCGGACATCGACGCTTCATCGAAGAAGATCGGCGACATCACGGGCATCATCGAAGGCATCGCCTTCCAGACGAATATCCTGGCCCTGAACGCGGCCGTGGAAGCGGCGCGCGCAGGCGACCAGGGGCGCGGCTTTGCCGTGGTGGCGGGCGAAGTGCGCAGCCTGGCCCACCGCAGCGCGGCGGCGGCCACGGAAATCAAGCAATTGATCACGGCGTCGCTGGCGCAGGTGCAGGCGGGCGCGAAGCTGGCGCAGCAGGCGGGCGCCAGCAGCGCCGAAATGCTGGGTGCCGTGCAGGGCGTGCATGGCATCATGGAAGAGATCGCCTCGGCTTCGCGCGAGCAAAGCCACGGCATCGGCCAGGTCAACATGGCCGTCACGCAGATGGATGAAGTGACGCAGCAGAACGCGGCGCTGGTCGAGGAATCGGCGGCCGCCTCGGCCTCGCTGCAAGACCAGACCTTGCAGCTGGAGCAGGCGATGGCCCTGTTCAAGCTGGAACGGCGGCGCGGCGGCCCGGCTACGCCCGTGCGGGCGCCGGAGCGCCGCGCCGCCACCGCGCTACAGCAGCCGCTCTGACAGGGCCTTGAAGGGAACCTTGGGGACGAGAAAGGCAAACGGCTTCGAGACGGGCGGCAACTGCCCCAGCAAGCCGCAGTCGGCGCGCAAGGCCGTCAGCGCTTGCACTTGATCCACATCAACGGGCAAGTCGATTTCGCCGAAGACCAGCTTGCCGTTGCGCGGCACGTGGGCAATGGCCGCATCCTGGCAAGCGAGGAAGGCGACGGCGTCGCGCCAGTTGCCGAACAGCGCTTGCCAGTCGGCATCGAGGGTATGCTCGGTTGCGATGTCCGCCTGCACGTCCAGCGATGGAGCGCTGCCGGCGCCGCCTGCAATGCTGCAGCGGGCTTGCGTGGGCGTGACTTCCAGCGTCATGCCGTCGGCCAGGTGGGTCGGCAGGATGTCGCTGAACAGCCGCGTGCCCAGTGCATGCGGCAAGCTGTCCATGATGTTTTTCAAAAAGTACACGCAGGGCACGGCCGGCGCGCCCGGAGGCGTGTGGTCCAGGTACAAGCGCCAGTTGCTTTGCAGGGGCGATGGCAGCAGCTTGCGCAGCGGACCCGGCAGGGCCGGACCGAAATGCCCATGACGGTAGGTCAGCACGGTAAATGGCGTCTTGCCGTCGCGCTGCCACAAGGTCGCGCCGGCGGGCAGCAGTTGCTGCGCGGCAGCGGCGTCGACCAGCCAGCTCACGTAGACGACGTCGCGCACGTCGCTGTGCAGGGTCAGGAAGGGCAGGCGCGACATGACGGCCTGGCGCAGGTTGGCGAAACGCGTGGAATTGGCGAGCGCGGCAAACAGGCGCCCCGGCCAGCCCGCGCGCGGATGTCGGTAAGTGTTGTCTTGCAAGGAAAAGCTTTCGGGTGGAATACGGAAAGGTTAATACGCTTACGCGGCAACGCCCGCCCACATCATCGCGAGCGGCAGCGATGTGTGGCCGAGACGCGCAGCTGTGCTGGAGCACAGCGAGCATCACAGGCCGCACAGCGCGCCGCGCAGCCGATGTGGGCGGGTGTCACCACTATTGCATGTGCCAGCCGTGGCTGACCACGATGGACTGGCCGCTCAAGGCGTTCGACGGGAACGCTGCCAGGAACACGGCCGTTTGCGCCACGTCCTGCGTCGTGGTGAATTCGCCGTCGATGGTGTCTTTCAGCATCACTTTCTTGATCACGTCTTCTTCGCTGATGTTGAGCTGGGCCGCCTGTTCGGGGATTTGCTTGTCGACCAGCGGCGTGCGCACGAAGCCGGGGCAGATGACGTTGGCGCGGATGCCGTCTTTCGCACCTTCCTTGGCCACCACCTTGGCCAGGCCCAGCAAGCCGTGCTTGGCAGCCACGTAGGCGCTCTTGAATGGCGAGCCTTCGTGCGAGTGCACGGAACCCATGTAGATGATGGCGCCGCCGCGGCCGGCCTTGATCATTTCGCGCATGCAGGCGCGCGTGGTGAGGAAGGCGCCGTCCATGTGAATGGCCAGCATCTTTTTCCATTGATCGAACGGGTAGTCGACGACGGGGCTGATGATCTGGATGCCCGCATTGCTGATCAGGATATCGATGCCGCCGAAGTGGGCCGCCGCATCCGCCACGCCCTTGTCGACTTGTTCTTCGCTGGAGACATCCATGGCGACGGCAAACGCCTGGCCGCCCGACTGCTTGATTTCCTCGGCCGTCTTGCTGGCCGCTTCCAGGGCCAGGTCGGCGATGACGACCTTGGCGCCTTGTTTCGCGTATTCGATGGCCATTTCCTTGCCGATACCACTGGCGGCGCCGGTAATCAGTGCGACTTTGTCTTTGAGTTGCATATTAATCCTTTGCATTGCGGGTTGGAGTGATCGTGGAAAACCTGACTGCGCCAGTATAGCGAGAAAACGGGCCGCGCATGCCCCGCGCACGGCTAAGGGGCTTGCTGCTTGTCAAGCCGCTTGTCAAGCATTTCCTGTAGCCGCCAGGCGCCGGGATTGGTGCCCGCCCAGGTGCGAAACGCGTGATTGAACGCGCTTTGTTCCTGGTAGCCGAGCAGGAAGGCGATGTCGACCAGCGACAAATCCGGCTCGCGCAGATAGTCGCGCGCCAGGCCGTACCTGGCCTGGTCCAGCAGGGCCTGGAAGCTGGTGCCCGCGTCGGCCAGCTTGCGCTGCAAGGTGCGCGGCGTGACAGCCAGGGCGGCGGCAACGGTGGCCAGCCGCGCCGAACCCTGGCGCAAACCCGCCACGATGGCCGCGTGCACTTGCGCGTCGATGGCGCCGCCGGTGTCCGTTTCAGCTTCGCGCAGCGCCAGCAATTGTTCCGCATGCTGGCACAGCACGGGGTACAGGCTGACGTCGGCATTCGGCACGGGCCAGTCCAGCAATTGCGCATCGAAGGTGGCCGTGTTGGCGGAGGCGTTGAAGGCGGGCAGGCTGCCCAGCACGCGTATGTATTCGTCGCGGTGCGCCGCGTGGCGCAGCAGGTCGCCGCCGCCATCGTGGCTGAACGCCAGTTGGGCCGGCGGCAGCGGCATGCCCGCCAGCCAGTCGCCGCAGACGCGGATGCCGGCAAAGACGCTGTCGACCAGGTGCCGGCTGGCGCCCGGATAATTGCTGGTCCAGCGGTAATGGGCGACGGCGCCATCGCGCTGCAGGGTCGAGCGGCCCAGGTCGTGCGCCAGCCGTTCATAGCGGGCCGTCTGTTCCAGCGCCTGGCCCACGTTGCTGCAACTGAGCAAAATCAAGCCATACGCGCTGTAGGTACCCATGCGCACGCGCTGCCCCACGTGCAGGCCGAAATGCGCATCGCCCGCAAGCTGCGCGCCCGCGTCGAGCAGGCGCACGTAGTCGCGCGCGGCGAGGCTGGGCGCGGACGCTTCCAGGCTGTGCGGCGCCACGCCGGCCGCCTGCGCCAGGCTGGCAGGCGCGATGCCGTGCGCGCTGGCCGCTTCGAGCAGCGGCTGCAGATAGGCGCCGGCGACCCGGCCGTCAGTACTTGTCATGATGGAACAATGCGATTGTCATGAAAAACCAATACCCTTCGTCTGTGGCGGCATATGCTATTGATCTAGCAAGAAAATCAGGCAAGAACAGTATAGCAAGCCGCCGTGGCGCGCAACTGGCCGAACACAGGGGATGTCGATGCAACGCTGGAATGGCTGGGGGGACGAGAGCATCACGTATGCGCTGAGCGAGGATGCGCTGGCTTTCTTGCGCGCGCGCCTGGGACCGGGCAGCGCCGTTGTCGACGCCACCTTCGACGATGCCTGTGCGCAAGTGCCCGCTTCGCGCCTGGCGCCGCATCCGCTGATCGACACCCAGCCTGCCACGCGCGTGCGCCATGCGCTCGGTCAAAGCCTGCCCGACTGGTTTAAATTACGCCATGGCCGCATCGGCGCCGTGCCCGATGGCGTGGCCTTTCCCGACAGCGCGCTGCAGGTGCGCCAGCTGCTCGCGTATGCGCGCCAAGCGTGCGTGGCCATCATTCCCCACGGCGGCGGCACCAGTGTGGCCGGGCATTTGACGGTGGCGGCGGGGCCGCGTCCCGTGCTGGCGCTCAGCCTGACCCGCCTGTGCGCGCTGGGCCACCTGGACCGCGAGGCGCAGCTGGCCACGTTCGGCGCGGGCGTGTACGGTCCCGACCTGGAAGCGCAGCTGCGCGCGCACGGCTATACATTGGGACACTACCCGCAGTCGTTTGAATATTCGACCCTGGGCGGCTGGATCGCCACGCGCTCGTCGGGCCAGCAATCCTTGCGCTATGGCCGCATCGAGCAGCTGTTCGCGGGCGGCGAAGTGGAAACGCCGGCCGGCACCCTGAGCATCCCCACGTTTCCCGCTTCGGCGGCCGGCATCGACCTGCGCGAAATGGTGCTCGGCTCCGAGGGCCGGCTGGGCATCGTGACGCAGGCGACGGTGCGCGTCTCGCCGTTGCCCCCTTATGAAGCATTCCACGCCGTGTTTTTCGCCGACTGGGGCCAGGCGCAGGAGGCCGTGCGGGCGCTGGCCCAGTCGCGCCTTCCGCTGTGCATGCTGCGCCTGTCGAATGCGCTGGAAACGCAAACCATGCTGACCCTGGCCGGGCACAAGAAACTGGTGGGGCTGCTGGAACGCTATTTGTCCCTGCGCGGCTGCGACGAAGGTAAATGCATGCTGATGGTGGGCGTCAGCGGAGAAGAAAAACCGGCGCGCGCGGCCCTGCGCGGCGCCCTGGCGCTGGCGCGGCGGCACAAGGGCGTGCACGTGGGACGCCACATGGGCGACAAGTGGAAGCAGGGGCGCTTTCGCAACGTCTACCTGCGCAACGGCGCCTGGGAACACGGCTATGTCATCGATACGGTGGAAACGGCCGTCGACTGGCCGCGCGTCACGGCGATGATGGCGGCGCTGGAGCAGGCGGGCGCCAATGCGCTGGCGCAGCATGGTGAGCAGGTGCACGCCTACACGCATTTGTCGCACGTGTATGCGCAGGGGGCCAGCGTCTACACCACGTATGTGTACCGGCTGGCGCCGACCTTTGAAGACAACATGGCGCGCTGGCGTACCTTGAAAGACGCGGCCAGCGCGGCCATCGTCGCCAACGGCGGCACCATCAGCCACCAGCATGGCGTGGGCACGGACCACGCGTCCTGGCTGGCGGCGGAAAAGGGCGAACTGGGCATCGCCGCCATGCGCGCGCTGCTGCGCCAGTTCGACCCGCAGGGCATGATGAACCCCGGCAAACTGCTGCCTGACGCCGGAGGCCCATCGTGAACAGGGGGGCGCTGCCTGGGATCCTGGCGCGCGAGTGGGATATCTTGATCGTCGGCGGCGGCATCACGGGCGCCGGCATCCTGCTGGAAGCGGCGCGGCGCGGCTTGAAGGCGCTGCTGGTGGAGCAGCGCGATTTCGCCTGGGGCACGTCGAGCCGCTCCTCGAAGCTGGTGCACGGCGGCTTGCGCTACCTGAAGCAGGGCCAGTTTGCGATGACGCGCGAGTCGGTGCATGAGCGGCAAGCCTTGCTGACGGATGCGGCGGGGCTGGTCGAACCGCAGGGTTTTGCCTTTGGCGACTACGCGGGCAGGAAGCCGGGGCGGCGCCAGTTCATGCTTGGCCTGGCCATCTATGACGTGATGGCGGGGCGGCGCGCGCGCCGCTATGTCGATGTGTCCGACTTTGCCATGCTGGCGCCGCACATCCGGCGCGACGGCCTGCAGGGCGGCATGCTGTACCAGGACGCCAAGACGGACGATGCGCGCCTGGTGCTGCGCGTGCTGCAGGAGGCGCGCCGCCATGGCGGCGTGGCCGTCAATTACCTGGGCGTGGCGTCGCTGCTGCATGACGACGGCAAGGTCGCCGGGGCCACGTTGAACGATGCGCTCGATGGCACGGTATCCACCGTGCGTGCGCGCCTGGTGATCAGCGCCACGGGCGCCTGGGCCGACGCCTTGCGCGGCCAGGTGGGAGAAAAGCCGAAACTGCGGCCCCTGCGCGGCAGTCATCTGCTGCTGCCCGCGTGGCGTTTGCCGCTGGCGCAAGCCGTCAGCCTGATGCATCCGCACGACGGCCGTCCCGTGTTTGCGTATCCGTGGGAGGGCGTGACCCTGGTGGGCACCACCGATGTCGACCATGGCGCCGGCCTGGACCTGGAGCCGGCCATCACGCGCGGCGAACTCGCATATCTGCTGGCCGCATTGCAGTGGCAGTTCCCGCAGCTGGCGCTGGGCGAAGGCGACGTGCTGGCCACGTTTGCCGGCGTGCGTCCCGTGATCGGCAGCGGCCAGCTTGACCCGTCGAAGGAAGCGCGCGAACATGCGCTATGGCTGGAAAACGGCTTGCTGACGGTAGCGGGCGGCAAGCTGACGACGTTCCGCGTGATCGCCCTCGACGCCTTGCGCCGCGCGGCCCCGCTGCTGCCGGGCTGGCAGGCGGATTTGCGCCCCTTGCCGATTTTTGACGCCACGCCATCCTTGTCGGGCAAGGCCCTGGCGCTCGATGGCGAACAGCGCGAACGCCTGCTGGGTCGTCATGGCGCGGCCGCGCAAGCCCTGTGCGATGCGGCGCAGGACGGCGAACTGGTGCCGATTCCCGGCACGCAGACCCTGTGGGCGCAGCTGCGCTGGGGCGCGCGCATGGAAGACGTGCAGCACCTGGACGACCTGCTGCTGCGGCGCACGCGCCTCGGTTTGCAGCTGGCAGGCGGTGCGCTTGCTATCATGCCCCGCTTGCGCGCCATCTGCCAGCATGAACTGGGCTGGGATGACGCGCGCTGGGAGGAAGAGCGGCAGCGTTACCTTGCCTTGTGGCGCCGCCATTACAGCGTGCCGCAAGGCGCATGAAGCAACGATAAAAACTATAAAAGAGGAGAACATCATCGAGACCACCCTGTTTGGCCAGCCCCTGGCGCTGGGCGACGCCCGCATCACCTACGACAGCCTGTCGCCGCTGGACTTGCGCCAGCCCGTGGACGTCCTGCTCGACGACCTGGGCGAAGACCTGCTGCAAATCACGTGCGCGAATGGCGACATCGTCGATGTGGGCTGGTATCCGGCCTGGCATGCGCAGGGGCGCCTGCGCGTGGTGGCCGTGCGGGGACAGGACTGGGAAGCGCCCGTGTTCAGCGCGCAGCCTGACAAGGATCCGCAGGCGCTGCTGCAAGCGTTGCGCGCCGCGCTGGCCAGCGTGGCATAAGCCATGGCTTCCCTGGCGGACGATGGTCCGTATATCCTCTCCATCGACAATGGCACGCAAAGCGTGCGCGCGCTGCTGTTCGACCGGGACGGCAAGCTGGCGGCCAAGGCGCAAGTGTTTCTGGAAGCGTACTATTCCGACCACCCCGGCTGGGCCGAGCATGACGCCGACGGCTACTGGCAAGCCGTGTGCGAAGCATGCCAGCAACTGTGGCGCGGCACGGACATCAATCGATCCTTGGTGGCCGGCGTGGCCGTGACCACGCAGCGCGGCACGGTCGTCAATGTGGATGAGGAGGGGCAGCCCTTGCGGCCCGCCATCACCTGGCTGGACCAGCGCAGCACGCGCGACATCCCACAACTGGCGCCATGGTGGCGCGCCGCCTTCCGCGCCACGCGCCTCGATGGCACGATCGCTTACTTCCGCCGCGAGGCCGAGATCAACTGGATCAGCGCGCACCAGCCCGACATCTGGCGCCGCACGCACAAATTCCTGCTGTTGTCGGGCTTCTTGAACCATCGCCTCTGCGGGCGCTACGTTGATTCGACCGGCTCGCAAGTGGCGTACATCCCGTTCGACTACAAGCGCCATGCGTGGGCCGGGCGCTTCGACTGGAAATGGCAGGCGCTGGCGATCAAGCGCTCCATGCTGCCCGAGCTGGTGACGCCGGGCACGCGCATGGGCGGCATCACGGCATCCGCCGCCGTGGCGACGGGCATCCCGGAAGGCACGCCCCTGCTGGCGGCGGCCGCCGACAAGGCGTGCGAGGTGCTGGGCGCCGGCTGCGTCGAGCCCCACGTGGCGTGCCTGAGCTACGGCACCACGGCCACCATCAACACCACCAACCGCAAGTACGTGGAAGTGACGCGCTTCATTCCGCCGTACCCGGCCGCCATGCCGGGCGCCTACAGCACGGAAGTGCAGATCTTCCGCGGCTACTGGATGGTCAACTGGTTCAAGGAGCAGTTCGGCGACCGCGAGCGGGCGGCCGCCGCCGAAGACGGCACGGGCCTGTCCGCCGAAGCGCTGTTCGACCGCCTGGTCGACGCCGTGCCGCCCGGGTCCATGGGCCTGATGCTGCAGCCGTACTGGAGTCCCGGCATCAAGGTGCCGGGCCCGGAAGCGAAGGGCGCCATGATCGGCTTTGGCGACGTGCACACGCGCGCGCACATCTACCGCGCCATCCTCGAAGGCCTCGCGTATGCGCTGCGCGAAGGCAAGGAGCGCATCGAGCAGCGCAGCGGCATCGCCATCACGGAGCTGCGCATCGCGGGCGGCGGTTCGCAAAGCGACTCTGCCATGCAGCTGACGGCCGACATCTTCGGCTTGCCGGCCGCGCGCGCCCACGTGTATGAAAGTTCGGGCCTGGGCGCGGCCATCGCCGCCGCCGTGGGCCTGGGCTGGCATGCGGACTTTCCCGCTGCCGTGCAGGCGATGACGCGCAAGGGCAAGGTATTCCAGCCGCATCCCGAGCACCGCAAGATCTACGAACAGCTGTACCGGCGCGTGTACCGCAAGATGTATGCGCGGCTGCAGCCCCTGTACCGCGAGATCGCCGACATCACAGGCTATCCGGAATAACTACGCATTAAATCGTATTGCGAATCATTCGCATTTAATATATGATGTGTTCCGCATTTCACTAAGGCAACTTATTCCGGTGACTGCAATGCGCCGCCGGCCATGCGCCGGCGGCGTGTCCGCGCGGGCAGAGTTCGCCGCAACGCTTCCTTCAACGCCGCCGCTTGATCGTGCACCGCCTTCCTCTGCCCCAGCATTTTTTCATTCCACAAGCATGAAGTAGCAAACCCAGGCAAGGATAGCGATGAAGAGCAGCAAAAATGGATTGACCCCGCTGGCCGCCGCGCTGGCGCTGGCATTGGGCGGCGCGCACGGCCATGCGTGGGCGGCGGCGATGGCCGACAAGGCAGACAAGGCTGACGCCGTGCAGATGCCCGCCATCAGCGTGTTTGGCGACGCCATCAGCGCCGGCACGGCCGGCCGTTCGTACATCAACAGCGCCGATATCGAACGCCAGCAGGCCGACAATGTCGCGTCCTTGCTCGACACCTTGCCTGGCGTGGACCTGGCCGGCACGGCACGTCCCAGCGGCCAGAGTCTCAATATCTGGGGCTTCAATAAAGTCCAGGACGTGAAAGTCATCCTCGACGGCGTGCCCAAGGGCTTTGAAAAATACCGCCAGGGTTCCATCTTCATCGAGCCGGAACTGATCAAGCAGATCGAGGTGAACAAGGGCGCGCATACGAGCTTGTACGGCAATGGCGGCTTCGGCGGCGTCATCACGGTCGAGACCAAGGACGCGCAAGACTTGCTGGAAGGCGGCGAGAAAGTGGGCGCCATGGTGAAGTACTCGCGTCATTCGAACAATGCGGAAAACGACGCCACCGTGGCCGTCTACGGCCGCACGGAAGATGGCCGCTTCGATGCGATGGCCTTCACCACGCAGCGCAAGTCCGACGATTTGCGCAAACCCGATGGCAAGCCATTCCGCTTTTCCGCCATCGACGCGCCATCGAGCCTGGCCAAGCTGAATATCCGTTTGACGCCGGAACAGCTCCTGACCCTGACGGCGATGAAGAGCGGCAGCACGGGCTGGGGCCCGTTCGCCGCCATGGGCGAGGACGTGCCCACGCCGACCGAGGCGGAGATCCGCAAGTACGGACTGGAAGAAGCGTGGCAGCGCAAGGCCGTATACCGCGACCAGGACGACGATACGTATTCCGTGAAGTGGCAGTACGCGCCGCAGGACAATCCATGGATCAAGCTGACGGCCAGCGCCGGCTATTCGCACACGGACCAGCATGACAAGCGCCTGCCGTCCGCTTCGCTGGGCTCCTACCTGGGATCCCTGGGCAACGAGAGCTGGGCCTCGTACGTGGACCGCATTGCGGAGGTGCGCAACGAAAGCGTGTTTACGACGGGTGCCATTTCGCACGTGCTGCTAACGGGCCTGCAATGGCACAAGAACGTGCGCGACACCCTGATGTACTACCCGTCGTCGACGGCGCTGAAGGATCCCAGCTACAACTACGGCTACTTCCAGCCCTACTACATGCCGGCCGGGCGCCAGGAAACCACGGGCCTGTATCTGCAGGATGCGATGACGTATGGCGACCTGACGGTGACGGCGGCGCTGCGCCACGACCGGGTCGTTTCCGAGGGCGTGCCGAACAAGGCGTCGCGCTACAACAGCCCGCTGGCGGCGGCTGGCCACGACTTCAGCGAAAAGGCGCACGAGGACTGGTCTCCCCGCCTGGGCCTGTTCTGGAAGGCGTCGGGCAGCATGGCGCTGTTCGGCGACTTGAGCCGCACCTGGCGCGCGCCGACGATCGACGAGATGTATTCGAACGAATACTATGTGTCGTCCAGGCTCGGTTCATCGACACCGGGCACCAGCCGCGACCTGGCCGTCGAGCGGGTGACGGCCGTGCGCACGGGCGTCATGCTGCACCGGCAGAACGTATTCATGGAGCGCGACGACGTGCAGCTGCGCCTGACGGCGTACCGTAACAAGGTCAGCGACAATATCGGCCCGCGCCTGGGCATCCTGATCGAAGGCTATGTGCCGGGATCGGGCAAGGTGCCGCCAGCCCTGTCGTCCTACCGCAATCTGGCCGGTTTCCACACGCAGGGCGTGGAAGTCGAGTCCTACTACAACTCGCCGCGCCTGTTTGCCAGCGCTTCGTTGTCGAAGCAGCGCGGCACGCGCACCGGTTCCCAGCGCGACCCGTGGGGCCAGGACGAACCCGTGTCGACCATCGCGCCGGATAAATTGATGGCGGGCCTGGGCTGGCGCATGCCCGACCTCGGGGCCAGCATCGGCTGGCAGGGCCGCTTCGTGGCGAAGCAGGAGCGCGTCCTGCCGGTGGGGAATGTCTACCGCCTGCCGCCATCGAAAGGCTATGCGCTGCACACCCTGTTCGCTTCGTGGCATGGCAGGCAGGGAGTGTGGCGCGGCACGGAAGTACGCTTGACGGTCGATAATGTCTTCAACCGCAACTACATGCCGTACCTGAGTGAAGCCGTGACGGGCGTGGGGCGCAATGCGAAACTGAGCGTGTCGAGGAAGTTCTAACGTAAGACGAGCGCCTTGACCGTTTCCCAGGCCGTGCTGCCAGACTGCGTGGCGCGCACCTGGTTGCGCCCCTCTTCCTTGGCCACGTACAGGGCGCGGTCGGCGGCGACGAACAGCACCTTGCGGTCGTCCAGCTGGTGCGGGTGGATGGTCGCCACGCCGATGCTGACGGTGATCCATGGCGAGGTGCCAGATCGGGGGTGCGGCAATTGCAGTGCCTCGATGTGCGCGCGGATGGCTTCGGCCAGGTGCAGGGCGCTTTCGGCATCCGTGTCGGCGAACAGCAGGACGAATTCCTCGCCGCCGTAGCGGGCCGCCAGGTCGCCCGGGCGGGCGGCGTGCGAGGCGATGGCTTGCGCCACCTGCTGCAGGCAGCTGTCGCCGGCCGGGTGGCCCAGGCTGTCGTTGTACAGCTTGAAGTGGTCGACGTCGAGCACCACCAGCGACAGGGCGCCGCCGCCGCGCACGGCGCGCTGCCATTCCTTTTCCAGGAAGCTGTCGAAATGCCGGCGGTTGGCGATTTTTGTCAGCGGATCGAGGTAGGCGGCGCGCTGCAAGGCGTCTTCCGACTGCTTGTGGTGCGTGATGTCGTGCAGCAGGCCGATATACAGGGGCTGGCGCAGATACATGGGCGTCAGGGTCAGGTCCATGCATAGTGTCTCGCCGTTACGGTGGCGGATCGCCACTTCGCGCGTGCCGTGGTTGTGCGCCTTCTCGGGATTGGCCGCGTACATGGCGAAGTAATCGAGGTATTCCTGCGTCACCAGGGGACTGAGCAGTTCGCCGATGGAGCGTCCGGCCAGTTCGTTTTCGCGGTAGCCCAGGTACTGGTCGCAAGCCGGGTTGGTGTACTGGATGCGGCCATCGGCTTCGATGATCAGCAAGCCCTCGGCCATGTTGTTGACGATGGTGCGCAGGCGCTCGGCCTGTTCCTGCTGGTTTTCATTGTTGCTGCGGATTTGCAGCTGGGCGCGCACGCGCGCGCACACTTCGGCCATGCGCAGCGGCTTGCTGATGTAGTCGACGGCGCCGCAGTCGAAGCCGGCCACCACGTCTTCCGTTTCCGTCTTGGCGCTCATGAAGATGACGGGAATGCGCTGCGTCAGCGGATGCTGCTTGAGGCGGCGGCACGTTTCGATGCCGTCCATGTCCGGCATCAGCACGTCGAGCAGGATCAGGTCCGGGTGGGCGCGCTGGGCGATCGCCAGCGCCCGCTCGCCGGACGTGGCGACATAGGTTTGATAACCCTGTTCGCTCATCAGCTTGCGCAGCAGCTCAAGGTTGGCCGGCGCATCATCGACAATCAAAATGGCGGCGTTGCGCCTCTGGGAATGCTCCACACTGCCTGGACTCATTGCTTCCGGCCTTCTCGATGTACTTTGCGATGCCAGCGTTTGCTGCACTTTAAGTGATGCTGACTGGGTTCAAATCGGATACAGCGGTCAAATCATACCGCTTTGCTAATTTTTTGGGTGGAAAAATCGATGGTGCACGAGGCGGTAAAGTATTATTATTTTAATATTTTTATGAATAAATACACGTAGTTGCCATCGTGAAGGCGGTTTTTAGCGGAAAAGATGCGTGCCCCTTGGCGCTGGGGGCAGCAGTGACACGCCCCGCGGCAGCGGGGCGTGAAGAGGCGAGTTACATTTTTGCGGCGATCAGTTTGCCCAGGATGGCGATGCCTTCGCGGATGCGTTCCGGCGGCACCGTCACGAATGACAGGCGCAAGGTGTGCGTTTCCGGCGTGTTCGCGTAGAACGGCGCGCCCGGCACGAAGGCGACCTTGTTGGCGATGGCTTCATCGAGCAGTGTCATCGCGTCGATGTGCTTCGGCAGGGTGACCCAGATGAACATGCCGCCTTCCGGTCTGGTCCACGTAACGCCGGCCGGGAAGTGCTCTTCCAGCGCCGACAGCATGGCCTGGCACTGGTTGCCGTACAGGCTGCGGATGCTGGGGATATGCCGCTCCAGGAAGCCATCCTTGATCACTTCATGCACGACCATCTGCGTCAGCTGCGACGTGTGCAGGTCGGCCGCCTGCTTGGCCAGTTCCAGGCGGCGCACCAGCGGCATCGGCGCCACCACGTAGCCGAGGCGGATGCCCGGCGTGAGCACCTTCGAGAACGAACCCATGTAGATCACGCCGTCCGGATTCATGTTGATCATCTTCGGATACGGCTCGCCGCTGTAGCTCAGGGCGCCGTACGGATCATCCTCGATCAGCGGCAGGCCGTGGCGGGCGCAGGTTTCCACCAGCTCCACGCGGCGCGCCACGGACAGGCTGCGGCCCGTCGGGTTCTGGAAGTTCGGCAGCGCGTACAGCAGGCGCGCGCCATCGGCGACGGGGTTGATCGACGACGGCACCAGGCCTTCGTCATCGGTGTCGACGGAAACGAATTCGGGACGGTAGACGGAAAACGCCTGCAGGGCGCCCAGGTAGCTGGGGGTTTCCACCAGAACCTTGCTGCCTTCGTCGATCAGCACCTTGCCCAGCAAGTCCAGCGCCTGCTGCGAGCCGGACGTCATCAGCACCTGTTCCGGCATGATGGTGCTGCCGTTGCTGGAGAGCGAGTCGGCGATCCACTGGCGCAGCGGCAGGTAGCCGTCGGTCGGGCCGTATTGCAGGGCCACTTTGCCATTGTTCGACAGGACCTTGTCGAAGGCGGTCTTCATTTCTTCCACGGGGAAGGTGGCGGGCGAGGGCAGGCCGCCGGCAAACGAGATGATCTCGGGACGCTGCGTGATCTTCAGGATTTCGCGGATGAACGAGCTTTGCAGCTGTTCCGCGCGTTCGGCAAAGCGCCATTGGATCGGATTCGGATTTTCAATTTTCATACGAGTCTCACAGAAGATGCCGAGCTGCGCCGGCTGGATTTGTTGGCCCGCTTGTGGCGGTGCGTGCGCAAGCGGCGCCGGATAGGCGTCGCCATGGTGCTGCGGTATTGTACGGCTTGCACGCTGCTCTGCCCATCCGCACGCGCAACGGCGTTGCAAATGGGCGTCAAGGCACTTTACTTCAGCTTGCGTCCTATGCCTACCACGGCGATCACGGCGCCGGCAAACAGCAGGCTTTCACCCGTCAAGGGCTCGTTCAGCAGCATGGCCGCGCCCACCAGGGTGAGGAAAGGCTGCAGCAGCTGCGTTTGTCCCACGCGCGCCACGCCGCCCAGCGCCATGCCCCGGTACCAGAAAAAGAAGGCGATAAACATGGAAAACACGGAAATGTAGGCAAAGCCCAGCCAGGCGGCGGCGCTGGCCTGCGCCATCAGCGCGCGCTGCGGCCAGGCGTTCCACAGTACCACGGGCAAGACAAAAGGCACGGCCAGCAGCAGGGCCCAGGAAATCACATGCTGGCCCGGCATCGCTTGCGCCAGGCGCCCCCCTTCGGCATAGCCGAGTGCAGCCAGCAGGACGGCGGCAAAGATCAGCCAGTCCGCCAGGTGGAAGCTGCCGCCGCCCTGGCGCAGCGCGAAGGCCACCACCAGCGCCGTGCCGAGCAGGGCCATCAGCCAGAAACCCGGCGATGGGCGTTCCTTGCCGCACAGCACGGCAAATACGGCCGTGGCCAGCGGCAAAATGCCCACCAGCACGGCGCCGTGCGAGGCGGGCAGGCTGCGCATGGCGATCGATGTCAGCCAGGGAAAGCCCAGCACGCAGCCCAGCGACACGAGCGCCAGCGGCAGCCACTGTTCGCGGCGCGGCATAGGCGCGCGCTGGTGCCATAGCCACAGGCCGGCCAGGGCGGCGGCCACCAGGGCGCGGCCCAGGGCGACAAAAGTCGGGTCGAGTTCGGCCACGGCCAGCCGCGTAAAGGGCAGGGTCAGGCTGAAGAGGGCGACGGCGATCAAGCCCAGCAACAGGCCTGTGCGGTCGGCGCCGAGGCGCGGGAGGGAACTGGGGGAGGTGGTGGCGTGCGATGGCATGGCTGTCCTGGTGCGGGTGGCGTGGAATAAAGACGGGCAGATGTGGATGAATGCGCCCGGTACTGCTATCCTAGGGCTCAATAGCAATACAGTACAAATACACTTTCACGCATAATTTCACATACTGTCATGGTCATATGAGCAATACACTTCCCTTGTTGTCGCGCGCGTCGGGCGAAACCCTGATCGACCAGATCACGCGCTCGCTGGCGGCGCGCATCGACGACAAGCTGCTGCGCGGCGGCGCGCGCATGCCCTCGATCCGCCAGTGCGCCGCCAGCCTGGATGTGTCGTGCGCCACGGTGGTGGCCTGCTACGACAAGCTGGTGGCGCGCGGTTACCTGGAATCGCGGCGCGGCGCCGGCTTTTTCGTGCGCGAGCGCTCGCCCCTGAATACGCCGGCGCCGCCCGCTGGCGCGCAGGACGCGGTGGCGCAGCCGATGGACGTGGTCTGGCTGATCCGTAACATGTTCCGCCAGACGCCGGCCATTCCCGCGCCCGGCACCGGCATGCTGCCCGCCGATTGGCTCGATGGCGACCTGGTGGCGCGCGCCTTGCGCGATGTCAGCCGCCAGCCCGGCAGTTTGCTGCTGGGCTACGGCACGCCGCAGGGTTTCCTGCCGCTGCGCCAGCAGTTGCAACTGAAACTGGCGGGACTGGAAATCGCCTGTCCGCCCGAGCAGATCGTCACCACGGTGGGCGTGATGCAGGCGCTGGACCTGGTGGCGCGCGAGTTCGCCCGCCCCGGCGACACCATTTTCGTCGACGATCCCGCGTACTGGCTGATGTTCGGCGCCTTTGCCGCCATGGGCATGAACGTCATCGGCATCCCGCGCCTGGGTGACGGCCCCGATATCGCCGTGCTGGCCGAGCTGGCGGCGCTGCACCGCCCCAAGCTGTACGTGATCAACTCGGTGCTGCACAACCCCAGTTCGACCTCGCTGTCGGCGGCCAAGGCGTTCCAGGTGCTGCGCCTGGCCGAACAGCACGATTTCCTCATCGTCGAGGATGACATCTATTGCGACATGCACCCGGGAGGCGCGGTGCAGCCGGCCACGCGCCTGGCCGCGCTGGACCAGCTGCGCCGCGTGATTTACCTGGGCGGCTTTTCCAAGAGCCTGTCGGCCAACCTGCGCGTGGGCTTCATCGCCACCTCAATGGAATGGGCGCAGCGCCTGGCCGACCGCAAGATGCTGGCAACGCTCACCACCAGCGACATCGGCGAACGCGTGGTGTACAAGATCCTTTCGCAGGGGCTGTACCGCAAGCATGCCGAGCGCCTGCGCGCGCGGCTCGACAAGGTGCGCGAGGGCACGTATCGCCGCGCCGAGCGGGCCGGCCTGCGCTTCGATCCGGCACCGGCCGGCATGTTCGTGTGGGCCGATGCGGGCTGCGACACGAATGTCCTGGCCGAGAAGGCGCTGGCCGAGGGGCTGGTGCTGGCGCCGGGCAGCCTGTTTTCGCCGCGCCAGCTGCCATCGACCCGCATGCGCCTGAACCTGGCCACGGTGCAGGACGAGCGCATCTGGGCGTTTTTCGCCCGCGCACTGGGCTAAAACAGCACATTTGCAGGGGGCTCTTGAAATCGCTTGTACCATCCCCAACTCCGTAGAATCCGTCCCATCCACAAGACTATGAGGTAAAAATGGCTGTCTCCGAAAAGCAAACCCTGGGTTTTCAGACCGAAGTGAAGCAAATGCTGCACCTGATGATCCATTCCCTGTACTCGAACAAGGAAATCTTCCTGCGCGAATTGATCTCGAACGCGTCCGACGCGGCCGACAAATTGCGCTTTGAAGCGATCGATAACGACGCCCTGTACGGCAACGATCACGAATTGAAGATCAAGGTCAGCTTCGACAAGGATGCGCGCACCATCACCATTTCCGACAACGGCATCGGCATGACCCGTGACGAGGCGATCTCGCACCTGGGCACCATCGCCAAGTCGGGCACCAAGGAATTCTTCGGCAAGCTGTCGGGCGACCAGCAGCAGGACGCGGCCCTGATCGGCCAGTTCGGCGTGGGCTTCTATTCGGGCTTCATCGTCGCCGACAAGATCACCGTCGAAACGCGCCGCGCCGGCGTTGACGCCTCCGAGGGCGTGCGCTGGGAGTCGGCCGGCGAAGGCGATTACAGCATCGAATCGATCGACAAGCCGTCGCGCGGCACGGACATCATCCTGCACCTGCGCGAAGGCGAGGACGAATTGCTGTCGAGCTGGAAGATCAAGTCCATCATCCGCAAATACTCGGACCATATCTCGCTGCCGATCGTGATGCAGAAGGAAGAATGGGACGACGAGAAAAAAGAAACCGTCCTGAAGGACGAATTCGAAACCGTCAACCAGGCCAGCGCCCTGTGGGCCCGCAACAAGGCCGACATCACGCCGGAACAGTACGACGAATTCTACAAGCACGTGTCGCACGACTTCCAGTCGCCGCTGACGCACACGCACAACCGCGTGGAAGGCCGCAGCGAATACACGCAGCTGCTGTACATTCCGGCCAAGGCGCCGTTCGACATGTGGGACCGCAACAAGCGCGGCGGCATCAAGCTGTACGTCAAGCGCGTCTTCATCATGGACGATGCCGAGCAGCTGATGCCGACCTACCTGCGCTTCGTGCGCGGGGTGATCGACTCGGCCGACCTGCCGCTGAACGTGTCGCGTGAAATCCTGCAGGAGTCGCGCGACGTCAAGGTGATCCGCGAAGGCTCGACCAAGCGCGTGCTGGGCATGCTGGAAGAACTGGCGAACGCCGACGAGCAGGACAAGAAGGACAAGTACGCCGTCTTCTGGAAGGAATTCGGCCAGGTGCTGAAGGAAGGCATCGGCGAAGACGCGGCCAACAAGGAACGCCTGGCCAAGCTGCTGCGCTTTGCGTCGACGGCTAACGACAGCGACGAGCAAATCACCTCGTTCGCCGACTACGTGGCGCGCATGAAGGAAGGCCAGGACAAGATTTACTACGTCACGGCCGACAACTACGCCGCCGCCAAGAACAGCCCGCACCTGGAAATCTTCCGCAAGAAGGGCGTCGAAGTGCTGCTGCTGACGGACCGCGTCGATGAATGGATGCTGTCGTTTATCCAGGACTTCGAAGGCAAGGAACTGGTCTCCGTCGCAAAAGGCGGCCTGGACCTGGGCGCGCTGGAAGACGAAGCGGAAAAGAAAGAGCACGAAGAAACGGAAACCTCGTACGCCGACCTGGTGGGCAAGATGAAGACCGTGTTGGCCGACAAGGCCAAGGACGTGCGCGTGACGTTCCGCCTGACCGATTCGCCAGCCTGCCTGGTGGCCGATGAAAACGAATTGTCGGGTAACCTGCTGCGCATGCTCAAAGCTGCTGGCCAGAGCGCGCCGGAATCGAAGCCGATTTTGGAAATCAACCCGAACCACCCGCTGGTGACGCGCTTGAAATACGAAGATGCCGAAGGCGGCAAGTTTGGCGACTGGGCCAACATCCTGTTCGACCAGGCCATGCTGGCCGAAGGCGGTTCGCTGGCCGACCCGGCCAGTTTCGTGAAACGCCTCAACGAATTGCTGCTCAATTCGGCGAAGTAAACGCCTGGCTGTCGACGTAAGCAAGCCGGCCCTTTCTGCGTGAAAGGGCCGGCTTTTTTTATGCTACAGTGCGCGATTATTTTATTTTATGGAAAAAGCAATGGCGCATTGCCCGGCATGTGACAGTTCCAACGTTCAACGCCTCTCCATGGTGCATGCCTCCGGCATTTCAGGCACATCGACCCATATGTCCGGCAGGATCGATGGGGATTTCATCCATGGCCATGCGCATACGCGCAGCCAGACCTTGCTGTCACGCCAGGCCGCAGGGCCGACGATGCAGACCCACCAGAAGGCAGGGCTGATCGTGTTGGGCGTGATCATTTTTATCATTGCCGCCGTCGTCTTTTACCAGGCCGGCGCGAATGGCCTGTTCTGGATCTTCGTGGCAGGGGGCGTCGCCTCCATCGCCTTGTCGCAAACGACCTTCGTCGCCAATTGGGACAAGGAGGCCGCCGCCTTGCAGGACAAGTATGCGCGTACCTTCATGTGCCATGCCTGCGGCCACCGCTTCATTCCTGTACTCAAGCAACCGTGAAAATTCGCCTGATGGCCGGCCTGGGCGCGCATGCGCTGGGCTGCCTGCTGTTTATCGCATTGAGCTGGCTGGGTTTTTACCTGTACACGCAGCTGTTTGGCAGCCTGGGCTCGCGCGGCGTGGCCGGCGGCCTGGCCCTGCTGCTGGTGTTTTACGTGTATGCGGGCACGAATCTGCTGCTGGCGCTGCTGCCGCCCGGCTGGTGGAAGCCTGCGCTGTGCGGTCTGCTGGGCGCGGCCGTGCTCGCGTACCTGCTGCCCCAGCATCCGCTGCGGGCCATCTACTTCAGCGTGTTGTCGGGCGGCGTGAGCTGGCTGGCCGTGCTGGCCAGCGCGCGTTTAAGCGGATACCTGCGCGGCTGACAGGCCCGCGAGAAAGGCGGTGACGGCGACGGCCGCCGCTTCCGGCGCCGCCTGCAGCAGCATGTGCGGCGCGGCGATGTCGGCCAGTTGCGCGTCGGGTGCCAGGCCCAGTATCTGCACGGCGTTCGCGGGCGGCACCAGGCGGTCGTGGCGGGCGCGCAGATACAGCACGGGCAGGCTGCCGCGCGCGAAGCTGCGCGAGGCGTCGGTTTCCAGCACGGCGCGCAGGCGCTGGCGCAGCACGCTGGGCGGCACTTGCGCCAGCGCCGCTGCCAGTTCATCCTGCAACTGCGGCGTGGAGCAGGGCGCCAGCAGCGCCTGGCGCAGGGCGAAGCCGGGCATGGCGCCAAAGGGCACAAGGCCGAGCAGGTGGCGCAGCGGCGCCAGCATCGGGCGCGGATTGCGCACAAACGAACAGCACAGGACCAGGGCGCGCATGCCGGGCGGCGGCTCGGCGCGCAGGGCGGCGCCCAGCGGGCCCGAAAACGATTCGGCCAGCACGACGAAGGGGCGGTCCCGCGGCAAGCGCTCGCGCACGAATGCTTCCAGCGCCGCGTAATCGAGTGGCGCGGCCGGATAGGCGATGGCTTGGGTGTCGATGGCGGCCTGTGCGCGCAAGGCGGCTTCAAAACGGTGGAATAGCCGTGCCGTGCCATCCATGCCGGGCAGGAGGACAAGCAGGGGCGAGGCGTGGGTTGGTATCGTCATTGCGGCCATCATAACAGCCGCGCCGGCACACGCGCCGTCCGCCAGCCGCACCGCATGGGGACTGGCGCCATGCTAGAATCGCCGGCGCGCCATGCGTGGCCGGAATCGCGGTCAAATCACCGACAGACAGAATCATGCATATCATTTTTTCGAATTACCGCACCCTGGGCGGCGCCTTGCTGGCAGCGGCTTGCGTCCTTTCCCAGCCTGCCGGCGCCACGGCGGCACCCTCGGCGCCGGCCGGGAAAAGCCTGTCTTCCCTGTTGACAGGCGGTCCCTTGCCGCGCCTGAGCGAAGACCCGCAAGTGCGCGCCGCCCTGTTCGATTTCTTCGGTTACGCGCGCGGCAGCTACACGGAAGACGATGAACTGCTGCTGGCGCAGGCGCTTGAAGCGATCAGCGAAAAGCGCGACGCCACGCGCAGCGTGCTGGCCGATGGCCGCCAGTTGCTGGCCTCGATGAATGACCGCAAGCAGGGCCGCGAACGCGGCGCCATGCTGCTCGACAAGCGCGGCGCCATCATTGCCTTTGGCCTGGTCAACGGGCATTGCCGCCTGGAGGGGCAGCCGCTGGCGAAAGTCTGCAATCCCGATCCGAATGCGGTGCTGACGGTGTTCCACCGCAAGGGCATGCTGGTCGGGGATGCGGCGCCCTTGCTGGCCTGGGCCCGGCAATTGCCGCCCATGCTGGCGCTGATCGCGGGCGACAAGGAAGCGGGCGCCGACGGGCAGAAGATCGCCAGCGTCGAATATGTGCTGGCGCAGCCGGCCCTGCCGGGCTGGAACCGCGCCCAGCTGCCGCCCGCGTATCCGCCGGCGCTGCTGCCACTGCTGCTCGATAAATCCACGGTGCTGACGTCGGCCGGCGCCGGCGTGTTTGCCTATCCGCTCACGCTGAAGGGCAAGAAACAGACCAATGTGCTGGACCATGCCGAAGGCCGCCCGCCGCGCGACCTGGAAGTGGCGCTGCGCAGCTATGCCAGCTTTGACACGGTGGTCGAGCGCTACCGCCAGCTGGCCAAGGGCGCCAGGCTGCAGCGCAATGAGCGCACGGCCTACCTCGATGGCGACATGGGGCAGGGCAGCTACCGCGTCTACATCCGCAACACGGGCGCCGATGGCGTGATGATCGACGTGGCGCTGTGGCAGCGCAAGCTGGTAGCCAGCCGCCAGGTCCGCTAGGTCAATACTGCGAGCGCGCTGTCGTAGCCCAGTTGCGCCAGCTGCGCGGCGATGGCGTCGTCGCGTGTTTTCCTGCCCGTGCGCAGGCGCACGTGCGTCAGCGACGCGGGCATATCCTGCAGCAGTGCGTCGACGTCGAGCATGGTCTCGGATGCCGACAGCTGACGCAGTGCGGGCAGGGCGGCGAGGCCGGGTAGGCTGTCGAGTGTCTTGCAGGTGTGCAGGTCCAGGCGTTCGAGCACGGGATTGGCCCCCAGCGCGATCTGCCGCAGCTTGATCTGGTCTTCCACCCATAGCGCCTGCAGCAGCGGGAAACGGCCGATATCGCCCAGCGTTTCCAGGCCGCGCACGCGTATCACTTCCAGTTTCTTCAACAGCGGCGCCTCGATGTGCGCGAGCGATTCGCGGCCGCCCAATTGCAGCAGCAGCCGGTCCAGACGGCCCATCGCCGAGATGAAATCCAGCGGTACCTTGTTCTTGATGCGATACAGCGACAGCTCATGCAGCGCCGGCAGGCTGGCCAGAGTGTCGATGTGCTGATGGTGGCCCTCGATGACCAGGCTGGCCAGGTGCGCGTAGTGGCGCAGGGGTGCCAGGTCGATATTGTTCCTGGCCGATTCGCCCAGGTTCAGGTATTCGAGGCCGCGCAAATTGTCCAGCTGCAGGATGTCGCCCTCCGCCAGCTGGTAGACGCCCAGGCTCAGGCGCTTGAGATGCCGCAGCTCGCCCAGCACTTCCAGATGGATGGCTTGCCAGTGGCAATCGATGGACAGGCTGGCCACATGCGGCAGCGCGCGCAGGATGCGGGCATCGAACACCCTCGGGTCATAGCCGTAGATGCGGATGGTCAGCGCCGTGCCGCAGGTGGCGGCCAGGGCGTCGAGGTCGGCCAGCAGCGGCCCCGGCTCGGCCAGGGTATTGAACTGCACCAGCACCTGCTGGCCGCTGGCGATGGCGGCGCGGATCGCCTCCGCGTCGATGCGCTCGGGGTTCTGGATGCACTGCGGCTGTCTTGTTTGCGTCATTGTCATAGTCCTATCGGATAGTCCACCTTCCTGGGGGGCGGGCAGCCTTCCGGCCCGGGGAACGTCTGCTTGCCCGTGTCGTCGTAGCGCTTGCCGCACTCCACGAGCACGCGCTTGCGGAAGGTGTAGATGCTGGCCACCTTGCCATTCGGGTGGTAGCAGATATTGTCGCCATCGCGGTCGGCCGAAGCGTAGCTGATCATGGTCTCGCCGTTGACCGTGCGCGTGCTGTGGCCGCTGCGCGGCTCCGTGCATTTGAGCTGGCCGCTTTCGTAATAGGCGTTGACGACGGAGGTGTCGGCGGCGCGGTCGACCAGCAGCTCGTCCTTGCGTTTGCCGTTCGGGTAGTTCGAATAGCCTTCCTGGCGCTGGCCGTACTGGAATGCATAGTAATACTGCGGCTTGCCGTCCGGGTAGTACATGTGGTGGTACTCGCATACGTCGTCGCGCGTGCTGCCGTACTCCTTGAAGGTGCAGCGGTGGATGTCGTTGAGCAGCTGGCCGTCCTCATAATACTCGCGCAGGTGCGTGAGCAGGCGGCCCTGGTCGATGACAGCCAGGCGTTCCGGCTTGCCGTTCGGGTAGTAGCGCGCATCCAGGCCCTGCTTCTTGCCGTTGTCCCATAGGGTATCGAGGCGCAGGATCTTGCCGCTGTCGTCGAACGCCTGCTCGCGCCCATCGAGCTGGCCGTTGCGGTAGGTAGCCGTGTAGACCACGTATTCCTTGCCGGCCGGGCCCAGATAGCGGGTGCGGCTGCCATCGAGCACGCCCGCCTGGTAATGGTCGCGCACGCGCAGCGCGCCTTGCGCATCCTTGTCGAGGGCCTCGCCCTGTTTTTTGCCTTGCACGAAAGTGACGCTTTGCGTGACCTTGTCCTTGAGCTTGAGCTTCCACGGCCCGTCGCGCAAGCCGTCGATAAAGCTGCCGTCGCCGTCTTCCGTGATCCACGCGCCATGGCGCGTGCCGTTTACGTAGTTGCCGCGCGTTTGCAGCTTGCCGCCCATGCTGCGTTCGTGCGGGCCGTTCAGCTGGCCGCCCGCATAGGTGTCGAAGCCCGTCACTTCCTCTGCATCGGCATAGTTGACGACGGTCCAGCGGCCTTCGCGCTTGCCGGCCCGGTACATGCCACTCTCGCTCTGCCTGGGATAATTGAAGTACCACATGCCTTCCTGCAGGCCGTTGACGTAATGGCCTTTTTCGCTGCCTTCGTGCATGCCTTCGCGTACCCACAGTCCCTGGCGCTTGCCTTTCACGTATTCGCCCCGCTCGACCACCGAGCCGTCGTCCCAGGCCAGGCTGTAGATGACGGACGGGCCATCTGCGCTGCCCGTGAATTGCTTCGGCGCCGTTTCCCACGTCACTTGCCACAGGCGGTAGTTGGGCAGGATGCCCGCGCCCGCATCGCTGTACAGGGTGTAGCTGGCGGTGAGAAAACGCTCGCCTTTCTTCTGGAAGGTTTTCTTGTAGGTGATGGCGTCCTTGCCGGCACCGGCCACGGGTTTGCCGTCATCGCTGTAGTAGCCGACGATGGTGCCTTGCGTATGGTCGATGGCGTCGAAGTCCGCATTGCCGCTCTTGCCGCGCGGGACGCTGTAGTCCATCGGCGCCAGCTTGGCCAGCGCGGCCTTGACCTGGCCCGCGTTGGGAGCACCGCTTTGCGCCACGATGCGGTTCAAGGCTGGCTGCAAGCCATCGAGGCGCCGGTATTTGCCGGAGCTGCGGTGATAGCGGTAGGCGCGCAAGCCGTTCTTGTCGCCCTGGCGCAGCAGCACCAGCATGGTTTGCACGCTGTCGTCCGTCTCCTGGTCCAGTGACGCGTAGAAGACGGAGCGGATGACGGCGTTGCCGAACTGGTCGAGCAAAATGGGTTTCGCGCTACCGCTCTTGCACTCGCAGTAATAGCCGTTGACGCCTTCTTTTTCCTTGAGGAAGGCGATATCGAGGCCGCTGTCCTGCGAGGCGCTGATGGCCGGATGGGCGAGGCTCTTGCCTTCATAAAAGGGCGCGCCGTGGGCGAGGGCGGAGCAAAGCAGCAAGGGCAGAAGCAGACGTTTCATCGTGGGGCTGGCGCCGGGGCGCCGCAATGGAAAGGCCACGATTCTGCCTGCGTTCTTACTTGTGGGCAAATACGCCCCTATCGTGCGCGCCCCGGTTCAAGGCTGGTGCGCGGCGCAAAAATCCAGCAGCAGCTGTTCGCCGTCCGGCCAGGCGCCGTAGCCGGCGTCGCCGTTGATATGGCCGGCGTCGCCGATCATGGTGAAATCGCTGCCCCAGGCGGCGGCAAACGCGCGTGCCCGCGCGAAGCTGACGTAGGGATCATCGCCGCTGGCCACCACCAGGCTGGGAAACGGCAAGGCTTGCAGCGGCATCGGCGCAAAGCCCGTCGTGCCGGACGGGTAGGAGGGCGCTTCCACATCGCTGGGAGCGACGAGGAAGGCGCCGGCGATCTTGTGCGGCGAGCCGCTGGCCGCCCAGTGGGCCACCAGCGTGCAAGCCAGGCTGTGTGCGGCCAGCACGGGCGGGCGCTCGCAGGCGGCGATGGCGCGATCGAGTTCCGCCACCCATTCGTCCTTGTCCGGCGTCTGCCATTCCCGGTGCGGCACGCGCGACCATTGCGGGTGGCGCGCTTCCCAATGGGTTTGCCAGTGCAGCGGCCCGGAATTCCACAGGCCGGCCAGGGTCAGGACGAGAGGCGACATCGATGCTCCTTAAAGTTCGGTACGCAAGGCGAATAACTCCGGGAACAATACCACGTCGAGCATCTTGCGCAAATAGCTCACGCCCGCCGTGCCGCCCGTGCCCGTCTTGAAGCCGATGATGCGCTCGACCGTCGTTACATGGCGGAAGCGCCAGAAGCGGAAGGCCGTTTCCAGGTCGACCAGCTTTTCGGCCAGTTCGTACAGGGCCCAGTGTTTCGACGGGTCGCGGTAGACTTCCAGCCACGCCGCCTTTACCGACGCGTCGGAGGTTGTCGGCAGGGTCCAGTCGGCGTTCAGCCGCTCGGCGGAGATGGGCAAGCCGCTGCGCGCCAGCAGCTTGATCGACTCATCGTAGACGGATGGCGCGCGCAGGGCGGCGTCGAGCACTTTGTAGTTTTCCGGTGCCGTCGTATGCACGTTGAGCAGGGCGGCGTTCTTGTTCCCCAGGATGAATTCGATTTCGCGGTACTGGAAGGACTGGAAGCCGGACGAGGCGCCCAGATAGGGGCGGATGGCCGTGTATTCGGGCGGCGTCATGGTGGCCAGTACGTCCCAGGCATGCACCAGCTGGTCCATGATGCGCGCCACGCGGGCCAGCATTTTGAAGGCCGGCGCCAGGTCGCCGCTTTGCAGGTTGGCGCGCACGGCGTGCATTTCGTGCAGCATCAGCTTCATCCACAATTCGCTCGTCTGGTGCTGCACGATGAACAGCATTTCATTGTGGTTCGGCGACAGCGGATGCTGGGCCGTGAGGATGCGGTCCAGCGCCAGGTAGTTGCCGTAGCTCATAGATTCGCTGAAATCCATCTGTGCGCCATGCCACTGCGCATCTTGGCCGCCGGCATGCATGGGGCAGCCGCTGGTGTTTTCCTTGTTCATATTCTTGTCGTCGCTCATGGGATGGCTCAGGTGACCGCATCGCGCTTGGCGGCGATGTCGTAGGCTAGTGTGTCGAGGATGTCGCGCAGGATTTCCACGGCATCCCACACGTCGGCAAAGCTCGTGTACAGGGGCGTGAAGCCAAAGCGCATGATGGCCGGTTCGCGGTAGTCGCCGATCACGCCGCGCGCGATCAGCGCCTGCATCACGGCATAGCCGTGCGGGTGCGTGAAGCTGACCTGGCTGCCGCGCCGCGCATGCTCGCGCGGGGTGACAAGGCCCAGCGGATGGCTGGCGCAGCGCTGTTCCACCAGCGCGATGAACAGGTCCGTCAGGGCCAGCGACTTGCGGCGGATGGCTTCCATGCTCGTTTGCGCAAAGATATCGAGGCCGCATTCGACCAGGGCCAGCGAGAGTATCGGCTGCGTGCCGCACAGGGCGCGGGCGATGCCGTCGGCGGGCGCGAAGCCCGGCTCCATGGCGAACGGCGTGGCGTGGCCCCACCAGCCGGACAAGGGCTGGCGGAAGCGCGCCTGGTGTCTTTCCGGCACCCAGATGAAGGCGGGCGAGCCGGGACCGCCATTCAGGTATTTATAGGTGCAGCCGACGGCCAGGTCGGCGCCGGCGCCGTTCAGGTCCAGCGGCACCGCGCCGGCCGAATGGGCCAGGTCCCACAGCGCCAGCGCGCCCTGCGCATGGCAATGGCTGCTGGTGGCGGCCATGTCGTGCTGGTAGCCGGTGCGGTAGTTCACGTGCGTGAGCATGGCGACGGCGCAATCGGCATCGATGGCTTGCGCCAGTTCGTCGGGGCTGTCGACCAGGCGCAGCTGGTAGCCGCGGTCGAGCCAGGCGGCCAGGCCTTGCGCCATGTACAGGTCGGTGGGGAAGTTGCTGCGTTCGCTGACGATGATTCTGCGCGCGGCATGGGCCGGATCGCCGGCTTGCATCTGCAGGGCGGCGGCCAGGGCCTTGAACAGGTTGACGGAGGTGGTGTCGGTGATCACCACTTCGCCCGTACCGGCGCCCAGCAGCGGAGCCAGGCGGTCGCCCAGGCGCTTGGGCAGGTCGAACCAGCCGGCCGTATTCCAGCTGCGGATCAGGTCCGTGCCCCATTCGGCCGTGATGACGTGCTGGGCGCGGGCCAGCGCCGCCTTCGGCCGCGCACCCAGGGAATTGCCGTCGAGGTAAATCACGCCCTGCGGCAAATCGAATTGCTGGCGCAGGGGCGCGAGGGGATCATCGAGATCGCGCGCGCTGCAGTCTTGTCGAGAAATCATGGTGGCTTTCATATTGATACTTATCTGGATGGCATGATATTGCTTGAGGCTTAAAGTATCACGCGGAAGTGGCAGTGTAGCAAATCCTCGCCGCGAAGCGCGGTTTCGGGCATGGAAAGACGGCGAAAAATGCCCGCTTGTGGGGCGTCAACGAAAGAAATCACGATTTTTAAAAATATTTTCAAAAACCCCTAAAGTTCTGCGATTCGCTGCCGACAACAGATACATGAACGCCGGTAATCGGTCAGGGCAGCGCTGGAAATATTTTAAATATTTTTAAAAAAGCCCTAAAGTTCCTGCCAAGGCGGCCGTTATCTCAGTAGACAGGCTTGATTCTTATCAAGTTGTTGTAAAAAAGTGATATTTTTTTACAGGCCAAAAGTCGGGCAAATCCGGCACAGGGCCAACCTCCCACATCCGCGCCGTTACTGGCGTGCGACCATGATCGAGTAGTGTTTGTCAGACAAACACCTACGATCCCATCCGCTATTCCCCGACCAAAAATACAGCGCTACGCCTCTGTTGCGTTTAATGTTGCTCCTGCAGAATGTATCTCACTGGCAACACACAACGCCAGCTGAATTCAACGGATTGAGGAGATGGAAATGACTGCTAACGACATGATGGCTGAGATTCGCGACGCTAACCTGAGCTACCTGATGCTGGCCCAGCAAATGATTCGTGCGGACAAAGTAACGGCCATCTTCCGTTTGGGCATTGCCGCCGAAATCGCCGAACTGATCGAAGGCATGAGCAATGCCCAGATACTGAAGCTGGCTGGCGGCAACATGATGCTGGCCCGTTTCCGCTTCGACGACAGCGCCATCCTGGGCATGTTGACGAACTACAATAAAGACCGTTCGCTGGCACAATCGCATGCTGCCATCCTGATGGCCGGCCAGGGCGTCGAAGAAATCGCCTAAGGTTCCCATCAAAACGTCCATGGCGGTGTTGCATTGCCTCGCCGTACATTCGTACTGTCGTCGGCAACGCGCCTTGCCCTGAACATTTTTCTGGCAACCTTGTTAGGCAGTATCAGTCAGTATCAGTCAGTAGTGGAGTACACAGCATGGCCAAAAAAAGTGTCGTATCGGAAGCGCAGGAAATCCAGCTGGCCATCGAATTGATACAGCTGGGCGCCCGTTTGCAACTGCTGGAGACGGAAGTCTCGCTGTCGCGCGAACGCCTGCTGAATCTGTACAAGGAATTGAAGGGCGTCTCGCCGCCCAAGGGCATGCTGCCATTTTCCACCGACTGGTTCATTACCTGGCAACCGAATATCCATTCCTCGCTGTTCATCAATATCCATAAATTCCTCGTCGACCACGCCGGCGCCACGGGCATCGAAGCCGTGATGAAGGCCTATAAGCTGTATCTGGAACAAATGCCGCCCGAAGCGGGTGAAGAGCCGCTGCTGTCGCTGACGCGGGCCTGGACCCTGGTGCGCTTTTTCAGCAGCAAGATGCTGGACATGGCGCCCTGCGGCAAGTGCGGCGGCAAGTTTGTGGTCAACTGCCTCGACCTGAACGCCGATTATGTATGCGGCCTGTGCCACATGCCTTCGCGTGCCGGCAAGACCAAGAAGGCGCGCGATGAAGCGGCCGCTGCCGTGCCGGGCGTGGTTGCCTGAGCCGTACATATATATAAGACAGAGAGCAAGCCGGAGCCGGTCGCCTGACCGCACTCCGGCTTTTTCATGCTGCTTTCGCTTACACTGGCGTTTTCCTCCTTTGGCTATTCCATGCTGCAACAGATCCTGCGCGCGCCCGCGCTCAAGGCCATCCTGATCCAGGTGCTGGCCTTTCCCTTGATGTTGCTATTGGTATATGGTTTGGCGCGCGCGGGCGTGGCCATGTCGCTGCCGGCCGTGGCGCTGGTGCAGGGCGTGCTGGCGGCTGTCATCACGTGGCGCGCGGGACTGGCGCGCTGGTGGTGCGCCATCGGCCTGCTGTTTGCGCCCGCCTTGCTGGCGGCCAGCTGGCTCGATTTGCCCCCGGCCGTGTTCCTGGTCGCCTTTGTTTTCCTGCTGAGTTTGTACTGGTCCACGTTCCGCACGCAGGTGCCGTTTTACCCGTCGGGGCCGAAGGTATGGCAGGCGGTGGCGGAGCTGATCGCGGACCGTCCCGGCGTGCGGCTGATCGATATCGGCAGCGGTCTGGGCGGCCTGGTGCTCGACCTGGCGCGGCGCCGCCCCGACGGGCAGTTTTCCGGCATCGAGCTGGCGCCGCTGCCGTGGCTGGCAAGCCGCTTGCGCGCATGGCTGGCGGGCAGCCGCGCGCGCTTCCTGCGCGGCGACTACGAAGCGCTCGATTTCGGCCGCTACGACGCCGTGTTTGCCTACCTGTCGCCGGCGGCGATGGCGGCCCTGTGGAGCAAGGCGGAAAGGGAAATGTTGCCCGGTAGCATGCTTCTTAGTTACGAATTCCAGATTGCGGCACGCGAGCCCGATAAGACCATCGCCGCCACAGAGGGTGGCCCTTTACTTTACATATGGTGCTTTTAAGCAATTGTCTGCGTTATTTGCTTGCCCGTGGGGCAATCTCACGTTATTGTAGTTCCACACGGCATTTTCTCGGAATTGCATTGAAAAGCAGCGCATTTCAATTAACTTCCGGTTGCTTTTTTTGCCGCTGTCTCCGCCGGCGGCGCAGCCGCCAGAAGACAGGAACAGGTTTGAACATGCCGGGCACACAGCCCCGGCCATTATTGGGAGTCAGGGCACTTGTTAGTCATAATCGGATACATCATCGTCTGCGCCTCGGTCTTTGGCGGCTTCGCAATGGCCGGCGGCCATCTGGCGGCGCTGTTCCAGCCGCTGGAGTTGCTGATGATCGGCGGCGCCGCCCTGGGCGCCTTCCTTGTTGGTAACAATAACAAGGCCATCAAGGCAACGATCGCCGCCTTGCCCAGCCTGTTCAAGGGTTCGCGCTATACCAAAGAGCTGTACATGGAACTGATGTCGCTGCTGTTCGAAGTGCTCAGCAAGGTGCGCAAGGAAGGCTTGATGTCGATCGAAGGCGATATCGACAAGCCCGAAGAAAGCCCGCTGTTTTCCAAGTATCCGGCCGTGCTGGCCGACCACCACATCATCGAATTCATGACCGATTACCTGCGCCTGATGGTATCGGGCAATATGGATGCGTTCCAGATCGAAAATCTGATGGACAACGAAATCGAGACGCACCATCACGAAGGTGCCGTGCCGGCCCACGTGATCGCCAAGGTGGGTGATGGCTTGCCCGCTTTCGGTATCGTCGCCGCCGTGATGGGCGTGGTGCACACGATGGAATCGGTGGGCATCCCGCCAGCCGAGCTGGGCATGCTGATCGCGCACGCGCTGGTCGGCACCTTCCTCGGCATCTTGCTGGCCTATGGCTTCGTCGGCCCGCTGGCCAGCCTGCTGGAGCAGAAGCTGGAAGAGTCGAGCAAGATGTTCCAGTGCGTGAAAGTGACCCTGCTGGCCAGCCTGAACGGCTATGCGCCGGCGCTGGCCGTGGAGTTCGGCCGCAAGGTGCTGTTCTCGACCGAGCGCCCGACGTTCAATGAGCTGGAAGACCACATCAAGAAATCGAAAACGAAGTAAGCAGTGAATATACGCCTGGACACCATGAGTCATTTGCAGCACACGGAAGGGGGACGCCATGGCCGATGAAGGCATGCGCCCGATTATCGTCAAGCGTATCAAGAAGACGGCTGGCGGACACCATGGCGGGGCGTGGAAAATCGCCTACGCCGACTTTGTCACGGCCATGATGGCCTTCTTCCTGCTGATGTGGCTGCTGGGCTCCACATCGAAGGGCGACTTGAACGGCATTTCCGAATTCTTCAAGACGCCCTTGAAAGTGGCGATGGCGGGCGGTTCCGGCAGCGGCGAAAGCAATTCCGTTATCCAGGGCGGCGGCCAGGACCTGTCGCGCCAGGATGGACAAGTGCGCAAGGCGCAGGAAGAGCAGCAGCGCAAATCGTTCGACCTCAATTCCGCCAAGGCCGCGCTCGAACGCGAGGAGGGCAAGCGCCTGCAGGCGCTCAAGGCGCGCATCGAAGCGACCATCGACGCCAATCCCCTGCTGAAAAAATACAAGAACCAGCTGCTGCTCGATATCACCAGCGAGGGCTTGCGCATCCAGATCGTCGACGAGCAGAACCGTCCGATGTTTGCGCTCGCCAATGCGAATCTGCAACCGTACACCAAGGAAATCCTGCACGCCATCGGCTTCGTGCTCAATGAAGTGCCGAACCGCATCGGCCTGTCCGGCCATACGGATTCGACGCCCTACATGAGCGATGCCGGCTACAGCAACTGGGAATTGTCGGCCGACCGCGCGAATGCGTCGCGGCGCGAATTGGTGATTGGCGGCATGAAGGAAGAGAAAGTATTGCGCGTGGTGGGACTGGGCTCGGCCGCCCACCTGGACAAGCTCGACCCCTTCAATCCGATCAACCGGCGCATCAGCATCATCGTCATGAACAAACGCACGGAAGAAAATGTCCTGCGCGATGGCTCGGCGATCGAGCTGCCGGTGACCGATGCCGCTTCCGCCGCTGTCGCTTCCGGGCTGGCGGCCGGTGCGCCCCCCGCGGCGGCACCAGCCCCCAGCCCGGTAGCGGCGAAAAAATAACACGCAAGGCTATCGACGCGTGGTGTATTGAAACAATGAGACCTTTATGACAAGAAAGAAAATACTTGGCTCGCATGTAAAGCGCCTGCTGTCTGGCGTGTCGGACCATGGCCGCAAGCACTTGACGGAGGTGGAAACCGACCTGGTGCAGACCGGCATCTTGCTGGAAGAGGCGATCGAGAAGCTGTCCTTCAATTTCATGGCGATACACGCAGCCGTTGCTGCGCAGCAAGACACCATCGCCCTGTTGCTCGACGGCGGTATTCCAGCCGAGCAGCAGCGGGAAAAATTGCTGGCATTGCAGGATGAGGTGGGGGGCTATGTGAATGCCGCCATCACCAGCCTGCAGTTCCAGGACATGACCAGCCAGCTGATCGAGCGCACCTTGAAGCGCGTGACGGGCTTGCGGGAGTTCCTCGGAACCCTGGGCGAGCATGGCGCGGAGATGTTGCCGGAGAGCGACAATGAAGAAATTGTCGCCCTGCTGGGGCGGGTCAGCATGGCGCTGGCGATTCAAAGCCTGGAGTTGCGCAGCGTGCTGCGCAAGGCTGTCAGTCAACAGCATTTGGAAAGTGGCGACATCGAGCTGTTCTAGCATGCCAGTGCGGAACGCTTGTGGTTGCATGGATTGATTAATCAAATACTCGGGCAGGATGCCCGGAATAAGTGGGAGCAAAGATGGCCAAAACGATACTTGCAGTGGACGATTCCAGCTCATTGCGCCAGATGGTGGCGTTCAGCCTGAAAGCCGCCGGTTACCAGGTGGTGGAGGCCGTCGACGGCCAGGATGGACTGGAAAAAGCCAAGCTGCAAACCGTGGACCTGGTATTGACGGACCAGAACATGCCGCGCATGGATGGCCTGGAGCTGATCAAGCTGCTGCGCGAACTGCCGACCTACCAGAAGGTACCCATCTTGATGCTGACGACGGAGTCGTCGGACGAGATGAAGTCGAAGGGACGTGCCGCCGGCGCCAATGGCTGGCTGGTCAAGCCCTTCGATCCGCAACGCCTGATCGAAGTGGTCAAGAAGGTGATCGGCTGATGCCAGCCGCGCAGCACAACGATGCAATTGACGGAGTCACCCTATGACCATCGATATTAGCCAGTTTTTTCAGGTCTTTTTCGATGAGGCCGAAGAACTGCTGGCTGAAAAAGAACGGCTGCTGCTGGCCGTTGATATTGCGGCGCCCGACGCCGAAGACCTGAATGCCATTTTCCGCACCGCCCATTCGATCAAGGGCGGCGCATCGACGTTCGGCCTCTCCGACATGAGCGAGGTCACGCACATCCTCGAGTCGCTGCTCGACCGTATCCGCCAGGGCCAGATGGCCCTGACGGCGGAACACGTCGACGCCTTTTTGGCGGCCAAGGATATCCTCAAGATGCAGCTCGACGGCCATCGCCTGGGCAGCGCCGTCGACCAGGATGCCGTGGCCAATGTGCGCATGATGCTGCAGTCGTTTTCGCAGGATGTGCCCGTGGCCGCCCTCACGCCTGTCGCGCCAGCCTTCCATACGGCGGAAAAGGCCGCCGTCAGCCATGCCGGCGGCCATCGCATCCGCCTGGAACTGCCGGCCATGGAGCCGCGCGAAGTCGATGCGCTGGCGGCCGAACTGGGCTTGCTGGGCGACGTTGCCGTGTCGACCTTGCCCGACGCGCGCAAGGTGCTGGAAGTGACGACGCATGAAAGCCTGGACGATATCCTGGCCATCTGCTCGTTCGTGCTCAACCCGGACGACATGGTGATCACGCAGGCGCCGCCACTGGCGCCAGGCGAAGCCGATGCGGTCCGCGCGGCGCAGGAAAAAGCCCAGGGCTACGGCTTCTTCGACCCGCTGCCAGGCGCGCCTGGTGCGCAGGGTCAAGCCGATCCTGGCTATGGCTTCTTCCAGCCGCTCGAGGATATCCGCGCCGCCGCCGGCGTGCAGAGCGACGCCGAACAGGGCTATGGTTTTTTCCAGCCCCTGGAGCAGATTCGCGCCGACGCGGCCAAGGCGGGCAACGCCAGCGCTGCCGCCGCGCCGGTCGTGGCCAGCGCCGTGGCCGAAGCGGAGCAGGAAAAGAAACCGGCCAAGAAAGAGGGCGACAAGGCCGGCGCCGAATCGTCGTCGATCCGCGTCTCGATCGAGAAGGTCGACCAGCTGATCAACCTGGTGGGCGAACTGGTGATCACGCAGGCGATGATCGAGCAGCGCGCCAGCGCGCTCGACCCGATGCTGCATGAAAAGCTGCTCGACAGCGTCAGCCACCTGACGCGCAATACGCGCGACTTGCAGGAAGCGGTGATGTCGATCCGCATGATGCCGATGGATTTCGTCTTTTCGCGCTTCCCGCGCATGGTGCGCGACCTGGCCACGAAACTGGGCAAGAAGGTCGATTTCATCACGAACGGCGCCGCCACGGAACTGGACAAGGGCCTCATCGAGCGCATCGTCGACCCGCTCACGCACCTGGTGCGCAACAGCATCGACCATGGCGTGGAAATGCCGGCCGCCCGCGTGGCCGCCGGCAAGACCGAGGCGGGCCGTTTGTTCCTCTCGGCCAGCCACCAGGGCGGCAACATCATCATCGAAGTGTCCGATGACGGCGCGGGATTGAACCGCGAGCGCATCCTGGCCAAGGCCGCGCAGCAGGGCCTGGACGTGTCCGAGACGATGAGCGACGCCGACGTGTGGCAGCTGATCTTCGCGCCCGGCTTTTCCACCGCCGAAGCGGTCACCGACGTGTCGGGCCGCGGCGTGGGCATGGATGTCGTCAAGCGCAATATCAGCGCCATGGGCGGCGTCGTCGACATCCGTTCGGCGAAGGGCTTCGGCACGACGATTTCCATCTCGCTGCCGCTGACCCTGGCCATCCTGGACGGCATGTCGATCCGCGTCGGTGACGAAGTGTATATTTTGCCGCTGGGCTTTGTCATCGAATCATTGCAGCCGGCCGTTGAGGATATCAAGGACATCAGCGGTAAAGGCCAGGTGGTGAAGGTGCGCGGCGAATACCTGCCTTTGATTCCGCTGTACCAGATGTTCGACATCGCGCCGCGCTTTACCAGTCCCTCGGAAGGCATCTGCGTGATCCTCGAGACGGAAGGGCGCAAGGCGGCCCTGTTCGTCGACGACCTGGTGGGGCAGCAGCAAGTCGTGGTGAAAAACCTCGAATCGAATTACCGCAAGGTGGTGGGCATTTCCGGCGCCACCATCCTGGGCGATGGCGGCGTGTCGCTGATTCTCGATGTCGCCGCCCTGATCCGTTCCTCTCGCCAGCTGGCCGACGAGTCCATTTTTTCGTAATACCGATAGATAAAGATAGGAAAACGCACCATGTCAGATACTCAACAAACATCCGGAAGCAATGCGGGCGACGGCAAGGACATCGCCGGCCGTGAATTCCTGGCCTTTACGCTGGGCTCCGAAGAGTACGGCATCGATATCCTGAAGGTTCAGGAAATCCGCGGTTACGAAGCGGTCACCCGCATCGCCAACGCGCCAGAATTCATCAAGGGCGTGATCAACCTGCGCGGCATCATCATCCCCGTGGTCGACATGCGCATCAAGTTCAACCTGGGCACGCCCGTGTACGACCAGTTCACGGTCGTGATCATCCTGAACATCGGCGGCCGCATCGTCGGCATGGTGGTCGACAGCGTTTCCGACGTCACCACCCTGACGCCGGAGCAGGTGAAACCGGCGCCGGAAATGGGTACCGCCTTCTCGACCGACTACATGATCGGCCTGGGCACCATCGACGAGCGCATGCTGATCCTGGTCGACATCGACAAGCTGATGTCGAGCAGCGAGATGGGCCTGATCGACAAGCTGGCGGCGTAAACGGCCGCATGGCAGCAAGGCGGCGCCCGGTGCGCCGCCGTTTTGGCACGCAAAGAATCACTACAGATATGCATGTACCGGCGCGAGCAGAGGCGCGCCGGCAGGCTGCAAGGTCCGTCAGAGACCAGGCCACAACACGGCGCCGTCCGGTTGAACGGGCGCCGTTCACATAAATATTGGAGACTGTAATGAGTTTGCGCGATTTCAAGATAGGCACCCGGCTGGGGATAGGTTTTGGCAGCATCCTCGCCATCCTGGTGGTAGTGATCGTTTCGGCGAATGCACTGAATTACCGTAACAAGGCCCAGTTGCTCACGGGCCTGGAGCTGGCAAGCGAAAAGAATACGCAGGCATCGCTGATGAAAAGCGCGATGCTGGAAACCGGTATAGCGATGCGCAATATCGGCCTGCAGGGCGATGTGGGGCTGATGCAGGCGGAAGAGGGCAAGGTGCGCGAGCAGCGCAAGCTGTACGACGGCGCGCGCGGCAAGCTGTCCAGCCTGGGCCTGTCCGAGGGCGAGAAGGCGCTGCTGGCCAATATCGCCAAGGTCGACGGCGATGTCGATGCGGCCTTCAAGGAAGCGATGGGACAGGTGCTGGCGTTTAACAGCGAGGGCGCGGCGAAGGTGATTGCCACCCGCATCGACCCCTTGAACAAGACGACGCTGGCCGATATCAACAAGCTGCTCGACCTGCAGCACGTGGCGCAGCAAAGCTTCATGGACGACTCGCTGGCGGCCGATGCGCGCCTGATGACGGTATTGTTCATCCTGGGCGGCGCGGCGGTGGCGATCGGCGCCTGGTGCGCCATCTTCATCACGCGCTCGATCACGGTGCCGCTGTCTGGCGCACTGGCCGTGGCGCAGAAGGTCGCTGCCGGGGAGCTGACGTCGCGCGTGGTGGTCGAAGGCAAAGATGAAACGAGCGCGCTGCAGCAGGCGCTCAAGGACATGAACGAAAGCCTGGTGCAGACGGTCAGCGATGTGCGCAATGGGACGGACACCATCACCGTGGCGTCGCGCGAGATCGCCAGCGGCAATGCGGACCTGTCGGCGCGCACGGAAACGCAGGCCAGTTCGCTCGAAGAGACGGCATCGTCGATGGAAGAGCTGACGTCGACCGTGAAGCAGAACGCGGACAACGCGCGCCAGGCCAACCAGCTGGCCGTGTCGGCGTCGTCGGTGGCGGAGCAGGGTGGCAAGGTGGTGGCGCAAGTGGTCGATACCATGGGTTCCATCAAGGACAGTTCGCGCAAGATCGTCGACATTATCGGCGTCATCGACGGCATCGCGTTCCAGACGAATATCCTGGCATTGAATGCGGCCGTCGAAGCGGCGCGCGCAGGCGAGCAGGGACGCGGTTTTGCGGTGGTGGCGTCGGAAGTGCGCAATCTGGCGCAACGCTCGGCTGGCGCGGCGAAAGAGATCAAGGGCCTGATCGGCGACTCGGTCGACAAGGTCGATGCCGGCAGCCGCCTGGTGGACGAGGCGGGGCAGACCATGGGCCTGATCGTCACGTCGATCCGGCAGGTAGCCGACATCATGGGCGAGATCACGGCGGCAACGCAGGAACAGAGCCATGGCATCGAAGAGGTCAACCAGGCCATCGCGCAGATGGACCAGATGACGCAGCAAAACGCGGCGCTGGTCGAGGAAGCGGCGGCGGCGGCTGAAAGCATGCAGGACCAGGCGCAGAAACTGGCCGACGCCGTCAGCATCTTCAAGCTCGATGGCGAGAGCGCGGCGCAGGCAGCCATGCCCGTACCCGCGCCAGTAGTCAAGGCGGCGGCACGGCCGGCGCCGAGCGTGGCGGCAACGACACGGCGGTTGGCAACGACGGCGCAAGCCGGCACGCCACCGCCCGCGAAAAAGCTGGCGGCGGCCGGCGGCGACGATTGGGAAGAGTTCTGACGCCAACCCGGTCCCGCTAGTTATACTTGCAAAGGCATTGGTCAGAGTAGTCATAGAGAGGTAAAAACAAAATGCCGCAAACTAAAACGGATTCGGTCAAGGAATTTGATTTCACTGGCAAGGACTTCGAACGGGTCCGCGCCATGATTTACAAGCGGGCCGGCATCGCGCTGGCCGACAGCAAGCAGGAGATGGTCTACAGCCGCCTGGCGCGGCGCCTGCGCGCGACCGGCATTTCCTCGTTCGTCCGTTACCTGGACGACCTGGAAGCTGGCCGCATGGGTGACGAGTGGGAAGCGTTCACGAATGCGCTGACGACCAACCTGACGTCGTTCTTCCGCGAGGCGCATCACTTCCCGCTGCTGGCCGAGCATGTGAAAAAACTGAGCGGGCCGATCACCATCTGGTGTTCGGCCAGTTCCACCGGCGAGGAGCCGTATTCGATCGCCATGACGGTGTGCGAGGCGTTCAATACGCTCACGCCGCCGGTCACCATCATCGCCACGGACATCGACACGAACGTGCTGGCCACGGCCGCCAATGGCGTCTACAACCTGGACCGGCTCGACAAGATGCCGGCCGACCGTGCGCGGCGCTTTTTCTTGCGCGGCAAGGGCGATCGCGAGGGACAGGTGCGGGTGCGCCCGGAACTGCGCCAGATGATCACTTTCAAGCCGCTCAACCTGCTGGCCGACAGCTGGCCATTGACAGGCCAGTTCGACGTCATCTTTTGCCGCAACGTGATGATTTATTTTGACAAGGCGACGCAGCGCAAGATCCTGTCGCGCTTTGTGCCATTGATGAAGCCGGATGCCCTGCTGTTCGCGGGCCATTCGGAGAATTTCCTGTACGTGTCGGATTCATTGAAGCTGCGCGGTAAAACAGTCTATGAGCTCGATCAGCCTCGGGGCGCCGCGCCCAAGGCATCGTCGCATCGTACATGAGAGTGAAATATGAGCCTGGAATCCAAAGAGCAATTTGCCACTAACGTCTATTACGACAGGACGTTCAATTGTGACGCCGCCAAGATCTTGCCTGGTGAGTATTACTTTACCAACAAGGACATGCTGATCGTCACCGTGCTCGGCTCCTGCGTCTCGGCCTGCATCCGCGACCGCGTCACGGGCCTGGGCGGCATGAACCACTTCATGCTGCCCGATGGCGGCAGCGATCCGAATAGCCCGATTTCCGCGTCGATGCGCTATGGCACCTACGCCATGGAAATCCTGATCAACGATTTGCTGAAGGCCGGCGCGCGGCGCGAGAACATGGAAGCGAAAGTGTTCGGCGGCGGCGCCGTGCTGCGCGGCTTCACGGCGATCAATGTGGGCGAGCGCAATGCGGCCTTCGTCATCAATTACCTGAAGGCGGAAAAGATGCGCGTGGTGGCGGAAGACCTGAACGACATCCACCCGCGCAAGGTGTATTTTTTCCCCCGCAGCGGCAAGGTGCTGGTGAAAAAGCTGATGCAGACGCATAACGATACGCTGGTACGCCGCGAACTCGATTACGCCAGCCGTTTGAAAGTTGCGCCGGTGGGCGGCGAGGTCGAACTGTTCTGATAACACCAGAGCAAACCTGCTGCGCGTCGTGCTTTGCGGCCTGCGATGGTTTTGTCCGGTGTACTAATTTAATAAAGAAGAAGGGCCGCAAGGCCTGGAAGGATAACTATGAAGATCAAAGTATTGATCGTGGATGATTCGGCGCTGATCCGCAGCGTGATGACGGAAATCGTGAACAGCCAGCCCGACATGGAAGTGGTGGGCGCCGCGCCCGATCCGCTGGTGGCACGCGAGATGATCAAGCAGACCAACCCCGACGTGCTGACCCTCGACGTCGAGATGCCGAAGATGGATGGCCTCGATTTCCTGGAAAAGCTGATGCGCTTGCGTCCGATGCCGGTATTGATGGTGTCGTCGCTGACCGAACGGGGTTCGGAAATCACCATGCGCGCGCTGGAACTGGGCGCCGTCGATTTCGTCACCAAGCCGAAGATCTCCATCCAGAGCGGCATGCGCGAGTACACGGACATGATCGCCGACAAGATCCGTGCCGCCTCGAAGGCGCGCATCCGCGCGCGCACCCTGCCGTCGGCCAGCGACAAGGTGGCTGCACCGCTGCCTGCGCTGCGCAGCCCATTGACGTCGAGCGAAAAGCTGATCATCGTGGGCGCGTCCACAGGCGGCACGGAAGCGATCCGCGAATTTCTCATGCAGATGCCTTCCGATTGCCCCGGCATCCTGATCACGCAGCACATGCCGGAAGGCTTTACGCGCTCGTTTGCGCGCCGCCTCGATTCGCTGTGCAAGATCTCGGTGCAGGAAGCGGCAGGCGGCGAACGGGTACTGCCGGGCCACGCCTATATCGCGCCCGGCCATTCGCACCTGACCCTGACGCGCAGCGGCGCCAATTACATGACCAAGATCGACCAGGGCGAGCCGGTGAACCGCCACCGCCCGTCGGTTGATGTGCTGTTCCGTTCGGCCGCGCAATCGGCCGGTAAAAATGCCGTTGGCGTGATCCTCACCGGCATGGGCAAGGATGGCGCGCAAGGCATGTTGGAGATGAAGGCCGCAGGAGCGTATAATTTTGCGCAGGATGAAGCCAGTTGCGTGGTGTTCGGCATGCCGCGCGAGGCGATCGCTGTCGGTGCTACGCATGAGGTCGGCGCTTTGACGGCGCTGCCTGGCATGGTGCTGGGACACCTGGCTGCGCATGGCATGCGTGCTTTGCGCGTGTAAGCCACGTTTTATATGATCTGAGGCAAGTTTGTTCGCCTAAAAGCAACGAAAATGCTATCCTACAACTTGCTGCCGTAGTGTCGACCATAATGTCGGCATTCATGTCGATATTATTAACAAACCGCTACAGAAACAACGGAGTTATTCATGGCTGATCCAAAGATGAAATTTTTAGTCGTTGACGATTTTTCGACGATGCGCCGCATTGTCCGGAATCTGTTGAAGGAACTGGGTTATGCCAACGTCGATGAGGCGGAAGACGGCGTGATGGGCCTGGCCAAGCTGCGCGCGGAATCGTACGATTTCGTCGTTTCGGACTGGAACATGCCAAACATGGATGGCCTGACGATGCTGCAGCATATCCGCGCCGATCCGGCACTGGCCAAGCTGCCCGTGCTGATGGTGACCGCAGAAGCCAAAAAAGAAAACATCATCGCCGCCGCGCAAGCTGGCGCCAGCGGTTATGTCGTCAAGCCGTTCACGGCCGCGACCCTCGATGAAAAGCTGAACAAGATTTTCGAGAAGCTGGAAAAAGCCGGCGCTTAATCCAGATTTGACCGTTATCAAAAAAAACGCTGCCAGTGCAAATTGGCAGCGTTTTTTTTGTCCGCAAAAAACTCAGACCAGGCCACCATTCGCGCGTAACGTTTGGCCATTCACCCAGCGGCCATCCGGTCCTGCCAGGAAAGCCACGGCGGCGGCGATATCGTCCGGCGTGCCCAGGCGTTCCAGGGGCGCCATCTTGCCCATGCGCTGTATCGTGTCTTCCGTCTTGCCGTTCAAGAACAGGGCAGTGGCCGTGGGGCCGGGGGCGACGGCATTGACGGTGATGTTCTTGCCGCGCAATTCCTTGGCAAAGATATTCGTCATCGTCTCGATGGCCGCCTTGGTGGCTCCGTAGACGGCATAGCCGGGCAGGGCCAGGCCAATCACGCTGGTGGAGAAGTTGACCACGCTGCCACCGTGGCGCAAGCGCGTCGCCGCCTGGCGCATGGTGTTGAAGCTGCCCTTGACGTTGATGGCGAACAGGCTGTCGAAGGTGGCGTCGTCCGTGTCGGCCAGGGCCGGCAGCATGGGCGGCATGATGCCGGCGTTGTTGACCAGTACGTCGATGCCGCCAAAGGCGGCTTCTGCCGCATCGAACAGCGCTTGCACCTCGCCCGCATCAGCCACGTTGGCCTGGACGGCGATGGCGGCGCCGCCACCGGCCACGATGGCCGCCACCAGTTCATCCGCCGCATCCTTGCCGCTGGCGTAATTGACGACGACCTGCATGCCGTCGCGCGCCAGGCGGCGGGCGATGGCCGCGCCGATGCCGCGCGAGGCACCTGTGACGATGGCGACCCTGGCGGGGGTGGATGTGGTGTTCATGGCTGCTCTCCTGTCGTGGTGGGAAGCCCGCATGCTGTCGCTGCGAGCCAGTGCAGCCATTGTGATCTTTATTGATTCATGGATAAAGATAGTGATGATAGTTTCAGTGTGCAAATTTCATTAACAATTGTTCTCGGCCAGGTTGATATGGACAGGCAAGATCCCGCCGAGCATAAGTCATTGCGCAAAGGAATGAAATATTTCCTAAGGTTAACTTTACACGTCAAATAATTTGGCCCATGATCGCTGCAGTATTCCACCTCTGTCCCCGACCCCGACAAGAAGGAGCGCACGATGCGCCGAACACCCGTATTATTTTTTGCACTGAGCACGGCCCTGTTGGCGGCCTGTGGCGTGAGCCTTGAACAAACCGCCGTTGCGCCTGTCGCGTCTGTCGAAATGCAGGAACCGGCCGCGCCGTTGCCTGTTGAAGCTGATGGCCGGCATGCATATCTGCACCGCGTGGGCGGCCATGATTATGTCAGCCTGAGCCAGAATGGCCCGGAGGGCGGCTTGCCGATACTCACGGGCACGCAGCGCCATGCGCGCGCCATCCGCCTGCTGGCGGCCGATCCGGCCCAGGTCCGGGCCATCCTGCGCAGCCTGAGGCTGCCTGCGCACCAGCGCAAGCTGTGGGCGGGAGAGGAAATCGTGCTCGATGCGGCCAGCTACGACATGTTGCAAGCGGCGCGCGGCAGCAACAAGCCGCTGTTTGCGGAACTCAAGCTGGTGGGGATGGAGAAGTAAGAAAAAGCAACGGGGCCGAATGGCCCCGTCCAAGTGACGCTTGGAGATGGCGCTTAAATTTCCAGGTTGTCGATGAGTCTGGTCTGGCCCAGCTTGGCGGCAGCCAGCACCACCAGTGGTTCGCCGGCGGCCAGTTCGGCGGCGTTTGGCGCCTGCAGGTTGGCGCGCTTGCGCACGGCGATGTAGTCCGATTTCCAGCCGCGGCCGTCCAGCAACTGCATGGCCGCCTGTTCCAGATCAGCCACGGCCAGGTTGCCCTTGCGCACTTCCTCGGCGACGAAATTAAGGCCCTTGAACAGTTCCGGCGCTTCCGCCCGTTCACTTTCCGACAAGTACATATTGCGCGATGATAAGGCCAGGCCATCGTCTGCGCGGTAGGTTTCGGCGGCGATGATTTCCGTCGGCAGCGCGAACTGGCGCGCCATGTTGCGGATGATCATCAGTTGCTGGTAATCCTTCTTGCCGAACACGGCCACGCGCGGACCCACGCACGAGAACAGCTTGGTGACGACCGTGCACACGCCTTCGAAGAAGCCGGGGCGGAATTCGCCTTCCAGGGTATTGCCCAGGTCATCGGGCGGACGCACGCGGTATTCCTGCGGTTCCGGGTACAGTTCCTTTTCCGTGGGCGCGAACAGCACGTACACGCCTTCCTTTTCCAGCTTGGCGATGTCGGCCGCCATGGTGCGCGGATATTTCTCGAAGTCTTCGTTCGGGCCGAATTGCAGGCGGTTCACGAAGATCGAGGCGACGACGGGGTCGCCATGCTTGCGCGCCAGACGCATCAATGACAGATGGCCTTCGTGCAGGTTGCCCATGGTGGGGACGAACGCCGTGCGCAGCTGTCCGCTGAGCTGGTCGCGCAATTCTTCGATGTCGGAAATAATTTTCATGGATTGCTTTCGCTAAAACCCCGTTGTACGGTGGTCAGTGACAAAGGGAAGGATATCAGGCGGGCGAATACGCCAGCCGGACGTAGATGGGGGCAAACGGTTCTGCCTGCGTGATTTCGATCAGGGTTTCCTTGGCCAGTTCCAGCAGGGCCACGAAGTTGACCACCACCACGGGCACGCCGCCGGCAATGTCGAACAGTTCGCTGAATTCGACGAAGCGCGACGACTGCAAGTGGCGCAGGATGCTCGACATGTGCTCGCGCACGGACAGTTCCTGGCGGCTGATGCGGTGATGCTGGGTCAGCTTGGCGCGTTTCAGCACGTCGAGCCACGCCTGCTGCAAGTCCACCGGTTCCACGTCGGGCCAGGTGGGCGTCAGGCTTTGCTCGATGAAAATCTGCGTGCGGACGAAATCGCGCTCGAACTGCGGGATGGCATTCAGGTCGTAGGCGGCCAGCTTGATCTGCTCGTACTCGAGCAGGCGGCGCACCAGTTCGGCACGGGGGTCGCCGCCATCTTCCTCGACGTCGCTCTTGCGCGAAGGCAAGAGCATGCGCGACTTGATCTCGATCAGCATGGCGGCCATCAGCAAATATTCGGCGGCCAGTTCCAGGTTGCGCACGCGGATCTGGTCGACATATTTCAGATATTGCAGGGTTACCTGCGCCATCGGAATATCGAGAATGTTGAAGTTTTGCTTGCGGATCAGGTAGAGCAGCAAGTCGAGCGGGCCTTCGAAGGCTTCGAGGAAGATTTCCAGCGCGTCCGGCGGAATGTACAAATCCGTCGGCATGCGCATCATCGGCTCGCCATACAGGCGGGCGATGCCCAGCGGGTCGGCGGCGGGTGCCGCGTCCGTTACCTTTGTTGCAGGGTCGCCGCTGCCGTCGCCTTCAGCGACAGGTTGGGGCGACTCGATGACTGCGCCGGCGCCGGGAGCATCGACTTCCGGCGTGACTGCAGACTCTTCAGGCAACATCGTGCCGGTTCCAGATCTTAGTTCTTGTTCTGGTAAACGTAAGCCTGTTGCTTGACGGCCGACGCCAGCTGGCGTTCCTGCTCATCGATGCTGACGGCCGGCTTGTCCCACAGCAGGGCGCGGCCCGCTTGCTGGCCCGCTTCCATGCCAGGGTTCTTGGCCTTCAGCTCAGCGATGAACAAGGTGTGGTCGGATACGTAGTTGTTGTGTTTTGCAGGCAGTTTCATATTCTCTTCTGAGTGTCTTATCGGTAAGGTCAGCCGGCCGTATTTTACCGCGCCGTGCCGCTTGGCGGGTTGTTGTATCGGCAAGTCCGGGGGCGAAATTGCTAAAAATCAATAACGCAACAAACGGCGCATCACCATCGGCGCCGGTTCGGCGGGGTTGGCGTGCGAATATTCCAGTTCTTCGGCCAGGTCGAATTCGAAGGCCGCATAAAAATCGATCAGCTTGCGCTGGTCGCGCCGCACGGCCAGGCGCAATTCCTCGGCTTGGCACGACAGTCCGTGATGAATGATGGCTTCCAGCAAGTGCTGCGAAACGTGGCTGCCCCGGTAGGCGGGCAGCACGCCCATGCGCGAAATCTTCCAGATGGCGGGGTCGCTGTCGAGCGGCATCCAGCGCAGCGAGCCGGCTGGAATGTCGTCGATCAGCAACAGAAAACCGCCGCCGTGGCGCAATTGCTCTTCCACCTGCTGCGCCGTCTCGTGGTGTCCACTGGACGAGGCGGCCACCTTGCCGGCCCACGCGGCGCGGGTCAGCTCGGCCATCAGCTGTGCATCGGCATTCGTTGCTTCGCGCACCACGATATTCATCATCGGTCCTTGAGGTGGCTTAACGGATGCGCATGCCAGGTTCGGCGCCCGGCCACGGGTTCAGGATGTAGATGCCCGGATTGGCTTTCTCGTCGGCGGCGGAGGCGGCCATGACCATGCCTTCCGAAATGCCGAACTTCATCTTGCGCGGCGCCAGATTGGCTACCAGCACCGTCAGCTTGCCAACCAGCTCTTCCGGCTGGTAAGCCGAGCGGATGCCCGAAAACACATTGCGCAAGCGGCCTTCGCCCGCGTCCAGGGTCAGGCGCAGCAGCTTGTCGGAACCTTCAACCAGTTCGCAGTTGACGATCTTGGCGATGCGCAGGTCGACCTTGAGGAAGTCGTCGATCTTGATCTCGGGCGCCAGTTCCTCGATGGCGGAGGCCGGTGTTTCAGCGACCGCTGCGGCGTCGTTCGCGGCGTCGCCAGCCGGTGCGGCAATGGCGGCCGCTGCTTGCGGCGCGTCAAACAGCGCTTCGATCATCTTCGCATCCATGCGCGTCATCAAGTGGCTGTAGGCGCCGATGGTGCGGCCCAGCATGCTGTTCGAGACGGCGTCGCCGAACACTTGCGTATCGGCCCAGGTGAATTCGGCGTCGTTGAGGAACGAGGCCACGTTCTTCGCCACGCCCGGCAGGACCGGCGACAGCAGGATCGTCAGCTGGCGGAACAGGATCAGGGCCGTGGTGCACACGTCGTGCAGTTCGGCGGTCTTGTCCGCGTCCTTGGCCAGGATCCACGGTTTGTTTTCATCGACATACTGGTTGGTGATGTCGGCGATTTCCATGATCTCGCGCAAGGCCTTGCCGAATTCGCGGTTCTCGAAGTGCGCGGCGATGCTGGCCTGGCGCTCGACTATGACGCCGTTGACGTCCACCGTCAGCGCGCGGTTGATCCAGCTTTGCGCGCCTTCCGACAGCGTGGATGCCAGCTTGCCGTCGAAACGCTTGGCGATAAAGCCGGCGCAGCGGCTGGCGATGTTCACGTATTTGCCGATCAGGTCGCTGTTCACGCGGGCCACGAAGTCGTCGCCGTTGAAGTCCAGGTCTTCCACTTTCGAGTTCAGCTTGAAGGCGATGTAGTAGCGCAGCCATTCCGGGTTCATGCCCAGGTCCAGGTAGCGCAGCGGCGAGATGCCTGTGCCGCGCGACTTCGACATCTTTTCGTTGTTGACCGTCAGGAAGCCATGGACATTGACTTTCAGTTTGTCGATCACCGGATGGCCGGCGAATTTCAGCATGGCGGGCCAGAACAGCAAATGGAAGGAAACGATGTCTTTGCCGATGAAGTGGATCTGTTCCGTGGCGGGATCGTTCAGCAAGGCGTCGAAATCGAGGCCTTTCTTGTCGCAATAGTTTTTCAGGCTGGCCAGGTAGCCGACGGGCGCGTCCATCCACACATAGAAGAACTTGCCCGGCGCATCGGGAATCGGGATGCCGAAGTAGGGCGCATCGCGCGAGATATCCCAGTCGGCCAGCTTTTCGCCCGCTTCTCCCAGCCATTCGCTGACCTTGTTGACCATTTCAGGCTGCAAGCGGCCTGGCGTGTTGAGCCAATCCTTGAGGAATTCGAAGCAGCGCGGGTCGGACAGCTTGAAGAAATACTGTTCCGACGGCTTCATCACGGGCGTCGCATTGGTAAACACGGAGAACGGATTGACCAGGTCGGTCGGCTGGTAGGCCGCGCCGCACACTTCGCAATTGTCGCCGTACTGGTTCTTGGCGCCGCATTTCGGGCATTCGCCCTTGATGTTGCGGTCGGCCAGGAACATGCCCTTGACCGGATCGAAGAAGCGGTCGACGGTTTTCGTGACAATCAGGCCCGTATCGCGCAGCTTGCGGTAGATCGATTGCGACAGGTCGACGTTTTCCGGCGAGTCGGTCGAATACCAGTTGTCGAAGGCGATATGGAAGCCATCGAGGTACTGGGCGCGGCCGGCGGCGATATTGGCGACGAATTGCTGCGGCGTGATGCCTTCCTTTTCGGCGGCGATCATGATGGGCGTGCCATGCGTATCGTCGGCGCCCACAAAGTGCACTTCACGGCCGGCTGCGCCATCGCGTTGCATTCGCTGGAACCGGACCCAGATATCAGCCTGGATGTATTCCATGATGTGGCCAATGTGAAAAGCGGCGTTTGCGTAAGGCAGGGCAGTGGTGACGAACAGCTTGCGAGTCATGATTGATGCACTTTTGGGATGGATAATAGGACATTTTAACAGCGGAAAGGCAATATGAGCAGATACAGCGCTGGCAAGTGCTGCTTTTGCCGCCATCGCGCCTGGCGATTTTGCGCTAGACTGCGCGTATTGCACATATGTAGTACACACGGAGATTTACATGAGCATCACAGTAGAAGACGTCAAGGCCGCGCTGGCCCAGGTTATTGATCCAAATACACATAAAGATTTCGTTTCCAGTAAAACAGTCAAGAATCTGAAAGTCGATGGCGATGATATTTCCCTCGACATCGAGCTGGGCTACCCCGCAAAAAGCCAGATCGACCTGATCCGCAAATCCGTGCTGGCCGCCCTGCGCGTGCTGCCGGGCGTGGGCAATGTCAGCGTGGGCGTGTCGTCGAAAATCATTTCGCACACGGTGCAGCGCGGCTTGAAGCCGATGAGCAACGTGAAAAATATCATCGCCGTCGCTTCCGGCAAGGGTGGTGTTGGTAAATCGACCACGGCCGTCAATCTGGCCCTGGCCCTGGCAGCTGAAGGTGCCACGGTCGGCATGCTGGACGCCGACATCTATGGTCCATCGCAACCGATGATGCTGGGCATCAGCGGCCAGCCGAAGACCCTCGATGGCAAGAGCATGGAGCCGATGGAAAACCACGGCCTGCAAGTGTCGTCGATCGGCTTCATGATCGATCCGGACGAACCGATGGTGTGGCGCGGCCCGATGGTCACGCAAGCCTTGCAGCAATTGCTCGACCAGACCAACTGGCGCGACCTCGATTACCTGATCGTCGATATGCCGCCAGGCACGGGCGACATTCAGCTGACCCTGTCGCAGAAAGTGCCCGTCACGGGCGCCGTCATCGTCACGACGCCGCAGGACATCGCGCTGCTGGACGCGCGCAAGGGCTTGAAAATGTTCGAGAAGGTCGGCATCCCTATCCTCGGCGTGGTGGAAAACATGAGCACGCACATCTGCTCGAACTGCGGCCATGCGGAAGAAATCTTCGGCGCCGGCGGCGGCGCGAAGATGTGCGCGGACTTCGGCGTGGAATTCCTCGGCGCCTTGCCGCTGACCATGGCGATTCGCCAGCAGACGGATTCGGGCACGCCGACCGTGGTGGCCGAGCCGGAAGGTCCCGTCGCCGTGATCTACAAGCAGATCGCCCGCACCATCGCGATCAAGGTGGCGGAAAAGGCAAAGGACATGACGAGCAAGTTCCCGAGCATCGTCATCAAGAACGATTAAACGTCGGATGTGGCGCTCCCATGCGCCAGTGTCAGCAGGAATATGGTTTCATGCAGTCCGTGTTGTTATTAAACAAGAGGAGACATCATGCAATTGACCACCGTATTCCTGCGCCAAGCCGCAGCCGTAATCGCCGGTAGCTTGCTGGCCGCCAGCGCGTTTGCGCAATCCGTCTCGTTCGTCGAGCCCGTCGATGGTGCGACAGTGACCAGCCCGTTCAAGGTCAAGTTTGCCGTCAGCGGCATGGACGTCAAGCCGGCCGGCGACATGACGGCAAAGACGGGCCACCATCATCTGCTCATCAATATGGGGCCGATGAAGGCGGGCGAAATGATACCCATGGATGACAAGCATTTGCATTTCGGCAAAGGACAGACGGAAACGGACGTCACCTTGCCGCCGGGTCAGTACACCCTGACGATGCAGTTCGCCAACGGCGCGCACCAGTCGTATGGGCCGGAGTTGAGCAAAAGCATCAAGGTGACGGTCAAGTAAGTCAGATATCTTGTCTGTTGCGGCAAAGGCCGGGTTCCAGCGATGGAGTCCGGCCTTTTTTATGGTATTGCTTTTTGTCATCATTGCGTCATATAGTCGGCGTATGCTGCCCGGTGGCCTAACTTTTGATGAGCGGATATGACGAAACATTTCTCCCTTTCCCGGCAACTGGCGCAGGCGCTGCTGCTGGTAGCCGGCGTGGCGGCGTGCCAGGCGCATGCGGCCAAGGCGGTTCCCAATACCGCGGCGCAGCCGAAGCTGGTGGTGGTGCTGGTGGTGGACGGTTTGCCGCAGGAGCAGGTGACGCGCTACCGCGACCAGTTCGGCCAGGGCGGTTTCCGCCGTCTGCTGGAGCAGGGCGCGTGGTTCAGCGATGCGCACCAGGCGCATGGCATCACGGTCACCGCCATCGGCCACTCGGCCGTGCTGTCGGGTGCCTATCCATACCAGCACGGCGTGATCGGCAATAACTGGATCGATCCCGTCACGAAAAAATCCGTGTATTGCACCGAAGATGGCAATTTCCATTACATCGGCGAAGACACGCAGCCCGACGATGGCACGGCGCCGACCAAGCTGCGCGTGAGCACCCTGGGCGACGAGCTGCGCTATTCCACGGGCGACCAGGCCAAGGTCGTCACCGTGTCCGGCAAGGACCGCGGCGCCATCCTGCTGGCCGGGAAAACGGGCACGGCCTATATGTACATGGAAAAGACGGGCAATTTCGCCAGCAGCACCTATTACATGCAGCAGCATCCGCAATGGGTGCAGCGCTACCAGGCCGCCAAACCGCAGGACCGCTACTATGGCAAGAGCTGGACGCCGCTGCTGGCCGATTCGGCCTATGCGCGGGACGCCCGTGATGATCTTGTGGCGGCCAAGCCGGGCACGCGCAACACCTTCCCGTTCGCCTACTACAGCGACAGCGGCAAGCTCGATGCCGAGTACTACAGCCGCTTGAAGTCCGGCCCCTTCCTCGATGAACTGACCCTGGAATTCGCGCGTGCCGCCATCGATGGCGAGAACCTGGGCCGCAACCCGGCCGGCGTGCCCGATATCCTCGGTGTGAGCCTGTCCGCGCACGATTATGTGAATCACGCCTACGGCCCGGAAAGCAAGATGTCGCACGACCACCTGCAGCGCCTGGACCGCATGCTGGCCGGCTTCTTTGCCGACCTCGATAAAAAAGTCGGCATGGACAACGTGCTGGTGGTGCTGACGGCCGACCATGGCTTTGCCAACGTGCCGGAATTTGCCGAAACACGCGGCTTCTCGGCCAAGCGCATCGATGGCGCCAAACTGGTCGATGGCTTGAACCGGCACCTGGCGACAAACCTGGGCATCGATAAGCTGGTGACGGCGTCGTCGCTGCCGAATATCTACCTCGATTACGCGCTGGCGGAAAAGAGCGGCGTCAATCGCGCCGCGCTGGAAGACGCGGCGGCCCGTTTCCTGCTGCAGCAGGATGGCCTGGCGCAAGTCTACACGCGCACGCAGATGGAAGCGGGAGCCGTCGTCACGCGCATGGACACCCTGATGCGCCGCGCCTGGAACCGCCAGCTGTCGGGCGACCTGATGGTCGTCACAAAACCGGCCTGGTACTTCGGCAAGGGCAGTGGCGGCACCTCGCACGGCACGCCGTACACCTATGACACCAACGTGCCGCTGATGGTCTTCGGCCCGCGCTGGATCAAACCGGGCGCGTATGGCCAGTACGCGGAAGTGGTCGACATCGCGCCGACCCTGGCCCATCTGCTGCGCATACGCCAGCCATCGGCGTCGGAAGGGCGGGTTTTGACGGAAGCGGTGCGGTAGGTCGGATTAGCGGCGAAGCCGCGTAATCCGACAACATCGTTGGTCAAGCCGCTTACAGCAGCCAGTCGATCGGCAGCACCGACAGAATCGCCACCCCCATGCGCTTCCACACGCTGGTGCCCGGTTCCGTGTCGTAGCGCGTGGTGGCACCGCTGGCGTCGCGCGCGAGCCAGTACAGCGCGCCATCGTCGCCAAGCAGCACCTGGTAGGCGCGCTGCGGGATCGTGGTGCGCATGGCTTGCCCCAGCTGGCTGGCCAGCGCGGGGCTGTCGATGACGAGGCCCATTTCCGTGTTCAATTCGATCGAGCGCGGATCGAAGTTGAACGAGCCGACAAAGATGCGCCTATCATCGACGGCAAAGGTCTTTGCATGCAGGCTCGATGCGGAGCTGCCGAAGCGGCCCGGCTGTTCGCGCGCATCGCCCCGTTCCCACGAACGGCGCGACTCGTACAGCAGCACGCCCGCTTCCAGCAGCGGCTTTCTCCACTTCGCATAGCCGGCATGCACGGCCGCCACGTCGGTCGCTTCCAGCGCATTCGTCAGGATGCGCACGCCCACGCCTTTTCTTGCCAGGTCGGCAAAGGCTTGCGTGCCCGATTTGCCGGGCACGAAATACGGCGACACCAGGTCCACTTCCTTTTCCGGCACACCCAGCAGGTTTTGCAGGTTTTCCGCCACGCCCGTGCCTGGCCGGGCCTTGTCCAGCACCTTGGCCGGGTCGTCGCTGACCATGCGCGTCTTGGCCCATTCGAAGGGCAGTGTGCGCTCCATCATCTGCTTGACGAAGGGCGAGGTGCGCAGCGCCTGCACGTATTCCTCGGCCGCCTTGGTATCGTCGATGCGGTCCGCTTCGGCGGCGATGGTGGCCGCGTCGCCCTCGACAGGGCTGGTCAGCAGCAGTCTGGCGGGGTAGGCAGAGGCGCTGTTCCAGTAGCGGTCGAAATCCTGCGACACGTCGTCGACGACGGGGCCGATGGCCAGCACGTCAAGGTCGGCAAACAGCACGTCGCCGGCCGCGCCAAAATATTCGTCGCCCACATTGCGCCCGCCGACGATGGTGGCCTGGTTATCGGCCGTGAACGATTTGTTGTGCATGCGCCGGTTGAGGCGGGAAAAATCCGCGGCAAAGGCCAGTGCGCGCGGCGCGCGGGGAATGAATGGGTTGAACAGGCGGATCTCCAGATTCTGCTGCTTGCCCAGCATGCTCAAGGTCTGGTCCAGGCCCGCCGTGTTGTTATCGTCGAGCAGCAGGCGCACGCGCACGCCCCGCTCCGCTGCCTGGCGCAGGGCGTCGAACAGCAGTGTGCCCGTGATGTCCTTGTGCCAGATGTAGTACTGCACGTCCAGGCTGCGCTGGGCGGCGGCGGCCAGCAGGGCGCGCGCGGCAAAGGCGTCGCGCCCATCGACCAGCGGATAAATGCCGGACACGCCCGGATGCTGCGCCGCCATGGGCGCAATGGCCGTGGCCAGCTGGGTATGTGCCGTATCGGTGATGACGCTGGAGGGAGTGCGGCTCTCCAGCGAAGGCAGTGAAGCGCAGCCGGCGAGGACGGCGGACAGCAGCAGGGGCAGCAGCAGCCGGGTGGCGCTGCGGAAGGGAAGTGCTTGGGCGGGCATGGCGGGCTTTCATCGAGTTGCCCCGATGTTAGCAGATGCGCATGCCCGCACGCGGCGCGGTTTTAGAGTTGTTCCAGCGCGATCAGCTCGGCCACCGTCTGGCGGTGGCGGATCAGGCGTGATTGTTCTCCGTCGACCAGGTATTCCGCCGCATGGGGGCGGCTGTTGTAGTTCGACGACATCGACGCGCCATACGCGCCCGCGCCTTCGAACACCACATAGTCGCCTACCTGTGCTGCCGGCAACTGCCGGGTTTCCACCACGCCGCCATCGCGCTGGGTAAACACGTCGCCCGATTCGCACAGGGGGCCGCCGACGACGGTGGCGCGCTGCGTGTCCAGCGCGCGGCCGTCATGCGCGATCACCGACATTTCATGGTAGCTGCCGTACATGGCAGGGCGCATCAGTTCATTGAAACCCGTATCGAGCAAGGTGAAATGGTTGCCGCCCATTTGCTTGGTGGCGCGTACTTCGGCCACCAGCAAGCCCGCGTCAGCCACGAGGAAGCGGCCCGGTTCGATTTCCAGGTGCACGCGATGGCCCAGGTGCGCCTCGATCTGCTTGCGCGCCGCATCCCACAGCTGGAAGTAGTGGTCCGTGTCGACGGGCTGCTCGCCTTCGCGGTAAGGCACGGACAGGCCGCCGCCCGTGGAAATGGCTTCGATATCGTGGCCCATGTTTTTGACCAGCTCGACCATGGTGCCGCAGACGGTTTCCAGGTGGCTGTAGTCGACGCCCGAGCCGATGTGCATGTGCAGGCCCACCAGGTGCAGGCCATGTGCGCGGATGACGGCCAGCGCCTCCGGCAGCTCTTCATGCCAGATGCCGTGCTTGCTGTTTTCGCCGCCCGTATTGGTCTTGTTGCTGTGGCCATGACCATAGCCTGGATTGATGCGCAGCCAGACGCGGTGGCCGGGCGACACGGGACCCAGCTGGCGCAGCATGTCGACGGAGCCGCAATTGACTTCGATCTTCTCCGCTGCCACGCGCGCCAGGGTGGCGCGGTCGAACAGGTCGCAGGTGAATACCACGCCGGCGGCGCCGTTCGTTTGCGCCGGCGTAAAGCCTGCCTGCAGCGCGCGCTCGATCTCGCCCAGCGACACGGCGTCCACGTGCACGCCCGCTTCGCGCATCAAGGTCAGCAGATGGATGTTCGAGTTGGCCTTTTGCGCGAAGCGCACGGTGTCGAACTGCGCCAGCTGCGCCACGCGCGCGCGGATGGTGGCCGCGTCATACACCCACAGGGGGGTGCCGTGTTCCTGGGCGAGTTGGGCGAGGGTGGCGTCTGGCACTGGTTTCATGGGGTGGTCTTTGTCATATGATGGGTGGCGTCGGATTACGCGGGCTTTGCCCGCTAATCCGACCTACGATGCTGGCCATGATGCGGGTTTTCTTTGTAAACATAAAATATCTATTTAAGCCTGCCTTATTCATTTATGATATGGCCATGACTATCTCCTTGCGCCATATCGAAGTCTTCCGCGCCATTATGACGACGGGCAGCGTGACGGCCGCCGCCGCCATGCTGCATACGTCGCAGCCCACCGTCAGCCGCGAACTGGCGCGCCTCGAGCATTTGACGGGCTTGATCCTGTTCCAGCGCGAGCGGGGGCGGCTGCGTCCGACGGCCCAGGCGCTGCAGCTGTTCGAGGAAGTGCAGCGCGCATATTTCGGCCTCGAGCGCATCGTCAGCACGGCGGCGGCCCTGCGCCAGTTCGACCAGGGACAGTTGTCGATCGCCTGCCTGCCCGTGTTTTCCCAGTCGCTGCTGCCGCAGGCGTGCAAGCGCTTCGTCGCGGATTTTCCCAAGGTGAGCATCAGCATCACGCCGCAGGAGTCGCCGCTGCTGGAAGAGTGGCTGTCGGCGCAGCGGCACGATATCGGCCTGACGGAAGTGGGCAATGCGCCGCCGGGCACCGCTCTCGACACCCTGATGTCCGTCGATGAAGTGTGCGTACTGCCCGACGGCCATGCGCTCGCCAGCAAGGCCGTGCTGCAGCCTGCGGACTTCGCGGGCCAGTCTTTCATCAGCCTGGCCGCCGTCGACCCCTACCGCCAGCAGATCGACGCCATCTTCGCGCAGGCGGGCGTGGAGCGGCGCATGGCGCTCGACACGCACAGCGCCGCCTCCGTGTGCGCGATGGTGCGCGAAGGCGTGGGCCTGGCCATCGTCAATCCGCTCACGGCCCTCGACTATGCGGGGCAGGGCTTGCAGATCCGCCGCTTCGGCGTGTCCCTGCCGTTCACGGTGAATCTCGTGAAACCTTTGCACCGGCCCCTGTCGCAACTTGTGGCCCTGTTCGAGCAGGCGCTGCATGCGCAGGCGGACGAAGTGAAAAGGCGGCTGCTGCAGCTGTGACGGTGCTTGTGGATCGGCGGCGGTCAACAGAGTAAAATGGCGTTTTACTTATTCAAGCCTGATTACTTCGATGACCACAACCGCTACTCCCGTCCGTACCCGTTTCGCTCCCAGCCCGACCGGCTATCTGCACCTGGGCGGCGCCCGCACCGCTTTATACAGCTGGGCGTATGCCCGCCACTTCGGCGGCACGTTCGTGCTGCGCATCGAAGACACGGACGTGGAGCGTTCCACGCCGGAAGCCGTGCAAGCCATCATCGAAGGCATGAAGTGGCTGGGCCTGGACCACGACGAGGGCCCGTTTTACCAGATGCAGCGCATGGACCGCTACCGCGAAGTAGTGGCACAGATGCTGGCCGAAGGCACTGCATATCACTGCTACTCGTCGCCGGAAGAAGTTGAAGCGATGCGCGAGCGCATGCGCGCCGCCGGCGAAAAGCCGCGCTACGACGGCACCTGGCGCCCGGAGCCGGGCAAGACCCTGCCGGTCGTGCCTGCCGACCGCAAGCCCGTCGTGCGCTTCAAGAATCCGCTCGATGGCGACGTGACGTGGGATGACGTGGTCAAGGGCACGATCACGATTTCGAACCGCGAGCTGGACGACCTGGTGATCGCCCGCCCGGACGGCACGCCGACATACAACTTCTGCGTGGCCGTCGATGACTGGGACATGCAGATCACGCACGTGATCCGCGGCGACGACCATGTCAACAACACCCCGCGCCAGATCAACATCCTGCGCGCCATCGGCGCACCGCTGCCCCTGTACGGCCACCTGCCGATGATCCTCGGTGCGGACGGCGAAAAGCTGTCGAAGCGCCATGGCGCCGTCAGCGTGATGGATTACCCTGCGCAAGGCTTCCTGCCGGAAGCGATGCTGAACTACCTGGCGCGCCTGGGCTGGAGCCATGGCGACGATGAAGTGTTCTCGACCGAGCAGTTCTGCGAGTGGTTCAACCTGAACCATCTGTCGAAATCGGCGGCCCAGTTCAACAATGAAAAATTGGCCTGGTTGAATAACCACTATATCAAGCAGGCCGACAACACGCGTCTGGCCGACCTGGCGCGCCCGCAAATGGCCGCCGCCGGCGCCGTCTTCGAAGGCGCGCCGGACCTGGCGCAAGTGCTGGGCATGATGAAAGAGCGCGCCAACACGATTAATGAACTGGCTGCCGCCTCGATGCTGTTCTTCCGCGAGCCGCAGCCGGAAGCGGAACTGGTCGCGCAGCACATCACGGATGCCATCAAGCCCGTGCTGGCGCAGTTTGCCGAGCGCATCGCCACGGTGGAGTGGAGCAAGGAAGCCGTCGCCGCCATGATCAAGGAAGTGCTGGCCGCGAACACCATCAAGATGCCGCTGCTGGCCATGCCTTTGCGCCTGATCCTGACGGGCCAGTTGCAGACCCCGGCCATCGACCAGGTAGTGGTGATGTTCGGCCGCGACACCGTGCTGGCGCGCCTGGCAAAGTGGTTGTAAGCATCGCGATTAAATCGCCGTAAAAGAGAGTGCGGAAACCGCCCCTATGAAAAGTTGCTCATAGACGAAAAAGGGTATTTGCAGAGTGAAACTTCTTTGCTATACTCTTGTTTCTGCACCAACGGGGGTATAGCTCAGCTGGGAGAGCGCTTGCATGGCATGCAAGAGGTCAGCGGTTCGATCCCGCTTACCTCCACCAGCAGCAAAATCGCAGTCAGGTTTTGTTAGTCGTTGAAGTGGTGCAGTTGTTGTTTGGAAGTTCCGCGGTCCCCATCGTCTAGAGGCCTAGGACATCACCCTTTCACGGTGAGTACAGGGGTTCGAATCCCCTTGGGGACGCCAGGTAGTTGTGGTATAGTAGTGGCAGTTGTTTGTACTGATTGTTGTAAGTTCAGATCCGTAAAAAGCGGAATCTGAATGGAAAGCAAGTAGTTGAACAAAGTCGCCAAGTGCGGCTTTTATTATTTCTGCGCCCGGGGGGTATAGCTCAGCTGGGAGAGCGCTTGCATGGCATGCAAGAGGTCAGCGGTTCGATCCCGCTTACCTCCACCAACAGCGCAGGAGTAAAGTAGCAAACTGTAGTTCCGTGGTCCCCATCGTCTAGAGGCCTAGGACATCACCCTTTCACGGTGAGTACAGGGGTTCGAATCCCCTTGGGGACGCCAGTTCAGTCTGGTGTTATGGTTGTAAAGAAGTAGCAGTGTTTCTGCGCCCGGGGGGTATAGCTCAGCTGGGAGAGCGCTTGCATGGCATGCAAGAGGTCAGCGGTTCGATCCCGCTTACCTCCACCAACAGCGCAGAAACTGGTAGGTAAGGTAGTGAATAAATCAAAGTCGCCTTGAGCGGCTTTTTTTATTGGCGTCAGTGATTCCTTCGCTCGGGGGAGGTATGGCTAAGCTGTTAGTGCGCTTGCATGGCATGCAAGAGGTCAGCGGTTAGCTCCCGCAAACCTCCACCAACAGCGCAGAAACTGGTAGGTAAAATAGTGAATAAATCAAAGTCGCCTCGAGCGGCTTTTTTTGTGCCTATTGGTTGCATGGATATAACTGACAGTGATTTGCGGAGTGGTTACATTTAGCAGGCTGCTTGATTGCATCAAGCCTGCGGATAAAAAATGGACCATTACATTGAGGAGACAGGATGCACCGCGTATTTGCCAGTTTTTTTCTTGCCGCCGTTATGCACGTTCCCGCGCATGCGGAGGCGCCGCCTGCGGCGAAATTCGATCCCGGTGCGCTGAAGTTGCAAAAGGGTCCGTTCAATGACGTGCTGGTGCTCGGTTCGCCCCATTTGGCGCAATTGCCAAAATCGTTTGATCCGTCTCAATTGAGCTTGCTCAACGAGCGCCTGGCGGACTGGCGGCCGGATGCGATCGCGATCGAGGCGCTTTCCGGTTTGCAGTGTGCTTACCTGCGCGCCTATCCGCAGCGCTATGGCGATACGGTGAAGGCGTATTGCTATGACACTTCCGTCGCGCAGGCCGCCACGGGACTCGATGTGGTCGCGGCCACGGCGCAGGCGGAGGGTTTGCTGGCCGCCTGGCCGGCGGCGCCGTCTGCCGCGCAGCGGCGTACATTGGCCTCCCTGTTCCTGGCCGGTGGCGAGCGCGCATCGGCGCTGGTGCAGTGGCTGCGTCTGCCTGTCGAGGAGCGGCGCGCCGGTGACGGCGTGAGCGAGCCCTTGGCTGCAAACCTCAATTCCCTGCTGATGCAGCGCAACGAGAGCTATCAGATCGCTGCCGTGCTGGCGGCGAAGAGCGGGCACGAGCGGGTGCATGGCATGGATGACCATACGTCCGATATGCCTGTTGACGATGAAAAGGCTTATGCCAAGGCGATCAGGGCGGCCTGGAATAACTCCTTTTCGGCCGAGCGCAAGCGCATCCATGCCGGGTTTGAGGAACAATTGACGACGCCTGCCGGTGTGCTGGCGATCTATCGCGCCTATAACGGACGCGCCGAGGCGGATCTGGCCTTCCGTGGCGATTTTGGCGCGGCGCTCGAAGAGCCTTCGCCGCAGCGTTACGGCCGCAACTACGTCGCCTCCTGGGAGGTGCGCAACTTGCGCATGGCGTCGAATATCCGCGAAATCATGGCGGCGCGCCCGGGCATGCGCGTGCTGGTCATCGTCGGCGCATCCCACAAGGGCTATCTGGAGGCGTATCTGAACCAGATGCATGATGTGCGCATCACCAGTACGGACGATATCTTGCGCTAAGGAGTGCTTTTGCCGCGCCGGGAGGTTGGCGCGGTTTTTCCTGCATGCCTGGCGTGCTGTTGCTTTGCATATCTTCCTGCCATCATCTTGTTTCCATAGGGAAGGGGGATGCAAAAAGGTGGAAAATAAGAAGGCCAGCAGTTGATTTCGTGAATCGCTTCGTGTTAAACTTCGCGCACGCTTTTTTGAGGGGCTAAGCAAAGCCTTCAACGAAGAGTCCGCTGAGAGTAAAGCCAGCACAGGTCCCCATCGTCTAGAGGCCTAGGACATCACCCTTTCACGGTGAGTACAGGGGTTCGAATCCCCTTGGGGACGCCAGGATTTAGTTGTAAAGTAAGAGTGCAGTGCTGAATGGGCCTGACAAGTCAGGCTTTTTTTGTTTCTGCAATATTGCTGCAGTACCGGGTCAGGATGCAAAGTAGTGCATTCAGGACAGATTTCTGTCCCCATCGTCTAGAGGCCTAGGACATCACCCTTTCACGGTGAGTACAGGGGTTCGAATCCCCTTGGGGACGCCAGCTTCGCAAGTAGTAACAGGTCGGGATGCAAAGCAGCGCATCCAGGACAGATTTTCTGTCCCCATCGTCTAGAGGCCTAGGACATCACCCTTTCACGGTGAGTACAGGGGTTCGAATCCCCTTGGGGACGCCAGACCGGCTGAATCAGCCAACAAAAAAGCCGCCTGGTAACAGCGCGGCTTTTTTGTTATTGGTCGCCATGCCCACGTTTTTCTCTTTCCGTTCAATATGCCACTTCCTATCGATCGCGCACCATCCCTGGCCATCTTCTGCAAAGTCGTCGACAACTACGGCGATATCGGCATTTGCTGGCGCCTGGCGCGGCAGTTGAGCGGCGAGCATGCCGTGGCCGTCACCCTGTGGGTCGATGATTTGCCGAGTTTCCAGCGCATCTGCCCGGAAATCGACGTGGCGGCTGAAGCGCAGCATGTCTCCGGCGTCACGGTGCGCCATTGGCGCGGCCAGGATGGCGCGTTCGTGCCCGGCGACGTGGCCGACATCGTCATCGAATTCTTTGCCTGCGACATTCCGCCCGGCTATATCAGCGCCATGGCGCAGTGCGCGCCGCATCCCGTGTGGCTGAACCTGGAAGGCTTGACGGCGGAAGAGTGGGTCGAGGGCTGCCACGCGCTGACGTCGCCGCGCCACGGCATGATCAAGCATTTCTTCTTTCCCGGCTTCACGAACAAGACGGGCGGCTTGCTGCGCGAAGCGGCGCTGGACGAGAAAAGGCTGGCGTTCCAGGCCGATACGGGTGCCATGGCGGCATTTCTGAGTCAATTCGGCGTGACGGCGGCGGAAATGTCCGCCTTGAAGGTATCGCTGTTCTGCTACCCGTCCGCGCCGGTCGCGGAGCTGCTTGCGGCCTGGCAGGCAGGGAGCGAACCCATGACATGCCTGGTGCCGGAAGGCGTTGCGTTCGATGCCGTTCAGGCATTTATCGGCGACGATGCGGCGGTATCTGGTGCGGCGCGCACGCGCGGCGCGCTCACCGTGCGCGTGCTGCCTTTCGTGCCGCAGGACGATTACGACCGCCTGCTGTGGGCCTGCGACGTCAATTTCGTGCGCGGCGAGGATTCCTTCGTGCGCGCGCAATGGGCCGGCCAGCCGTTTCTCTGGCATATCTACCTGCAGGATGAAAACTTGCATCACGTGAAATTGCGCGCCTTCCTGCAGCGCTATGCGGCAGATGCGGACGGCGCCATCGACAGCCTGGTGCAGGCGGCGCTGGCCTGGAATGGCGCCAGCGCGGACGCCTTGCCGTGGTCGCAGCTGTGGCCCGCATTGCAGGCTGATTTGCCGCGCATCAGGGCGCGCGCGCAGGACTGGCAGCGGCAGATGCAGGCTAATGGCGATCTGGCAAGTAAGCTGCTGGCGTTCGCTGGCGCGACGAGATAGGCGCTTGCTCAAAATTAAGGTAAAATGCCCGGTTATTTCTAACGTATTTTTAACCGATCAAACGCAAGCTTGCGGCGCTGATGGCGCACAGGCGGCAGATGGTCTTCATGCAACCCACTTTTTACGTACATTCCTATGAAACCCGCAAAAGAAATTCGTGTTGGCAATATCATCATGGTCGACAGCAAGCCAATGATCGTGTTGCGTTCTGATGTCAACGGTTCGAGCCGCACGGGCTTCACCTACAAATGGAAGATGAAAAATCTTCTGACGAACACCCCGATGGAAAACGTGTTCCGCGGCGACGACAAGTTCGACGTTGTTGTTCTGGATAAAAAGCCAGTGACGTATTCGTACTTCGCCGACCCGCTGTTCGTTTTCATGGACACCGAGTACAACCAGTACGAAATCGAAGAAGAAAACCTGGGCGAAGCGCTGAACTACCTGAAAGATGGCATGGAATGCGAAGCCATTTTCTACGACGGCAAAGCGATCTCCGTTGAACTGCCGACGACCATCGCCCGTCAAGTGGTGTACTCGGAGCCTGCGGTCAAGGGCAACACGTCGGGCAACGTCCTGAAAGAAGCCAAGATCGAAAACGCCATCGACGCGCACCGCCACACCGTGCAAGTGCCGCTGTTCGTGGCACAGGACGACGTCATCGAAATCGACACCCGTACCAACGAATACAAGCGTGTCGTACGCAACTGATAGATCGTTGCACTGCGCCGCTCGCATGGCCCGGCATATGCCGGCCTGGCTTGCTCCAGTGCTGGATGATCAAGAAACGCTGCCTTCGGGCAGCGTTTTTTTTTGCTTAAAAAATAATTCCCTTCAACAACAATTGTGTTGCAGGGACTGCTATGCTATGGCTAGAACATTATTGCGGTAGAAACATTGAAGTTTCCTGGAGATAGCATGCAGCGCAGTCAGATGTTACGCAGTGGCGCGTCCCGGGGCGTGGCGCGCCCCGTGCTGGCCCGTGCCTCGGCGCCCGCCAGCCCCATGGCCCATCTGCTCGATGCCGGCGTCTTGCCGCAACAGCAAATGATGCAGGCAGGCAAACTCAGCTCCCATGCCCTGACGTCGCAGTACCTGGGGCGCATCCGCTCCCTGTGCAGCATCGGCGCGCGGACCTATCCCGGCATTGAAATCAATCCCGATGCGTTGAAAATTGCCCTGGAAATGGACCGCGAGCGGCAGGTGCACAAGGTGCGCGGCCCCTTGCATGGCATTCCCGTCGTCTTGCGCGACAATATCGCCACGGGCGACCGCATGAAGACGCGCACGCAAGCCCCCCAGGCCACGCATGCCAGCTGCGATTCCTTTGTGGCGGCGCGCTTGCGCGCGGCCGGCGCCGTCATCATCGGCAAAAGCAATTTGCGCCAGTGGGCTGCCGTCAGCGTGCCGCATGCCACTGCCAGCTGGGCCGGGCTGACCATCCTGGCCGTCGACAGCGCCGCGGACGGTTCCATCGTCGCGCCTGCTTCAGACTGCGGCCTGGTCGCCATCAAGCCCACGGGCAGGGCCGCTGGCGGGCAGGGCGGCGAGCCAGCCATGGCCGGGCCGATGGCCCCCAGCGTGCGCGAGGCGGCCTGGCTGCTCGCCGCCCTGACGGGCGAGCGCCTGGCCGATGGCGTGGTGCTCGATGCCGCCGGCTTGCATGGGCGCCGCATCGGCGTGGCGCGCAGCCTGTTCGGCCTGTGCGCGGGGACCGATGCCGTGATTGGGCAGGCGCTGCTGGTACTGCGCGACCAGGGCGCGGAACTGATCGAGATGCCGCCCGCGCCCGGACCTGGCGGCATCGAAGCATTGCTGGGCTCGCATGGGCTCGATGCGCTGGTGGGGCCTACCTGCCATGGCGTATCGCAGGCGCCGGCGGCCTTGCCGCATATCACGGTGCCGGCCGGCGTGGCCGGGGGCTCGCCGGTCGGCTTGTCCTTCATCGGTCCGGCCCACGGCGACATGCAGCTCATTGCGATGGCCTATGCGTATGAGCAGGCGACTTTGCACCGGCGCACGCCCGCGCTGCCGGCGAGCATCACCCTGGCGCTGCGCCAGCCATGAATTTTCTTTTCGTTTTCTTTCGATAAACTATGCTTGCAACCTTGCTGCTGAGTGCGGCCGTGACCGCCACCCCGACTCCTTTTGACGCCGCGCAATTGTCTGGCAGCTGGTCCGACAGCGTCAATACGAACAGTGTTTGCGAAGAAGCGCGGCACTTTACGCGCATGCAGCTGTCTGACGATCATCAGCGGCTGGCGATCTTCAACGACCGTACGTGGAAAAGCAAGCTGGGTGAAACCAACCGCTTTGCCGCGACGGTGGTGGCGGAAACGGAGCACAGCCTGACGTTACGCTATGACAATGAAACCCGCCTCAATGCCGCTGGCAAGCTGGTGGAATGGCAATTGATCATCGTCGCGCCCGGCGTGTACCGCTGGCGCGAGACGGGCTGGCCGGAAGGCAAGGTCAACGGGGTCGTCGGTATCCGCTGTTCTCCCTGAGACGGTGCGCAAGCATGCCATTCTGCTATGCTGCCGGCATTACATGATGCTTTTAGGAGATTGCATGTCCGCACGTTTGCTGTTCCCCCTGTTCCTCGGTGCCGCCGTGGCGCTGGCCGCGCTGCCGGCGCACGCGCGTACGCCGAGGCTGTCGCTGATCGAGCAGGCGCAAAGCTGCGATGGCGGCCACATCTGCCCGTACTTCCCCGACGTCTACAAGGCGGACTACGCGTTTCGCAATGCCTTCAATGTGGGCTTGAAAAAAGCTGGCCTGAAGCGGCAGCGCTGGGTGCCGGATGGCGTGGCCAGCCCGCTCAAGCCCGTCGAGATCGACGGCAAGGCGCGTCTGCTGAGCAGTGTCTGCGAACCGCACAATTGCGGCCACCGCTACTCCATCCTGTACGACCCGGCCGAGCGCAGCATGACGGGTGTGTATATGGGCAGCGATGGCAAGGGCGGCTTGCGCACCGTCTACTTCGGCGAACCCAGCATCGCCGAAGCCGACCTGTTGTTCAAGAACTGATGCACGCGCCACTGCGCATTTCCAGCGAACGCGGCGAGCTGGACGTGGCCATGATCCACCGCTACCTGAGCGAGCAATCGTACTGGAAGCGCGGCGTGGCGATCGAAACGGTGCGCAAGGGGATCGCCAACGCGCTGTGTTTCGGCGGCTATGTGGATGGGCAGCAGGTGGCGTTCGCCAGGGTCATCACCGATTACACGGATTTTGCCTACCTGCGCGACGTGTTTGTGCTGCCGCCATACCAGGGGCGCGGCTATGGCAAGCAGATCGTGGCCGCCGCGCTCGGCGATGCGCGTGTGCGCGATGTCGTCTGGATGCTGGGGACCGATGACGCGCATGGCCTGTATGCCAGCTTTGGTTTTGCGCCGCTGGAGGCGCCACACAAGTACATGCGTCGTCCTGCAGCGTGAGAATTATCAAAACAACCTTTAGGTGTCAAGAGAACTATTAACATTATTGTACGTAATAATGTTGCATTGATAATGACATCATGTCATTATGCGCGCTCTGCAGCTTACGCAGCGGTGCGTTGCTGGTGCTGTGCTTTGCCGTCGCTACCTGGCGGGGCAAAGGTGGTGAGCGGTCCGATTGGTCGTCCCTGGCACGTTTTCTCGTCACTTTAAAGGAATACATCATGAAACAATATGGCGCCGAATTTCTCGGCACGTTCTGGCTGGTCCTGGGCGGTTGCGGCAGCGCCGTGCTGGCCGCTGCCTTTCCCGGCCTCGGCATCGGCTTTGCCGGCGTAGCGCTGGCCTTTGGCCTGACGGTGCTGACCATGGCTTACGCCATCGGCCACATCTCGGGCTGCCACCTGAATCCTGCCGTCTCGATCGGCCTGTGGGCCGGCGGCCGCTTCCCCGCCAATCAACTGTTGCCATACATCATTGCGCAAGTGCTGGGCGCCATCGTGGCCGGCGGCGTGCTGTACGTGATCGCCAGCGGCCAGGCCGGTTTCGATGTCAGCAAGGGCTTTGCCTCGAACGGCTTCGGCGCCCATTCGCCGGGCGGCTATTCGATGCTGTCGGCGCTGGTCATTGAAATCGTGCTGACGATGTTCTTCCTGATCGTCATCCTGGGCGCCACCGACAAGCGCGCGCCGGCCGGCTTCGCCCCGCTGCCGATCGGCCTGGCGCTGACCCTGATCCACCTGATCAGCATTCCCGTCACCAATACCTCCGTCAATCCGGCCCGCAGCACGGGCGTGGCCCTGTACGTGGGCGACTGGGCGACCAGCCAGTTGTGGCTGTTCTGGCTGGCACCGATTATCGGCGCCTTGCTGGGCGCGCTGGCCTACCGCTTGATTGCAGGCGAAAAAGAGTAGGTCGGCTTAGCCCGCAGGGCGTAAGCCGACAATGCCGGCAGCGCAGCTTGTCGGCTTGCGCGCGGCCTTGCCACGCTAAGCCGACCTACGCGCCGCGCCACTCGCTCAGGTAATGCTGCGGCGTGCGGCCCAGGATGCGGCGGAACATGGCGCTGAAGGCGCTGGGGCTGGCGTAGCCCAGCGCATAGGCGATGGCCGCCACGCCTTCACCCCGGTCCAGGCGGCAGAAGGCCTCGGCCAGGTGGACTTGCTGCAGCCATTGGCGGTAATGCAAGCCCGTTTCCTTGGGGAATAAACGGATCAGGGTGCGCGCGCTGGCGCCCGCGTCCTGCGCCCAGTCCTCGATGCTGCGCCGGCTGCCGGGCGCGCTCATGATGGCCGAGCAGACGGCCACCAGGCGGCGGTCGCGCGGCCAGGGGATGGCGAGGGGGACGGTATCGGCCCCCGCCAATTCCGACAGGATCAAATGCGCCAGCCAGTCACCGCGTCCCGCCAGCGCATATTCGATCGGTTCGGCCAGCAAGGCCAGGATCAGCTCGCGCAACAGCCGGCTCACTTCCAGTACCTTGCAATCGGCGCCATATTGGGCCGCTACCTGCGCATCGATGTACACGGTGCGCATGCTCAGTTCGCTCAAGATGTGAACTTCATGCACGACGCCCACGGGGATCAGCAGGGCGCGCCGCGGCGGCAGGATCCACACGCCGTGTCCGGTGGAGACGCGCATCACGCCTTCCGTCGCATACAGCAGTTGCGCCCGCACATGACTGTGCGGCGCCGTGTAGTCGCCCGCCACGTATTGCCTGGACATGGCCGTCACGGGGCGCGGCACGTGCTGGTAATCGTGCGAGCTGGTGCTGCGGCTGAACGGCACGCCATCGGGGTGGGTCTGGGCGGGTTGGTGGGTGTACATGTGCGTCGTTGGATTGTCACCTGATTGTCACTTAGTTGTCACTTGGGCGACGATTATTGGAAGTTGTCAGTTCAGTGACCATACTATACTGGCTTCTTTGCCGGGCCGCCCGCCGTGCCCGATTATTGCGGATGACACATGCACACAACCACACCTGCCCCAGCACTGGCCAAGCCTGTGACGGCGGCTCCCTCGCTTCACAGTTCCCAACAACAATCCGGTCTGGCCATGCACATCCTGGGCGCCGTCGCCTTCGTGCATTTGCTCAATGACTTGATCCAGGCATTATTGCCGTCGATTTATCCGATGCTGAAAGCCGAGTTTTCACTCAGTTTTACCCAGGTCGGCCTTATAACCCTGACGTTCCAGTGCACGGCATCGTTGCTGCAACCCTGGATCGGCTTGTACACGGACCGCCGTCCGCTGCCATTCTTGCTGCCCGTCGGCATGTGCTTTACCCTGGCGGGCGTGCTGATGCTGTCCATCGTCTCGACTTTCCCGACCCTGCTGATCGCCTCGGGCCTGATCGGCGTCGGCTCGTCGACCTTCCACCCGGAAGCGTCGCGCGTGGCCCGCATGGCGTCGGGCGGACGCTACGGCTTTGCCCAGTCGCTGTTCCAGGTGGGCGGCAACGTCGGCTCCGCCCTGGGCCCGCTGCTGGCGGCGGCCGTCATCGTGAACCGTGGCCACGGTAATGTCGCCTGGTTCAGCCTGCTCGCCGTGCTGGCCATCGGCGTGCTGTACAAGGTCAGCCACTGGTATAGCGGCCACCTTGCCAGCTTCAAGCCGAAGGCGGGCGGCCATGGACCTAACTTGTCGCGCAACAAGGTGATAGGTGCGCTGGGCGTGCTGGCCCTGCTGGTGTTTTCCAAATACATCTACATGGCCAGCCTGTCGAGCTACTACACGTTTTACCTGATCGACAAGTTCCACCTGTCGCTCGGCGATGCCCAGCTGTACCTGTTCCTGTTCCTCGCCGCCGTGGCGGCCGGCACCTTCATGGGCGGCCCCATCGGCGACCGCATCGGCCGTAAGCGCGTGATCTGGATTTCCATCCTGGGCGCCGCGCCATTTACCCTGCTGCTGCCATATGTCGACCTGTTCTGGACGGCTGTATTGACGGTGATCATCGGTTTCGTGATTTCATCCGCGTTTTCCGCCATCGTCGTCTTCGCGCAGGAACTGGTGCCGGGCAAGGTGGGCATGATCGCGGGGATCTTCTTTGGCCTGATGTTTGGCGTGTCGGGCATCGCGGCCGCGGCGATGGGCCACCTGGCCGACGTGTCGGGCATCGCCTATGTGTATAAAATCTGCTCCTACCTGCCGCTGCTGGGCATATTGACGGTGCTGCTGCCGCATATCGAGCAGGCGAAAAAGTAGGCCAGCGTCGCGGGAGGGCTTGACGGCCCGCCCGCGCGCATGCGATATTCTACTCATGAGCTCTTTCATCCTCCATCCAGTCCTTGCATACCGCGCCGCCGCTGCGCTGTGTCCATGTACCTGGCTTCGCGAGGATGCGGCCCGGCGCCGTTAAACTTTTTACTCCTCATTCCGATGGCCACAGTGTTGAAAAACCTGTGGCCATTTTCTTTTTCCGCAACGCGCATGAAAGTCCCGCATGACACTTCATTTGTACGACACGTATAGCCGCAGCCTGCGGCCCTTCGAGACCATCGTCCCTGGCCATGCCGGCCTGTATGCCTGCGGCCCCACCGTCTACGATTACGCGCACATCGGCAACCTGCGCACCTATCTGTTCGTCGACGGCTTGCGCCGCGCGCTTGAATTCAACGGCTTGCAGGTGCGCCACGTGATGAATATCACTGACGTGGGCCATCTGACGTCGGATGCGGACAGCGGCGACGACAAGATCGAGGCGCGCAGCGCCCGCAGCGGCAAGTCGGCCTGGGATATCGCCGCCGAATTCACGCGCGCGTTCGAGGGCGATCTGCGCGCGCTGAATATCCTGCCGCCCACCATCTGGTGCCGCGCCACGGACCACATCGCGGAGCAGATCGCATTCATCCTCGACCTGGAAGCGAAGGGCTATACCTACCGCACGGACGACGGCATCTATTTCGACACGACGCGCCAGGACAGCTATGGAAAACTGGCGCGCCTGAACCGCGACGGCCTGCAGGCGGGGAAGAGGGTGGACCTGGGCGAGAAGCGCGACATCTGCGATTTCGCGCTGTGGAAGTTCAGCGGCGTGCCGGGACAGCGCCAGATGGAGTGGGACAGCCCCTGGGGCCTGGGTTTCCCTGGCTGGCATATCGAGTGCTCGGCCATGGCGGAAAAGCACCTGGGCGCGTATTTCGACATCCATTGCGGCGGCGAAGACCACGTGGCCGTCCACCACAGCAACGAGATCGCGCAAACGGAAGCGCGCCACGGCACGCGCCTGGCCAATTTCTGGCTGCATGGCGCGTTCCTCAAGACCCAGGATGCGAAGATGTCGAAATCCTCAGGCGACTTCTTGCGTTTGCAAAGCCTGGTGGAGCAGGGTGTCGATCCGCTGGCCTACCGCTACCTGTGCCTGGGCGCCCACTACCGCAGCAGCCTCAATTTCACGGACGATGCCTTGCGTGGTGCCGCCAGCGGCCTGGCGCGCCTGCGCGTGGCCGTGCATGGCCTGGGTGCTGCGGAAGGCGAGGCCGATCCTGCATGGCATGAGCGTTTCATGAGCTGCGTCAACGATGACCTGAACTACCCGCGCGCGCTGGCCGTGGCCTGGGAGCTGCTGAAAAGCGGGCTGCCGGACGCCGTCAAAAAAGCCACCATGGCCCGCTTCGATGCGGCCCTGGGGCTCGATCTGCTGGCCTGGCAGCCGGCGCAGGTGGCAGTGCCGCAGCAGGTGCAGGCGTGGATGGCGGAACGGGCTATCGCCCGCGCGCAGCGCCAGTGGGCCGAGGCGGACCGCTTGCGCGACCTGGCGCGCGCGGCCGGTTATGACATCGACGATACGCCGCAAGGGCAACAGGCGCGGCCCCTGTGGGCGTGTGGCCGTATCTGCGGCAGCCATGCATAATGGCCGCCTGATAAACGCGGGAGATGCCGTGAAGCGTGGTGTGCTGTTATTGAGTTGCTGTTTTGTCTTTTCGTCCGCGCAGGCGTTCAGCGAGTGCCCCGGCTTTCCCGCGCTGGCCACCTCCGGCGAGGCGCTGCTGGCGCAGGTGCGCGCGCTGCCGCCCGCCGCTGTGGACCGCGAACGGCACGCGTGTGCGCCAGCGACGGTCATCGATTTCGCCTACAGCGGCGGAGTGCTGTGCAGTTTTGGCGGTGAAGTGGATGCCGCGACGGCCGCCGTCACGCGCCTGGCCGATGGCGGTGAGCTGGTCGAGTACCTGTATCTGTTCCCGTATGCGCCGGCCTCGCATGCGCGCTTGCTGGCGCTGCTGGCCGCGCGGTTTGCGCCCGTCGACAAGGCGGCCTGGCCGGCCTTCCTGCAGGGCCCTAAGCCAGGCAAGGAAACCACGGCCCTGTTCACACATGACGGTTTTTATATCTCGCTGGGCAAGCCCACCGAAGGCGATCCTGCCGCATGGTACTCGAATGTGATCTTTGAAAAGATGGACAAGCCGGCGCTGGGCGTGCGCAAGGTGTGCCGGGAGGGGAGCGATGGCTGAAGCGGATGCCTTTCCGGCAGCGTTGGCCGGCACTGTGGCGCAGCTATTGCCCGCGCTGGGGAGTAGCCGGGCACACCCGCCATTTGCCGTATGCCAGGATAGCGAGGCCTTGCTGATCCCGACGCGCACGTATTACGAGCGCCAGCGATTGCTGGCCTGTACGCAGCTGCCCGGCGACGCGGGCGTGATCGCCCTGTGTCTGGGCACGCGCCACCATGACGGCCATCTGCGCGAAGCGTGTGTCAGGCAGCTGTTGCTGCAGGAGCGGGCGTGGACGGTGCCGTTCGTCGTGCACCTGTGCGGCGAATACGTGCTGGAGATCGTCGAGAGAATCGGGGCGGCGCTGCCGGCCTGGAATGCGCAGGCGCTGGCGCGCTACCTGCGGGAGAACCCCGCGTATGTGGATACGCTGCAGCGGCGCGCCGTCAGCTACTGGAACTGCTACTACCGCAGGCGCTACCCCGTGTGGAAAGACTATCCGGGACGCAGGACCATGGCGGCCCTGCGTGCATTGCAGCAGCTTACGCCTCGATAAAGCGCATCTTGAAGCTGCGGCCCTTGATGTTGCCGAAGTCGCGGCCCAGGGTATTGCCCGCGTTCAGGCGCTTGAAGGCCGCTTCGGCCACCTTGCGGTCCAGCGCCACGTAGGTCATGAACTCGAACACGTTGATCTTGCCCACCTGTTCCTTGGTGAGGCCAGCGTCGCCCGTCAGCGCGCCCAGCAAGTCGCCCGGGCGCAGCTTGTCCTTCTTGCCGCCCATGATGCACAGGGTGACCATCGGCGCCGGCAGCGCCTCCATCCCGTCATCTTCCGCCAGTTCCTTCAGGTCGTGCCATTCGGCGGCGCTGTTCTGGTACTGCTCGATCAGCTTGACCCATTTTTTCTCGTTCGGCGCGCACAGCGACAGGGCCAGACCCTTCTTGCTGCCGCGGCCAGTGCGGCCGATGCGGTGGATGTGCACTTCCGTGTCCTTCGACACGTCGACGTTGATCACGGCGCCCAGGTCGGAAATATCGAGGCCGCGCGCAGCCACGTCGGTGGCGACCAGCACGGAGCAGCTGCGGTTGGCGAACAGCACCAGGATTTCATCGCGCTCGCGCTGTTCCAGCTCGCCGTACAGGGCCAGCGCGGAAAAGCCTTGCTGGCGCAGTTCCTCGGCCAGTTCGCGGCAATGCACCTTGGTATTGCAGAAGGCCAGGGTCGATTCCGGCTTGAAGTGTTTCAGCAGCTTGCCGACGGCGCCATTGCGCTCGTCGAAGCCGATTTCATAGAAGCGCTGCTCGATCTTGTCGTTGTCGTGCTGCGCCTCGACCGTCACTTCCAGCGGATTGACGAGGAACGATGCCGTGGCGCGGCGGATGTCTTCCGGATACGTGGCCGAGAACAGCAGGGTCTGGCGGCGCGCCGGGCAGGCGCTGACGATGCCGGCGATTTCCTCGTAAAAGCCCATGTCCGTCATGCGGTCCGCTTCATCGAGCACCAGCGTCTGCACGTGATTCAGGTTGATGGTGCCGCGGCCCAGATGGTCGCGCAGGCGGCCCGGCGTGCCGACGACGATATGGGCGCCGTGTTCCAGCGAAGCGATTTGCGGACGCATCGGCGCGCCGCCCGTCAGGGTCAGGATCTTGATGTTGCCAGCCGCACGGGCCAGGCGGCGCAGCTCATTGGCCACCTGGTCGGCCAGTTCGCGCGTGGGGCACAGCACCAGTCCCTGCACGGCAAACCAGGCCGGATTGAGCTTGTGCAGGATGCCGATGCCGAAGGCGGCGGTCTTGCCGCTGCCCGTCTTGGCCTGGGCGATCAGGTCGCGGCCGTCGAGCACCGCCGGCAGGCTTTGCGCCTGGATGGTGGTCATCTCATGGTAGCCGAGCGAGTCCAGGTTGGCCAGGAAGGCGGGCGTCAGCGGCAGGCTGGCAAAGGAAGTGGTAGTGTCAGTGGTGGTGTTCATAGGGGCGGAGCCGGTAAAAAGCGGGTGGATGGGCACAGTCTACAGGCGTTCTACGCCCTTGTGCGGATGGTGGTGTGGAAGCTGGCGGCAAACGGCCGCCCGCGTGTGGTATTAATTGTCGGGCGCCCAGATGGGCAAGCCGGTGAGATCCAGGCCGGCGTCGCGCGTCCACACGGGCAGGCCCGTGGCGTCGGTCGGCTCCAGCAATTCGAGCTGCACTTGCTTCAGCGCCACCTTGCGCGGGCGCGCGCGGCGCTGTGGCTCCGGCGCCGGCTCTGGCGCATCGTGCGCTGGCGGCGGGCCGAAACCGGGCAAGTCGATGGTGGCGTTGTCTTTTTTATCTCTCATTTGATAACCTCTGTCCCTGGCCTGCGAAGGCCAAGGGGCGGGCAGCATGCTGTCCGCCTATGTCCATACGCTTTAACTTCATCCACAAAACAAAAGCCCGGCTACAGGAGTCGGGCTCATTGTGAATATCATCGGCAGGAAAAGCAGACCTGCGGATTAAAGTGCGGCACGCAGTGTATCACAGGCGTGCCGCATTGTGGGATGCGCTGTTGTTGTGTCAGCGGAAGCTCAGGGCGCCCGTCAAGTCGCCCGGCGGCAGCGCGCCGCGTGACGCAAAGGCGTCATTGCGCACTTTCAGGCCTTCGAGCAGCGGCAAGTCGTGCAGGCGCGTGATCAGGCGCAGGATCGACGTGGTGTCGTAGAAACTGTGGTCGACGGCGCCTTTCTTCGCGTATGGCGAGACGACGATGGCGGGAATGCGCGTGCCAGGACCCCAGCGGTCGCCTTTCGGCGGCGCCACGTGGTCCCACCAGCCGCCGTTTTCATCGAACGTGATCACCACGATCATGTCTTTCCACTGCGGCGACTCCTTCAGATGCTGGATGACGTTGGCCACGTGCTGGTCGCCCGACTCGATGTCCGAATAGCCCGCGTGCAGGTTCAGGTTGCCCTGCGGCTTGTAGAAGGTCACGGCCGGCAGCTTGCCCGCCACGGCGGCGGCGAGGAATTTGTTCGAAATCGGGCTGTCGCCCGTGCCGCCGTCGCGCAGGTGCTCGGCGCGCGCGGCGGTGCCGGGTGCGAATTGCTTGAAGTAGTTCAGCGGCTGGTGGTGGAACTGGAAATTCGGCTTGCTGCCGCCGCCCTTGTGGTCGAGCGCCGCTTGCCAGCCGCCGCCATACCAGGCCCAGCTGACTCCCTTGCGCGACAGCAGGTCGCCGATGGTGTCGTAGGTTTGCGGCGGCAGGGTATTCGCGTCGGCCGGATCGGCGTGCAGCGGGTCGCCGTCGAAGGCGGGGCGGATATAGCTTGGCTGGTATGGCGGCGCCATGGTGTTGACGGCATAGCCGTCCGGCGTGAGGGCGCCGTCATTGACGTATTTCGGCTTGCCATCGAGCGCGGAGGCGGGGCAGTCGGGCGAGATCGCCAGGCGCACACCTTGCGGGCCGTCGGACAGCACGGCGATCTTTTTCTTTGCCGCCGTCTCGGCCGCGTTGAAGTATTCGTTGGCCCGGCCCGTGACGAGGAACTGGTGGTTCATGTAGGAGCCGCCGAAGGCCGCCATGAAGAAGTTGTCGCACAGTGTGTACTGTTCGGCGATCTGCCACAGGTTCAGGTTTTTCGACGTTTCGCCGTAATGGCCCATCACCAGGCCGCCGCTGTCGGCCCACGCGGCAAAGCCGTCGTTCTTGCCGCCGTTGATCTGCATCTGGTTGTTATAGAAGCGGTGTACGAGGTCGCGCGTGATGATGCTCTCGGGCAGGGGCTTGCCGGCCGCATCGCTCAATTTGTAGGGTGCGTTCGGCAGGCCGGAAATCTGGTCTTCCTTGATCAGGTAATCGATGCCGCCGATATTTTGCTGGTTCGGCACCAGGCCGCCCCAGATTTTCGGCAGGGTAGCCAGCGGCTTGCCGTCGCGGTCCAGCTGCTGCGCCTGTTCGGCCGTGACGGCGGACAGGGGGGCGCTGGTGCCGGGGAAGTTGGCGAACAGGTTGTTGAAGCTGCGGTTTTCCAGGTAGATCACGACCACGTTCTTGACGTGCGCCTTGAGTTTCGCGTCGAGCGAACCTTTGGCGATGGTCTTCCTGGCTGGCGCGGCGTCGGCCAATGCCGGCAGGCTGGCGGCCAGGCCGACTGCGGAAGCAGCCTGGAAAATGCGCCGGCGCGAGGGATTGGCGGGTTGGTCGGCCGGATCGGCTGGCAGGGCGGGGGCGAGGTCCTTCACACATTCTCCTTGGGTGTCTCTATGGGCACGGGCGTTGGCGGCAATCGCCGGCAACGCCCGTGAAGCGGGAAAATTGTATCACCGGCTCCGCGCCCCTGTGAACTATTCAGCCGCTCTTAGAACTGATAACGCACCTTCAGCGACACCTTGCGTGCCGGACCATACATGCCCGAGTACCACCAGTCCGACACGGAAGCCGTGTACTGCTTGTCGAACAGGTTGGCCACGTTCACGGTGGCAGAGAGCTTGTCGCTGACGTCGTAGCGCGCCATCAGGCTGGCCACCGAGTACGCCTTCTGTTCCCAGTGCAGGGTACTGTTGATCTGCCACGCGTCGATGTCGGAATACACGCGGCTTTGCCAGTTCATGCCGCCGCCGATGGTCAGGCGATTCAGCTCGCCGGGCAGGCGGTACGTGGTCCACAGTTTCACCAGGTGGCGCGGGAAGGTGGTCTGGATCGCCTTGCCCTCCGCATTTTCCGTCTGGCTGTACGACCACGACGCGGCCACATTCCAGTTTGGCGTGAGGGCGCCCGTCGCTTCCAGGTCGATGCCCCTGGTATCTGCGCCCTTGATGGTGCGGAACGCCGGATCGTTGGAGCCGGGCAGGGTGTGGCCGGGGTCCGTTTCAGCCAGGTTTTTCTGGCGGATCAGATACAGCGCGGCGGACGTGTTCAGGCGGCCATCGAACCAGCCGCTCTTGACACCCGCTTCATAGGTCTTGCCTTCGCGCGGCGCCAGCAGCTTGCCGTAGCGGTCTTGCGAGGCTTGCGGCTGGTAGATGGTGGAGTAGCTGGCGTAGGCGCTGTGCGTGGCGTCGATGTCGTACACCAGGCCGCCGTATGGTGTGAAGACGCTGCTGTCCGATGCCGGGGATGCGCTGAAAAATTGCGCCTCAGGCGCGTCCGAGATGTAATTTTCGTTGTAGCGCAGTACTTTTGCGCCGGCGATCAGTTTCAGGCGCTCGGAGAGGTTGAGACGGCTGGCCGCGTAGGCGCTGGCCTGGCGGCGCGTGCTGTCATAGGTGACGAAGGTATTGCCAAACACGGGCGTTGCCATGCGATTCCAGCGGTACAGGTTGACGGGCGCGCCCTGGATGTCCTTGTCGCGGCGGCCATCCGTCGTGCTTTGGAATTCGTTGTAGTCCATGCCCAGCACCAGTTCGTGCTGGCGGCCGAACGCGTTGAACGGTCCGCGCACATTGACATCCACGCTGTTGACCTGCAACTGGTAATCGCGGTAGTCGGCGCTCATGCGCAGGCCATCGCCCGTGGCCTGGTCGGCAAAGGCGGTACTCACGTTCATGAACACGGAGCGCTCTTCCTGCGAAGATTGCACGCGGTTGGCCGAGATTTTCAGCTTCCAGTCGTTTGCCAGCGCGTGTTCCAGGGTGGCGAAGAGGTCGGTCGAATTGGTGCCGAAGCGATTCGACTTGGCCGCCGGGCTGAAGGAGCGAGGCAGCTTGGTCATCGCGCCATTGCTGTAGAACAGGGGAAAGCCCAGGTAGGACAAGGATCCGTTCGAGCGCTTGCGCTGGTGCGTGATGCCGGCCGTCAGCTTCGTGTCGGCGGACAGGTCCGCTTCGATCACGCCATACACCACTTTCTTGTCGCGGCTGTAGCCGTCGATGATGCCGTCGCCTTCCTCGTACAGCGTCACCAGGCGGCCGCGCACGGTGCGCGCCTCGTTCAGCGGACCCGCGATGTCGGCCATGGCGCGCCGTTCATCGTAGGAGCCCAGCTCGCCCTCGACGGACGCCTGGAATTGCGCCGTGGGCTTCTTGCGCACCATGTTGATGGCGCCCGAGGCGTCGCCCGCGCCCGTCATCAGGCCCGAGGCGCCGCGCAGTACTTCGATGCGGTCGTACAGCGCCATGTCGGCCAGGCTTTGCGACGGTATCGCATTGAGGCCCAGGTTTTCCGAATGCGTGCTGACGCCATCGAGCTGGTAGTTGGTAATCGCATAGCCGCGCGAAGTAAAGCCGGAGCGTTCGCTGCCCAGCGAGAACAGGGTGATGCCCGGCGTTTGCGCCATGACTTGCGCGATGGTGTTCAGGCCCTGGTCCTGCATGCGCTGCTGCGTGATGACGCTGACCGACTGCGGCGTTTCCCGGATCGACAGGCCCAGTGGCGTGGCCGTGGCGATCGATAGGGGAGAGACATACGCGCCCGAGCCTTCGGTGGCATCCTGCTGCGCCTTGACTGACACTTCCGGCATCATCGACAGCGCTTCGCCGCCCGCCGCGGCATCGGCCGGACGCAGGATAAAGCTGCCGTTGGCGCTGCGCTCGGCCTTCAGGCCCGTGCCGCGCAGCACGCCGTTCAGGGCGGCCAGCACGTCGTGGCGGCCGCTCAAGCCTGCGGACGTCTTGCCGCGCGTCTGTTCCGGCGTAAAACTGAGGATGACCCTGGACTGGCTGGCGACCTGGCGCAGCGCCGCCGCCAGGTCGCCGGCCGGCACCTGGAAATCCTGGATGTTCTGGCTGGCCGCTGGCGCTGCCGCGTTTTCCTGCGCCAGGGCTGGCGCCCGGGCGTTCAGCAGCAGGGCCGAACCGATGAAGACGAGTTGGATGGCATACGCCATGCGCTTGATGCGCGGCTTGGAATGAATGGCAGGAGACATGGTTACCTTGTGGTGTAGTCGTCAAAAAGAACGTTGCCTACACAGGTCACGCGAGAATCGAAAGCGGGTACTTTTTTTTTCGTTGGCGTCAAAATAAATGTTCAATGCTGCTGGCGCGCCTCTACCTGCACCCAGTAGCGCGTGCGCAGGCGGATATCGACGGGCAGGGAGTCGGGCAGCGACAGCAGCACGGCGTCCAGGTCGGCCAGCGGGAAGACGCCGGAAATGCGCAGGCCGGCGACGGCATCGTCGCAGCCCAGCAAGCCGTGGCGGTAGCGGCTCAGTTCATGCAGGAAGTCGCGCAGCGGCATGGCGTCGGCCAGCAGCAAGCCCTGGCACCAGGCCCAGATGTCGGGCGAGACGGCGTGCGCGGGCAAGAGCTGCCGCGCCGTCATGCCGCCGCCCTGGCCTGCACGGATGAGCAGATTTCCATCGCCATGGCGCGGCATCAGCCGGACGGCGCCTTCCTCGACAGACACGAGAGTGCTGCCGCCGGCCTGGCGCACCGAGTAGCGCGTGCCCAGCGCCTGCGCCTGGCCATGCGCGGTTTCGACGAGGAAGGGGCGGTAGGGCATGCCCGTTTCGCGGGCGGTGGCGATGAAGACTTCGCCCTGCACCAGTTGCAGCAGGCGCTGCGTGCCGCTAAAGCGGATATTCACGGCGCTGCCGCTGTTCAGGTGCAAACGGCTGCCGTCGGGCAGGGTCAGTTCGCGGCGCTCACCCACGCCCGTGGACAGGTCGGCCAGCGCGGCGCGGGCCATGTCGGGTGCATATTCCGAGCGCGCGCCGAACCAGCCCGTAAGGCCGATGGCCGATACCCACGCCAGCAACTGCAGGCTGTGGCGGCGCGAGATCGGCGAGGCGGGGCGGGAGCGCTGTGTCAGCGCCTTGCGGCTGGCCTGCGCATCGAGTTCGCGCAAGCCGCCGCTGACGCTTTCGATGTGTTTCCATGCCCGCTCATGGTCGGGATGCGCCTGGCGCCACTGCTGCCAGGCCGTTTTTTCCGCCGGCGTGGTGGCGCCGCTCATCAGGGTGGCCAGCCATTCGGCCGCCTGCATGGCGATCGCCAGGTCGATGGGCTGGCCCTGTGCGTAGACGGTGGCGCCGCGCATGTCAGGCCGCGGCAAAATCGGGCACGGCAAAAAAGCACAGCAGATTGGCCTTGCTCAGGTATTTTTTGACGGAATGCGTGGTGGTGCCCAGTTCGGCGGCGATCTCGGCATAGGTCATGCCGTCCAGGTGCGCCAGCAGGAAGGCGGCCTTGGCCTTGGCGGAGAGCTGGTCCAGCGCGCGGTCGACCCGTTGCAGCGATTCGAGCAGGATGGACATCGCTTCCGGCGAAGGCGTGCAGGCTTGCGGCTGGTGCAGCAGTGCGTCGAGGTAGGCCCGTTCGAGCTCTTCGCGCCGGCAGTGATTGGCCAGCAGGCGCTTGGCGATGGTGGCCAGGAAAGGGCGCGGCTGCGCGATCCCGGCACTGCTGCGCGCAACGAAGATCTTGATGAAGGTATCCTGCGCCAGGTCGCCCGCCAGCCCCGCATCGTGCAGGCGGCGTTTCAGCCAGTGCAGCAGCCAGGAGTGGTGCTCGGCATACAGGGCCTGGAAATCGGATGGCGGGGAAGGGGCGGACAGCATGCGTACAGTCTGGTTTAATCTAAATGAGAATTGTTCTCATAATAGCGTAGCGGCGCGCACCCGGCAATCAGCAAAACGCGGCGTTGCTGAAATGCGACTGCGTGTCCGGACCGCGCGCGGCGGCGGATTTGCGCTGCCGCACGGCAGATGTAAAAGTTTCCTTGGCGCAAGCTTTCATGTGAGAAAATGCGGGCTGTCGATGTGGTGCGGAGCGGAGCGAAAAATGATGTGGATGGTTGGCGGTGCCCTGGTTCTCCTGGTCGCCAGATTCTTATGGTTGGCCTACTTTCACCGGGTCAACGCGATGTCGCGCCAGGCGGAGTTGATGAACTGGCTCGACATCGGCCGGGTGTCGAATGCCGATGGCGGCAAGGATATTTTGTTGGCGAGAAACGAGCGCGGCGCCAGGATCGACTGGCGCACGGGCGAGGTCTGGCTGATGAATCCCAAGGTGGCCGAGCCGTTCGCCGATTTCCTCGCCGTCGAGCGCTGGCTGACTTTGCGCGACATGCCGGCGGCGGACAAGCCGGCCGCAGCTGCGCCTGCGCCCGCGGAGCCGGAACCGGAAGCGGCGCCGGATGCTGGCCCCGTGCGCGATACCTTGCCGGCCTTCCAGCAAAAGGTCGATGCTTGCCTGGCCAAGGCGGAGGGCGGCCAGGAGTTGCTGGAAACCAAGCAGGCTTTCGAGGCGGGCAGCGAGCCTTACCTCGAGGCGTCGACGGAACTGAGCAAGACGGCGCTGGAGCTCGAAGTGTCGCCGGCGATGGTGGCCACGTTTCATATCAGCGCGTTTGCCGCCCTGGCCGAAACGGCGGGAGCCGACAAGCTGGAACGAGTGGCGGCCAGCCTGCACGCGGCGGCCAGGCAGATCAGGGCCAGCGTCACCGCCTAAAGGCGGGGCAGGGCAGGCATGAATGAAAAAACCGCTGCATCCCTTGCAGGAGTCAGCGGTTTTTATGTATTGGTTGCGGGGACAGGATTTGAACCTGTGACCTTCGGGTTATGAGCCCGACGAGCTGCCAGACTGCTCCACCCCGCAGGCGAATTATATACGAGTTTGCTGCATTGCGGGAATGATCTTTGTCAGGCCTGCCGCATCGCTTATTGTTGCTTGAAAACCGTGGCCGTTCCCTGGCGTGTAAACGGCGTGCCCATATGGACTTCCTTGCCGCGCAGTTCGTATGGCAGAAAGGTGATGATTGAATAGCCATCGCGATGGTCGAGCGCTACGGCTATGGCATCTGATTGTTTGCCGGACGAGGGCAGGGGGACGGTGGCGTCATACACGAGGGCGGTTGTCTTGTATTCGCCGTCGACGGCGCCTTGCACCAGGGCTTCCTGTATCAGCTTGATGATGTCGGCCGGCAGTAGCGACATCGCAGCTGTGTTTGCGGGCATGAGGACGAATTTGTCGGCCTGTTTCAGGGCCGCGCCGAGCGGGAGGAAATGGCCTTGCCTCTCAAGTTGTCGCTTGGCCAAAGGAACGACGAACTCTTGCAGATATTCGGTATCCCGCTGCGCTTGGGACTGGGCTTGTGCCGTGGCGGAAAAGCACAGGACGGCAAGCAGGGTGGCAGTGCGGCAGGCTTTCAAGGCGTGGCCCTTGTACATTTAAAGTCTCAATTTAACATGATTGTACAAAATGGGCGAGAATGAAAAAGCCGCTGATCCCTTTGCAAGAATCAGCGGCTTTCATATATTGGTTGCGGGGACAGGATTTGAACCTGTGACCTTCGGGTTATGAGCCCGACGAGCTGCCAGACTGCTCCACCCCGCAGGCGAATTATAGCGGGGTTTGCTGCAATGCGCAATGGCCGGGTTTCAGACCCTGGATTACGCCGCCGCCAGGCGCCACAGCGAGGTGATTTCCTTCGAGCGGGCCGCGTGCAGGCTGTCGGTGGCGTCCTGCGCGCGCGGGTGCGTGGGTTTCACGTCCAGGCGGTCGATGACTTTCAAGCCCGCCTGTTCTATCCACTCCAGCAATTGTGCGCGCGGGCGCAGGCCCAGGTGCTCGGCCAAGTCCGATAAAATCAGCCAGCCTTCGCCGTTTGCTTCCAGGTGCTCGGCCAGGCCGGCGAGGAAACCGCGCAGCATGCGGCTGTCCGGATCGTAGACGGCGTATTCGATCGGCGAGCTTGGGCGCGCCGGCAGCCAGGGCGGATTGCACACGATGAGCGGCGCGCGGCCGGCGGGGAACAGGTCGGCCTGCTGCACGTCGACCTTGTCAAGCAAATCGAGGCGGGCCAGATTTTCGCGCGCGCAGGACAGGGCGCGCGGGTCCTGGTCGGTGGCGACGATGCGTTCAATGCCGCGCTGCGCCAGCACGGCGGCCAGCACGCCCGTGCCGGTGCCGATATCGAAGGCCAGCTTGGCGCGCGCAGGCAGCGGCGCTTCCGCCACCAGGCCCACGTATTCGCCGCGGATAGGCGCGAACACGCCGTAATGCGGGTGGATGCGCTGGCCCAGGGCTGGCAGTTCAACGCCTGTGCGGCGCCATTCGTGCGCGCCGATCAGGCCCAGCAATTCGCGCAGCGAGGCGATAAACGGTTCTTCGCCACGGCCATACGCTTCATTGCACGCCAGTTTCACGTCCGGCGCGCGGCGCAGCGGGATCGTGTAGTCGGCCTCGAAAGGCAGCAGCAGCATGGCCAGGGTACGGGCGCGTTGCGACTGGGCCTGGCGGTGCAAGTGGAAGGCTTCCGTGGCGGACGGTTCGGGTTTCGTCAGCTTGGCGGCCTTGGCCTTCTTGCTCGGTTTGTCGTTCTTGTGGTCGGCGCGCCGCGCCAGCGCCTGCAGCAGCTGGCGCGCGTTTTGGAAGTCGCCGCGCCACAGCATGGCCGTGCCTTCGCAGGCCAGGCGGTAAGCCTGGTCGGCCGTCGTGCGGTCATCGGCGATGACGACGCGCTTGGGCGGCGGCATGCCGCTTTCCGAGCGCCAGCGGGCCGAATGCTCGGCGCCGTTTTCGCTCCAGTGGATCTGCGGATGAACGGTAGGTGAAGAAGTGTCGGACATGGGATTCAATCGATAGAAGGTGGCGCGCGGCATGGTCGCCTGCGCAGGCCGTCTTCCATTATACGTTGCTGACCGTGCTGCTAGCGGTGTCCGTGCCGTAGGCGAGTGCCAGCGCGCGGGCGCGCGCCTGCTCTTCCGGCGTGGTTTCCACGGCTTTCCTGTCGGCTTTGGCGGTCTCGGTGGCATGGTCCGGCTGCACCAGCTTGAGCAAGCGCAAGCTCAGGCTGCCTGCCAGGCCGTCATCCTTGCCGCTGGCGCTGGCGCCATCGGACGTGCCCTGGTAGAGATTGCTTTGCAATTGCTGGCCCAGCAGCTTGAACAGGTCGTGCAGATTGCCGCCGAAGTGCGTGGCGGGCAACTCTTTCGCGGGCAGCTGTGCGTCATCGGCTGAGCCTGCTTCCTCGGTGGCATTCTGCGTTTGCTCAAGGACGCCCGCGCTGATGTTCGATTGATATTGCACTTCCACTTCGAAGTCGAAGGTCTGGCCATCGGCCGTCGTGATCTTGCCCTTGCCGATGAAATGCGCGTTTTCATCGAGGCTGAAGGCGGCCGCGCGGCTGCTGCCGCCGGCGCCCGAGACGCTGGCGCTGCCACTGCTGAAGCTGGAACCGGCCTGCAGGTCGACGGAATCGAAAGCGACCGTGGCACCGTCGCCGAACAGCTGGCGCGTCATGTTGCTCAGAAAATCCTGCGCCACGTCGACGGTCGCGTTGCCCAGCGCATCGGTCCGTTGCGACAATCCCTTGGCCGACAGGTCCAGGCCATTCTTTGACAGCGCCACCACGTCTTGCGCCGTGCGCTGCATCAGGGGCGAAGCGGCCAGGCCCGTGGCGCTGCTGCCCGTGCGGGACGGCTGCTGGCCAGCCAGCGTATTCGAGGCGGGTTGACGGCTGGCAAGGGCGGGGAGCTGGGACATGGTCGGTTCAAATGGGGAGGATAGTCGAATTAACGGCAATATCGCCCCATTCTTTAACCATCAGTGGTGGTGCGACCAGCTACCGTCTGCCGACTCCAGATAGGATTTGACGGCATCGGCCTGGCCCGTGGCGTGACGCTTGAGTTCGCCGCATGCGCAAATGCCCTGGTACGGCTGGATATGCGAGCAGGCGGAGACTTTTTGCAGGTAGACCTGCATGGATTTGTGACATTTTACGCACTTGAAGGTGAGGCTGCGGGCGGCTTTCATGGGGTTCCTTGAACTGTTGCGGGGCGTAGAGTTCGTCTACGCGAAGGCGGCGATTTTAACGCACTCCGGCCATCGTTACACGTTGTTGCATCTGCGCCACGCGCACGTCAACTGAATCCGCGCCATGACGTTGAACGTATATAGGAGGTCGTCTGACCGCCATTGAAGAGGTAGCACCATGGACAAGCATGACAAGGAAAAGCCTGTACAGCCCGCCAAGGAGCTGGTCAGGAAGTGGCTGAAAGCGGAGCTGGAACAGCGCCGGCCCCCGCCCGACCCCGAGCAGATCCGCCGCGAACTGGGCTGGGATATGCTCAGACTGTGCCGGGAGCCGGCCAGCCGCTAGTGACTCAGCGCACCGTCACCACGCTCTTGCCGCCGGACCCAGGCTGCACGAGGATGCGGGTGGCGATGCGCTCCGTCATTTCCTGTACGTGCGAGATGACGCCCACCTTGCGGCCCATCGCTTGCAAGCCGTCGAGCGCATCCATGGCCACGCGCAGGGTTTCCGTATCCAGGCTGCCGAAGCCCTCGTCGATGAACAGCGATTCCACGCGCACCCGGTTCGAGGACAGCGAGGCCAGGCCCAGCGCCAGGGCCAGCGAGACGAGGAACGATTCGCCGCCCGACAGCGAGTGCACGGAGCGCAGCTCGCCGCCCATGTCCTGGTCGCGCACCATCAGGCCCAGCGACGGATTGTTCGGGTTGTCGATGCGTTCGAGCTGGTAGCGGCGCGCCAGGTGGTTCAGGTGTGCGTTGGCATAGCCCAGCAGCACTTCCAGCGTGAATTGCTGCGCATAGTTGCGGAATTTCTTGCCGTCGGCCGAGCCGATCAATTCATTCAGGCTGGCCCAGCGCCGCTCGATGACGGCTTGCGCCTCGATCTGCGCCAGCATAGCTTGCGCGCTGTGGCGCCGCGCGTCGTCCTGCGCGATGGCCAGGCGCAGGCGCGTCGCTTCCTGGTTGGCTGCCTGGCGTTCGGCGCCAAGCGCGTCGAGCGCCGCCTGCAGCGCGGCCTCGTCCGTTTCCAGCGCTTCCGGTGGCCGTTCCAGATGGTCCGCATGCCGCTGCCGGCGTTCGGCCAGCACGGAAGCGGCCGTCGTATGGCGGTCGGCGATCATCTGCAGGGCGTCGCGTTCGGCGCGCATGGCGTCCGGCGCGATGGCCAGGTGCGCGCGCAGTTCGTCGAGCGTGGCGGGCGCATGGCCGGAGTGACGCTGCCGGAACTGCTGCAGCCAGTCGTGCAGGGCGGCGGTGGCGCCGCGTTCCTGTTCATGCAGGGCGGCCAGGCGTTGCGACAACTGCACGCATGCTTCATCGAGGCGCGTGCGCTGCTGGCTGGCCGACTGCGCCGCCGTTTGCTGCTGCGCCAGCAGCTCCTTGGCCTGCGCGATGGCGCCAGCCAGGCTGTGTTCCACCTCGGCCACGTTCTGGCCCTGCCATAGCGCGTTGCGCTCCGTTTGCAGTGCCGTGCGCCGTTTGTCGGCGGCGGCAAAGGCGGCGTGGGTTTCCTGCGCCGTGTGCTGTGCCTTGCCGGCGGCCAGCAACGCCGCTTCCAGCTGCGCGGCCAAGGTCGCCAGCGCGTGACCGCGATTGTCCTGGTCCGCCTGCTGTTTCAGCCATTGCCGGCTTTCCGTTTCGCGCGCCGCGCGGAAGGCGGCGGGGCCGGCGCGCCAGTTGTCCTTCCAGCCTTCGGCGCCTTCCACGTCGGCAAACGCGGTATCGAGCTGCGCCAGCAAGCCGTCAAGCGTGCCGCGCGACGTTTCCGCCTTGTCCACGCTGGCCGCCTGCTGCGCCTGCAACTGCGCCAGCCGTGTCTGCGTTTCGGCGACGGCGCTTGTGCAGCGCGCGTGTTCGGCGCCGGCCAGTTCGTGCGCCGCCTGCGCCTGCTCGCGCCGCGCGCTGGCCTGGCGCAGCGCCGCCTCCTGCTGCGCCAGCGCCTGCAGGGCTGCCGCATTGGCTGCCAGTTGCTGCGCGAACCAGTGCGCGCGCTGGTTTTCCGGCGGCAGATGCAGGGTATCGGCATGCGGCTGCCATTGCGCGTGCAGGCTGGCGATGGCGGGCGGCAGGGCCGCCAGTTCGGCATCCGTCTGCGCCTGTTCGCGCGCAGTCGCGGCCAGCGCCGCCCTGTGCGTGGCCAGTTGCTCCAGATTGCCGCGCGCGTGTGCGCGGCAAGCCAGTACTTCATCCTGCAAGCTGGCCAGCATCGCCTGCAAAGCGTGATCGGCGTGGCTGTACGGGTGTTCCAGGGCGCCGCAGACGGGGCAGGGCTGCTCGTCCTGCAAGGTGGCGCGCAGCTGCTCGACGCTGGCCGCGCATGCCGCTTCCGCGCCTTTCAAGGATTTTTCCGCCTGCGCCAGGCTCGCTTCCAGCAGCGCTGTTTGTGCTGCTGCCGCGGCCAGCGCCGCGTTTTCCGTCTGCGCGGCCTGCGCCAGCTGGGCGGCCCTCGCTTGTCCATGCGCCAGCGCCTGCTGCTGGCGCGCCAGCTCCGTCCACGTCTTTTCCGCCGCATTCAACTGGCGCGCATGGTTTTCCAGCTGTCCGCGCTGTTCCTGCAGCAGCTGTCCGTCGATGGCTTGCACGGCGGCCAGCGCTTCGCGCCGCTGCCCATCGTGCTCGGCGAGCGTGGCGGCGGCGGCCGTCAATGCGGCTTGCGCCGCGTGGCCCGCGTTGGTTGCCGCGCGCACCAGCTGCGCCGCTTCGGCTGCCTTGGCGTCGGCCGCATCGGCTTGCGCGGCAGCCTGGCCGGCCTGGGCGAACAGCTGGTCCGACAATTGCCACGACGTGGCCAGCGCTTGCCAATGCTGGTGCGATGCCAGCCACAGGCGTCCCGTTTCCTGCTCCGCCTGCATGGCGTGCTGGCCCTGCTGCAGATCGTGCAAGGTGGCGCGCGCCGTCTCGTTGGCGTGGTCTGCCGCCATTGCCGCCTCCCTGGCCTGGCGGTGCGCGGGCAAGTGGGCGGCAATGCCGGCATCGAGCGCCTTGGCGGCATCGAGTTGCGGTGCCGCGTCGCGCTGCGCCGCCTCCCTGGCCAGCAAGGCCGCTGCCGCTTGCTGCACGCCGGCAGCCAGTTGCGTTTCGCTGGCCACGGCTTGCGCCGCCTGCGCGCGCGCCGCTTCCAGCGCGGCGCCGCTGCTGGCGATGTCGCTCGCCAGGCGCGCCACGTCATCGACGAAGGGGCGCGCCGGCTGCAGCAATTCCCACTGCGCCAGCGCCGTGCGGCGCTCTTCGGCAGCGGCCCGTTCGGCATCCGCGCTATCGAGCGCCTCTTGCGCCGCCGCGACCTGGCTTTGCAGCTTGTGCGTTTCCTGGTGCCAGCGCTGCTGCAGTTCCAGCACCGCCTTGCGCAAGTCGATGGTTTGCAGGTTGGTCTCGGCCGCGCTGCACAGGGCCTCGGTATCGGTACGTTCTTCCGGCGACAAGGGCCGCTGGTCGGCCAGTTTTTCGCCCAGGCATTCGAGGACCTGCTTTTCCTTTTTTGCCCGCTCGAAGGCGCGCATGGAAATGTCGGTGTAGATGCTGCTGCCCGTCAGGGTTTCCAGCAACTCTCCCCGTTCATTGTCTTCCGTCTTGAGGAAGGTGGAAAACTCGTTTTGCGCCAGCAGCACGGCGCGCGTAAACTGGTCGAACGACAGGCCGATGCGCTTTTCGATCTCTTCCTTGACTTCCGTCTTGGTGCCGCCGATGGGCTGCAACGCTGGCAACTGGTGCAAGCTCATGGCCGTGGCCTGCAGCGCGCCTTCGGCTTTGGTGCGCGAACGGCGCACGCTCCAGCGCGCGCGGTAGCTGGCGCCATCGTTGCCGACGAAGTCCACTTGCGCGTAGCCGTCCGGCGTGCCGCGCCGCAGCAGGGTGCGCGTATCCTGGGCGTTGACGGTTTCCTTGCCCACGTCGGGCAGGGCGCTGCCCCGGCCCAGCACTTTCAGCAGGCGGGGCGTGGCGTCGTACAGGGCCAGGCACAGGGCATCGAGCAGGGTGCTCTTGCCCGCGCCCGTGGGCCCGCTGATGGCGAACAGGCCGGAAGACGCGAGCGGCTCCTGCTGGAAGTCGACTTCAAATTCGCCGGCCAGCGAAGCCAGGTTCTTGCCGCTGATTTTCAGTATTTTCATGGTTCTTCAGGTGTGCTCAAGCGCCAGGCAGCAGCAGTTCGGCCAGGGCCGACAGTTGTTCGGGCGGCGCGGGCCGGCCGTATTTTTGCAGGTACAGGCGGCGGAAGATGTCGTCGGGCTGCAGCTGGCCCAATTGGTCGAGCGTCATGTTCTCGGGCGCGCTGCTGCGCGCGGCGCTCGATGTTTCGATCTTCGCCAGGCGCACGTGCTTGCCGTCGAGCGCCGTTTCGATGCGCGTGCGCAGGCCCGGCTCCGGCGCATCGAGGCGCACGCGCACTTCCAGGAAAGGCTGTGCTTCGGCCGGCGCGTCCGGCACGTCGAGGGCGGCCAGCTGTTCCAGCACTTCGGCAATCGGCGCCGGCGTGGCGGGCACGCGCAGCAGCGGCACGGCGCGCGGCACCTCGATGGCGCGTACCTCGCGTAATTGCTCGCCGTCGATATCGAGGCACAGCACCTGATGGCGGTAGTGCACTTCCGCGAAGGACAGGGGAATCGGGCTGCCGCAGTAGCGGATATGCTGCTGGCCGCCCACGGCCTGCGCCTTGTGCAAATGGCCCAGCGCCGCATACGCGATGGCGGTGTCGAAAATCCCCGACGGCAGCATCTCGGTGCCGCCGATGACGATGCGGCGTTCGGAATCGTTCGACATTTCGCCGCCCACCATGTGGCAGTGGCCCAAGGCGATGATGGCTTGTCCGGGCTGGCGGCGCGCCAGCGCCAGGTCCGCCAGTTGGCGGTACAGCAGGGCGATGCCGCCCAGGTAGGCATCCTGGGTATCGCCGGCCGGCAGCTTTGGCACGTCGCCGGGGCGCAGGAAGGGCACGGCCAGGCACCACGCCTGCACTTGCCCATCGCTGCCGGTGAGCGGCAGCAGCAGGCGTTCCAGGTCGATCTGGCCATCGTCGCCACGCAGCACATGGCCGATCACGTGCGTGCCATGCGCGGCCAGCAGGGGGCCGGGCGCTTCCAGGCGGCCGGCCGAATCGTGATTGCCGGCGACGACGACCAGCTGCAGCGCCGGCAGGCGCGCGCGCGCCTGCTGCAGGAATACATATAACTGCTTTTGCGAGGCGGCGGAAGGGTTGGCGTTGTCGAACACGTCGCCGGCCACCAGCAGCACGTCGACCTGTTCGGCCACGAGCGTGTCGAGCAGCCAGTCGAGGAAGCGCTGGTGTTCGTAGCCCCGCTCATAATTGTGCAGGGTCTGGCCCAGATGCCAGTCGGAAGTGTGCAGCAGGCGCATGGTGGGGCAAGGGTAGGGAGGACAGGCGCCAATATAGCAGGAATGGCGCCTGTCTCACGCCGTCAGCACGCCTGCGCGATAAGTATTGCGCCCATCCTGTTTCGCCTGATACAGCAGCACGTCGGCCCGCTGCAGCAGCACGGCGGGGGAAATGTCTTCGTCGCGGTAGAAGGCCAGGCCGATGCTGGCGGAAATGCGCACGCTGATGCCATCGAGTTCGAACGGCTGCTGCATGGCGGCGACGATTTTTTCCGCCAGCACGGCCGCGTCGTCGGGCCGGGTGATCTGTTCCATGATGATGGTGAATTCGTCGCCGCCCAGGCGGGCGATGATATCGGTGGCGCGCATGGTCTGCGTCAGGCGCTGGGCGAAGGCGCGCAGCAGGGCGTCGCCGGTGCCGTGGCCATGCGTGTCGTTGACGGGCTTGAAGCGGTCGATATCCATGTACATGACAGCCATCAGGTGCTGCTGCTGGCGGCTCGCGTGCATGGCGTCGCTGAGTTTTTGCTGGAAGCCGGCGCGGTTCGACAAGCCCGTCAGCGCATCGACCTGGGCCAGCTTCAGCAGGCGCTGTTTTTCGCGCTTTTGCACGGTGATATCCTGGCGCATCACGTGAAAACCCACCACCTGCAGCTTGTCTTCGCCGATCTGCGGGATGTAGATCACTTCCATGCAGCGCTCGATGCCTTCCTTGTCGTCCTCTTCCTCGAAGCTCAGGGTTTCGCCCGCCAGCACTCTTTCGATATACGGCGCCACCGTGCGGTAGCGCGCCTCGCCCACGGTGTCGCGCACGCTTTTGCCCAGCGCCTGCCGGCCCGTCAGGCCGAATTCGCGTTCATAGGCGATGTTCAGGAAGCGGTAGACCTGGTCCGCGTCGATGTACGCGATCATGGCCGGCAAGGTGTCGGCGATGGTGCGCAGGCGCGCTTCGCTTTCCAGCAGCGCCACTTCCGATTCGCGCAAGGTGGTGATGTCGTCCAGGGTCCCCACGTAGCCTTCGATCCGGTCGTCGATGAGGATGGGGGCAATTTTGACGGAGACCCAGACCAGCCTGCCGTCGCGCTGCAGGCAGCGCAGGGTGGACTGGAACGGCGCGTGGCTGCGCGTGAGCTGTTCCAGCGCCACGTGCATCAGCGGATAGTCGTCCGGGTGCAGGGCGCTGGTCCAGCCGGCGCCCAGGGCGGCGGCGCGCGGCAAGCCCGTGATCGATTCGAAGGTGCGGTTGACGTAGGTGCAGCGGCGCTGGCGGTCCAGGCGCACCAGCCCGAGCGGCGAGGCGTCGTTGACGGCGGCCAGCTCGGCCTGTTTCTGGCGCAGTTCCAGTTCCTGCTGGCGGCGCTGCGAGATATCTTCGGCGATGCACAGGATATGTTCGATCTGCTGGCGCTCGTCGAACACGGGCACGGAGACGGCGCGCAGGTAGCGCAGGCTGCCGTCAGCCAGGCGCAGCGGTTTTTCCGTATGGTCGATGACGCCGCGCTCGGCCAGGATGGCGCGGTCGTCCTCGGCGTCGTGCAGGCCGAAGTCGGGCGGGAAGGCCTGGCAATCGGTCTTGCCGATGACGTCGGTGGCCAGGTGGCCGGTGATGTCCTCGGCGGCCTTGTTCCACACTTCCATCTGGCCGAAATTTTCCGGGCGCGCGCTTTTCACGTAGACCAGCACGGGCAAATGGTCGATCAGCGACTGCAGGAAGCTGCGGTTGTCCTGCAGCGCCAGTTCGTCGTGCTTGCGCGCGCTGATGTCGCGCGAGGTGACGGCCACGCCGTCGGCAATCGGCACCACCTGGTGGCGCAGCCAGCGCGTGCCTCCCGAGGCCAGTGGCAGCTCGAATTCATCTTCCAGCGGCTGGCCCGTTTCCATCACCAGCACGAAGCGCTTGAAAAAGCGCTCGCCGCGCAGCAGCGGCATCTGCTGCAGCACGCGCTGGCCCAGCAGTTCGGAGCGTGGCTTGCCCAGCATGTCGGCGGCCCGCTCGTTGATGTCGGCGAAGATGAAATCTTCCACCGGCTTGCCCGGCGCGGGGCGCCAGGCTTTCAGCAGCAGCACGGCATCGAGGCTGCCCTGGTGCGCCGCGCGCAGCAAGGCCTGCGCTTCCTTGGCCTGGCGGATGCTGCGGCGCAGGCGCGCGCTCTGGCGCATCAGCAGGGTCGTAAAGCCGGCAATGAGCACGCTGGCGGCAAGCAGCGCGCCGACATAGACCAGGCGGCGGTGTTCGAAGCGCGCCAGGGCGACGGCGCGGTTCACGCCCACCACGGCCAGCAACGGGTAGCGCGGCAGCTCGTGGTAGCTGTAGATGCGTGACGTGGCGTCGACGGGCGGCTCGATCAGCAGTTCTTCGGGGGCGTGCTGCGGCGGTCCCGGCATGCGGAAGTCGATGCGGTCGCTGAGGATCAATTGCTCGCCGATGCGTCCCACCGTCAGCCCGCTGTCGCGCGCCACCAGCATCAGCGCGCCCTGCTCATCGAGGTTCAGGCGGTCGTAGTCATCGACAAAATACGTGGGGTCGACGAGGATCACGATGGCGCCGGCGAAGCGGCCTTGGGCATCGTTCAGGCGGCGCGCCAGGCGGATGGTCCAGCGCTTGCTCTCGGCGTCGAGCATGGGCGTGTCGACCAGGGCCGTGTCGGACGCATTCGCGGCCAGCGCCCTGAAAAATGCCTGCGTGGCCAGGTTTTCCGGCAGATAGGCGTGAGCGCTGTCGATCACATTGCCGTGCGCGTCGATGAGGGCGATCGGCAATTCGAGCTTCGATGGCAGCACGCTGTCGAGCAGACCCTGGCGGCGCGTGAATTCATTCAGGCGCAGGCCGCCGTCCGTTTCCTCGTATTTGAGCTTGAACAGTTGGGTGGCGTGGTCCGTCTGGCGCAGGGTGAAACTGGTATGGTCGGCCAGGGTACGCGCCAGCGACTGGCTGACGGCCACGGCGTCGCGCACGGCGCTGGCCCGCTCCTGGCCAACCTGGTAAAAGACGGCCGCCCACAGCGCCAGCAGCAAGATGAGCGCGAACAGGGGTACCAGGCTGAGACGGTACAGGCGGCGGGCAAGGCGTTGCAGGGGTCTTGTTATCGCTATCACGGGCGCTTGCAGGCTAGGGTCATGGAAAAGGGGAGGGGCGGCGTGGCGCGCATCATAGCCGAAATATGCTGACCTGCGCGCTGCCTGCGGCCCCAGCGTCTGTTCGTAGTCTGTCGCTGGCCTTATTTTGCGTTAAATCAAGTATCTGTGGTGCCGCGCACGCTAAAAAAAGCACGCCGGCGGCGACACGGGCTGGCGGCGTGGCAGAAAAAGTACAATTGCGCCCCCATCCTCATTAAAATGGGCGCTTCTACCTCCCATATCGAAAGTTGTCATGCAGAGTAAAAAGCCCGACGCGGCAAGACTGGACAAGATCGTGGCCGAAGCGCGCCGCGCCGCCGACCAGCGCGAGAGCGGCTACCGCGAGCGCTCGCTGAAGATGTATCCGTGGGTATGCGGCCGCTGCATGCGCGAATTTACGCGCGCCAACGTGCAGCAGCTGACGGTGCACCACCGCGACCATAACCACGACAACAATCCGCCGGACGGCAGCAACTGGGAACTGCTGTGCCTGTATTGCCACGACAATGAGCACTCGCGCTACCTGGAAGCGGACCGTGGCGCCGGCCTGCTGTCGGCCGAGGTGGCGCCCGCCACGCACAATCCGTTTGCCGCGCTGGCCGGCCTGATCAAGAAAAAGGACTGAGCGGGCCGCGCCGCTTCCCCCATGCGCATCTTGCTGACCGAAGACGACCCGCAGCTGGGCCGCGCCACGCAGATCGGCCTGGAACAGGGCGGCTATGCCGTCGACTGGGTCACGAGCGCCGAACACGCGCACACGGCCGTGCGCCTGCACGACTATGGCTGTATTTTGCTCGACCTGGGCTTGCCGGGGCAGGATGGCATGCAGGCGCTGGGCGTGCTGCGTGACAATGGCTACAGCGGCGCCGTGCTGGTCGTCACGGCGCGCGACCAGGTGGGCGAGCGCATCGCCGGGCTCGACGCGGGGGCCGACGACTTTATCGTGAAACCGTTCGACCTCGACGAGCTGGCCGCGCGCATCCGCAGCGCCTGCCGCCGCGCGGCCGGGCGCCTGCGCGAGCACCTCGTGCATGGCGACCTGGTGCTCGATATCGCGGACCGGCAAGTAACGCAAGGGGGATTGCCCGTGACCTTGACGGTGAAGGAATTTCGCATCCTGCAACTGCTGCTGGAGCACGGCGGCCGGGTGCTGAGCCGGGAACAGCTGGAGAAAAACCTGTACAGCTGGGGTGACGAAGTGGAAAGCAATGCCGTGCAAGTGCATATCCACCACCTACGCAAGAAGCTGGGGCGGGACTTGATACGCACCGTGCATGCGATCGGTTATTGCATCGACAAGCCCAAAGCGGCCTGACACAAAAACGGGCTACCCTGCGGCAGCCCGTTCGATGTTGGCGCTGATGGCGCGTTACGGCATCAGAAATCGACGGTGGCCGACAGCCACAGGCGACGGCCGTCCAGGCTGTTGACATAGCGGTTGGCGTAGGTCAATGCCGGTGCGCGGTATGGCTGGTAGTCGATGAAGTCCTTGTTGAGCAGGTTGTACACGGCCGCGTTCAGGGTGACGCGCTTGTTCAGCTGGTAGCTGCTGCCCAGGTGCAACATGGTGTAGCCCTGGTAGTCGCCCAGCGCGGCCTTGGCGGCGCGCGTGGAAGCCGAGGTGCCCGGATCGCGGAAGCGCTCGCTGCGGTACTCGGCGCGCAGCCAGCCGTTCCACTCGCGCGAGATATCCCACGACAGGCGCGCGTTGACGGCGTGCTTGGGCGTGTCGCTCAGGGGCTTGCCGGCGTTGCTGCCACTCTTCTGTTCGCTTTCCGTGTACGTGTAGTTGGCGCTGGCCGACAAGGTCTTGCCCAGCGGGAAGCGCGTGTTCAGCTCGACGCCGCGCGTGACGGCCTCATCCACATTGACCGATTGGCCAAATGCGTCCACGTTGGGCCAGTTGCCGAAGCTGACGCAGCCGGGACGGTTCGGCGAAGGGCGGTAGTCGCAGTTGACGAGGCCCGTGCCCGTCGTGATCTTGTCCTTGAAGGTATTGTTGAACAAAGTGCCGCTGGCGGTCCAGCCGGCCAGGTTGTCGAAATATGCGCCGATTTCCGTCGTCGTGCTCGTTTCCGGCTTCAGGTCCGGGCTGCCGACGAGGGGGATCGTGCCCTGGCCGCCAAAACCGTTGATGCCTGGCGACAGTTGCTCCACGCGCGGCGTCTTGTAGCCCTTGCTGACGCCGCCCTTGACGGTCCAGCTTGGCGCTGCGTTCCACACGGCATAGGCGCGGGGGCTGGTCTGGCCGCCGAAGATGCTGTGATCGTCATAACGGGCGCCGACGGTCAGCGCGACGTTGTCCAGCACCTGCCATTCGTCTTCCACGAACAGGGCTTTTTGCGTGAATTCGAATTTTTTCGGCGCCACGCCGTCCGTCATTTCCGCTTTCCACCATTGCGCGCCGATGGTAGCCATGTGTTTGCCCAAAGGCATGACCAATTTGGTATCGAAGACCTGGCTTTCCACTTCCAGCGTGCGCGCGCTGCCGGTCACGGCGCCTGGCGTGCCCGGCGGAATCGTGCGGCCCAGGGTTTCCGTCTTGTTTACCATGTAGCTGCTGTCCAGGGTGCCGAAGCCGAAGCGGCCCGTGTGCGACAGGGTCCACTGGTCGCGCTTGTATTTCTGTTCCGGGCCGTAGCCGCCCTGTACGGTATTGGTGCCGAGTTGGCCCTTCGAATTGTCGTAGGTCTGGCGGCCCGCGTCCGCGTCGAGGATGACGGTGTGGTAGCGGTTCGGCGTGAAGGCCAGGCGCGCGCCAAAGTTCTCGATGTCCGAGCGCACGGGGTTGGCGCCCATGCTGGCGGGCACTTGCGCGCCGGCCGCGTTGGGGACGCGGATGTCGGCCGCGTCGCGGCGCTGCTTGCTGCCGCGCAGGGACAGGCCCAGCAGGTCGGTGGCGATGGGGCCGCTCAGGTAGAAGCGGCCGCTTTTCACGTCGCCGAAATCGGACTTTTCCTGCAAGGTGTAGTCGGCCGAGACGGAGCCCATCCACTGCTTGCCCACCTTGCGCGTGATGATGTTGATCACGCCGCCCATGGCGTCCGAGCCGTACAGGGTCGACATGGGGCCGCGGATGATCTCGATGCGCTCGATGGCGGCCAGCGGCGGCATGAAGCTCGTCTGCGTGCCGCCGAAGCCGTTCGGCGTGACGTTGCCGGCCGCGTTCTGGCGGCGCCCGTCGATCAGCACCAGGGTGTAGTCGCTGGGCATGCCGCGGATGCTGATGTTCATGCCGCCCGTCTTGTCGCCCGCCGCGCCCACGTCGATGCCTTCCACGCTTTCCAGCGCCTGCGTCAGGTTGCCGAAGCGCTCCTTCGACAGCTCCTGGCGCGTCAGCACCGTGATCGAGGCCGGTGCCTGCTTGATATCCTGTTCGAAACCGGAGGCGGAGACCACCACTTCCGGCATGCTGGCAGGCGTGCCCGTCTGGGCGTGAGCCTGCAGGCAGGACAGGGCGGCCAAGGCCAGGGCCAGGGTGGTGGGACGCGGCAGGCGCGCGCTGCGGGTGCTGTTGGACATGCAAACTCCTGATGGTGGATGAGTTATTGGTTTTGCTGGTGCAAGCTAATGGGAATCATTGAGGCAATAAGAATCATTTACAATTGCAGCCATGGCTTCCCAAAAAATATTTCGCTCCGGATCTTGCGCAGAAGTTCTTAAGAGATTCTTAACGGCTGGCGGCGGCCTGAAAATCTGGTCGCTGCGGCGCACTTTGCTGGGCGTGCTGCTGGGCCTGACCCTGGCCCTGTGGGTGGGCAGCGCCGCCATCGTGTACGTGGAAGCGCGCCGCGAAAGCCAGGAACTGTTCGACCAGTCGCTGATCGAGACGGGCCACCTGCTGCTGTCGCTGGTGGAAAAGGATGCGCGCCAACACGGCTTGACGGGGCCCATCGACGTGCCGCTGCGCGGCCACCCGAATCCCCATCAGTATTTGCTGTTCAAGGTGCGCGACGCGCAGCAGCGCGTGCTGTACCGTAATGACGCGGCGTCCGATATCGCCCTGTCGCGCAGCGCGCCGGACGGCCTGTCCTGGACCCGCATCGGCGGCCAGCGCTGGCGTCTGTTTTCGTTGTGGGACCCGCAGCGCACCCTGCAGCTGCTGGTGGCCGAGCCGACCAGCCACCGCGACGATATCAGCCGCGGCTTCTTTTACCGCATCGCCGTGTTCGGCCTGCTGCTGGTGGCGCTGGCCACCATCGCCATCTGGTGGAGCATCCACCGCGTGTTTCGCGTGCTGCAGGCGTCCGCCGATGAAGTGTCGGCGCGCACGCCCGATGACCTGGCCGACGTCAGGCTGGCTGGCGCACCCACCGAGCTGCATCCGCTGTTGCTGGAAATTAACCGCCTGTTCGGCAGAGTGCGACAAAGCCGCGACAACGAGCAGCGCTTTACGGCCGATGCGGCGCACGAATTGCGCACGCCGCTGGCCGCCATCAAGACCAATCTGCAAGTGCTGCAGCGGGCCCGTAGCGAGGCTGAACGCGAGGAATTCATTGCAGCCCTGGGCGTCAGCGTGGAGCGCGCCACGCGCCTCGTCAACCAGTTGCTGGCGCTGGCGCAGCTCGACCCGCATTCGGGCGCGGCGGCCGACTTGCGCGCGGCGGACCTGTCCGACCTGCTGGCCGAGCAGGCCGCGCAGTGGCAGGCGCTGGCCGCGACGTACCGGCTGTCGCTGAGCGTGATCATGGCACCGGCGCCCTGCGCGCTGCATGCGGACAGCCTGCAGATGTTGTTGCGCAACCTGGTCGACAATGCGCTGCGCTATACGCCGGCGCCCGGCTGTGTCGTCATCAGCTGCGGCGTGGAAGCGGGGCGCAGCTATTTGCGCGTGGCCGATTCCGGTCCGGGCATCGCCGAGGAACTGCACGCGCGCGCGTTCGAGCGTTTTGTGCGCCTGGGCGGCGGGCAGCTGCCCGGCAGCGGCCTGGGGCTGTCCATCGCGCGCCGCATCGCCGAGCGGCATGGCGCGGACATCATCCTCGGCGCCGGCTTGCAGGGCAGGGGGCTGGCGGTGACGGTCGTGTTTCCATGACGGTCCCGCCAGGGCAAGGCGTTTAGGCCGACTTTACAGCGACTTGAGGAAAGCCAGCAGCGCGTCGCGGTCCGTCTTCGACAGGTTCTCGAAACGCTGGCGCGCTTTTGTCCCTTCGCCGCCGTGCCACAAGATCGCTTCCGTCAGGCTGCGCGCGCGGCCGTCATGCAGGTAGCCAGCCTTGCCGCCGCCATTGCCCATGACTTTTTCCGTGTAGCCGATGCCCCACAGCGGTGCCGTGCGCCACATGCTGCCTTGCGCCTGGCCTTCCGTGAAGGTATCGGCCAGCTCGGGACCCATGTCGTGCAGCAGCAGGTCGGTGTACGGACGGATGGTCTGGTTGCGCAGTTCCGCAAACAAATGTCCCGCGCCCGTCTTCATTTCCACCGTGTGGCAGGCAGCGCAGCGCATGCCCTGGAACAGCTTCGAGCCGGCGGAAACCTGCTGCGGGTCGACCTTGAGCTCCTCGATCGGCGCCACGCCTTTCGGGAAACCGCTGGCGATGCTGCGCTGGGCCGGCACGGCCACCAGGGCCAGGTATTGCGTGATCGATTGCAGGTCCGCTTCCGAGATGCCTGGCTGGGCGCCGCCCGCCGCGCAGGCTACCGGCCCCGCCATGCAGGCGCGGTTGCGGTACACGGGCGAGGTGACGGCCATGTCCAGCAGCAGCGCGTCGGCGGCCTGGTGGCGCAAGGTGGCTTTCGAGGCCTTCCAGCCGAAGCGGCCCAGGCGCACGGCGCCCGTCTCTGGTTCATATACATAGTTGGGCAGGCCCTTGACGCCATCGGCATCCGGCGTGCTGCGGGCGCGCGCCAGGATGTCGGCTTCCGGCACGGCTTCCAGCAAGCCCGCGCCGATCATGGGCGGCGCCGCGCGCAGCGAAACGACTTGCGGCACGGGGCCTTCGAAGGCCAGGGTCGGCTTGCGCAGTTCGACCTGCGTGCCGTCGGCCAGGGTCGTCTTGCTCGTCGTGAAACCGCCCACGCTGACGCCGTTGCCCCAGTTTTGCGGCACGCCGGAAGGCGAGGCGGCGTTCATCTGGATCGCGGTGCCGTATTGCGGGTGCGGCACCTGCTGCCCCGCCGCATTGATGCTGGCGACGCGCACGGCCATCGTGTCGAGGCGCTGGTTCAGGGCCATCGGCGCTGGGCTGCGGCCATTGTTGACGTGGCAGGCGATGCAGGCCGACTGTCCGTAGCGCTGTCCCTGCAGGCCGACGGCGGGCGCGTATCGGTCGTTGCCGCCTTCGTTATGCTCGCCGGTGGTGAAGTTGGTATGCACCAGGCGCCGGCCTTCGACGAAGCGCTGCATGTTCTGCATGCCGATATTGTTGTGCGGCTGCTGGAACATGAACAGGGCGTTGTCCGAGTAGTTATACGACACGGAACCGAGGCCGCCGGAGAGCGTTTCCTCCGGCAGTGGCACGGAATTGAGGCGCGGCTGCACGCCATACCAGGGCCGCAGTCCCGCGCCCACCACATACGTCCATTCGTACGAGTAGTAGCGGATGCCGCCGGCATCGCCTTTCGACGCCATCGAGGCGGTGGTGGAAAACATCGATGGCGACACTTCGATGATGTCGCCCGCCGTCAGCGCGCGCGCCTTGACGTCCGTGCCATTCGGCATGCCGCCGGCATCGAGGCCGCTATGGCCCGGGTACTCCTTGATCAGCAGTGTGCAGGCGCCATTGATGCCGTTGGCGTTCGTCAGCCTGTCGCTGGCCGGGTAGGCTGTCGGCTTGCAGACGGGGACATTGCGGTCCACCAGTTCGCCGGGCGACATCCAGCCGTAACCCGTCACGCCGGGACGGTCGAAGCCGCGGAAGAAAGCCACGCCGCCGGACAGAAAATCGACGGTGGTGTACTGGTTGACGATCAGCGTGGGCTTGGTAACGCCGCGTACCTTGCTGTTGTCGATGATTTCCACGCCCCAGGTGCGGTTCTTGAAGTATTGCGGCACGAAAGTGAGGTAATTGCCCGGCCCCTTGTCTTGCGGCAGGCCCGTGACGGGATCGACCGTTTCATTCGGGCCGTAGCCGATTTCATTCCATTCCTCGCCCCGTTCGCGGCCATGGCGCGCCAGGCCGCGCGCGCCGAAGCGCGTCACCAGGGTGCCGTCTGCCAGGGTGAATTGCAGGCTTTCCAGCGGCTGGGCGGCGGCCGGCAGCGGTGTCCAGCCGGTGCCGTTGGCGGGGAATTTCAGGGCCGACGTCGCAGTCGACGGCAGGCTGTTGTCACTGCCCGGCGTCTTGAAGCTCACTTCCAGCAGCGAGTAGCCATACTGCGTGGCGCGCGCCACGCCCTGCAGGCGGATGTAGCGGGCATTGATGCCCAGGTTGAAGAATTCCTCGGTGCCGCCGTGGCCATTCGTCACGTAGCGCACTTGCGACCATTTCTGGCCATCGTCGGAGGCCTGCAGCGCGTACTGCTTGCCGTATGCGTTTTCCCACAGCAGTTTCATGTAGCCGACGGGCGTCTTCGCGCCGAAGTCGAACTGGATCCACGCGCCGTCCTCGAACTTGCTGGCCCAGCGGGTGCCCGTCTTGCCATCGATCGCCATGGCGGCGGACATGCCGTTGTTTTCCACGGGCGAGGAAGTGGCGGCCACGGGGCGGATATCCACGCCCGGCTGGCCCGGATCGATGGTGACCGGGGGCGGTTCGGTGACGGGCGGCGTCACCGGCGGCAGCACGGGCGTACCCGCAAATGCCTGGATTTCAAAGATGGAGTAGCCGTACTGGCCCGCGCGTTTGACGCCCTGCATGCGCAGGTAGCGGCCTTGCGCGTCGAACCCCGTGATGTCCTCGATGCCGCCCTTGCTGTCGCTGACGTTCTGGATGGTGGTCCAGTGCGTATTGTCGTCCGATACCTGCAGCAGGTAGGCGCTGGCGTGCGCGTTTTCCCAGGCGATATGCACGCGGGTAATGCGCTGCGATGTGCCGAAATCGAGGGTCAGATATTCGTTGTCCGTAAAGCCGCTGCCCCAGCGCGTGCTGTCGTTGCGGTCGATGGCGGCGCTGGCCGACAGGTCGCCCCGTTCCGCCGAGCTGGCCGTGGCGGCGACGGGCGTCAGCGCCGTTTCCGCCGACGTTTGCGCCAGCAGGCGCTGCGCCGTGGCGGGCGTGGCCGGGTTGTCGCCGCCACCGCCGCCGCACGCGGCCAGCAGCAGGGCCAGGGCCAGCGGCAAGCGCCGCCTGGAAAAGTGGATAAAGCCGGCCGGGTACTGCCGGGGCCGAAGCAGGGATGTGTGCATGCTATCTTCCTTGTTTTTATTGATTATGCAAGATTGGTCAGACTGGACGTCTCCGCATCCCCGTCGATGGTGTTGCGCATGCTCCACCGTCACGGCAGCGCCTTGCGGCCAGGGGGCGGCAAGGAAGGACATGGCGGGCAAAGATGGGGGGAGCAGTTTTAATTGCCGTATGGCAATAATTTTCTTAAGTTATAGAAGCGCATGAGGCATGTCAAGCGGTCTCGTGGACTTGTCATCAACTGTTCATGTCGCCCGGGTTTTTTGCACTATGCTGGTGCGCAAGATGAATAATAATGGGCGATAGCATGAATAAAATTCAGCAAGAAATGCGTGGCGCGCGACGGGAATGCGGTATCTTCCTGAAATGCCTGCCGACTGCGCGTCCCCTTTTTTGAGGAAGAACTGACCTTGCCGATTCCACCCGCCATACCGATACTCCCGCCGCTCTCGCTGCCCGCCGCGCGCGCCTTGCACCTGGCCGCGCAGGGCTTGCTGCAGGCGCGCCGCAGGAAAGCCGTCAAGGCCGATGTGCTGGCCGCCGTGCGGAAGATGGGCGTGCTGCAGATCGACACCATCCACGTGGTGGCGCGCAGCCCGTATCTGGTGTTGTGGAGCCGGCTGGGCGACTATCCGCAGCCGTGGCTGGAGCAATTGCTGGCCGAGGGCGCGCTGTTCGAATACTGGGCGCATGAAGCCTGCTTCGTGCCCATCGAAGACTATGGCCTGTACCGCCACCGCATGCTGGACCCGGCCGCCATGGGCTGGAAATACTCCGTCAAATGGATGGCCGAGCAGGGCGAGGCCGTGGCCTCGGTGTTCGAGCATATCCGCGCCAACGGCGCCGCGCGCTCCGCCGATTTCGAGCGCACGGATGGCCAGGCGGGCGGCTGGTGGAGCTGGAAGCCGGAAAAGCGCTCGCTCGAAGTGCTGTTTACCTCGGGCGTGCTGATGATCGCCAAGCGCCACAATTTCCAGCGCTATTACGACCTGGCCGAACGCGTTTTGCCGGGCTGGCACGATGGCTTGCTGCCGCCCGAAGAGCAGGTGCGCCGGCGCCTGCTGCTGGCCAGCGTGAAGGCGCTGGGCCTGGCGCGGGCCAGCTGGATCAGCGACTACTTCCGCACCAAACAATCGCGTGCCAGCCTGGCGCACGATCTGCAGGCATTGGTGGACGAGGGCGCGCTGCTGCGCTGCATGGTCGATGGCTGGAGTGACGCCGTGTACGTGCATGCCGAGCATGGGGACTTGCTGCGCGCAGCGGCTGCGGGCAAGCTGGCGCCCAGCCTGACGACGATCTTGTCGCCGTTCGATCCCGTCGTGTGGGACCGGCGCCGCGCGCTGGAATTGTTCGGCTTTGACTACCGGCTCGAATGCTACACGCCCGCTGAAAAACGCCGGTATGGTTACTTCACCCTGCCGATCTTGCGGCGCGGCGCGCTGGTGGGGCGCCTGGACGCCAAGGCGCACCGCGTCCAGGGGCGCTTCGAGATCAAGTCGCTGGTGCTGGAAGAGGGCGTGCGCCTCAGCTCCCGCCTGGTGCAGGACGTGGCTGGCGCCGTGCAGCGGCTGGCGCTCTGGCATGCCTGCCCGCAGGTCGAGATAGCCCAGGCGCAGCCGGCGGCTTTCGGTGTGCAGCTGGCCGAGGCCCTGCACGACGGCGGCGCTGCCGCAAGGCAGGCCGCATGATGCTGCCGCCGGCTCCTTCCCAGCTGCTCGACGCGGATGGCGTGCCTTGTTTTGGCCGCTACACGGGACAGCTGGATGCCTTCGACTGGGTGGCGCTGGCGCCGCCGCATGCGCGCGGCGCCCTCTGGCGCCTGTTCCACCACAAGCGCTGGCACTACGTGGCCCTGTCCACGCCCACGCTGTTCTGCGGCGTGGCCATCGTCGACCTGGGCTGGACCAGCACGGCCTTCGCGTATGCCTTCGACCGCCACAAGGGCAAGATCGTGGCCAGTTTTTCGCAGGATGGCATTCCCGGCCTGTGCGCGTCCGTGGCGCCGCATGCGGGTGCCAGCAGCCGTTTCCGGTTTTTCTCGCAAAAAATCAGCATCGAAGCCCAGCCGCAGCAGCGCTACCGATTGCGGCTCGATTGCGGCCATTTCGGCATCGATGCGGAATTCGGCCCGCCCGTGGCCCCCACCTTGCTGGCCGTGGGACCCGTGGGCGAGGGCGGCAGCGTGCACGCCACGCAAAAGTCGGGCGGCTTGCCCTTGTGGGGCACGGTGCGTTGCGGCGCCATGGGCTACAGCCTGGACGACGGCGTGGCCAGCTTCGATTATTCGAACGGCTTGCTGGCGCGCGAGACGGAATGGCGCTGGGCCTCGGCGCACAGCCTGGACCTGGGTTTCAACCTGCAAGCGGGTTATTTCGGCGCGCATGAAAACGCGCTGTGGCTCGATGGCCAGCTGTATCCGCTGGGCCGCGCGCATTTCGACTTCAATCCCGACAATCCGCTGGCGCCGTGGCATGTGTGGACGGACGACGATCTGCTGGACCTGCACTTCAAGCCGGAAGGCGCGCGGCGCGAGGATAAAAACCTGTGGATCGCCGCCAGCCGCTACATCCAGCCGATCGGCACCTTCAGCGGTTGGGTGCGCACCAGCGCGGACTCTCCCAAGCGCATCGTGGCGCAGCTGGCCGGGGTGACGGAAAGCCACCGCTCGCGCTGGTAGGCGCACTGTTTTTTTGCGAAACGCGCGACAAGGTCAAGTTTTTTTGGCAAGGCATCCTATACACTGGGGCGTTACCAAGTAAGCCATTCCGGCAATCCATGAGGCCAGAACATGAGTATCCGTAATCTCGACAAGCTGTTCAAGCCGGCCTCGGTGGCCCTGATCGGCGCCACGGCGCGCGAGCGCAAACTGGGCGCCATCGCCCTGTACAACCTGCTGGGCGGCGGCTACCAGGGAGAGATTTGGCCCGTCAATCCCAAGTACGACGAGCTGATGGGCCTGAAATGCTACCGCAGGCTGGCACACTTGCCCAAGGCGCCGGACCTGGCCATCATCTGCACGCCGCCCGCCACCATCACGGCACTGATCCGCGAACTGGGCGCGCTGGGCACGCGCGCGGCCATCGTCATGACGTCCGGCCTCGACCCCGTGCGCGAGCAGTCGCTGCGCCTGGCCATGCTGAAGGCGGCCAAGCCGCACCTGCTGCGCATCCTGGGCCCCAACAGCATGGGCCTGCTCGTGCCGAAACTGGGCTTGAACGCCAGCTTCGCCCATGTCGGCGCCACCAGCGGCAAGATCGCCTTCGTGTCGCAGTCGGGCGCGCTGGTGTCGGGCGTGCTCGACTGGGCCAACGCGCACGGCGTGGGCTTTTCCAAGTTCATTTCGCTGGGCGCCAGCTACGATATCGATTTCGGCGATTTGCTCGACTACCTGGCCGGCGACATCGACACGGCCGCCATCCTGCTGTACATGGAAGATATCCAGGCGGCGCGCAAATTCATGTCGGCGGCGCGGGCGGCCGCGCGCAGCAAGCCCGTCATCGTCCTGAAAGCGGGGCGCGAGGCGGAAGGCGCTGCCATGGCGGCCTGGCATACGGGTGCGCTGGCCGGTTCCGACGCCGTGTACGACGCGGCCATCCGCCGCGCCGGCATGCTGCGCGTGTATTCGGCCGAAGAGCTCTTCGATGCCGTGGAAACGCTCACGCATATCCGTTCCCAGCGCGGCGAGCGCCTGGCGATCCTGTGCAATGGCGGCGGCCTGGGCGTGATGGCCACCGATGCGCTGGTGAGCAGCGGCGGCAAGCTGGCCGAACTGTCGCCCGATACCGTGATCGCGCTGGAAAAGGCGCTGCCACGGGGCTGGTCGCACGACAACCCCGTGGGCTTGCCCGGCGACGCGGCCGTGCAGCGTTATGCCGACGCCATCAAGCCGCTGCTCGACGAGCCGCAGGCGGACGCCTTGCTGCTGCTGCACGCGCCCACGGCCATGGTCTCGTCGATCGACATCGCCGAAGCCGTCACGCCGCTGATCAAGGCCACCTCGCGCACGGTGCTGTCGTGCCTGCTGGGCGGCACCACCGTGGCGCCCGCGCGCCAGGTGTTCAACCGGGCCGGTATTCCCACCTACGACACGCCGGAAAAAGCCGTGCATGGCTTCATGCAGATCGTGCAGTACCGGCGCAACCAGGAAACCCTGATGCAGGTGCCGGCGCAGCTGCCCATGTCGGCCACGCCGCGCCGCGCGCGCGTGCGCGAAATCGTCGCCGCCGCGCTCGCGGCCGGCCAGACGGTGCTGGGCGAATGCCGCTCGAAGGAAATCCTGGCCGCCTACGGCATTCCCGTCGCCACCACGCGCATGGCGGCCGACGTGGAAGAGGCGCTGGCCGTGGCGGCCGACATCGGCTACCCCGTCGCACTGAAAATCCACTCGCCCGACATCGCCCACAAATCCGACGTGGGCGGCGTGGCGCTCGACCTGGACACGCCCGACATCCTGCGCACGGCCGCCGCCGCCATGCTCAAGCGCGTGCGCCGCATGCGCCCCGACGCGCTGATCGACGGTTTTACCGTGCAGCAGATGGCGCGCCGGCCGCAATCGCATGAATTGATCGTCGGCGTGACCACGGACGCCGCCTTCGGCCCCGTGATATTGGTGGGGCAGGGCGGCATCGCCGTGGAGGTGACGGCCGACCACGCCATCGGCCTGCCGCCGCTGAACATGGTGCTGGCGCGCGACATGCTGGCGCGTACGCGCGTGTCGAAGCTGCTGGCCGGCTACCGCAACCAGCCGCCGGCCGACATCGACGCCATCTGCTACACCCTGATCCAGGTGGCCGAACTGGTGGCCGACATCGGCGAGCTGGCCGAGCTCGACATCAACCCGCTGGTGGCCGATGCGGATGGCGTGATCGCCCTCGATGCGCGCATCCGCCTGCAGCCGGGCCAGCAGCGCGACCGCCTGGCCATCCGCCCGTATCCGCAGGAGCTGGAAGAGCAGGTGACGTGGATGGATCAATCCATCCTGCTGCGCCCCATCCGCCCCGAGGACGCGCCGCAGCACATGGACCTGTTCCACGCGCTGGACCCGGACGATGTGCGCCTGCGCTTCTTTACGTCCATGCGCGAGCTGCCCGTGTCGCAGCTGGCGCGCCTGACGCAGATCGATTATGACCGCGCCATGGCCTTCATCGCCACGCACACGGGACCGGACGGCAAGCCGGAAACCCTGGGCGTGGTGCGCGCCGTGGCCGACCCGGACAATATCCATGCCGATTTCGCCATCGCCGTGCGCTCTGCCCTGAAGGGCAAGGGACTGGGACACATCCTGTTTGAAAAGCTCGTCGACTACTTCCGCAGCCGGGGCACGGAGGCGCTGGTGGGCGAGGCGATGGCGCGCAACAAGGGCATGCAGCGGCTGGTGAAAAGCTTTGGCGGCGAAGTCACGCCGTCGGAAGAGCCCGGCGTCGTCAATCTGCATATCGGCCTGCGCGCGCCGTAAAAGAAAGCGCGGCTGGCCAGCCGCGGGTTTGTGCAGGATCAAACCCGTCCCTGTCGGTAGTCTTTACACTTTCACTTCCAGGATGACATATCCAGCGCGTTTTCGGGAGTGAGTGCATGCTTACGGCAACATATATATTGGTTTCCCTGTCGGTGGAACAGGCCAGCATCCGCATGAGTTTGTTGGCTTTTCAGAAATGCATGCATGTGCAGCTGCGCCACCAGAGACAGCTCAGCCTGGCGCAGCTGCAGTACGCGGGCGACTGGCTGAGCCGGCTGTACCAGGGGGGCTACTGGCGCAAGGTGGAGATGTATCTGATCCCCGCCATCCGCCAGGCTGCGCCGCATGCCGATGGTTTGTTGAATGAAATCAATGGTTTGAACCACGCGGCGCTGGAAAGCATCAATGTCGTGCAGCAGCGCGCGGGCGCCGCCATCGACCATTCCGAATTGCAGGCCGAGCAGCTGTGCGCGGCCATCGACGCCTTTTGCGCAGCCTTGCTGCAGCGCCTGGAAAAAGAAGAGCGCGAACTGTTCGCGCTGGCGCGCAAGGTCATCGTCGGCGAAGCGTGGTTTGCCATCGCCTACCAGTTCCTCGCCCACGATGCGCGCGCGCAGGAAGCGCGCCGTGGCAAGGCGCAAGTGCTGCCCTTTGTTTTGCCTATGCCTTTGCCTGCGCCGGGTATGCCTGACGGCGCCGCCGACACCAGCGACAATGCGGCCGCTGCCCCTGCTGACGCCGCGCCTGCCATGCCACCGCCGCTGCGCGCGCAGGCTTGAACGGGTAGCGAGCGCACACCCCGCCGGGCGGCGTCCGCAGGAGGGGCGTTTTTGTGATGCTGACTGGCGCGCCGCCATAGGGGAAAATCCAGGGAAAAGATTCGCTTTATTCATTTGATAACTTGTTCAGCCCTGTCCGATGCAATACCCCGGGCTTTGTTATGATGGTGGTTTTGATCCACGCGAAACCCGTCATGTTCGAATTTCTCTTCAAGCGTTCTGCCAGCAAGACTGCCGTCCCCGATCCTGTCGTGGCAGAACAGGCCGCCGCCTCGGCGCAGAGCGCATCGCGCCGCGCCGAACAGGTTGCGCGTGCTCATGCCGTGGCCGGCGACGAAGCCGCCGCCTTAGAATTCATCCTGTCCAGCGAATTTGCCGATGCCCGATTGATCGCGGCCGAACACGTCCATGCCTTGCCCCTGCTGGAAAAAGTCCACCAGGCCATGCGCAACACGGACCGCCGCGTGGCCAAGCTGATGCAGGGTCGCATCGACCTGATCCGCCACCAGGCCGCCGAGACGCAGCGCGCCCAGGCCAGCATCGACACGGCCCAGCGCCTGTTGAACGATGACAAGCTGAGCCCGAACCAGGTCGCCGAGCTGGATCGCCAATGGCAAGTCATCAAGGCCACGCCGGAACTGGCGACCGCCTTCACCGGCGCGCGCGCCGCCCTGGCCGCCCGCCTGGAAGCGCAAGTGGTACTGCAGCGCGCCGTGATCGATGCCGTCGCCGCCGCGCGCGCGCTGGCCAGCAATGGCCAGTCCGCCGCTGACCTGGCGCAGGCGCTGGCCCGCCTGGATGCGGAACATGCGCAGCATGCGCAATCGCCCGAGCGCGCTTCCTTGCCGAAACACCTGGAAAACGATTTCAGCCAGGCGCGCGAACAGGCGCAATCCGCCTTGCAAGCCCTGCAGCAGCACCAGGCCGTGTTCGATGCGCGCCAGGCCGCACTGGCCGAATGGCAGGCGCAGGACGCCGCCACGCTCGATGCAGACACCTTGAAACGCGCGTGGCAAGCCCTGCCGCGCCTGCCTGAGTCGCCCTTGTCCGACAGCCTGCAGCAGCAATTTGCGGCCGTGCTGGCCAGCGCGCCGGCGCCCGTGCAGGCGGCAACGCCAGAGGCCGCAGCGGCCCATGCCGACCCAGCGCCGCGCAAGCCGCGCCAGGAACACGCGCCCGTGTCGAAAGAAGCGACGGAGCAATTCTTCAAAGCACTCGACGCCATGGAAGCGGCCCTGCAGGATGGCTTGTTGCACGTGGCTTCCGAGCATGACAAGACCTTGCGCGATAGCAAGCACGGCCGGCTGACGCCTGCGCAAGCGGACCGCCTGGCCCATGTGCGCGGGCAATTCAAGCAACTGGCCGACTGGGCGCGCTGGGGCGGCAACGTCTCGCGCGAGGAGCTGGTCAAGGCCGGCGAGGAATTGCCGGCGCAAGAACTCCCAATGGCCGAGCTGGCCAAGAAAGTGGGCAGCCTGCGCGAGCGCTGGAAGTCGCTCGACACCCTGTCCGGCCCGGCTCCGAAATCCCTGTGGGAACGTTTTGACGCGGCCTGCAGCCTCGCGTACGCGCCGGCGGCCCAGCATTTCAAGCAATTGGCCGAAGAGCGCCACGGCAATGCGGCCAAGGCCCAGGAACTGATCGCGGAAACGGCTGCCCTGGCTGCCGAAGAGAGTACCGACTGGAAACACGTCGCCTCCGCCTCGCAGCGCCTGCGCCAGGCGTGGACGCGCCTGGGCACCATCGACCGCAAGGAAAAGAAACGCCTGGATACGGAGTTCGGCGCCGCGCTGGACGCCCTGTCGAAGCCGCTGGACACGCAGCGCCAGATCGAGACGGCGCGCCGCGAACAATTGATCGTCGAAGTGGGCTTGCTCAAGCCATCGGAGCGCAATACGGTCGACATGCTGAAAGCCTTGCAGGATAAATGGCAGGAACTGGCGAAGGCCCTGCCGCTGGAACGCCGCGCGGAACAGGCGCTGTGGCAGCGTTTCCGCGCCGCCTGCGACGATATCTTCGCCAAGCGCAAGGAAACGGCCCACGCGGCCGACCACGAGCGCCGCGAACACCTGCATGCGCGCGAAGCGCTGTGCGCCGCGCTGGAAACGGCCGTCGTGCCGGATGGCGACGACAAGTCCCGCACGGCCTTCATCAACCACTTGCTGCGCGACACGCGCGCCGCCTGGAACGCTACCGGTCCCGTGCCGCGCGCCAGTGAAGCGAAGATCGAGCAGCGCTACCACGCGGCCGTGGCTGGCGTGCAAGCGCAAGCGGACGCCATCGCCGAGCGCGCCGGCGCGGCGCAGGCCAACGCCTTGCGCGACAAGCTGCGCCTGGTGCAGGCGCTGGAAGCTACGCTGGCCGAGGGCGATGCCGGCGCCGATGCGGCTGCCTGGACCGAACGCTGGAGCGCCTTGCCGCCGCTCGACACGCAATACGAACGCAGCCTGCAGCAGCGCTTTGCCGCCGCCCAGACCGCGCTGGGCGAGGGCGCTGACGCCTACGTGCAGCAATTGCAGGCCAACCAGGCCCGCTTGCTCGAGGAAGTCTTGCGCCTGGAAATCGTCGCCGGAGTCGACAGCGGCGCCGAATTTGCCCGCGACCGCCTGAAGATGCAGGTGGAAGTGCTGCAATCGTCGCTGAAATCGGGCCAGAAGCCGCTCACGCAAGTGTCGCAGCTGATGCAGCTGTGCGCGATTCCCGCCGCCACCGATGCGCGCACGGCCAGCCGCATCGAAACCCTGCTGCGCCGCATCGGAGGGCATGCCAAATGAGTACCAGTGTCCGCGTCCAGCACGCCGATTTTGACTTGAGTCAAGAAATCGCACAATTGCGTGCAGGCAACCCCAAGGTGGGTGCCGTCGTCGGCTTTGTCGGCACGGTGCGCGACATGAACGAGGGACTGGACGTGGCCGCCATGGAGCTCGAGCACTATCCGGGCATGACGGAGAAATCCATCGAGGCCATCGTCGAGCAGGCGCGCGGCCGCTGGCCCTTGTCCGGTGCGCTGGTGATCCACCGCGTGGGGCCCTTGCTGCCGCAGGAGCAGATCGTGCTGGTGGCGGTCTCGTCCGCCCACCGGGGCGAGGCCTTTGCCGCCTGCGAGTTCATCATCGATTACCTGAAGACGGAAGCGCCGTTCTGGAAGAAGGAAGACACGCCCGAAGGGGCGCGCTGGGTCGATGCGCGCGACAGCGACGAGACGGCGCTGGACAAGTGGACGGTAAAAGCAAGCACCATTTGAATCGTATCTGCCGCGCACGCTAGCATTTGCCCAAATGCAGCGGTTTTCTGCTTTGTGTATGCTTGAAAAGTACTGCCTCACCCCAATTTGGTTAACAACTAATTAACCGGGAGCGCTTTTCATGCGACAAGACAAACTCACTACCAAATTACAGGAAGCCCTGGCCGATGCGCAAAGCTTGGCCGTGGGCAACGACAATCCCTATATCGAACCAGTCCATTTGCTGACGGCCCTGTTGAACCAGGACGACGGCGGCGCCCGTTCGCTCTTGCAGCGGGCCGGCGTCAACGTGGGCGGCCTGTCCAAGGCCCTGGGCGCGTCCATCGAACGCTTGCCGAAGGTGTCGGGCACTGGCGGCGACGTGCAGGTCAGCCGCGAATTCGTGGCCTTGCTGAATCTGGCCGACAAGGAATCGCAAAAGGCGGGCGACCAGTTCGTGTCCAGCGAAATGGTCTTGCTGGCCATGACGGACGACAAGTCCGACTGCGGCAAGCTGGCGCGCGAAAACGGCCTGACCCGCAAGGCCCTGGAAGCGGCCATCGACGCCGTGCGCGGCGGCAACAAGGTCGATTCGCAAGAGGCCGAAGGCCAGCGCGAAGCCCTGAAAAAATACACGCTGGACCTGACGGAGCGGGCGCGCAAGGGCAAGCTCGACCCTGTCATCGGCCGCGACGATGAAATCCGCCGCACCATCCAGATCCTGCAGCGCCGCAGCAAGAACAATCCCGTGCTGATCGGTGAACCGGGCGTGGGCAAGACGGCCATCGTCGAAGGCCTGGCGCAGCGCATCGTCAATGGCGAAGTGCCGGAATCGCTGAAAGGCAAGCGCGTACTGTCGCTGGACATGGCTGCCTTGCTGGCCGGTGCGAAATTCCGCGGCGAATTCGAGGAACGCCTGAAATCCGTGCTGAAGGAACTGGCCATGGATGAAGGGCAAACCATCGTCTTCATCGACGAGATGCACACCATGGTGGGCGCGGGCAAGGCCGAGGGCGCGATGGACGCCGGCAATATGCTGAAACCGGCGCTGGCGCGCGGCGAGCTGCACTGCGTGGGCGCGACCACCCTCGACGAGTACCGCAAGTACATCGAGAAGGATGCCGCGCTGGAACGCCGCTTCCAGAAAGTGCTCGTCGACGAGCCGACCGTGGAAGCGACGATCGCCATCCTGCGCGGCTTGCAGGACAAATACGCGCTGCATCACAAGGTGGAAATCACGGACGCGGCCATCATCGCCGCCGCCGAGCTGTCGCACCGCTACATCACGGACCGCTTCCTGCCCGACAAGGCGATCGACCTGATCGATGAAGCGGCGGCGAAGATCAAGATCGAGATCGACTCGAAGCCGGAAGTGATGGACAAGCTGGAACGCCGTTTGATCCAGCTGAAGATCGAGCGCGAAGCCGTCAAGAAGGAAAAGGACGAAGCATCGTTGCGCCGCCTGGGCCTGATCGAGGAAGAGATCGTCAAGCTGCAGCGCGAATACAACGACTTCGAGGAAATCCTGAAGGCGGAAAAAGCCGTGGTGCAAGGCAGCACGCACATCAAGGAAGAGATCGAGCAAGTCAAGCTGCAGATGGAGCAGGCCACGCGCGAGAGCAACTGGCAGAAAGTGTCGGAGCTGCAATACGGCAAGCTGCCGCAGCTGGAAGCCCAGCTCAAGCAGGCTGACAGCGGCATCCCGAAACTCGACCCCGACCAGCCGAAGCTGCTGCGCACGGAGGTGGGCGCCGAGGAAATCGCCGAAGTGGTGTCGCGCGCGACGGGCATTCCCGTGTCGCGCATGATGCAGGGCGAGCGCGACAAGCTGCTGCACATCGAAGAGAAGCTGCATGAGCGCGTCGTGGGCCAGGATGAGGCGATCACGGCCGTGGCTGACGCCATCCGCCGCTCGCGCGCCGGCTTGAGCGACCCGAACCGTCCGTATGGTTCCTTCATGTTCCTGGGGCCGACGGGCGTGGGCAAGACCGAGCTGAGCAAGGCACTGGCCACCTTCCTGTTCGATACGGAAGAATCGATGATCCGCATCGACATGAGCGAGTTCATGGAGAAGCATTCCGTGGCCCGCTTGATCGGCGCGCCGCCCGGCTACGTGGGCTACGACGAGGGCGGCTACCTGACGGAAGCAGTGCGCCGCAAGCCGTACAGCGTGATCCTGCTCGACGAAGTGGAAAAGGCGCATGCCGACGTCTTCAACGTGCTGCTGCAAGTGCTCGACGATGGACGCATGACGGATGGCCAGGGCCGCACGGTGGACTTCAAGAATACCGTCATCATCATGACCTCTAACCTGGGTTCGCATAAGATCCAGGCCATGGAAAGCGATGATCCCGGTGTCGTGAAGCTGGCCGTGATGGCCGAGGTACGCTCGCACTTCCGTCCCGAGTTCGTCAACCGTATCGACGAAATCGTCGTGTTCCACGGCCTCGACGAGAAAAACATCGGCGCGATCGCGAAGATCCAGCTGAAGATACTCGAAGAGCGTCTGGCGCGCATGGACATGCAGCTGAGCTTGACGGACGCGGCGTTGCAGCAAATCGCCGAAGCGGGCTACGACCCGGTATATGGCGCCCGTCCGCTGAAGCGGGCGATCCAGCAGCAGATCGAAAATCCGCTGTCGAAGCTGATCCTGGAAGGCAAGTTTGGCCCGAAAGACGAGATCCGCATCGACGCCCAGAACGGCAACCTGGTGTTTACGGGGGCGCAGGTGGGGCTGGACAAGGTGTAATGTTGACCCCAGCGGCGAAAGGCTGGGGTCGGACCCTGAGGGGCCGACCCCGGTCTTTGCTTTTGGGTTGAATCCTAGCAAGGGCGCGATCAGGCTAGACCTGATCGCGCCCTTCTTGCTATCATCGGCACTATTTTCTGACTAATTCCGGAGGCGGTACGATGGCAAACACATGGCAAGCAGGGCGGCGCATTGGAGTGGGATTGACCTTGGCGGCAGCCGTGCTGGCATTGCCTGCGCACGCCCAGGAAGAAAAAGTCCTGAACATCTATAACTGGTCGGACTATATCGGCGACGATACGATCAAGAATTTTGAGAAGGAAACGGGCATCAAGGTACGCTACGACGTTTTCGACAATAACGAAATCCTCAATGCGAAACTGGTGGCGGGCAAGTCCGGCTACGACATCGTCGTGCCGACGGCCCAGTGGGCGCGCCTGCAGATCGATGCGGGCTTGCTGCGCAAGCTCGACAAGAGCAAGCTGACGAACCTGGGCAACCTGGACCCGAACCTGCAGGCCAAGCTGTCGAAGATCGACCCGAACAACGATTACCTGGTCGACTGGCTGTGGGGCTACACGACGGTGGGCATCAACGTCAACAAGGTCAAGGCCGCGCTGGGCGGCATGCCCATGCCGGACAATGCCTGGGACCTGATCTTCGACCCGAAATACGCGGCGAAGCTGAAATCATGCGGCGTGTCCTTCCTCGACTCGCCGTCGGAAGTGCTGCCGGCCGCCCTGCAATACCTGGGCAAGCCCGCCTATTCGAAAACGGCCGCTGACTATCAGGAAGCTGGCAAGGTGCTGCAGGCCATCCGCCCTTACGTGACCCTGTTCAGCTCGTCCGGCTATATCAATGACATGGCCAACGGTTCCGTCTGCGTGGCGCTGGGCTGGTCGGGCGACATCAATATCGCGCGTCAGCGCGCCATCGATGCGAAAAACGGCAATGTGATCCAGGTGCTGGTGCCGAAGACGGCCGCCCTGATGTTCGACACCATGGCCATCCCGGCCGACGCGCCGCATCCGACCAATGCGCACCTGTTCATCAACTACATTTTGCGCCCGCAAGTGCATGCCAGCCTGAGCAACAAGGTGTTTTACGCGAATCCGAATCCGGCCAGCATCAAGTATGTACGCAAGGACATCGGTGAAAACAAGGCCATCTTCCTGTCGGACGCCGACAAGCAGCGCATGGCCGCACCGGAAGCGACTACGGCCGATATCCGCCGCTTGATGACGCGTATCTATACAAAGTTCAAGACGGGAGTGTAAAAACAAGGATGGCGCGAGGGACGGGCCTGTAGGCCGTCGCTGGCGCCATGCGATATTGCCGAGGTGAACACTACTCGTGGTAGCGGTCCATCAGCTTGTGGTGACTGCCGCGCATTTCTTCGATCAGTTCAAAGGCGACGAAGCCGATGATGGCGGCGAAGATGGCGATGAAGAGAAAAACGAGGAAGGTTAACATGGTCTTTCAGCCGCCGTTGGACGGCTGTCCGCTGGGTTGCTCAATGTGCCAGAGCAGTGCTCCAACACGTAGTTGATGCAATTAAACTCTAGCAGATCGGCAGCGCTTTACAAGGCTGCCGAGTTGTAATTCCTGCTAGTATTTGTCCCAGCGCACTTTTTGCGCATTTCCTTCATTTCACCACCAGGTCGTGCGCCATCACGGCTTTTAGATAAACGCTGATGGGGTCGCCCGGTTCGCGCTGGGAAAACCACCATGCGCTGGCCTTGCGCAGTTCCCATTCCTGTTCTTCTCCCGTCAGCAGCAGGGCGGCCGCCTGGCCCAGGGTGGGCTGGTGGCCGACGATGAGCACGGTTTCCTTGCCGCCGGGCCAGTTGGCCGCCTTGAGGATATCTTCCGCCTCGGCGCCGGGTGCCAGTTCCGGCATCAGTTTGAACTTGCGGCCCAGCGCTTCGGCCGTTTGCAGGGTGCGCAGGGCGGGGCTGACGAGGATGCGGCAGTTTTCCGGCAATTGCGAAGCGAGCCATTCGCCCATGCGGCGCGCCTGTTTCTGCCCTTTGACGGTCAGGGCGCGTTCGAGATCGGGAACGCCCGGCTCGGCTTCTGCGTGTCGCCACAAGATGAGATCCATGTTGTGCTCCTCTGTGTTGAAATTGCCTATTCGCCGACCTCCGCGCCCGGCGTGCCCAGTGTGTGCATCAGGTATTGCTGGGCGCTGAACGGCGTTTGCTTGCCGCGTGGCTTGCGGCGCGCATAGTGGCCCGTCGGCTCCAGTTCCCATGCATTTGTATTATCCTTCAAATACGGATTCAGGCCCTCGGCGATCACGCGCCGCTTCAGCGCCCGGTCCAGCACGGGGAAGGCCACTTCCACGCGGCGGAACAGGTTGCGGCTCATCCAGTCGGCGCTGGCCAGGTAGACATCGTGCGCCAGGTCGTTGCGGAAGTAGTAGATGCGGCTGTGTTCGAGGAAGCGGCCGATCACGGAGCGCACCTTGATGTTTTCCGACAGGCCAGGCACGCCCGGCTTCAGGGTGCAGGCGCCGCGCACGATCAGGTCGATCTTCACGCCATCGGTCGAGGCCGCATACAAGGCGCGGATCACGGATTCGTCGACCAGTGCGTTGACTTTCACGATGATGCGCCCGCGCCGGCCCGAACGGGCAATCTTCGCCTCGTTGCGGATCGCCTTGATGATCTCGCTTTGCAGGCCGAACGGCGCCAGCCACAAATGGTTCAGGTTGTGCGGCTTGGTCAGGCTGGTCAGGTGGATGAAGACTTCGTTCACTTCCACGGCCAGGTCCTGGTTCGCCGTCAGCAAGCCAAAATCCGTGTACAACTTGGTGGTGGTGGGGTGGTAGTTGCCGGTGCCCAGGTGGGCGTAGAAGCGCAAGGAGCCTTCTTCGCGCCGGATGACGAGCGCCACCTTGGCATGGGTCTTCAGTCCCACGACGCCGTACACGACTTGCGCGCCGGCCTGTTCCAGCTTGTCGGCCCAGTTGATATTGGCTTCTTCGTCGAAGCGCGCCATCAATTCCACGATGACGGTCACTTCCTTGCCCATCTTCGCCGCCGTGATCAGCGACTCCATCAGGTCCGAATTCATGCCCGTGCGGTAGATCGTCTGCTTGATGGCCACGACGGAGGGATCGTAGGCGGCGCTGCGGATGAAGTCGATCACCGTCTGGAACGACTGGTACGGGTGGTGCAGCAGGATGTCGTGCTTGGTCAGGGCGGCAAAGATGTCGTTGCCGATGGCTTTATGGGCCAGGCCGGGGAAAAATGGCGGAAAGCGCAGCTCCGGCTGCTTGACGTGGTCGATCATTTCCGACAGGCGCACCAGGTTCACGGGGCCGTTGACGCGGTAGAGGCGGCTTTGATCCAGGCTGAACTGGTCGAGCAGGAATTGCGACAATTCTGGTGGGCAATTGCGCGCCACCTCCAGGCGCACGGAGGTGCCGAACTGGCGCCCCACCAGCTCGCCCTTCAGGGCCTGGCGCAGGTTCTTGACTTCGTCCTCGTCCACCCACAGGTCGCTGTCGCGCGTGACGCGGAATTGCGAATAGGCGATCACTTCGCGTCCGGCGAATAAGTCCGAGATATGCGCGTGGATAACGGACGATAATAAACAGAAAGACACGCCATCGCCGGAAATCTCGTCCGGCAGCTTGATGACGCGTGGCAAGACGCGGGGCGCCTTGACGATGGCGATCGCCGTGCCGCGGCCGAACGCATCCTTGCCGCTCAGCGAGACGATGAAATTGAGACTTTTATTGACCACTTGCGGGAATGGGTGGGCCGGGTCGAGGCCAATCGGCGTCAGCAGGGGGCGCACTTCGCGGTCGAAGTATTGCTTGACCCACGCGCGCTGCGCCTCGTTGCGGTCGCTGTCGCGCAGCAAATGCACGCCCGCTTCGCGCAGGGCCGGCAAGACGTCGTTATTCAATATCTCGTACTGGCGTTCCACCAGCGCATGGCATTCCTTGCCGATACGCTCCAGGTTGGCAGCCAGGGCAGGGTGGCCCGCCAGCGAACCGCCGATGCTGCCGGCCGCCAGCAGGCTGGCCACACGCACCTCGAAGAACTCATCCATGTTACTGCTGACGATGCACAGGTAGCGCAGGCGCTCGAGCAGCGGAATGTTCGGATCTTCCGCCTGGGCCATCACGCGCCGGTTGAAAGTCAGTTGCGACAGCTCGCGGTCAAGCAGGATGCCCGATTTGGTCACTTCCGTGTGCAGTTCAGGTTTCATATTCTTTTGTCTTTGCAGATAGTTAATTCTAGCCGTATTTCATCATGTATGACGCGTTGTGAGTGTAATCATGAAATATGACGTAAGCGTGACATAAGCTGTCATAAAGCGTCGCCCGCGCTGTCATTTTTCACGCCGAAAATGGCATTTCCCGGGGCGTAGCCAATTATTTCAGGAATTTTTACCCATGTCATAAAGCTGTCATATTCGCTTGCTAGACTGCGCAGCATTCAACCGGGACTTTGAGCCCTAACAACCCTGAGGACTTGATATGCAAATGAAGCAAATGTTCAAATTTATCGTCGTGGGTGCTTCGGCAGCGATGGCATTTTCTTCCGCTTCCGTCATGGCGGCAGATATGACAGGTGCTGGCGCAACCTTCCCGTACCCGATCTACGCCAAATGGGCTGAGACGTACAAAGCCAACACGGGCAACGGCCTGAACTACCAGTCCGTCGGTTCCGGCGCTGGCATCAAGCAAATCAAGGCCAAGACTGTTGAATTCGGCGCCTCGGACATGCCTTTGAAGGCAGAAGAGCTGGAAGAAGCGGGCTTGATGCAGTTCCCGGCCATCATGGGCGGCGTGGTCACCATCGTCAACCTGGACGGCGTGACCCCAGGCCAGCTGAAAATGACGGGTAAAGTCGTTGGCGACATCTACCTGGGCAAGATCACCAAGTGGAGCGCTCCTGAAATCGCCGCGCTGAACAGTGGCGTCAAGCTGCCGGACACGGAAATCACCGTGGTGCACCGCGCCGACGGTTCGGGCACCTCGTTCCTGTTCACCGACTTCCTGTCGAAAACCAACCCGGAATTCAAATCGAAAATCGGCGCTGGCTCGGCTGTGAAATGGGCCGTGGGCGTGGGCGGCAAGGGTAACGAAGGCGTCGCCGCCAACGTACAGCGTATCAAGGGTTCGATCGGCTACGTCGAGTGGGCTTACGCCAAGAAAAACAAGATGTCGCACACCCAGCTGCAAAACAAGGATGGCAACTTCCTGCAACCTGACGACGAAAACTTCAAGGCAGCAGCCGCTTCGGCACCTTGGACGCAAACCCCAGGCTTCGGCGTGGTCCTGACCGACCAGGCTGGCAAGAACAGCTGGCCTATCACCGGCGTGTCGTTCATCCTGATGCACAAAGTCCAGGCTGACGCAGGCAAGGCAAAAGAAGTCCTGAAATTTTTCGACTGGGCCTACAAGAACGGCGGCCCTGCTGCCGTCGAACTGGACTACGTGCCGATGCCTGCATCGGTCGTGAAACTGGTGCAAGAGTCGTGGAAAGCTAACCTGAAAGATGCTTCCGGCAAGTCGATCTACTAATAAACCTACTGCGCGGCGCTATTTGCGGCCTGCGATGCTCACTGTGCTAAAGCACAGCTCCGCTTCTCAGCCACAACTAGTTGCCGCTCGCTACGGTTTATTCAAGCAAGAATGTCCTTGCCCCCGCCAGCAGCACGGCGGGGCAGGGAGTTAGCCAGGACCGCCCGCAAGCCCTTGCAGACGGTCCTGGCTAAAGAGTAAAAATACAACAAGAGTTCGAAACTAGTAGTACTGGCAGTACCACCCACATCTGGCACAATATGAGCGCACAATCTACCTCCTCCACGATCCCCATGCCAGGCGGCACCATGACCGATTCCATCAGTCACGCGCAAATGCTTTCCACCATGCGCAAGCAGCGCTTCCAGGATTTCATGTTCCACAAGGTGACGATGCTGTTCGCCCTGTCGGTGCTGATCGTCCTGGTCGGCATCATCATTTCGCTGATCATGGAATCGATACCGGCCTTCAAGACCTTCGGCCTGCATTTCATCGTGTCCGCGGAATGGGACCCCGTCAATGACCAGTACGGCGCCCTGATCCCCATCATCGGCACCCTGGTGACCTCGGTTATCGCCTTGCTGATCGCCTTTCCCGTCAGCTTCGGCATTGCCCTGTTCCTCACGGAAATCTGCCCGGCCTGGCTGCGCCGCCCGCTGGGCACGGCTGTCGAATTGCTGGCCGGCGTGCCATCGATCATCTACGGCATCTGGGGCCTGTTCGTGTTTGCGCCCCTGTTTGCCGACCACGTCCAGCCTATCCTGAAAGCCACCCTCGGCAACGTGCCCGTCATCGGCCAGCTGTTCAGCGGCCCCATGATGGGCATCGGCTTGCTGACGGCCGGCCTGGTGCTGGCCATCATGATCATCCCCTTTATCGCTTCCGTGATGCGCGACGTGTTCGAGATCGTCCCTGCCGTGCTGAAGGAATCCGCATACGGCCTGGGCTGCACGCGCTGGGAAGTCGTACGCAAGATCGTCTTGCCATACACCAAGACCGGCGTCGTCGGCGGCGTCATGCTGGGCCTGGGCCGCGCACTGGGCGAGACCATGGCCGTCACCTTCGTCATCGGCAATGCGAATAAACTGTCGTGGTCGCTGTTTGCCGCCGGTAACAGCATCACCTCCCTGCTGGCCAATGAATTCGGCGAAGCGCAATCCGAGCTGCACGTGGCGTCGCTGTTCTCGCTGGCTCTGATCCTGTTTGTCATCACCTTTATCGTCTTATCCGCCGCCAAGCTGATGCTGGCTGGCATGTCCCGCAAGGAAGGCACGAAATGAGCCAAGTAAGCACTCTCGACGTTCCGGTCAAGCCGGCCATGAACCCCGTCTACCGCAAGCGCCTGCTGATGCACCGCATCGGCATCGCCCTGTCGGTGGCCGCCATGGCCCTGGGCCTGGCCGTGCTCGTGTGGATCCTGTTCACCCTGGTGATCAAGGGTTTCGGCGCCTTGTCCATCGACCTGTTCACGCAAACGACGCCGGCTCCCGGCAGCGAAGGCGGCGGCCTGATCAATGCCATCGTCGGCAGCGCCCTGATGGTGGGCCTGGCGACGGTCGTCAGCACGCCGATCGGCATCCTGGCCGGCATCTATCTGGCCGAATACGGCGAAGAAAACAAGCTGGCGCAAGTGACGCGTTTTGTGACGGACATCATGCTGTCGGCGCCATCGATCGTCATCGGCCTGTTCGTGTATGCGCTGTATGTGGCCCACGTCAAACACTTCTCCGGCTATGCGGGCGCCATCGCGCTGTCCCTGATCGCCGTGCCGGTGGTCGTGCGCACGACGGACAATATGCTGCGTCTGGTGCCGAACAGCCTGCTGGAAGCCGCGTTTGCCCTCGGCGCGCCGCGCTGGAAGGTCGCCACCCTGGTGCGCTTGCGCGCCGTCAAGGCTGGCGTCATCACCGGTGTGCTGCTGGCATTGGCCCGCATCGCCGGCGAAACGGCACCGCTGCTGTTCACGGCCCTGAATAACCAGTTCCAAAGCTTCAACATGAATGCGCCGATGGCCAACTTGCCGTCCGTCATCGCATCGTTTGCGATGAGCCCGTACGACAACTGGCGCTCGCTGGCCTGGGGCGGCGCACTGCTGATCACCTTCAGCGTGCTGGCCTTGAATATCCTGTCGCGCACCGTGTTCAGCCAAAAAGTCCCTAATTAAACAGATACCGAGCGAAGCGAACCCATATGAATACGCAAATGAATCCAGCCCAAGACCTGGCACCAAAGAAGAAAACCATCGAGATTTCGGGCCTGAACTTTTTTTACGGCAAAACGCAAAGCTTGCATAATGTCAACCTGGACATCCACGAAAAGAAAGTCACGGCTTTCATCGGCCCGTCCGGTTGCGGCAAGTCGACCCTGCTGCGCACCCTGAACCGCATGTATGACCTGTATCCGGGCCAGCGCGCGGAAGGCTCGATCCTGTACCGCGGCCGCAACGTGCTCGACGCCGACCAGGACGTCAACATGCTGCGCGCCAAGGTCGGCATGGTGTTCCAGAAGCCGACACCATTCCCCATGTCCGTGTACGACAACATCGCCTTCGGCGTGCGCCTGTATGAAGACCTGTCGAAAGGCGAGATGGACGAGCGCGTCGAGTGGGCCCTGAAAAAGGCCGCGCTGTGGGGCGAAGTCAAGGATAAGCTGAGCAAGAGCGGTCTGTCGCTGTCGGGCGGCCAGCAGCAGCGTTTGTGCATCGCGCGCGGCGTGGCCGTGAAACCGGACGTCTTGCTGCTCGATGAGCCGACCTCGGCGCTGGATCCGATCTCGACCTCGAAAGTGGAGGAGCTGATCAGCGAACTGAAACAGGATTACACGATCGCCATCGTGACGCACAATATGCAGCAGGCGGCGCGCTGCTCCGACTACACGGCCTATATGTACCTGGGCGAGCTGGTGGAATTCGGCGAAACGGACCAGATCTTCATGAATCCGGCCCGCAAGGAAACGCAGGATTACATCACGGGCCGCTTCGGCTGATCCATCCCGCATAGCGACTACAAGACAACTGAATACGGAGAGACAGCATGATAGGCGAACATTCATCCAAGCAATACGACAACGAACTCGAAGCGATCCGCTCGAAAGTGCTCCTGATGGGCGGCATCGTTGAAACCCAGTTCCTCGACGCGATGACGTGCTTTCGCATCGGCAATCCGGAGCGGGCCGACCGCGTGATGCGCGAAGACGATGTCGTCAACCAGCTGGAAGTGTCGCTGGACGACGCCTGCAGCCACCTGATCGTGCGCCGCCAGCCGGCCGCCAACGACTTGCGCACCATCATGGCCACCATCAAGGTGATTACCGACCTCGAGCGCGTAGGCGACGAAGCGACGAAAATCGCCCGCGTGGCGAAGAATCTGCACAAGCGCGGCAACGGCGTGGTCAACCATTACGAGATGGTGCGCGGCATTGCCAACACGGCCACCGACATGCTGCACGACGCCCTGGACGCGTTCGCGCGCAACGATGGCAAGCAGGCCTTACAATTAATTGCACAAGATGCCATCATCGACCATGAGTTTCGGTCTATCATGCGCAACTTGATTACCTTTATGATGGAAGACCCGCGCACGATTTCGGCGGCGCTCGATACCCTGTGGGTGGCCAAGGCCATCGAACGGATCGGCGACCATGCGAAAAACATCGCCGAATACGTGATTTACGTGGTTGAAGGCAAGGACATCCGCCACACCAAGGTGGCTGCTCCCGCCATTTCCGAGGAGCTCCCTGAGTAAGCTTTATGGCATCTGATAAAACCACGGTATTGATTGTTGAAGATGAGCCGGCCATCGTTGAACTGGTGACCTATTCGCTGCGCGAATCCGGCTGGAATTGCTGTTCTGTACAAAATGTCGCCGATGCCTGGGAATTCATCCAGCACCGCACGCCGCATCTGATCCTGCTGGACTGGATGCTGCCGGACCAGACGGGCTTGCGCCTGCTGTCGCGCATCCGCGCCGACCGCAATTTCGCCGCCATCCCCGTCATCATGCTCACCGCCAAGAGCATGGAAGAAGACAAGCTGGCCGGCTTGAACAGCGGGGCCGACGATTACGTCACCAAGCCGTTCTCGCCGCGCGAGCTGCTGGCCCGTGCCAAGGCGCTGTTGCGACGCAAGAGCCCGGAACACGCGCAGGCGCCCATGCGCGCCGGCAACGTGGCACTTGACCCCGTCAGCTGCACGGTGATGATGGATGAACAGAAGATCGATATCGGCCATGCCGAATACAAGCTGCTGAAATTCCTGCTGGCCCATCCGGAGCGCGTGTTTTCGCGCAGCCAGCTGCTCGACAAGGTGTGGGGCGACCATGTGGTGATCGAGGAACGCACGGTCGATGTCCACGTATTGCGCTTGCGCAAAGCCTTGAAGGAGGCGGAAAGCCTGATCAAGACGGTGCGCAGCGTCGGCTACATGTTGTCTGAAAAGTAAAGCTGGCCTCTATGAATCCGAAATTGCTGTTCTGGGTACCGGCCGCCTTGCGCATGGTGCTGGCGCTGCTGGGCGTAGCCGTCGTCTGGTATCTGTTTGGCGCCACGTATGCGCTGGGCATCGCCTTCGTGCTGATGGCCATGATGGTGTTCGTGCAGCTGTCGTATCTGTTCCAGCTGAGTAATTGGCTGGACAATCCGCAAAGCGCCAAGCTGCCCGACGGCTGGGGCGCCTGGACCAGCATCTTCGCGCGCCTGTACCGCATGCGCCGCGACGACGAGAAAAACCAGGCCGAGCTGACGGAATGGCTGGCGCGTTTCCGCCAGGCCATGCACCTGTTGCCGGACGGCGTCGTCATCATGGATGACGTGCTGTTCCTCGAATGGTGCAACCCGGCCGCCGAGAAGCATCTGGGCCTCACGCACGAGCGCGACAAGGGCATGCGCGTGACGAACCTGATCCGCAGTCCGGAGTTCATGGATTACATCATCCTGGGCCGCTACGACCAGCCGCTGACGATCACCTTCCGCAACCGCAAGCTGATCGTGCAGATCATTCCGTTTGAAAACCGCCGCCAGATCCTCGTCACGCACGATGTGACGGAGACGGAACGCATCGAAATGATGCGCCGTGACTTCATCGCCAACGCCTCGCACGAACTGCGCACGCCGCTGACGGTCATCGTGGGCTTCCTGGAAATCGCTTCCGCCGAGCTGGACCTGGACGCCGCCACGCGCGCCGCCCACCTCAAGCTGATGACGGAGCAGGGCCACCGCATGCAGCATCTGATCGAGGACATGCTGACCCTGTCGCGCCTGGAATCGGTCGATTACCCGCTGCGCCCCGAGCCCGTGGATATCAAAAAGCTCATGCAGCAAGTCTTGCGCGACGCCAAGGGCTTGTCGGCGGGCAAGCATGAAGTGACCATGGAATGCAACGGTCCCGATGTGCTGGGCAGCTACGACGAGCTGTACAGCGCGTTTGGCAACCTGGCTTCGAACGCCGTGCGCTACACGCCGGCCGGCGGCACCATCACCCTGCGCTGGCAGGATGGCCCGGCCGGACCGCAATTCATCGCGCAAGATACGGGCATCGGCATCAGCCAGGAACATATCTCGCGTTTGACGGAACGTTTCTACCGCGTCGACAAGAGCCGTTCGCGCGAAACCCAGGGCACGGGCCTGGGCCTGGCCATCGTCAAGCACGTGCTGCTGCGCCATGGCGGCACCTTGGCCATCCAGTCCGTGGCCGACAAGGGCAGCAGCTTTATCGTCAGCATGCCCAAATCCGTCGTCACGCCGCTGCAGGGCGAGTTGCTGGTCAAGTAGGCCGGGGGAGGGAAGCATCCCTCCCCGTTACCCGTGCGACTAGTGCAAGGATGGCATAAGTCGTTACAATCAGGCCATGACTTTAATCAACGCCTCTTTTCGCCACGCCGGCGCGCAGCAACTGGCCCAGTCGCTGCAGGCCGCGCGCCAGGATACTCTTTCCCTGTTCGATTGTTACGTCACGGCCGGACTGGACGTGGTGGCCGGCCTGCCCCGGCATCCGCGCCTCACGCCACCCTTGTGGCAACTTGCGCACATCGCCTGGTTTGCCGAGTGGTTCATCCTGCGCGAAGCCGCTTCCAGCCATCCGGCCGACGCCATTTATAACTCCCTGCTGACGCGCGGCGACGACTTGTTCGACGCCAACATGGTGGAGCATCGCGCGCGCTGGAAGCTGGAACTGCCCAGCCCGGGCGCCGTGAAAACGTATTGCCACGAGGTGCTCGACAGGGTTTTGGATAAACTCTCGCGCGAAGCCAATGTCGACAGCGCCCTGGCGCCGTACCGGCTGGCGCTGGCGCATGAAGACTTGTGCGGCGAGGAAATGCTGGCCGGCTTGCAATGGATGGGCCTGGAAGCACCGGAATCCCTGTCGGCCAGCCCGGCCTTGCCGCCAGGGGCGGGCGAGATCGCTTTTCCAGGCGGCACCATTGAACTGGGCTCGCCGCGCGGCGCCGGGTTTGCCTTCGACAATGAATCGCCGCCCTACAGTTGCTACGTGGCGCCGTTTTCCATCGATGCCTGCGCCGTATCCAACGCCCAGTTTGCCGATTTTGTCGCCGATGGCGGCTACCAGAACCGCCAGTTCTGGAGCGCGGCCGGCAGCGCCTGGCTGATGCAGCAGGAGCGCTCGTCGCCCCTGTACTGGCTGCGCGAAGCAACGCAGTGGCGCACCATGCGTTTCGGCCAGCGCACGACCTTGCCGCCGAACGAAGCCGTGCGCCACATCAACCTGTATGAGGCGCAGGCGTATTGCGCCTGGGCGGGGCGCCGCCTGGCGACCGAGGCGGAATGGGAGTATGCTGCGCTGTCCGGCCATCCACGTTTCCATTGGGGCCAGGTGTGGGAGTGGACGGCGACGCCGTTCGAGCCGTATCCGGGCTTTGCGGTGGATGCCTGGCGCGAATATTCCGCGCCATATTTCATGCAGCACCAGGTGCTGCGCGGCGCCGCCTTCGCCACGCCGCCGCGGCTGCATTCGGCCCGCATGCGCGCCTTCCACGCGCCCGAACGGGGCGACATCTTTGCCGGCCTGCGCACCTGCGCCTGGTAGCGCGCCGAGAACAGACATCATTTCAGGATACCCTTGAGTACAGATAACGCCCCGCAGTTCATTCCCAAACGCATCACGCCCACGCCGGAGCAGGTCGCCATCCAGACGGCGCAAAAGAAAGTGGTGCTGATCGACGCCAATGCCGGCGCGGCCAAGACGACGACCCTGGCCCTGCGGCTGGCCGAAGCGCTGCACCGGGGCCGCGCGCCCGAGCGCATGCTGGCCCTCGTGTTTACGGAGGCGGCGCGCGTGGCCCTGCGCCAGCGCCTGCTGGAAGTGGGTGTGCCGCTGGGCGTCGTCAAGCGCCTGACCGTCGACACTTTCGATGCCTTTGCCGCCAAGGTGCTGCGGCAGCTGGAAAACATGCAGGTGGCATCCATGCGCAGCGATGAAGAGTTGCGCCCGGTAGCCTGGGAAGCGCTGGAAGTGGTATCGGAGAAATACGCTCACCGCTACCCGCTGGAAATCAATACGACGAACGGGGCGATCGCCGAATTCTTGAAATTGCAGTTGCGCACCAAGGCGCGCCTGGATTTTCAAAATCCTGACTTCGAGAGCAATTCCCTGGACGACAATCTGGAAATGCTGGGCATGTCGCGCACGCATTATCTGTGGCTGCGCGAATATGAAGGCTTGCGCGGCGCCGACACGGGCGACATCCAGTTCCGCGCGCCATTCGACGCCACCTACGACCTGGTGCGCATGCTCGACGGCGACGAGCCGCTGCGCCAGCAATTGCCGGCCTTCCAGATCATCGTGGCCGATGAATTGCACGATTTGAACGAAGCGTCGTTCCGCCTGCTGACCATGCTGATACGCCGCGGTAACGCGTTTTTCTGCGGCGCCGGCGACAAGGATCAAGTCATCTATACGTGGTCGGGCGCCGACCACCGCTTCCTGCGCCAGCGCTTCGAGCAGGAATTCCCCACCTTGCAGCGCCTGCCGTTGACGGCCTCCTACCGCTACGGCCCGCAATTGGCGCACGCCGTGGGCGTGCTGAAAAACAAGGCCAGCGTGTCGGCCCTGTCGCGTGCCACGCACATCGAAGTGCTGCAATACGAGCATACGCAGCCGCAGGCTTGCAGTGCCCAGCTGATCGCCGCGCTCGAACACGCGCATGCGGGCACGACGGCCATTTTGCTGCGCGACCGCGACCAGGCCATCCGCGTGGAAACGGCACTGTTCCAGAGTGGCATCGCGTATGGCCTGGTGGACATGAACAGCTATCTGCTGAGCCTGGAAGTGCTGATGCTGCGCGGCATGGTCGCCATCGCCCGCAAGGATTTACATACGATCAAGAGTGGCCCGCGCCGCGGCGAAATCCTCGAAGCGCTGGTGGCGTTCGCGGAAATCCCGTTTACACGCGGTGAGCTCCAGCAAGCCAAGGCCGATGTGGCCAACTATCCCGACTTGCTGGAAGGCTTCTTGACGAACCAGCTGGCCAAGTCGCACAACCAGGACAAGGCGGCGTTGACTCTGGCCGCTGTCGATTACCTGCGCGCGCTGCCCCCCGACGCCTTGGCGGGCGACGCGCTGCAGCACATCTTTGGCCTGATGCAGCTGGAACAGACGGCGCGCCGCATCTATGTCGACCCGGCCCAGGCGCGGGTCGTCGCCCGTTCCCTGCACGGTTTTATTGCCGTGTGCCGCGAAGCGGGCGTGGCGCTGGGCGGCTTTGCCGGCTGGCTGGGCGAGATGGAAGAAGCCGTGACGGTCTCGACCGGCAAGGCCAAACTCGTCATCGCCTGCATCGACCAGATCAAGGGCCTCGAATACAACCACGTCATCTTGCCCTACCTGGCCGTCGATGAATTCCCGCGCAGCAAGACCGACCCGCTGGAAGAGGAAAACCGCTTCTATGTGGCCGCCACCCGCGCGCGCGACAGGCTCACCCTGCTGACGCCGGAAGACCCCGCCTATCAGAGCCGCTACATCGCCGCCCTGCAGCTCAAGCAGAAGATTGTTGCGCCGAAGTCATAGATCTTTTGCTGTGTGGCTGCTTTTTGCGAAGGCGGAAACGGCGCATACTTTGTCGGACTGATCACAATCGATCTGAACTTACAAAGGAGGAACGACGCCTAACAAAACCGTAGCGAGCGGCGATGATTTGTGGCTAAGAAGCGCAACCGTGCTAGAGCACGGTGAGCATCGCAGGCCGCAAAGCGCGACGCGCAGTAGGTTTTGTTTGGCGTCCACGGCATGAAAGTGTTTTTGACAGGCGCAGCGGGTTTTATCGGCAGTTCCATCGCGGCGGGCCTCGTGCGCGCCGGCCATCAGGTGACGGGCCTCGTGCGCAAACCCGAGCAGGTGGCCGAGCTGGCCAGCATCGGCGTGCACGGTATCGTCGGCACCTTGAACGATCGCGCATTGCTCATCGAGCAGGCGAAGGCAGCCGATGCCGTCATCAATGCGGCCAGCAGCGACCACCGCGCCGCCGTCGAAGCGATCCTCGAAGCGCTGGCCGGCACGAACAAAGTGTTCCTGCATACGAGCGGCTCGTCCATCGTGGGCGACGCGTCGGGCGGCGAGGGCACGGAACAGATCTATTACGAAGACAGGCTGCCGGCGCCGACGGCAGACAAGGCGGCCCGTGTCGCCATCGATGACCTGATATTGGCCAGCGCAAGCCAGGGCGTGCGCGCCAGCGTGTTGTGCAATACCCTGATCTACGGCCACGGCGCCTTGCCGCGCGACAGCGTGCAGTTGCCGCGCCTGCTGAAACAGGCGCGCAAGAGCGGCATCGTGCGTCACGTGGGGCCGGGCCGCAACATCTGGTCCAACGTGCATATCGACGATGTCGTCAGCCTGTATTTGCTGGCGCTGGAAAAGTCGCCGGCCGGCACGTTTTACTTCGTCGAGTCGGGCGAAGCAGCTTTCCATGACATGACGGCCGCCATCGCCGAGGCACTGGACCTGGGGCCCGCGCAGGATTGGCCGTTGCCCGAGGCGATAGCCGAATGGGGTTACGAGATGGCTTCCTACGGCCTTGGCTCCAACAGCCGCGTGCGCGGCGAGCGGGCGCGCAAGCTGCTGGGCTGGCAGCCGCAGGGCCCGTCCGTGCTGGCATGGATCGGGAACGACATGCTGCATCCGCCGCACGCCATCGCTGTTTGATGTAGCTCAGCAAAACCCCATCAGTGTGCGCTAGCGAACGGTGCTGTATGGCGATCGGGAGTATGATGGCTCTGCTTGGTTGAGACGCACTGCCGTGAAGTTGGCGGCATGTTCGATCTTCCAGCAGGTCAGCCGGTCGCCTCAAGGATCGGCACCAGATTTCTGTTCGCGTTGGCGCCCTGTGCCACGCGGCTGTGCACTGCAACTCCAGGTCGCGGTGTGTACTGCGAACCCCTTCAAGGCCGGCCTAGCCGGTCTTTTTTTTGCCTGTTGTTTCCGCCGCTGCGCCATTCACCGCCACCTGTCCGCCATTCGCCGAAGCGGTGTTTTCCCATCACCGAAATCCGCGTATCTTTACGATCAACCAACTTCAAGGGGTGACCGTGAAACCTGAACCAGCTTATTGCCGCCGTACCCAGCTGCTGTGGGGCGTGCTGCTGATCGCCATCGGTGCCATCATCCTGCTGGACCGGCTCGATGTGATCTATCTCCACGATTATTATTCACTATGGCATTATTGGCCGGTGATACTGGTCGTCTTCGGCTTGAACAAGCTGCTCACGCCCGTGTCCGCCAAACAGGTGCTGAGCGGCCTGTGGCTGATCTTTTTCGCCGCCTGGTGGTATGTGTCGTATGAAGAACTGTGGAACCTGAGTTTTTATAACAGCTGGCCCGCCTTGCTGATCGCCTGGGGCGTGGGTCTCGTGCTGGAGCCGCTGTTGAACAAACATTTTATTGCCTACCGGGAGTCCGAGCATGAAAAATAAACCGCCGCTGCACTCGCCATCGCAGATCGTGCTGGGCGTCATCGTCATCGGCCTGGGGCTGCTGTTCCTGCTCGATAACCTCGGTTTCATCAACGTGCGCTACACCTTCCGCTTCTGGCCCACGGCGCTGATCGTGTTTGGCCTGCTGAAACTGTCGCAAAGCCGCAGCGCGAACGGCTATCTGGTGGGCGGCATGCTGGTGCTGCTGGGCGTGGCCTGGACCCTCAAGCACATGGGCATCTTCTACATGAACTGGGACTTGCTGTGGCCCTTGCTGATCATCGGCCTGGGTGTGGCCGTGGTGTCGAAGTCCCTGCCCGGCGCGCAGCAGCGCCAGCGCCGCCGTCGCTTTGCCGCGCAGCAGGACGGTACCGCCGCGCCTGACTCGTTCGGCCAGGCCAGGAATGGCGCCGTGTCGCTCGACAAGGACACGGCAGCACCCGGCGCCAGCGGGCAGGCGGACGATGACAGCATCATCGAAGTGACGGCCATCCTCGGCGGCTATGTGCGGCGCGTGTCGTCGCAGCGCTTCAAGGGCGGCGATATCAATGTCATCATGGCCGGCTGCGAAATCGACTTGCGTCAGGCGTCGATCGAAGGCGAAGCCGTGCTCAACGTATTTGCCCTGTGCGGCGGCGTCACCATCAAGATTCCGCCCGACTGGAGCGTCGTGCTGCAGGGCACGCCCATCCTCGGCGGCTTCGAAGAAAAGACCATTGTGCCGCCGAACCAGGCGAAGCGCCTGTACGTGACGGGCTACGCCATCATGGGCGGCCTGGAAATCCGCAACTAGGCGCGCATGTCGGGGCCCCTGTCGAAGCGGCGCGGCGCCGTGGTGGTTTTCCTGGTCTGCATCGCGCTGGGCCTGGCCCTGGCCTTTATCCTGGCCAGGGTGGCCCACGCGCCTTGGCTCAATGCCGTCGTGCTGGTGGTGCCCGCCACGCTCGTGTATGCGATCGGTTCGGGCTTTTCCGCGTTTTACCTGTGCCGCGCCTACCCCTTGCATGCGCGCCATCCGCTTGCCATCGCCGGCGTGATGGGCGTGGCGGCCCTGTTCGCGGGCTTGCTGTGGGCCACCTTGCTGCAATTTTTGAACAGCGTCAGCCTGTTGCTGGAGCTGCGCTGGCTGGGCGTGAACCTGACGCAATCGCTGCTGGCCCTGTTCTTCGGCCTGGGCGTGCTGCTGTATTGCCTGGCTGCCGCCGTGCATTATCTGTTGCTGGAATTCGTGCGCGCCAGGATGGCCGAGCAGCGGGGACTGGAAGCGCAACTGACGGCGCAGGAAGCGCAATTGCGCATGCTGCGCACGCAGATCGATCCGCATTTCCTGTTCAACAGCCTGAACTCCATCAGCGCCTTGACGTCTATCAATGCGGCGGGCGCGCGCCAGATGACGGTGCAGCTGGCCAGCTTCTTTCGCCAGAGCCTGAGCCTGGAAGCGCACAAGCACATTACCGTGGAACAGGAACTGGTGCTGATCCGCCATTTCCTGGCCATCGAGCAAGTGCGCTTCGGCGAGCGCCTGCAAGTGGCGGAAGCCATCGATGCCGCCGCGCTGGCGTGTTTGCTGCCCCCCATGCTGATACAGCCGCTGGTGGAAAATGCCGTCAAGCATGGTATCTGCGGCTTGACGGAGGGCGGCCTGATCGCCATCGAGGCCAGGCGCATGGGCAGCCTGTTGCAGATCGCCGTGCGCAACCCGGTTGACGCGGATCAAGGGCCAGAGCGGGGCAATGGCGTCGGCCTGGAAAATGTGCGCCAGCGCCTGGCCGGTGCGTATGGCCACGAGGCCAGCGTGCACTGGGGCCGGCGCGATGGCCATTTCGAGGTGATGATTTCCATGCCGGCGCAGACCGGCGACACGGAGGAAGCATGATGCAGGCAAGAATGCGGGTGGCCATCGTCGACGATGAGCTGCTGGCGCGCAGCGTGTTGCGCGAATACCTGGCGCGCTATGACGATATCGATATCGTGGCCGAGTGCGCCAACGGCTTCGAAGCAGTCAAGGCCATCGCGGACCTGGAACCGGAACTGGTGTTTCTCGACATCCAGATGCCGCGCCTGGACGGTTTTGAAGTGGCGGAACTGATCGGCGCGAAGACAAAGCTGATCTTTGTCACGGCCTATGACCAGTACGCCTTGAAGGCGTTCGAATGCCACGCCTTGGACTATCTGCTGAAGCCGTTCAGCGAACAGCGCTTCGACCAGGCGCTGGCCCATGCGCGCGCCAGCGTCAGCACGCCCGAGACCGTGCTGACGCTGGCGCGCGAGGCGGCCACGCGCGCCGCCCCGCTGGACCGCGTGCTGATACGCGACGGCGCCAAGGTCCACGTGATCGCCAGCGCGCGCATCGACTACATCGAGGCGCAGGATGACTACATCAGCATCCGTTCCGAAGGCAAATCCTACCTGAAAAGCCAGCGGCTGTCGGAGCTGGAAACCCAGCTCGATCCCGCCAAATTCCTGCGCGTGCACAGGTCGTACCTGCTCAATATCGACGGTATCCGCCGCATCGAGGCGGCCACCAAGGACAGCCATGTGGCCATCCTGCGCGACGATACGAGGATACCCGTGAGCAAGGCGGGGTATCAGAAACTCAGGTTACTGGTGGGCTAGCATGTTTTGTGGCGGAGATATTTAATCATTTGAGCATGATATCATCTGTAGGTGATTGTGAATGCGCCGAGGACATGGTCGATCACGTTTCACGATGATTTCGACGCGGAATTCGATGCTTTACCGATAGATGTTCAGGATGAATTGCTGGCGAGTGCCGATGCGCTGTCGAAGCTGGGTCCGGCTGCCGGACGGCCTCATGTCGGGACGTTGAAGAATCCTGAACACCCGAACATGAAAGAGCTGCGGTTCAAGGCCAACAACGGGGCAGAGGTGTGGCGCGCGGTCTTTGCTTTCGATACGAGGCGAGAGGTGGTCATTCTGGTTGCGGCAGCCAAGCAGGGTGTCGATGAGGCCAGGTTTTACAGGGATTTGTTATCCAAGGCCAATGCACGCTACGAGCAACACCTCAAAAAACTGGATGCGGCGAAAGCAAGGCAGGACAAAGGCAGTAGGTGATTTTAGGAACAGGAGTTTGCCATGGGAAGAAATCTGAACGACGCCATCCACAGTTTGCCGGCCGAGCGGCAGGCAAAAATTGCGGCTTTGTCCCAGGAAAAGATGCAAGAAATGATAGCGCACGCCGCCACGCTGACGGATTTCCGCAAGGCAGTGGGCAAGACCCAGGCGGAGGTTGCCAGGGAACTCGGGATTCAACAGCACGCCGTTTCGCAACTGGAAAAGCGTAGCGATACCTATGTATCGACCTTGCGCCGGTTTTTGCAATCGCTGGGCATGACATTGGAACTGTCGGTCGTTGCGCAAAACGGCGTTCGTATCGAACTGCAGAATTTTCTGCGCAGCCAGGAAGTTGATGCCGATGTCGACGACAGCGGACTTCCTGCATCTGCGACCCCTCCAGGAAAACGGAAAGCCGGCGTGTCGCGCAAGCGGGCTGGCAATACCTGAAGAGATTATTCACCGGCCAGTTGCACGTCCCACCACGTGGGTAGCAGCTGGCGGATTTCCGGGCGCGAAAAACGGTCGTCGATCAGGTAGACGACCCCCTTGTCCGACTGCGTGCGGATCACCCGGCCAGCCGCCTGCACCACCTTTTGCATGCCGGGGTACAGATATGTATAGTCGTAGCCGGCGCCAAAGATGTCGCCCATGCGCTGGCGGATCTGTTCGTTGACGGGATTGATCTGCGGCAAACCGAGGGTGGCGATGAAGGCCCCGATCAGGCGCGCGCCCGGCAAGTCGATGCCTTCGCCGAAGGCGCCGCCGAGCACGGCAAAGCCGATGCCGCGCGTATCCAGGCCGAAGCGGCCCAGAAATTGCGCACGCGCCCCGTCATCCATGCGGCGCGGCTGCTGCCAGATGGGCACGTCCGGGTAATGCTGGGCGAATAGCTGGGCCGTCTTTTCCATGTAATCGAAGCTGCTGAAGAAGGCCAGGTAGTTGCCCGGCGTTTCCGCATACTGGCGTGCCATCAGTTGGGCGATGGGCAGCAGCGAGGCGGCGCGGTGCTGGTAGCGCGTGGAAATGGTGTCGGCCACGCGCACGGACAGTTGTTCCGCCTGGAACGGCGATTCCACGTCGACCCAGGCCGTGTCGGCCGGCATGCCCAGGGTGTCGCTGTAGTAATTCCACGGGCTCAGGGTGGCGGAAAACAGGGCCGTGCTGTGGCTGGCCGCGAAGCGCTCCTTGAGAAACGGTGCGGGCACGATATTGCGGATGCAGACGGTGGAACCAGCTGTGGTACCCGTGTCCGTCTTGCTGACGTCGAACAGCGAATGCTCGCCAAAGCTCTCTGCCAGGCGGTTGATCAGCAGCACGTCGAAATAAAAGCGCTGCAAATCTTCGTCCAGCGCCGCCGCGTGGTCGGCCAGGTAGTCGCCGATCGCCGTGGCCACGCCTTGCAGGGCGCCAAAGAATTTGTCCGGCAAGGCCGCATGCACGTGGTAGTCGCCATCCTGCTCCTTCAACAAGGCCGTCCACTGGCGCGAGAGGCGGTCCAGCGGCTTTTTCAAGGCGTCGGGCGCGAACTTGCGCAGCATTTTCAGATTGATCTGCGCCAGCTCGGCCGAATACATGCTGCGCGCGCGCGACACCATATTGTGCGCTTCGTCGACCAGCACATTGACTTTCCAGTCGTGGGCCAAAGTCATGCCGTACAGCATGGCGCTGAGGTCGAAGTAATAATTGTAGTCGCCGATGACGACGTCGCTCCAGCGTGCCAGCTCCATGCCCAGGTAGTACGGGCAAATACCCTGCTGCAAGGCGATGGCGCGCACGGCTTCCTTGTCGAGGATCAAGCCGCTGGCCAGCGCGACCTCACGCGCCAGCGGCAAGCGGTCGTAAAAACCTTTTGCCAGCGGACATGATTCGCCGTGACAGGCTTTGTCCGGATGTTCGCAGGCGCTGCTCTTGGCGCTCAGCTCCAGCACGCGCAGCGGCAGCAGGGGCGCGCTATCTTTCAGGATGGCGCAGGCGTCGAGCGCCATTTGCCGCCCCGGCACCTTGGCGGCCAGGAAAAACAGTTTATCCAGGCGATGCGCGGCCGTCGCCTTCAACATGGGAAACAGGCTGCCCACCGTCTTGCCGATACCGGTCGGCGCCTGCGCCAGCAAGCCGCAGCCACGGCTGCTGGCCTTGTACATGGCCTCGGCCAGCTGGCGCTGGCCCGGGCGAAAGTCCGCATGGGGAAACGCCATGGCCGTGAGCTGCGCGTCGCGGCTGGCGCGGTGCGCCATTTCCTGCTCGGCCCAGTCGAGGAAGAGGGCGCAATGCTGTTCGAAGAACAGACGCAGCGCCTCGGCCGTGCATTCCTCGTGCATGATGGTTTCCTTCTGGCTCACGATATCGAAATACACGAGCGCCACGCGCAGCATGGGCAGGTTCAGTTGCTGGCACAGCAGATGGCCGTAGATGCGCGCCTGCGCCCAGTGCAGCTGGCGGTGGTTGGCAGGCATGGCATCCAGGTCGCCGCGGTACGTCTTGATTTCTTCCAGCTGGCGGCGCGCCGGGTCGTAGCCATCGGCGCGCCCGCGCATGTGCAGGGGGCCGAAGTGGCCGGACAGGCTGATTTCGCGCTGGTAATCGTCGTCGCGCCGGCTCGTCACGGTGGCGTGGCCGGCCATGCCTTCCTGCGCCGTAGGCGAGGGCGTGAAACGCAAGTCCAGGTCGCCCACCTTGGCGGTGAATTCGCACAGGGCGCGCACGGCGATCGTGTACCTCCTGGCGCTCATGCGCCCACCTGCCATTGCAGGTAGCACACGCTGACGGGCATGGCGTGCTCGGCGCAATACGCGATCCAGCGCAGCTGGTTGTCTTGCAGGCGGTCGCCCGGACCCTTGACTTCGATCATGCGGTAGCGCTGTTCGGCCGGCCAGAACTGGATCAGGTCGGGAAAGCCGCTGCGGTTGCTTTTGATGTCGAGCAAGATGCGCTCGAATGCCTTCTTCAGATGCGCTGCCGGAATGCAGGCCAGCGCCAGGTCCAGCAAGCCGTCGTCCAGCACGTCCCAGCTGACGAAGGGCGAGACGATGCCGTGCTTGGCGGCAAGCGTGGCGCGGATGGTGGCCTGGTAACTGCCGTCGTCCAGCTGCGCCAGGCAGGCGGCAAAGTCGCTGCTGCGGCGCAGGTAAAAATCGGCGCTGTGCAAGTCGGCTGGCCCACGGTGGAACGGGTGGAAGAAGGCGCCCGGCATGGCCTTGAAGATGGCGGGCCAGCACAGCAGGCCGAATAGTGAGTTGATCAGGGTGTTTTCCACGTAATACACGGGCGCGCCGTCCTGCATCAGGTGTTGCTGCACCACGCCTTCCACGTAGCACGCTTGTTCCGGATAGGGCAGCCGCAGGTCGATGCGCTCCACGGCTGCTGCTGCATTGGCCGCCTGCTTCGCATGGCCCAGCTTGCGCCGCAAACGGGGGGCCATGCGCAGCAGCAATTGCTGTTCCGCCTCGCTTTCCGGCGCGGCCAGGGCGATCAGCAGGCGTTCGTAGGCCGCTTGCGGCTGTTCATCTTTTTCCAGGACGCGGATGGCGCGGCCACGCGCACCCGGATAGCGGCAATCGGCATAGGCGCGGTAGGCGGCCGGCCAGTCCTGGCATTTCTCCAGGTGCTGGGCGATCTGGAAGCGCAGCTTGTCGCGGCGGCTGGCCAGCCAGGTATTGTCCTCGGGTAATGGCAGCGCAGCCAGTTCCTGCAGCACCTCGTCGGCTGGCGCGCTGTCGTTGTAGCGTTCGCGGCACTGGTGCAGCACTTCATAGTGCTCGATATCCTGGCGCGTGCGAAAGCCCCTCGACTGCGGCGAGAATTCCACTTTTTCATATTGATACACACCGAGGTCGGACAGCACGAATTCCGACCAGTCCTGGTGATAGTTGCCAAAGTAAATCAGGCGCAGGCGGTCGCACAGCGTTTGAAGTCCGATGCGGTACAGCACGTCGGTGCAGGCCGGATGCCAGGCGGAAAACGGTTGACTTTCCGCATGCAGTACGCGCAAGGCCTCCAGTTGTTCCGCCTTGCGCGCCGCCTTCAGGGGCGCGTCGAGGCGGAAGGCCTGGGCGATTTCCGCTTTCAGCAGCAAGTCGAACAGTTCATCGAGCGCAATGACAGGATCGGCCTCGACCCAGCCTGTCTCCAGCAGGGGCAGGGCAGCCGCGCGCGTGTCGCCGATTTCCGGGTAATTGAGCTTGCTGGCGCGAAATAGACAGCCCTTGCGCATGACGAGGCGCACGAACAGGGCGCGCGACGGCTGCGGCAGTGCGCTGAATGCGGCGATGAACTGCGTTTCTTCAGCACTCAGCAGATCGGCGTAGCGCGCGCTGATCCAGTTCAGCACGTCCTGGAAATTATCCAGATAGTACAGGGGATTTTCCAGGACTCTCAACATGGGGATGGCAATAGGGCAAGATGCAAGGTGAACGATTTTACTGTGTTTATATACAGTTTAAACCTTCAGCCGCCGCTTGCCCAGCGATTTTATGTTCAGTCAGCCCCGCTGTAGGCAAAACAGCTGTCGAACTTTTCGTAGGGAATCAGTTCGGCGCGCAGGCTGGCCAGTTCGATATTGGTCAGCAAGCCCCGGTGCGTTTCCGTGGGCCCCTTTGGCAGCTCCACCTCGTAATCGATGATGTCCCTGGCCAGCAGCGTTTGCAGCACCTCGGCTTGCCGCGCCGTCAGGTAGCGCGCGTGGGTGCCCAGGGTTTTTGCCAGTTGATCCTTGAATTCCTCGTCGCCGACATCGTTGTACGTATCCTGGTCGGCCATGCTGTTCAACAACATGTGAAACAGGAAGTCCTGCAGGTTTTTCGCCAGGTACTGGGCTTCATTCTGGTCGTGCCATAGCAGCACGATGGGCATCTCGCCATCGTGCTGGCCAGACGCGAAAAAGCAGTAGTGGTCGCCCGCGCCCGTTTGCGCGAACGGGATGAACTGGAAGGCGGGATCGATCTGCCGGTAATCGTCCGCGCCCAGCAAGCTTTCCACTTCCGCAGCAACGGCCTGGATGTTGAGCAATTCGAAATCGTCTGCATGCAGCAGCAGGGTGGGGCGGTCCGTCAACGTGGGATAGACCAGCTTGTACCAGTCGGGGCCATATTCACCCACGGCCAGCATGCCGTCGCTTTCCAGTTGCCGGTACAGTGAAGGGTAGGTAAAGCCGTGTTGCTGTTCAATTTCTGACAGTGTCATGTTTGCCCTGTTAAACGTGAGTCATAGGGCAATGATAGCCGAGGCGATGGCGCGCACGGTTCACGCCATGGCGGCAAGGCTTGGCATAATTAATAAACATTTTAGTTTACTTATGTGGCGTGCTCACGTAGTCTTGCCAGACAATATCCATCGAGCCCGCATGAAAAACATCATCCTGATTTCCGCCGCCTGTTTGCTGGCGCTGCTGTCGACCATCGGCGCCTCGCTGCCGTATCCGATCCTGCCGCCCCTGTTTGCGGCCGAAGCGCCGAATGCCTTCAATAATTTTCTCGGCTTGCCGTCCAAATTGCTGTTCGGCCTGGCGCTGACCATCAACCCGCTGGGATTGCTGATCGGTTCGGCCTTGCTGGGACCGCTTTCCGACCGCTATGGCCGCCGCCCCTTGCTGATGCGCACGGCCGTGGGCGCCGCCATCGGCCATGCCATCACGGCCTGGGCGCTGGTGATCCAGTCCTACCCGCTGTTCATCGTCGCCCGTTTCATCACGGGTTTGCTGGAGGGAAACGGCGCCGTGGCGCGCGCCATGCTGGCCGACCAGTTGACGGGACCGCTGCGCCTGCGTGCCATGTCGTGGCTGAATGGCGCGTTTTACCTGGGCTGGCTGGTGGGCCCGATCCTGGCGGGTGCGACACTGCATTGGGGCGTGACGGTGCCGTTCTGGATCGCTGCCGCCGCCCTGATGCTCGTCGCCGTGCTGGTGGCCGTGGGCTTGCCGCGCGAAACGCCGTCGTTGCTGACGACGTCGTGGTGGCAAGTGGCGCGCGACCGCCATTCGCTGAACCTGCTGCGCCATGAGGAGCTGCGCACCCTGTTCATCGTGCAGCTGGCGCTGACGTGCGGCGTGGCCAGCTTCTACGAGTTCTATCCGCTGTGGCTGGTCGAGACGGCGAATTACCATGCACAGGAGATTGCCTGGGTGAATGTGGGCCTGTGCGGCACGATGACGGTCACGTCCTTGCTGGCGGGCGGACCCAGCCGCCATGCGCCGCTGCTGCGGGCCAGCTGGTATGCCTGCGGCGTGGCGTTGGCCGTAGGAATCTTGGCACTGGGTAATATCTGGGTGGGCATCGCTGCCATCGTGCTGTTCGGCATTCCGAATGCCCTGTACAACACGGTGATCCAGGGCTGGTGCGCCGAACGCTTCAGCGCGCACGGGCAGGGCGCCGTGATGGGCTTGCTGGCCACCACCTTTTGCATCGCCAACATCGTCGTGGCCCTCAGCGGCTCCGTGCTGACCCTGATCGACACGCGGCTGATCCTCGTCGCGGGCGCCTTGTCCGCCGCCTGGGCCGCGTGGCGCATGGCGGCCTGGCGCCGCCAGCTGGCCGGCGTGGGCGACACGCAAGCTGTGGCATGAGCGCGAGCATGAATACGTCGGAGCAGATCCTGTTCCTGCTGAAGATGCGCGGGCCGCAGACGGCGCAGCAACTGGCGGCCTTGCTCGATATCACGTCCATGGGCGCGCGGCGCCAGCTGGAAGCGGCGCTGGAACGTGGCCTGGTGGCTTTCGAGGACGTGGCCGACAAGGTGGGGCGCCCGTCGCGGCGCTGGACGCTGACGCGGGAGGGCCATGCGCGCTTTCCTGACCGCCATGCCGACCTGACCCTGGAATTGATAGCGCAGGTGAAAACCCAGTTCGGTGACGAGGGCCTGGATAAACTGATCAGAGCGCGCGAGCGCAGCAGCGAAGCCGCTTACGGCAAGCTGGTCGACCCGCAGCTTGCGCTGGCGCAACGAGTGGACAGCCTGGCGCGGGCGCGCGATGGCGAGGGGTACATGGCCCATGCGGAACCGCAGGACGATGGCAGTGTCTTGCTGGTGGAAAACCATTGTCCGATTTGCGCGGCCGCCACGGCATGCCAGAATTTCTGCCGCTCGGAGCTGGCCATCTTTCAACGGGTACTGGGGGGCGATTGCACGGTGGAGCGCAGCGAATATCTGCTGGAGGGGGGGCGGCGCTGCGTGTACCGGATCATACCCATCGGGGTCTGAGGAGTCAGGCCCCGATAGTTGTAGGTCGGGTTAGCGTTGCGCGCGTAACCCGACATCACCATTGGCGCCAACAATGCGTCGGATTACGCGCGGCCTTGCCGCGCTAATCCGACCTGCATCACTTACTTTTTGGCAGCCTTCGGCTTGGCGGCAGGCGCTGCCTTTTCAGCCGCGGCGGTGGCGCCGCTCGTCGCCTTTTCCGTTGCCTGCGCCACTTGCGCGCTGGCCTTGGCGATCTGCTCTTCCACGGTCTTCACGGCCTGTTTCGTGGCCTTGGTCACCTGCTCGTAGCCGAGGAAGGCGTTGTCGATGGCGGCCTTGACGATGGCGACAGCATTTTCCGAACCGGGCGGCACGTTTTTCGTGACGTCGTAGATCAGGGCGCTCAGATTGCTTTTCGCTTCAGCCACGTGGGCTTCGGCGGCCGTGGTGAATTCCGTGTGGATTTCCTTGATGATGTCGTCGAGTTGCTGTTTATACGCTTTTGCGCCGGCCACGCCCGGTTGCAGCTGGGCGGCGGCGGCGGCCATGGCGGCCTTCGGATCCTTGGCCTGGCTGATTTCCTTGCTGGCGGCAAGGCCATCCTCGATGCCGGACTTGGCGGTGGCCATGTTCAGCGCCAATACCTGTTCCACGCCTTGCACGGCCTTGGAGGTGAGGGTGTTGAAGGTCATCAGCTGGAATTCAAACAGGGCCTTGGTGGCCGATGCGAATTGTTCGGGATTCGTAAACATGTGGTCTCCTCGGTTTGAATAGATACGTTCTTATCGTTCCATACTCTTTCGACGCCGCAATGCCATCGCTTGATCTCAAGCCGGTGCCCCGTGTGGTCATGACCCCATTATTTAACAAGCGCCGGTTTTTCGCAACGGCTATCTTTGTACGGCCCCGAGGCCAGTTCCCAGCCAAATCCCAGGGGCGATTGGGCGCACGACAGGGTGCCGTCGATCTTGCTGCGCCATTTGTACCAGGGGGCAGGGCCGGCCGAGGCCCACGCGCAGGCGGCCAGCAGGGCCGTGGCGATCAGGTATTTCATAGTTGCTCCGAAAGAAAAGCCTGCCGGCATTGTAGCGCGCCTGCCGTTCAGGGCGCGGGCGATTGCGGCGCCGTGGCGGGCAGCTGCAGGGTGAAGGTGGTGCCGCTGCCGGCACCGGTGTTGCTGGTGGCGTCGATATGGCCGCCCAGCACACCCGTGACGATGTTGTGCGCCACATGCAGGCCCAGGCCAGAGCCGCCGGAACCGAGCTTGGTGGTGAAGAAGGGGTCGTAGACGTGCGCCAGGTCGTCGGCGGCGATGCCCACGCCCGTGTCGGCGATGGACAGGGTGATCGTCTGCCCATCGTCGCTGCCGCGCGCCGTGATGGCGATGTTGCCGCCGCTGCGGCCCTCGAAGGCATGGCGCAGGCAATTTTCCAGCAGGTTGCTCAGCACCTGGCCCAGCGGGCCGGGATAGCTGTCCATGGCCAGGCCGTCCGTCACGTCCTGCGTCAGGCTCAGGCCGGCGGCTTTGAGCGGCGTGGACATGGGTAGCATCAGTTCGGCGACGAACTGGCGCAGCAGAAAGTGGCGGCGCTGCGAACTGGCGCGGTCGACGGCGATCTGCTTGAAGCTCGAGACCAGGTCGGCGGCGCGCTGCAGGTTGCGCAGCATGATGGCGTCCGCCTCGCTGGCCTGGGTCAGGTAGGCGCCCAGTTCGGAGCGGCGCAGGCCGTCGAGGAAGCTGGCCTGGATTTCGCGCGTGCGTTCGGCCATGGTGGTGGCCACCACCAGGCCGTTGCCGATCGGCGTATTGAGTTCATGCGCGATGCCGGCCACCAGCGCGCCGAGCGCGGCCAGCTTGTCGCGGCGCACCAGTTCTTCCTGCGTGATGGACAGGTTTTCCAGCGCGGCGGCCAGTTCGAGGTTCGTTTGCTCCGAGTGTTCCTTGGCCTGCGTCAAGGCCGCCGTGCGTTCGGCCACCAGCTCTTCCAGGTGGGCGCGGTGGCGCTGCAGCTCGCGTTCGTGGCGCATGCGGCCGATGGCGATGCCGGCCAGGTCGGTCGCCGTGTCGATCAGTTCCAGGTCGCGCGCGTCGGGCTGGCGCACTTCGCGGTAGTACATGGCGAACGAGCCGAGCACGGCGCCATCCTGGCCGAAGATGGGGCGCGACCAGCAGGCGCGCAGGCCGAACGGCGCGGCCAGCTCGCGGTAGGGCGCCCACAGCGGATCGCGCATGATGTCGGTGACCACCACCGGTTCGCGCAGGAACATGGCGGTGCCGCAAGAGCCCACGCCTGGGCCGATGGCCACGCCTTCGAGCAGGGCCATGTATTCGGGCGGCAGGCTGGGACCGGCCGCGCTGTGCATGTGGATGCCGTCATCGTCGAGCAGCATGATGGAGCAGAGCACACCGCGCGACTGGCCTTCGATCAGCAGCAGCAGCTGGTTCAGGGTGGGGATCAGGGGCGCACCCTTGGCGACCATTTCCAGCAGGGTGCTCTGGCCCGCGCGCATGGCTTCGGCCAGGTTGCGTTCGGTCAAGTCGATGATGCGCGCATGCACGAGCTGGCGGCCCGGCACGGACAGGCGCATCAAGCGGATTTCGCAGGCGATCGGGTGGCTGTCGCGGTGGCAGCAGTTGGCGCGGAAGACGACGATCTTGCCTTGCAAGGTATCGCGGATCTTTTCTTCCAGCAATTGTGGCGAGGCGCTGCCATCGCTCTGATGCCTGGGGAACAGGGGCTCCATGCCGCCTTGCAGCAGCTCGGCCAGCGGCATGCCGAACAGTTCTTCGGCCAGGTGGTTGGCGTCGATCAGCAGGCGGTTGTCGATATCGAACAGCAGCACGGCGTCGGGCGAACCGGCCAGGATGGAGTGGTAATTGACTTCCAGCGTTTGCGGATGCAGGGGGCGCGGTGGCGTGGCGGGAGTGGTGTAGGGGCGGGCGGCTGGCGCCTCGGCCTTGTGCAGCGCCAGTTCCATGAGGATTTTTTCCGCCACGTCGCGCGCATTGAAGGGCATCTTGATGTAGTCGCTGGCGCCGGCGCCCACGCTGCGGCCCTGTTCCTCGGCGCTGGGAGTGGCCGACATCAGCAGCAGGGGCACGCCGTGGCGTCCGCCCGCATTGCGCAGGCGCATGCAGGTGGCGCCGATATTTGTGCCCGCCAGCGCCGCGTCGAGCAGGATCAGGTCCGTGCCGCCGGCCGCCAGTTCCACGCCTTCGTCGATATCGCCCGCCAGTCCCGTGCCCAGGTTATGCCGGTCCAGCACATACAGCAGTTCGCGCACATCATTCGGCGAATTGCTGACCAGCAGCACATTGGCCCGGTCGGTGATGGAGGAAATCAACTGGTTCATGGTATCGCGCCCTTACGCGGTTCATGGGCCTAGTATTACATCAAGGCAAGTAGGAGTAAACGATAATTCTTGATGACCAAAAGCAATCTGTTCAAGCCGCTTTTTGCGCTGCCGGTACCGCTTCCAGGGCCGCGCGCGCCTGTTCGATGCGCGGGTAATTATCCTCGATCCAGTCGACCAGCACGGCCAGGCGCTCGGCCGCCTCGCGTCCCAGCGGCGTCAGGCTGTATTCCACCTTGGGCGGTATCACCAGATACGCCTGGCGCAGCACGAAACCGTCGCCCGCCAGCGCTTCCAGGGTTTGCGCCAGCATTTTTTCGCTCACGCCGCCCACTTCGCGGCGCAGTTCGCTGAAGCGCCGCGTGCCGCTCAGCAGCAATACCAGCACCAGCACGGCCCAGCGGCTGGTCAGGTGGCTGAGCACGGCGCGCGACGGGCAGGCCGCCGCCAGCAGGTGCGCCCCCTGGTTTTGGCGGGCGAGGGCGGTGCGCAGGCTGGCGCCAGGAGTGTCTGTGGACATGATAGTTGGACCTGTAAATGTAGATTTCATTCATACTTACCAAAAGGTACGTACTTACAATAAGTAAGCAATAGTCCTATTATAGGGTTTTACCACCCACGTACCAAGGAGAAATCATGATCGTCATCACCGGCGCCACAGGCAATCTGGGCCAGCACGTCATCGCCAGCCTGCTCACATCCGTCCCCGCAGCCAATATCATCGCCGCCGTGCGCAACCCGGCCAAGGCCGCCGGCCTGGTCGCCCAGGGCGTGCAAGTGCGCCAGGCCGATTACAACGATGGCGCCAGTCTCGATGCGGCATTCAAGGGTGCAACGAAGATCCTGCTGATTTCGTCGAGCGAAGTGGGCCAGCGCGCGCAGCAGCACCAGAATGTCATCGATGCAGCCAGGCGGGCCGGCGTGGCCTTGCTGGCCTACACCAGCGTTTTGCGCGCCGACACGTCGCCGCTGGGCCTGGCCGCCGAGCACGTCATTACGGAAGCGGCCATCCGCGCATCCGGCCTGCCGTACAGTTTCCTGCGCAACGGCTGGTACCTGGAAAACCATACGGAGCACCTGGTGCCCGTGCTCGAGCATGGCGTCGTGCTCGGTGCGGCGCAAAACGGCCGCTTCTCGTCCGCCGCGCGCCTTGACTACGCGGCGGCGGCGGCCGCCGTGCTGACGGCGCCCCAGCCGCAAGCCATCTATGAACTCGCTGGCGACGAGGGCTTTACCCTGACGGAATATGCGGCCGAAGTGGCGCGCCAGTCGGGCAAGGCGATTGCGTACAAGGATATGCCGCAGGCGGACTTCAAGGCGGCGCTGGTGAGCGTGGGTGTGCCGGAAGGGTTTGCCGACCTGCTGGCCGACTCCGATGCGGGTGCGGCCAAGGGCGGCCTGGAAGACAATGGCAAGCAATTGAGCGCGCTGATTGGCCGTCCGACGACGAGCCTGTTTGACGCCGTGAAGGCGGCGCTGGCCAAATAAGGGAAAGGGCCGCGGCAGCGCGGCATCTTGAAATGAAAAAAGCCGCAAACTCGTGAAAGTTTGCGGCTTTTTTGCGAATTAGGTAATGGTGCCCACGAAGGGACTC